>CBDCFB010000001.1:0-1727732 GCA_965216065.1 Dehalococcoidia bacterium
GGCGAACACTGAGCGGGGCCCGGAGGTTACGGGGGAATGGTCAACTTCCCTTCCAAATTTGTCGCCATGGCATTCTTCCTATATGACCAGGACTGGAGTGGCCCGAATGAGGTTCCGATACGAGCTTCAGAGTTGAGGAAACTCGTGGCCTCCTCGCCCAGGGCTATCTTTGCGGCCCGCTTTTCCTCGGCGCGGTGATGTGCCCGAAAATCTTGGGTTCAAGGTCCTGCGGAGCTTGTGTTCTCACTCACGTTCCGCAGTCTCAGCCTCTTGTGCAGCCATTAACTGGGACACCTCCCCAGTGATTTCTGGAGAAGGATTCCCAGCCGAGTTGCTGCTGGGAATCCTTCCGTCAAACTTGAAATTCAGATCGATCTTGGGAGGTTTATCGGCCATGCCAAAGTCGCTCAGATTGAGATTCGCTTGCCACCTGAACCGGTCGGAGTTATTTTCCTGGTCTTTCATAACGCATCCTCACATCCATTCGATGACTAGTGCGGTGGAGGTGGAGCTCCAGGCTTCGGGTCGTGTCGTCGGTCTTGCTGACCCGGGCGTAGCTACGGGTTACTGGAATAATATCTCGCAACTCTATGCTCTAAGGCGAGGCTTGATAGTCGAGATCTGTAAGCTCTGAAGATATCAACTGGGAGGACTTGCCAATGTTCTCCGGTTCCAATAAAAATTTGGCGATTCTCCGGATGGCGTGCATTTGCTCCTTACTGGACAACTTTATTTCTTTCATTGCTGTCCCAGCAGGTGGTTCTGACCCTTTCCTGCAACTTCGTAGCCCAGCTGAACTAACACATCTTGGAACAATCCACTAAGTCCCCTTTCCTCTAGTTCTTTAGAAAGCTTGGTAAAATCGGTCCAAACCTCTTTCGTGGCCCAGTATGAGAGCTTCAATTCTGTAGGCCAATTCTCTGCGCTTTCGTCGGGCCAGTTGCTGGGATCTGACAGCAATTCCTGCCAATCTTGTGGGGTCATTCGTATCCGTTGCTCCTTCTGATGCTTCGAGAAACGTGGGGTCATTCGTATCCGTTGCTCCTTCTGATGCTTCCGTTAAACTGTCGTAGGACGGGAGGTCAATGCTTAGGAGCAGCACCACTCCCCGCTCAACAAACGGGCGTTTATCGCTCCGCAAAAGGCCATCAGCTGAGTTCCAAGTCAGACAACAAACCCACCTGGCGTCCGGTTGCAATCAAAGGGAAAGGGTGCAGCACGGCGTACTGATGTTCATCAAACTGTATTACGACTCCGTAATCGCGCATCCGGTCAACCTCGGTTTTGAAAGGTTCGTGACCTGAGCGCTGGTCAGCGCCCCAATATGCTGTAGCCGAACTTAGGTCGATCAATCTGATCTCCTTCGCTGTAAAGGCCACTGAAAATGGCGTCGCTACTAACCCCTCTCGCGCCGCTCGGCGAACCGCTTCGCCGGACCTGCCGAACAAGGCGCAAGCAGCGAGTGGGGTCAAAACGTCGATCGGTCTAACTTCGAGTCCGTGCATGAGCCCTCCTTATTATTCCTATTCCTGAATGGGCCTATCTTAACCGGTTACGGTAATGCGGTCAAGCGGCTACATCAGTGACGACAAAGCAAAACGCCGCCCCAAAAGGACGGCAGACGGCATCCTACCTGTTGTTGTCAAGTCTTCGCTGCCCAACAAACGGCGTTTCTTGCGCGACGTCCTGGTTCGTGGATCCTCAGCCTTGCACCGGCGCTCAACAAATAGCTCATCTAAGCTCACAGCCGGCTAACCCATTCGTGGTACGCCCCGGCCAGTTCGACGTAGCGCTGCGTGTCGACCATCGAGGCGTGGCCCAGCCACTTCTGCAGCACGGGGATCGGAACGCCCCGCAGCACGCAGTTGCGGCCGTAGGTGTGCCGGAAGGCGTGCGGGTGGACCCCTGGCGGGGTCGATCCCGACCTCGCGTGCCGCGTCCTTCATCACCTGGCCGATCCGCTGGCGCGACAGGTTCAGCATTGGCTGGTAATGGTCCTTGCTGTGGGACGACGCCAGGTCCCGGAGACTCTCGACCAGGTCAGCCGGCACCGGGACCTCCCGGCCCCTGCGGCCCTTGTTGCCCGGCGAGTCGGCCGCGACGACGATGATCGGCGGGTGCTGGTCCAGGCGCAGGTCCACACGCCGCAGTGCCAGGGCCTCGGACACCCGCAGGCCGGTCTTCAGCATGATCCTGAAGGCCATGCGGGCCGGGTAGCTGGGCGCGGCGTCGACCAACGCGCCGGCTTCCTCTTCGGTGAAGTAGTCGGGGATCCGCTGGAGGCTGCGTGGCATCCTACCCCCTTGGAGTTACCCTTTGGAAAGCGATGCCTCAAATATAGCGCCAAGGACGGGGAGCGTGCAAGGCTGGGAAGGTCGGGAATTCCCGGGGTTGCTTTCCAAAATCACGGATAAGCGCAAGTGGCGAGAGGGGTGCCAGGGTTTCCTCGGTCGTCAGACCGCTACAGTCGGGATGTGCGTGGAACCGTCGTTCACCCCAAATCAGCAAATACGGATGAGAACAAAGGATGAGTAATGACGCAAACCTTAGTTGGCAAGACACGACTATTTAAGTCCTGCGGGAGGCGGATACGCATCTTGATTATCACGCAATCGCTAGCCGTATTCTGAGTCAGCAGCTCAGGACGACCAATGGAGTGACACCGGCAGCAACTGTATCCTCAGAGTTTGGAAGGATATGAAGGTACCGAAATTAAGGTGCAGAGGAACTTCAGCCTTGAAGTGCCTGAGACCTTCACGATGGAAGGTGGCCTCGGAACTACGTTGCTATCAATCCCTCTCGCTCCAGGACTTGCCTTACATCTTCGAATGACGATCTGATGTTCTTTGCTGGAAACCTGATTTGACCGAGTCCTGAAATATTACTGAATTCTTCGCAGCCCTCCTCTAGTATTACAATCGCTTTTTCAAATCCGAGACGGCCCTGAAAAAGGCCAATCTCGTGAACCACATTTTCCCTCGCTCTGAAGTACCCATCGACCTGCTCGTCCTCTGCGGTCATGATGAGGAACGCGATGTGTGCTGTGTCCAGCATGTCGGATAGCCGGGTCGTGATAGCTACGCCGGCGGTGGTAATGCGGTTGAACTCATCGACTTGAAGGCCGAGCCGGTCTTCGAGAAAATCTTTGAGTTCCCTCCAGATTGGCGAACGTCCGTGTCCCAAGAAAACGTTGGCTACAGTCAGTGGGGCTCCTTGTAGGGCCAGTTTGGGTCCGACATCGAAGGAGGTAGTTGGGGTTGGGGACTGGTCCAAGGAGGAGGTAAGTGAAGTGGTGCTATCTTCCAATCGTATTTGCTGCAATTGTGGATCTAGGTCTGAATACGTGATTTGCAGGCCTTCTAGCCTCAAGGCTGTGTTAAGGTGTTGCGCCACTTCTTCGGTAACCGCCATATCACCGCGATACTCTCTTGGTGACGCGAGGCGGAGGAGCAGGTCCTGTAGTTCGTGGGTCCCGTTAATTGCCTGCAGCGACTCGAGTGCAAACCACTTTCTTGTTGACGACAGTCCTTGTGGGTCTACTCTGGCTCTGCCGAAGAATGCATAAATTTCGCTCATGGACCGATAGGGCCCCGGCGTTGAATAGTCTGCGCCGCCACTCCCGGCCCCGCATATTAATTCCGCGATCATCTCCAGAGTTGTCTCATCTATCTCGTTCATTAGACTAGTCTCAAGGGTTTTCGACTTTTGCAACCGCGCAGATTGGGACTACAGGGGATATCCGACTACGTTCATCTCAGTGTTGGCGGCAGGCCACACACTGGAGGAAACTTGGTTCTGCGTCTGCCGCGCTGGCGATCCGTAGGTTTCCCGGCGTAGTTGTTGGTACATCCGTTAAGACTTCGTTGGGTGACTCCGCGATAAATCAGCGAACAGGCGACAACGACTCGCGTTCGAGTCCCTTTACGACCTCAGCGAGTTCTCTTACCTGGGACTGAATCTCGTCCATCGGAACCGACAGGTCCAACGTCGCCACATTCAGGCGCTTCCCGGAATGCCTTACCTCGAAGGTTTTCACATCGACCTCGTCCTTGGCATATACCAGCAATCCGCCCGGCAGGTCCAGAGCGTTAACGTATGCGAGCAATTGGTACAGGTCATCATTCGGAATGGTCCTTCCCGTTAGGTTTTTGTACTTGACGTCGCCCACAAATCTACATATTTTGGAGTCCCACCATGTGAGGTCAGGCCTGAGGCAGATGCCTCCGCCTGTGTCGAGACTGGCTATCTGTTTTTCGCAGAAAGTTCGCTCACTGGCATTAACGGCTTTCCCGAGAATTTTTGCTACAAACTGTTGGAACAGGGAGTCCATGTCCATGAGGAAACCATTTGCTCGCACCTGCCCCCGATGGGCCTCAAAAAGACTGTGGAGCAGTATGAGGCGAGATAGTCCGACGACATCTCTGTAGTGCTCATTCAGGCGATCGAAGCGCACCTCGGGTACATTGCGTGGTGGAAAATCAACCAACGAAACGTTGTCGAGCATTCCCGCAACCCCGCCCAACCGCGCTCTGACCACGGAGGAACTGATGTGCATTCTCCCCAACCGATATGCTGCAGCTCTTATAAGTTGGTTGGGGATAATGTCGTCGGTGAAGTCGTCGTATCTGACCTCCATTGGCAGGGGCATTTGGTGCCTGAGTCTGATCTGGTCTTCATACCTAATTCGTCCACGTACGGTGTACAGTGATTCTTCAGTAATTCGGTATCCATGGAGCAGTCCTCGGGTAAAGGCCCGCTCTGCAGCTGAGGCAAGGGCCCACGCCAGCGCGTCGGGCAAGGCGGTCTCCTCCAGATATCTGAACGTGCGCTGGTCCAGAACAGATTCTATCCCCAAGGTGTAACACGCCAGCGATATCAGCTGTTGAATGCCTATCTTGGGCCTTATCAGGAGAGAGAGCCCTTCCAGTTCCAAGGCCCCAACAACCGACCCGGTTCTAAGCGTATAAAAGCCATCAGAGATGAGACCCCGCTCGATTCGAATGACATGCTCCGTCTCTCCCCGTCCTTTGTTGATCCTGAGCGAACCAAGCAAGTCCCGCTCGAAGGGCGTTAGGTGGTAAGCCTTGCTTTCGTGCTCTGCCATATCGATCTGATGAACCATCATTCCGCGCCGACACTCTCGGAAGTGAGGCTCTGTTGTTCCTGTCCTTCGGCTTGGTCCCCGGAACTCCCGGCTGTTGGATCCAACCTGTTGAGCGCAAAGTCCTGAAGACGCTCCCTGTCATTGAAAAGCCGCTCCTGGAGGTAAGGCATGACGCTGTGCTCCCAAATTCGCTCAATTGCGGAGCGGTCCAGCCCTTTTTTCATGAAGTAACTATGACCAATCGTCGCGTGGGGGTCATCCATCAATAGCTGGTTGGCACTATCCACAATCTTGGCAGCGTGTATCATGTCCGGAGCATTCTTACCGAGCCACTTGTGTAGCACGTGCTTCACTGGATCCTCGGTCGGATTGAATTCCACGAAGTAAAACCTCCGTCTCAACGCCAGGTCCACCAGCGCGATCGAACGGTCGGCGGTGTTCATCGTCCCGATAATCCGGAGGTTGTCCGGCAATGAGAAGGCTTTGTCGGAATACTGGAGTTCAATCTCTTGATCACGGTACTCGAGTAGGAAATACAGTTCCCCGAACACTTTCGCCAAGTTGCCTCTGTTAATTTCGTCTATCACGAGGTAATGTCTTGCGCTGGGAGCCCTCCTGGCCTGACTAGCAATCCGTCGGAGGGGCCCGTCCCTAAGGTCGAAACCGTCTCCGGATTCCCTGGGACGAAACCCCTGCACAAAGTCCTCATAGGCGTAGGAGGGATGAAATTGCACCAGTTTTACACGGTCCCTCGAACCGGCAAAATGCCTGGCCAGTGCCATCGCCACGTAGGTTTTCCCCGTTCCTGGAGGGCCTTGGAAAATCACCTGCTTTTTCTCCTCTAGCAGGACAGATATTTTGCGAAGAAAATCCTCCGTAAGATGCAATTCTTCCGCCAATTTGTGCAAGTCATCGAGGGGCTCATGAATGGAGTTCCCGGCATTGGCACTGGAGAAGACGCTGGCCGGGGGGGCGGGTGCGCCAGACTCCAGCAGTGTGCTGAGAACGTTTCGGTCTCTCGTCGTTAACGGAAAGGTCGTGGGGTTTCTCCCTTGTTCTTTCAAATATTCAAGGAAGAATTCTCCGTCTTCATCGTCCATTAACCTGAGCGAAGAGCTCAAGTACCCCGCTACCCCTCTAGTACTACAACGACGGGTTGTTTGGTAGGATAGTTGTCAAGATGATAGTGGGTGGTTTGGGTGATGGATGGGGCGAGTTTCGAGCGGGTTTACGACAACTTTCAGGACTTTCACGCCTTCTTCGCGGCCTCCTTCGGCCGCAAGCAGTGGCGGGAGCACAGCCGGAACTATCTTCAGGGGCTGCTGGTGCAGGCTGGGGAGCGGCGCAACGCCGAGAACCTGTCGGAATCGGTGGGCATCTCGGCCCGGGCGATGCAGCGTTTTCTCACCGAGGCCCGGTGGGACGATGCCGCGGTCATCGGTCGGCTGCAGGAATACCTGGCCCCCAGGCTGGCTCACCCCGAGGCGGTGTGGGTGTTGGACGGCAGCGACTTTCCCAAGCAGGGACGGAAGTCGGTGGGGGTAGCCCGGCAGTACTGCGGCAGGCTGGGGAAGGTGGCCAACTGCCAGGCGGGGATGTTCCTGGCCTACGTCAGCCCGCTGGGACAGGCATTGGTGGACAAGGGGCTGTATCTGCCCGAGAGTTGGATCTCCGACCAGGACCGGTGTGCGGCGGCGGGTGTGCCCGAGGAGCGGCTGAGCTACCGGTCGAAGACGGAGTTGGCCTTGGAGCTGCTGGAGCGGGCCCTGGGGTTGGGCCACCTCAAGGCCGGATGGGTTGCCGGGGACGACGCCTTCGGGATGTCGCCGTCCTTTCGGGAGTCCCTGGCGGGCCTGGGGATGCGCTACGTGCTGGACGTTCCGGGCAGCACTCCGGTCTGGCCCCTGGAGTTGGCTTGGACCAGTCCGGGGTCTCAGGGGTCCGGGCGCCCCCGCAAGCCCAGGCTCAGGGACGGGCAGCGTCGTACCATGGAGCAGCGCAGTGGCGAGTTGCCGGATAAGGCTTGGCGGGAGATAACGGTGGCCCAGGGAAGCCAGGGACCGCGGAGCTATATGTTCAGCGCCCAGCGGGTGCGGGTAACCCGGAAGGGCAAGCCGGGCCAGGAGGCATGGGCCGTCTACCGCCGAAACCTGGACGGCAGCGAGCCTCGCTACTACCTGTCCAACGCTGCCGAGGATACTCCCCTGGAGACCTTGGCCTATGTGGGCGGTTCCAGGTGGCCCATTGAAACGGAGTTCGAGACGGAAAAGGGCGACGTGGGCCTGGACGAATACGAGACCCGTAGCTGGTCCGGCTGGCATCACCACATAGCCATGTGCCTGCTGGGTGGAGCGTTCCTGCTGGGCCTGCAGCAGGACTGGGGGGAAAAAGATGCCCCGGATCACCCGTCCCCAGGTGTACCGGGTGGTGCGGGAAATGCTGCCCCGGGAACGGTTCGGACCGGAGGAGTTGCTGCTGTGGCTGGAGGATACGCAGCTACGCAACGAGCGGGCGCGCCGCTCCCACCAGAGACGCCGCTCCGCCCACCGTGAAGGCAGGATGGAGCCACCACCTTAAACGCGTCGTTGTAGTACTAGTGGATTGCCGTCATTTGGTCTTCGTCGATTCTCAGCGGGCGGCCCGTGCGCTTGCCCCCCGCCCGGGCGCGCCAGGCCGCCCAGGTACACCGGGCAATTGCCTGGCGTTCAAGCCGGGCAGAGAAGGAGCAGACTTGGGCGATCAGCATGGCGGTCATCCACTCCATGCCCTCCGGGTCGGCGTCTAGTCCCTTGGCCCATCCTTCACTTCATTGCCGACCAGGCTCAGCAGCCAGACGCCGTGGTGCACCAGGTCGTGGATATTGCCCATGACGTCCATGGACCGCCGTCCAATGCGGTCCAACGCCGCCACCACAAGGGCGTCGCCATGCCTCAGCCTGAAGTCCATCGACCTCCAGGCCGTTGCAAGTGGTCGTATCCGACGCGCGGCATCCGTACGCCAGTCCCGCTGGCACTATCGATGTCGGCGTGGACCTGCCCTGCCGCTCAGGTGCAACTGCCCGGCACCAGGTCGATGACAAAGTCATTCTTGCGAAAGCGCTGCCGGTCTCGGGCCGTCCCGTGCACCCAGGCAATCAGGGTGCAGTCTCGCGTCGGCGTAGGTCTGCCTGGTAGCTCCGTACGTAGCCGTAGGTTGCGTATGCCCATTTCTCCTCCAGCTACTTGCACACAGGTGATGGCCTTGCTACTGTTCTACCAGGTTCCAGCGCCCCCAGGTTGTCCGGAGCGTTGCCCGGCAGTACCTCCACGGCGGTGATCAACTGGAAGTGTCAGGATGTCAACCACAATCGGGCCTTGTGTCCATCGATGCGTCTCCGGCTGCACGAGCTGCCAGTAGGCGCATCTCAGGGTCGTGCACCGACAGTCATCCGGTCATTGCTCACCCCGTCCTTGAGGCTCACGCCGGCATCGCCGTCGCCGTTTCCACCCTTGGGGTCAGGGGGCTTTGGAGGAATAAGTGCCCCAGCAGTTCCGACGCCGCCACTATCTGCTGACGGTCAGCATGGTGATCCGAGCCCAAAAGCCCCTGTTCGCAGCCGCGAAAAGTCCAAGAGCCGGTCCGCGTCTCCCACAATTCAAGTTAGCAGTGCCGTCCGCGGCTGCTTGGTCCGTCAATTCCCTGGTCGCCTCTCCCTTGATGCTGGAGGCGAGGTACCGCCCGTATCCCCGAAGGCCTTGGCCCATTTCCCGACGCTGATTCCCTCAACCTGCGCCAGCGCCCGCAGCAGCTTGACGATACCGTCGGCCAGCAGATTGTAGGAAAGTCCCTCACCGCGCCCCGGCCCAGGATGTTGGTCGTGTCCAGAGCCACCTTCATGCTGCGCCTCTTCAGGTAGCCCGACTCCCGGGCGAGGCGCAGGCTGGACTCGAATACCTCCCGCACCCTGTCGTGCAGGATCAGCTGGGCCCGGAACACCTGGAGCGTGCTTTTGGCGAAGGGCCTGTCCTCCACCTCAATCCCCAGAGCCACCTTCCAGCGGATGTCGAAGTCGGCCCGGGCCTTGGCCTCGGCGTCGCTGACCTTGTCGTGGGTCTGCAACAGCAGCGCCGTGGCCAGCAGGCTGGGCGGCACACTGTCCCGGCCGTTGTCAGCGCAGTAGAACACCGCGAAATCGGAGTCCTGGAACAGCCGGCCCCGCAGGGAAGCCAGCAGACCGTAGAAGGTGTCCTTCCCCACGTGGTCCAGGTACAACCGGTCCGCTTCCCAAAGACCCCTCTGGTCCGAACGCTCTCCCAGCATTCTCAACCCTCGCTACTCTTGTTGACCCCAATTATAAATGCTCGGCGACTCAAACCACTTTCCGGCTAGATTTCTAGCGCCGACACCGGCGACTGACCTACCCCGTGCCAGCGGGTGTTCCGCCCGAGGTTGAGGGACCGGGCTTCCTGAAAGCCGAGCGGTGATGGCGCACGCGGCACCTGCCGGAGCAGAAGTTTCGCTCCCTGAGCCGCCACACCCAGAAGGTGCGGCCGCAGGTTCAGCAGGCGGCCATCTTCCTCATATCGTTACACCGCGTAACGCTTGCGCCTGATTTACCCGAACAGGCACTGTGGCAATTGTCGGCTTGACACACCTCAATAGGCAAGGCGGCTCGGCCGATTGTCAGCTTCAGGTATACCGGAGAATCGCTTGAAGAACAGCCCGCCATATCCAAAACGATATATAGACCGCCCCGCCAGCACCGGACCAGCATGAAAGACATTGCATCAGACAGAATTACAGACGCACCGAGCCGGCTCTTGTCAAAGACTCTGCGCAGGTGGGTTGGTCTTCTGCTCATTTCTGCCGTCCTACCGGCGACCATCCTCGCCGGATGCGGCGGCGACCGAGTGCCTGTAGAACAAGCCGACCCCGCATCGGTGGCCTTCCCCCGGCACGACTATCCTCTGGGAACCGACAGGGGCGGAGACTACTTCGCCGGTCAGTTGGTCCTGAGGGAAGGTTGCTTGCTTGTTGAAGTTCCCTCAAACCCCAACAACGCCCCGCGGCCAGCCCGCTTAGCCATCTGGTCGAGCTCGTTCTCGCTCGATGTAGAATCCGGGACAGTACGGGTGTTTGATGGTCAAGGCCAGGTTGCGGCACAAGTGGGAGACTACGTAAGAATCAGCCGGGCGGAACTCACCTCCGAGGATCATAAATACGCGGAACTAATCGCCGGACTTCCAGAACATTGCCCGGCGGGGCGTACTTTCGTGGGAGCGGTGACTGTTTTCGATCCCAAGAACGAGGTAACCAAACTCTGGTTGCAAAGCCCGGAAGTCCTGCTACTCAGGCAAGAGACCGTGATGGCGGCTGAGAGGGTATTCCTCACTGCGGCGGGCTTCGGGGAGTTGGTCATGGACGGCCCGTGCCTTCGGATAAATGGTGGCGCGACCGTACTCTGGCCCCCTGGATTCGCGCCTCACGTCGAAGACGGTGTGGTGCTGGTCCACAATGGAGCGGGCCAGACCATCGCCAGGGTCGGGGACGAGATAGCCGGTGGTGGCGGATACTTCAAGAGCAGGTACAAAGAATGTCCTGGCGAAGCGTTCCATATCCACAGCATCAAAGTCCTGCCGGATACCCCGGTCTATTTCCCCCAGTGGGACGAGGCGATAAAGATGGGCCAGGTGGTCAAGCCCCGCACCGGGGAGCTTGCCCTGGATGGAAAGTGCCTTGTGATAAGGAATATCCTCGAGGGCGGAGTCCCCAACGACGTGCTATTGTTCTGGCCGGAGGCTTACGGCTTGAACGTCCAGGATGGGGCAGTCGAGGTGCTGGACGCAACCGGGCGCATTGTCGCGCGCGTGGGCGACGGGATACAGGTCAACGCCTTCAACGTAACCTACGGCCAGGCCATCAAGCACGGAGGGCTGGATAAGATAACGCCCGCTTGCTCCGGGGGTTGGGCGGTGGAAGAGGTTATTGAACCTTCGGAAGACGCTCACAAGGGCAGCGTACCCATCATCAGCGTGGAGACGAGCCTGATCCAGAGCCAAACCCTGCCGCCTCGAACCGTGCAGGACCTCGTGAACCGGAGCCAGGCCATCGTCATAGGGACGGTTGTGGACATATCGGAGCCGGTGGTCGAGCGGCCCTATGACCTCGACCCGGCGGACTATGCGGAGTTGCCGGAATCCGAATGGCCGTCCATCGAGGTGGCCTACTGGTCCATCGACATCGAAGAGGTGCTGCTGCACGATGGCCACATCGAGGCCAACCCAAAGCTGAGGCTGGAACCCAACCCACCGCACCGGCCGGACAACCCGTTACCCGAGATGAACGCACGATACTTGTTCACCCTGGGGCGGAACCCGGACTCCCTGAGCTACGGGATAACCGCCGACTGGATGATACTGCCTTTGGACGGGGGCAGAATTCGCAACCTCGATGGCAATGTCCCGTTCTACGGCGGCGACGCCGACGAGGACTCGCTGGTGGAAGCGATACGGGAGGCAGTGTTGGACTACGAATATCTGCCACCGGGTAAATGGCCCGGCAGGTGAGACTTCGCAGCCAAGATTCCTGGAACCCGGCGGGGCTACGGGGCCCAAAATGAAAACGTGCCAGACATTGCGGAAATTCCTGCCGGGAATGGGCGACGACCGAGGGGGTTGGCGTCGGGGCCTTCGGCGTCAACACCACGTCAGGCAACAATGCGTTTGGTGTGTCAAGCCGGTAATTGCCGGGGCTGTTGACAGAAAGTGTTGCCGACCTTGGGTCCTGGCCGCGGTGGAAGTCTCCCTGGTCCTAGAGGAAGTCTCTTGTGTCTGCCGTGGAGGCGTTTCCCGCCAGTGATCGTTGTAGGCAGTCAGTCAAAAATAACGCCCCGGGGTTTACGTCCGGCAGTCGGAAGACCAGTTGTGAGAACCGCATTCTCAGCGTTCAACGACCCCTTCCGGTGTGCGAGTCTATACCCAGGACTAACTGGGGGCGGGAATTTCCCCACGCCGCAACCAAGATAGGAGTTGACGCTGAACCTCCTCGAGGCTGTCGCTGTAAAATTGAGGAAATGCCCAGAAAGGTTCCGGTTAAATGCGCTATCACCGGCTGCCGCCGCCGGCTGAGGATGACCTTAAATCTTTGGCTGGAGATCTTCTTCCCGTGAGACCCGCTCGCGCAGGGCGACCTCGACCTTCGCTGGCGTTCTGCGCGTTCGACCCTCACCGACTCCAGGCTCATGATCCGGCCAGCCGCGTCCAACTCACCCCGCTGACGCATAGCGAGGACTTGTTTCGCCGCGAGCCTGATGAACTTCGCTTGATCGGCGAACTGCTCAATGGCCACGCCTTTTGGACCGAAGGGCATGCCGCGGTCCACGAACTCCTCGTGCATGGGCTGGCAGAAAACCCGGTCGACGCACTGCAGGACCTGACCGGCCTTCCAGTACTGCCGGCCGTCGGGGAGCGCGCAGTCGGCCTTCCGGCCGGTGGGATACGCAGTATCGTCCCGCTCCATGGAGACCATGGACCGGAGGGTTCCGTCCTCGTCGCGGCAGCAGAGCCAGATATGATAGCTGGTGTCCATCTGCGTACAATTGCGCGCCCTCGCTCCAGCGGGGTCCGGCCGGGGTCGCTGGCCGGCTTCTCCAGCGTTGCCGTGTCCGCCGGTTCGGCGCCGGCCCGAACCGGGACCGGGTCGAGGTGCACGTCCACATGCGGGCCATTCTCCCGTGACAGGTCCGTGAACTCGAAGCCCAGCTGGATCCCGCCCTCGGGAGACTTGCCGTCCGGCTCCATCATCGGTGTTGCTCCTTCCAGCAGCACCGGGGGACTCGTCCCGGTGCTGTGACTCCCTGGATTCCCTGCCCCCGGCCTGTCCAACTGTCCAGTGGGGCCTGTACCCCCATCGTAAGGCAATAAGCTTCATCAGCAAGCGGGGTTTGTCGTTTTCGGAGACCTCCGGTCCCCAATAATGAGGCTTTTCAAGCGTGAACCTGTACCTCAATCTGTGCCGGTTCTGCCTGGGCCTGATGGGGTACCGGTAGGCCGCCGCCGTCAGGTTGCAGATCTGCGGCCCTGGCCCAGCACCGGAATACCGATGTCCGGACCAGACGCATTGCCCAACGGCTGGAGTTCCACCACACGCCCAAGCACGGGAGTTGGTTGAATCCTGTCCTTAGCCTGCCGAGCGGATGGCCGAGATCGAGTCCAGCGTGCTGGCCCGGGCCTGCCTCAAAGGGCGAGACCCCGACGAGGAGGCGTTGCAGAGGAACATCAGCGTCTACGGGGCGGAGCGCGACGCGGCGGCGGCCATCATCAACTGGCGTTTCACCGCCAAAGACGCCAGAGCCAAACTCCGCCGGCTACATCCGGACACGTCAACTTTCACCCGGCGCTGGCCGCTGTCCGAGGTCCACCGCAAGATGGAGGGCGCTCAGGGGTCGCCAGCCTCTACCGGTGGATGCGTGGCGGGGAGGCCAAAGCCCAGTTGGGGAGCGTGGACCAGCAAGTCAGTGAGCGCTTCCCGCGCCCGGCAGCCGCACCGGATGACGCTCCCACCGAAAATCCTGGCGTTCGCCAGCTTCCCCGTGGCCGGCTGACACAAACTATCGCCATGCGTTGGAGCGTGAACTTCCCCGCTTGTATTGCTTGGGGGTCCTGGTTCCGCTTCGAAGGACACCTTTTGGCGGCTGGGGGCCCCGGACTCCGTCTGCAAGGGCCTCGCCGGAGAAATTCCCTGGCTGTTTTGATCTTTTCTAAGGCAAACTCGCGCCGAAAGACAGTTGCGGACACACGCTCATCAGGCTCTATTTTGCCGTCGTCGACCAAATGTAGGACCGCAGCAGCCGATTTCTCGAAATCTCCGCACTTGACGAGATAGATCGTTTACAGAAGCTAATATACAGTATATCGTCGTATTACAGTACATACAAGATGATAGCAGCCTCTGGTGTTACTATATCAATACCACTTATGTTTCTATGAGGCCAAGTTTGAGCCTTGAAAAACCAGTTAGTGTTGTGGCCTCTGGGTCCTTGCACCGCTCCGAAGGATACCTTTTGGCGGCTGGGGGCCCCGGACTCCGTCTGCAAAGGCCTCGCCGGAGAAAGTCCCTGGCTGTTTTGGTCTTTTCTACGGCAAACTCGCGCCGAAAGACGGTTTCTGTACAAACACTCTTGGGGCTTCATTGTGCCATCATCGACCAATGCTCGGATCCCAGCAGCCGATTTTTCGAAGACTCCGCATATGACTAAATAGATCGTCTAAAGAGGCGAATATGCAGAATACCGCCTAATAATAGTAAATACAAAATGGATATAGTCTATAATGTTACGATAGCGATAGCACAGACGGTCCCATAAAGGGAGGCTTCGAGCCTTGTCCGGTCCTCTAGAGTTGTAGGCGCTGGGTCCTTGGTCTTGATGTGACCCGCCTTGCCGGTCAGAGTGACGTCGAGTCACCCCGCCCGAGCGCATCGCCCTGGCCCGCAGAGAACAGCTGGACTACGCCTCTTTCCTGGAGATCATCCTTTCAGACGAGGTCAACCACCGTCGCATTGAGATGCGCCTGCATCAGGCCGGCTTGTAAGAGACCTACCGCCTGGAGGACTTCGACTGCTCGGCGTCAATCACCCTGGACCGACGGCTCCTCGACGCCGCCTTCTCCCTGGAATTTCTAGCCAAGCACGAGCATGTGCTGCTCGTCAGCCCCGCCGGAGTCGGCAAGAGCGTCCTGGCCCAGGCCTTGGGCGGCGTCGCGGTACGACCCGGCTACACGGTCCGTTTCAGCCACGCCGCCGACCTCTTCAAGGTCATGGCCCAAACCAGGGTGGATAACTCCCTGGACCGCACCTTCTGGCGCTTTCTGTCCCCCGACCTGCTGATCCTGGACGACCTGGGCCTGCACCGCTTCAGCACCCAGCAGTCGGCCGATCTCAATGTGCTGATACTCAACCGCCAACGGGCCTCCAGTTTCGTCATCACCAGCAACCGGGCCGTCGACGAATGGCTGGGACTCTTCGAACATCCCATCCTCGACTACAGCGCCTTGGACCGGCTGGCCAACGCCAGCTACCAGATCGTCATCGATGGCAGCAGCTACCGCGAGAGTCTCCCCACACCGGGTACTGTTGGGGCCAAAGGGGGTGATTGACCAAACAACAACCTGAAACGCAGCAAATTCACCACGCTTCCGGGTGGCATAGTGGCTATGAAAATGTGGCCCAGCAGTCACTTTAGGAGGCGCACCATGACGGCAGCTAGTTCCTCGACTACATATAAACCCCTACCAATATCTACGGGTTTGTCACCGGAGCAGGTCAACGCGACAAAAAATCTGGGTGAGGCCGCCATCATCTATGGTGTCCCGGGCAGCGGCAAAACTACAGTTCTGGTTTACAGGACCCTGATGCTTCTCGAAGCTGGTGTGGACCCAGGCCGGGTCCTGTTCTTAACGACAACGGAAGACTGTGTCCGCCACGCCCGCGCCGCGATGACAGATGCAGACCAGCTGATCCGACTCGTCGTCGAGTGGAAGGACCTGCGGGAGGAGCAATGGGAACTCGCCGTTTGGAGTGAGATCAACGCTCTTCAACTTTCTGAGGCCGCTACTAAGGCCCCCATTCGCAGGATTGCGGCAACCAACGCATCGATGGAAACCAGACAGGCGGACGAACTCAAAGTAAGGCTCCCGGCAATCGCGGAGCTAGCCTCATACATCACAGTCGCCACCCCTCTGCAATACGCATGTACGCTGCTGAGGCGCTTCTGCCGCCCTGCCGATACATCTGCATGGTCATTTTGGACCGATGATCAAGCTCTGGATGTCATATCCGCCCTCGTCAGACCATTCTTAAACGCGCAGGACAATCCAAGAGCCGAGGCCAACCGGTTTTTCCGGTGGCGAGCGGATTTCGGTAGCATGTACCCGGAGGATCCCCCTCCTACAATATTCAAGGACTGGTGGAGGCCATTATTCGAGCAGTATTGCCACGAAAAGCAGCGGCAGCGGGCCCTTGACCGCTACGACGTGATCGGCGAGGCACTCGAGCTCCTGAACCGTGGCGGTTTGGGTGAAGCGTGGGAGGACTCTCGTCCGACTCATCTGCTCGCCGACAATGTTAACGACTTTCGAGCACGGGAAATCCGTCTCGCGCTGACAGCCATGGGCAAGGAGCGTGGTATCACGTTCGCCGGAAACCAGGACCTGCGCACGCAGATGGACATCACGGAACGTCACTGGGACGGGACCCTCTTCTGGGCTACAGACAGACAGGCACAACCCTATCGCCTTACCAGAAATTACAGGTCGGGAGTCCCTCTGGCCCGCACATCGGCCCGACTCGCCCTGCATGAGGGCATGACTGGCCTCACAGGGGACGGGCTTGCACCGGCGGCCGCGATTGACGGGGGCGCCCGGCACCTGACTCTGACGATCGTCGATGATCCGGCCTACGCTCAGTACAGCGCAGCTATCGGACGCGCGCAGGATCTCGCTGCGCAGGGCAGCAGGTGGCATTCAGTTGTTTTCCTCCTCCCCAGCCGCTACATCAAACCCGAATTGCTAACCTCGTTTGCAGCCAGCGGTGCTCCACTTCGCCTGATGGGAGACTCCCAACTGCCCAGTGTTTCACGGGGCAGGTCAGGTCCTCGAAACCGTGGAGCCCTTGGCGATGCTGACAGGCTCTTGGCATTTCTCACATATGTCCTCAATCCGTGGGATGACAGCGCCTTCATTGCGGCAACCTTCGGTTCACACCCTTCCACCACCGCCCAGAAAGCCATTGCCAAAGCGAAGGAGAGGACCCGCGCGACCGGCAGACACCTTGGCCAAACCGCGCTCGAATATGACGCGGTGGGCGGCCAAAGAAGTTCGGTGGCTGCGACGATGGGGAGGTTGGCATATGACCGGCTGGAGGTTCTCGATAGGCTGGCCGAACCCAGCGTTACCGTCGCAGACGTGGTTCTAGATGCGGCGGCCCACCTGGCCGCCGGGGGCACCATCGTTGCTACTCCCGATTTCAGCCGAGATGTGACATCACTATTGGAGTCAGCGCGGGGATTCAGGGGGCAGCCGGGGCAGGACCTGTCCTACCAACTAGCCGGCTTTTTGGACCTCTGGTCGCCGGTCCTGAACCCCGGCCGGCGGTCGGCCATGTCACGGGGGCCGCTGTTGTCGCAGCCGCATGGTGTGAGCGTTTGCTCAATCGAGGGCAGCGCCGGTTTGGAATGGGACCACGTCATCCTCCTAGACGCCGACGACCAGGCAATACCCATCGTTTGTGAGAACGGCCGCGACCTCGAATACATCGAGGTTCAACAGCGGCTGCTCTACGTGGCCATGACCAGGGCCCGCGTCGGCTTTCATATGTACGTTACTGCCCAGCGCAGCCAGAATCGCGAGGCCGCGCCCATACGCATTGGCGAGATTCTGGGGGATGAGGTGGCAGTAGCGCGCGTCCCAGACAATGGTCGCGCGGGACGGGAGTAACCTGCTTGGAGCGTACTCGCGGAGTGCGCACCGCCGTTGAGTGACGGCCAGCGGCGGTACGCAGCTCCGGGCCTTTGGGCAAGGCGAACAGCCCCACTACGCCAGCCGTGCCCGTCTTGTTGATTCCGATGACAAATTCACCTTGGCGTGGTCGGCAATGATCCGACCCACCCGGTTGCCTGTTCTCCGGGTCGTCCTCTTTGAGTTGACACAATTGTCTCCACTGGTTCTTGCCACCGTTTGGGAATTGCTCCGGCCCACCTGATATCGATCAAATCCAGAGGTGATCGCTTGCCGGGCGACTTCGTCAACAGGCGCAGCTGTCATTGCCGTTTCTTCGAGATGCGTCCGACGCGTGAAGCAACTGAAGAAGCCGGCGTACCGCTCTACAACGACGTCGGCCGCCCTCGGGACCGGACGGACCCCTGCGGATCTCCCTGGGCAGGGAAGCCCTACCCAGGAGTCCTTATGAGAGCACTGCACTGATCGAGAGTTCGCGCCTCAGCGACTCTTTGGTATCGCTGCACCGATGGAAACTCGCTCCCCGTAGAATGACCAAGTCTCATCCCCTAGGATCCCAAACTTTCTGATGCGCTCCAGGGTCGTGGTCACCATGAAAATACGGGGATTCACCCCGTCGTTCCCCACCTGGTGAAACAGCTGTTCAGCCTCACTGGTCCCGCATACCATCATAAGCAGAAAACCATCCTGACGCCGGGGACTTCCGAACGCCTCGGCCTTATCCTTAACCCTTTCTGGCGTTCTGGCCGACAGTTCCACCTCCCCGTAGGCCCAGGTTGTCCCGAACTGCCCGCCGTGAAGCAGAACGATGACGTCAGGGGCAGTTGCCCCATCCGGGCCCAGTTGTTCATAGGATCTGGTCCCCGGCACAGTCAGGAAGCCCGCCAAGGTAAGCTGCTCTGACACCCACCAGACCTCCCTTTCATGTTGAGGTTGTCTAGCCAAGAGTTTTGCGGCCGATTCCCTCTTGGCCCTGGCGTTTATCCCTGCGCCCCCATCCCTGCGGGTGAGGCGCTCAAAACCGGCATTCGTAGGGGAATATAGAAACTCGCGCTTCTTCCCGAGTTGCCTCGACGCTCGTCGCTTTTTCCTATCCTTCTCCTCCGGAGTCCCTTTCCCTTTTTCGATGGCTTCCTCGACCAGTGTCCTGCGCTTTTCGGATTGCAACAGGCCCAAGTCGCGAAGAGCAGAAAGAGTCTTCTGAGCCCCTCTGCTGGACGTACCCTCTCGCAGGAGTGCCCTGCCGAGGGAAGTGGGGAACAGGACCCATTGGGACACCGCACTGAGCATCCGGCCCATGATAAATGCGTCCTCTCTTGCCCATGGGCTGCTCTCCAGCCTCCTGCGCCAAGGCCAAGCTCCCTCTCTCCTCTTCCAGACCTCCTGACGTATCCACCCTCCGCCCTTCCGAGGGTCCGCCTCCATACGCGGAGCGTCGCCATCGGTCATGTCCCAAACCGTAGTTGCCGACCAGATTTCCGGAAATCGGCGCACCACACGCATCACAACTTCCTTCTGCCACGGGTCTTCCGCAACGAAGAAAAATCCACTCGGCCAAGGACGAGACTGTTCGTCGGTTGCGGCGTGGGTCAGCACGTCCTCTCCAAACCCCATCAGCCGCTTGCGGAGTTCTGATTCCTGCTCGGTTACACCGCTCCAGAAAAGTGCCACCCAACCGTCCTCATAACGCACGTCGGCGTCGTGGCTGAGGCCACTGAGCCACTGAAACGTCTGGAAATTTCCGAGCCCGTCCACCCTGCCGACCAGAGGATAGAAATTCTCCACCAGCGGCAACCTTGCCAACAACTCGCATAGGTTGCCGGGGTCATGCCATGTGGGGCGATCGACTTCCAACCACCTCTGTCCCTCCTCCTGAATCCATAACCTCTGGGTCAGCTGTTTGACCGTCCAGGCCAGATATGCCGAGCCGATAAGTCCCGCGCTTTCGAGCTCCTCGATTGCTACCGAGAACCGGGCGGGGTCCCAGCGCAACACTGGCAGCAGATCGGATTGACCTGCCAGGGGCAGGGTCCACAGAATTGCCAGGAGGCGGGCGGCGTCCTCGGACAATGGTCGGCTCTCGTCGGGCACCAGTTGCACCATGGGGGACCTCCCTGATCTATTGATCTTGGAGCTGGGTTGCTGTTGCAACCCATCCCCTCCCCCTGAATATTTACACACTGGTGATTCCAGGCTTTGCCCTATCCCAAACCCGAGGTGCGATGCCCGGAGGCATCAGGTGAATTTATTAGGGAACCGAGGCATTGATCCACCACGTAGTCAGGGAGAGGTTGAGGCTGGACGTGAGGGAAATAGACCGGCCTTTTGAACAATGGCGGACCGGAGTTCGGGATCGGGGGTTCTGCGGCGGCGGTAACCTGCCCTTGGTAACAACGGCTGCTGCAGGGGAGTGGGGCAACCAATTCCCCACAGCCTGGCCCGCCGGAACGCCGACCTGACGCGCCATTGCCGGACCGTTCTGCAGCCAAGGGCCAGAGCCCTCTTGTGAAACCCCAGCCCGATTGTCAACACCTTGGAAATCGACACCAGACACGACTCCTTGAAAGTGCCCGGGCTGAATGACCCTCCCCGTGCATCTCGTAGAGCCATTTCACTTTCCCACCTCTCAGCATTGCTGCCAGCGCCTCCACGGAATCTTCGCGGATGATGCCAGCGCTACCGAGGTGGCTCAATTCTGAGTCAGCGACAGCGACTTTGACTCTTTTCAAATCCAGCGGTGAAAGTACGAGCGCCGCCGGAGTTGGCGCCATACGGCGACAACAAAGCAGCACACCGTGCAGGGACTCGCTGGACAAGACCTCCCCGGCTCCCGATGTGCGGCGCATCGCCAAGCCGGTGGAGTTCCACAATACTCCCAAGCATGGGAACTGGCAGAAAGCGAGTTAAGCGTACTGCCCCGGGCCTGCCTGGGGGGTAAGCACGCCGATGAGGACAGTTTGGAAAACGCCCTGAACGCCTGCGTGTAAGACCGCAAGACCCTTGCAGCCATCTTCGGCTAGCGCGTCAGTGCCAGGAATGCCGGAACTGAACCCCGCCGCCTCTACTGTTGCTATTCCTGATTTGACCCACTACTGGGGCCGAATGTGGATGTGTGTTCCCATATCGCAGTGAATCCGGAGCATCGCCGTATGAATACTGAAAGGAAACCAGCTTGCAAAGTGTGTTGCCGTGAATTCAGTGAATTGGTCAGGTCAACGGGACTCGTGGTTCGCCGACCGAAAATGATGCTCAGAAAATCGACCGTGCCCAGTCATGCCTCGTATTAGTGTTCCAGGCTGTATGTGTGTAGCAATGCTTTCCCAGCTTGGCAGAGTGGGCTACCGTATTCCAAATACGGGGCACGTTGCGAAGTGTGTTCACATGAGTAGCGTGATTTGGCCGGTGTAACGAGACTGGTGATTTCGAGAGTCGGGGCAATGCTGCGAAAGTTCCTCGTGGCACGTCATATGTCATATATGTACCTGAGGGTGAATGTGTGCTGCGCCGTTCTCCTAGTCTGCAATCACGGACCGCGGTATCTCAAATACAGACCACTCTCCGAAGTGTGTTGAAAAATCGGCCTCAGACCCATTGGTGCGACCAGAGGGCGGCGTGAGGGGGGGTTAATAAAGGAAACAAAGCCAAAACTACTACAAAAGTGTGTTGGCACCAAATCGCACCGCCGCCCTTGACACTGAGTGAAATCGCCGAGATGGTATTGATCCACCCTGCTGCCGCCCGGCCGGCCTGGCAGTTGCCAAGTGGCTAGTAGAGCAACAGCATTGAAATGATGGGATGAACGCCCTCGCCCTAACCCTCTCCCGTAGGGAGGGGGCTAATGAGTGAAAGACCCTGGGTGAGTCACGCGAATCTCGCCTACTCCTCATTTCAAAGATGTTCAACTACTAGTACTACAGTCTCACCTTAGGCAGTCGGCGGTTGTAGTGGCAGCGCTGGGCTGTTGCTTGGTGGCGTCTCCTCCACCACGACCAATACAGAATCAAATCAGGTGGCTGTCTTTCCGTCCATACGAGACGGGTGAGTAGTCGGCGCACCTCCGGTACAGTTAGGGGAATCAGCTCTTCATCGAGGCCGTAGTGGCCCCCTTTTTCCCCTGCTCCAGTGCCTGATGTCTGATTACTGTCAGATAGGCATGGGCCAGCATGGCCAGCGTTATGTGCCGGTACCAGCCATCCCAACGACGGACCTCGTACTGGTCCAGCCCTACCTCTCCCTTGGCCTCCTCAAAGCATTCCTCGATGGCCCAACGGGTCCCGGCCACCCTGGCCAGTTCCGCCAAGGTTGTTCCCGCTGGGCCAAAGCACACGTAGTAAGCCAACTCTGTAGGTTTGGCAATGCTGCGGCGGGCCAAGAGCCAGTAGCCTTTGGCCGACTCCTGCAGAGGCCGTATCTTCACCATGGTCCAGTCGTAGACCCTGGGTCCCTTGGCACCGTCGCCCGTGCTGATCGTGCTCCAATCAGCTGCGTCAACTTGCGACACGAGACGGTCAGCCCGAATCTGACGGGGTCCCTTCTCAGTCGAAGCCCAGAGCTTCTCGGTGCTCTTGATTGCCAACACGTGAGGAACGTCCAATCGCTCCAGCCACAGTCGCAGCTTGCGATCATTGCCGTAGACCTCATCCCCGGCAACCCAAGCGAAGGATACTCCCGATTCCACCGCCCGCTGCAGCATCAGTTGCGCCAGTTGGCCCTTGGTGTGAAAGCTGACGCTCTCCGGCACCCCAGCCTCCTGACGCCGATCCCAGTTCTCCGCCCACACTTGGGGCAGGTACAATTCCCGGTCCAGCAAGGTTCTGCCTCTGGCACTGGCATAGGCCAGGAATACTCCAACCTGACAGTTTTCGATCCGGCCTGCTGTCCCGCTGTACTGCCGCTGTACCCCAACCGACTTGTCTCCTTTCTTGAGGAATCCAGTTTCGTCCACCACCAACACTGCGTCAGCGTCGGCCAGATGCTCCACGACGTAGCTTTTCAAGTCATCACGAACCAGGTCCGCGTCCCAACGGTACTGGGACAATAGGCGCTGCATGCCGGCGGGAGTGGCGTCGCCAACGTGCTCCGCCAGTTGCCAGCCGTTCTTACGCTCCACTGGACTGAGCAGACCACGCAGATAGTCCAGAACCCGCCGGCGCGGCTCCGGCCGTCGAAACCTTTCCGCGATGCCCTTTCCGCGATGCACTGGTGCATCCTCTCTATGCCATCGGCCCACCGTTCCACCTCCGCCACCTCGTTTCTTCCAACAACCACCGCCACACCCCATCAACAAAGAACTGGCTCGATCCTATCTGTTTTAGGCCGTGTGGTCTTGAATGCTCACACCCCTTATTGTGTTCGGCACTTAGCCATTGATATCCTCGATGAAAATCATTTCCGCCATGGGTACAATTACTTCATAGCCACGTGGTGTGCAGAGTGGCCCTGTTTGGAAGTGATTCTCACTTTGAGTGACCGGCAATGGAACCTCATCGAACCGATTTTGCCCGATGGACCGGGTAAGCCGGGCAGGAACGGCAACGACAACCGCATGTCGTTGGAGGGGATGATCTGGATTTGCAGAACTGGTGCTCCTTGGCGGGACTTGCCGGAAGTGTTTGGTAAGTGGGACACCGTGTATCGGCGATTCCGCCGCTGGGTCGCCACCGGTGTCTTCGACTCCATCTTCGACGAGATCGGGGATGAGCTGCATATGCTATCGGCCATTAGGGACGGAAAGCCAACCGCCTCATTTGACCCTGGCCACACCTCCTCGTTGCCGCTA
This sequence comes from Dehalococcoidia bacterium, assembly GCA_965216065.1. GTDB lineage: Bacteria > Chloroflexota > Dehalococcoidia > Lucifugimonadales > UBA3495 > VXOI01. The sequence goes on from CBDCFB010000001.1 coordinate 23,375, forward strand.
CAACCGTCGCCTGCCTAAAGTGAGACTGTAGTACTAGCGACTGCATCAACTGGGGTAGATGTCGCCGCAGCTCTCCGTGGCGACGGCCAGCGGGTGACGGAACCGAACAAGGCCAGCCCGAAGTTGCTGGCGGCACGTGTCAGAAAGGCGTACCGCCCGTCAGGGCAGGCCGGCAGAATCTTTACTCTCACCGGTGCATGGGCTGGCGTCAGCCGGCGGAACCTGCCAGTGCCCGGCGGCCAGCCTCCAAAGTCTCCGTTCGGGGGACGTTGGACGGCCGCCCGAAAGCACGGGCAAGCGAAACACCGGGTCCGGTGCCGTCCGGCCCGCCGCTGCGGTGGAATCTGCTGTCCGCAGCCCGAGAGCCGCCAGGAAGACCCCAGTCCTGCGGAGTGGACGTCCAACACCTAGCGCGCCGGGGTGTACATCTACCCGGCCGGAGGGGCGCTCCCCTGCAAGTATATGATCGCCTCGACCGCCTTTTCGTCCCCGTCCACCGTCGGCGCGTCCAGCGGGGCGCAGATCTCCGCCAAGGCGACCAGGCGCTCCACGAACCGCCCGAGGCCCCACAGGACCTCGATGCCACTCGCCTTGGCCAAGGCCTCTATTCCCTCGTCGGCCTTCATGTCAGGAAAGACCAGAACCGGTATAACCGGTATTCGCCGTCGCATACACAAGGCCAATGCGTCCTGGATCGAATCCGCCGCGCCACGGAGCTGGTCAGCCGGGCTGGGTTTCCACTGCCAGCCGTCGGAGGTCCGCAGCTGCCATGCCCCGGCCCTGAGGCGGTATGAGCCTCCCTTGACCTCGAGGCCGATCCGGCCCGCCTGCTCCAGGAACACCAGGAAATCCAACTCGCGGTGACGCGGGCCGATCTGGACCTCGTAGAAGGCCTGGCCAGCCAGATCGCTACGCTCCAGCCTCTGGTATACGCGCCACTCCGCCTGCCTGGCAGGGTCCTGCCGCCTGGTCTCCGGGAACGGCGGGTCAATTCTCATGTATTCTCCTTGGGTGAAACTCTCTCCAGATGGGAGCCGAAGACGCAATGGGGCCGGGCTGGATGACCAGCCCGGCTTTCGGGTCGGGGTTGGTTGCCTCTCCCGGAGGGTCAAGGTGCTTGGAGGAAATCCTCAATGACCCGTGCCCTCTGGGCGGCCGTGGTCTGAGGGGTGAGCGGGGTGAGCCTGGGGGAGAAGTCGTAGCCCATCGGCAGGTTGTCCCGGCTCTCGTCCACCCGCAGTACCGCGACAGCGGGATCGGCGGTGATCACCAACCGGGGTGTGCCCCTGTGGTCCTCCCTCACCGGGTGGAACTCAATCCACCAGTACTCGTCCAGCATGTGCTCGACGGCCACCCCGGGAGCGCCGGGCAGGACGGTCAGAACCGCTTCATGCTTGGGCCTGAAGCGCCCGTGCTCGTCCAGGTCCTGGTGCAACACGTTGACCAGGACGTCCCTCAGGGCCTCCGGGTCAAGGCCGCCGTGGTCGCCCAGCAACAGCAGGGCGTGGCCCTCCTCGGGCATCAGCAGGTCCAGGACCCAATTGAAATGGTGCCGCATCTCCTCGTATTCGGTGAGCGGCGGGCGGTAGTCGCGGTTGTGCCCTTGCATCTGTTTCTCCTCTTGTTACGGCTGGTCAAAAAATAAGGCCGGTCTCTCCGACCGGCCCTCCACGGGTTGCGTGTCCGGTTTGCGGTGAAGCCGGGATGACCCGGCTCCGGAACGTGATGTCTGCTACAACTCGAGGTCTCCTATGATCTGGGACTTGCGGTGACGCCCGTTCTGTGGTCCTCCAGCGGAGGGTTGCTCCGGCGTGGGCGGCCACGGCCGGACAGGGGAACGGAACGGCGGCAGGCCCACTCGGATCCGGCCACCGGCGACCGGAGGCCCCGGTACACATGCCGGATACCACGACGAAGAACGCTGAGGGGCACCGGCTATGATCGGGGATATGTACCGGAGCCACCCGGCGCGACAGGAGGACCACGCATGTCCACTCCGCAGGAATTCCCCCTCAGTCCCCTGGCGGAAATCTTCCCTCCCTGGACCACGGAGCAACTCGACCGTCTGACGGAGGACATCGCCGCCCATGGGTTGCGCGAACCCATACTCGTCTGGCGAGAAACGATAATCGACGGCCGACACCGCCTCAAGGCCTGCCGCAAGGCGGGCGTCGAGCCCATATACCAGTTCCTGGACGACGACGAGGACCCTTTGGCCGTCGTCATCGGCGAGAATGTCCTCCGCCGTCATCTCGACGAGACCCAGAGGGCCCTGGTCGCCTTCCGTCTCACCGCGGCGGCCGCTGCCGCTAGCACCGGGGGGGAGGACAACGACGGGGCAGGGGAAAATTTTCCCCACCGGCTGAGCCAGCGGGAGGCGGCCAAGCTGATGGGGGTCAGCGACCGGTCCGTCAAGCACGCCGCCAAGGTGCTCTCTCCCAATTCCCAGGCCGTGCCCGAGCTCCGTCAGGCCCTGGAGGCCGGCAGCATCCGAGTCAGCGACGCCTCGCGAATCGTGAATCACAGCGGAGATGTGCGGCGGCAGGCCGTGGCCATGGTCCTGGACGGCAGGGCCAGAACGGTCGCCGGGGCCGCTAGCAGCATCCGCGGCCAGCCGGCCCACGCCGAGGGGGAGGTGGCCCCCGAGAGGATACTCCCGGATGCCACCGGAGAGGGGGCCGTCCTGCATGCCTCCACCGTGGGCAACCTGCACCATCTGGTGCCGGGGGGCAGCGTGGATGCCATAATATCCTTCCCACCAGCCGACAGCGCCTCCTCACCGCTCCTGGGGGACCTGGCCGCCTTCGCTGTCCACTCCCTCAGGCCGACCGGGGTCATGCTGCTGCTGACCGGCACCCAGGACCTGCCCGCAGTCCTGATGCAATTGAGCCGCGATGACCTGCGCTGGGTCTGCGCCTTCCACTACACCCATCCCGGGGCCCCCTCCAACAGCCGGTCCGGCGACAGGGTCCCCCTCACCCAGAAGCTGCTGCTGGTCTACGGCAAACCGGACTTTCGCCTGGACGCCGGCCACGATGCCGTAACCGTCCCCGCCCCTCTCGAGGGCGGACGGGGTAATGTCCACGGTCCCAGGCTCGACGCGGGCATGGAGCTGATCATCGGGAGGTTCACCATGCCCCATCACGTGGTGGCCGACCCCATCCTGGCGGGCAGATACGATACCGCCGTGGCCGCGGTGAGGCTGGGAAGGAGTTTCATCGGAGCCTGGCACGACCGGGCGTCCATCGAACGGATAAGAGCGCGTCTCGCCAGGGAGGCCGGCGGCTACTAGGCGAGTTCACAGGTGCAGCGGACCGGCCGGTGATTCAACGCCGGGGCCGACCACCACTCCTCCTCCGGCAGGGGCCAGCTCCTCTTGCTGGCGAATTGGCAGAGCATGGCTTCAGTACCAGGATGCCGGTCACAAGTCACCGGACCGCTCATCTACGGCACGGCAGACGTGGCCCCTACTCCATTCAGGGCCACGGCTGCGGTGAAATGCCACCTCTCAACGGTCAGGGGCCAGCCACTATGAAAACGTTCAGGTTCTCCACATAGAGCCGGACATTGTCCTCGTAGTCCTCCAGGGACTCCTCCTCGAGGCCACCCACCACCATCTCGACGATGCCCGCGGCGTCAGCATACATCAGCAGATGCAGGGGAACGGGGGCAATGCCCAACAGGCCGGTGTACTTGTCGGCAGAGTCGAGGGAACCCGTTTCATCCCCGGCGGCGTCATGGAGGGATTCCAGGCCATCCTCAGAGCTGCCCAGGGCCAGCCAGCTGCCGGTGATCACATACCCCACCGCGTAATCCTCGACGGCCTCCTCATCAAATTGGTCCAGGCTCAGGGTCACGGCGTCGTATCCGCCGATGGATTCACTGTCCGTGTCGTACCCTGCGTCCTAAACTAAAGCCAAGGTGAAATGTACATATCTCAGGACCGCACTGTCAGTGCCGACCCGGTTGGCGACCAAAGGTGATATGACAAGCTGTTGAGTCTCCTCTGTCGTCTTCAAGATCCCGAAATGCACATCCCACCTTGGTATTGGTTTAGGAAGACGGCAACGGCTCCTCCAAGGCATCATCCTTGGGAAGCAATATCCCCGAAAGCAGCAGCCACCAGGCAAGGACCGCGAATATCAGTAAGCCCGGCACGAAAGAGCCTGTCAGGTCCTTCAGGCCGCCGACTACTATCGGGGAGATCGCCATCCCTATTCCGGAAAATGTGACCAAAGCCCCCCAAACCACCGCCAACCGGTGTGGCGTCATCCCAGGCAACTCCATTGGTATTGTCACCAGAGTCGGTGTAAAGGCCCAGGAGCCAATTCCAAGCATGATAACTGCTACGTAGATACCGGCGTGGCTTTCCATCAGGACGACACCCAGTCCTCCCAGCCCAACCAGCAGTCCCGGAACGATCAGAAAGAAGCGCCGAGACCGAATCCTTAACGTGAGAATGCCGCCCGCCATGACCGCCGCTACCCCCACCAGAGGGAGCAAACCGGTGACGAAGCCCGCCTGTTCCAGAGACATCCCCCGGACCTCGTTATAGAAGGCGGGCAGCCAACTGGTAATGGCTTGGTATTGGCTGAAAACCGCCACATCGGCCAGAATCACGAGCACCAACGTTTTATGGCGCAACGTGTCCCAGATTTCCCTGGTGGATATTCCGGAGTAGCGCGGGGCTTCGCCCGGTGCGCTCCTGGCAAACACGGCCCAGACTAGCGCCCCTACCAAGGCGAATCCGCCGAATACTCCCAGGGCGGACCGCCAGCCTACCAGGTCAGCCAAGGGCACCACGGTTGTTACCGAAATGGCCACCCCAAGACCGAAGAGCGCGATATTGAGGCCGCTAAGCACACGGATTTCGTTTGGTTGGAACCAAGCCATCAATAAGGGTCCGGTAGCCGGAAACTGGAGTCCGAAGCCCACGCCGTAGGCCAGCCTCAACGCCAATAACACCCAGAAGTTGGGAGCAAGGGGCGAAAGCGCCAATAGTCCGATCAAGAGCCAACTGAACAGCAAAATCCGCCGGGCTTCCCAACGCCCACCGATAATACCTCCCGGCAGGCCGACCGAAGCGTTGATGAGGGAAACCAGGGACACCAGCAGGCTTACAATTGCGTGAGTGATCCCGTACTCGGCGATTATCAGCTTGAACAGCGGGGTTACTACTGCGAAGTTGAGGCCCCCGGAGAAGTAGCACAACAACAACAGGCCCGCAATGACATACCTGTAATGGGTTTGAGGCGCTCTATTCAACAATACAGCGCCCATTTCGGAGGGTGAATAACGTATCCGCCTCTTCCAGACATCGCCCCGGAGAGTGCCCGACATTCGTGAGGCCAAACATCAGCGGTCTCCGGCGGCGGACCGGAAATGACGATGTAGCATGTCCCACAAGCAAAACCAAGGCGGTTAGAACAGGCCGAGCGGCCGGGAATAGAGAATCCTGGTGGCCGTCCTGCCTGCGGGGTGCATTAGAGAGCTCCAATTGCAGCTACGTGTGCCATTTCGGGGGCGCCATTGACAGGTTGGCCACTCGGGTTCAGAACTGCGATCCAAATGCTGTTCTTGGCTCCTTTGGGAGAGGGTCGCGCACTTGCTGACCAATCGACCGCTATATATCTGTCAAACAGAACTTGGTTCTGAACCATGTCTCCTCCTGAATCCTCATGTTGTGGGGAGCTGCAGTCCTGCACTTGGTAGAATCAGCACGTCCGCACCTTTGTAGAACTCGACTGGCGTTCAACGACAATTAGATTTGCCGCTTGGGACCGTTTGTCCGGCTCGGATCCCTGGTCCACCAGGGGCGAGTGGTCGAAGTATTCCGGAGTGTCATCGAACCGGCGCCCTGGGTGGCCGAAGGGGAGCTCCGCGTCTGCAAAGAGGGCGTCGAAATTGTTGTTGGTCGTCATCGTAGCTGTTGCCGTGAGATACGTATTCTGCTGTTCATTACGGTTATGATCGCCCGTTCGTCGAGGGCTTGGCGGTGGTTGAGGATCAGGTCTTCCACAAGGGTGATTCTCTGGACCATGCGGACGTCGGGGAGCCGTATCAGCCCCGTGTGCGGTCTTCCGTGGAGGTGGATGAGTTCACCGAAATCCTTGTCCATGGTGATGAGTATCCTGTTTTCGGAGACGGCCCGTTCCAGGAGTAGCCTGTCTCCGGGGTCTGGGCCGAGTTCTCTGGCGTCCAGGGCGTCGTGTCCCTGTCCCTGAAGCCACTGTGTCAGCCTGCGCCCTGCGCAGCGGTCCACGAGGAAGTTCATTTCTACCCCACCGATACCTGCGCCAGGGAGTCTCCCGCTATGACGGCGTGGGCATAGGCGATGCAGGCAAGGATGTCTTCCTCTTCGAGGTCCGGGTAGTCGTCTTTGAGTTCCTCGTGGGAGGCTCCCTGGCTCAGCAGGCTCAGGACTAGCTCGACGGAGATTCGCATGTCCCGGATGATCGGCTTGCCGTTGAAGACGTCGGGGCGGGAGGTGATTCTCTTGAGGAGATCATCGCTTGCGGTGGTCATGTCGATGCTCCGGCAATTCAGATTGTCTGGATGTTGGTTCACTGCGCCAGCGTGGTCAATATCTGTGGCGGTGGCTGCTGTCGTTGTCCTGCACCTAGCTGGGGGCATTTATTATGCAGGATCCGTCAGGTGCTCGTTATTGAGATATCTGGTCCGCCGGCGGCTGACCGCCAGGCACAATTAACCATCGGTGCTAATTTTGGGGGATGTCGGCGGGGAAAGTTAGCAAAATTAGCAAAATTAGCGCCAGCCATTAAGAGTGAGGCACCACCATCATGTAGTGGCCCTTGCGGGCCACCGGTATCAAATGGCGGTGGGAGACCAGCAGGTCCAAGACCTGGTCCCGCTTCGTTGCGTCGGTCCTCAACTCTGCTTTGCCCATCCTGGCGCTGATAGCGCGGGCCGGTATGGTCCCGTCCTCCTGGATCTTCTCTCGCTTGTCCCGGAGCATCGTGATGGTCTCGTTGGCCAGGCGGGTGACCTTCTCTGAAGCGGCCTGGATTGCATAGGACGTGATCAGCTCTCCATGCCAGGTGATGACAGCCTCTGCCTGGTCGACCTCGGGCCGGGTGTAGTGGACGTGTTCCCAGGACTCCGGTATGCCGTCCTCCAGCGTGCGGATATATAGGCCAGGGTGGCGGCGTACCGGGCCGTCTGCTCCTGGGCCCTGGCCCAGAAGCCCCGTTCGTGGATGTTGTCTGAAGCGTCGGCCAGGGCGTCGAACTTGGCTGAGGCCGCCACCAGGAGGTCCCCGGCGTTTTGGTCCGGATGGAGTACCAGCCGACGTAGAACGCCACAGGGCAACTCCACCAGGTGGGTAGTCGGAAACTTTTGTAGGAGAGTTAGCCAAGACCCGAGCAAATGTCCCTTACATTGAAAAGGCTCTGCCCCGCCCTAACGTGGGGAAAGGTCTGTACAAGCCTGTGGATTATTGGGTGGCCAAGTTGGGTTGGACTAGTCTGGTTCGGCGGATTTGATCTCGAAACTACCCATGCCTGCGTTAGTTTGATCGGTTACCTGAACGATTTTCGAACCTTGATTCAACAAGTTTGCCACCGATATGGTGGCCCGAAACTCTTTTCCTAGCTGATGTTCGAATTGTCGAATCGAAAACACGTCTGCATACTGTGGGAGGGCGCTGTTCATTCGGCTTTGGACTTGCTCGTGACCCCAATTGGGATACTCCAGCACAGTTTGCTGAAGGGCATATATGTATGTGGAAAGACGTCGACGTAGAACCATGTCCAAGTTAACAGAAGTTTTTGAAGGGAAGCCTCGGACCGCGCTGTAAAGATCCATGTAGCGAGAGGCTAGTTCATCTTCCGAAGTAATGTTGGTCATAGCGTCCAACTCCGCGAGAACAGCGTCGCGCTTTTGCTCTGGTGTGGGGTCAAATTCCGCACCCTTAAAGAGCGGCAAATACCTCTCCAAAGTGCCTCCTGGCAGAACGTGGATGTGTTGCTCTTCCAAAGCCGCAAGAATTTGCGCCAGGCGTGCCTGAATGTCGTCGACCTCAACTTGCGAGGATATAGAAATAACGTCTTCTTTATATTTGCTTATGGCTGTTATCAAGGCTACCCGCGCTTTAGCAAGTTGCCCTTTTTGCCACTGAGGCCGAGGGCCTAATTTGTCAAGGAACGTTTTCAAAGCCATAAGCTGGGGCGTGAATGATCCCGATAGTAGTTTGTCGACTAAAGCGATTGTTTTCTGTTCTAGTTGCCCGAAATATTGGCCAAAATTGTCCCCAAGTCCGGCAGTGACCAGAAAGCTCTGGATTGTCTCGTCATCGTCGATGCAGCGGCGAAGTTTCCCAATGAATAAGGCATCTAAGTCGTACAGAAAATGGGCGTTCTTCCCCAGACCTTGGGATAGCTTCAAATACTGATTCACTTCCTCAACGCCGCTAGCATCAATTAAGCAGCTTCCTGCGCCAGAGATAGAAGCGCCAAAGGATTCCATGATCCCCTGTACAATCCACGCGTCGTAAATTCCCTCTACGAAGACAGGGTTATCGGAGAAAAAAAGTTGCTTATGATGCCCGCTTAAACGGCGGACAAATGATTCAGAACAAGAGACGTCCAGGCTGTGAATTTGCTTTGGCACCGAATAGTTGAGGTCGAAGGAAATGATTGATCTCAGATCGTCTACAGACCGCAATTCAATGATGAACGGGGAGTGAGTAACTAGGAAGAGAGTCTTCTTGTTTCCATCTGATGTTGGATTTCCGGCTACCTTGCGAGCCTCCTCAAGGAAGAAAGCCTGGTATTGCGGATGCAGGTTGAGTTCGGGTTCGTCTATTATTAGAACTTGGCTTTGGTCATCATAAAGGTGAGTCAAGAGCACTAAGAGCCTGTTTACAATCTCTTCAGGATTAGCACCGCGAAGGCGAGAACCACCATTTGCAGGCTGGTATTGAGCTTTCCCTCGCAGTTCTTCCATAGTCGGCGGCACTTCTCCAGCCAGGCGAAAGACCGCTCCACCACCCATCGTTTCGGCAGCACCACGAAGGTGTGCAGTTCGTTGCGTTTCACCACCTCCACCGAGGCTCCCAACAGGTTCTGCACCTCCGCAGCAAAGGGCTTCCCGGTGTAACCCCCGTCGACCATCACATTCTGCACCCGGCTCAGGTCGGCTCGGCTTTGTTCAAACATCGCCAAAGCCCCGGCCCGGTCGGTAACATCGGCCGTGGTCACATGAATCGCATGGGGCAACCCCTGGCTGTCCACCGCGACGTGGCGCTTGATCCCGGACACCTTCTTGCCCGCGTCATAGCCCTTGTTCTCCGCGCTGTCGGTGTTCTTTACGCTCTGGGAGTCCACGATGCAGAAGCTGGTCTGCTCTGTCCGCCCATTGCTCTGCCGGACCGCGCCAACCGATTCTTTTTAAGACCCGCTCCAGAATGGACTCTTCCTCCGGGCCAGGGCGCTCACTCCATTGACGGAAATACTTGTAGCAGGTGCGCCAGTCGGGGAAGTCCGCTGGGAGCATCCGCCACTGGCAGCCGCTCTTGAGGAGGTAGAGCACGCCGCAGAAGACGTCGTACAGATCCACGGTGCGGGGCTTGGTCCGCCGTCGGGCCGATTCCAGCATGGGAAGAATCCGGGCGAATTGCTCCCGGCTGATGTCGCTGGGATAGGAATGAGACATGATTACCCTGCCTTGGTAATAGTCTCAACTTAACATATCAAACAGATCGTAGACAGATTCTAAGAGTTCTTTGATTCCATGGCACTCTTCTTTGTCCAATCTGTACAGGGTATTGTCCCCCCTCCGTCTCGCTTTAGGCACAAGCCGACCTGAATCCCATTCAAGCACGATATCTCTGTCGAATAGATGGCTCAGGGTTGCTTCCACCTGAATGAGAAGATCCATCCTTTCATCTAGTAGCACGATGGCGTCTATCCCGGCCCCTGACCGACCTGCTTCTTTAATGTAGCTGAATATATCCTTTGCAAGGCCTTCGTCAAACGGGTTGTGTATAACGCTGGTAAACGCGTTAGTTTGCTCCATACCGGCCAGTCTGTCTGTCCCCAATAATCGCGTACGCCAGCCTTTCTGACGCAATTCAATGGATAGGCTTCTTACGAACTGAGATTTTCCACTCCCATTTGGACCTACGAGGAAATTGATTTCCCCGATCTGCTTGGTCTGAAACGATGCGCCATCCCACGGCAGGGGAAGAGTAAGACTTAGGTCAATCTCAATCATTGTTCCGGGTGTTCTCCTTTTATTGTGCAAGATCCGTTCAGGTGCTCGTTATTGAGACATCCGGTCCACCGGCGGCTGTCCGCCAGTTAACTTTATCCGTCCGTGCGACTTCTGCGACTTTTTCACCCCTTTTGACCCAGGAAGTCGCAGAAGTCGCACGTACCCTTAATCATGAGGGACCACCATCATGTAGTGGCCCTTCCGGGCGGTCGGTATCAAATGTCGGTGTGAAACCAGCACTTCTATCACCTGCTCCCGGAGCCCTGCGTCCGTTCTCATCTCGCCCTTGCCCATCCTGGCGATGACATGTCTCGCGGCTATGCTGCCGTCCTCCTTGGCCACCTTCTCCCGTTTCTCCCGGAGCATCGTGATGGTCTCGTTGGCCATGCGGGTGACCTTCTCGGAGGCCGCCTGAATGGCGTAGGACCTGATCAGGTCTCCGTGCCAGGTGATGACTGCCTCTGCCTGGTCTACCTCGGGGCGGGTGTAATACACATGGTCCCAGGACGCGGGGATGCCGTCCTCCAGTGTGCGGACATAGGCCAGGGTGGCCGCGTACCGGGCCGTCTGCTCCTGAGCCCTGGCCCAGAAACCTCTCTCATGAAGGTTGTCTGTTCCGTCGGCCAGGGATTCAAATTTGGCCGAGGCCGCCGCCAGGAGGTCCCTGGCGTTATGCTCTGGGTGAATCACCGGCCGGCGCTGGACGCCCTGGAGCAGCTCTACATTGGCGTCCTGGTCCGCCCGGCGGCGTATGACCAGTTCTCGCATGTCGGCAATGGTATCCAGGGCGGACTGGAAGGACGTGGTCGTGTCGGCCGGGGGCTTCGGCCTCTCACGGTCCATGCTGGGCAGGCACCGGGCGGTGAAACCGTTGCCGGCCGCCTGGGTGAAAAGTAACTCCTCGGCCACATTGCCCTGGGCCATGATCAGTCCGGTGAGGCGGCGCTGGTAGAAATAAATTTCGGGTAACTCAGGGTTGCGCCGGTCGATAGAGGTCGGGTCCCCGTCCCATAGGGAGACGAAATGGCTGAGGGACCGGCTGAGGTTGTCCCTTCGGAAACTCCAGCCTCCCAGGAGGGATGACGCGTCGCTGTTGGCCACCGCCATGGTCCTGCGGGCTTTCCAGAGCCGGCTGAGCAGGGCCTCAATCGTAAAATCCTGCCGGAGGGCCCGGGGGCTGAAACCCCTTGGTTTTGTCTCGATGCCCTCTTCGGTGGTGGTGTCGGCCTCACGGAATAGCGCCTCCACCCGTTCGTCGGCCTCGACGTGGCCCTGCATGGTTTCCCGGAATGATGCGCTCTTCCTCCAGCCGCTCTCGGAGCCGACGACGAAGTAGAGGCCGGATGGGTGCGGGGCATTGGCCCTGCTCTGGACATCCACATCTTCGGCAGCCAGCAAGTTGAACGCGGCGGCGATGCACGCGGCTGAGGTGGGTACGCTGGCCCCGGCGACGATGCGCGTAGCGTCGACATATTTTTTGAGCCCTGGGGGAACCGGGAAATCGGCCAGTTCCGGAACCTGGGGCATGATGTCGTCCGGCTCATCGGGCTCTGCGAAACGGGGATCGCGTTGGAGCTCTGCCAGTTTCGAACGGATCAGGGCGTCGTTCGGGTGATCCAGCAGCCACCTTTCCAGGTCTTTTATGTGGTCGAGCCCTTCGGGTGGGACTGGCTCGCCCTTCATCGTCATTACACTTCCTCCGCACACTGGGCCATGGCCTGCCGGGCTATCTCCCACCGGGGCCAGTCCGTTGTCTCAGAGAGGGTCCTGGCATAGTCCGGCCAGGCCGGATCAGGGTCGCTGAACTCCATGGCGGCGGCCGCTTCTGCGGGTCCTTGTGTGGGACCGGTGTTTGGAGGGCAGTGGCGTTGCCGCCGCTGTCGTTCACCAGGCGCACCAGCTCGCGCCCGTGGCGCTGCCCTGGGGCTGCTCGACCTTCCTTGGACTCGTCCCGGTCAGCCCATACCCGGGTTGCCTGCGACGTCGCCAGCCATTTGGCGATGATGGCGGAGGCCATGCCGGAGGTGCCCAGAGTTGCGACTGCAGGAGCGGGGCTTCTGGCTGCGAGGGCCAGGACGTCGGCCAGACCCTCGGCGACGTTCACTGGCGCGGGCGCGCCCTGCAGGTGGGGGCATCCCAGCACGATCACGGCGTTCGTGGCAGGGGCATAGGTCCTCTTGGTCAAGCCTCGGTCGACGGCTGGGGTGCCGTCTCTGTTGACGTAGACGAGCTGCACGGAGCTGAGGTCGGGCAGGCCTGGCCATGACGCCGTCCAGGCGTCGGGCGGAGCTGCCATGGCGATGATGGCGCCGGTTCCTTGGAACTCACGGTGCAGGTGTTCGGCGCCGATCCATCGCACTGCCGTGGGCAGGGGTAGCTCTGGGCGCCATAGATGGCGGCTGGCAAGCCACATCCGGGCTGGGCAGTCAGGTGAGTTGGGAATGGGGACTGACCGTTGCCAGAGGCGAAGCGCGTGGGGGCGTAGGTCCTGGGCTTTTGGCCCGGGTTCTGGTGTTCTCCTGGTGTTCACCATGTTGGTGGCCACCGTGATGGGGTTGCCTGTGTATCGCCTGGGGTTGATGGAGATCCCGTAGCGGGTCTCGATGGCCTGGGCGATGTCGGCGTAGGAACATCCGGCGCTGTGGCATCGTGCGGCGATGCCGTCGTCATTAACCCAGAGGGCCAAGTTGGTGTTGGTCCCGCCGTGGGCGGGGCAGGGGATCCGGAGGCGTCCGCTGCTGACCCGGGATTGGGTCAGCGCAGCTAAACCAATACCAAGGTGGGATGTACATTTAAATGGCGATGATGATCAGCCGGGTTGCGCGGGTTAATTCCTCTCATCCGTATCTGGAGAACGACCCGTCCTCGTCGCTTGTCTACCACCGTCTGCGCATTTCACCTTGGCTTCGGTTTAGGTGGTCAAGGACGAGGTGCGGGGACTGGGTATGTGGTGATATGCGGGATGTACGCGGTGTCATTCTCTCCCTCTTCTCGGCAACTCTGGGGGCCAACCCAGGTTGGTAGGTGAGTGTCGAGTTGACTATAAAGCAACCGGCCCCTGCCAATCAAGCAGGGGCCGATTATGTTTCGTGCCGGTCCGGCCGAGAAGCTCCGGCCCGGCGGGGCTTGAGCATGAACCCGGGTTTGGTGGCTAGCCTCACCCTGCGCGATGCGCTGAGTCCTTGCTCTATGTTGATTATCGAATAGAGTGGCCCCGTTTGTCCATCGCACAAGATGTTGTGCTTGGGTGATTTTTAGCAGGCGCCAGCCGGGGTTAAAAGCTTTGGCTGCTGAGGATGAGACGTCCGATGTGGTATTTGGGCAGGGGCAAAGCTGAGGCGTTGCCGGTGGCAGAGTTTGGATCAAAGTCTGCCATTTCTGGTGCTCGAGGACAGGGTCCACGCGTGGCGAAATTGATGACAGTTGCTGCTTTTGGCAGAGTTCGGCTAGGTGTATTCTGCCAGCATGGATGTTCCTCACTACTGGACGGCCGACCAGATCAAGCGCCTCCTGGACGCGCTGGCGTCCCACAACCGGCATCAGGCCCGCACCGCGGCGCTCATCATGTGGCGCACTGGCCTGCGGGTCTCCGAGGTCTTGGAACTGGAATGGCGCGACCTCGACTACGTGGGGGATCCGGCGACGCTCCTGGTCCGGCGGTCGAAGAGCCGGCGCGCCCGCACAGTGCGGCTTCATCCCGATCTGGTGCAGCTGTTTACGAACTGGCCGGCGAACCGGTCGCCGCGGGACAAGCTTGTGCAGCTCAGTATGCGGAGTGCGCTGCGGCACATCGGCGACGGGATCGAATGGGCTGGCTTGGGTGAGGAATCGCCAGGGACCGGGCGGCGGCGCGCCGGCGCTCATAGTCTGAGGCACAGTGCCGCCCGGCACTGGTTGGTGGCCGGCGGGGTCCCGCTCAATGTGGTCAGTTCGTGGTTGGGGCACGCCAACGTCCAGGTCACGCTGCGGATCTACCTGCCCATCGTGGGCAGCGATTACAGCATGGCCGCGGTGCCTTAGCGCGCCCTCAACTCCGTCTTTTTATCGGCCCCGGTACCGGCGCCATTTTGTTTGCTCACCCCCGAAGTGTGAAGCGGACCCGGTTGCCCAGGGCCTCTCCGGTGAGTGCGAAAACTGGAGTTGTATCGGTTGGGTCCAACTCCTTCGCTGTGGCCGGAGAATCCGTCCCCCAGGCCGGAGGCGCGTGCCGCGGCGCGGACCCGGTCTGCCCAGGGCCTCTCCGGTGAGTGCGAAAACTGGAGTTGTATCGGTTGGGTCCAACTCCTTCGCTGTGGCCGGAGAATCCGTCCCCCAGGCCGGAGGCGCGTGCCGCGGCGCGGACCCGGTCTGCCCAGGGCCTCTCCGGTGAGTGCGAAAACTGGAGTTGTATCGGTTGGGTCCAACTCCTTCGCTGTGGCCGGAGAATCCGTCCCCCAGGCCGGAGGCGCGTGCCGCGGCGCGGACCCGGTCTGCCCAGGGCCTCTCCGGTGAGTGCGAAAACCGGAGGGGATCCGGCGACGCTCCTGGTCCGGCGGTCGAAGAGCCGGCGCGCCCGCACAGTGCGGCTTCATCCCGATCTGGTGCAGCTGTTCACGAACTGGCCGGCGAACCGGTCGCCGCGGGACAAGCTGGTGTAGCTCAGCATGCGGACGGCGCTGCGGCACATTTGGGACGGGATCGAAAGCGCGGGCCTGGGTGAGGAGTCGCCCGGGACCGGGCAACGGCGCGCCGGCGCCCACAGCCTGAGGCACAGTTCCGCCCGGCACTGGTTGGTGGCCGGCGGTGTTCCGCTCAATGTGGTCAGCTCGTGGTTGGGGCACGCCAACGTCCAGGTCACGCTGCGGATCTACCTTCCCATCGTGGGCAGCGATTACAGCATGGACGCGGTCCCGTAGCGCCCCCGTCGCTTCCGTCCTTTCCTCGGCGCCGTTACCGGCGCCTTTTCTTTTTTGGTCGATTAACCGTCCTGGCAGGGCACTCGGTATCCCTGGCGCGTGATCTGGTCGGGTTCGGGGCCAGCAGGGCCCCGCCCTGAGGTCTTTCCTTGCTACTGGGCGGCTTGGCTGGTTACCGCCAGTCGGCTGAGCTGATTACTGGTGGGAGAGGACCGCGGCCGGCTAGTTAGGGCCGGACAAATTCCTGTCTATCCAGGTTGCTAAGCTTCCCGCATATGCCCTCGGGACACTCACAGATGATGTGCCCAAACGGTCGTGCTTTAAGGCTGTCTGGGTGGGTCGAAGGTTCAGTAAATAAAAGGGGCAAAGACCTTCGGAACGCATATTTTATAGTTCCTCTGCAGGTGACTCTCATACGGGGAAAGGTATGTGCGAGGCATCCAAAACAGGGGTTGTGTCGGGTCCGACCTTTGACGTGTCCATGACGGCTGGCCACTGGTGGAGAGACGACGGTCAGCTGCTGCCTGGAGAAGAGGGCGGCGCAACCGTTTTTGAGATCCGGTTTTGGGACGGGTGCCGCCATTTAGGTCATACAGAAATGACGGTGTTCGAGTGTGTGGATGATCTAGTTGCATCTCCTTGGGATGGGCGTCGGAGTGTCTTCGTTGCTGAGCATGCCGCGCGGATGGGATCGGTGGTGAGGATCGTGGCGTCAAACTTCGATGCGGTTGCGGCGGCGGAGCTGCGGGACGAGCTGGTGCGGACTGCTCCTGAAGGGACGCAAATCGTCGATGGAACTAGCCTGGAGGTCCGGGGATGCTACCTCTCTGAGGTGCCTCCAGAGCCGCTGCGGATTAGCTTTGCTGAGTGGATGAAAACAAGGGAGGAGCCGGAGACCGAGGGAGAAGGTTAGCTACGAGTTTCCGCTAAACGGCATTAGCGGAAGTGCTGGTTTCCGGTGCGTGCGCCGCGAGTGGCAATTCGTCATCCACGCTGTTTGGGGCGTTGTCTTCCGGGGCTTGGGGATGGCCACTCCCAGCCGTCTGGGCCGGTTGGCCGTCGCTGGCGGCGTGTGCTTGTTGCAGGGCAGTGACGGCTGGGCCGAGAGACCGATGCCTGCTGCTGGCGGGCGCCGCTCTTAACGCGGTCCCGATGAAGGTGTATTCCACACCGACGTGCCGTTGGCCGCGACGTTGAACCTCGGCTCCCCGGTCTCGGCTCGCTCCTCTGTCCTCTCCCGCGTCGCCGAATGGACGAAGCCAAGGCCGTCGTCGGTCTGCAGGATCTCCGGGAGCGGCTCTCCCTATCCCTCGGGCATGCTACCTCGGGCATGCCGGTTGGCGGCCGGCCCGTGTTCAGGTCAGCCACCTCACGTGCTCCGGCTCTGCTCTCCCCACCCATTGGCGACGGTTGGGGTACACTGAGGCTGGCGGGTTTTGGCAGGGCGGCCCCGGCCCGTCCTCAATGGCATCGATGTTGACCATGTCGGCCTATTCCGGTTGGCAGAACCCATTGGAGTGGTCCTGCCGCATAGCTGTGAACGTTTTGCTCAAGCGGAGTATCGTTCGCTGGTACAGACTATTGGTGTCCGCTTCTCCCGACCAGTCCACCAGACCTGACCGGGATCATATGCTCCCCTGCTAGGAACATCCTGGTGGGGGAATCCACAACAATGCATGTAGTTTCGTCCATGGATGCCGGCTCTACGGAGCGGATATACCGCTGTGCCACCCTGGGGAGTGTGACGCGCCCGCGGCGCTCCATGGGGCCTTTCAGAATCTCCGCCTTTCGCGGTAGCGAAAAGACGTAAATCGTGGGTGCGAACGTGACCCGCCACTTGTCTGAGATTCTTATGCCGTAGAGCTTGGCGTCCCCTTTCCTGCGAGTGGCCTTCTGAGCGAGGGTCAGGGCCAGTTCCAGAACCCCCCTTGAAACGACCTCCGAAATCGAGGTGAACTCTGCTTGCCCCCTGTGGTCAACGCAGCCATCCGAATCCATCAGGCCCCTCAGGAGTTCCAGCCTCTGGTCTCTGCTGGCGCGCAGATACATGGGTGGAACGTGCTTGTTGTTGAGGACCTCCAGCCGGCGTAGCCTGATCAGAAACAGCGGCTGTGGACCGCGCGCCAGGCTGCAGGAGAGCACGCCGTTCCTGTCTCCCATGATGCGCCAGTTCTCCCCGGCACCGATGGCACGTTTCCGGTAGACAGGTTCGTCGTCCTCGTGGCAGGTGATGCGGGCGCAGCCGGATGTCCCATCACCCAGCCAGAGCCCCAGCAGGTAGGGATCTATGGGTAACTCCCGGCCTGGCAATATCAGGGGCCCAGCCACTGGAACAGAGTGCATGGCTTCGATCAGCGACCCTCGCCGGTGTATCAGAGAACTCTGTATCTGCTCGGTGGTGGGCGGTAGGAAATCCCATGCCAAATTTTCGATGCGGAATCCCCCCGTGTGGGCCCTGTGCCGCAAGGTATGTGTCGCGGTCACCCATGGCTGGTCGGCTCCTGCTATGAGATATGACTCGTCATCGAACGCGACACGGAAGACCGGTTCCGGTTCCCTGTGGCATACCGCCACCACCGTGTTTTGACGGCCGGACTGGTCGAACACCGTCTGTCCCGGTCTGATCTTCTTGATGGGCATCCATCCCTCCAGAGTAGGGACGGGCGTTTCGCCGGCCAGGGCCATGCAGCCTCCTGAGAAGCCCCTCAAACCCGAGATTGTGAATCTCCGCATCCGGTGAGGGATGCACAATGACTTACCGGAGACGGCGTTTGCTTATTCAAGAGGATTCCTCCTTGAGCTATTGAACTGAACTTGTGCTATTGAAAAGGAGCTATTGAAAAGGGCCTGCTCCAGTAGCAGACCCTGATGGCGCTGAACGCAAAAAGGCCGCACCGTGAACGGTGCGGCCTTTGGGGTGATGTCCCTGATATTCTCAGGTGAGGGAGGATAGCCGGTCAGCGTTGTGCTCGCCTCCCAGAGCGAGCGTTGCTTCGTAGTTCTCCTCAGTCAGAACCGTTGCTGGGCCCGGCACCAAATGATTCTTATTCCTCGACTTTACGGCAATTCTGTTCACTGTAGCGCGCTGTGACTTGGAATCCTCTTTCCCTGCAGAACCGCTCGTGTGAATAATCAGGGACTTCCTACCAGAAATTAAAAGAATATTCAGGGTCATTAGGCCACATCCGACAATTAGTCTTGCCGGTTGGCGACGACTATTTTTGCCGGTCCCCGGACTACAGGAGGTGCCGGATTGGTTACATCCGTCGCAACACTGAGGCAGAGACGTCAATGGCCGGCTCGGCCCGCTGGCAGTGCGGCCCGTTGCCGTCGGAGACCAAGACTGAGCGCCAGTGGCGCATCCGATCCCTCGACGGAGTCTGGGAGAAGGAGATCCTGCCCCTGTCCGGGGCGAGGCCGCCGGCAGGCTCAGGGCAACGACAATTATCGAGTGGCTGACATCCCGGCCGGTTCAGCGCCTCGCAGCTGCGCACCCTGCAACGCGATTACAAGACCGAGCGTGTCTACTTCCCCCAGGGATCCCCCGGGCCGCGAGGCCCAGATCGACTTCACCCACTGCAACTCCCTTGACCGTCGGCGGAATCTCAGTTGGTGCGCATCCGGTGAGCAGGGGGATGTGGGAGCTGGGCGGTGCGCCTCGGGTGATCCGCTCGGACAACACCTCGGCCGCCACCCACGAGATTGAACGGCAGACGCCGAGCTTTGGACCACTATGCTCGATTGATAAAAGGAGAGTCCCATGAGAACGGCGTTGCCGAGCAGGCCCACTACCGGCTCAAGGACGCCATCCAAGCCCTCATGCTGCGGGGCAGCCGCGACTTCAACTCCCTTGTACGCCGGCGTCCGCAAGGTGGTGGATGAACTGGTGATGGGGAAGCTGGAGGAAGAGCGCCCACATCTGCGTCCCCTGCCCCCAGCCCCGGTGCCGGAGTAAAACCGGGCTATGGAGCACCATGACGGACCTAACCGTGCCCTCCCGGCTCATCGGGAACGAGGTGCAGATCCACGCCGTGGAAGCAAGGGCACCCGTGGATCTGATGGCGCCCTGACTACCGCACGTCATCGGCTCCCTGGTGCGCAAGGCCCGCACCGGTTCCGGGAGCAGATGTTTCCCACCGGTGGCCTACGATGCGCTCCGGGAATGGCGTGGGGGCCGACGTGAGTACGTGCGCATCCTGCACCTGGCCGACGACCATGGAGACCACGGTGGACAGCGCCCTGGCCCTGCTCTTCAGGCGGGCGGACCCTTCGAGCCGCAGTCAGGGAGAGCTGCAGGCCCCGGCACTCAGCCTGCCCGGGACGCCGGTCTGAGGGTCTACGTTGCTGGCGGCTCTGATGCTGGACACCCTCCCAGATGACGGCGTTGCTTCCGGCTGCCCACCATGGGTGCGCAGTTCTTCACTGCAGCCTCGCCCTGGAGACTCTCCTGGAAGTACTGGAGCAGGCCGAGGACCGCAGGCAGCGGCGCATCAGCTGGCTGCCGGCGGGCAAGACCTGGGAAACCTTCGAGCACCCTCTGTCTCTCAGACAGCAACTGGGGGAACTGGCCGACGGCAGCTTCGTCGACCGCGGCGTCAACGTCTTGGCCTTCGGTCTTCCCGGCACCGGGAAAACACACGCCCTGTGCGCCTTGGGCCACCGGCTGGTGGATTCGGGCAGGTCGGTGCCTTCGCCCCGGCCTACCGGCTGGTGCAGGATCTGCTGGCAGCCAGCGGGACCTGGCCCTGCCGCGACAACTACGGAAGCTCGACGCTACGACTTCCTGCTGTGGACGACCTGGGCTACCTGCCCCAGGGAATCGGAGCTGCTCTTCACCCTCATCGCAGACGAGCGCCGGTCCCTGGGCATCACCTCCAACCTGGTCTTCTCCCGTGGGAGTGAATGGCCACCGCGGCCGCCATCGACCGGGTGGTCCATCACTCGGTCATCCTGGAATTCAACGTCCCCAGCTACCGGACCGGAGTGGCCCAGATAAGGAGGTGAACCGGCAAGAATAATCGACGCCAACCGGCAAAAGTAGTTGACGTTAGGCCACTTATTCAGGATCATCCAGCCACTCTGAGCGCCCAATGAGAGACCATCGCCGCACTTCATGGTGAGGTGAGGCAATGGCTTACAAGGAGGTGCACAGAGTGGAGATATCGGAAGTCATCCGCCGCTGGCGGGCAGGCCACAGCCAGAGACGCATCGCCTCCGGGACTGGGCTGTCCCGGGACACCGTCGCCGGATACATCACTGCGGCGGAGGCGCTGGGCGTATCCCGTGAAGGAGGGGAGCTCAGCGAAGAGCAGATCAGCCGTCTGGCGGCCATTGGCCAGCCGGGGCCGCGGCGGGGGTGGAGACGCCCAGCGAGGACCTGCTGCACCCTGGGCTGACCAGATCCACCGGTGGCTCACCGGCGAGCGGCTGCAACTGACCCGGATCCACGAGTTGCTGCTGGGGCGGGGATGTCCGGTCTCCTACCAGTCGCTGCGGCGTTTCGTTCAGAAGCGCAACTGGCGAAGGCCCAGCAAGGTCACCGTTCGCATGGAGGACACTCCGCCCGGCGAGGTGGTGGAGGTGGACTTCGGCCGGTTGGGGCTGATCCATGACCCCGACACCGGACGCCGCCGCGCCGTGTGGGCGTTGCTGCTGGTCCTGGGCTACTCCAGGCACTGCTTCGTCTGGCCCACCTTCGGGCAGACGCTGGACGACGTCATCGCCGGGCTGGAATCGGCCTGGGCCTTCTTCGGCGGCATCCCCAAGTACCTGGCCATCGACAATTGCCCACCCGCGGTGGCGACGGCGGACCCGCTGCATCCCGTCTTCACCAGGGGTTTCCTGGAATACTCCCAGCTCCGCGGCTTCATCGCCGACTCAGCCCGGGTGCGCCTTCCCAAGGACAAACCCAAGGTGGAGCGTGGCGTCCCCTATGCCCGGGAGCGTTTCTTCAAGGGCGGCGAGTTCAGGGATCTGGCCGATGTCAGGGAGCAAGTCCGGCGCTGGTGCCGCGACGTCGCCGGGCTGCGCATCCACGGCACCACCCGCCGCAAGCCCCTGGTGGTCTTCCAGGACGAGGAGCGCCAGGCCCTGCTCCCCTGGGACGGCGATGCCTACGAGATCGCTGACTGGCGAGAGGCCAAGGTGAACCAGGACCATCACATCCAGTGCCGTCAGGCCCTGTACTCGGTGCCGTCATCCCTGTGCCCGCTAGGCCAGAAGGTGGAGGTCAGGGTGGACAGCAAGCTGGTACGCATCTACCACCGCGGTCAGCTGATCAAGACCCACCTCCGTCAGCCCAGGGGCGGCCGCGCCACCGACCCCGAGGAATACCCCGCCGAGCTTTCCGCTTACACCACCAGGACCCCCGACCGCATCAAGAGCAAGGCCGCCGAGCTGGGGCCGGCGGTGGCCGAATTCGCCGACCGGCTCTTCGCCGGCCCGCTGCCTTGGGCCAGGATCCGGCAGGGCCACAAGCTGCTCCGCCTCGGCGAGCGCTACACCGCAAAGCGCCTGGACGCCGCCTGCCGCAGAGCGCTGGACGTCGACCTCATCGACGTGCGCCGGCTGGAGCGCATCCTGGTGCAGGCCCTGGAGGAAGAGACCACGCCCCAGACACCCCTGCCGCTGCCCGAGGGACGCTTCGCCCGTCCCGGCAGCGTCTTTGCCCAAACTGGTCATTACCGCCGTACGGCATGAGGAGATAATCCATGACCATGACCACCGATCTCACGCCGCTGCTCAAGCGGCGGCAGCTGGGGCCCATGGCAGCCACCCTGCCCGAGCGCATCTCCCTGGCCCGCAGGGAGCAACTGGACTATGCTTCCTTCTTGGAGATCATCCTCGCAGACGAGGTCAACCGCCGCGCCCACCGGCGCATCGAGATGCGTCTGCAGCAGGCTGCCTTCCAGGAGATCTGCCGCCTGGAGGACTTCGACTGGTCGGCGTCCATCACCCTGGGCCGCCGCCTGCTGGACGCCGCCTTCTCCCTGGAGTTCCTGGCCAGGCGCGAGCACGTGCTGCTCGTCGGTCAGGCGGGAGTGGGCAAGAGCTTCCTGGCCCAGGCTCTGGGCTACGCCGCCGTCAGGGCCGGACACACCGTCCGCTTCAGCCACGCCGACGACTACTTCAGAGTCATGAACCAAGCCCGGGTCGACAACTCTCTGGAGCGCACCTTCAGGTCCTTCCTGTCGCCGGACCTGCTGATCCTCGATGACCTGGGCCTGCACCGGTTCACCGCCCAGCAGTCTGCCGACCTTTACGACCTGATCCTCAACCGGCACCGGGCCTCCAGCTTCGTGGTCACCAGCAACCGGGCCGTGGACGAGTGGCTGGGCCTGTTCGAGGACCCCGTCCTGGGCAACAGTACCCTCGATCGGCTGGCCAACGCCAGCTATCAGATAACCGTCGAGGGCCAAAGCTACCGGGAACGCCTGTCGCCTCATCGCGCACTGCTGGGCGCAGGCCGTGAAGGAGGTGATTGACCGGAACACCAAACCAGATAATACTCAGATCACCATGCCATAGGGGGGGTCAATGACTGTGTAAATCACTGGGTCGATGACCTTGGAAATCAACAACCGGAGCCCTCCGTTCCTGGCTCGTCTGTATCGCCAGGCCCGCCACGGATCTGCAGCCGAGGCACCGTCCCCGACCTTTCTTCCGATTGACCTCTCTGCAGGGCGCTGGGCCACCACCCTCTTTGCACTCGAACGGCATGGCTGCTGCCATGAATGACCGGCCGGGCCACGGGCCCCACATGGATCCTCCCGGTTACTGCCCCTCAATCCATGAGGGAACCATGTCCGGTCCCAACTGGCCTGATCTTCCTGAATAATGACATGCACCGTTGTAAAAAAATGGTTGACTTTAGTCGCAGGACTTCCGTCAGTCTTCCCTGAAGACGCGGTCTGAGCCGCGCCGCCGCCCCAACAGTGCAAGACGGCTCCGCCCGGGGATCTCACCCGGGAACACCGAACTGGTCCCTGCTCAAGCCAGCCCGCGCACATCAGCACGCACGACAGCCTGAGCCGGATTGGGTCTGCGTCTCCACTTTCCCAGCCGGTGCTGCGCTGCAAGCGCCGGTCTCAGCTGTCCCGAAATCGCACCCCAGTACGTCCAAATTGCCGTTATCACCGTCTGAGATCTTTCAACCACAAGTAGTCGGCAAGGTACTTGTTCCGCTGCTTGGAACCAGACGCCGGCAGTTCACGGGCGGCCTGTGCCGCGACCTTCTTGAACAATTCTAATGGATCGCGAACCTGCTTATCGTGGTAGTAGCTAGCGTAACTCCGCGCCGCTTGGAACAGCACCTCATCCGTCCACCCCGCCAGCTTCCTGGCCTCGTCCAACAGCCGGAATTTGGGAACCTTCTCTCCGCTCACGTTTTCTCTCAGGTAGCTGAACCACTCCGGCCGACTCTCGTGACCTTCGACAGAGTCCGGCGTGCCGCAGCCGCTATTGGCTCTGTCGTCTCCGTGGCCAAACTCAGGGGACCCGCAAATATGGTGGATTTTTTCTCCTTCTGCCCGCGCATAGTCCCTTCTCGCGTCGTAGCCACCGTCAACCGAACCGGAAGATTGACGGATTGATACATCAATCAGGTCATCATTTCTCAGTTCGGTTGATCCCGGTTCTGATTCCGGTTCGGTACTCAGATTGATTCCCACGCCGGAATCAATTTGATTCTTAGGCCCATCAGTGCCGGACTCACATTGATTCCGGCAATGATTGTCACCCGAGGCTACGGCAGCGAGTATCTGCCTTGCCGCGTCTCCCATTTCAGGGTGGTCCTGCCGGGCAGCTGCGGCAGCGATGGCCATACCGTTGAATGTGTGTTGGATGCCGACGGCGCCCCTTTTATGAGGCCTCTTTCGCCGGTGGAGAATACCCGTTTTCTCGAGCTCAGATGTAGCCCGGGAAACGTTCTGAGGATTTAGGCCTGTCCTAACTGCCAGAGTCTCCCTGCTGGGCCAGGAGGTCCATCCGTGGTATGCCAAGACTGCAGCGACTCTGACTGCATTCGGAGTGGCCTCCAAGCCCAGGCACACGAGCATCCTATCCCCCGGACGAGCATCCTGTAACAGGCGGTGGGCTTCAGTCCATGTCGACTCCGGTAGGCCATCGAATAGGGTGGGGCGATCAGAGACGCCGGACCCCGGGCGACCTTCCATCTGGGCGGATGACCGTTCATCCGCAGTTTCCCCAGCCAGGGATAAATCTCGTCGTCGTGAAGTCATTTGCATCACCTCCTGCCACAGGATTGCATGTCCCTCACAAAACTCTTTGCCCCTGATTAACTACAATAAGGAATGCGGACAACGGCCCTGTTCGTATTCCCAGCGCGCCTGCTTCCGCTACCATGGCCTTGGGCAGACATCAGAATTCCATAGGGTAGTTACAGGTGACAGCTAAGGTAGTAGTACTTATAAATATATATATTTACTACTACTACGATAGTGGTCACTCCGGACTGACCAACGGTTGGGCCCCGGAAAAAGAGAATGCCGCCGGACGCTGCCGGCGGCATTCTGCGCTGGAGGAGTGTCTTGGGGCTACGCGGCGTACACCCTGCTCATGGAGTCGAACCGCACCAGGTGGTCCCTGAACTCGAGACGGACGCTGCCCGTGGGGCCCTTCCGGTTCTTGGCCACGATGATCTCGGCGATGTTGCGGGGGTACTCCTGTCCCGGGTGGGTCTGCGACCATTCCTCCTCTGTGGTGTACAGGTCCTCCCGGTGGATGAACGCCACGATGTCGGCGTCCTGCTCGATGGAGCCGCTGTCCCTCAGGTCCGATAGCTGCGGCCGGTGGCTGGGCCGGTTCTCGACCATGCGGCTCATCTGGGAGCAGGCGATCACCGCGGTGTTCAGCTCGCCGGCCATGACCTTCAGGGAGCGGGAGATCTCGGTGATCTCGTTCACCCGGTTGACCGGCCCGCCGCGGTGCTGGCCCTGCACCAGCTGCAGGTAGTCGACCATGATCAGGTCCACACCCCGGTCGAGGTCCAGCCGTCTCGCCTTGCCCCGTATCTCCACCATGCCCTGGTACGGGTGTCGTCGATGTATATCGGCAGCTCCGACAGCTCGCCGATGGCGTTGATCATGAGCTCTTCCTGGGACTGGGTGTACAGCCGCAGGCGGATCCGGTGGGAGTCGATGCCGGTCTCGGCGGCCAGGGCCCGGATGGCCAGCTGGTCCGCGGTCATCTCCAGGCTGAAGATGGCGCAGGTGTGGCCGGCCTTGGCGTTGGCCATTGCCATGTTCAGGCCCAGGGTGCTCTTGCCCACCGACGGCCGGGCGGCTAGGATCACCAGGTCGGAGCGCTGGAACCCGCCCAGGACTTCGTCCAGGTCCGGGAATCCCGACATGACCGGAGCGGACGTCCCCGTCAGGAAGTCGTACATGGACGACTGCTGTTCCTGCAGGTACCGGTCGAAAATGTCCCGGAAGGACTGGAAGTCGCGCTGCTGGGTGGTGTTCCTGACGGCGTAGAGCGCGTCCTCGGCCTGCCGCAGCGTCGTGTCCAGGTCGTCGTTGTAGCCCAGCTCGGCGATCTTTGACCCCGCGGCGATGAGCTTCCTCATGGCGGCGGTGCGGGACACGATCCCGGCGTAGTCCTCGGCATGGACGGACGTCGGGGTGATGGAGACCAGGTGCGACAGGTAGGCCATGCCGCCGGCCAGCTCCAGCTTCTCGGTCCTGGCCAGCTCACCCGCGAGCGTCGTCTGGTCGATGGCCCGGTTCCGGTGGGAGAGCGCCATCGCGGCGTCGTAGCAGAGCTGGTTCCGTTCCCGGTAGAAGTCCCCGGGCCGGAGCATCGGCGCGATGCGGGCGATGCAGTCGCCGTCGATCAGCAGCGAGCCTATGAGGGCCTCCTCGGCCTCGGTGTTGTGGGGCAGCAGTCTTTCGGCGTAGAGCGTCATCTTTCCTCACCTCCCCGGGCTTTCTCCTGTTCGTCCCAGGTGGCCATCACGTCGGACACGTGGACGAAGCAGGCGTACCGGCCGTAGTCGCCGCCCCTGGGGCGGACCGTGTGCATCGGCCAAGCCGGGGAGTCGCACACGAAGCAGCGCCTCCCGTGCGACCGGCCCAGGACCTCGACTTCAAATAGCACTCTGCGATTTTCGGTGCCCGTTTCCATTTCCGTTTCCATTGGTGTGCCCTCCTGGCCAGGACCTGCCCCAGGTCTCTTGGAATGCTGCGAGCTCCGGTATCCGGATGGGTCCCTGGGCGCCCCGGTCGTAGGCTCCCCGTCCCAGGGCCAGGACGTTGCGTACCCCGGCCTCCGCGACGTCGAGCTGGGCGGATATGTCCGCCGGGGTGCGCCCCTCCCTGGCGAGCCGCCGGATGTCGTCCAACAGCCGGCGCGTCCCTGGGGCCATGCCGGTCGAGACGGTCCTGTCGGCGGTGCCGTCCCGGAGCTGACGATCCCTTTTCAGTCTCTGGACGCGGATCCTGTCTAGGGCCCACTCCTCCGGTCTCTTCAGGTAGTGGCCGGGTATCATCCCAGGCCTCGGGAACCCGAGGCCCTCGGGGGGAGGGTCGCAGAACAGCTCCTGGTGTTCCAGCACGAATTTCCAGATCCGGTCTTTCCTCTGATGTTCCTCGTCGTTCATCAAGCCTCACTCTCCCTCCGCCTACGTTCCGTGCAGTCGGTGCAATGCGTCGCCCCTCCGTGGGTTGCGAAGGGTCCGCCGCAGTCCGGGCACTGCCCGACCCCGTACCGGTCGGAGTCCTCTGAGGTCTGGGACTGGGCCTCGGGTTCCGGTGGTGGGTCGGTGCCGCTCTGCCGCGGATCCCCGCCGGCCTCCAGGATGCCCGCCTGGCGCATCAGTTCCTGCTCGTTCTCTCCGGAACGGGAGAAGAACTCGATCGCGCCCAGCACCCCCCTTCGGTCGAAGGATCGCTGGTAGTAGTCCCGGTGGTTCATCACCTGTTCCTGCACCCGGCCGCGGCGGGACAGGTACTCCTGTCCCGTCCGGGCCATTGGTCACTCCGGGCCAGAGTGACCAATGGCCCCATGGGTCCCCTGCGGGCTGCCGGAATCGGGGGTTTCGTAGCTACGGGAGTCCTCTTCGGCTGGGTTCTCGGCTGAGCCATTGGTCACTCCGGAGTGACCAATGGCCCCATGGGTCCCCTGCGAACTGCCGGAATCCGTGTTTTCGTAGCTGTGGGGGACCTCTCTCGGGTGGGTTCTCAGCTGACCCATTGGTCACTCCGGAGTGACCAATGGCCCCATGAGTCTCCGGGGAGGTGCGGGAATCTGCAGTTTCGTAGCTGTCACCGGGTGGTCCGGCCGGGGGTTCATCCTCCCCATTGGTCACTTCGGAGTGACCGTTGGCGTGGCCGTTCCTGAGCAGCGCCAGCTCGGCCTCCAGGTCGTCGACCCGGGCTGCCTTGGCCTGCAGTTCCTCTATGATCCGGCGTGCCTGCGCGAGGGCGACTATGGGGTTGGTGTCCGGCCGGCCCACCGGCAGTGGCGTCCAGCCTCTGTCCTCGCCCAGGAAGGTGTAGCTGTTGCTCTTCCGGTCCTTTCCGCCCTTCCCCGGTTCCTTACGCAGTATCCCCACGTCGGAGGCCAGGCTGATCCAGCGCTCCACTGTGTGATGGGACCCTATCCGGCAGATCTCGCCCAGGGTGGAGTTGGCCACTGACGCCACCCCGTGCACGTTCGCGAACCGGGCGATCATGATGATCAGGAACCGCACCTCCAGCGGCAGGTCCATGCTGGAGAGGGTGGCGTAGCGGACCACGTGGGGCAGGCCGTGGGGGACGTTGGGGGGAATGTAAGGTTTGAGGGCAGAGACGGATGTGTCGACAGTGGTGGCGGTGGTGCCGTTGTCGTGGGCGCCCGGCGAGCTGGCTGAAGGGTCGGGGTAGGCGTCGTGGCCCTGCATCACTCGCCCCCTATGCCGGGGACCTGTGGGTTACGGCAAGGTGATGCAAGTTTCAGGAGCTGCTGGAGACTGAGGGCGTCCTTGCGTACCAGGAGGGAACGGGGGAGACATCCGCTGAAATGGCGGTGCCCGGAAGTGGTGTATGCTGGCGGCTTCAGTCCATCGTAACCGTCGGTCGGCGTGTCTCCGGGCGACTCGTATACGTCCGCCACGTGGACGTAGAACGGCGAAATGAACGGCTGGAAAACTGGATTCAGAGGGGTGTGTGTGCTATATTGAACACGCATAGTGACGCCTGCTCCGTGCGGCTTAACTGTGCATTGCCTTCCTGGGGATGGGGGGCTTTGGTAACCGCCGCCAGATGGGGTTGATGACCATCTGGCGGCTCTGTTTTATGTTTTATGTGGCACTCAAAAGCACTCTCTACCGGTCATGGATGGCTCTTCGTGTAGAGCAGTTAAGAATCTCCTACGCCTCTACGACCTGAGCTATGCGAGCTTGGCGGACTCTCTTTGCATCCTCTTCGGTGATAGCTAACATATGTTGCTTGGAGCCGTTGAAGCGGGCCTTCTTTGTTTGGATGCCCATCGCCAGTACAGCTTTACGCATGGTGGAGGAGGTGATGCCGAAGGAAGCAGCCAGCGTCTTAATCGCCACCAGCTGTACGGTCGAAGGGAGGCATTCCGAGCAGGCGGTTCCGTCCCCTGAGTCCGAAAGTTCGGCTAGGTTCGACTCAGATATGAGGTTATTGCTGCCGACAGGGTAGTCCTCGCCACAGCGGGTGATGATGCGGGCTGTGCCGGTAATCGGGTCAGTGTATTCACTGAATGGAACGTGCAGCATGATCGGCCTCAAGTGTCACGGCTGGGGTGACCATAGCATAGCGTGTCATGGCATTGCAATGTCTGTGTAGCCTACTTGTCGATGACTTTTTGATCAGACTCTTTCCCACTGTGAGAGGCAGTGAACGAGGAGTGAAAGTACGGCGTAGAGCAGTCCGGACACGGCCAGCGAACCAGTGCTTGCGAAGGCCCTGCATGCGGCTGTGCCACCTGTCTATCCGGCGCTGGCCTTCCCACCAACCTTTTGAGAGCTTCTGTCTGCAGGCCTGGGCCTGCTGCTAGCATGTCAGCGTCCGATCCGAGGCGTAATACGCCTTCGAATTCTCGGAAGGGGTGACGTACGAGTCAGCGGCGTCACTTCACTTTCCCAAACTTTTCGAATAGCGAGTGAAAACCGGGTTGGCTTCGGCCAAGCGCGGTTCTGCCCGCTAAACAACCGTCAAGTAAATTCCCTTTGGGAAACTGCAAGTCGTCGTGCTCACGCTGTACCTACGCTGCAGGCACTTGTTAGCAGCGGCGAGGCGAGCATCGGTCTTGCAGTCCTTACCGCCGCTCGCGCACATATTTTTCCAGGGCGTCGACGACCAGCGCAGTCATGTTGGTGCGTCCATCCACAGCCATCACCTTCAGCTGATGGTGGAGGTCGCTCGGAATGAAGCAATGCAGGCGCGCGGTGTCCACTGCCGCCGCCTGGTCCACGAATGCGTCCCGCTCCACCTGATTGCCGCGGTTGGGATTGCTTCTAAGCGTCATGGGTCAACCCCTCCAGTTCACCGATAATCTCGAGGATCTCGTTACGAGCCGTCTGGTCGCGTCCATCGACCACCGAGTTTCCATCATTGATCGCGTTAGGGTAGGCGACGCGCTGGGTGGTGCGGGCCTGCAGCACCGGGATTCCCAACTCGGCCAGCGCGACTTCGATCTGACGACCGAGGCGAGTGCGCGGCTGTGCCATGGTTATGAGGAAAGCCGCCCTGGGAATCCCGTTGGTGGTTTTCTGACGAGCTCGTACTGCTGCCACGATGTCTGAGGCCGCCCAAACGTCCAACGGACTCGGCTTCACCGGTATCAGCACCAAATCTGCAGCGCGCACGGCGTCGGCACTGGTCTTGGTGATTCCCGGGGGACCATCGATGATGATCCAATCATATGCGCGTTCCAGGGATCTAACCTGTTGGAGAAGGCCGACGGTCCCCATTCCTTGGACGGCTAGGGATTCGGGAGAGGCCCAATCGCCGGCTGCCCAATTCTGGGAACTGGCTTGCGGATCGGCGTCGAGCAGCAGAACGTCCCCCTTTTCAGCTAGCACTGAAGCCAGGTTGGTGGCCAAGGTGGTCTTGCCAGTGCCTCCCTTCTGGTTCACGATCGCAACAACCGGCATGGTGCAACTCCGGGGTACTCGATGTGATGGCCAGATGTGCAAAGGGCCATGTGCACATCTGTGCATCAATAATACTCGGATTGGGGTCGCCGGATAAAGCGTACGTCCCGCAAGCTTTGACAAGTTTCGATGTCCTGACGTGCGGCATCGGACGAAGGGTGCTACTGATCCGCTGGACGCGACTCCCTCGGGACATGCCGGTGAATTCGAATGTCTTTATGTCACATAAGAAGGAAGTCTTGCCAGGACCCCCTTTCTGGTTCACGACTGCAACAACTGGCGTGGTCCAACTCTAGGGTGCTCTATATGATGGCTATTTGTGCAAATGGCCCTTTGCACATCTGTGCACCAATGGTGTCGGGGTTGCCGCCGCCGGGTAAAGCACACGCCGCGCAAGGTGGGAAAATTACGACGCCCCGGGCTCGGCATCGGACGAAGGGTGCTACTGATCCGCTGGACGCGACTCCCTCGGGACATGCGGGTGAATCCGAGCTATTTGGTGCCGCACAAGAAGTTGGTCTTGCCAGTGCCTCGCTTCTGATTCAGGACCGCAACAACCGGCATGGTCCAACTCTGGAGTGCTAGATATTATGGCCTTCTGTGCAAAAGGCCATGTGCACAGATGTGCACCAATGACACCCGGGCTGCCGTCGCCGGATAAAGCACACGCCGCGCAAGGTGGGGAAAGTTACGACGCCCGGCGCTCGGCATCGGTCGAAGGGCGCTACTGATCCGCTGGACGCGAGTCCCTCGGGACATGCGGGTGAATCCGAGCTATTTGGTGCCACACAAGAAGGTGGTCTTGCCAGTGCCTCCCTTCTGATTCAGGACAGCAACAACCGGCATGGTCCAACTCCGGAGTGCTCGATATTATGGCCTTCTGTGCAAAAGGCCATGTGCACAGATGTGCACCAATGACACCCGGGCTGCCGTCGCCGGATAAAGCACACGCCGCGCAAGGTGGGGACGGGCTTCGATGTCTGGCGCTCGGGGCAAGGGCCCTTCACGTCACCGAGTGGCGCACCTGCTGCAATAATCGTCGTTCTGTGCCGGGTGTCCGCAGCCCCGGCAGACGCGGCTGTAGACCGTAGAGTTGCAGATTTCCATCACTCCATCGCCGTTAGATCGCCAGTAGACGCGCGTCCCATCGGCGCAGGTAAGGAAGGCGCGGAGCAGTGTGTTTCCGGCGTACTCCTCGTTGAGACTGTCGCCGCACCAGGCGCACACGGAGATTGACCTGTGAATGTCTAGGTAGGCAGCCAGAGGGGGCTGGAGCGTCCAGTAGTGGGTCAACTCCACCTCGGCGAAGACGGTGGATGTCACGCAGTTGAGGACCTCTTCGGGGGTGCGGAGGGTCATGATTGCACCTCACTACGCCATGGTTGAGCTTTTTGGGATCCTTCCTGTTCCACCACTTACGGCCGATCAGTTCCTTATCCCGAAAGAGGAATTAGCAGGTGTATTTTGGGCGGTGTCCGGTTCGGCTTAAGTCTGAGTGCAGTGTTGTCCGTGTTTCGATTGACACGGTAGCTCTTGCCGTTCATCTCCAGGATGTGGACGTGGTGGGTGGGGACGGCCCAACAGAGCGCCGGTGAGCCTATCTGGGCCGGAGACCCCGGTCCATTGGTTGATGGGAAGGTTGGTTGTGTCCAAGACGGAGCTCCGACCGCATCATTGGCTGAAGACCTAGAAGGGCAGATCTGCCTAGAAGTCTGGCCGGAAACCCCGATTCTCCCCAAGTCGGCGTTTTCTTAACGTCGATTATCGATGAAACAGTGGGTGTGCAACGTATTACATGCACTACCATGCCATATAAGACTCGAATACGTCTGCTTCGCGTAGCGCAAAACCCGGCCAAGGGCTTTCCGGCCAGGCTTCTAGTATTACAACGACGCTTCGCAAGAAAGGGACCTTGAGCGCCTCTTCATAGCGACCTGCCCACGCCCGTGACAGCCTTGCGGCCTTGCCTTTCGCGAAGCGATGTCCGGCCAAAAAAAGACCAAATCGAAGAAGCGTCGTTGTAATACTAGGAGCCGAATAAGTGATCAATGACGATTAGTCTTGCTGTTCCCGTTGACTCATTGAAAAAGGTACGGACGGAATCGTACACCGACTGCGTACTGTGGTCTACACTGCCCTCAGAGGCGGGCCGTCCGCCTTGGCAAACCTGCCGGAATGGGACGAATTTGAGCATAGCCAGAATTCCGGCCGCCGTAGCATCACGCCGCCATGCCAGAACCGGGGACCAGCGAAAGATGAGGGCAACCCCCGCGGTCCGGTCGTTTTACCAACGTCTGCTAGCGGCTGACACGCCTCAATAGCTGGCGCTCATCGCTTGTAGGCGTAAGCTGCTAGCCATACTTAACAGCATTGTAAAGACCGGGAGGCCTTGGAATCCGACCTTTGTTAATTTTTGACCTCAATCACGGTTGCTGCCTTCTTCGTGAGAACTGCCGCTCTACTCCGGCCACCCTCATCCGGAAGTCCAGCATCTGCTTACTCACTTCGAATTCATCGCACGCCACTTCCGTTGGGGAGTTCCTGGCACGCAGCCTCACTAGGGCCTCTCTGGGCAACAACAAGGCACCCGCCAACCAATTGGCCTCTTCCTCAGCATCCTCGTTGAAGCCCCTTAAGGCTAAGTTCTCCTGCCCGGCGAAAAACATAGTGCTTGGTTCATGGCCTAGCAACAGGTGAGCCAATTCGTGCATCACGTCACTGGAATAGCGCCCACGCCGGTGGTTTGGATTCAAGATAATGGCATCCGTGCCAGCTGCGGATACGGTTATGGCGGACCAAGACTCGGGATCGTTGTGCACCAGTTGCGTGACGTCTTCCGGAGCTAGCCCAAGGTTTTCGACGGACCAGAGATATACTCCCAGGTAGGACGCTAGCTGTTCAGCCGGCAGGGGTGTAACTGGGTCCAAGCCCAGCTCCGTTCGCAGCGACCGAGACATCTCTTCGCAGCGTGTTTTAAAGCCCCTCTCCATCCACCTTTCCCACCCTTCCAGGAGCATCATGCAGCATCAGCTGCGCCCTCAATATGGCATTGGCCAAGGCACTCGCGGTATTCGGGTCGATCTCTCGGTGTGCCTTTAGGTGCGCGACAGCAACATGGGTAGGGGCCGTTTCTGCTGCCTGGGGTTTAATGTCTAAGAGCGTGGCCGGGTCTAACCCCAGCCAGCGGCATAGTTTCCCGAAGGTTTGTAGGTCGGGCATTTTGCCTGACTCGATGCGAGAGAGCGTCGGCGCGCTGGTCCCAATTTCACTCGCCACCGTCCGAAGTCCTCGAGAACCCCGCTTTTCGCGGACAATGGTTCCCAGATTTTGTAGCGTGACTTTAACCAAATGCGCCTCCTGTACCACAAATAAAACAGTATCTTGACAATGTTACTAACGGTGGGGTACCGTAGACGTAACTCAAGTAAGACGCTGTTTCACTCGTGATTAATGAATCATAGCCAAGAACCGCATCATAGTCAATGGCGCTCTTTAGGGGCCTAATCAGGGCTGGATGAGCACTCCAACAAACAAGAAAAAAGGCTTCAGCATTCTAGCCGTGGACGGAGGCGGAACAAGAGGCATTTATGCCGCCCAAATCCTTTCCAGGGTCGAAGAGGCTCTGGGGCGAAGTGTCAAAGATTGTTTTGAACTGCTTGCTGGGACGAGCACGGGTTCCATCATTGCCGGAGCTGCAGCGGCAGGAATATCGATGGAGGAAGTGGTGGGGCTATTCGAGAGGGAGTCGCCGCGCATCTTTAGGAAAGCGCGATTCCCTTCGCGCATTTTCGCGTTCTTACGTAGCAGGTATTCCAGGGAGCCTCTAGAAAAGGTACTCCATGAATACCTACCACAAAGGGTCCTTCGGGATATATCAGCTCCATTGATGATCACGAGCGCGGATATCTCCACGGGCGGAGTTCATGTCTTCAAGTCCCGCTATTTGGCTGACCTCGGAGAACCTTACGAAAGGGACGGGGATGTGCTGCTCAGAGATGCCATTCTTGCCTCCTGCGCAGCACCGACCTATTTCGACCCCAAAGCAGTTGGGCCATATCTTCTGACGGATGGTGGCCTTTGGGCCAACA
Source organism: Dehalococcoidia bacterium (assembly GCA_965216065.1). Taxonomy (GTDB): domain Bacteria; phylum Chloroflexota; class Dehalococcoidia; order Lucifugimonadales; family UBA3495; genus VXOI01. The sequence continues at coordinate 57,712 of CBDCFB010000001.1, forward strand.
ATCCGTCAATTATCGCGTTGACCGAGGCTATATCCAAATTCAGGAAGAGGGTAGAGGAGGTAAGAATCTTTTCTATAGGCACCGGACACACGAAAACCATGTACACAAAACGGAGTTCTTGGGGCCTCCTGACCGGATGGGGAGGGAACAAGCTGGTTTCCTACACTCTAGGGCTTCAATCCCAGGCTTCGACGAACATGGCAAAGCTGATCTTGGGTGACCGATACCTGCGTCTTGACCCAGAGATTGACAGCTGGGAATTGGACGACACCAAGCACCTCGCTAACTTAAAAGCCCTCGCCGAGAGGGATTTCACATACCAATCCAAACCGATCTTGGACCATATAAGGAGAGATAAAGAATGAAACGCGTAGAAGACTTCAACGAGTTCCTGTCCGACCATGTGAACATCAACCAATCCCGTTTGGATAAGTTGAACGACCATGTGGCGGCCGTGACAACGCATTTGAGCCGGCACTTGGAGTCGTATGAGAAAGTTGAGCGCCAAGGTTCCTACGCTTTGCGGACGATCATCAAGCCGAAGGACAATCGGGAATACGACGCGGACGTGCTGCTCTTCATGAAGTACCGGCCGGGCAAGAAACCGGCCGACTACATCAACGAGGCCTATAACTGCCTCATGGAACACGGGACATACAAAAACATGGTGCACAGAAGGACCCGGTGCGTGATGGTGGATTACGCCGGGGATTTCCACTTGGACATCGTCCCTTGTGTCGAGATCAACGGCCAACGCCACATCTGCAACAGCAAGACCAACCAGTTCGAAATCACGGACGGAACCGGCTATCGGGACTGGTTCAACGGGAAGACCCAGATCACCAACGGCAACCTCAAGCGAGTCACCAGGTTGCTGAAGTACATGAGGGACCACAAAGGTAACTTCACTGCGCCTTCAATTCTCCTCACCACTCTCATCGGAATGAGCGTGCAGGACAACGAGGGCGATGCCAATTTCAAGACTGTCCCGGATACGCTGAAGACCGTCTGCAACCGCGTTAACGCTTTCTTGCAGGCCAACCCCTTGAAGCCGGAAATACGCAACCCGGTGTTGAGCCAAGAGACTTTCACCCGGCATTGGGATCAGAACAAGTACCGCAACTTCCGGGAAAAGTTCGAGATCTACACCGGCCAGGTAAACGACGCCTTGAATGAGACCGATCCCCAGAAAAGCGTTCAGAAGTGGAGGAAGCTATTCGGGGACGACTTCGGCAAGTCCAAGCCCAAGAACAACGGGGCACCTGCCACCGCAGCGATGGGCGCCACGGCCGTGACGCCGAGGAAGCCTTACGCGAAATGAACCTCCGAGACACCGACCTCGAATGGCTGGCGTCTAACTTCCCGGAGTTGGCCTATGTTCCGAAAGATCGGAGCATACTCGGGGAACTTCGCTTCTGCGCCGCATTTGACCGGGACTCCGGCCAGTTGAAGTTGGGGGATACCGAGGAACACAGGGCAATCGGCGCCTTCCTTTGCGATGCGTTCAAGGTCAGGCTGGACTTGGGTCACGCAGAGGTCAAAGCGTGGCCCAAGGTTTATGAAGTCGGAGGCCGGCGTTTCGATATTGGGGAGCGAAACCAGTGCGGGTTGATTGATCTGCACTTTTACGATGATGGGGCATGTTGCCTGACTCTCAGCTTCTCCGAAGGAAGAAATCCGCCCCTACAACGCTTTATACTGGGACTGGTGATACCCTTCTTTTACCGTCTGTCCTACACTGACCGTTATGGATTGACCGCCGCCAGAAATGACCTGTGGGGAGAGTATTCCCACGGTGATCCTGGTTTACGTGAGTACCTACATGAGATGCTACGGATTGCTGGCAATAGTCCCAACAGAAACCGGCCTTGCCCTTGCGGGAGTGGATCGAAATACAAACGTTGCCATCTAGATGAGGTAGAGGAAGCTAAGCGCCGCATATCAAGGCAGCGGCTCTTCGCCGACCGGGGACAGACTATGACATCACCCACCGCCAATTAAACGTTATCGTGCCTCGAAGCGACCTTCGGCACGGGCCGCCAGTGGACTTCGCAGGCTGGCTTGTCAAGGGCGTTCGCAAGCTGGACTTTGTACAAAGGCCAGTACCCATAAACCAGTTACGATAGAATTGGTGCGCCGCCGACTGCGGATGTTGTCCCAGGGCTTTTCAATGTCTAGGTGCGACAGCGACAGTGAAAAAGTCCCAGCCGCCCTATACGACCGCCTCGCGGATATGCTCACCTAACGCGGCTCGAATGTACAAAGTCCAGGCAAGGGCTTGTTGAAAAAATCCATCCGAGGACTAGCGTCTAAGAGCCTGTTTACAATCTCTTCAGGATTAGCACCGCGAAGGCGAGAACCACCATTTGCAGGCTGGTATTGAGCTTTCCCTCGCAGTTCTTCCATAGTCGGCGGCACTTCTCCAGCCAGGCGAAAGACCGCTCCACCACCCATCGTTTCGGCAGCACCACGAAGGTGTGCAGTTCGTTGCGTTTCACCACCTCCACCGAGGCTCCCAACAGGTTCTGCACCTCCGCAGCAAAGGGCTTCCCGGTGTAACCCCCGTCGACCATCACATTCTGCACCCGGCTCAGGTCGGCTCGGCTTTGTTCAAACATCGCCAAAGCCCCGGCCCGGTCGGTAACATCGGCCGTGGTCACATGAATCGCATGGGGCAACCCCTGGCTGTCCACCGCGACGTGGCGCTTGATCCCGGACACCTTCTTGCCCGCGTCATAGCCCTTGTTCTCCGCGCTGTCGGTGTTCTTTACGCTCTGGGAGTCCACGATGCAGAAGCTGGTCTGCTCTGTCCGCCCATTGCTCTGCCGGACCGCGCCAACCGATTCTTTTTAAGACCCGCTCCAGAATGGACTCTTCCTCCGGGCCAGGGCGCTCACTCCATTGACGGAAATACTTGTAGCAGGTGCGCCAGTCGGGGAAGTCCGCTGGGAGCATCCGCCACTGGCAGCCGCTCTTGAGGAGGTAGAGCACGCCGCAGAAGACGTCGTACAGATCCACGGTGCGGGGCTTGGTCCGCCGTCGGGCCGATTCCAGCATGGGAAGAATCCGGGCGAATTGCTCCCGGCTGATGTCGCTGGGATAGGAATGAGACATGATTACCCTGCCTTGGTAATAGTCTCAACTTAACATATCAAACAGATCGTAGACAGATTCTAAGGTAGTGAGACGAATATCGTCTTTACTATTTGAGCATTATTGTCATTGGTCAACATTACTTTTCGACTTTCGACGACGTTGAAGACCCGTTTCTCCTCAACGTTCAGTGGAGCCAACTTTTTCAACAAACCCTTCCCAATGCCCTTGACAAAAGCTACCGTTCCGCGAACCGGCCACCACCGCCAAAGCTTGTGGTTTCGCCGAAGGTGTCTCCGAACAGGTTCTGCCAAAGTTTGATGGATTTCTCATTCCATGGTTCGGCTTTCGCTTTGTTGGCGGTGCGCGCGTAGGCTTGCACGCGGTTCCTAAAATTGGCGTACCTCCGCTGGTCCCAGTGGCGGTTGAAGTTCTCCGTCGGCAACACCGGATTCTTTATCTCCGGCATATTGGGGTGCTGCTGCAGGTACCCGTTCATCCGGGTTAAGACAGTCTCAACCGTGTCGGCAACCGTGCTCACGGCCTCAGTTCCTGCATCGGACGACTTGATGGTATCGCCGGCAAGGGTGGTCAGCAAAATCGACTTGGCGGTGAAACCGTTTCTGTGGTCCCGGAGGTATTTGAGCAACCTGACCACTCGCTTCAGATTGCCGCCGGTGATGCGATTGCGCTCGTTGAACCAGTCGCGGTATCCGGTGCCGTCAGTTTGTTCGAATTGGTTGTCAACCTTGTTGCAGATGTAGTGCCTACCGCCGCTGGTCACACATGGGACTACATCAAGATGAAAGTCTCCGGCGTAGTCTATGGTGACGCATCGAGTCTTGAGCCTGAGCTTGTCGGCGTAGTTCTTGTTACCTTGCAGCGTCTTGAAAACCTCGTTGACGAAGTCTTCGGGTTCCCACTTGGGATTCTGCTTCATCATAATCAGAATGTCGGCATCGTACTCGTTGTTGTCGTCCACTGGCTTGATGTACGTGCCTAGAGCATATGAACCTTGCCATTCCATCTTCTGGTATCCGGCCAGGCTGTCCTTGAAGTAGTCGTCCACCGCGCCGACGCTGGTTTCCAATTGATCCAGCCGACTCTGACTAAGGTTCACTTCATCCCTGAGGAATTTAATGAATGGGCTGTGTCCAGTTGAGTTGGGATAGGGCGGCTTAGCCTCGAACGTAAGGACCTCATGGGCCGGCTGGACGTCACTGGCCCACATACGCCCGTTGTAGAGATCCACCCAGAAGGGGATGACCGGGCTAACCGGGTCCTGCCGGCTATGCCGTTGCGAAACCTCGCGCAAAAATGCTTCGACTTCAGAGGCGGCGGCTGAGTCAAACATCTTCGGATCGCATGCCACGGGATCCCTTTGTTCATCAGCACGAGTCAGATGACAGTCAATCGCTTCCAGAATCCAGGAATTAAGACTCTTCCTGCTGATCCTGGCGGCTCCAGAAACGGCACGATGTGTCTCTGGTTCCATGCGCAGTACGACCCGTCCGGAGAAGGGCTTGTCCGGGACTCGCCCTCTCTCTTCACAGATTTTGAGGTACTCTCCGACCGAGGCTCTGAAGGCCTGCTCCAGTTCGTCCACGGACTTGCCCTGAAAGGTGATCACGTCGCGCGTATCAATCACCTCTCCATGAAGGAGGCCCACCTCTTCGTCGAAGGTCACAACTGCGTGGTACCCGTTATATTCCATCTGCCTGCCCCCTTTTAGCTGGGCCTGATCCCAACTTGCTCCAAGAATCTGCGCAGCGACGCCACAGCACCCTTGTCGATCTCGTTGCCCGGATGAGGCCGGTGCAACAATATGAACTCATCGTTGAGGAACACAGCAGTCATCGAACCTCCGCGCTCCTCAATCTCCGCCCCACAGGCTTGCAGCAACGCCAAGGCATCGTCCCACCTTATGCCCGACGGGGTGGGATGGCGGAAAATCGCGGCCAGCGTCTGCTGGTGTTTCTTTCGCATAGAATTACAGTATCATTATATGATACTACTGGGCAAATAGCTTTGCCAACGCGTCAACACCGACGAAAATTTGACCGACTTTCGCTGTCGTCCTACAACGATGCCGTCAGTTAAGGTGGCAGGCGAAATTGTCAGTCGGCGTAGTCAGCAAACGGCTTCGAATGGAACTGGCCCGCTGCAAACACATCCAACGCCGAGAGAACGCCATCGCCGTAAGCAACAGCGGTACCGGCAAGGCCCACTTGGCCTTGAGGTTGGGACAGGCTGCCGCCCAACTTGCTCCTGAGATTCTTCACAACGGTGCGCACCGTCAACGCTGCCCCATCCTGCTCCTGTAACGTCGCCACCCTGACCGATTTACTGGAGAGGTTCCGTTTGCTTGTGGTGTATGGACAACCCGACCCTCGTGATCCGTACGGTCGCAGTTTCTCCCTTCAGTTCTATTGGATGGCTAGTTCTATGCACCAGCAAGCGCTTCAGCCTCTCGGTTCTACCTCATACACCACAAGCAAACGGAGTCATTCCACAAGCTCCGCGGCGACGCGTCGTATAATCGAGTTGGTTTCTTCCAGTTCCATCCACTCGATCTCCCTTGTCGTCAAACACACCGCCGAATAGTAACTGGCCTTCTCGCTACGCCGCAGACTGCGGACTCTACCAACGCCGGTTAACCCTTCAGTACCCACTTGCCCTGAAGCTCGGTATCCACCCGGAAATGAGCCTCGTAGGCAAAGAGAATCTTGGCTTCGGACCCCCGCGCTCCCTCCGTCAGGGCGGCGTACTCCGCTACGAAAGACTCCCTCTTCCTTTCGTCGGCCTTGACCAATCGGTTCTTGGGACGCTTCAGCACAAATCCCAACCAACGCAGATAGTTCAGGCAACCACTGCGTCTCAGGTTGATGCCGAATCGCTCCGAGACAAACTGATGAACTACCTTTCAGTTCCAGTTGCCGAGTTCGGCCACAGCCATGGCAGACAGTTCCTGCGCCGCCGCCTTCAACTCCGCCTGCTGCGTCTCGCCAAGGGCGGGCGGGAACCTCCGGTGTCTGCTCGAATATCAAGGCGGCGGCCCATCGTCCAATGGTGCGAAGGTCCCGTCCCAAGGCTTGCGCCGCACCCGAAGCCGTCCATCCTTGGGCTAGCACCAGATGGCGTGCATCGTTCTCGCTCCCTGGGTGTTGGCGCCAGAAAAAGCCGCCGGTGAAGATCGCTGACATCCATCTGCCATTGTTCCAGAAACCGGTCTATCTGCCTCACACCATCACCAGCCCTCCCAGACCCCATAACCGGCTAACCCGGTGCCCCGCAAATTTACCGCATTACCCTGCGCATTTCGCTTTGGCTTTGGTTTAGGATGTCAGGTGTCGGCTGGAGACTATCACCACTGTAAGCAGGGAGGAGAAATGCCCACTTTCGAAGAGGGATTCTCGGCGGCGGAGAGTGCTGCAGATACTGTGCTCGCGTGCCTGAACGACGCCGTTAGAATCACCAGGCAACTGCGGAAATCGAGCCAGGAAGGCAACATCGCTGCGGTCCGGAGGCACAGTGAAAGACTAGGCGCCATGATCAGCCGGATTGGCCAGGAGATCAACAACGCATCTTCAGCATGGCCCTTCACGGCCGACGAGGAGCGGGAATACCTTGAGGAAGACTACAACGAAGAACTCAAAGACGTGGCGCAAAGAAAGGGCCTGCAGGTCTTTGAACGGGATGGGAGGATAATTGCTCATCCCTCCGTGGTGAGGGTGGTGCCAGTAGATCGGGCTGTGCTCATCGGCCGCCGGCAATCCTCGACAATACGGCCGTCGAAGTTGGTCGCTGATCTGGAGAAGTTGCAGAAGAGCCCGCCCAGATTTCGCCCTCAACCTTTTCTGGAATCACTGTACGAGGCTTACTTGGCCCTTGCCCAAGCGGATACGTCGGACCGGTTGAAGCTGGGAGAAGTGGGTCAGGTGGTCCGGTTGGACCGTATGTACAACCTCTTCACAGGGCTTCCTGGGAGCAAAAGGGATTTCAGCCTGCTGGACTTTGGCCGAGATCTCTACGCCCTGAGGGAGAGCGGGGTCAGGGAAGTAAGGACAGGTGCCAGAGTGTCATTCCCAGCCTCCACGGGTACCAGGGGCATCCAAGGCGTGATTTCCTTTGTTGGTCCCTCCGGAGAGACCGAGTTGTTCTACGGGGTCCAGTTTACGGGAGTGCGGCAATGACCAACATTCTCCCATTGCAGGAATGGCTGCAAATCATCAAGGACGAATATCTGGACGGTTTTGTAAACGAGGGAGGATCGTCCATCAAGTTCGCTGTGCCCGGCGGGAATGGCCTGTCACCCCTGTTGAAGAGCCGGTTCTCTTCGATGGCTGAAGATCTGGGATACCTGGTGGTGGGTGTGGACGGAGGGCAAACCCGGGTTCACATGCTCCAGGAGATATTCTTCCGAATTGCCGAACAGGTCGACTGGCGGTTGCTCTCCCGCCGGGTAATTCTTCGACTGGCCTCCGAGGCAGGGTACCGTACGGACACGGTGGAAATCACGGACGACAGCCCGGTCCTGGAGGCAATTAGCAAGGCCAGTGATGTAGATGAAAGTATGATAGGGTTGGAGTTGCGGAAGGCTATCTTCCAGCTCCTTACTCGTAACGCCAGCATGTCCAGGGACTTCAGGGTGGCCATGACCCAGCTGTGCCTAACCGAAATGGGGACCGGAAGCCAGAATCAGGAAGCGGTTCCATTGATAGAGTGGCTGACCGGCGTAAACCGGCGGGTGTCCAACGTCCGGCGCTATTCCATCTACAACAGCATAGTTCGGACCAACGCGCGGCATTTCCTGGAGTCCCTGCTTCACTGGATGCGCCTTGTCGGTTACTCGGGGACCTGTGTCATCTTGGACAGTGAACGAGTGCCTCTGAGGAGAAATCCTCGGGACGGACTCCGTTTCTACTCCCGGTCTGCGGTAATGGATCACTACGAGCTCCTCCGTGAACTTATTGACAGCACTGACCGTCTGAATGGTCTGTTGATGGTTGTCCTGGCCGGTGAGGAGTTCCTGGACGATGACCGAGGGGGCAAAGGGTTCTTCATTTATCAGGCTCTGAGAAGCAGGATTGCCGATGAAGTGAGAGCCCGGAGCCATGGCAACCCGATGGCTACCCTGGTCCGCCTGTCAGACGGGCCCGCTCTGGAGTCGCTAGGATGATGAGATCTACCGGCAGGTCCAGGCTCAACAGCCGGCGGGCGTTGGAAGCCCTGCGGAACGGGGTTCCCAACAGTGATGCCGTAGCGGTTCTTGGATGCAATCAGCCAGTGGTTGAACGGGAATTCAAAGCCATGCTGGACCGGGTCGCGGACGATGGGGAAGGGCCTGATTCAGGGTCGGGCATGTTGGTTGCCGGGGATTTTGGAACCGGTAAATCCCACCTGCTGGGTTACCTTGAAACCCAGGCACTGGGCCGGAACTTTGTGTGCAGCAGGGTGGTCGTGAGCAAGGAGACACCCCTGTTTGACATGGACAAGATGTTCCGGGCCGCTGTGGAGAACGGCAAGGTTCCTGGGGTTACCGGGCAGATGGTGGAGGAAATCACCCAAAGGCTGGATTACAACTCTCAGGGATACGCGGATTTCTTTGTGTGGGCCAACCAGGAGAACAACGGGTTACACCGGATACTGCCCGCAACTCTCATGGTTCACGAAAAAGACAATGACACCGAGTTGCTGAACGAGATAAACAGATTTTGGTCGGGAGATCGCATTCAACTCAAGAGCGTGAGGGACGGCCTCAGGCACATCGGTCAGAACCAGGCATATCAATTCCGGGCCCCGTCGGCCCGGGACATGCCTCCCCAGAAATTCAGGTTCGTCCTGGAGCTCATCAAAGCAGCAGGCTATATGGGATGGGTTGTTCTGGTGGATGAGATAGAACTGGTCGCCAACTACAGCGTCCTGCAGAGGGCCCGTTCCTATGCAGAGCTCACCCGTTGGATGGGGCAGGCGACTGAAGAACGTTACCCCGGCCTGGCCGTCGTTGGTACCTTGACCGCAGATTTCGCCTCTGTCGTGCTGGATGACAAAGAGGACCGTGACAAGGCAGTTCCAAGACTCAGGGCCAGGGGCCGTGATGTCGACCTCCTGACCGCCGCCAGGGCTGAAACTGGGATGCGGCTCTTGGAACGGGGAGTTCGGAATCTCGACGAGCCTGACGAAAATATGCTTCTCAGCCTCTATCACCAACTCAAAGCGATCCATTCCGAGGCATATGAATGGGATGTGCCGGACATCCGCGATGATGCCAGGCGCGGCGGACAGGGCACAATTCGGTCGTATGTAAGGCGATGGATAAACGAGTGGGATCTGCGCCGACTCTACCCTGACTCCGAGCCAGAGATCGAGGAAACAGAGCTGACGTTCAGCTATGAAGAAGACCCCACTCTGGAGCAGGCGCACTCCGAAGATTCTGCGTCCTCAACGGAAGAGCGTTCAACCTAACCGAATCAAGGGTAACTGCCTTGCCTGTGCCCTTCCAGGACATCGCTTCCGGGGTTGCCCCTGTGAGAATTGCCTACCTTCGCTTCGTAAAGGAGGCCGAGAGTAAGGGAATCAGGGGCTGCATGTTAGTCATTTCCCAACAGGGAGACCCACTGGAGTTCTGTTTCACCAGGGTGGACCTGCCCTCCGGCTCACTGTGGAACCAAGGTGTGGCGGTCCGCCGGGCGGTCACGGAGCTGACCAAGGCTTTGTTCCAAGCCGTCAGACTTCAACCCGACGTGGTTTTCTGCTTGTCCTTCGAGACCCCACAGGAGGTGTTCTCGGAGGATATTGACGCTCAGGTGCCGGTGTGCTGTGTCTCGTCCAGCGCCGATGGCGATTTGCCCGAGTCAGTTTGCGATCTTCGCAAAGGAAAGCTGGTTTCTCTGTACTGGCAAAAAGAGCTTGACTCGGGGGATTCCAGGGCAGGTCCGGTGAGCCAATACCTAGAGTCTCGCGACCACCTGCTGGAACCCTTCGAACGGGCGGGTCTGGGATTGGAAGAGGCTTACTCCCACCCATGATGCTAAAGAGCTGGCTTCGCAGAGTTGGGATCAACAGCCTGAGGAGGCTCGTGCGTAGTCGGAGGAAGATCGATGGGGAGCAGGTGGATTCCTCACCTGCGACTTCGGTCGCTCCAGTGTGTGTGGCCTTCCCGGTTGCCTTCCAACAGCTTCCAGATCCCGTGTCCCAAACATTCATTGGTGGCGTGGGTCCTGTCGACACCGCGAGCTCGTTTCTGTTCGGTGGCCTGCCAGGCACTTCGGTGAACCCCAGCTCGACATACCAGGTGGTGGAGGGCGAGCCATCGCCCAACTATGGCGGGTTCCGACCGCCTGAAGGCCTGCCGCCGGACCGGTTGCGTGACCGGCTCTGGAGGGTTCTGGCTTCGTCGGGTCCAGTCCTGTCGCCCGGGCCTGATTCTACGGTTGAATGGCCTGGTGAGCTGATGGCTTTCCAGCTGGACGGGGTAAAGATACTGATCGAAAGCCAGCGCCTCCTCTTGGCCGATGACATGGGTTTGGGCAAGACTGTTCAGGTGATCGCTGCGCTGCGACTTCTCTTCCTGAAAAGAGAAATCTCCACTGCTTTGGTGATCGCTCCTGCCAGCATATTGGATCAATGGCGACGAGAACTTCTCAAATGGGCACCGGACCTACGGGCGATGGTGATTCGGGGGGCACCATCTGACAGGGGCTGGCAATGGGCCACCCCGGTGCACGTGGCCATTGTGAGCTACGAAACACTCCGGGCTGACTCTGGCGGAAGTGGCTACTCACCGGTGGGTCTAAAAACCTGGGACGTGGTTGTCGCCGACGAGGCCCAGCGCATCAAAAACCGCAATACCATCAGCCAGGCAGTGAAGGGGCTGAAGCGACACCGTACCTGGGCTCTCACCGGCACGCCATTGGAGAACAGCGAAGAGGAACTGGCCTCGATCATGGAGTTCGTCGATTCGGGAGGACCGGATTCCCCCAGGAGATTCACGCCAGGACCGGCTCTCCGGCAACGGCATCAAGAACTGCAGCTGCGTCGCAAGAAGATGGACGTGCTGGACGACCTGCCGCCGAAGACCATCACGAAGCTATCGGTCGAACTGTGGCCAGCCCAGCGACGGAGCTACGACAGGGCGGAAATAGAGGGGATCGTCCACCTGAAAGAACTTGGCAGAGACGTGCGGGTGCAGCACGTTTTGGAGTTGATTTCGCGGCTGAAACAGATCTGCAATGCGGACCCGGAGACCGGGGAGTCGAGCAAGTTCGAGGACATCTACCAGAGAATGGAAGCCCTGGCGGCCGAAGGCAACCGAGCGATCGTGTTTTCCCAGTACACCAGGGCGGGGTTCGGCGTGGAGGCCCTGGCAGAGGCACTCCGAGAATTCCTTCCACTGACCTTTACCGGTTCCCATTCTCTGGAAGAGAGACGGGAAATCATCGAACAGTTTCGCCGGAACGAGCGTCACAAGGTGCTGGTTCTGTCACTGCGTGCCGGCGGCTTGGGGCTGAATTTGCAGGAGGCGTCCTACGTGTTCCACTTGGACCGTTGGTGGAACCCCGCAGTGGAAAGGCAGGCCGAGGACCGGAGCCATCGTTTCGGACAAACTGTTCCCGTTCACGTCTTCAAATATGCATGTGCTGACACTATCGAGGACCGCATAGACCGGATACTGGAGCAGAAGCAGAAACTGTTCGACGAGTTGGTGGATGACGTGTCCATAGACTTGGCCAGAGTTCTCACTGCCCGGGAACTATTTGGACTGTTCGGACTGGAAGTCCCTGCAGGGACGGGCCGGCAAGCGGCCAAGTAACACGTAGCATCCCCGTGGGAGCGCAGCTGGGTCAGGCTGCAATTGCCACCCAACTCCTACCTGTCCACCTGTTGGATGGTCCAGCGGCTGACCTTCAAGCGCTTGGCCAGTTCCCGCTGGCTCACTCCTTTAGAACGCTCCACACGGATGTACTCCCGTTGCTGCTCGGCCAGGGAAACAGCCCGCGCCTTCGTCTTACCCGCGACCGAGCGCTCCCTGATCGAGTTCCGCATGGGCGGAAGGTCCCTGACATCTGGTGCTAAATCCTGCCAGCCAGCCCCAGAGGTGACACCTGAACAGTGCGGTCTTCGGACTAGCATCTGGTCAGCTCCGGAGCGGTTCATGTGGATGAGTCGCCCTGGCTAGGGTGGTGTCACAAACGCGCGTTTGTGACACTGGGCCACAATTCACTCCCTTCAGCTTGTTCAGGCGTGGGTCACAAAGGTATAGCGCAATCCGCACCAGTCGGAGGGAGAGCGATGCCCGCTACCTACGGCTACGTCCGCAGTGCCGCCCCAGAGTCTCCGAGCTATCGGGGAGCGATCCGGAAACCCAACGCCAGCAGTTGCTGACTGCCGGCGTGGGGCTTTCCCGCATCTTTCAGGACGTCGGCGTCTCCGGTACATCCGGGACCAACAGCCGGAAGGGCTGGCACTCTCTGGAGCCCCGGCTGGGACAGGGCGACACCTTGGTTGTGGTGTCCATCGACCGCATCGGGCGGCGCTGGCTGGACACCATGGGCAACATCCACGACCTGCAACGGCGCGGGGTGAGGATTCACAGCCTGGCCGATAACGAACAGTCCTGGGCCCAGTACCTGGATGCCGACTCCGATTCGCCGGAGTCGTTCTTGGGCTATACCCTGGCCGGTTTCGCCGCCTGGGTGTCCGACCAGGAACTGGTCTCCATCCGCCGCCGTACCAAGGCTGGGTTGGAGAAGGCGAGGGCGGACGGCAAGAAACTGGGCGCTCCCCGCCGGTTGTCCGAGGAGCAGGAGGCCGCGGCCATCGAGATGGTAGCCAGCGGAGTCAGCCAGCGGCGCGTCGCCAGGTCCTTCGGCGTATCGCCTGCGACAGTCAGGCGGGCGGAAAAGCGTGAGTAGCGCCTGCGCGACGCGCACCCCAATGGTGATGCGCAGCGTTTTTCAGGGTGCTGTTGCGTCGATCGATGTGGACCGTGGGGGTGGCGCATGGTGGCGCTAGCGGTGTTCCCGGAGAGGAGTCAGGTGTCGATCCGGGCTGAGCGGAGGGAGTTGGGTCAGAGGACCGGGAACTCTTCCGGTTAGCATGAAAAGTCGCCGAGCAGGCCTCGGCGACTTCTATATGGTTTGTACCTGAAAGGTGGGCGGATGGCTTCATTGGACGGTGTGCTTTGACGCCGAGGTTTGACCTCCGCCACCAGTGCGGCGTAGTGCCTATTACTGGGAGGATATGACCACCTGTATGGTGGCCGGGGGAACATCGCCCAGCGCGTCCTTGTCGATGTAGACGCTCTGGATGACGCTGCCGTCTCCGGTGCCGTACACCACCTTGTTCCTGGTTTCCTTGGATTTGTGCAAGGTCAGGGTCAATGGTTCCATTGGTCTCAACTCCTCTTGGCCTGCTGTTCTCTAAAAGTCGTCGGTCGTGCCTTCTTCCGGAGGACTTTCCCCTGCTCGCTCAGGGCAGTCTGCTGGCGTGATCTCGCAGAACTGGCACTCACCCGGGCTGGGGACGCGCCTCGCCGGGATCTCTGATGCTAACCGGGTTATCAGTTGTCCCATATTCCTCACGAAGGCCTCGTCCACCGCCTCGGTCGGGATGTTGACCACGTGGTCGGAGTAAGCCACCTGACCGGTGAGCTTGAGGCCGCGGTACCGCTCCAGTGCCCTGGGCAGGGCGTACATGTAGATCATCACCTGCACGGCGTCGGCTGGGCTCGGCCGGCCGGTTTTTGCGTCGATGATTTTGACCCCATCACCCTTGCGGGCTACCAGGTCGGGCTTGCCGGCCAGTACCGCAGAATTCCCCCTGAGGTTGAAGTGGTTCTGTCCCTCCGTCAGGGCGGAGTAGCCCTTCCTCTCCCAGGTTACCCTGGATTCGTTCAGCAACGCGGTGTGTGCCGTGAGCCACTTGGACAGGTCGAAGTCCGAGGGCATACGGGCCCATGAGTCGCTGTAATGCTGAGCCTTGAACCAACTGGCCCACTCGCAGGAGTTCAGCCCGGAGAGGAGCTTGGGCAGCCAGGTGACCCAGATATAAGGACCGTTGGCGCGGAGCTGGGCCATTATCCGACTCCCGTCGTGGTTATTTTCAGTGACGTCTGCCTCCAGTCTATCGGGGCGTTCCGCTCTTCATCAACGGCCAAGTGTCAGCAATTATGAGGGGTGCCGACATCTGGTCATTGACCCTGCTGGTGATCCTTGGATACGGTTGTATTGAGCTTCAGGAAGAATAGGGAAGTTCCCATGGTCGGAAGCGAGTTTCAGGGCGGCGAGTCCTGTAGGGTGGCGGGCAGGTTCATCGAGGACGCTGCCGGCGCGCTGACGGTTGGCGTTTCTCAGGCAGCCAGTACGTTGGCGGCTGAACATCGCTAGACTGCCTGAGGTTGGTAATTACCAGCGCACAAAGCCCTCGGAAAGGACTATTCGCGGAGCTTAGCCGTGATAATCATCCCGTCGGTGACGCTGTACCCGACCGCCAAGGGTTCATCTTCCTCTACGGCGGGCTTAGCTGGCGCCCCGAGATTTATGGGAACCGGTCTGATGAATTCATATGCTGAGTTCCTTGGTGGCTCCTGCGGCTGGCCCTCCGACTCGGTTTCGTCCTCGTCCATAAAGACCTCAACGATGCGGCCAGCCACGGTGGGTATGATGGAGAAAACCTCGTAGCCCTCGCCAGCGAGCTGGTTGCAGGCATTGGCTATATCTTGGGCGAGTTTGCGGCCTGCGGGGCGCTCACCGGCCAAGGCAGAGATTAAGTCAGAGGAACTCTTGCGTTCGACGAGGTGGGAGTCAACTGCCACGTACCGCGAGGCGTACGGGAGTTTCTTGACATTGGGCTGCTGGTGAACAGCGCCGTTGCCCGCCTTGGTGGCAGGCTGGTTGCCCTTTCTGGTGGTCATGGAGTGGCGATCCTCCTTGCGAATTTGGAGTCATCAGTGCCGACCCATCGTAGCTAACCATCTATTCCTGCACTAACGCCGCCAGTGAAGGAAATGGTCGCCATGGGCTGGCAATGACCCGGTACGATTATAGGAAGAAGTGGACCGGCTCTGCAAATCTTATGCTTGTCAGGTCAGGTTATGAACTAACAGGTGTGTCCGGCCTGGGTCTGGGTGTACGTGGTCGGCAGACTGTAGCCCATCGTCTTCATCCGGGGAGGTTACGTTGTCCTGGATCCCCGCAGGCCCCCCGGTAGTACGGGGCGACGGCCTCCCTTTCCGCAGCCTGCGCCTCGGTATACTTAGCCGGCATAGTGGGGCTGTCCCACCGTCCCGAGGTCATGATCTCCGGCAGTTCCGCCCCTGCGGTGCTAAGGCCCTGGGCCATCCCTACCCTGGGAGAGAGGGCGCTGAACCCGTCGGCCAAGACCGTGGGAGCTCCGTCAGGGCGCGCCCTGACAGGTCGCACTTTGTTTCGGTTGATGGTCCTGCAGGGCCCAGGTGTCCATCTGTTTCTGAGGCCACTTCTTTTCGTTTATGACCTGTTGCTTGGTGAGTTCAAGCACGGCGTAGAGCCGGTGGATGACGGTCATGGGAAGTATCACGTCGCGGTACTTGCCCCGGACAAAGAGATCCCGGAGTACGCCGTCGGCGATGGTCCAGATGAAATTGGAGATGGTGGCGGGTTGGCTGTGTTGCAAGGTGGTTTCCTCTCTGTCTCTTATTCCCTTCTGAACCAGCCCATGATTGTCTGGGCGACCGAACGTCCTTTTTCGCCTACCGGGCCCGAGACTCCCTCTGCGACATTATTGGCAATTCCTATCCACTTCAGAATTGGTGTGGCGTTACTGATGTCTCTGGTGCCCCCCAGTAGGTTCTTGCTGATGTCTTTCACGTTGTCTGCCGTCTCGGGCAGGCTGCGGCTTGCCTCAGCAAGGTTATGGGTGGTTTCTTCCATGTTGTCCAGGTTCCGTCTGATGGACGGGGCTATTCTCAGAACGGCGAAGGTCAGTGATAAACACAGGATCATACCTGTTCCCATCAACAAGATGGCTACTATGCCTGTAGCTACTTCCATAAGTCACCCAGCCCTTGTGAACACTGTATCTTCGGGTTCTTTGCTGATTTATGCTTCTCAGGGAGAGAATCTACTTTTCACAGACCACGCCATCCCCGTCTCCGTCTCTCGCGCTCGGAACCAGCGCTATGGGGAAACCCTGCCCTCCTCCCTGGCTTCCCTGCACCCTCTGCTCCCCCGCGGCCTCCGCTTCCTCGCAGGAACCGTACACCGAGCTCTGCGGCTCCTCCGCAGGCTCCGGCTTATGCTCTCCCGTCGCCGGCCCCAGGTCCGTCCTGACGTCCACCTCCGGCGGGTGTTCGCACATCCCCAGCATGTCCATGACTATTTCTGATTCAACCCGGGTCATGGTCAAACCCCACCGCTCCTTTATCTCCGTCCAGTCCGTGGCGTAGTCGCACCAGAGAGCATTGTCCGGTGGCGCCCACTCCTCCGGCCCCCGGGCGCCCTTACTCCGGTTGTAGCGAGAGCTGATCGCCACTAGGTGAGCCGGGTCCTCCAGGTAGTTGGCGTATTCCTCTTTCATTTCCGGCGGCCATGTCCACCCGCCCGATAGGTGGGCGTGCTTAAGCGGGACGTGATGGTCGACGTCAATGTGGCTGGGATTACCTAGGTGATGCCCCAGGTGCGGTGCCCACCACTGGCCGGTGGCCACCCGGCACTTCCGGTCGGTCTCGTAGGTCACGGCCTCCAGGCTCTCCTCGATAAGGACCTCCTGCCTCGCGTCCTGGCAGTCCCCGTCCTCGTCCACCCAGTGCTTCCACTCGTCTCGGTCGTATTCACGGATGTCCGCGGGGACCTCGGCCACGGTGATCACGAGGGTGGCCGTTGCCGTTGGTGTCGACGTGTGAGTCGGAGTGGATTGTTCCACGGTCTTGTCGAGTGTTGGTGGAGGGATAACGGCCACCTGGCTCGATACCGGTACCGGTTCCGTTCCGCATACTTCCGCTGCCGCGTTGAAGGTGGCGACCTCCCCCTCCTGTGCCAGGGTCACCGCCTCCGCCATCTGACCAGGCCCGCCCAGGGCATCCACGAGACACTGCATGGCTGCCCCGTCCTCTGGACGAATCGCCCTTCCCGGGTTGATTTCCTCGTCGGTCAGACAGGCCAATGACACCATGAGTGCCGTCATGCTCCCAGCCATGGCCCTTTCGGGGTCTCCGTTCGTGTCGGCAGTCATTACCGACTTGGGGTCGATCACCTCAAAGGCCTCTCGAAAACAGTTGGAGGCTTCCATGCTGAGGGGGTTGGAACCGGGTACGAGGCCTGTCAAGAACAGCCGTGCGGCGGCCTCATCGGTCAAACATCCCAGTCGCCTGGCATATTCCTCCGGGGACGTGGTCTCGGACACGGAGAGCACCTCGGCCAGTTCCTCTGGGTCGTCGCTGAGGCACAAGAGTTCACCGTCTGACAGGGCGGCTCGCAGGCCCTCAGGGTCCTGATACGGCAGGGACGCGAGCCTGCTGTCGGGCGTCTGGGTCGATGTCGGTTCCGGTGTTGGAGTGCTGGTTGGCGACGTCGTTGGGGAGGCAGTGGGCCTCACCGTCGGTGTCGGTTCCGGACTAGGTGTCGGCGTTGCCGCGCCCTCCTGTGTCGGGACGTTCGGTGGTAGCGCCGGTGTCGCGGCAATGCTGGCGGGAGCCGGTGCCGGTGTTGCTGTTGCTGTTGGGTCCGGTGTCGGTTCGGAACAGGCTACCAAGTTGGCCAGGGTCGCCAAGATGATTAGCGTTGCCAGGATGAGAGTTCGCAGCAATTGAGAAATCCTTTTCTTGGTGAGCTCCATCCTCCATACTACCTGTCGCTCATCACATTCCTCTCGTCCCGTATGACCGCAATCCTGATGCCCTTGGGATTCACTCGAACAGCGTCCGTTCGGCAGCGGGCTGGGCTGGTACCGGTGTTCTCGCCGTGTTGCAGTCGTGTGTCTGCGACTCCGCGGGTGTCCCGCGTCAAGCATTCTTGCCGAAAAGTCGTCGATTAGTTCTGCGGTTCACCTCCTGTTCTTTGCCCCGCTAGTGGGCTGCAGCGGCGGGCGTAGCTGCCCACCAGCATGGAGATCAAGGGGTACGTGGCTGACTTCCGGGAGTTCCTCGAGGAAGGCACCTTCCCGGAGCGGAAGGCTCCCATCCGCAACTTCGCAACGGGCATTGAGATCGTGGAGGATGAGGAGGTTCTGCCGTAAACTGTCGCCATGCCGTCGGGCGGTGTGACGCCCGAATCGGTCCCTGCCGCAGGCGGCGCCTGGTCGAGGAGCTATTAGCGGGGTCGTAACTGTCGGTAGACTCACTGGCCAGCGGACCCGATCTCGAGGAGCAACGGATGGAAGACCTATTGATCCGTGGTGGACAGGTGATTGACGGGAATGGGACACGGGCGCGGCGGGCGGACGTTGCCATCAGAAATGGACGCATCACTGCTGTGGGAGACTGCGAAGACCGAGAGGCGCAACGGGAGATCGATGCCTCGGGACAGATCGTCGCTCCGGGTTTCATCGACATCCACACCCACTCCGACTTCACCCTCCCTCTGAACCCGCTGGCCGAGAGCAAGGTCCGCCAGGGGGTCACCACGGAGGTGGTGGGCAACTGCGGCTACTCCACTGCGCCTGTGTTGCCTGGCAAGGCCCAGGCCCTCCAGGACTACCTGAGGGCCGGGGCTCCCTGGCTGGATTACGAGCCGCGCACCTTTGCCCAGTACATGGACGGCTTCCCTTCCACCTCGGTGAACACGGTGATGCAGGTGGGCCACGCGACCCTGCGCTTGATGACCATGGGCCTGGAGGCGCGAGACCCCACTGCCAGCGAGCTCTCACATATGCAGCAACTCCTGGCCGAGGGCCTGGAGGCGGGCGCCTTGGGCATGTCCACCGGGCTGTTCACTGCGCCAGGCAACTATGCCCAAAGCGAAGAGTTGCTGGCCTTGGCAGGTGTCCTGCGCCAGCACGGCGCCACCTATGCCTCGCATATCCGCGACGAGGCCAACCATGTGTTCGAGGCAGTACGCGAGGCTATTGGCATCGGCCAAAGTGCCGGAGTGCGGGTGCAGATCGCCCACCTGAAGCTCTCGGGCACGGACAACTGGGGCGACGTGCCGTCGCTGCTGTCGATGATCAGCGAGGCGAGGGAACGGGGCATCGACCTGTTCTGCGATCAATATCCTTACACTGCAGGCACCAACCCCTTGCGCAACCTGCTCCCCGTCTGGGTGCAGGAGGGAGGAGTGGAGGCCATGCTCCAGCGACTGCGAGACGGCGAAGTAAGAGAGCACATGCGGGGTGAGATCCTGCAGAACGGGCTAAACAATTTCGGGCGAGTGGAATCATGGCACGCCGTTCGCATTGCCATCAGCCCCGAGATGCCCGAGCTGGCTGGCCAGACGGTGGGCCAAGTGGCCCATGCCAGGGGCATCGATCAGTTGGACGCCGCCTGCGACATCCTCTTGGCCGACAAGGGGCATACCCGCATCGTGGTTACCTCGATGGCGGAAGAGGACGTGCAGGAAATCCTGCGCTCGCCCATGGTCCTGGTGGGCTCCGACGGTAACTCATTGGCGCCCTACGGTATCACCGGCCAGGGGAAGCCGCACCCCCGCTTCTACGGCACCTTCGTCCGAGTTCTCGGGCACTACGTCCGTGACCTGGGCCTGATGCCTCTGCACACCGCCGTCCACAAGATGACCGGCGGGTCGGCGGCTGCCCTGCGGTTGGTGGATCGGGGCACCCTGAAAGAGGGCAACTGGGCCGACGTCACGGTCTTCGACCCGGACACGTAGCGGAGGTAGCCACCTACGACGACCCCCACCAATACGCCACGGGCATCTCGACGGTGGTGGTGAACGGGGAGGTGGTCATTGATGAAGCAGAGCACACCGGGGCTCTGCCCGGGAGGGTGTTGCGGAGGGGCGCCAATGGCGTTGGCTAGCCCTTGGGGCAGCCCCCTGAGCTAGCGGCCTTGGTGAGCGAGGCCCTGATCCTCATAAGACCCAGGTCGATAGTTCGGGCACCCCAGCTCCAAGTAACCGTACAAAATCAAGAACCTTCACGTTGAAGTTCAGGATTATCCCGTAGTACTTTGGGGAACCGCCAGTTGCCCGGATTCCACCTCAAGGACAACAACTGCACCCGATTCAGCGCGCTACGTATGCACCTCCGCACTTTGGATTGGCATCCATATTCCCATAACCCTGATGTAAGCGTGTGTCGATTTTCTACCATTATAGGAAAACTCTTCGGATAACAAGACATCGACATGGAATCCGTTCGAACATGGGAGTGTTTGTTGCTTTGTTCGTTCTGTCCCTGACGGTGCTTTTTCCGATGGCTTGCAGTAGCGAGATGGAGGTGACCCGGGAGGTGCCGGTTACGGTGGAGGCGACCCGCGAGGTGCCGGCAACGGCCTCCATTCAGCAGGGGCAAGCAATGACAGGGAGCCGGATCAACTTGGTTCGAGACCGGGGCTACGTAATCTGCGCCAGCCGGAACGACCTACCCGGTTGGGGGTGGCTTGACGACGAAGGAAACAACGTTGGTTTCGACATAGACCTGTGCCGCGCCGTGGCGGCTGCGGTACTGGGTGACCCCACTGCCATCGAGATTCGGCTCATTAGCGCCAGGGAGCGTGGGCCAACCATTATGGCTGGCGAGGTGGACCTGATGGTGCGCACGGTCACCTGGACCTCCGCCCGCGACGCCAGTTGGGGCACCTATGTCCAGATCATGTTCTACGACGGGCAGGGCTTTATGGTCCGGCAGGGCCGAGGCGTCAACAGCGCCTTGGAGTTGCAGAACGCCACCGTCTGCGTGATCTCGCGCACCACCACTGAGTTGAACCTGCACAACTTCTCGCGCCGGAACGGGTTGGATCTCAACGTGTTGGCGTTGGAGGATCCAGACTCGGTGATCCAAGCCTATGAGGAAGACAGATGTGACGCTTACACCAACGATCATTCCCAGTTGGAGCCCTTGCGGACCTTCGCCCTCCGCAATCCGGACGACCATGTAATTCTGCCGGAGTTCATCTCTGAGGAGCCCTTGGCGCCGGTGGTACCTCACGGCGACGAACAGTGGGCCGACATCGTGAGGACGGTGATGGCGATACTCATCTGGGCCGAGGCTCACTCCATCGCCTCGGACGCAGTGCCCACGACGCCCACTGGTAGCGACGCTGTTGACCGGCTTTTGGGGTTGCATGGATCCTGGGGTCAGAGGACGTTGGGCCTCAGCCAGGCAGTGGCCCGGGATGTGATAGAGGCCGTGGGCAACTACGGCGAGATTTACGACCGTAACCTGGGGACCTACGGACTCGGCCTTGTGCGTGAGAACTCCCGTAACGCTCTCTGGCAAGCGGCACCTTGCACAGACTGTCCCAAAGGCGGACAGATTTACGCGCCGCCTTTGCGGTGAAGCCCTTTCACAAATCCCCCAAAAGGTCTCGGTTCGTAAAAGGGAGAGAGTAGAGGGGTACTTGGGGGAGTTGTCGCGAGTTTATGTTGGTTCTATGGAAAGGGCAATGAGATGAGCGGTCCTTCTGGCGTTAATTTTCGAGAGAGACATGGATGCTCACGAGCCGTGAGCCATCCAACTGTCTACCGGAGTCCCGCCGTAATCGCCGGTGTCGCGCTTGCCCTGTTCATTGCGATGACAGGAATATTTGCCCCGATGTTGGCGCCCCATGATCCTCATGCTGTAACTCTTAGCTCAATACTCTGCCCTCCTGTCTCGTGCGAGAGTGACGGCCGGAGCCACGTTCTGGGAACGGACCATCTTGGCCGAGACGTACTGAGCCGCATTGTCACGAGCTTTAGAATCCATCTGTACATTGGTATCCTGGGGACCCTTTCGGGTCTCCTGGCCGCATGGATGTTGGTCATTGCGCGCAGCATCAGAGGCGCTGCCCCTACTCCGGATATGCTGCGCCCGCTGTCCGACGTCCCGCTCTACGGCTTGGCCGCCATCGCGTACGTCATCGCCGTCCTTCTATCCCTTGTATTCGTGGCTTTCGTGGGCGCGTCGCTTATGTTCGTAGTCGTGTGCGTGGGGGTGTTTTCGTCCGTCTTGCCAATGGCCCTTGTTTATGAGTCCGTCAGAGGGGACCATGCATCTTCAAACCCGGTCCGGCTTGCCGCCCGCCGCGGGATTGCGCTGTCTCCGGTATGCTTCAGCCTGACCCTGCTGATGGGCCTCCTCATCGAGTCTACTTTGTCGTTTCTCGGACTCGGTGTTCCGCTTTCGGATCCGTCTTTGGGCGACATGATTGCAGGGGTAACCGTCTACCTCCCGACAGGGCTGTGGATGTTGATTTTCCCCTTGGGTATTGTGCTGGCGGCTGCGGTGGCCTTCGCGGCCATAGTCATCCAAGCGGGTAGAGATCTTACCCCCGCCAGGGGAGCCAGGGTCCCGAGCGCCCTGCTGGCTGAGGCTGGCACGCCGGCAGGGTTCTGGATAAAATTGGCGGCCTGGTTGATTGACTATGCCGTGTTGCTAGTCCTGGTTATCATTCTTGCCTCCATCACTGGCCAGCAACCCGGTATTGCGGAAGTCATTTCGGTAATAGCGTTTCTCATGGCCTACGTATGGATTTCGGTTGCCTCTCTCGGCAAGCACGTCATTGGGCTGCATGTCTTGAGACCGGACGGCTCCAGCACCGGGTTAGGCCGGAGGTTTTGCCGCTGCATACTCTCGAGTCTGATGTTCGGCATCGGCCACTTGGTGATTGCTTTCCGGCAGGACAAGCGTGGCCTACACGACCTGATTTGCGACACGGTTGTAGTCCGTCGGTAGGACTCTGGAATGGTCGCGCCCTCCTTGCAGCCTGGAGCCAGTGCCGAGCATCTCCTACGAAAATCCCTCGGACCACCAGCCGAGATAGTGATGAAGAAAAAGGCGACAGCCAATATGGCCACATCCTCTACGATGGCGGTGAACCGCCATACAATGACGTCCGGTGCCTGCCCGTAGGCGATGAGAGGTATCAGAATCACCAACCCCAGAGAGGCGAGCAGATAGGTTCGTCCGACGGCGGCGGCCCGACGTCGGACGAACCTGCGGGACCTCCCTTGGTGTTGCCGTAGCGTTAGGGTTAAGGCCACCACACTGACAAACTCAAGAACCTTCACCCCTTTCCTTCGCCTTGATTTTTTAGTCACCCTGCACCAGATGTACCTGCGGCGGTAATTTGGAATAGGTGGGTGGAAAGACTGGCGCTGGAAAACTGTCTTCCATAAAGCACGCCTGAAGAATAACCGGAGCGGGTCTGACTTGACGCCGCGCACGGGTTACTCAAAAGAGGCCAACGGCGTTGGGCGGAAAGGTCCAGGCCGGCGTACTTCAGAGCGGGGTACTGGCTCGAGGTGCCAAAATTCCACCAGTCCGCGTTCCAGCTGGCGTATATGCCGTTGGTACTGGTCGGAGACTGTAGTTCGCGGGTCGTCTTACCTTCGCCGCCAGCACTGTCAGCATTACCAGAGGTTTGAATGTTCCAGTAACTGTCGCGGATTTCGCCACCTGTTTTTTCACCAACTAAGCCACCGCCTTGTCCAAGTAAAGAGGACACTCTGCCGGTGGCGTAACTGTCGATGATCGTCGTGTACCAGCTGCAGCTCGCCTCGGCCGATGCCGAGTCTCTCCGCTCGGCCTAGGTTTGTTCAAGCTGGCGGGCTTCCGAAGGCTCACCTAACTGGTCAAAATCAAGAACCTTTACCATTTCATTCAGCTTGGCGCTGTAATCAGCCGCCATCTCTAAGCCTACCTGGCGGAGCACCCTCCCCAAAGTGGGCACGGAAGGGCTGCACCGCAGCCTCAACCCACGCAGGCGCCTCAAGGTGTAATTATCCAAACCGCCCGATTCCGCTCAGGGACCGGCGGTTGGCCATCAGGCCCAACATTCCTTCCTGAGAATGTACCCGTCCCTATCGCTGACGAGGGTCTGGGATATCCCTCAAACAGCCGCGAAGCAAGGCGAATTCCTCGTCCACCATTGACTGTTACTCTTCTATGACTCACCTACCTTCTTCTGCTTTCCACATTGCCACGACTCTGAAAAGGCCCTGCCTCCACCGACTCCCCAATTGACCCACCCATCTACCTTAGCGAGAGTGACCCGACACCCACCAAGAATGTGGTCGTCGGATGTCGGAATGGCGTCCGCAGGAAGAATTTCATAGAAAGAAATACGTTGCCGCAATGAAGATACATTAACGGAAATTTCCTGCACGCCCCCAACTCATGGCGAACCGGGTGCTTGCAGCGGGTAGGTATGGTGTAGGTCAGCTCAACCACTTGAGGGCCTCTTCGGCTGCCTCGCGCCAGGTGTAGCGCGCGATCATGTCTCCGTGCCGCCATCGGCCCTGGTGCTGGACCACTGCGGTGAGCGCTCCCGTGGCCACCATCCGCCGGGCCATGCCGATGAGGCCGCTGTGTCCGGAGAAACCGTCGCCTAGGCCTGCTGCCCGCGCCGCGGCACAGACCCGGTTGACCAGGGCCCCGCCGGTCAGCCCGAACACCGAGCCCTCGGAGAGAGGGTGTTCGGCCCCGTCCGGCTGAATCTCGCGCAGGGCGCGGGAGGATGGCTCGAGTGAACTTTTATCCTGAAAGTTCCCATTTCCGGTC
Organism: Dehalococcoidia bacterium; assembly: GCA_965216065.1. Taxonomy (GTDB): domain Bacteria; phylum Chloroflexota; class Dehalococcoidia; order Lucifugimonadales; family UBA3495; genus VXOI01. Next base: position 82,441 of record CBDCFB010000001.1, read on the forward strand.
CGCCGGCCCGCTCGGGCCTCTAGGTACCAGGTTCGCGCTGTGGCTCGGAGACCGGGGTTATCTTGCCCGAATGGGAACTTTTGGCGTAAAAGTTCCCAATGATAATTCCCCACTACTGGAACCCCCAGCAGGTCGAGCGGCTCCTGGACTCCCTGGCGGCCCTGGCACTTCGCCGCGCCCGGGTGGCGGCGCTCATCATGTGGCGGACTGGCCTGCGTATCGGTGAGACCGTGGCCCTGGAGTGGCGGGACATAGACCTGACGGCCGGCACCCTGCTCGTCCGCCTGGGCAAGGGCGGCCGGGGTCGGACCGTCCCACTGCACCCGGACCTGGCCAATATGTTCGCCAACTGGCCCGCGTCCTATGGGCCGCGGGATCTCGTTGTCGGGTTGACTCGTAAAACTGTACTGCGACATCTGCGGTCTGGCATCGAGCATGCCGACCTTGACCAGGAGTCGCCTGGGACCGGGCGCCAGATGGCTGGGGCCCACAGCCTGCGGCACAGTGCGGCCCGGCACTGGCTGACCACTGCGGGGATCCCGCTGAACGTGGTCAGCCAATGGCTGGGGCATGCGACCCCGGAGGTGACGCTCCGCATCTACCTGCCGATCGTGGGCAGCACCCACTCCATGGCGGACGTCCCGTAGGGTGGGTCAGTGCCGGTTGTCTTGGTCCTGCAGGGTCCAGGCCTCCACCAGTTCGAAGACCCCGGGGGAGCGCCATCCGGGCGATATGCCGTCCGTCCCCGGCTGAGGGCGCGGGGCTTCAGCAGAAGGGCAGATCGCCAAGGTTAGAGAAGTCAAAAAGCAACAAGTCGTCTTCCAAGCTGCTTGGCACGCACCCGCTCAAGTCGTTGCCGTTGAGGTCCAGTTCTACCAGATTGGAGAGGCTGCCCAGCTCCGCTGGTATCTCCCCGCTCAACTCGTTGTTGAGGAGTCTTAGAAATTGCAGGTTGGATAGGCTGCCCAGCTCCGCTGGTATCTCCCCGCTCAACTCGTTGCCCTCGAGGTCCATATGTCTCAGGTTGGAGAGGCTGCCCAGCTCCGCCGGTATCTCCCCGCTCAAGTAGTTGTCGCCGAGGTCCAACTCTGTCAGGTTGGAGAGGCTGCCCAGCTCCGTCGGTATCTCCCCTCCCAAGTAGTTGCCGCGGAGGCTCAGCTCTCTCAGGTTGGAGAGGCTGCCCAGCTCCGCCGGTATCTCCCCTCTCAACTCCCTGTAGCTGTGGTCCAACTTTATAACGCGCCCATCGTCGTCAGTTTTGACGCCGTCCCATTCGCTGAGGGGCGCGTCGCTCAGCCATTTGCTCCGGCCCGTTGCGTTGTAGAGGGCAGCCAGGGCTTCCCGGTCCGTTTCGACGGAGCCGGAGGCCGCGGGCGGCGCTGTCGTAGCCGTAGGTCGCGGCGCAACGGTGGCAGTGGGCGCGTCCACTGCCCCTGTCGTGGAAGGCGTCCGTGCGGGGGAGGCCGGCGTCTCCGGCTCATCGGTGGCCCGTTCAGAGTCGGGCAGGTCTGTCGGCGCGGCGGTGGCCCGTTCCGAGGACGGCGCGTCCGTCGGCTCATCCGAGCCGCCGCAGGCCAGCAGCAGCAACGGCAGAAGCAGTGCCAAGGCAAAGATTCCCAGGTAAATCCGTGGCGTTCTCATCTAGATTCACTCCCTGTGTTTGCTGGGCGGGGGTGTGACGGCGCGGCGCGTCCGAAATCTAACACCCGGCGGAAAATTGCCTGCATCGCTTTGGACTGCGATTCCGAGGGTAGTTGTACAACCGGGACGGGCGCAGTCGAAACAGAGGCCTTAATTCTCACCCTGCGGCGGGGTAATCCCTCGAGCTGGGTTTGCTCATCTGAAAACAGTCTTTGGGAAATTCGTCGGAGGCGGTCTGCAACTCTCGACTGTACCGCTTTCTGTTCGGCGTTAGGGGTTTTTATAACACATCAGAGCATGGTATGCCGTATCCCTACGCACTAGGAAGGCTGGCATGATGGGTGGGGAAATTGCGTAGGCGGCTCCAGGCCGACACCGGAATGACTGGTTGGGTTTTTGCCAAGCGCGCACCGCCGCACGCCTACGGAAGGTGGAGGACGATCCCCAGGACGAGCGGGCTAACCCGTCTGCGTGGAGCCCGGCTTGGGAGCAGGGTGAGAGGATTTAGCCGCCCCCGCCGTCACCGGCGGTGTCACCGCCGCCACCGCCTCCTTGGGTGGTGGACATGGATTTGATATTGGGGCCTCCTTGCAGATCCCAGGAGTCGGCGCCGATGAAACCGCGGTAGGCGCCGTGGAGGCCCTGTCGGGTCTGTTCCCTGGGGCCGTCGGGGAGAAACCAGGGCGGCACGGCGCGGATATGGTTGACCCACTGTCTCGCTTCGTTCAGGGCCACGGCGTACGGCAGCATGGGATCAGGCTGGCTGGGGTCCAGAATTGGGGAGACCAGGCCGTCCCTGATCGACCCATTGAAGGCCCACCATCGGCTAATCTCGAGGGCCCCGGCCGGAGTCGGGTTCAGGCGTCCTGAGGTCTCGTCAAAAGCGTAGCCAAAGAAAACACACGCTATCGGGAATCCGATGGCGGCGCCGGCCCACCAGGGCAGCCAGATGTTGACCCAAAGGCCCACGCCGAAGCCCAATATTACTGAGGCCAAAACCCACGCGTTTCTCGCCACCCAACCCTGGCCCCGGTCTGCCATGACCTGCAAGGGGGGTTCATCAAAAATGCCCCGGGACTGCAGACACTCGTCCAGATGGGTACTTATGGCTTTCCGCCGCCCCTCGAATTTTGACTTCACTTCATCTGATTTTGACTTCAGAAAATCTGAGTCAGAGTGGAAGGTCAGAGCGCTGTAGATTTCCTTTTCCCAAGGCTGATCGGGTTCGAACTGCCGGGTAAACCAGACGTGGGATTGATATTTCCTTTCCTCCTCGATTTCGCCGTAACCGCCGGTGATGGTCAAGTTGCCCTTCTGGAGCATGTCCACGAGGATGGACAGGTAGGTTTGCGGGCCGACCTTCCGGCTGCCAAGCACCGACACCGCCGGGGCGGGAAGGTCGCTGGGGAGCGTGGTCAAACCCTCGGGCACTTGGGGGTAGTCGATGGCGGACAAGCGGGACTTGCGGATGCGGGAGACGATGAGAAGCAGGGCGAGCAGGGCAAAGACGGAAATCCGGAGCGACCAATAGAGGAGATAGGTGACGCGCTCCCAGTTCACGGCGGGGAACCGGTTGATTAGGCTGGTGTCGAGTAGTGGGATGGTCTCCTTGAAAATCCAGGAAACTCCCTCCTGCTCGAAGATCCGGAAAACTCCCTCCCCCTTGGCGGCGGTAGGTTCCTGGGATGGCCCATCCGAGCCGCCGCAGGCCAGCAGCAGCAATGGCAGAAGCAGTGCCAGGGCAAAGATTCCCAGGTAAATTCGTGGCGTTCTCATCTTGCTCCAGTTCCTTCGTATTCGGCCGCGAGGTATAAATCGCGGTACGCTCATGTCAGCACGGTTCAGGTCCAAGTCGGTCGCGAAAATCACCCTGCCAGATAAATCGTTGTGGTAATGCTAGTCGTCGCCGAAAAAGTCCGTAATTCTCAGGATAATCAGGAATAGGTTGATGAAGTTCAGGTACAGTCCCACGGCCCCCATTATCGCTATCTTGCCGGCAGCCTCTTCGTCGCCCTCTGCGGCGGCTTCCTGGGCCAGTTCCTTCACCTGTTTGGTCTCGTAGATCGTCAGGGCCAGAAATACCGGCAAGAGCAGTAGGCTGACCACCCAGCCGATGAAGCTCGACCCGATGAAGATGTTGACCATCATCATGACGACCAGGCCCAACAGGGCGAACCCTAGGATGGGCCCCCAGTTGGTCAGGTCTTTCTTCGTGGTCAGCCCGATCACGCTCATCGCGACGAATACGCCTCCCGTCAGCGCCAGCGCAAACAGAAGCGTTTCGACCCGGTAGGCGGCTACCCCGGATAACATCACCCCGCCCACAGCGGTAAACGTAAAGTAGAGTCCCAGCAGAATCCGCACGGGCGCTCTATCGGAGGCCCAGCGCATCCCGAATAGGATTCCGATCCACAGTACCAGGGCAATCAGAAAGCCGAAGAGTCCGATGCCCACCTGATAGGCCGCGAAACCGACGACTGTGGTGAGGACCAATCCGGCTGTCATCCACATGTATAGCCGGGTCATGGCGGCGGTGAAGATGGCGTCAGCTGAGTTTGCGCCGAAATAGGGGGTCGATGCGGGTTGGAACGGTGTGGTCATGATTATGTCCTCTGGCGTAGGTTCTCCCGGTTCACCATCTCCGTGTCTCTGCCACGGTTAGGCGCCGGCCGGGTTGGCCGCGGCGTGAACCTGCCGGAGCACGCATTCGAACAGCGGCCTGGCCCGGCTCCTTATATCCTTCTTGCCGTTGTGGTCTAGGTAGTAAGCGTAGTCCTGGTCCGTGCTGCCGGAGAACTTCAGGCCCGAGCAGGTCAGCCCCTCGTTGTAGTCCACTTCCAGGTCCTGGTAGGGAACTTCGACCACGTCTTTTGAGACCATCCCGGAGTTCAGCATGAGGACACGCCGGTCGGTGGCCACGACGACTCCGTTGTGGACCCCGAGTTCGAGGCCCCGTCCCCTCATACCCATGCCCCCTGCCTCGGTGGTGGCGCTTAGAACGGCGCCGATGGCCATCCGGCCCACCACGCCCTTCAGGGTGGTGAACTCTGTGGCGTCGCCCCAACGGCCGCCCATCCAGTACTCGATGTTCTCGCCGTCTTCCAGGGTTTCCTTGAGGATGTCGAGTTCACCTGGGTAGGTGGTGAGATTCTCTCCGGTGAAAAAGTTGAGTAGCGTTGCTGTCAGGCGCTCCGGCACGCTGGGGTTGTTCCGCCCCCACATGGTGGAGCGTTCCCGCCACTGGGCATCGACCCGCTCCTCCTTGCTCATATCGGCGTAGCGGCTCGCCGGAGGAGGCGCGGTGGGCGCCCCGGGCGATGCTGTAGACCAAGCGGGGGTGGCCGGTGGTGGCGGAGCGGCCTGGAGTTCTTCCACCCTGCCGGCGAAATTACGGGCGGAGCCGTCTTCGACGTCCCGCAGTTTGAAGGCGCCCGCGCCGCCGTCGCCGGCCCAGTCGCTGTAGCTCCGCCCGGTGAGGGTCACTTCGCCTTCGCCGTCTACGTCGACTGATTTCAGGGCATGTAGCGGCATTTCTGTTTTGAGTTTGTTCATGCCGCGCTTTTTCAGCAGGACCACCCGGCTTCCGGTTACAACGGCGATGCCGTCATACTGCCTCATCTTGTCCCACGGGTTGGCGTTGGGGCGGAACGCGTTTTCCGGGCCCCAGACGCCGCCCACGAGGGCCTCGATGCTCTCGTCATCGTTCAGCGCGTCGTGGAGCATCTGGAGTTCGCCGTCGTGGTCCTTGGGACCCCAGCCAGGCTGGAGTTCCCTGCAACGGGTGTCGATCATGCTCCGTTTGTTCTGCATAGCCATCGCGTTACCTCCTATCTACATGGGCGACTTTCAGTAGGTTCCGTCCATATCTCACTGCTCCTCAAATGTGAGGACCATGGTCAGTCTGAATCTCTCTTCCGTCAGTGAAGTTCCCAGGATGAGGGAGTCCAGATTGCCGATGAGCGGCCTCTCCGTTCCTAGCCAGTATTTGGATGGGTCAATGTTGAAGCCGTCGCTCAGCGTGTCCAGTATTCCTGCTATGTCGAGGTAGGCTACATGCTGCAGTGGGTCTGGCATTATAGTTCCGCCAGTTGAGAGAATCTTTCGTAGGATGCCAGCGGTGGTGTTTCGCCGTTCAGGGTGTCGTGGATCTCCATCACGCTTTTCCTTGTGGTGCCCAGGGCGATCCATCCCTCGGTGAAGAGTGCGTTGGCTTCGTGCTGGCTGAGGCTTTCATCAAACTGCTCCAGGTCCATTGTGGTCAGTTTGTCGTCGCCTATCCAGTCTTGGTCCGTGTTGTACCCCTGGTCTTCTAGGAAGTCGGCAGTGCGTCGCTTGCGTCTTCGATGCCGCGCGCGTCGCCTGTTTCGGCGACAATCAGCGCCTGCAGGCGCCCGCTGAATTCTTCTCTCTCTGGGCTGAATCTGATCGTGCTGGGCAGGAGTGCGACTGCGATTCCGCCTGTCAATTCCTCTATTACATCGTCCCTGAGGTCGACTTGGCGGTCAACTTACTTCCCATGTTCTCTTTCCTTAGACCAGTCTTGCGGTTCACATTGTCCGACCTTTCGTGGGGGGGTGAGATTTGTCGCTGGCGGGAAGACTGGCCCTGAGATAAAGAAAAGCCCGGCTTTTGCCGGGCTTGGTGACCTGTGCTGTAGGTGTCCCGTTCCTCATCTTTTGTTGATGGGATCGGCTGAGCAGTGACCTCTGTTCTTACTTGTCGTCGGCCCTGTTCGCAGGGGTGGTGTCGTTCTTCGGAGGTGTCCATGGCTTCCGTTCCCCGGAGGGTGTCTTTGGCTTGGGCTGGCCTCCTCCTCTGCCTCTTTCTTGCAGGCCTTTTTCTGGTTTGACCTCTCGGGTTTCTGGTTTGTTTTCGTCTGCCATTACGCTAGCTCCTTGGGGTGGCGGCGGCATTCGGGATGCTCGCGCGACAGGATGCCGGCCTTCTGATGGCAGAAGGGGCAGGTGCCGGCGGCTGATTTCAGAAGGGCGGAGAGAGGCATGGGGGTTGTCTTCCTAGAAGAAGCCTGTCTGTTTCGCTTTTTCATAGAGCATGGAAATGGAGGCGACTACTTCACCTACGTCTTTGACAGCCTTGGAGGTTTTTCTTCCCAGTGAGGCTAATCTTGCCATTCGTGATCTCTTGCTGTCGGGGTGTCTCAGTTGAGGAGTCTTGAGATCCTCCCACTTTTGGGTGTCCCTGATGCAGGCTACGAAGTCCGCCCCTTTGGGAGTCAGGTACATGGAAAGGGGTGGCTCCGTGTTCCATTCTTCCTCGGCGTGAAAGTATCTGACCCTCAGGAGGCCGGCGAGATCCAGCTGGTTCAGGTTGTAACTGACTTGGAACTGGTCTCGTCCCATCCAGTGCTGCCGCATAGGGTAACCTGCCGGGAGGTAGGTATGGGACTTGTAGAAGTGCTTGTCCTTGGATCTGTCGTCTCCGAAGCTGATGGAATATTGCTCCCCGGGCGGTGCTGCATGGGTAAGTTTGCCGTACCACAGGGACTGGTCTCTGCCTGATTGTGGACGGACAAGGGTATTAATAACTGGTAGTGGCAGTTCCCTGAAACGCAGTACTTCGTAGTGTCCCTCTTCCAAGGAAGTTCCCGGCTCCCTGTTGTAGATTCCCAACTTGTCTGCGGAGCCGTCTGGCTTTAGACTCACTTGTTGTTCTCTGTAAGCCAGTTCCCACTCTTCGGCGTCAGCCACCCAGAGTAGGAGTCCTCTCATGAGTTCGATGTCTTGATTCATATCCCGTCTGTTCGTTCCTTCCTCTCCTTGCTGTCCCACAAATCAGGGTCAGCGGTCAGGGGTAGGAGAGAGTTTCCGGGGAATTCCTCAGGATTCTTCCGCAGTCACACAGCCCACGGACCTTCCCACCATCTCAGTCTCCCGTCGGCTGCCTCGTATGCTACGACGTCCGTGGTGACCCTGATGGTCCTGTCCTGAGGATCGGTCACCTTCCAGTGCTTCCCACCTATGTTCTTGGCCGTCCACCCTTCCGGCAGGAGGGCGGGGTCCCTCAGTGACTTCTCCAGGTCCTCCATCGTGATCCGTGGGTTGAGTGCGGCGTTCCGGGTGTCCCACATGGCGTTCAGCCGGTTGATGTCGAAGTCGTTCCTGGCCTCTATATTGTCTAGTTCGGCGTCCGGGTCCAGCCCGTCCCTGATGATGGCCTGGATGTTTGCAGCAATGATCGGCGGATAGGCACCCACGTTGTCCACTATGTCCTTGAACCTCCGCTCGACCGCCTTGTAGGCGTCGTGTTCGGCGGTGTTCTCATAGAAGAGATTCACGACGTCCACGACGGGTCTTTCCTGTCCGATCCGGTCGATTCTCCCGGCCCTCTGTTCCAAAGTCATGGGGTTCCACGGGATGTCATGGTTGACTAAGGCGGTGCAAAACTGGAGGTTCAGGGACTCTGATGCGGTTTCCGTGCAGAGGAGGATTCCCTGATTCTCTTTCCGGAAGGCCGCCAGGCGCTCTCCCCTGTCCCCCTCCACTTGGTCCTGACCGTATAGCTCCGTCACGTGGTTACCGGTGCCTCTGAGGTACTCTGCCAACCATTTCTGGGTGTCCCGGAACTGGGTGAACATCAGGATGTGGGAATGGCCGTCCTCCCGGAGCTCCAGGATGACTTCGTTCAGCCTGCTCCGCTTGGTGTCTTGCTGAGAAAGTCTCTCGGCCTCCTCTGCCGCCTTCAGCAGGAAATCAACATTGCTGACCTTTTGGAGGGCGCCTGCGGTCGAATCTTGGTCCTCATCCCAGTCGGCGTCGTTGAGCATGGTTGTCCAGTCGTCGTTGTCCTCCAGCTTCCTTTCAGCCGCGTTCCTGAGGGTCTGGGCGAAGGCGTAGGTTGATGACCCGAACCTCTTCCGAAATATGGTCCTGATGAACCCCAGGGACTGCTGGCTTATGTTCCGGTCCCCATAGCATTTCTGAACCACTTCGGTGATTTCGTCGTACAGCGCTCGCTCTTCCGTGGTCATCGTGATCACGGTGTCTCTGACCCGCCGGCTGGGTATCGGGGCGTTCAACAGGCCCTGTTCCCGGTATTGTCTGAGGAGCTGACGCGTGTGGCGACTCATCAGCCTTCTGGCCGGCGCCGAGTCCTCCATGGTGTTCATCGCCTGTTTGATTACGGCAGGATCTTGGAGCATGGATTCGATGTAGTCGTCGTTCTCGCTGCTCAGTATCCCGGACACTCTCGCAGTGGGGTTGGACTTCTTCCACAGGTCTTTCCTGAATTTCCATTCAGGGATGTCTGGTTCCGCGTCTTGATAGAACCTGCGATATTCGAACTCGTTCCATCCCTCTGGCTCGAGTAGTCCGAACAGGGCCCAGAGTTCCATCTCGTTCATCTGCATGGGCGTGGCAGTGAGAAGCAGCAGTTCCCGAGTTTGCTTGGAGAGCCGGTACATCATCCTGAGGTACTGGTTTGGCTGCCTCCTTGTATCGTCATCTACGTCCCTGAATCTCGCCCGGTGGGCCTCATCGCAGATGACCAGGTCGTAGTCGCCGCAGGTTTGGAGAAACTGTTCGGTGTGCCTAACCAACCACTGCTGGCTGGCTATGCCGAGAGGAGTGTCCCATGCAGGTTGTCCGGCAGGCTCCGTACGACCACTTCGGAAGGTCCTGAAGTTGGAGTCGATGATGGGCGCGTCGATGGCGAACTTCATGTAGAGTTCGCCTTGCCACTGCTTGTTGGCAGCCTTGGGCGCGATAATCAGCACCCTTTTTGCCAGACCCTGGTTCAGCCTGGTTTTCAGGATAACCCCGGCCTGTAGAGTCTTCCCCAACCCGACCTCATCCGCAATGAGCCGGCGGACCGGAGTTGCGGGGTCTATGTGCTGTTGACGGAACCTCTCCTGGTGGGGCCACAGGCTCGCTGGGATGGTGGCGGCCGTGCTGTCCGGGTCTTCTCTCAGGGATTCTCTGATGTTGGTCCAGTAGTCTGATGACAGGTCTGGGTCGGTTTGTGGCTTGAGTCGGGGCTTCGGGCGTAGCAGCTTTGGCGTCCCGGGTGGAGCTTTCTCTATGATGTAGTCCCGGTAGAGCTTGGGAAGGCTGATCACTCGCACTCCGGTGGCCTGGTTGTTCCAGAGGGCTTGAAAGTCCTCCTCATCTGCCTGAAGGTGAATGAGGGTGTCTCTATCGTTGAATACGTGGGTGGTCTCCCAGTTGGTGGTCCATCCAGAGAGGGTTTCATTCAGACTACCTGAGAAGGAGACCTTGTTGCCCTCGTCGTCTTCGACGATGCCGTACTTGCCGTGAAAAATAGTCGGCTCCCGGATTGCGACCTTCACTTCCATAATGTCGTTGGCGACGAGCCACGTCGCCAGTTCCAGATGGTCTCGAGTGAGGTCGTCCGGCTGTGTGAGGAGTAGGTCCTCCCTGTTGTGGGTCTGCTGGAGAGCGGTCTCTGCCTGTATCTGACCGTCATGGAGTGCCTGGAGGATGTCGGGGCGGACTGTGTGGTCGCAGATGAGTCGGATTCTTCCGTTGTTCCTGATGAGGCCGGCGGTTCCCGCAGCGGCGGCGATCAGTCCCTTGGCGGTGAAGGTGTAGGTGGTCCGGTCATACCGAACGGCTTCGCGGAGCAGAGGTTCGTACAGTCCGGCGATCATGTCCGGGCAGTTGCTGTGGTTGTAGACCGGTTTCAGATTCAGATCGGTGAGGGACATTGGGAAATCGCCTTTCCTGTCAGGTATGTTTGTAGGAGAATGAGAGCCTGAGTGAAGGATTCCTCCTTGTACATTTCGGCCTGCTTTTCGGCTATGAATAGTGCAAGGGTTTTGGGTACGGGCAAGAAGGGCGGATCGCCGTATGGCAAAGTCTTAGGCTGTTCGTTATTTTCGATTTGACACCATAGGCGGATTATCAGTTCCGTATTCTTGACGCTGACCTTTGTGCGGTATTCTCCTACTGTTGAGTCTTTCAAGCTGATCCCGTGAGGGTCTCTGTGGTTGTGCTGAAGTGTGAAAGGAAGACCTGCGTAGATGGTCCCTCTGAATATTCTGTGATCTGCCGATGCTAGACCTAGTTGAGCATCAATTAACACTTCGAAGAGAAGGGTCTTTTCCTTGGTGTCATACCAGAACTCGGCGGCATCATGGATTGGGAAATGGGGAGGATGTATCGCCATCACTGGCTCCTCAGTGAGTGGTGTTCACTGGTCCTGTTACCTGCAGTTCCTTTTTGCGGTGTCACCGGGATTCGAAGGTCATCCATCCTGACCGGTTGGGTGAGCTGGAGAAGAGTCCTCTCTGAGAGCGGCTAACCAACTTCGGTATGTGGATTTGTGGTTCTCCTGCCTGCCTAATCAAGATTGCGAATGGCTCTCCTCCCGACACCATTTGAGCGGCCTGTATCTCGCTTCCACTCCACTGGTTCCCCCAGTCAAGCCTAACCCGAACAGTAGCATCCTCTATCACGAATTCGAGTTCCTCGTTGTCGTTTACCATCCGTATCCAGCCGGTTGTGTCTCCGAATAAAAAGGCCGCATTCTGCTGTGGTTCTACACCTTGTGGAAGTGGGGGTGTCTCCGCGGGCGCTATGTAAAATACTCCGAATGTGGGGCCGGCACTCACTGTCGTTGGTTCCGGAACGCTCGGATCTCTTCCATCTTTGGGCCGGGGACCTCCGAGCCTCTCCTTTATCATCGTGGCAATCCCCTCAATCGTATGATCGTTGGAGTTCAACAAATTGATCCCGGCTAAGGATGGGCTGTGACTTCTGATCTCTTCAATGGTGATACCGTGCTGGATGGGAAATAAGTGCATTCCCTCGCCCATCCGCCTCTGGAATATCCCGTCCAGTTCGTACTGGGTCCAATATTTGTCGAAGAAAATTCTCGAGAGAATTACCGTGGCGGATCGACAGGCGGAGATTCCTTGGTCGATTCTTTGTCGAATGCTTTCTCCCCAAGGTATGTCGGACTCGTCCAACCATGCGTGTAGCCCTAGCTCCGTAAGGGCCTTGTGTAGCGGTCTGGCCAGGGTTTCCTTGTCCTCGCTGGCATGGCAAATGAAGGTGTCGGGTTGCTCCGAATTGTTCGGGCGATGCAGCACGGTCGGTGTCCTTTCTCTGTCTGTTTTGTGTAGGGTTACAAGAGCCTTTCTTGCACTCCACGGGCTATTGTCGGTTCCGGCGCCTCTTCCCCGTACAGTGCCTGCCAGAGGCTTCTCTGTGCCTGGTGGTCGTCGTGGCCCAGCTTCGTTGTACGGATCAGGGCCTCCAAGGTGTACTTGAACCGTTCGTCCTGAGGGTTATAGAGCTTCTGCGTCAGCCATTGCTGCGCGTCCAGAGTGTTGCGGCGCCCGGTGAGGGCCACTGCCGTGTGTACCAGGTCCAAGTTCGTCTTTGGAGTCTGGTTATCACCAATATTTCCCGCCGCCATCCGGTCCTTCGCGCTCAGGAAAGACACCTTATCGGTCTTGAAGGTCGCTATGCTCTTCATTCCCGGGTCTTGTTTCTTCAGGCTGGTGCCTAGCGCCCTAGCCAGAAGGTTCGCTTCGTCGAACTCCATCACGGCTCCGCCGTTGGCGTCGTTGGCAAGGATGTAGAACTTTGTCGCATCGTCGACTGGGCTATCGGCCCAGTCCTTGCTGATCGCTTCTGCCCGATGTTTGCTCACCTCTGCCCGGGCGACTTGGAGGGCGTCCGTGGGGGTAACTGAAAACGGGTTTGCCCGTCTGTCCTCAATCGCGGTTTCGCGTTCAGTGCCCCAGTGTTCACTAATGACCTTGAGGGCTGGGCCGAAGGCGCTCAGATATAGGTCGATGGGTTTAAGGTCAGCTTGACTCAGGTTGTCTCTGATATCATCTTGGACTTCCTTGGCTATGAGTTCTTCAACCCTGTGCCATGGTTCGGGAGTCGCGTTTGCCTCACGGGGTCGGCAGACCAAAAGGATGGTGGTGCGGGCGGCGGCTCTGTCCTTGATGTGAATTGATGACTCTGCCTCGGTCTTGATGGGCCAGGTCCGGGTAATGCTGAACCCGGCATTTATAAGTGCTACCGTCAACGCGTCCCAGGCCGCGGTGGACTTGTGGGTGAACATCACGGTCATGATGCCGTCCGGTTTTATCACCCGTCGACACTCGGTGAATATCTCGGCCATCTTGGCCTCGTAGTCCTGGGTTGCCAGTTTCCTGGCAGACGTAGCCTTCGTGCCGGTTCCATTGAACCGGGCCGGGCTGGCTATGGCCTCCAAGTCCTTCTCGGAAAGGTGTCTGGTGAAATCCTCGGGAAAGATATACCCGGCAGTTCGCTTCAGCCAGACGTAAAAGAAATCGGATAGTTCAGCATAGTTGACGTTGGCTTCGTACGGAGGGTCGAATGTGATGCAGCCTACGCTGCCGTCGTTCAGTTGAGATATGAACTGGGCCTCGCTGTTAATCACTTCGGATGGCGTAGGGATGCTTTTCGGCTTCTCCGGGCTTAACATTTGCCCGGGGGTCCCGCTTTGATTGGTCATCTCCAGTAAATCATCTAGGCATTCCTCGATGTCGGTAATCGCCCACTCCAATCCCAGTCCTTGGCAGGCGATGGCCATTTCTGTGTAAGAGCATTTGAACCCAAAGTCGTGGCTGTCGAAGGTGCCCGCAACGACCTGTCTGTTAGCGTGCCAGCGGCACATCAGACTGTTCGTGTTGAGCAGTTTATCTATGCCGAGCGCTACAAAGATCCAAGCCACCTTTCGTCGTTCCTCCAAGGCCTCGGTGTCTCGCTCTTCCTCGACACATTCTTGGAATGCCTCCACGCAGTGCCCGTGGGCCAGTTGTTGCCGTGGGCTGAACATTTCCACCCATTTCCTCATGCCGTGGTTAAGTGGCTCTTTGGTCTTATTTCCGTACGGTATTTCCTCGTCGGGGAGTATTCCTTTTGTGGACCATTGAGGGGCTAGCCGAGCTAACTCTCTTTCGATGAAGTCTCCGTTGTCTTGGTCTAGGTCAACCTCCAGAAATCCCCGGAAGGTTGTAAGGCGCTTCTTTTCTTTTCCGGCCTTGGTCTTTTCTTTCCAAGAATCCCGGTAGATTGTGGCATACAGTTGATGGCCCATACGGCCCGCTTGGGCTTCCTTCGCCAAGGACCCCTTGGGCGTAGTGATGCCGCAGGTGGGTTGAGGACATACGGCGACCGCCCGGGAGGTCGTGCCGGCGCTGGCTTCCCCGTCTGGGTGTAAAGTGGCGGTGTTGCAGGGTTGCTTCGGGTCACTCTTCCGGCAGTCCGGGCAGGCTCTTCGATCGTGTACAATCCGGAACTGGCATTCCCGTCCGTCGGGATCCAGGCGGATGCCGGTCCCTTTGTTGTCAAGTCGCCAGTTGGGACTCAGAGGGATTGCGCTATCACAAGCGGGGCATTTCATAGTCCTAGCCCAGAGGTATGCCCAAACGTGCCTCTGCGCCTGGACTCCAGCGTGGCTCTTCAAACCGAGCTTGGTATGACTGCATGAATCTGGTTCTGGACAGTTCTCTGTACACCGGTACCGCTGCGGATGGGGGCAGTTACCTCCGGCGCAGTCAGGAAGGGGTTCCTGTGGATAGGCGTCGGACAGCTTCTCGCTGACCCGAGCTAGGAACTTCTGGCTGACTTCCTGATAGTCCTCAAGTAGCTTTCGTCCGAACGTCTGGGGCCATTCGCAGGTTGCCCTCAGTATTAGGCAGGCGACTGGGTTTAGTTCATTGGCGATGGTCCGGAAGCCTAGCCGTCCGGCCTCAAATGGTATGGATCCCCCTCCGGCCGTGACGTCGAGCACGATGGGCGCAGAATCGCCCTCCTCCGTGAGGAACTCAGGGTTGTGGAGGAATGCCCGCTTATTGGGAAACGAGATGTCGGACCACCCGCCCTCGGCCTTGACGGTATCCATCTGGTTCCGGGCTTTGACAACCTCTGGCGAGGTTCCAAGGCTCGCTATAAATTTTTCCCTGTCAGTGTCGACCGGGAGCATGGATGCTGCGACCGCAGCCCGGGAGGCTATTAGTGGACGACGGGCCCACCATACGTGTAACTGGTTTACAGGTGGGTGGCCAGCCAGCGCTCCGCCTTCTCTGATTGCCTCAACGCTTATCTCGTTGATGGGCAACCATTGTTCGATGAGTCGCTCGGTCTGATCGGTCATCACAATGTCCTGTCAGTTGGCATCTATCATCCGTGGGGTAATGAGGCGTATTCGTTGCCAATGTGTTCGAGAATTTCGTCTCTCGGCCTTACCTGTGGTTATGACCGATCTTATTTATGGTGAATGGCCGAGTTAGTTCCAATTCATCTCCATAACCATAGGCAATTCGTATTCCCCAACTGCGAATTTGCCGATGAGTACAGGTCGCCCCCATATCTCACTCTTGTGCTTGGCGATCTTGCAAGATGGTATTAACGTCGAAGGGTTCGGGAGTTCTAGTTTGGGAAGGTATCGTGGTAGATTCTCTCCTGATAAAGGTCTTGCCGCCTTTTCGTGGGCCTCCACTCGTATAGTTTCGGTGCCTTTAATAATCTGGTGTGTTAACGTCCCCTGTGAAAGCAGTTGTTCGGCAACCATCATCAGCAGGTCGTTCTTACTCCCTGGAGTTTTAAGTTTCCGTCGGAGCTTGAACAATCGTGCCTTGTTGAAGTTGGGACCTTCCGGCATCGGCCAGTCAGGTATGACTTCTTTCGCAGGGACATGGATTTTCAGTTCAGTGATTACAATTGCAGACCTGCCGTGATTGGTAACAACCACGTCTATTGTGTTAGGGTCGATTCTCGTATTCACTACGATCTCGATGGATGCTATCACTCTTTGTTTGTAAAGGTAAATCAGGAGCGCTGCGAGCAAACTGAGTGCCAAGGCTATGAGAGCTGTGACCACTGCTTGATATAGCCAAGGTATCTGTGACATTGTTGGGCCTTCGGTTGGCATACGCTCTCATCCGTACATCAGGGTCAGAGCTTCCATCACCTTCTTTGGTCTGTTCCGATTCCGGGCGCACGCGTACCACCAGGAGCTCTCACAAGGGTGCATGTCCGCGATGGCTCGGCCCAGCGATTCTGCTTCCTGGATGCCTTCGACGTGTCCCACCGCATCCATCAGGAGCCGGATCTGCACCGCCTCCTCCTCGCTGAGGGGGTAGTATTGCTTGGCTTCGACGTCCTGGGGTTGAAGTCGCTTTCCCTGCATCTTCCACAGGACGGTGGAGGCCGGTTGGAAACACCGGTCGTAAAGGTCCCCTGCAGCGTTCTGAAGTCGGCGCCCGTTCCTCTTGGCCGTTCTGCCGGCCAGGGTTATGGATATTCGACGCATCCCCTTTGGGTCGTGGTCCAGTAGCAGCCCGTGGTCCTTGTCCGTTTCTCTGAGCAGTGTCATCAGGTTCCTGTCCTTTATAGATGGGGTTACTCATATTCTGCCCTGATCCTGGCGGTGTGGCTGTTGTTGAGTTTCCCCAGTATCTCTTCCGCTCCCTTGGCGTCCGTTCTGATGGTTACGTCAGCGGTGCCCACATCCGCCAGTTGCAGCATCCTTCTGGCTGAGCTCGAGAATTTCTTGAAATCCTGCGGGCTCAGGTTCCTCAATTCCAGGTTGATGGCCTGGCTGAACCCGGTGAGGGACATGAGTATTCCCTCCCCTGCTCCCTGGGGGATGCTGGCCACGTGGTCCGCGAATTCCGGGGCGGTTGCGGTGATGGTGCAGGACTTCATCTCATCCCAGGTGTACCCCTGGGCCTCCATGAATTCCTTGACCGCGGTCGCGGCTACCCCGGCCTGGGTGAACTCGGTCTCGATGGACTTCGGTTTGGCGGGAACGGGTTCCTCGTCCTGTTGCTTCCTTTGCTCTTCCTCTTTTTCGCCTTCGTGAAACTCTTCTTCTTTCTGAGTATCCTTGGTCCTATCTGGCTTGTATGGGGTCGCCCACGCCTTCCAGTTGGCATCGTATCCGCTGGTGGGGTTGACCTCCCCCGCCTGGGTTTCCACGTACAGTCCCCCGTTCTGGATGCCTGTCTTCACGAGGTTGAGCCAGGCCTCCTGGTTCAGCACGCTCCGCTCGGCCGGCCTGGCAGCGAAGTATTCCCTGAGCTCCCGGAGGGTGATTCCTTCGTCTCCTCTCAGGACTTGTATCTGCTCCCAGGCGTTCGGGCTGATGTTTGCACCGGTGCCGTGGAGAATCCTGTCTCCCAGTTGGTCTATGATCTGCTTCTGTCCGTTCCCGGCCGGGTCAGCAGTTGAAGATAGAGGCCGGTGTTCCAGCGTGCTGCTGGACGTGGGCCACCGGAGGTTGTCGCTAATCCCGGGACAGATCAGATGGCTCCACTTGTTCTGAATGCCGGTGGTGGCGTTCTTCTCTGCCTCAGCTCTGATGCCCTCGAGAGTCTTCCTACGATGTTCCGGGATGTTTTGGTTCTTGTCCTTGAGGAGCCTGTCGGCGGCCTCCATCGTGGCGATGGATTGCCTGATGCTTTCCAGGTTCCTGTCCTGTGGGACCAGGAACATCGCATTGTTGCGAAACCGGCGTGGCTCGGTCCCGTTGTTTCCCATGTTGTGGGAGTACAGGTCCATCAGATCGCTGTTGCTCATCTTCATAGTGCTGTCTTGGTAGTCGGCCCAGTTGAAGAAGTCTGGGTTGACTATCCCCAGATGCACCTGCTCTGCATCGTCCGGGACGTTGCTCGCCCTGTTCGGGAAGACGGTCACCCTCATCTGCGCCTGCGGGTTCTGCTTGTTTCCGCCGGAATAGGCGCTGGTGATGGCCTTCCGGAGCAGGGCTTCCAGGTTCTGGGTGTCTGCCCTGATCGAGTCTCTCACCTCGATGAGTTGTTTCATGACGTTGGGTTCCCGGCTGAACCTCTTCCGAGCGGAGCCGGCGTTGTCGTCGACGTGGATGGCCCTGCTCAGGAATGACTGGACTCCAGTTGCTACGACTCCGAAATCCTGGTGTTCGGGGGAGAGAATGGCGTCTGCAATCTGGTCGTCATAGAGCCCGTTCACGTTGTCCGAGGCCAGAGTTCCGAGCAGGACGGTCTTGGCGGTTTGTCCCGCTATCTCCTCATTCAGCTTCGCTGAGGTGCTGTTCGCTCCGACCACGTCGGTATCTATCGCAGGGTCCAGGGATTCGAACCCGATCCTGTTGATCATCTCACTTCGGACCGCCGGTATGGACGGGTCAATGTGGTGTGGATGGATCAGGGGGGTGGTGTCATTTCCGTTCCGCAGGGTCAGGACCGTGTTTCCGAGAAGGCGGAGTGTTCCCCGGACTCGCTGGAAGTTCCGGTTGTCAGCCAACCGGCCCGTTATGAGGCTGAGTACCGAAGGATGGAATGGGTAGCATTCCCGGAACCGTTCTTCAGACAGGATGTCGTTCGAGCGACTGTTCCTGGATGCGACGGACGCATATGCGGAGGTGGTCTGCTCACGGGCTTCCTCGTCGACGCTGAAGAAGAGCCTGGCCCGAAGGATGGCGGGTAGGTCCGCCTCCTCTGACGGGGCCAAAGGCTGGGTCTGCCTAGCCAGTTGGGAGTTGATCCTGTCCAGCACGTCGATGAGTGTCAGAGCATCCGCCTGGTAGGCGTCGCCCTGACTTGCCGGTCCCTGTTCGGACAGGAGGCCGTGGGCATCCTCCGGGCTGGTGATTATCAGCACCGCGTTCGGGCAACTGGATACCGCGGATGCCAGGGCGCTGACGGTGCTGAGGGCACCCTCCAAGCTGATCTGGTCGCCTGAGTCGATGCGCTGTCTTACCTTGTTGATGTAGTGGACCAGCTCGTCGATCATTATGACCGTCGGTTGGTTTCCGATCAGCCTCCGGAACTCGTCCGCGCCAGGGTCTGTCAGACGCTCGTCCCCTTCCCGGAACTGCTGGAGTGCTTCTTCTCCTCCCAGATGGAAGAGAAGGTACCCGGCCAGGCTCTTGGCCCTGAGTCCCTGGTCGTCCAGGTTCATCCCGGTGGTGGGGTTGGAGTTCTCCCCGTTGAAGGCGACCACTCTTGCGCTGGTAGCTTTTGTCTGGGCGGTCTCCTCCCAGTAGTCAAGGTGTGGATGAAGGGCGGCTGCGGCCACCACCAGCATTCCGTGGGTCTTTCCTCCGCCGTACCTGCTGTAAAGCTGGAAGATGGACGGACTGGTGCTGGATGCACCGTTTTCCATCCTGTCCATGACCATTCTGAGGAGGTCCCGGGTTGAGGAGGTCAGGTGGGTGGTCTGCAGGAAATCTGTCGCTTTTTCAGGTGTTGAGAGTTCTTTCTCTATGCCACTGATCAGCTCGGCGGCGTATTGGTCGGCTGCTTGCGAGATGGGCCTGGGAGGGCAGGCTGTCAGGAAGGGAGTGAGCGTTGTCATGGATGAGTCTGCTCCAGGTTGTGCGGTTTGGGTTGTAGGTAATTTCTGCGACGAAAGGTATGAAACTAGCTTTCACACACTATACTGTCTCCGTCCTCGTCTCGCGCGTCCGGGACCATCGCCTTCGGGTAGCCCCGACCTCCGCCTTGGCTACCCTGCACACGCTGTTCCCCCGCGGACTCCGCCTCCTCGCACGACCCGTACACTGCCCCCTCAGGTTCCGCCGTGGGCTTATGCACCCCCACCCTGGCCTCCTTGGTCTCCCTTGTCTCCACCTCATACTCAGGCGGGTTCTCGCAGGTCCCCAGCATGTCCATCACGATTTCCGACTCGCGCTGGGTCATGGTCAGGTCCCACTTTTCCTTTATCTCCGCCCAGTCCCTGGCGTACTGGCACCAGAGGGCATTGTCCGGCGGCGCCCACTCCTCCGGGCCCCTCGCACCCTTGCTCGGGTTGTGCCGGGAACTGATCGCCACCAGGTGGTTTTCTTCTCCCAGGTAGTTGGTGTATTCCTCTTTCGTTTCCGGGGACCATGCCCACCCACCCGAGCGGCGCCCACCACTGTCCGGTTT
Source organism: Dehalococcoidia bacterium (assembly GCA_965216065.1). Classification (GTDB taxonomy): domain Bacteria; phylum Chloroflexota; class Dehalococcoidia; order Lucifugimonadales; family UBA3495; genus VXOI01. The sequence goes on from CBDCFB010000001.1 coordinate 101,957, forward strand.
CTACCCGACATTTCCTGTCTGTCTCGTAGGTCACTGCTACCAGGCTCTCCGCGATCAGGACCTCCTGCCGGGCGTCTTGGCAGTCCCCGTCGGCGTCAACCCAGTGGCGCCAGTCGGAGCGGTCGTAGTCTGGGATGCCTGCGGGAATCGCGGCGACGGTGATCACCAGGATGTTCGTCGGTGTTGGGGTCGGCGCAGGCATTCTGGTCGGGGACGGAGTGGGTGTCGCAGGCGTCCTGGTCGGTGTTGCCCCGGTTGTCACCGGCGTCTACGCCGGTGTGAGTTCGGTTGTCGCCTGTGTGGGCGCCGGTGGAGCAGTGCCGGGCACCTGCCCGGGCGGGTGTCCCATGTCCAGCCCACACTCCGTCCCGGCCTGGGCCAGGTTCGTAAAATCTCCCTCCTGCGCCGCTTTCATCGCCCCTGCCATCTGTCTCGGTCCGCCCAATTCGGCCAAAAGGCACCGCATCCCCTCCCGTTCCTCCGGTCCCATCCCGACCTGTGGGCCGGCGGTTTCCCCTTCCTCATCGTTCAGACAGGCCATCGTTACAAACAGTCCGGCCATGCTCCCGGCCATGGCCCTTCCCGGGTTCCCCTCGATGCCTGCGGTCATGACCGCCCTGGGGTCGATGACCTCAAAAGCAGCCCGTACACAGTCGGAGGATTCCTGGCTGAGCGGTTCTGAACCGGGTACGAACCCGGCGAGAAAGACCCTTGCCAGGGTCTCGTCTTCGAGACACCCGACGTACCTGGTCTGCCGCTCCGTGTTCTCGCCGATACACGCCAGTTCGGTTTCAGAGAGAGCGGACCGAAACGCCCCGGAGTCCTGCATCTGGAGAGGGGCGATCCTACCGTTGGGCGTTGGAGTCGGTGCGGGGGTCGGAGAACTGGCCGGCGTCGCCGTGGGCGCGGCCGTGGGTCTCTCGGTCGGGGTCTCCAGTGTCGCCGTCGCCGGTGTCTCGGTCATAACCGTCTGTGTGGTGTTCGTCGGTTCAGGTGCGGGCGCTGATGTCGCATCTCCCGCGGGGATTGGGACCGTCGCCTCTGCCCCTCCTGGGGTCGGGGTCGTATCCCCGCAGGCCAGCAGGGCCGCGAGAATCACTGGGAATATCCATAGGGGCAACTTCAGCATCAGGTTCCTTTCTTCCCATCCCATCGGGCGGGACTGCGAAATTCGTACTGCTGAATGTACCTGCGCCAGTGGCCGCAGTTCAATCTTCTCCTGTCAGTGTGTCTGGTATCCCAAAAGAAAGGCCCGGCTGATGCCGGGCCCTGCAGGTGTGCTTGATGGAAGGTAGTTGCGCTGGCACGGGGCGGGTTGTTGTCCCTGATGAGGCTTATTCGGTTGTCCTTGGCCCAGACCTAAACCAAAGCCAAGGTGGGATGTGCATTCGCCTGAGGTGAGGAATCGTGTTGGGAATTCGGCAGGAGTGCTTCGGCCCTTGACTGCAGTACCGTTCGGCAGCGGCACCTCACCTCGTCTCTCCGGCTGGTCAGTCCAGCCAGGAAGTTGCCGACCCTTTCCTGCACCGCCGCCCTGCTGCCCAGGCAGAGATTGCCCGTCGCCTCCTCTCTCGCCCAGCCCCAGACCGCCTCATCGGCGTTGAAGTCCGGGCTGTACCCCAGCAGGTTCACCAACCGCAGGTCAAGTCCGGGCGTCCGCAGATATTCCCGCACCGCCTCTCCACGGTGGGCCGGCGCGTTGTCCCAGATGACTTGCAGCGGCCCTGAATGTTTTCCCCTCAGTTGTTCCAGGAAGGCAACCGAGGTCCCGGAGTTGCTGTTGCCCTCCAGTTCCATCCATTCCACCTCGCCCGTCTCCAGGCACACCGCCGAATAGTAGCTGGCCTTCTCCCCATACCGCGGGCTGGTCGAATCCACCAACGCAGGTTTGCCTTTAAGCACCCACTTGCCCCGCAATTCCGCATCGGCCCGGAAGTGGGCCTCATCCGCGAAAAATATTCTGGCTCCGGTCCGCTGGGCCACCTCTGTCAGGATGGCGTACTCCGCCACAAAGGCCTCCCGCTTGGCATCATCAGCCTTGAGCAGACGCTTCTTGGGCCGCTTGAAGGCAAATCCCAAACGGTGCAGCCAGTTCAGGCAGCTGCTGCGGCTCAACTCAATGCCGAAGCGCTCTAGGACAAACCGCCCCACCACCTTCCAATACCAGTTGGCCATTACGATGCCCGACGAAACGGGAGGCTGTTGCACCGCCTCTTTCAATTCCTCCTGCTGCGCCTCGTCAAGGGCGGGGGGGAACCACCGGTCTGCTCGAATATCAGGGCCGCAGGTCCTCCCTCGCCGAAGGCCGACGCCCAACGGCCAATAGTGTGGGGATCCCTTTCCAGCCCCTCTGCCGTGGCCGCCGCCGTCAAGCCCTGGGCCAGCAGCAGCATGGCGTACCACCTCTCCCGCTCCCTGGGCGTCGGCGCCAGAATCATCCGCCGACGCAAGGCCTTAGCATCCATCTGCCACTGTTCGAGAAACCGGTCTATCTCCCTCACACCCATCACCAACCCCTCCCAACTCCCGACACCAGCTAACCAGGTTCCTTCACAAATTTACCCCATCCCGCTGCGCATTTCACCTTGGCTTTGGTTTAGTACTGTTTCCAGATAGTTTTGTTGATGTTGGAAAGCTGCCTCTAACTCTGGATTCCTGATTGCGCGGGAATTACTACAGGTGAAGCGGATATCCGGTATAAGGCATATTCAAATGGAAACGGTACTAGTGATAGCTGGCGTGGGGCGCTCGGGGTTTCCCGGTGATTCCCTTCCATGTTTCCAGCAGCAATTTCATTGTATCAGTCCAGATCTCTCCGGGCGAAGAACCATGGGTGTGGTCAGCCCTCCGCAGGCCTTGGCACAGTGGGCCACGGATTGCCGTTGAGAATTCTGTCATGCCGGAGTCTCTCCACGGCACCTTGTTCGCCGTCCTTCAACGTTGTCTCGACCGCGAAGATGGTCTTGTCCTTGCCGTTGCCATAGGCTTTGGCACAGGCTCCATTATCGGCGTTGCCGAGACCGGTCCCGGGGGGATGACATGCAGTCGGCGGGCGATAGCGTCTTCGGCAACTGTCGCTTGTTCATAGCAGGCCTGACTCCCGCTCGCGGACCAATTCTGAGGCCTTTTTCTTGATATAGCTTGGCACAAGTGGACTCGTCGAGCAGCTAACCATGGCCAAGGCATCCGTCGCTCGCCCTGCCTCGATGATGCTGCGGGCATGACTGGTGCGGGACCGGCAGGACTTGTCTGTGTAACCCCTTTCTTCCTCAATCTGTGTGGCGACGTCCTCGTTGGATCTCGAGCGGTCGCAAAACTCTGTAAAGTACGCGACGAAAACTTCTCTTCCTACTGATCGGAGATTTCTATCCAGTTGCTGGTCGTTCATACTTTCCCACGCTGGCGACACCATCGCCGTTTCATTTTTCCAGGGACGAATAGGCATGTGGCGGGGGAGGTCCGGTCTTTTCTCGGCGCCTGGCCAGGTGACTGTCCTACCCCCGGCTGGGAGGTTGCGGCCAGCGCCTTCCGCACCGTTCCCAGTGAGCAGTACATGAACCGGGGCCATGTGGCGCATCCCGCGCCCTCTCGGCCGTCCTCTGGCAATGCTCAACCTGCTCCGGGGCCAAAGCTGGTGGTCGTCCGATCCGTTTCCCGCCGGCCTTGGACCGGTCCTAGAAGTCTGGCCGGAAAGCCATCGGCCGGGTTTTGCGCTACGCCAAGCAGACGTATTCCAGTCTTATATGGCCCAGTAGTGTATGTAAGACGTTGCAATACCCACCGTTTCATCGATAATCGACGTTAAAAAAACGACTGCTTGGGGAGAATCAGGGTTTCCGGTCAGATTTCTAGCTTTATGCGTTCGCTGCCCGAATCCACCTGATAAACCTTTTGAGCTGGTATGAACCACCTGAAGAACTTTGCCGCGGGGCTGCCCTCGCTGGTGGTACTGGGGCAGGCTGCCAACCGTCTATACTCCGTGCAGAAGCTGCAATTTCCATCCAACCCCTACCTGTCCGCCTGTTGGATGGTCCAACGACTGACTTCCAGTCGCTTGGCCAGATCCCGCTGGCTCACTCCCTTCGACCGCTCTGCCCGAATGTACTCCCGTTGCTGCTCGGTCAGGCTGGGCCGCCGCCCAGGGAAGCGCCCCTCGGCCCGCGCCTTCGCCTGGCCGGCGACCGAGCGCTCCCTGATCGAGTTCCGCCACCACTCGCTGAAGGCGAGCACCATCGAGAGCTGGAGCTTGCCGGTGGGCGTCGAGGTGTCGAAGTCTTCCGCCAGTGACCGGAACTCCACTCCCGCATGGTGCAGGCCCTCGATCACCTGCAGCCCGTAGGTCAGCCCCCTAGTACTACAACGACGGGTTGTTTGGTAGGATAGTTGTCAAGATGATAGTGGGTGGTTTGGGTGATGGATGGGGCGAGTTTCGAGCGGGTTTACGACAACTTTCAGGACTTTCACGCCTTCTTCGCGGCCTCCTTCGGCCGCAAGCAGTGGCGGGAGCACAGCCGGAACTATCTTCAGGGGCTGCTGGTGCAGGCTGGGGAGCGGCGCAACGCCGAGAACCTGTCGGAATCGGTGGGCATCTCGGCCCGGGCGATGCAGCGTTTTCTGACCGAGGCCCGGTGGGACGATGCCGCGGTCATCGGTCGGCTGCAGGAATACCTGGCCCCCAGGCTGGCTCACCCCGAGGCGGTGTGGGTGTTGGACGGCAGCGACTTTCCCAAGCAGGGACGGAAGTCGGTGGGGGTAGCCCGGCAGTACTGCGGCAGGCTGGGGAAGGTGGCCAACTGCCAGGCGGGGATGTTCCTGGCCTACGTCAGCCCGCTGGGACAGGCATTGGTGGACAAGGGGCTGTATCTGCCCGAGAGTTGGATCTCCGACCAGGACCGGTGTGCGGCGGCGGGTGTGCCCGAGGAGCGGCTGAGCTACCGGTCGAAGACGGAGTTGGCCTTGGAGCTGCTGGAGCGGGCCCTGGGGTTGGGCCACCTCAAGGCCGGATGGGTTGCCGGGGACGACGCCTTCGGGATGTCGCCGTCCTTTCGGGAGTCCCTGGCGGGCCTGGGGATGCGCTACGTGCTGGACGTTCCGGGCAGCACTCCGGTCTGGCCCCTGGAGTTGGCTTGGACCAGTCCGGGGTCTCAGGGGTCCGGGCGCCCCCGCAAGCCCAGGCTCAGGGACGGGCAGCGTCGTACCATGGAGCAGCGCAGTGGCGAGTTGCCGGATAAGGCTTGGCGGGAGATAACGGTGGCCCAGGGAAGCCAGGGACCGCGGAGCTATATGTTCAGCGCCCAGCGGGTGCGGGTAACCCGGAAGGGCAAGCCGGGCCAGGAGGCATGGGCCGTCTACCGCCGAAACCTGGACGGCAGCGAGCCTCGCTACTACCTGTCCAACGCTGCCGAGGATACTCCCCTGGAGACCTTGGCCTATGTGGGCGGTTCCAGGTGGCCCATTGAAACGGAGTTCGAGACGGAAAAGGGCGACGTGGGCCTGGACGAATACGAGACCCGTAGCTGGTCCGGCTGGCATCACCACATAGCCATGTGCCTGCTGGGTGGAGCGTTCCTGCTGGGCCTGCAGCAGGACTGGGGGGAAAAAGATGCCCCGGATCACCCGTCCCCAGGTGTACCGGGTGGTGCGGGAAATGCTGCCCCGGGAACGGTTCGGACCGGAGGAGTTGCTGCTGTGGCTGGAGGATACGCAGCTACGCAACGAGCGGGCGCGCCGCTCCCACCAGAGACGCCGCTCCGCCCACCGTGAAGGCAGGATGGAGCCACCACCTTAAACGCGTCGTTGTAGTACTAGAGAGCCGGTCGATATGGGTGACCACCAGGGTGTCTCCCTCGACCACCAGGTCCAGAAGTTCCAGGAGGCCGGCCCGGTCGTTCTTGGCCCCGCTGAACATCCTCGGCTCGAATATTGCCCATGGCGCAGCCGGCGCGGACCAGACGCTCCACCTGCAGGTCCAGATTCTTGTCCTCTGGCTCTCTGACCGAGACCCTGGCATAGCCGTACAGCGTCATCTCCCGACATCCCTGGCTGGAATACCTGAAGTATGGGTTTCTGCCAGGGGTTGTGTAACCGGGTTTTCCAGCCACCCCTTCAGCTACGGGGAGTGGGGATTTACAGCCATGGCTGTAAACAGGGCTGTTTCCAGCCACCTCGTGACCAAGGAGCGGGCATTTCGGAACGAATGGCCTTGTCGGTTTCGTTTGCTTTTAGGGTTTGAGGACGCGAGCGGAATTAGAGGAAAGGGCTGTAGTCCCTACAAGCAAACGAAACCCCTGGGGAGATTCGGGTCCCGGTAGGAGTGCTTGCCCCGCCCTCCATGCCTGCCTGCTTCTACCTGTTGCCCCCTACTGACCCGGCCCGCTGACGGTGCGCTCCAGGCGGTTGGACAGCTTCTTGTCACCGTCGGCGCAGATGGCCCCCTGCGCGTTGCAGTCCGTGGTGGCGGGCAGCACGATGGTGACGTCCCCGTTGGAGTCCGGGTTGAAGCTGATCTCCCAGCGGATGTTGCTGCCGCTGACCAGCCGCCGGGCCCCGTCCATCGTGCCTCCCTCCACCGTGAACGCATGGTCCCGCAGCGTCTTGTAGCTGAAGTTTGTCTCGAGCTCCTCGCTGAAGGAGATCCTGAATTTGAAGTTGTCGCTGCCGTTGTGGGACGTCGGGACGCTCTCGAAACTTGCCGTCAGCGGAGGCCCCTTGACGGTGAATTTCAGCGGGATGGACAGCATCGTCCCGTCAGCAGTGCAGATGGCCCCCTGCGCGTCGCAGTCCTCGGTGGCGGGCAGCTCGACGGTAACGTCCGCGTTGGAGTCCGGGCTGACGCTGATCTCCCACCGGATGTTGGGGGTGTCACTGTCCCCGTCCAGCCGCCGGGCCCCGACCACAGTGCCGCCCGTCACCGTGAACGCATGGTCCCGCAGCGTCTTGTAGCTGAAGTCTTCCTTGGGGTCCTCGCTGAACCGCAGTTCGAATTTGAATGCGTCCTGCCCGTTGTGCGACTCCGGCTTGTCGTGGATGGCGGCCGTCAGAGGAGAGGGCGAGGGCGCGGCAGCCACTGCTACGGTAACGTCGCTCGTACGGGTCTCCTGGTTCCCCCAGTCGTCGGTGAAGCTCACCCGCACCTTGATGGTCTTGTCTTCGTCATCGGCGCCAACAGTGTAGGTAGAACCGGTCGCGTCCTGGATATCCGTGTCTTCGGTCCCATCGTTTGCTATCCACTGGTAGGTGAAGGTCGCGTTGGTCAGCCCGTCGCTGTCTGATATGTTCGATGTTGATGCGGTCAGCGTCTGTCCAACCTGCACCGTACCGCTGATCGCGGGCGCTCCGGTCGCGACGCTGTTGGGTATGGCAGCCACTGCTGCAGTCGCCTCGCTGGTCAGCGACTCGTCGTTGCCCGCGTCGTCAGTGAAGGTGATCCGCACCTTGATGGCCTTGCCTTCGTCTGCGGCCGCCAGGGTGTAGGTCGAGCCGGTCGCGTCAGTGATATCCGTGTCGTCGGCCAGCCACCGGTATGTGAAGGAGGCGTTGATCAGGCCGTCGGAGTCGGATATGTCCGTGGTATCCGCCGTGAGCTCCTCACCCACCTGCGCCGTGCCTGTGATGGTGGGCTCGCCGGTGGCGAGGGTGTTGGAGGCCGTCACTGCTGCAGTCGCCTCGCTGGTCAGCGACTCGTCGTTGCCCGCGTCGTCAGTGAAGATGATCCGCACCTTGATGGCCTTGCCCACGTCGGCGGAAACCAGGGTATAGGTAGAGGCCGTCTCCCCGGATATGTCGGTGTCGGTGTTCCCATCGCCGCGAATCCACTGGTAGCTGTAGGAGACACTGGTCAGCCCGTCCTCATCGGCAATGCCCGAGATGTCGGCCGTCAGCGTCTCCTGCACCTGGGCCGTCCCGCCGATGGTGGGCAGGCCCGTGGCCGGACGGTTGACCGCCGCAGCCACCGCTCCGGTCGCCTCGCTGGTCAGCGTCTCGGCATTGTTCCTGTCGTCGGTGAAGGACACCCGCACCTGGATGGTCTGCCCCTGCTGGCTGGTGGTGAGGGTGTGACTGGAGTCGGTGGCCCCGTCGATGTCCGACCCTCCGGCTATCCACTGGTAGCTGTAGGGAACGTTGGTCAGCCCGTCCTCGTCGGCGATGCCCGACGTGTCCGCCGTCAGCGTCTGGTCCACCTGTACCGTCCCGCTGATGGTGGGCAAGCCCGTGGGAGCACGGTTGTCCGCCGCAGCCACCGCCGCGGTCGCCGCGCTGGTCAGCGTCTCGACGTTGTTGGCGTCGTCGGTGAAGGACACCTTGACCTTGATGGTCTTGCCCTGGTCGGCAGGCACAAGGGCGTAGGTGGAGCTTTTCTCCCCCTCTATGTCGGTGTCGTTGCTCCCGTCGCTGCGAATCCACTGATAGCTGTACGACACGTTGTCCAGCCCATCCCCGTCGGCGATGCCGCTCGTATCCGCCGTCAGTGTCTCCCCCACCTGGGCCGTTCCGCTGATGGTGGGCGCGCCGGTGGCCAGACTGTTGGGACGGGCTGCCACCGCAGCCGTCGCCGCGCTGGTCAGAGTTTCCTCGTTATCTGCATTGTCGGTGAAGCTCACTCGCACCTTGATGGTCTTGCCCTGGTCGGCAGCAACGAGGGTGTAGGTCGAACCTGTTGCGTCGGTAATGGCCGAGTCGTCCGCCAGCCACTGATAACTGAAGGTGGCATTGTCCAACCCATCCTGGTCCGCGATGCCCGAGGTGGAAGCCATCAGCGTCTCGCCCACCTGGACCCTCCCGCTGATGATGGGCAGGCCCGTGGGCGCAGTGTTGGGCTTGGCAGCCACCGTTGCCGTCGCCGCGCTGGTCAGAGTCTCCTCGTTATCTGCATTGTCGGTGAAGCTCATCCGCACCTTGATGGTCTTCCCAACGTCGTCGGCATCCAGGGTGTAGGTCGAAGAGGTGGCGTCCTGGATGTCCGTCCCACCGGCAATCCACTGGTAGCTGAACACGGCGTCGTCCAGCCCGTCGGCGTCGGCAATGCCAGACGTGTCCGCCGTCAGGGTCTCGCCCACCTGCACCGTACCGTTGATGGTCGGCTGGCCTGTTGCCGGAGTCCCCATCACGGTCAGGCTGAGTTCCACCTCGTCCCCGACCGACCAATCGACCGTCCCCTTATCCCACTGGTAGGTGTGCACGAACCCGGTCTTCGTGGTTGAGGCGTCCTCGGAGGAGAATGGGACTCCACCCACGTTCAGGGTGAAGTTGGTGCGAAGCCTCCGGTCCAGTCCGAAGGACAGCAGCCCGTCGTCGCCCTCGACAACCATCTTGACGGTGTAGTCATCGCCGCCCAGCGTGAATTCGGTCTGTGAGAGAGCGCCCGTGCTATGGAGCAGGTTGTAGCCTGAGTGAGTTTCTCTTGTGCCCGCCGTCAGGGTGGCGGACCAGGCCAGAAGGGTCACGGCCTCAGTCAGAGCGCTGGTCAGCGTCTCCTCGTGGCTCGCGTCGTCGGTGAAGGACACCCTTACCTTGATGGTCCTGCCGACGTCGTCGTACACCAGGCTGTAGGTGGAGCTGGTTGCGTCCTGGATGTCGGTGTCGGCGTTCCCGTCGTTCCTGATCCACTGGTAGGCGAAGGTCGCGTCGTCCAAGCCGTCTTCGTCGGCTATGCCCGACGTGTCCGCCGTGAGCGTCTCTTCCACCTGCGCCGTGCCGCTGATGGCGGGCGCTCCGGTGGCCGGGCTGTTGGCTGCTGCCGCCACAGTTGCGGTCGCCGCGCTGGTGAGCGTCTCTCCATTACTGGCGTCGTCGGTGAAGCTCACCCGCACCTTGATGGTCTTGCCAACGTCGTCGTCAGACAGCGTGTAGGTGGAGCCGGTTGCGTCCTGAATGTCCGCGTCGGCGCTCCCGTCGTTCCGTACCCACTGGTAGCTGTAGCTGGCGTTGTCCAGCCCGTCCGCATCTGCGATGCCCGTCGTGTCCGCCGTCAGCGTCTCCCCCACCTGCACCGTGCCGCTGATGGTGGGCAAGCCCGTGGGCGCAGTGTTGGGCTTGGCAGCCACCGCTCCGGTCGCCTCGCTGGTCAGCGTCTCTGCGTTGTTGGCGTCGTCGGTGAAGGACACCTTGACCTTGATGGTCTTGCCCACGTCGGCGGAAACCAGGGTATAGGTGGAGTCCGTCTCCCCGGCTATGTCGGTATCGGTGTTCCCGTCGCTCCGAATCCACTGGTAGCTGAAGGAAACGTTGGTCAGCCCGTCGGCATCGGCTATTCCCGTCGTGTCCGCCGTCAGGGTCTGGCCCACCTGGGCCGTCCCGCTGATGGTGGGCAGGCCCGTGGGCGCAGTGTTGGGCTTGGCAGCCACCATTGCCGTCGCCGCGCTGGTCAGTGTTTCCAGGTTACTCGCGTCGTCGGTGAAGGACACCTTGACCTTGATGGTCTTGCCCACGTCGCTGCCGGACGGCGTGTAGGTGGAGTCCCTCTCCCCGGCTATGTCGGTATCGGTGGTCCTGTCGCTCCGAATCCACTGGTAGCTGAAGGAGACGTTGGTCAGCCCGTCTTCGTCGGCGATGCCCGAGGTGTCCGCCGTGAGGGTCTGGCCCACCTGTACCGTCCCGCTGATGGTGGGCAGGCCCGTGGCAGTACGGTTGGGCGCCTCAGCCACCGCAGCGGTCGCCGCGCTGGTCCGCGTCTCCGCGTTGTTGGCGTCGTCGGTGAAGGACACCTTGACCTTGATGGCCTTGCCCACGTCGGCGGAAACCAGGGTATAGGTGGAGGCCGTCTCCCCGGCTATGTCGGTGTCGGTGTTCCCGTCGCTGCGAATCCACTGGTAGCTGTAGGAGACACTGGTCAGCCCGTCCTCATCGGCAATGCCCGAGATGTCGGCCGTCAGCGTCTCGCCCACCTGGGCCGTCCCACTGATGGTGGGCAGGCCCGTGGCCGGACGGTTGTCTGCCGCAGCCACCGCTCCGGTCGCCTCGCTGGTCAGCGTCTCTGCGTTGTTCCGGTCGTCAGTGAAGGACACCCGCACTTGGATGGTCTGCCCCTGCTGGGTGGTGGTGAGGGTGTGACTGGAGCCGGTGGCCCCGTCTATGTCCGACCCTCCGGATATCCACTGGTAGCTGTAGGAAACGTTGGTCAGCCCGTCCTCATCGGCGATGCCCGACGTGTCCGCCGTGAGGGTCTGGTCCACCTGGGCCGTCCCGCTGATGATGGGCAGGCCCGTGGCCGGATGGTTGTCCGCCGCAGCCACCGCAGCGGTCGCCGCACTGGTCAGCGCCTCCTGGTTTTTCGCGTTTTTGGCGTCCTTGGAGAAAGAGACCCTGACCTTCAGGGTCTTACCCACGTCGCTGCCGGACGGCGTGTAGGTGGGGTCCGTCTCTCCATCTATGTCGGTGTCGGTTTCACCCTCGTTCCGAATCCACTGGTAGCTGTACGACACTTTGGCCTGCCCGTCGTCGGCGGCGATATCCGACGTGTCCGCCCTCAGCGTCCGGCCCACCTGCGCCGTTCCGGTGATGACGGGAAGGCGATCGGTCAAATTCGTCACCGTCACCGTTACTTCCAGTTCGGCGGTGTTGCCTTCGCCATCCCCGGCTTCCACCGTCACCTCGTAAACATTGTTGCTCCCTGAATCGGTCGGGCTCTCATAGTCCGGCGGGTCGATGAAGGACAGCACACCTGTTTCGCTGATTTCAAAAGCGCCACGGTCAGTTCCCGACAGGCCCCACGCCACATCGTTTCCTTCCGGATCCGTAGCGCGGTAGGTATACAGGTCGGACGTCCCATTCTCCTTGTATGTGAAGGTGGCAGTGCTGCCGCCTCTGAACTCCGGCCGCTCGTTCACCGCCTCTACCCTTACCGTCACCTCCAGCGTCCCGTAATACCGCCCGTCGGAGGCCCTCACCGTCACCAGGTACTCGTTGTCCCGGTTCGAGTCTGCTGGCCGCTCAAAGTCCGGAACATTCCTGAAACTCAATTCCCCGTCCCCATTGATGGTGAAGTCCCCACCGTCGGTCCCCGTGGCGCTCCATCTGGTTATTTCGGCGTCCGGGTCCTCTGGATCTGTGGCAGAGTAGTCAAACAGCACTCCTTCGCTATTTTCCCTTACGGTGATGCCGGTATTGGCAGGAGTTTCCTCAATCTCCGGCCCCTCGTTCAGATCCGTCACCGCCACCATCACTTCCAACCCGGCCGTGTTGGACTGGTCATCTCTGGCCAGCACGGTCACCAGGTATTCGTTGTCCCCGTCGAAATCATCGGGGTTTTCAAAGTCCGGGGGGGTCTTGAAAGTAAGTACGCCGCCATCCTCGCTGATTTCAAAAGCGCCACGGTCAGTTCCGCCAACCTCCCAGGTGAGATCGTCCCCCTCCGGGTCCGTGGCCCGATAGGTGTACAGCGCGGAAGTGCCGTTCTCCCGGTGGGTGAATGAAGTCCGGCTGCCACTCCTGAACTCCGGCCCCTCGTTTACCGCCTCCACGGTCACGGTGACGTCCAAAGTCCCGTAGTACCGGCCGTCGGAGGCCCGGACGGTCACCTCATACTCGTTATCCCGGTTGGAATCGGCCGGCCGCTCAAAGTCAGGCGGGTTGCGGAAGGTGAGTTCGCCACCCTCGTTGATGGTAAAGTCCCCACCATCCCTGCCGGCGACGCTCCAGCGGGTTACGTCGGCCGTGGTATCCTCCGGGTCCTCGCCGGTGTAAGTTGCCACTATGCCCTCGAAGTTCTCCGAAACCGTGCGGGCCGTCGACCCCGTTATCTCCGGCCCCTCGTTGACGTCGGTGACCATGATGGTGACGTCCAAGGTGCCCCGATATGTCCCGTCGGAGGCGACCACCGTGATTTCGTACTCATTATCGGGGCCAGAATCCGCCGGCTGCTCATAGTCCGGCTCCTCCTTGAACGTCAATACTCCTTCATCGACGTCAAAGTCATCGCGGTCGTCTCCCTCCAGAGACCAGGTGATCATCGCCCCCCGGTCCATGTCCCTGGCCTGGTAGGTATAGAGGCGGGTGTCCGTGGTGGTGTTCTCTCTGAAGCTCAGGGTCTGGCTTCCAGTAACCACCGGCGCATGCTCGTTTTCGTCGATCACCGCAATCTTCACGTCCAGCGACCCGTATCTATTGCCCCGGTCGTAGGCGCGGATGGTGACCAGGTACTCGTTGTCCCGGTTAGAGTCCGCCGGGCTGTCGTAGTCCGGCGTGTCCCGGAAGGTGAGTTGGGCAGTATTCCGGCCCGTCTGTTGGCTCGTATCGGTGATGGTGAAGTCCCCGGCGTCCGACCCCGCCAGGCTCCAGCGTGAAACGCCGGAGGCCGGCTCCTCCGGGTCCCTCGCGGTGAAGGTCGCCACCACCCGGTCCACATTTTCGTCGTAGGTGAACTCCGTCTGTCCCGAAGGAGCCGTTATTTCGGGCCCTTCAGGCACCTCCGTTACGCTGACGGCGACATCCAGGGTGCCCTCCCGTCCCTGGTCATCCGTCGCAACCACCGTCACCAGGTACTGGTTGTCCCTGTCACTATCTGCCGGCAGTTCATAGTCCGGCACTTCTTTGAAGGTCAACACTCCGGTATCGCTGATGACAAAGCCGTTTCCGTCATTGTTGCCGTCCTGTCCCCTGACCGACCACACGATCGTCGTGTCACGGTCTGCGTCGGTGGCCCGGTAGGTGTACAGGCGGGTTGCGACCGCAGTGTTCTCCCTGAAACTCAGGCTCTGACTCCCCGTTACCACCGGGTCCGCCTCGTTCTCGCCCCGAACTGTTACCGTCACGTCCAGGGACCCGTACCTGTTGGTCACGTCGTAGGCCCGGACGCTCACCAAGTATTCATTGTCCCGGTTCGAGTCCACCGGACGGTCATAGTCCGGCGCATACCTGAAGGTAAGTTCACCGTTTTCGTTGATTGAGAAGTCCCCGCCGTCACTGCCGGACAAGGACCAGCGGCTGATGTCTGAGCCCTCCGGGTCCCTGGCGGAGTAGGTTGCCAGGGTTTGCAGCGATGGGTCCTGGGTTGGGTCGGTGTATTCCTGGACCGTTATGGTTTCCCGTCCCGAAACCTCCGGCCCCTCATTCACGTCGGTTACGGTTACGGTTACCTCAAAGGCACCGGTGCTGAAATTGTCGTCCCTTGCCTGCACCGTAACCTGGTAATCATTGTCCCTGTCGGCATCTCCCTCGATGTCAAAATCGGGCGGATTCCTGAAGGTGAGGACACCCCTGTCGCTGATATCAAAGAGATGTCCGTCCGTTCCGCCGGGCGCTATCCAGGTGAAGGCATCCCCCTCCGGGTCCGTGGCCCGGTAGGTATGGATGGTCCCGGTACCGTTCTCCTGGAAGGTGCGGGCGTCGCTGCCGGTGATCACCGGCGGCTCGTTGGCGGCGGTAACGGTTACGGTCACGTCGTATGAACCGTACTTGCCTCGATTGTCGTAGGCGCGGATGGTCACCAGGTATTCGTTATCCCGGTTGGAGTCGGCTGGCCGATCGACATCCGGCGGGTACCTGAAGCGAAGGCCGGCCGTGTTCCGGCCGGTTTGCTCCCTCGTATCGGTGATGGTGAAATCGCCGCCGTCGGAGCCGTAGAGACGCCAGCTTGATATGGAGTCCCCCTCCGGGTCGGTGGCGCTGTAGGTGGCATTGGCCAAACTCTGATGGAATTCCTGGATGGTATAGGAGGGCGTGCCAGTGATCTCCGGTCCCTCGTTCAGTTCGGTGACGGTGATGGTGACCATTAGCTCGCCGGTCAGTCCCCGGCTGTCGGTGGCCACCACCTCCAGTTCGTACACGTTGTCCTGGCCCGAATCCCTGGGGTTCTCATAATCCGGCGCTTCCCTGAAGCTGAGGGCTCCCTGCTCGTTCATTTCGAAGAGATGCCCATCGGCGCCGGAGGTTGACCAGGTGATGGTGTCGCCGAGGTCCGCGTCGGTGGCCCGGTAGGTGTAGATGGCCGAGGTCGTGTTTTCACTGACCGTTCGGTTGTCGCTGCCCGTTACCACCGGCGCCTCCTCGTTCACGTCGGTAACGGTCACCGTCACGTCTAGGGAGCCATACCGGTTGCCCGCATCGTGGGCTCGAACAGTCACCAGGTATTCGTTGTCCCGGTTGGAATCGGCCGGTTTGTCGTAGTCGGGCACGTCGCGGAAGGCCAGCACCCCGGTTGCACTGATCTCAAAGTCGCCGCCGTCGCTGCCGGAGAGACTCCAGCGGGTTACGTCGTCCCCCTCCGGGTCGGTCGCAGAGTAGGTGGCCCCGCTCAGCTCCTGGCCTTCAACGACGGTGTAAGCCCGTCTGCCCGAGACCTCCGGCCCCTCGTTTACGTCGGTAACGGTAACGGCCACTTTCAATTCGCCCTCAAGTCCCCGGTCATCTTCGGCCACCACGGTGATGTCATACACGTTGTCCCGGTTAAAATCCGCCCTGGCCTCGAAGTCCAGAGAGTCGGCGAAGGACAGCGTGCCCAGGTTATCGATGGAGAAGAATGACCCGTCCACGCCCGCCACGGACCAACTAATCGCAGCCTGCTCCGGGTCCGTGGCCCGGTAGGTGTATATCGACCCCGTCCTGTTCTCACTGTAGGTGAATTCGGTCCGGCTGCCCGTGTTGATGACGGGAGGCTCATTGAAGGGCGTCACCGTGACCGTCACGTCCAGGGAGCCGTACCGGTTGCCCGCATCGTAGGCACGGATGGTCACCAGGTATTCGTTGTCCCGGTTGGAATCGGCCGGGCGGTCGTAGTCCGGCGGGTTGCGGAAGGTCAGTACCCCAGTTGCACTGATCTCAAAGTCGCCGCCGTCGCTGCCCGAGAGACTCCAGCGGGTTACGTCGTCTCCCTCCGGGTCGGTCGCGGAGTAGGTTGCCAGTACCTGGTTTTGCGGATCCAGGGTTGGGTCGGTGGCTTCCTGGACGGTAATATCAGTATTGGCATTAGTCCGAGCAATCTCCGGCCCCTCGTTCACCTGGGTAATGGTGATGGCGGCGTCCACCGTGTCCCTAAGGTTGCCGGAGTCTGAGGCGACCACCGTGATTTCGTACTCGTTGTCACCGTTTGAGTCCGCCGGAATCTCATAGTCCGGCAGCAGGCGGAAGGTGAGTATGCCGTCATAAATGGCGAAGTCGTCCCGGTCGCTTCCCTCCACCGACCAACTGATTACATCGTCCCGGTCCTGGTCCGTGGCGCGGTAGGTGTAGAGGACCGAGGTGGCGTTCTCCCGCTGGGTGAACTCGGTCCTGCTCTTGGTGGTGATGGTGGGCGCCTCGTTGACGTTGGTTACCGCCACCATTTCCGTCTCTGCAAACGTCCCGTAGTACCTGCCGTCTGACGCCCGTACCGTCACCTCGTATATGTTGTCCCGGTTCGAGTCCGCCGGCCGCTCGTAGTCCGGCGTGTTCCTGAACTTTAATTCGCCATTCTCGTTGATGGTAAAGTCCCCGCCGTCCGTCCCCGACGTGCTCCAGAGGGTAATCTGGGCGCCGGTGTCCTCCGGGTCAGTGGCCGCGTACCTAGCCAGCATCTGCATCTGGTCCTGGTTTTCCGGCACTCTGGCGGGAGCATTGCCGAGCCGCCTTATCTCCGGTCCCTCATTGACGTCGGTTACGGTTACGGTAACTGGCAGGTTGGACGTGTTGCGCTGTTCGTCCCTCGCCTGAACCGTTACCTGGTACTCATTTCTATTGGTTCCCAACGGATTCTCAAAGTCGGGGGAACTGCTAAAGGTCAGCACTCCTGTTTCGCTGATTGAAAAGTCACTGGCGTCTGGCCCCGCCACGTCCCACTCGAAGTCGCCACCCTCCGGGTCCGTGGCCCTGAACGTGTGGATAGTGGACGTACCATTCTCTCCATATGAGAACTCTGTCCTGCTGGTGGTGGTGATGGTCGGTGCCTCGTTCATGTCCCGCACCATCACCGTGACTTGGTGGTATCCGTAGTACCGGCCGTCGTAAGCCCGCACCGAGAGGGTGTATATGTTGTCCCGGTTCGAGTCCGCCGGCCGCTCGTAGTCCGGTGTGTTCCGGAACTTTAATTCGCCATTCTCGTTGATGGTAAAGTCGCCGCCGTCCGTCCCCGAGGTGCTCCACCGGTTTATGGGGGTGCCGGGACTCTCCGGGTCGCTGCCCGTGTAACTGGCCAGCACCTGCTCCGTGCTCCGGTTCTCCGTGGATGAGAGAGTCTCGCTGCCCGACACTGTCGGCCCCTCGTTCACGTCGGTAACGTTGACCATGACAGCCACGGATCCGGTATGCGTGCCATCACTGGCCTGAACCGTCACGTTATAGATGTTGTCGCCGCCCAAGTCCCCAGGAAACTCGAAGTCCGGCGGACTGTTCTCACTGAACGAGAACTCCCCCCGCTGATCGATGGTGAAGAATCTACCGTCTGCACCTCCCACCGACCAGGCAATGCCGCTTCCCTCCGGGTCCGTGGCCCGGTAGGTGTACAGGCGGGAGGTCCGGTTCTCCGGTTGCCTCAACCCGGTGGCCGACGAGCTCGTGGTGGTAATGGTGGGCGCCTCGTTCACCGGCGTTACCGTCACCGTAACGTCACGAGAGCCGTAGTACCGACGAGCTCGTGGTGGTGATGGTGGGCGCCTCGTTCACCGGCGTTACCCCGCCGAGACCTGTACCGCAAGGCTATACACGTTGTCCCGGTTGGAGTCGGCAGGTCTCTCATAGTCGGGTGTGGCGCGGAAAGTAAGCTCTCCCTGTTCGCTTATGCTGAAGTCCCCGCCGTCGGTTCCCGTCAGCCGCCAGGTCGGCACCACGGCCAAGTCTCCCTGGCCAGCGGCCGAATAGGTCGCCAGAAGACCCTCGAAGTTTTCCGGCCGGTCAAGAGCGGAAGGACCTGAAATCTCGTCCAGATCATCCACCGTCACCGCGACTTCAAGGTATCCGTAGTACCGGCCGTCGTAAGCCCGCACCGAGAGGGTGTATATGTTGTCCCGGTTCGAGTCCGCCGGCCGCTCGTAGTCCGGTGTGTTCCGGAACTTTAATTCGCCATTCTCGTTGATGGTAAAGTCGCCGCCGTCCGTCCCCGAGGTGCTCCACCGGTTTATGGGGGTGCCGGGACTCTCCGGGTCGCTGCCCGTGTAACTGGCCAGCACCTGCTCCGTGCTCCGGTTCTCCGTGGATGAGAGAGTCTCGCTGCCCGACACTGTCGGCCCCTCGTTCACGTCGGTAACGTTGACCATGACAGCCACGGATCCGGTATGCGTGCCATCACTGGCCTGAACCGTCACGTTATAGATGTTGTCGCCGCCCAAGTCCCCAGGAAACTCGAAGTCCGGCGGACTGTTCTCACTGAACGAGAACTCCCCCCGCTGATCGATGGTGAAGAATCTACCGTCCGCACCTCCCACCGACCAGGCAATGCTGCTTCCCTCCGGGTCCGTGGCCCGGTAGGTGTACAGGCGGGAGGTCCGGTTCTCCGGTTGCCTCAACCCGGTGGCGGACGAGCTCGTCGTGGTGATGGTGGGCGCCTCGTTCACCGGCGTTACCGTAATCGTCTCTTCAAAGGTGCCGTAGTACCTCCCGTCATACGCCCGCACCGTCACCTCGTACACGTTGTCCCGGTTCGAGTCGGCAGGGCGTTCGTAGTCCGGCGAGTAGCGGAATCGCAACTCACCCTGTTCGTTCATGACGAAGTCCCCGCCGTCCCGGCCCGAGGTATCCCATCGGGTGATCTCGGCGCTGGTGTCTTCCGGGTCAATGGCCATGTACCTGCCCAGCACCTGGGTCTGGCCGTGGTTTTCCGCCACGCTGCCCGGGGCACTGCCAACCCGGGTAATCTCCGGTCCCTCGTTCACGTCCGTAACGGTTATGGTGAAGGCCAGACTGTCGGAGTGGCCGTCTTCGTCGATGGCCACCACCGTCAGTTCGTAGTCATTCTGCCCGTCCGAATCCGAGGGGCTCTCAAAGTCCGGCGGGCTTACGAAGGACAGTTCGCCGCTGTCGCTGAGCGCAAAGGCGCTGGCGTCCGTCCCCGTGTGCGACCAGGCAATGGGGCCTCGCTGCGGGTCGGAGGCGCGGAAGTTATAGACCGTTGAGGTACCGTTCTCCCGGTAGGTGGTGGGCGGTCTCCTGGTGCTGATGGTGGGCTCCACGCTCTCAGCGTGGTTGGTGACCGTAACTGTGACATCAAAGTTGTCGGTCAATCCCTGTTCATCGGTCGCCACCACCGCTATTTCGTACAGGTTGTCCCCGTTTGAATCTGTCGGGTTCTCAAAGTCGGGTGGACTGGTGAAGGTCAGCACACCGCGGCCGCGGCTATCGCTGGTGATGGTGAAGGCGTGGGCGTCCGTGCCGGTCACAGACCAAGTGATGATTCCCCGCTGCGGGTCGTTGGCGCTGTAGGTATAGACCGTGCGCGCGCCGTTTTCCTGGTAGGTCAAGGCAGGCCTGCTGGTGGTGGTGATGGTCGGCTCCTCGGTACCGGTGGAGTTTGCTACGTTAACCGTCACCTCCAGCCTGTCAAAATTGAACCCGTCGTCCCGGGCCTGGACCGTGACCAGGTATTCATTGTCCCCGCTGGCATCCGCCGGATTCTCAAAGTCCGGAACATCGGCAAAGGTCAACACTCCAGTTACGCTGATATCGAAATCTCCCCCGTCCGTGCCCGACACTGACCAGGTAATTGTCCTGCCCTCCGGGTCCGCGGCCTGGTATGTGTACAACGCGTGAGTGCTGTTCTCCGGGTAGGTAAAGGAGGTTCTGCTCTTGCTGCGGGAAGTGAACTCCGGTGCCTCGTTCACATCCCGCACCGTCACCGCAACATTCAGCATCCCCGTGTACTGCCCGTCCGAGGCCCGCACCGCAACCAGGTATTCGTTGTTGCGGTTGGAGTCGGCGGGACTTTCGTAGTCCGGTGTATTCCTGAAAGTCAGCACCCCGGTCTCGCTGATGCTGAAGTCCCCGCCGTCGGTGCCCGACAGGCTCCAGGTGAAGGTGGTGCTGGCACCTTCCGGGTCGCTGGCCGAGTAGGACCCACTGAAGTTCTCGTCATTCTCGTCAATCGTGCGGGTGTCCAGTCCGCTCACCGTCGGCGGTTCGTTGACCGGTGTGACTGTCACGGTTACGTCCAGCGTGGCGGTGTTAAGTCCATCGTCCTGCGCCCTCACCGTCACCAAGTACTCATTACCGTTGGCCCCGGCCGGACTCTCATAGTCGGGAGAACTCCCGAACGTCAGCGCGCCCGTCTCGCTGATCCTGAATTCATTTCCGTCTGGCCCTCCCACCGACCAGGTAATACTGCTTCCCTCCGGGTCCGTGGCCCGGTAGGTGTACAGGCGCGACGTCCGGTTTTCAGGTTGCCTCAACCCGGTCGCGGACGAGCTCGTGGTGGTGATGGTAGGCGCCTCGTCCACGGGCGTTACCGTGATGATGATGTCCAGGGAACCGTAGGCATTCCGGTTGTCGTAGGCCCGCACCATCACCAGATATTCGTTGTCCCGGTTCGAGTCCGCAGGCCGTTCATAGTCCGGTGTATTCCGGAAGGTCAGCACCCCGGTCTCGCTGATGAGGAAGTCCCCGCCGTCGGTCCCCGACAGGCTCCAGCGGGTTACGCTGTCCCCCTCCGGATCTGTTGCGAGGAAGCCCGCTCCCGACAGTTCCTGGTTCTCCTCGACCGTGTAGCTGTTCCTGCCGGATACCGCCGGCCCCTCATTCACGTCGGTGACGGTAACCGTCACGGAAAGTGTGGCGGTGTTGAACTGGTCGTCCTGCGCCTGCACCAACACGTTGTATACGTTGTCCCCGCCTGAGTCCCCAGGGATCTCGAAGTCCGGCGGACTGGTCTCACTGAACGAGAACTGTCCCCGCTCATCGATGGTGAAGAATCTACCGTCTGTACCTCCCGCCGACCAGGTAATACTGCTTCCCTCCGGGTCCGCCGCCCGGTAGGTGTACAGGCGCGACGTCCTGTTCTCCGGTTGCCTCAATCCGGTCGCGGACGAACTAGTCGTGGTGATGGTCGGCGGTGCATTGACGTCGGTGATGGTCACCGTCGCCGTGTCGGGACCTCCCTGTAAATGCGGGAGGCTTGGGTTGGAGTAGTTCAGGATTACCGTGAAGTTCTCGTCCGGCTCGTCGACGGTGTCATCGATGATGGAGACGCTGATGTCCCGGGTTGCCTGGAAGCGGAACTGGCCCCCCACGTCTGTGCGCGTGAAGTCGCCCTGGCCGAAGCTGAAGCTGCTGGTCAGTCTCCGATAGTCCGAGCCTTGGGTGGCGGTGCCGTCGGCCGTAGTCGCGGACAGGGCGACGTTGAAACCGCTCTCCGGAATTCTGTCCGACGTGGTGGTGGCCCGGGCCTGCAGGGTGACCGTTCTCGCATGCTCGTCGACGCTCACGAACGATTGGTCCCAGCTGATGGTGACGGGTACGAAATCGTTGTCGGTGATCTTTACGCTCATAACGGCTGGTCCGCCCTGCAGGTGAGGCGGACCGGGATTTGCGTACTCAATGGTTACCGTGAAGTCCTCCTCGTCTTCGTCGGATGTGTCATCCTGAATGGGCACCTGTACCTGCTTTACGGCGCGATAGCGGCGTTCGCCGTTGACGGTTACCCGGCTGAAGTCGTTCCGGCTGAAAGTGACGGTATCGTCCACCTGCGTATAGTCGCCGGGCTGGGTCGCGCTGCCGTCAGACGTACGGATGGAGGCGTCGAAGGAGAACCCGTCCTCAGGTCGCTTGTCCTCAGTGGTGACGGCGTAGGCACGAAGTGTGGCGCTGCCGGCGTTCTCACGAACCGTTACGTCCGGCTGTTCCCAGCTGAGAGTAACTGGAACGTGTTCGTTGTCCTTGATTGTGACGACTGCCGTAGAAGGTCCTCCCTGGAGATGCGAGAGGCCGGGAGTCGCGTAGGCCAGCCTTACCCTGAAGGCCTCGTCCGATTCATCCGCTGTGTCGTCTATGATGGCTACGGTGAAATCCCTGGTTGCTCGGTATCGCTGCTGGCCGTTCACGTCGGTCTGGCTGAAGTCGCCCGCGACAAAGGTCGCGGACGAGGCCGGAGTCGTGTAGTCGTCGCCTTGGGTCGTGCCGCTATCGGTGGTGGTTAGGATGACGTCAAAGGTGAAGTCAGCCTCCGGCGGCGAGTCCAGTGTGGTTGTGAAGACTGCTCTCAGGACCACGCTCCCCGCGTCCTCCGCCACCTCAAAAGAAGTCTCTTCCCACTGCAGGGTTATGGGTATATCGTCCGGCAGCGGTGTACCGGTCTCCGTGCCGGACCATGCTCCATCCCCCGCGGAGTTGACGGCCCGCACCTGTATATCGTACTCCGTCGTGTTTGTGAGATTGGAGATGACATATCGAAGGTCGCCGCTTCTCCAGGCGTTGTCCCGCACCGTCCAGTTGGATTCCATAGTCTCGTCTTCGCTGGTCTCGATGTAGCGCACGTCGTAGGCTGTGATGACCCCGCCACCCGTGTCAGCGGGGGCAGTCCAGACGACAGCCAGGGTCCTATCGCCGCGAGTGATGCTTAAAATGGATGGTGCCGACGGCGCGACCGTGGTGGGTTCCTCGGCTTCCGCTTGGGACCAGGGGCCGTGTCCGGAATCGTTGTGGGCCCGCAGTTGAAATTCGTACTTCACTCCGCCTGTCAGTCCGGTGATGGTGTGGTTCCGGTTGCTCGGCGTCCCCACGCCCGTCACCACAGACCAGTTGTCATCGCTCTTGTCCGTAGCATTGTCTCTGATGTATCGCAGGTCGTAGGAGGTGATGGCCGTCTCCCCAGTTTCGGTCGGCGCTTTCCAGTCAATTTCGAGCGTGCCTCCACCCGGAGTCACAACGTCGATTTCAGGCGCACCGGGAATCAAGCCATGACCGTAAATGGTGAGACCCCACGACTTGAGAGCTCCTCTATCATTTCTTTGAAGGTCTTTAATCCTCAGCGTCCACTCACCGGCCGCGTCCTCGCCCAGATGGCGGGCCGAACCAAAGCGGAACTCAGTGGTCAACGACCCGAATCTAGGGGCGGAAGTGGACAGCGTTGAAACGGCCCCTGAGGGCGAGACCAGCTCAACGGTCAGATCCCGGAAGGCAGGATGGCTGAAGTGGGCGTTGACCTCCACAAACTCGACGAACTCCACAAACGGGTCGATGGTCAGGCTGGTGGTTACGGTGGTAGGCGTACCGGACGACGACAGGTCGGGGATTGGCAGGTTGATGACGCTTGACTCAGAGGTGATTTCCCTAAAGTCGCCGACGTTGGTCCAGCCCGGAGCCAGGTCCACGGCCGCCTTGGCGTCCACCATGCCGAAGCCGTATTCGTGGTTGAAGTTGTAGCGGTCCGTGGTGGACCCGTATTTGAAAGCTCCTTCCACCCAGCCGGTGTTGTCCGGGTCGTTCTTGCGGGCGGAGGCCGCCAGGATGAGCTTGACGTCACGCCAGGTCAACGCGCTGTTTGCTTCTCGAATCAGTGCTACCACGCCGGAGACTATGGGAGTGGCGGCGCTGGTGCCGCCAAAACTGCCCCTATACCGGTGTCCGTTGTCGGTGGTGGCTATCCTGGGCTGGCCCACCCTACCGCTGCTGGACGGCCCGCACACCCACAGATTTGCGCCTGCTTCCGAGTAGCTGCTTCTTATGTCGTCGTGCCCAACCGCGCAGACGGCAGTCACGGCATAGAAATTCGAATACTCGTCCAGAGTGGAGTAGTCGAAGTCACCTCCGTTGCCGGCAGCCCAGGCGTAGAAAACGCCCTTCCCGCCGTATCCGGTTGTGACGCCGTATTTGACCGCCACTTCCCAAAGTTCAGTAGCAGGCTCCGGATGGCCGGAGTCTCCAGGGCCCCAGCTGTTGTTGGAAATGGCCGTGGTCGCCGCGTTGCGCGACATGGCGTCTGCTTCGTTGGCGTCGGTATCTTCCACCAGAAAATTGTATCCGTATATCTTGGCCCCGGGGGCTACGCCTCGCATACCGAGGCTGTTGTCCTTCGCCGCTATGAGGCCGGCCACGGCGGTGCCGTGGTCTTCGAATGGATGGTATATATCAGTCAGGTCGGGGTCATAGTTGTGATTGAAGGAGGAAAGGACGTTGCCCGTGAGGTCCTCGTGTTGGTAGTGCATTCCATCGTCCACCACCGCCACGTTGATGCCGGAGCCTGTGTATGTGGGCCACACCTCCTCGACCCTGATATCCTGACCGGCGCTGTTGCGAAACTGGTTGTCGTTGTTCAGGTGCCACTGGCAGCCGTAGAGCGGGTCGCTTATGCCTGCACTCCTGGGAATGCTGGAGCAGCGGTTTGCGAAATAGGTGTAGCTGCCCTCAACGACTGCCCTGACGGTGTAACGGCCTGTGTCTGTGGCATCCTTGCCTGCCACCTTCAAGTGGTATGTGCCCGCGTCTAATTTACCCTGAAAGTAGAATGTGTCGTCAAAGTGAACCGAATTTACAGGGGCCGCGAGGTCGTTTTCATCGGTCAGAGCGCCACTGATGTTGGTGACGCCACTCGCTCCACCGATGATCACGTAAGTTGGCTCGTCAAGGGTCAGGCTGAAGTAGTCCTCGTCGCCGGCCGGGTCTATATTTCCACCCGCCGTACCGCCGAGGGTCAGCGGCTGAGCGTCGGCGACGACGCTGCCAGGCTCGGTGATGGCCGTAGCAAATACTGTGTAAGGCCCATCGGAACTATATGCGAAAGAGCTCACCTTGACGTAGTACACCCCGGCGGCGAGGTTCTCCCGGATGAGAAAGTTCGTCCAGCCGCCGGGAAGATAGCCGTCGTCGTTGGATGCTATCACCGTGCCGTTGCTCCTTTGCAGCTCACCAACCGTATCCGGGAACCCGGATGCGCGAATGGCTACCTCCGTAGCTTGGGATAGTTCCAACTTGAAGTAGTCCCGATCGTTTTCCGGGTCAATTGTGCCGCTCGCAGAGCCGTTGAGATTCAGAGTGGCAGCGTTGCTCCTGGACGTGGTATCCGGGATCTCCCTGACCCTGAGGATATAGGGTTCGTCAGTAGATCCGTAGCCGGTGACCTTGATGTAGTACGTCCCAGACTGGAGTCTGCGCCACAGGAAGAAATTTTCCGGGTTGGGCAGCACGGCGCCTCTATCACTGCTCTCGATGGACATGCCGTCGCTGTCCAGCAGCTCACCCACTGTATCCAGGTCGCCCAGGGTATATATCCAATAATCGGCAGTCCTTGACACGCTGAAACTGAAGTAGTCTTCATCGTCAGCGGGGTCAATGGCTCCCCACACCCTGGCGCCCGCGGTCACGCTCGTGGCTGCGGCGCGAGTGTCGCCGTGGTCCGCGGGGGTTGCGCTGGTTGTGGCCGACCAGGCGCCGGCGACATCGTCTTCGTCAACCGCGCGCACCTGCACGTCATACTCCGTGCCGTTGGTCAGGCCGCTAATGGCGTAGGCCAGACTGCCACTGCCCTCTTTCCAGGCGTCCTCCTCCACAGTCCAGTTGGAGTCCACCGTCTCATCCGCGCTGGTCTCGATATGACGCACGTCGTAGGCCGTGATTCCGGTCTCGCCGGCCGGAGCGGCCCAGGCAAGGGTGAGTATGGTATCGCCAGAGGTTACAGAGTCGATGGTTGGTGCGGCGGGCACAGACTGCGCGCTGGCGTAGCCCAGTGCCAGCACCAGGCAGAGCAGGGCAAATCCCGCCGCCATCAGTAGTCTGGTGGGCCTGAGCATTCTTGTCATGGCACAGATGGCTCTGAAGAGACGTTGGTGTTCACGGGAACAGTGGGGCACAACGACCCAGAGTTCTCACAGGCAACAATCACTTCGGTTTGGCTTCTCTTCCCCAGTTGGGGCTGGAAATTTCCACCCCGTCCTGCACAGCCAGGGCGTTGGCAAGGTCCAGCGAGGGGAACCCTGGTTCAGTTTCAACGAAGAAGCCGTTGGCGACGTAGTCCAACTCCGACACGCGGTCCATCTTGATCCCGTTGTTGGAGAAAAAGGCGTTCGTTTCCGCCTGGCTCCATCCAGGGTCGAGCACCAGCAGAACACCGCCAGGGAGGGTCATCAGCGCGCTGGACTCCGAGCGAAATACGGGCAGGGTTTCACTCTTCGATTGTCCATCCGCACTCCTGACAACGTTGGTTCCATCCTCGTTGGCCGAAACGACGTCAAGAGGCAGTCCGCCGGAGCCTTTCTCGACTACCAGGTCTGCCTGAAGCTTTACTGTCATGGTCCTGTCACCGTCCTGCCAGGTGTAGGTTTCACCCTCGACAGGGCCGGTGGCGCCGGGGCCGCCCTTCTGGGGAGAATCCGTATCAACACCCGTTATGGGTTCCTGCTTCTTGGACGTTCCGGAAGAATCGACGGACGCGAATTCAATCCCGTCGCCGTCAGACGACGCGGGAGTCGGCGTTGACACGGAGTCACCCACCGGAGGAGTGGATTCGGCGGCGGTGGACTTCGGGAGTGGCGATGAGGTCTCCGTGGGCACTGCGGTGGGCTCGGCCGTGGTGGTGAGCTTCAGGATAGGCGATGTGGCGGGCGCTGCAGCGGGCTGGTCCGTCGGCCCAGACGATCCGCATCCGCCCAGGACCGCCGGCACGCTTGATACAAGGACAGCTATGGCCAGCGAGACAACGAGCTTTCTCATGTCACTCCACCTGTATGGCCTTATATTCGGGGTAGCGGGCGTTTAATTTGCATCGGGCGCGGAAATCCCGAGACGCTTCCCGAAGGGGTGTAAAAAGTGTCGTTGTTCAGCGAAAAACGTCTTTTCGGAATGCACTCGTCGAGGCCTTTGGCGAGAAGATTTCAACAGCCGTCCAAAAGTAGCTTGCTCTGATTGTTGTCAGGGCCTCTCCGTCGAAGACCGAGACACTGTCGAGCTGGCGCTGAAATGCGCGTCGAGAGGGCGCCCAGGCTCCTGGTATGGAACCTTGTAAGCTGGACTTTACGCATTTTAAGCGGCATAAGCGAGGGAATCTGCAATACGATGGTACAGAGTGGCGGGGAGTTTCTGTACATCGGAGTTGGCGGTCGATAGTGAAAAACCCTCCGACACCAACCACCAGTGGCTACGCACAAAGGTGATGTCATCCTTTACTTTTCCTGGATTTTGCGTAAAGTCGAGCGAAGAAGAATGACGCTCATAGCGTCGGCGAGTTTTCAGCCGCCTTTCTAGTATTACAACGACGGATTAACTGGCGAGGTGATTCCTGTGAGGAAATTGAATCTGGAACAGCGCCGCTGCGGTCTTCCCGAGATCGCTGATTCGTAGCTGTACAAGAAGCATCAGTCATCTTCTTCGGCAATGTGTCGTTGTAATACTAGCAGGCTGGGGAGGTTGCCCAACTCCGGCGGCATCTCTCCCCTCAACTGGTTCCTGCTGAGGAGCAGTACTGTCAGGTTGGCGAGGTTGCCAATTCCGGCGGTATCTCCCCCCTCAACTGGTTCGCGCCAAGGTCCAGTATGGTGACGCGGCCGTTGTCGTCAGCGATGACGCCTTCCCACTCGCTAATCGGCACGTCGCTCAGCCAGTTATTGTTGCTTTTTCAATTCGGGCCGCCGGTGGCGTTCGCCGGTGGTGTTATAGAGGGCGACGAGTCCTTCCCGGTCTGTTTCGGAGCCGCGGCAGGCCAGCAGCAGCATAGGAGTTCTTGCCCCGCCCTCCATGCCAGCCTGCTTCTACCTGTTGCCCCCTACTGGCCAGGCCCGCTGACGGTGCGCTCCAAGCGGTTGGACAGCTTCTTGTCGCCGTCGGCGCAGATGGCCCCCTGCGCGTCGCAGTCCGTGGTGGCGGGCAGGGTGATCGTCACGTCGCCGTTTGAGCCCGGGCGGACGCTGACCTCCCAGCGGATGTTGCTGCCGCTGACCAGCCGCCGTGCCCCGGCCACCGTGCCTCCCTCCACCGTGAACGCATGGTCCCGCAGCGTCTTGTAGCTGAAGTTTGCCTCAAGCTCCTCGCTGAAGGTGATCCTGAATTTGAAGTTGTCGCTGCCGTTGTGGGACGTCGGGACGCTCTCGAAACTTGCCGTCAGCGGAGGCCCCTTGACGGTGAATTTCAGCGGGATGGACAGCATCGTCCCGTCAGCAGTGCAGATGGCCCCCTGCGCGTCGCAGTCCTCGGTGGCGGGCAGCTCGACGGTGACGTCCGCGCTGGAGTCCGAGCTGACGCTGATCTCCCACCGGATGTTGGGGGTGTCGCTGTCGCTGTCCAGCCGCCGGGCCCCGGCCACCGTGCCTCCCTTCACGGTGAACGCATGGTCCCGCAGCGTCTGGTAGCTGAAGCCCGTCCCGAGCTCCTCACTGAACCGCAGTTCGAATTTGAATGCGTCCTGCCCGTCGTGCGACTCCGGCTTGTCGTGGATGGCGGCCGTCAGCGGGGTGGGCGAGGGCGCAGCAGCCACTGCTACGGTAACGTCGCTCGTACGCCTCTCCTGGGTCCCCCCGTCGTCGGTGAAGCTCACCCGCACCTTGATGGTCTTGTCTTCGTCATCGGCGCCAACAGTGTAGGTAGAACCGGTCGCGTCCTGGATATCCGTGTCTTCGGTCCCATCGTTTGCTATCCACTGGTATGTGAAGGTCGCGTTGATCAGGCCGTCGGAGTCCGATATGCCCGTGGTATCCGCCGTGAGCGTCTCCCCCACCTGCGCCGTGCCAGTGATGGTGGGCTCACCGGTCGCCGGGGTGTTGGACGCCGCCACCGTTGCCGTGGGCGCGCTGGTCAACGATTCGTCGTTGCCCGCGTCGTCAGTGAAGGTGCCCCGCACCTTGATGGTCCTTCCCTCGTCTGCGGCAACCAGGGCGTAGGTCGAGCCGGTCGCGTCAGTGATGTCCGCGTCGTCGGCCAGCCACCGGTAGGTAAAGATGGCGTTGTTCAGGCCGTCGGAGTCCGATATGCCCGTGGTATCCGCCGTGAGCGTCTCCCCCACCTGCGCCGTGCCAGTGATGGTGGGCTCACCGGTCGCCGGGGTGTTGGACGCCGCCACCGTTGCCGTGGGCGCGCTGGTCAACGATTCGTCGTTGCCCGCGTCGTCAGTGAAGGTGCCCCGCACCTTGATGGTCTTTCCCTCGTCTGCGTCGGTCACGGTGTAGGTGGAGCTTGCCGCTCCCTCGATATCCGCGTCGGTTCTGGTCTCCCGGTCGTGGCGGACCCACTGGTAGGCGAAGACCGCGCCCGTCAGACCGTCCTCGTCCTCGATGCCTATGGTATCCGCCTCCAGCGTCTGACCGACCGTCGGCACGCCACCGATGGTCGGGGCGCCCGTTGCCGGGCTACTGGACTCGGCTTGCATTGACGAGACCTGGGGTATCTCAAACACGGACACTTTGTTCTTGGTCCTGTCAAAAAAATCCCGGGACGCCACCCAAATCCACTCGCCGTCCGTCCACAGTCCGCCAACAATGCCAAGTTCGGAACCCATGTTGATGTCTCTGGCGGAATCCCTCACCAGCGGCCCGGGCGACGAAGGTATGCGGAGAGCCTTGAGTATTTGAGGATTGGGTTGCGGTTCCCCCAACGGGTAACTGTGTTGTGCCAGCCACATGTGACTGGCATCTGTTGCGAGCCCCTGCGGGCTTTCATAAGGGTTGGCTTCATTGCCCCAATCACTGGTCGTGAATTCGTAATTGGATGAGTGAACTATCCTAGGGCCCTTAGCGGGTCTATTGGCCCAATCGAATGCGAAGACCGGCTGGACTCCTCGTCCCGAAACGCCGGCAGCCCAGAGGATGGAGCCATTGGACCAGAGGCCGTAGAAACCATTGGAGCACGCCTCGAGCCGGTACACCCTGGAGTCGTCGTATATCCAACCCTTGGGGTGCATACTGTACGCTTTCATCAAACTCAGGTCACCCTGAACACCGTAGCTCACCCACATCGTCGGTCCTTGGCCCCACATGGAATTCAGTGCCCCATCGACGTACCGGTCTCCGGGCAAGCGGGCGCCCGTGCAGAGACCAAATGGTCGCACCGGATTCCCCGCGTTCTCCAACGCAACCCAGAGGGTACGGCCGTCTGACCAGACATCCTTGGGGGAGTGGTCCCATGAGAAATCTGCGTGCGAGACTGGTGTGGGAGAGTCACAGTCGGGCTTGGCGACCACCGCAGCCGTGGTGACCGCATTGGCGGTGTGTTCACCATGAAAGTTGCCGTAGGAAGCAGTAGCCCGTAGGTGATAACCCACGTCGTTCGCCGTGGGAAGGTAGGATGTCGTGCCGTTACCGCCATGGATTACCGTACCCGCTGCGGTTACCCAATCATCGGCACCGTTTCGGGAGCGCTCCCACTCCCAGGTAGGCTCTCCAATCCCGTTGGGATCATCCAGCCCGGCGATGAGCGTTACTCCCGCCCAAGGATCGCCGTATGACAAGCTTACTGTACCAAGGCCGGTTACTGTCACCCGTCCGAGATCCTCAAATCCGCTCGTGGTGGTCCTGGCCTGGACCCAGGGCCCGTACCATGGATATCTGGAATGGTGCCCATCGGTGTAGCGAGGGCGGACTCTGACCTTGTACTGAGTGCCTGAAGTGAGGCCCCCCACGTCATGAAAAGTGCCGGTTTGGTAGGCATTGCGGGTGGTGTCATAGTCGCCGCCGTCCTCGGTCCAACTGATCTGGTAGTCTGTTGGTGGTTGCAGGGACGGCTGGGGCGGCGGATCCCACGCAATGGTGAGGTCGCTATCGTTGCGTGTCAGACTCATTCCTGAGATCACGCCGTCGGTTGCGGATTGCGCTCTCGGCGTGATCGACTTGATCTCGGCCCAAGGGCCGCTCCAGCCCTGGTGACGGGACCGCATTCGCATTTTGTGCTCGATGCCAACCTCCATATACGAGATGGTGAGCGAGGTGCTATTCCCGTCCGGGTACAAGTGGTAGAAATCAACATTGTAGAGATCAGTATCCCAGCCCTTGTAATATTCGAGGGTCCTTGCCCAGTCAACTCGGTAGTCTTTAGGCTTGGGATCTACTGCGTCCCAGCGGATGGTCACCGTGCCCGGAGCATCGCTGCTGACCGTTAGTCCCGTCATTCGTCCCTCCCCCTGCGCCTGCGCCTGCGTGATCGCCCAGGCGCAAACAATGGCGGTCAAAATGAGGGCCGGCAGGAACATCGTTCTTCGGGAGCAGGAATTTCGGAGGTGTGAGCTCCGGACAGAGGTGCGACGGCGCCGGATGATGTCAAAGGACCGCAATGATTTCATGGTTGGGTACCTCCTGGTCTTTGAGGTCCCGGGGGAGAAAATTATCTCAAGCTGATTGGTCGCGTAGCTGAAGTTTTCCTTGGGGTCCTCGCTGAAGCGCGGCATCACAGCAGGCGGGCCCTCTGCACAGTTATAGGACCCGTCGCGCTGCCAGCCGGAGCCGAACAATCACCCCTGATAGTTCTCCACCCACACCCGCAGCGACTCCGTCCGGATAGCGGTTGCCGGCCTCGGATGTCCATGACGGATAGCTCTCGCCGGACTTCGCCCAGTTGACCCGGTGGTCGGTGGGTGCTGGGCTGGCCGTGTCCCAGGACACCGCCAGGGTTCCCGGCGTGTCGCCGCTCAGCCTCAGACCGGTTATGGCCCCATTGGTCTCCTGGGCCTGGACGGCCCCGCCGTAGAGGGCGCCGAAGGTCGCGGCGGCCACCAGCATGGCAGACAGGAAAACCCAACGCCTCCGGGTGACGGCTGATGGAGACAGGTGATTCATGACAGGGACCCTCCTCGGTTCATGGCCTCAGGGAAGGCAGGTCGTGCCAACAGGCCTGCACGGGCGTGCTTCGTCCATCGACGGGACGGTTCCGGGCAGGCGCCCATGAAAATCCGGGGAGGGGTAGAACCGTCGGGCGCTCGGGCGCAAAACGAACGATTCCGGCAGCCGGGGCCGTTTGGCCCGCTGAGCCAGATCCGGGTAGTTCGCCTTTCCAACGCCTGAACGCAACTACTCCTAAACGCAATTGGCCCTACTGGATGGAACTGGCCCCGAAGTCTTGGCATCGAACTGCTAGGTGGCCTGCAGAGCCAGCCAACGTCTCTGAAGCCCACTGAGCCGAATCCAGACTACAGGGGCTTGCAGGCCGAAACTAGGGCCATATGCAACTTTCTTCTGCAGAGTTTGTATGCAACGTTTTGGCAAGAAACTGGAGTCGAAGTTGCCTACATTAGACATCTCATACACGCCTTTTATCAGCGTGCGTCTCCCCGGCAATGTCGGTACTTTTGCATAGGGCGTATGTGATGCTCACTGTGAGTACCAATCCCCACGCCACTGAGTACGTTGCGCCCTCGACAACGTCTCGCCAGCGCAGTACGTTTGGGACGGCGGATGCTTCGGCCTCGCGTTACAGGCGAGAGAGGTCCGGCTTCATCATTGTCATGGGACCGATTCGACGGAGCGTATTCGCTCCGTTGGGACGGGACCCGGGCAGAGTTCGCGCCGAAGCTTGACAGTCCAAACCTCGCCGACATTGCCGCGTAGCCTGGGACGCTCGCGGTCCTCATCGCTCTGATGACCAGATCCAGGTCACGGTCGTGTCGCCGCTGGAGAGGTTGCTACACGAGCCGGTGGTCCTGGTGGACGCCACATCGCCGATCGGCCAGCCGGAACCACCAGCCCCCTGTTCATCGGGAGTGGTGGAGGTTGGCTGGTAACCATTTGCTGCCAGGACTATCCGGTACGCGCTGCCGGCCGCGAGCGTCTGGTCCGCGCAGTTCGGGGCGATGAAGATGGTGAAATGCGGGCCGCCCGGCCACGGGATGCGGTGCTCGACCTGGGTGGGATTGGGGAGATCGCACAGCTTGCAGCCGGGCGCTCCGGAACTGTCTGCGTGATGGGCGAGTCCCGGATTAGAGCCATTTGTACTTACATGCGTGATGACCGGGTCGAGCGCATATTCTTCCGGGGCCACCGTCTGTGCCGGCGTTTTTGCATCTATGTGGGCAACGGCCACCGCGACGTTGAGCCGGAGGAGGCCGGAAGGCGCTGTTTTCCTGGCCGAGATCCCCACCGATGAACAGGCGAACCTGAAGGGACACGGAACGGGGAGCCTACGCCGGGGACCCTTCGATGTCAGAGTGGGCGCCGGCCCCGGTGCAGAAGGGGGTTGGTGAAGCTGGCCCACGTGTCTCTGGACGGGACCAAGGTCAGGGGCAACGCATCAAGCACAAGGCGATGAGTTATAAGCGTATGAAAGAGAAGGAAGCCCGGTTGGCGGCGAAGGTGGCCGGGTTGCTGCGGCGGGCCCAGGAGGCGGATGACGAGGAAGACCGCCGGTACGGTCAGGATGAGAGCGGGGATGAGTTGCCTGCAGAACTGGCGTTTCGTGAGGGCCGGGGAAGCGGCAGAGCAGGCGGCGGCCGCAGGCAGGGAACATCCGGGAGTGCCAGAGGACAGGGCCCAGTTCAATTTCACCGACGCCGAGTCCCGCATCATGCCAGCCCCAGGCGGTGGTGGACAGCGCCCACCAGGTCATCGTGGCGGCCCGTGCTACCAACCAGCCCTCGGACAAGGGTCAGGCCGAGAGCATGATTGAGGAGACCGTGAGTAACACCGGCGAGGTCCCAAAGGAAGTTTCCGCCGACGCAGGCTGCTACCCGGCGCAGGCAGTTGACGGCCTCTATGCCTTGGGGACGGACCCCCCCGTGGCCCCGGAACAGACCCGCCACGGGGGGGGCCATCTGCGCCCCGGGGCCGGATACCCACCAACCTGTCGGACGGGGACCGGATGAGGCGGAAGTTGCAGACGAAACGGGGCCGGCAGCGCTACGCGTTGCGCATGGAGATGGCATTAGGCCAGATTATAGAAGCCCGCGGTTTCCGGCAGTTCCTGCTGCGGGACTTGGATAAGGTGAACCGGAAGTAGTTGCTCATTTGCACCGGGCGCAACCTGTTCAAGCTGTTCCGGTATGGAGCTGATGTGCCCGTCGCAACATGGGCAAACGGGGCTGCCGAAAGCATCAGGAAATCGGCCGGGTTTGTAAACGGCGTGATATCCGAGAGGTTATTCGGGCGCCAGCGGCTGCAACCGGCGAGAATGGTTGTCGCCAACTGATGCCTGCCAGCCTGCTGGGATATCTTCGGAGAGGCTGCCAGCGTTCAGGGTCTGTTCCAGACCTGACGGGAACTCACAAACACTGCAGCCGTCCGTCGGCACACCGACATCGCCCAACTGCGACCGTGATGCTCCAGGAATACGAGCTTTTGCGTTGCATGCCTTCAACGGCATTGATTATGGCGGAGAAGGGGGCGCAGCGGCGGTGAGACGGCGGGATGCACCCATCTCTTGTGTCAGTCGAGAGAACAGGAAAAATATCTCCCCTGCCGTATTGGTCACATCGAGGATTCCTGCCTGTATGGAATCGCTTACGGGAGCGTTTGTGGTGATGTAGTCGTCCCTGATACGGCGAAGTAGCTCAGACCTGTCTCCGGTCAGTTGCATGGCCGTTTGCCAGTCCTCCTGGTCCTGACTGGTCAGCCCATCTATTATGATCAAAACCACGGCATCAATTCCGTCGACCATAGCGTCCCGCAGCCGACCGGGAGCCCCCTCGTCGGGGAGTTCGTTCAATTCAGCGCACAATGCGGCAAACTGCTCCTCCAGCCAGACAATCAGCCTCTGCTGGGCAAGCATAGAGCTGACCGCCTCCATCTCATGGCTGGGATGCCGCAGTCTCGCTTCGGTGAGAAACTCGTCCATCTCCCGGATCATCGGTCTGACGGAATTTCTCAGGGGTTCAATTGCGGCTCCCTGACGCACGGCATCCAAGTAGGACGAGAAGGCGGAAAGTACGCGCCCCTGCTCCAGAGAGATAAGCTCCAGCGCTGCAGTAACGTCCCCATAGTTCCGGGCGTGAACGTAGGCAACCCGCGACATCACTTCCGCAGTGGTTGCAGGCCAAAGCAGGGAAAACAGATGCGCTATCCGGGGCACAAAGAAGATGACGGGTGCTGCGACGAGGACATCACTTGTCAAGCACAGGGCTGCCAATGGCTGGTCCAGAGGCACGGACAGGATGAGAGTCTTTATCAGTGGTACGCTCGCCCATATCTCGACGTAAAGTAGCGGAACAAATACTGCGATTTGCAATAGATTGTAGAAAACTTGGACCATGGCGATGCGGCGCGACACCCCGCTCAGTCTAAGCGATAGTATGAGAAGGGTAGCGTTTGTTCCGAGATACGAACCGTAGATGGACATGATCGCTTGGTCATCAGTCAGGACACCGACAGAAGCCATGCCAACGGCGAGCACCATCACCGCCACGGATGATTGGACCATGAAGGACAGCGCAGCGGCCACGAGGAAAGAAAACCACAAGGAGCCATCCATCAGCCCCAGAAATTCATCGAAAAGCGGGTGACCAGTGAATGACAGAGCGGACTGTTTGACCAGACCGAGGCCGACAAACATCAATGCGGCTCCAAAAAGCGAGGCGCCGATGTTCCGGAACTTGATGGCTCTTTCGCTCAGCATCAACACGCTGGCTACCCCCAGTGCGTAGAGGGCCGCCAGTTGAATATCCAGCGATACCAGGAGCACCAAGAGTCCGACTCCCACGTTACCGCCAATAATGAAGGCGAATGCCCGCTCGGTGGAGAGGAGGTTGGCCCGAAACATGGTGATGGTGATGAATGTCAGGGCAGACAGATTCTGAAGGATACTACCGGAGAGCACCCCCCAGCCCCAGGCTGCGTAGCGGTTGGGGACCCAGTCAGAAACAAGCCTGCGCAGTCGACGGGTGGTCAGGGCCTTGAGGTTCTCCGAGAGGAACCACATCCCGACGAAGAACAAGCCGAAACCTCCGAGAAGTCCTCCAATGCCTTCTAGCACTTTCTACACACGGGGAGAGCGGACATCAGACGCTGAAGGTAGCGCGGGCCCGTCGGGATGCTGAAAGGCTCAAACCGTAGGCGAACCTCGTAACCGCTGTCGTTAGGCATCTGTTCCAGCGCCGACAGAAGGGCCAGCGCGTTTCGGTCCCGGGCCGAGTCTCCCATCAGGCCGATGCGCCACGCTTTGATGCGAAACTCGCCCAAACCTCCACCTATCTCGATCCCGTAGTCGTTCAGCAGCGTAGACCTGACGGTTGCATCGTCGATGCCGTCAGGGAGCTGAACGGTGGTCAGCCGGTTCAGACGGTACTCCGGGTCGGCAAGCAGCTCCGGCCCCAGCGCCTCCCGCCCGGCGCGCCGGGCGGGAGCCGCCCTGGCGTGCAGGTTGATGCGATTGTCGCTGCCCTCCTGTTCTTCGTCTCCGTGTCGCACCCAGCCACCCTCTCGCTTTCCGGTAGCCTCGTTGGGTCCCTCTCCTCTCGATCATAGGGAGGACTCCCTGGGCACACGAAGACCCACACGTCTTTCTTCACGTCCTGTGCTAGTTTCCGTTCCTCCGTGAGTTGCGCCTGCAGCAGGCTGCCCGCGAACTGCGGGGGGTGATTGGGAGACTCCATGGTGTCACTCAGGTAAACCCTGGGAATCTTGTCAGTTACGCCGGCGTTTCTCAAGCTCCGGGACAGGCGCAGATGCGCTACCGAATAGGGACCTACCAGCACCTCGAAGGCATAAAGGCGCTCGGCCAGATCTCTCAGCTTCCCTGCGACTGCTCCCGGACCAACCCGCTGCAGCACAGCGCCCGAAGCGTGGTCCAGAACGGCCAAGGGATGGGTGCCGGTTCCCACAGCGGGGTCCAGGACCACGACGTCATCATCGGCAAAGACGAGGGGTTTCCCGAAACGTGTTCGAAGCAGTTCTCCGGCCAGTGTCACCTGGGCGCGGACCGCCTCCACAGGCGTGTAGTACACGCCGCAGTCTTTCCTGAGCTTTGGATCGTACGCGCTCAGGAACTGCTCGTAGAAGTACCACCAGGGGTCTGGCGATTGGCCCAGCTTCGCCGAGTCCTCAGCCAAGATGGCGCGTTCGAGCAGTTCGATGGGCATCCGCAACTCCTCTCGAACAGCTGGGGCCTCCAGCAGTTGCAGCCCCTCGGCGAACAAGCCGTGCTCCCGCTGAAGCGCATCCACAGCTATTGCGGGCCTCAAACTCTCCGCCTCCTCGAATCTTGCCAGCAAGAGCGCGTGGGCCACCGTCTGGGCGTCGGCGTCGGCAATCTGAGCGTCATCTTCTTCTGGGAAGAGCAGCCCGGTCCGCTCACCTGCCAGCGCCCGAAGTGGACTGGCCTCTCCAGCCAGCGCAGCCCTCACATCATCCCTTAGCACGCGGGCCAAGGGAGCGAGGAACCCTGCCAGCCCTTCCGCCGTTCCAGGGACGATGGGGTCCCAGTACAGAAAGTCGCGAAGGAGCTCACGAATAGTATCGAGGGGCCCGGGGTCCACCGCCCTCGCGCCACCTTGACTGACATCCGCGGCAATCCTTGCCCCAGGCTTCAACTCCCCGGACCTGTACAGGCTCCACTCCCCGCCGTCCGCGCAGATAAGGTTGGGCAGCGCCCTGAACTGCTCCCGCTGCGAACGATTGTGCCTCGTAAAGTGCTCCGGTCGTTCACCCAGCCCGGGGAGTTTGAGTCCTACGTGCCCGGTTAACAGTCCGTTGACGGTTGCACCCAAATCGGCACGTCCGTCAATGTCATCAGGGTGGACCTCCGTTCGCCACGCTACGCTCAGGTCGGTCAAGCTGCCGGCGTCCCTAAGAATGTCGCCCACCTGGGCCTTCAACTGGTCTTCTGGCACGGCAATTGGCACACCCACATGAGCAGGCCGTGATCCATAGTCGCCATGATATGCCTCTTTATAATTTGTATACGACAATATGATCGCCTTCAGCCGCCCGTCAGAAAAAAGGTGTAGGCATAGCCGGATCCCGCCGCCTTCCCGGTGCAGCGAAGGTCCCTGGGTCCATTTCCAACTTCCGTCCGGTAACCTCGGACAGGCGGTGGCAGAAGTCCTCTATTCCCCGCCAGGCTTCAGCCTGGTTGTCTGCGTTGACTTCCCTGACTGCCACCCAGGTGCCGTCCTCCTCCCGGACTATGCCCGAGTAACTCCAAGGCATCTGCCTACCCTCCAGCGCCTGGCGAGATACGGGTCCAGGCAGGAGTGCTTGCCCCTCCCTCCCGCAACCGCGTATGCGATGTCGTTGTGCTCGCGGGGCTCGGCCTATCCGCCCGGCCCGCTGACGGTGTGATCCAGGCGGGCTGGACAGCTTCTTGTCGCCGTCGGCGCAGATGGCCCCCTGCGCGTCGCAGTCCCTGGTGGCGGGCAGCACGATGGTGACGTCGCCGTTGGAGTCTGGTTCGACGGTGATCCCCCAGCCGACGATACTGGGTGGGTTCAAACGGCGCGCACCAGTTACCGAGCCTCCCGGCACCGTGAAAGCGTGGTCGCACAGCGTGGTGTATGTGGAGCCCGTGGCTCGCTCAAGGTTATGGATGATATGAGCCGGCTCATGCACTCATGCAAATAAATATCCTGGGGGTAGAACTGTTGAACGCTCCGGCCTGAAACAAGCGATGCCTGCAGACGGGGCCGCCCGGGCCGCCCCGCCAGACCCCCGGCTAGTTCGCCTTTCCAACGCCTGAACGCAATTACTCCTACTGGATGGCACTGGTACTGGATGGCACTGGTACTGGAGCCTTGGCATAAAGCAGGCTGGCCAGCCTGCGTCTTGGAAGCCGACTAAGCCGAATCAGGTTACAGAGGCTTACAGGCCGAAACTAGGGCCATATGCAACTTTCTTCTGCAGAGTTTTGTACGCAACGTTTTGGCAGGAAACTGGAGTCAACTTTGACTACATTCAGCAACTCATACACACCTTTTCTCAGCGTGCGTTTCCATGGCCATATCAGTGCTTTTGTATAGGGCGTATGTGATGCTCACTGTGAGTGCCAACGCCCATACGTGGTTGGGTACATTGCAATCTCGACAACGTCGCGCCGGCGCGGTACGTTTGGGACGCCGGATGCGACGGCCTCACGCCATCAAGTGAGAGAGGTCCATCGATGTCAATGTCTGAGGACGGTCCCGGCGGAGCGCGTCCCATCCCCGCAGCATCGCAACGCGGGTTGCGCCGGGGGGCTGGAGGTCCGGCCATGCCCGGCGCCGAACTGCGCAGGCGGGCCCTCCGGGCCGTCCGTGCCGACCCGGACGTGATGCTGTACGCCGCGAGGGTCTCGGTCTGGGCGCGCTGGCTTTTGATGCTCGTCGCCGTGGTCGAATTGGCCTATCGGCCGGAGCTCTGGTTCGCCACCGACAAGGAGTACCTGTTCCTGAGCCTGCCGCTGCCGGCGTTCAACGGGTTCCTCCACTACCGGCTCCGCAGGGACCGGGCGGTGACGTGGCGCTGGCTCCTCTTCCTCAGCGCCGTGGATATCGCGCTGATCACCGCCGCCGTCATCATCGGCGGCGACTTCCATCTCTTCAGCTACGTGGCCTACTATCCCGCCCTGGCGCTGTTCGCGGTCGTCTTCCCGTACCTGTGGCTCAGCCTCGCCTGGGCGACGATGGCCGGGGCCATCTATGCCGTCGTCAGCCTGATGGTGGGCCCCGGTCTCGACTTCGATGCCGGTCAGGAGAAGGCCCTGCTCGCCAGGGTGATGGCCATGTATGGGGTCGTCGCATCCGTCAGCCTCATCGCCCGGTTCGAACGGGTCAGGCGGCTGGAGTCCGCGGAGCGGGAGAGGGAGCTGCAGCGGGAGCGCATCGAGCTCTCCCAGACCATTCACGACACGGTCGCGCAGACCGCTTACATGATCAGCCTGGGCATACACCGGGCCATCAGGCAGGCCGGGGGCTCGAACGAGGAGCTCACCGCCACGCTGGCCGCGACCGCATCGCTGTCGAAGGCGGCCACCTGGGAGTTGCGGCGTCCCATCGACGAGGGGCATCTCTTCGAGGGGAGGGAGCTGGGCCGGGTCCTCTGGTCGCACACCGAGACTTTTTCGCAGGTCTCGTCGATCCCCGCCGAGATGCTGCAGTCCGGGACCGAGCCTCCGCTTGCCGTGGAGACCCGGGCCCGCCTCTTCTCCATCGCCCACAACGCGCTCACCAACGCCTTCCTCCACGCCCGGGCCGGCCGGGTCGAGGTCAGGCTGGACTTCGGGGCCGACGGCATCCGGCTGTCCGTCTCGGACGACGGGATCGGCCTGCCCGAGGACTACGCCGAACGCGGCCGGGGATTCAGGGGCATGCGGGCGGACGCCGAGCGGCTGGGCGGCAGGCTCATCGTGGAGAGCGGCGGAGACAGCAGGGGAACGACCGTGACCTGCGAGACACCCCACAGATAGCTGTTGAGAGGAGACCGGGATGT
The DNA here is from genome assembly GCA_965216065.1 of Dehalococcoidia bacterium. Classification (GTDB taxonomy): domain Bacteria; phylum Chloroflexota; class Dehalococcoidia; order Lucifugimonadales; family UBA3495; genus VXOI01. Next base: position 142,081 of record CBDCFB010000001.1, read on the forward strand.
CGCTGACGAAACAAATCAGGGTGATGCTGGCGGATGACCATCCCATCATGAGGAACGGCCTGCGGGACGCCCTGCAGGATGAGGGGGACTTCGAGGTCGTCGGACTGGCCGGAGACGGGGTCGAGGCGGTGACCATGGCACAGAGCCTTGAGCCCGAGGTAATCGTCATGGACGTGATGATGCCGAACAAGGACGGCGTGGACGCCTGCCGGGAGATCATGGAACTGCTGCCGGAGACGCGGGTGCTGATGCTGACGGCCTCGACCACAGAGGATGCGGTCGTGGATGCCGTCGCCGCCGGCGCGACGGGCTACCTGCAGAAGCACTCGGGGCCGGAGGAGCTGGCGGAGGCGATCCGGGAGGTGGCCCAGGGCCGTCTGCGCATACCGGACAAGTCCATCAGGCGGGTCTTCGCGCTGATCCGCGGCCAGCGGGGCATCACCGCCAACCGGGCCCTGGAAAGGATGACCGCAGGAGAGAGGGAGATCCTGACGCTGTTTGCCAGCGGCAGGTCATACGCCCAGATCGCCGAGGCCAGGGGCAACAAGACCGTGAGCGTCAGGAACGCCGTCTACCGCATTCAGGACAAGGTGGGAGCCCCTTCGAAACAGGAACTCGTGATCTGGGCCGTGCGGAACGGACTGCTGGATGAGGTCGCAGCGGGCGTTGACTCCCCGCCGCCGCCGGAGGGGAAGTGACCCACCACCAGCCGCTTGCAGGCCTCGTTGCTGGTTTCAGCTGAGCCAGCCGACGTTGCTTGGAGGCGCTGAAGCGGGCAAATCGACGACGCCGTGGGGGAGAAGGCCCAGGCCACAGTCCAGCGGACGGGGGGGTAATTGCCCTTCGCAAGTCACGTTGCAGCCCTTGCTCTTCAACCGTTGGCAGACAGGGCCCGTTGTGTCGCCCGGTTTACGTCCGCCAGTCAGAAGACCGGTTTTGCGAACCGCATTTTCAGCCTTCACCGGCCCTTTCCGGTTTGCGAGTCTATGGCCAGGACCACCTGGGTGCAGGGATTTCCCCTCGCCGCAACCAAAAAAGGTTGAAGCTTCGCCCTGGCACATGCCCGACCCCCCCTCCTTGAGCTGCTGTTGTAATATTGGGGAAATGCCCAGCAAAGTCCCGGTCAAATGCGCCATTGCCGGCTGCCACCGCCGGCTGAGGATGACCCTTGCCGAGCGCGAGGAACTGAGGCGGGAGGGACGCGAGAACAACGCCACGGCGGGCCTCGTCTGCCCCGCCCACGTGAAGGCCGCCTTCAACTTCGAATTCGACGATATCGACGTCGATGTCCCTCTGGGGGAACTCCTGGTCGAGGCGTCCAAGGAAACTCCCCGTTGGCGCGTGATGTTGACTCCGCTGCCCGGGGCGGCGGGTGAGCCGGACAGCCGGTCCACGCCAGGGCGGGGAGACAGGGTTATCTAGTCCATCCACGCCGGCCCGTAGCTCCCGGGAGAATTCAGGCAATTTCAGAGTGCAATGACCGGCCGGTCTGGCCGGTCCTGTAGCCGCATCCGGCGGGAGGGTTTCCTTTGGCTATAATGCTGGCAGCCTCCGGAACAGGAGCCTTCGATTATGGCCACGCCCCCCGAATCTGTCGAAATCTACTGCCTGAAGTGCCGGGCCAAGACAGGCTCACGGGATGTTGAACAGGTGACCCTGAAGAACGGACGTCCCGCCCTGCGCGCTGTGTGCACTGTGTGCGGCACACGGAAGTCCCGCATCTGCTCCGCCGGATGAACCTGGGCCGCCTGGCGGGCCTCCGGCTACACCCGTCTCGTGTGGCGCGCCAGGGAGCGCAACTTCCGCACCGGGAAATGTCCAGGGTGGCATCGCCGGCCCAGGCTTTCAGTGGCCTATAAGAGGCCGAGTCGCTCGGAGCCACCTTCAGGAAACGCCGTCCTGCTTCCTGTCTCCGTCCCCGAAAGCCGGACCCCGAGCATCGAGTTGCGCTCCCCGGGACGGTCGTTGCGCACCGCCATGGCCAACGCCCGCCGGCTTCCGACAACCACGACCAGCCTCCTCCCCCTGGTGATCGCGGTGTACAGCAGGTTGCGCTGCAGCATCGGGTAATGTTGCGTCAGAAGCGGAATCACCACCGCGGGAAACTCGCTCCCCTGGGCCCGGTGTACGGTCATTGCGAAGGAGGGCTGCAGTTCGTCGAGTTCCGAGAAATCGTAGTCCACGCCGGTTTCCTCGAAGCTCACCGTGATCCGGCCGGCGTCGTGGTCCACCACGGTAACCCAGCCCAGATCGCCGTTGAACACATCCTTGTCGTAGTTGTTGACCGTCTGGAGCACACGGTCGCCCACCCGGAAAGTTCGTCCGAAGCGTGTTACCTCGGTTCCCACCGGGTTGAGGGCCTCCCGGAGCCTGTCGTTGAGTCGATGGACACCGACTTCCCCCCGGTTCATGGGACACAGCACCTGAACGTCCCTCATGGGGCGCAATCCGAACCGCGCCGGGATCCGTTCCGCGCAGATGCGGACGACGGCATTGGCTGCCGCCTCCGGTTCTCCGGCTTCGACGAAGTAGAAGTCCCCCCGGGAGCCGCTGGAGCCAAGAGAGGGCAGGCGGCCCTGGTTGACCCGGTGGGCCGCCTCGACGATGCCGCTCCGGTCCCCTTGACGGAAGATCCGCTCCAGACGGAGGAAGGGTACAACTCCGGACTGAAGAACATCCCCAAGGAACTTGCCGGGCCCGACGGAGGGCAGTTGGTTCGCATCTCCGACGAATAGCACCGAGGCGTGGCGTGGCACGGCCTGCAGCAGGTGATGGCACAGCACGATGTCCAGCATTGAGGTCTCGTCGACCACCACGGCATCGGCGCCCAGGGGCCGCTCGGCGTCTCGTCCGAACCGGCCGTCCCCGGGCTTGAACTCCAGCAGGCGGTGCAGCGTCTGGGCTTCCCGGCCAGCGGCCTCGCCGAGACGCTTGGCCGCCCTCCCGGTGGGAGCCGCCAGGGCCACCCGCTGGCCAAGAGCTTCGAGGATCGATATCACGGCGCGCAGTATGGTTGTCTTGCCGGTCCCAGGCCCGCCCGTCAGAACGAAGACCTTTTGCGACACGGCTTCGTGGACCGCCTGCCTCTGCTCCCCGGTCAGCTCCACTCCCACCCGGCGGCTGGCCCACTCCACGGCGGCCGGAGCGTCGAACTCGCGCCGCTGCCTATTGCTGGCCACCAGGACCCTGATGCAGTCGGCCACGGCTCGCTCAGCAAGGTAGAGGCCCCGAAGGAAGACGGCCTCTCCATCCAGCACGATCCGTCCCGCCTTCCGCAGACTTCCTACCGCCGCCGTCAGCAGCTCCTCGGGGAGGTCGAAGCGGCTTCGACACTCTTGGACCAGCTCAGCATTGGGGGTGAAGACGTGGCCCTCGTCGGCCCGCTCCAGCAGCAGGTGCTCCAGTGCGGCCTGGGCCCGGTGGGGCGAATGCTCGTCTATCCCCATCTCCCGGGCGATCTTGTCGGCGGTGATGAAACCAATCCCCCGCACGTCCTGGGCCAGCCGGTAGGGGTTCTCCTGAACGACCTTCACTGCGTCCTGGCCGTATGTCTTGTAGATGCGCGTGGAGTAGGCGGCGCTGACCCCGTGTCCCTGCAGGAACAGCATCACGCCCCGTATCTCCTGCTGCTCCACCCAGGCCCGCTTGATGCTCTCCAGCCGGCGGGGCCCGACTCCCGGCGCCTCGGCCAGACGCTCCGGCTGCTCATCGATCACTCGCAGGGTCTCGTCGCCGAAGCAGTCCACCAGCCTTCCGGCAAGCACCGGGCCGATGCCCTTCACCAGGCTTGAGGCCAGGTAGCGGCGCACGGCATTGGCGCTGGCGGGCAGCTGGGAGCTGTAGCTGTCAGCCCGGAACTGATAGCCATGGATGGGATGATTTATCCACCTGCCCCGCAGGTGCAACCGCTCTCCCGGCTGAATTCCCGGCATGGTTCCGGCGACGGTCACCAGGTCGCCTCTGCCCGGAACCACAAGGCGGCAGATGGTGAATCCAGACTCCTCCGAGCTGTAGACCAGCCTTTCGACCTCGCCACGCAGCTGTTCCAGGTCGCTCATCATGGGATTCATGATACACACCCCCCCAAGCTTCCCGGCGACGACGATCCCAGCAGCACCTGTTGCGTCGCAGGCGCTTGCACCAGGAGGGGATGCTGGTGCAAACGACGGCAGCCAGCACCCCTGGCTGGAGGACCGGGGAACGAAGCTGACGCTGCTCATCGCCGTGGACGACGACATCGGCACCGTGGCCCAGGCCGTCCTACGCGCCGGTGAGAACACCCGGGGCTACCCGGTGCTCCTGGAAGGCCTGGTCCGGCAGTGGGGCGGTTCATGCGCTACCATCCCTCCCTGCTTGCACTGTCGGCAGGAAATCACCACCAAGGGCGTCGTCCAGTGGTGTAGGACAGTCCGTTGGCCGTGTCCCCACTGCGGGAAGCCGCACTGATGAAAGGGGGCTGCTACCAGGCAGTGTTGACGCGCGCAGGTCGTTTTCCGTCAGTCTCTTCGGCGGCCGTTGATGCCTCTGGTTCCGGGTAACTTGAAGGTGCGCTAAACGGTAAAAACGGTGTCGTTGGGCTGCACTGGGTCATCAGCTCATTCCAGCCGGGGCGGGACAGGGAGCTGCCAGTCATCCCGCCGGTGAAGATGTGCTCCTCGCGGATCCCGAACTCTTGGAGCACGTGGAGCTGCGTTTCAGGGTTCCGCGTGGCATCGTCAGTCTTGCTGACCCGGGCGTAGCTGTAGGTGATGGGGATCATAGCTCAACCTCGTACAAGGCCCCTTATGTTACAGGTCGTAATCGAGTGGACAGAAGGGGCTGTATCCGGTCCACTAGCGCGCCCGTCGACGTCGCTAAGAGCGCAATCGCCCACAATCTTTCTTTCAGCCAACCCAGCGTCTTGTTCCACCAACCTCGTCGGCGAATACTGAGCGTGGCCCGGAAGGTTGCGGGGGAAATGGTCAACTTCCCTTCCTAATTTGTCGCCATGGCATTCTTCCTATATGACCAGGACTGGAGTAGCCCGAATGAGGTTCCGATACGAGCTTCAGAGTTGAGGAAACTCGTGGCCTCCTCGCCCAGGTCTATCTTTGCGGCCTGCTTTTCCTCGGCGCGGTGATGTGCCCGAAGATCTTGGGTTCAAGGTCCTGCGGAGCTCGCGTTCTCGCTCACGTTCCGCAGTCTCACCCTCTTGCGCAGTCCTTACTCGGGAGATCGCCTCGGTGAGTTCCGGCGAACTATTCTGGGCTGGCCTGCTGGGGAGGCTTCCTTCAAACTCGAGGTTCAGGTCACCCTTGGGGGGCTTGTCGGCCATGCCAAGGTCGCTCAGATTGAGGTTTGCTTGCCACCTGGACCGTTTGGAGTTGTTGTCCTGGTCTTTCATAACGCTGGTCTCAACGTCTTGTGCAGCCATTAACTGGGACACCTCCCCAGTGATTTCTGGAGAAGGATTCCCAGCCGAGTTGCTGATGGGAATCCTTCCGTCAAACTTGAAATTCAGGTCGATCTTGGGAGGTTTATAGGCCATGCCAAAGTCGCTCAGATTGAGATTCGCTTGCCACCTGAAGCGGTCGGAGTTATTTTCCTGGTCTTTCATAACGCATCCTCACATCCATTCTATGACTAGGCCACGATGTTCCGCGGCGCACGAGCTGCAGTAAGCGTCGGCTATCAAGGGCAGCGCCCCGGACATGGTCAGGCTGGCCAAGGTGATATTGGCCCGATTCGCCAGGAAAGAGGACCAGATTCAATAGGAGCAGGAGTGAGAGAAATTATAAGACCCGTGTACGTCATCTACCACGACCAGTGCCCGGACGGGTTCGGGGCCGCCTGGGCAGCGTTCCAAGCGCTGGGATACACAACCGGTAACGGCAGCCCGGTTCATTACATACCCAGCAGGTACGGCCAGAAGCCCACGGAGATGGACCCGGAGGGAGTGGTCTACATACTGGATTTCTCCTACAACCTGGAGACCGTGACCGAACTCCACCACCGCCACGGTGGCCGCATCACCCTGCTCGACCACCACAAGAGCGCCATGGAGGAACTCCAAGGCCAGCTGCCGGGCTGCTACTTCGACATGAATCGGTCGGGCGCGGCCATCGCCTGGAGCTACTTCAAACCTTTCGAGAGGATGCCGGAGCTATTGGCCTACGTTCAGGACCGGGACCTGTGGCGTTGGGAACTGCCAGACTCCCGTGCCGTGAACGCGGCCATTGAGGCCGCGCCCATGGACTTCGAGGTCTGGTCCAAGCTCGAGATCGATGAACTCAGGACGCAGGGGCAGCTCGTGGTCGACCGGAACAACCGGAGAATAGAAGAGTTGCTGGAGAGCGCCTGCGAGGTGCAGGTAGGGGATTACACCGTCCCGGCGGTGGAGGCGGACGAACTCGCGTCGGAGACCGCCGAGCGGCTCCTGGAACTACATCCCCAAGCGCCGTTCGTGGCGGTGTTCCACCACAGCGTCGACCAGGACGGCAACGAAATCACCAGGTACAGCCTGCGCTCCGGGGGCCGGTCGGACGTAGCCGACATAGCCCGGGAGCAGGGCGGCGGCGGACACGCTGCAGCGGCGGGGTTCTCCAGCCCAAGAGCGTGAGTGAGGCGGGAGCCTCGGACAAGCCTCCAGCGACTGAAACACAGACCAGCGCAGACAAAGGGCACACACAGGCGCCAGAAGGAGCAGACAGTGGCCGCGAAGACCGTCATCAACACACTGGCCCTGTGGGTGTAGGAATCAGCCCGTGAGGGACAGGGCGAGTGGCCATGCTGCCACAGCGGGTGGGGCTGATTTTTGGCAGTTTGATGAGGCGGTCAAAGTCCACGAGCCAATTTCCTGGTGACGGGAGACTCCACCAACGCCGGTCCACCAGTGGTGGGTACTGCCGTGCGTTGCTGCCCCGGCAGTCCGGCCATCTCTCCTAGGCATGGCGGTTGCAGTAGACGTACATCTTGCCGCCGCCCTTGACAGCCGTCCTTCGGTGAATTCGGGCTTAGGTGAATGCCTGAGTGAAGCGTTGTCTTGGGGATTGTGCGAGAGTTTTACCCCCTCGCTTGAAACCGAAAGCTAAACGCCCGGGGCGTGATTTTCCTCCGGTGGTGGGCGCCTGGTTGGACGATGCCAGGGAATCTTGTTCTCAACGGCGATTGAGCTGCAGGCGCTCGCATGTATCCCCTTCCCCTATGCCCCTGGGGAATTTCGCGATAATCTCACAGAATGGGTCTTCCCTGTCGCGCACCAGCACGTTGGGGGCATTGCCGCTGCTGCGGAGCCGGTACAGGGATGCGCTCAGAAATACGTTCTCGTCCGATTCTGCCACGTTCCCCGCGCTGCCGGTGAAGTCGGCTAGGTCCATGAGGCCGTGACCGATCCTCGTCTCGTAGTCCTCCGAGGCTCCCCTGTCGAACCAATCCTGAAATGACTGCTTGATTTCCTCCATGGGCACCGTCTCCCAGTAATGTCTCAGGTTCAGGTAGATCTGCATCTCAGTCATTTCATCACTCTTTGATTTTTCTGCCCGCCGGCAGGGCTTGGTTCGGCCCTGACGAGCGTCCAGGCCAGGCCTTGTTAGTGGATGGTTCGCGGTTGTGGCCTGTCCTGCGTGTGGGGGTGTTCCCGGGTTGCGTCGGTGCCGGCGGTTACTGACCACTCGAATGGCCATTTTCCCTGAACAGCGACAACAGTCAGCCGTACTGATGGGTACCAACGCGGTCCGGAGCCGTCGGCCCACCAGAGCGGCCCCGGCAATCCGGGCAGCGGCGCCCTCTAACGGGAGTCGGCGACTGGGCTGACCGCCTCTGGCCGCCGGTCAGACAAAAAGAGCGTCCCGTCCTTTTCGAAGCGCCCTTCAAATCGAAGAGCCTTCTCGTTTCCGGACCCCTTGAGGTCGTCGTATTTCAGTGTGGATGCCTCACCGGTGGAGACAAGTTCAGGATCGTATACCCTGACCATCCTCACCTTTCGATCGGAGAATTTCCCGTTCTTTTCCAACATCCAGAATTTAGCCAGTAATTCAGACCCCAGACCAAACTGGGAGGTCAAGTGCCGGTTGATTGCCTGCGTCACCACCCGGGGCTTTGAGGCTTTCCAGAACATTACATTCATTGACTACCATCCTTATGTGAAATTCCCGAAATTTTCCGAACGTCGCGAAATTAGCTTTCTGTTCCAATCTCCATGGAACCTGCCTTGAGGATATTCAGCAAATCCCCTACGTCTATATCCTTCAATATCGGTCCATGGAGGGGACGGTCTTGGTTCACCGTATAGGTATTGGTTCGCCCTTGTCGGGACCTGGTTATATACCCCGCTTCGTCCAAGTCGGAGACGATTTTGAGCACGGTCCTTTCGGTAATCCCCAGTTGCCGCGAAATCTCTCTGGCGGTGATCCTCGGTTGCCGGAACACGGCCACCAGCACACCGCCGTGGTTGGTAATGAAGTCCCACCCCGGCATGTCAGCAAGTCCTATCAACCGATTTTCTGAAAACCTGTATGTGAATAGTTATTCAGGTAATGGGATTCGTGTGTGATGTTTCATTATACACCAGAATACCCCAACAAGCTGATGAGACGGGACCAATGGCAATCCTGCCTGGGTCTTCCGAAGTGGATGAGTGACGCTCCCCCCAACTACCGCAGAACCCCTACTGGCCGGGGTCGCGGTCAGTGGGAATCGACCACCGCATCGCTCCGGACCCGGACAGGTTCATCGGAACCGAGGTCGTCATCACCGAGAGGCTGGACGGGCCAACGTGTTGCTCCACCAGGGCGAGGTGTACACTCGGTCGACGTCGGGCGGGCCGGCCAGAGCCATTCGAGGCTGGCGATGGTCAGAGGGCACCACGCCTGGAAGCTGACCGGCGAGGGACGGGAGCACTTGCTGGTCTACGGAGAGCACCTCTACGGGGTCCACTCCATCGAGTGCGGCGAGATGGGCGAGTGGGAACCCCTGTGGGTCTTCGCCAGCATGCGTGATTCCGACACATTCGACGCCTTCTCCAAAGCGGAGCGGCTGGCAGAGGAACTGCAGGTCCTGACAGTTCCGGTCCTGTACCGGGGCATCATCCATTCCAGCCGGGAGCTGCAGGGGTTTCTCACCACGGAGGTCCACGGGAGACCTTCAGCCCCGGGGTGGCAACGGGGAGGGGCGGTGATCAGGACCGCCGGGGGATTCCCCAGGGCGGAGTTCGCCCTGAACGTCTGCAAGAGCGTCCGGAAGGACCACGTGCAAACCGGAGTGCACTGCCCTAGGAACTATAAGCAGCTGGTCTACGCTACGGTCGTTGAGGCTATGCCGGAACTACCTGCAATGCCGGAATTAGCGTTGGGTGGGGCGGGACCCCAGGTGCCAAAGTTTCGGTAACATTTCTCAATGAGGCAACAGGAGGACCCCCACACCAACGCCAACGTCAACGCCAACGCCAACGCCAACGCCAAGGATCTGCTGGCACGGCTTCGGTCAGCCCATCCAGGGCGGTGCAGCGACGCCCAGCTGCAGACCCTGCAGCGCAGGGTGAAGGGCTGGCGTAGCGTCATGGCCAGGAGACGGGTCTACGGCTCTGACGATGAGTGTGCAGTGGAACAGCGTTACAGGGGCGAATCAGCCTTGGTCGTAACAGGAATCAGCAGCTAGACCGTCGGTAACATCATCTGGTGAGGCAACAGGACCGGCAAAACTAATTGTCGTTGATCAATCCCACCAGTCGGCCCTGTCCGTGGCGTTGTAGCAGGCAACAAAGGCTTGCCTCTCCCTAACGAGCCTGGCTTGGAGCTGCTGTTCCGCCGTCGCCTGCTGTCTCTCTTGTTCGACGCACAACGGCAGGCTGCCCAGGTCCGACTGGCTCATATCCAACTGGCCTGGCAGGCTGTCTGGTATACAGCCCTCGGTGAGCGGCTTGTCTGCCAGGTTCAGAACTTTGAGGTTAGTAAGCTGTCCCCAGTCGAAAGGGAATTGTTTGCCGGGGAACCGGTGCGAAGTCCGCGCGCCCTCCAGAAGTACTCTCCACAGGTTAATATGATTCTCCTTCTTCCTTGTGGGAGAGGGCTACAGTGAGGGTGGAATCTTCGGATGGCACAGTGTTCGTTCACGGTCAGGGAGGCCCCTTCCCTAACCCCGGAGAGAGGGAATAACTAAAATACCCTGGTGTTCCGCCGGAGAAGCCCTACTAAATCTGGCGCAGACGGGGGTCCAGCTTGTCCCGGAGCCAGTCGCCGAAGAGGTTCAGCGACATGACGGTGAGCAGGATTGCGCCTCCCGGCACTGTGGCGATCCACCAAGCGTCGCTCAGGCGGTCGCGCCCGTCGGCCACCATGGAACCCCAAGCCGGCTCCGGGGGAGGAATCCCGGCGCCCAGGAAGCTGAGAGTGGCCTCCACCAGGATGACGATGCCGACCTGCAGGGTGGCAACCACTATCAGGGTGTTGGTGGTGCCGGGGAGGAGGTGCTTGAACAGTATTCGCCACGTGGAGGCGCCGGCAACCCGGGCCAGCGCCACATAGTCCATGGTCTTGAGTTGCAGCACCTCGCCTCGCACCATGCGGGCGAAGCGGGGCCAGATCCACAGCGCCAACACCAGCACGATGATTTCCAGCGATTGCCCGACGGCCACCACCAGCACCAGCGCCACCAAGATCAACGGCAGGGAGAGGATGATGTCCACCAGCCGCATTAGTAGTTCATCGGTCCAGCCCCCGTACCACCCAGCCACCAGCCCCAGGATCACCCCCAGTGTGCCGCCGACTCCCAGGGTCACCAGCGAGACAATCAGGGATATGCGGGCGCCAAAAATAACCCGGCTGAGCAAGTCGCGCCCCAGATGGTCCGTGCCCAGCAGGAACTCGGTGCTGCCCCCGGCGCGGATTTCCACGTCCAGGGTGTCGCCGATCGCGACGCTGGGGTCTATCTCGCGCGCTTCGTCCAAGGGTATTTGCAGGTGTCTCTTGCCCGTCTCTGGCGTCTCAACCACCAGCTTGGGCGTCGTCGTGGGGGATCCCCAGAGGGGTGGCAAGTTTCGGTCGGACAGATCGCCGTTTTCGGGATCGTGGGGAGCGATCACGTTGGCGCCCGCGCCGGTGACCACCACCAGCGACAAGAGCAGCACCGAAATGATGGGCCAGCGCCGCCATTTTTCGCGGATTACTCTTATCCAGGACCCGGCCCTTCGTGGAGCAGCAAATATGCCGCCGGTGGGTTCCGCAACTGCCATTTCCAGGTATGCCCCTGCTTATAGTTTTGACAACACCGAAGAAAGCCGGGAAACGCTGTTGGAGCGTGAAAGCCGAACTGACTGCCCTTTATGCGAATCGAATTCTCGGGTCGATGTAGGCGTACATCACGTCCACTAGGAAGGCCGCTCCCACGTACAACAATGTGTAGGTGATGACCACGCCCTGGAGCACCGGGTAGTCGGAGGCTTGCATGGCAGTGACTGCCAGACGTCCCAGCCCCGGCCACGCGAAGACCACCTCGGTGGTGAGTGAGCCGGCCACCAGGCTGCCCATGGTCACTCCGGCGAAGGTCAGCGGAGGTATCAGGGCGTTGCGCAGGGCGTGCTTCCAGATGATTGCATTGGATGAGACGCCCTTGGCGCGGGCCAGCTTGATGTACTCCGAGTCCAGCACGTCCAGCATGGCCGAACGCACCAGCCGCATATTTGCCGCCACGAAGAACCAGCCTAGGGTGATCGCTGGCAGGATGATGCCCCTCCAGTCTTCGCGGCCCGATGGAGGCACCCAACCCAGCTTCACCGCAAAGAAGAAAATCATCATTATGCCGATCCAGAAAGGTGGGGCCGACTGGCCGACGAGCGCCACCACTTTGCCTATATTGTCCATGATTCCGCCCCGATTGACCGACGACAGGATGCCAAGCGGAATCCCGACTATGATGGAGAAAGCGAAGGCGGCCACTCCCAGTTGGAAGGTGGCTATCAGGCGCTCCCAGATGATGTCCGCCGCCTCGCGGTTTTCCTTGATGGACTTGCCGAAGTTGCCCGTCAGCATGTCCCTCAGGAAAATTCCGTATTGCTCATAATAGGGCTTGTCCAAGCCCAGCTTCTTACCCAGCTCCTCCCACTGGTCCACGTCGCCAGTGGACAGTTCACTGAGCATCAGCGTCCGGGGATCCCCTGATGCCCTCGCCATGATGAAGATGATCAGGGACACTGCCAGCAGGGTGATAAAGGTAATGAAGAGCCGTTTGACGAGGAACCTCTGCATCGTGGAGCGCCTGCTTACATCAGAGTGATGAAATTCCCGGCCCGGTCCTAGCTCGTCTAGGAATTGGCGATGCTGAAGACTGACCGGAGCAGTGGTTTGTCGCCCGGATTACCCTCTGCTGAGTCGGGGAGGAGGGTAACCCGGCAACTCTGCTCTACCTGACTCTGCTCTACCGACGGTGCGGGGCGAACTCCAGTGCGCTGAGGCGGCGGGGGTCTCCCGTTTCCAGGTGCTCTTCCCAGCTATCTATCTTGGGACCCAGCGGATAAATGTTGTTCACCGAGTAGAGGCCGATGTCGAAAGAGTTGTCCCAGATCCAATGGGCCATTTCCATTTGCATCGCCCACCGGTCATCGGAGTCGAAGGTCACGCTGGCATTGTGCAGCCGTTCCGTCAGGTACGGATGGTCGTTGCCCGCGCTCCAGCTACCCAGCGGGTCGTACATGAACCCGTACAGAACCAGCGGCTCCACCAGAGGCTGGGCGGCGTGGCAGGTGATGCCGGTGTTGGTGCGGGCGAACTGGCCCTCCGACAGCGTGTTGAACGGGATACGCTGTAGGCGGGCGTTGATGCCCACGTCCTGCAACATATCGGCCACCGCCTCGCAGGCCTCCACCTCGGCGGGCGCCCCGCGAATGGACGGCGTCAATTCCACCTCAAATCCGTTGGGATACCCAGCCTCGGCCAGGAGTTCTTTGGCCCTCTCCGGGTCGTAGTCCCAGACCCAGCTGGGGTCGGCGCGGTGGGCGAAGGAAGCCCAGCCCCACATGGCCAGCGGCTTTCCCTCACCCCGGAGCAACTCCCTCACCAGCTTCTCGCGGTCAATGGCGAGGCCAATGGCCTGGCGCACTTTGCGGGCCTGCTCCCACTCCTCCGAGGTCGGGTCCGAGTTGGCGGAAATGTAGGGCGCGTCAGGGTCCCATCCCTCCCTTTCCTTGTCGGTTCCCACGTACTCGTGCCACATACCGTAGATGCCCAGGTGCGACTCGGAGCTTCCGCCCTGGCTCATGAACTTCGTGTCAGGAATCTCGGCCAAGGTCGGAATGGAGTCGGGGGAAGCGGCGAATATGTCTATCTGGTCGGTCTGGAAGTTGGCGATCCTGGTGGACTCCTCCGGGATGACCTTGAAGACCAGTTCGGCAAACTCAGGTGGCTTGCGCCAATGGTCGGCCAGCCCTTCAAAGCGCCAGAAATCGTCAGTGACGTTCTCCACCATCCGCCAGGGGCCGGTGCCGGCCGCTTGGCCATTAGCCTCGTCGGCTCCCAGCTCCTCCACCTGGTCCTTGCTGATAATCCAGGTACCGGAGGCCGCCGGGCTGTTGATCCAGCTCAGCATATCCCAGCCCGGATCGCCGGTGTTCACCTCGATGGTGTAATCATCTAGGGCCTTGACGTGGCCTTTCTGGTTAAGCCAGAGCCGTCTTATCTGGGCCACACCGGCCGAGAAGGAACCCTCGGCGGCGAACTCCTGGATCGACCAGATGACGTCTTCGGCAGTCATCTCGCCCCAGTCGTCATGGAAAGACACGCCCTCTTCCAGTTTGAAGGTCCAAGTGAGCTGGTCGTCGTCCACGGTCCAGCTCTCGACCAGCTTGGGCCAGAACACTCCCTGCGCGTCGCGACCGAACAGCCCCTCAAAAGCGGTCAACTGTACCACGCCGTACTGGGGCCAACTGGTCTTGCTGGGATGCCCGGTATAGGGGCCGATTTCCTTGAACCCGATGTTGAGTGTCCCGGTCGGCCCGGTGCCCGATGTGTCGCGCGGTGGCCTGGTGGCTGCGGCTGCGGCGATGGGTGTGGCCGTTGCCGGCGCCTGCGAGGCTGCCTGCTGAGCGGTGGTCTGAGCCTCGGTCGCAGCGGGCGCAGATGTGGCTGCGGGTGCGGTCGTCGCCACGGGGACTTGTTCCGGCTCAGTTCCGCAGGACACGCCAAGGGCCATGAACGAAGCAAGCAGGATAAGCAAGCCATACAAACCGGATTTCGACCATGGGAATCCAGACATAAACCGCGCCTCCGAAGGGAATGGGAATTCTGCGCCAAAATTTCCGGGAGATGGTTCCAAGTGGAATACCTGCTGCCGCAATTTCAAATTGGCAACCGAACAGCAAAATTCGGCATAGATTAACAACGATGCCCATAGGTGTCAATTGTAGTTAAATGATACCCCATTAATATATGTAAAACGTAATAATATCTGTCTTAGACTGTCGCATTTTAGTTATTTGGGAATTATATCGATTCTACCCAAACAGAAGTGGCCCGGCACTCGGGGCACCGGGCCACTCCCATTAGATAGCCATCGATGAATTTTCTATGCCTCCCCTGCATGTAATCGGCGGAGGTAAAGTTGACGCTTAACACTCTGGACGCACGCCCGAAACCCCTGCCTTGAGCCGTCGTTGTAACATTGGGGAATGCCCAGCAAAATCCCGGTCAAATGCGCCATTCCCGGCTGCCACCGCCGGATCAAGATGACCCTCGCCGAACGCGAAGGACTGAGGCAGGAGGGACGCGAGAACAACGCTACAGCGGGCCTCGTCTGCCCCGCCCACGTGAAGGCCGCCTTCAACTTCGAATTCGACGATATCGACATCGATGTCCCGCTGGGGGAACTCCTGGTTGAGGCGTCCAAGGAAACTCCCCGTTGGCGCGTGATGTTGACCCCACTGCCCGGGGCGGCGGGGGAGACGGACAGCCAGTCCATGCCAGGACGGGGAGACAGGGTTATCTAGTTCATCCGCGCTGGCAGGCAACTTCCGGGAGAATTCAGGCGTGGTCCAGAGAGGCTCCAGGGATGGCCAGCTTCTCTCTCCCGCTGCCGGGGCCGTATCCCTGCTGCTCAGCTCGGGGGTGGACGCCCCCAGAGTGCATGCCATGAAAGTGTACCTATCCTCGGCCAGAGCCTCGCTGGTCAGCCCCTTGGCCCGCTTCCTAGGCTTCCCGTATTCCCTGGGCAGCCGTTTCATGGTGGCCTTCACCAGCGGCCGCGTGGTCGGATCCTCGTGTCCGCCCAAGCGGTGGGCCGCGGCAATCGCCGCCAGGCACATGCGCTAGGAGGCGCGGTGGCAGCGCTCTGGACACTGACCCTGACGGGACCAAATTGCTGGTGGTTCCCGCCCACCGGGGCTACGCCGCGGATGTTGCCGATAACTATCCCCTCACCGTGGAGCAGTCTGAGCAGATGAAGGCATCGCTGAGGATGATGGATGCCAAGGCGGGGAACGCCGCCACTACGGCCTTGGAGACGAACTCCTTGCGGTGAGGAGCCTGTGGGCGCCAACTATCCAGGGCACCCTACGGATCGACGGTGGTCGCGACGTGCATCCGCCGGCATTCCTGCACCTGCTCGGGCGTGAGATCTGGCGGTCGCCGGCACCTGCTGACCTCAGCCTTGTCCCGTTCCAAACGTGCCTTACCCTTTCGCTGGTGGACTCCACCTGGAAGGCTCGCCGGACCAGCATCATCCCGCGGAGGAGTTTGGTCGCAGCACTGTAGTCGGCCGTGTTGCTCCCTTCTGATGGCCACTACGCCGATGTTCTGCTTGCTAAGCGCCGCCTGGATGGTCGGGCTCCACCGAGTAAGGCCAGCCTTTGTTGAAGGTTTCGAATACGCAACGGTATGAAGCATCGCCTGGTGATATACTCTCGCCGTCTTCACTAGGACGCCACATACCGCTGGGCTTTGGGAAATGTGCAGTCTGGGAGGGATAACCATGAGTGAGCTGGAAATCTACCAGAAGCAGGGTTTTGGCAATAGCAGCGGGATAGGCCAGCGCCCCGCGCTCCTGATTATTGATTTCGTCAATGGATTCGCCAATCCGGACCAGTTCGGTGGCGGCAACATCGGAGAGGCCATAGAAAATACCCGTGGGTTGCTGGCGGAGGCCCGCGCCCTGGACTTGCCCATTGCCTACACCCGTGTGGTTTATGCCGATGACGGCTCCGACGCTGGCGTTTTCACATTGAAGGCTCCAGCGTTGACTCAACTCACCGAAAAGGCCCTCGACAGCCAGATTGTGGACCAGTTGACGCCCGTGGACGGTGAATACATAGTGCGGAAGACCCAGCCCTCGGCCTTTTTCGGCACCAACCTGACAGCCTGGTACGTCAGCAGGGGCGTGGACACAGTGATCGTAACCGGATGCACCACCTCCGGGTGTGTCAGGGCGTCGGTGATAGACTCGATGAGCTACAACTTCAGGACCGTGGTCGCTTCCGATTGCGTCGGCGACCGCGCCCTGGGCCCCCACGATGCCAACCTGTTCGACATGGAGCAAAAGTACGCCGATCTGATGACCTCTTCAGAAATCATCGAGGTCCTGTACGAAAGAGTCCCAATCGAGACATCGGCCAGACCACAATAGATCGCGTCGGCGGATCGCCGCTGCGTTAATCAATCCAGGAGCGTAGACCAATGCCAGACTCCTTGGGGTGGCGAGCGAACTGGGGCGTTGTGGTGCCATCCACCAACACATCGGTCCAGCCTGAATTCGACGAGATGCGGCCCAGAGGGGTGACCAACCACATTGTGCGCATCTGGATCCCCAATGACCCGGTGGGCAGCAATGATGATTTCAACCGCCTGATGGAAAACATCCGCAGGGAGTGGGATAACGCTCTGCTCCGGGTGATGACCTGTGATCCGGATTACCTCGTGATGGGTATGTCCTCGGAAACGTTCTGGGGAGGATTGCAACGCAGCCTGGAACTGAAGAAACACATGATGGAACTCACCGGTGTCGGCGTGGCCATGGGGTCCGATGCCTGCCAGGCGGCTCTCCGCTGTTACGGCGACATCCAGCGCATTGGCGTCTTGACGCCATATTGGCCGGTGGCCGACGAGAACGTCAAACGCTTCCTCGAGGACTGCGGCTTCGAGGTCGTGGTTATCAAGGGGCTTTGCTGCGACAGTCCCACCGCCATGTCCAAGGTCCCGGAAAAGGAACTGCTGGATGCCCTCCTGGAGCTGAACGAGCACGACGTTGAGGCTCTGGTCCAGTGCGGCACCAATCTTGCAATGGCGCGACTGGCCGGAGAGGCGGAAAAGTGGCTCAAAAAGCCGGTTATCGCCATCAACACCGCTACCTACTGGTACGCCATGCGGGCCAATGGGATGGACGACGTTATCGAGGGGTTCGGCTCACTGATGACTGATTTCAAGGAGCTCCCCGCCAGCTACCTGAGGGTTGCCGCTGAGCAGGCGGCTACCGCAGGCACTTAGGAGTTCAAACTAAGCCGAGCGGTGAGCAGCGGACTAAAACGGGCCGGGTGAGTGGGCCGTCGCTGACTGCGATGATACAACTGGGCCGCCCGCTATTAGTCGACAGCTATCGTCCCGTGACGGGCCTCTGGGGATAACATTTCTCCCCTTTCCAGTTCTTGGCGAACCTGATTGATGCATTGTCAGGAATTGCCTCCTCGCGACTCACGAAGGCGGCGGCGGTCCAGGCTACGCGGATGTCGCTGCGCCGCACCATGCTCATCAGCTCATTCCAGGCCGGGCGGGACACGAAGCTGCCGTTCCTCTCGTCTGCGAAGATGTACTCCTCTAGAATCCCTAACTCCTGCAGGGTATTGATCTGGGTCTCCAAGCGACTGTTATTGCCGCCTGCCTCGCTGACCCATGCGTGGACGTTGGTTACGGGGATCAGAGGCTCATCTTCGCAAAAGGCCCCTTATGTCGAAGAGACTCGGATCTAACTCCCATCATTATTCGCAGACTGGTCCTGTCCAACCAACTAACTCGGGACAGGACGTGTTCCAGAAACAACCGCTGGCGCAGTCGAACGTGTACCAGTGATACTTTTCCTGTTCTTTGATTTTCGAATAGAACCGGGAGATTAATATTCCCTTGAAGTTTTCCTTCACCCTTTTCCAGTCGATATGCAGCCCAAAGCCGCAACCTGCTCGAGCGGCCAATGGTACGGCCTTCTCCCTGTCGCCTAGCGGCCTATGTCGGCCAACCACTCTTCCGGCTTTGTCTCAATGAAGGCCCTGAGCATCCGCCTGGCCTTCTCGAGGTCCAGGTCGGCCAGTTCTACTCCATATCTGACCAGGAGCTCGCGACCGTTGTCCTCCGGTAAGTTTCTGGACTCCCCGTACACCACCTTGATGATGCCGAAGTGCACGATGGCTCCGGCGCACATGTTGCAGGGGATGAGCGTGGAGTACATGATCATCCCCCGGAGGCTGCTCAGCTTCCGGCCGGCGTTAAGCAGGCAGTTGATCTCCGCGTGCATGACGCAGGTCCCCTCCTGCAGCCGGCGATTGCGACCGGTGGCGACCACCGTCCCCCGGGCGTTTACCGGGACTGCTCCGATGGGGATGCCTCCCTCCCGGGCATCGGTGCGGGCTTCCTCGAGTGCTGTAATCATGTACTCGTCCATGACTGCACCCCATATGTCCCAGGTTCAGGCTGGGTTGCGGGCAAATCATCCGTCCACCCTGACGCGAATCCTTGAATGTTTCAGCTGGGCTTTGGTCTAGTCGATTTGTTGCAGCACCTCTCCGGATAATTCCGTGATCTTGTCTATCTTAATGAGGACGGCGACACCCAGGCGTTCAGGATCCCGGTCCAGTTCGGCTTGGACGCAGCGGTCCATGACTTCCTGGCGAATGGGACCGTCTTCGTGGACGGTTGCCTTGCCGTGGAACCGCCACCTCACCCGGTCGGCGGCGTGGGCGTAGTAGACGACGACCTGCGGATTCTCGGCAACGTTGTCCAAGGCCGACCGCTTGGCCCGCTCCCAATAGGCCAGCGTATCTCTGTTGAAGGCCATCACGCTTCCCTTGGGGCTTATCTGGGGTTCGCCGTCCTTGGAGGCCGTGCCCACCAGGCAGGAATATCCGTCGGCCAAAGCGCTGTCCAACCGCGATACCATCTCGTCGGTCAAATCGATCATCGTGGTCTATCTCCTTGGCAGCAACGGCAGTTTGTAAGGCCTTGTCCTTGCCCTCGGCGTAGCAGGCGCAGGGTTCGGGGCAGTCGCAGAGGGACCGGTCGGTCCCAACCAGTCATTGCATTCCTGCTTGCGCTGAACTTTCATCGAAGATTGCCTTGTTGGCCGTGCTCCACGAGATCTTCATGATCCTGGCCACACGGCTCACCGACGGGTTCTCCGCGAACATACGCTTGCACTCGTTCACCTGGTCGGGTGAAAGCGCAGGCGGCCGCCCAGGCGGCCTCCCCTCGGCCTTGGCACGCTCTTGCCCCACCCTTATGCGCTCGCTGGTGGAATCAGCCTGGTAGGCACCGTTGGCCATCATCATCCGGCGGAAGTACTTGGCCGCGGCGCTGTCGTCGGTGGTGTCGATCCCTTCCTTGATGGCCACTATGCCGATGTTCCGGCTGGTCAGGTCCGCCTGGATCCTCACACCCTCGTCGAAGTTGCGGCTGAAGCGGTCCAGCCATACCACCACGATGGTGTCGTTCGACTGGATCCGGGCCACGAGATCGTCCCATCCGGGCCGCGACATCAAACGGCCGGTCATCACGTCGGAAAAGATGAGCTCCCTCGGATGCCGTGTTTGGCCAGCTCGCGGAGCTGGGTCTCGAGGTTCCGGTCGTCCCGGTCGCTCTTGCTGACCCGCGCGTAGCCATAGGTGACGGGGATCATCATCGCTTCACCACCCCGGTTTGCCGCAGTGCGGGCAGGGGTTCCGGACCGCCCGACGCCAGGCGACTCCGCCCTTGGCATGGATTTCCTGATTGCAGTGGAGGCAGCGGCCCATGTATGTGTTCTGGTCGGACAGGTCCTCGGCCACCAGCTCAAGACAGTCTCCGCATCCCCGCACCAGCTCCGGGTCGGGGGTCATCGGTTCGGGACTCTCCTCGATGCCACACAGCGGGGAGTCTCCCTGGGCGTAGTGGACCACAGGGGCTGCGGCGACAACTTTGCTCTCCCCGCGTCTGCGGTCACCTTCTGCCATGGTGACGGAACCGACCCCTTCCGAAGCGAAGTCCCACAGCTTGTTACCCCAAACCTCCGGGTCTGTCGAGCCGTGCCACTGCAGTCCCCTCTCGGTGAGTCCTGCCGCGGTCACCCGGCGGTCGCAGACACCGCAGTTGATGGCGTGGTCCTTTCCCCAAACGTCGTCCTGGTTGGCGGCCACCATCGTCGTGCTGCGGCACTGGGGGCAGGCGGCTGCCAGGTAGACGTGCATGGCGTTCTTCTCCGCTCAACAAACGGCCGTTTTTGAGAGGGCCGGTGCGGACCTCGTCCGTCAGCTTTGCCACGCCTCTCAATAAATCCCCTCAACAATAATTCAGTCTCAACAATGCCGTCAAGGGTTTTTTGAGTAGGGCGGCCGCGAGATTACCTCACCTCAGGTGTTGACGCCGCCGCGGACGGCCTGATTAAACAGAAGTGAGCCGTGGCTTTGCACAATGAATGGTAATTAACACGAAAAAACCATTTTCTGTACAACGAATCGCCCCAAGTCCAAACTCTCACGCAGCCCGAAGCCCAGACATCACAAAGATGCGGGCTCAAGATGCCATAAACGGCGTCTCGGTTGACCGAGCACGCCAGGCACAATAACATCAGGCCAAGCAGGAAGACTGGAGCAAGAACATGACCACCAGAATGGAGAAAGTAGCTGAAGACGTCGCCCTAGCAGTACTCCGGAACACCGGCCCCTCGGCCAACCCGCCGCTCCAACCAGAAATGCTTGCACAGGCCTTCCAAGCGGGATGGCCGACCCCTGAGAGCAGGAGTCCCATGAACGACGCCATGACCGCCGCCGCCCAAGCAGCCATCAGTTGCACCGGCCTGAATGCGGGAAGGTGGAAGGACACCATATACCAAGCCTGGCAGCCAGCAGTGCAGGAAACGGTCGACGGATACTTCAAGGACGCCCGGCACAATTTCGAGAAGGGACAGTATCTCAAGGGAGCGGAAACCCTCGCCGACGCCGTGAGAGCGACACTCGGCCACATCGCCTCGGTCCGCAACTGGCCCCACGGTGCCCACGACGACCTCTACAGCATCGTCGCAGCCTTGGGTAGCGGGAGCAGGTGGCCCGAAACCCTGGAGGAGTTCGACCAAGCGCTGGACAACTGCTCCGAGGAAGGCAGACGCCTGGCCTCCGCGCTGGGTGCCAGCACGGGACTGCCGGACAGCATCAACTTCGGAACATACTCGGAGAATCCGGAAATCGCGGAAGAGAACGGCCTGTCTTTCGCCGAAACGGTCGTCGAACTTGCTAACCAGCTTGCAGAGAAGGTGCCCGACAGATCATGAACCGCCACGAGCATACTCAGGAGGCCCAGGACCTTCTTAAACGGGCCGACGCAGAGTCAACAGCCGGCGGCAATGACAGGATTGCCGCCGAATTCTTGTGGGGAGCCTTCGCTCATTGCCTAATCACCGTCGCCCAGAACGACGGGCTGCCTCACGACAGCCACGGGGCGTTCGAGAGAACCGCCCGACACATGGACGCCGCCCAAGGCAGCAACGACTGGCGTTCCCGCTTCGGTTCAGCCGAGAGACTACATCGCCACTTCTATCACGGAGACCTGCCAGTCCAAGAACTGCGAACTCACAGACGGCATACCTGGGAAGGTGCCCAGGAACTCCTTAAGATGCTGCAAGCTGGCACCTGAGTACAACCTGCCAATGGAAAACCGACAGCAATGCAGGTCATGGGCGGATGCCGCTGAGTCGACGCCGTCAGCCTGCCGGCCAACCACGGGAAACCCAGCACAAGAGAAGAGAACTGAATTAAAACAAATGCTGCACAATGAATCGGAATTAAAAGAGATTCATTGTGCAAGGCCATGAGCCGACTTGCGGAGGTGTCAGCAATGGCAAAGGTGGAACTGGAGGGCAAGCTCACAAGCGGGTTTCTGGCGATGACCACGACGGTGCAGGTCCACAAGCGCAGCCCCAGAAATGGGCTTCTCAAGTGGATAGTTAAGCCCGAATCCACCGATGGACGGCGCGAGGGCAGTGGAAGGGGGTTAGGGAGTTACAAGCGCGATGATCCGGTCTCGAATTCGGGTAGGCGGGAGGTTTGCAGGCGCTTTGGGGGCACCGGTGGCGGTCTGCGGTGGCAGTGGAGAGCGAGATGGCCTGATAGGACAAGGCAAGAGTCTCTCGCGGACTGGGCGGGCGCGAGTTGGCGGGGACGTTCGGTTGTCCGTTGGATGGCTCAGACACCGGCGTTGCCGTCAGGCAGGGAGTGGAACTGCTCGCAGCCGTGCCAGGGCGCGGCTGAACTGGGTTTCCCAGGGCCAGCCCCGGGGAAGATGCAGAGTGAGGCGGCGCGCCGAGCGGGTGAGCCGTCCGGCGAGGGAGAGGAACCGCCGTCGGAGGGTCTTGATGGTCACCACCTGCTCGCCCAGGCCGATCCGCGCCGTCCAGCGGCCCAGGTTGTGGGCCATCACCTGTATCGCCTGCCAGGCCCCGTTGGCGGCGAATCGGCCGGACGGCAGGTGGTTCAGCCCGACGCCGTACTTGAGGTCGCGTATCGCATTCTCAATCTCGGCGTGGCGGCGATGGTCAGCCTCCAGTTCGAGCGTCTCCTCATCCCGGTCGGTGATGAAGCCGTGATAACCGTAGCTGGCGAAGAGCGCCAGTTGGGAACCGGGCGTGGGCCTCACCCGTCGGACGATGAGCCGCACCGGGGGAGCGCCGGACTCACTCTCAAAGGGAGTGTAGGTGGTCTCGGCCACATCGGCGGCACCGTCCATCCAGTAGGGTATGGGCCCCCAATCCGTCTCGGGTATGGCCTCGATGAGATGGCGCAGGCTCTTGTGTTGGCGGATGGTGATGGAGTAATGGACATCCATCTTGCGGCAGACGGCGACGATGGCGTGGGCATAGAACCCGCTGTCGGCCCGCACCGTGAGTTGACCTCTGGCGCCGGCGTAGCGCACCCGTCCCACCGTCTCGCGCAGGAAGTGAGCGGCACCCCGAACAGTGTTGGCCCGGCCCTCGCGCAGCTGGGACATCAACACGTTCCCGGTGCCGGCGGCCACGGCCAGCAACGGGTGATAGCCCCGCTTGCCGATATAGCCGTGGTGTCGCGCCCCCTCCTTGGCCATTCCGTAGGTCTCGCAGATGGTGCAATCGAGGTCGATGGTGAACGGCGCATCGCCGGGTCCCGCCCCGGCGGCTCAGGCCCGGGCCAGCAGCTCCCGGCTCACCCGGTCCAGCTGGCGCACATGGCCCCAGCGGAAGCTGCGCAGGAAAGTGCCCAGGGTGGATGGCGCCTTGACCCTGCAGTCGAGAACACCGGCGGTCCCACCGGCGCGCAGCGCATCGGCGTCGTCGATGCAATCGCCGCCCGCCAGCGCAGACACGATCAGGGTCATCATCTTGTCCCCCGCGTTGGCCCGCCCCGGCGCGCTGCCGAGATTGAGGTGATGGTCTACGAGTTCCCCCAGTTCCAGGTGTTGGGCGAGAGTGGCCGGCAGGAACAGGCCGGCATTGGCCACCAGACGGTGGTCGTCAAAGACGATGCGAATACGGTCGGGGTGGTTGCGTGGTAGCATCTATTGGATGTTCCTTCTCTGGGGTCGGTTTTTTATTGCAAAACCATTATCCCAGATTCAAAGGAGCACCCTTTGACCACTTCAGGTCGCTAACCTGACGCCCTCTATCGGTGGATTCGGGCTTAGCCATGACCTCCCAACCAGGGAGTACATGCATCGCCGCACCAGGGAGGGGATGAGCAAGCCCGAGGTCATCCGTTGTCTCAAACGCTACGTGGTTCGTGAAATCTACTCGGCCTTGAAGGTCTCCTCCAGAATGCCCAATTTCGAACCTTGACATCCATAGGAGCATCAGTTGTCTGACACTGTGCCGACAGGGACACCTGCTCCCAGCTCCAGGTCGCCGGGTCGGGAAATTTCCTGTACGCTCCCAACCGGGGCCATGACAGGATCAACTGTTACACTGTGAAACCGCTGCGGGAGAGTTGACCTCCAATGGCATCATTGCTTCCGTGCCAAGACCAAACGCGCTGTGCCTGGCCCCCGGGACCGGTACATCTACTCGGCAGGCTAGGATTCGGGCCAAATGGCCATCTTCAGCGTCGATCCTGATTTCGGCGTGCTGACCCGGTCGGAGACAGTCCCATTGGGCAGCAGGCCCTGCTGGATTTCAATCGTGGAGTCGCCCGGATAGGACGGTTTCAGCCCACTATTTCAGCGACGAAATTCTTCATCGGGGGTTTCGACTATGGCTTCACCAGAATTGGACCGGGCGATGGCCATGTTCCGAGCAGGAAAGGCAGAGACACAAGCCTTTACTACCGTCGAGGAGTTCCGGGTCTGGTACGAACAGTTCACGGGTCAGTTTGAATTGCCTGAAGACGCCGTTTTCGATCAGGTGGGAGCGGGAGGTGTCTCCGCCGAGTGGATTTCCACTCCCGGGGTGTCCCAGGACCGGGTGGTCATGTACCTGCACGGCGGGGGCTACATGATCGGTTCGATGCGGACGCACCGGTCTCCGCTGTCCTACCTGTCCCGCGTGTCCGACGCCCGGGTGCTGGGGCTCAACTACCGCCTGGCCCCGGAACACCCCTTCCCAGCGGCGGTGGAGGACTCGGTGGCGGCCTACAGCTGGCTGCTGTCAGAGGGCGTCTCGCCCGGGCGCATCGTCATAGGCGGTGACTCGTGCGGCGGCGGCCTGACCATCGCCACGCTGGTCGCCTTGAAGTACTTCGGCTACCCTCTTCCGGCGGGTGGAATATCCCATTCCGGATGGACCGATCTGGCCCACACCGGGGACAGCTTTGTGACCAAGGCCGAAGCGGACCCGCTCATCGACAAGGAGATGCTGGAAGGCATGGCAGCGGCATACCTCGGCGACCGGAGCCGCACCACTCCCTTGGCATCCCCCTATTACGCCGATCTGCGGGGGTTGCCGCCGTTGCTGGTGCAGGTGGGCACCGCCGAAGTCCTGTTAGACGACTCGCTCCGGTTAACCGACCGGGCCAAGGAAGCCGGCGTGGACGTTACGCTGGAGGTTTGGGACGATATGCCCCACGTCTGGCAGGCCTTCGCGACGTTCCTTCCCGAAGCCAGGCAGGCCCTCGAAAGCTGTGGCGAGTTTGTCAAGAAACACACTAGCTGAGTGCGTTTTTGGCCTGAGTGTCCTGTCGGAAGCGGCGCCAAAACAGGCCGCTGGATAGGAGGAACTATCATAAGGTGTTAAGGCGCGTATTTGCGACTTTGAGTACCATCTCATGTACATTTAGGCGGGCCGGAGTGGACAAAATCGAGAACAGAGGCCGATTCCGACGCTACCCTGTCGGACAGCATGGGGATGGTGTACGTCAGCGCCGCCTCGTCCTCCACGATTTCAATGCCCTTCACGAAGTTGCGGATGAGGGCCTTCCGCTCCTGAATCGTCCCTTCCCGGAGGAACTCACCGAAGTCGGCCACGTATCCTTGGATCTCCCTGCTGCTTGGCAGTTCTGCCCGCCGCTGCCCCAACTCAGCCTCCGCCTCCTCCCGCGCCGCCGAAAGCTGGTCCTGGCGGGTGTCAATGGCGCTGAGAAATTGGGCCAATGTGGTGTTGAAGTCCAACGAAAGCGTCCTGGCTAACTGGCCAGCATGAATGCCAGCGACTACCCGCCCACGCGGCCCACTTTAACTCCGCCGTTTACACCCGATAGGTGGATCCCTTGTTTCCCCTGCCTTCTGATACCAGCACTGCCCGCCCCTGGGCAATCCATGCCTTTAGCGCGTTCCTCAAGGCGTCATCGGTTGGCGCATTCTCTCCCATGGCTTCCCGTAGGGCTGTAATGGTGGTTGGTTCGCAGGTCAGGTAATCAGCCAGCAGTTCCGCCGCCTCATCCGTCGCTGTCCCAATGAGTTCTACGCCACTAGAGGATATGGAGATGGTCACTGGCTCGTCGAAGGGGAAGGGGTCCGATTTGTTGTGCCCGCCGACGGTGATGGTGTGGTTGCCGTTTCTGCTCCTGGACAGTCTCACCAGTTGGTCGCAGTTGGAGGGTAGGGCCATGCTGCCCAATGCTCCCGCTCAATCGCTCCCGCCGCCCTTGTTCTGATGGTGGAGTAGGAGAAGCGCGACGGTGGGTAAGGAACGCGCAAGTTGGCGGACCGGTGCCATGGTTGCAGTCGTTGCCCCGTAATCGTTCCAGTCTGCGTTGTTGACGAATGGGCCGATGGTGTCAACGGCAATCAGGCCAAACCCGGCGCCGTTGGCTTGATATCCCTGATAGACGGTCTCCGCGAAGTTTTCCGGCCTCATAGCCAGCGCCGACGCCTCGTTAGCCAGGTGCATCCCGGATTCGGGCATTTGGTAGTCCCAGACCCGCTCACCGATGACGTTGGGCGGTTCCTCGGTGAACAGCAGCGCCGGCAGGTTGGGCAGGTCCATCCCGCAGAATTGAGGCCCGCCCGGAGACAGGCCCTTCAACATCCCGAACAGCATCCGCGTTTTGCCCGTCTTGGATAGTGCATACCAGAGGGTAATATTCCCCTCAATCAGCAGCCCGCGAACGAGATGGACGGGTGCGGGTATGTCGGCAAAGGTCGCCAGGTTCCGCCATTGCCAGTTATACCGCCCAGGGGCGCTCTCAGTGGCATCCTCCGGTGTTTCGTCGGCCTCGGTGGGCAAGAATGGTTGACGCTGATATGGCCTCACTAATGACGCTGGGGGCGTAATCGCCGCAATCCAGGCCAGAGGCCCAGGTGTAGTCCGCAGGGGCGGCCCACTGGACTTGATTGACGAGGCCCTTGACCAGCACGGCTACGCGCTCCATCGCCGCGATCCCCACGGGGTTGTCATCCGGCCACAGCACAACGGCGCGCCCCGCCAGGTCGGAGAGATCAGGCGTGTTGTTGCTGAGGGATGCAGCGCCGTCCCGCCAGGTCGCGGACCAGTAGCCCAAAGAGGCCAGCCGGTCAACGGCGGCCTCACCTTCGACGACGACGATGCGCGGGTCCTCTAACAGGCCATCGGGCTTGCGCAACACATCGGCGTCGTTGATGCAGTCGCCGCCCGCCAGCGCGGAGGCCACCAGCGTCAGCATCTTGTCCCCCGTGTTCGCCCGCCCCGGTGCGCAGCCGCGGTCGAGGTGATGGTCGACGAGTTCCCCCAGGCCCAGGTGCTGGGCGAGGGTGGCCGACAGGAGCAGGCCGGCATTGGCCACCAGGCGGCGGTCGTCAAAGACGATGCGAATACCGTCGGGATTGTTCTGTGGCAGCATCTATTTGGTGCTTCCTGTTTCCGGGCGGTTTTCTGTTCCACAACCATTATCCCAGATTCAGAGGAGCACCCTCCGGCTTCTTCAAGGTCTGTCCCTAAGGCCGTCTCTCGGTGGATTCGGGCCAAGCCAAAGCGCAACGCGACGAGGCAGGCCCGTTCCAAGCGGGACCAGCCAAGGTCCGCGGCGCCAGGCCGGAAGGCCAGAGTCCAAACCTCGCAAGCAGCCATGACCCTGGTCATGGAAACGGACCCGGACCCTGGTCGCGCCCACGGTGTACAAAGTGCAGACTGTGAACGTGCACGAGCATCAGTGAATGTTTATTAGCAAAAATCGGTCACGACACGTTCCGGTCCCTGTTGAGGTAAACTGCGTCAACTCCGACGTGTTCAGATGCGCAGATTCCTCGAGGAGGAGGCCCCTTGACCCATTGGACCAACGGGAGAGCGACCATTCGACAGGCGGATGCCCGCAGCCTGCCCTTGGAATCCAACTTCGTCCACTGCATAGTCACCAGCCCACCCTACTTGGGCCTGAGGTCCTACGACGTCGACGAGACTCCGTGGTCCCCCGGAATCCGGGCGTGCGAGCACCAATGGGCTGAAACCAGTGTCCCCGGCAACCTCCGGCCCCAGCAGTACTGCACCGTCAGCGGCTGCAACGCGTGGCTGGGCGTCTACGGCTCCGAGCCCTCCATCGAGGAATACCTCGACCACACCATCGAGATATTCCGTGAACTGAAGCGGGTCCTCAGGCCCGACGGCACCCTCTGGCTCAACATCGGCGACTCCTACAAAACGGACCAAATCCGTGTGAGGAGCCACAGCAATACCCAAGCCAGCGGGCGTGGCAGCTCACGGGAGCACCCCAAGCGCAAGGCCCTGATGTTGATGCCCGCCCGGGTCGTGTTGGCACTCCAGTAGGACGGATGGTACGTCCGCTCGGAGATCATCTGGGAAAAGCTGAACTCCAAGCCTGAGGCTGCTGCCGACCGTCCCAGGCGCACCCACGAGCAGGTCTATCTCCTGTCGAAACGGTCCAGATATTTCTACGACCGCGAGGCGGTCAAGACCCCGGCCAGCCCATGGACCAACGCCAAGCGCCGCGACGGCCGCTACGAGCCCACCAAGGGCACCGACGAGAACGATCGTCGCGCTGGCACCTGGGTATTCACCCACCAGCCCGACACAGTCAACCTCCGGACCGTCTGGGCCATTGGCATCGACAAGCGCCAGGACCAGCACTACGCCGGCTTTCCGGAGAGACTGGCCGAAACCTGCATCCTGGCCGGAACCAGCGAGAAGGGGGCATGCCCCGAATGCGGGGCCCAGTGGACCAGGACCGCAATCCCTGACGACAGGAGCCAGGAGCAGCAGCCCACGCTTATCCCCGACCAGTACACCCAGGAAACGGAACGAGTGCTGCCGCCCTGGTCCCCGCAGTGCGGCCACGACGCGCCGCCCGTGCCGTCCACCGTGCTGGACCCCTTCTGCGGCACCGGCACCACGGTGGCCGCAGCAATCAAGCTGGGACGGGCCGCCGTTGGAACCGACGCCAGCGCACACTACGTACGGATGGCTGTGGAACGCATCGGGGATCTCACGGTACCCATGCTGTGACCGCCCAGTGATGACGCTGCACACCCGTCCGGGAAATGCGGGCCGCGGACCCTCCCCACCGCAACCATCAACCGGTGCTCCCGGAACCACAGGGAGACCGCCCTGGTGGACCGCGCCCTGAGGGCGCACATGCACGTCGACTACGTCCTGCACACCACGGCCCGCGTCCTGGCCATTCCCGCCCCGAACAACCCCTGAAACCACAGGCCGACCCGCCCCCGGGAAGGCTCGGTCACCCCGCCGACGCACGCTTACATACTTACATAGTTACTTTTTGGGCCGTCAGGCGGCCCGGAAAAATCCCAAAAAGTAACTATGTAAGTATGTAAGATATTTCCAAATACAAAAAATTTCCTATATATAGGGGAATTTATAACAGAATCATAATAACGAATAATAAAAACAGTAACTATGTATGTAATGCTGGTGCCGCAGGAGGTGCCGGGGTGCCGATAGACTTTTTTAACTACCCTAAGCCCCAAACTCAACTAACAACTATCTATATAATCCATAAATACATGAAGAGAATAATGAAAATTACATAGTTAGTCACGGTAACTTTACCGAAAATTTGTATCCTAGAGGGCCGATCTTTGTATCCTAGAGCAAAAATACGAAAATCAGTATCAATAACGCCTTTTTTTGGCCTTCCAGCGCCAAAAAAACACCCAAAATTGCAGTTTTGACGCCCTGAAAAATCTCTAGGATACAAAGATTGGGTCTCTAGGATACAAATCACAAGAAAAAAACAGCCAAAAAAACGTGGAAAACGCCGTAATTGATACTGACACGAGGTGATTTCCATGCCCCGCGTATTCGTCTACGACGGACGCGAGTTCGACGACCCCGACCCCGACCCCACCGCAAGCGTGGAAGAAGTCAGGCACTACCTGACCCACTTCTACGGCGACCATGAAGGGTGGAGGGCTGGAAGGCGAAGTCGAACTGCTCCGAACTGCTCCAGGGTGCGCTGGAAGGACAGGGGCGCCAGCCTGGTTCTGCCACCCTGGTTCTGAAGTGAGGCAGCGCTCCCTGCGGGCGGCAAAATCCACCGCCTGCTTGAGGCCCGGGGTCTCCAGGTGCTGACGGGCCTGTTCCGGCGTGATCGTCGTCATCGCACACCTCCGGCCGCCGCCGGAGCATCACGGCAAGCACATTCGTTCGTAAATATAGTAAAATAGGGGTTGGCAACTGCTGACAGTTGAGTAGGTGACAGTGTGTATTAGTTGTTGATAGTGAGGTAGGACGAAGTCGCTCCGCTGACCTAATTGCCGTTGGCGGCCTCGTGCATTGCGAACTGTCGTTCTGGTATCATGTATCTATGGCAAACCGCAAGGGAGACAACCGGTCATTTGCTGAGAGGAGCGTTTCAGGCAAGCCGCCGATGGCGACTTATCAGACGCGCATCCACGGTTACGCAGGAGTGGAAAGGGCGGCCGGGGACTCGGCCCTGTCAGCTTACGCTGGGCTGTACGTCCGGGTGCAGCGCAAGCTGTTCGCAGAGGTGGCGGCGGGACGGTCGTTAGCGTCGCTCAAGAATGAGTATCTGGGGCGTTACGGCATACCGGCGCGGATGTTCAACGGGGTGCGGGTGTCGCTGGAAGGGAAGGTGGCGTCGGTCAGGGAGCAGCAGAAACTGCGGCTGGGCGACCTGCAACGGCGGATTGCACGTGCCGGGCAGCAGATCGCCGATGCCGCCGAACATGGTCGGCTGGGTCAGGTTCATCACAAGAAACGGCGGTTGGCCAATCTGCGGCACCGGCTGTCTGCACTGGAAGCCGACATTGCGGCGGGCCGGGTGCGGCTGTGCTTCGGGTCGAAGCGGTTGTGGCGGAAGCGGCGCAATCTCGAGACCAACGGCTACGCCAGCCACGAGGAATGGCTCAGGGACTGGCGGGACGCTCGCAGCGACGAGTTCTTCGTCTTGGGGAGCCGGGATGAGACGGCGGGTTGCCAGCTCTGCGTGGCGACCGTTGCTGACGACGGGACGCTGACCCTGCGGCTCCGAATGCCGAACTGCCTGGCGGGGCAACACGACAAGTACGTGGTAATCGAAGGTGTGTGGTTTGCCTACGGCCATGAACAGGTGCTGGCCGCCCTCCAGAGCAATGCCGAGTACTCCGCCTACCGGCGGCAGCACGGTGAGAAGGCGGCTCGGGCGACCGGACTGGGTCAGGCCGTAAGCTACCGGTTCAAGCGGGACGAAAAGGGCTGGCGGGTATTCGTTACCACCAACATGATGGGAGTGCCGGTGGTTACGGACCAGCGTCTTGGCGCCATCGGCGTGGACGTAAATGCCGACCATCTGGCCATTGCTGAGACCGACGCCAGCGGCAACTGTGTGAACTCTTGGCGGACGCCATTGGTCACCTACGGCAAGTCCCAGCGTAAGGCTGAGGCCCTGATCGGCGACGCCGTGGCCAGCGTGGTGCGGTATGCCCGCGAGGTCGGCAAGCCCATGGTCATCGAGAAGCTGGACTTCCGCCGGAAGAAGGCCGGCCTGGAAGGCCAGTCCCGGAAGTATAGCCGGATGCTGTCGTCTTTCAGCTACGGCAAGGTCAAGGCGTACTTCATCTCCCGCGGCTACCGTCAGGGAGTTGAGGTACACCAGGTCAACCCGGCCTACAGTTCGGTGATCGGCCGGGTGAAGTTCATGGAGCGTTACGGGCTCAGTGTTCATCAGGCAGCGGCCTTGGTGCTGGCCCGTCGTTTACTCGGTTGCTCAGAGCGCATTCCACGCCTTCGGGTTGCACCCGTTGGTAACGGCGTCCATGTCGCCTTCCGCGTACCTGCAAGGAAGCGGGTGAAGCACGTGTGGACGTACTGGGGCGCGATCTCGGGACAGCTGAGACCGGCGCTTGCAGCGCATCATCGGCTGGGAAAGCGGAGACGACGACCCAATCCGGTTCAGGCTGTCGCGCGTGGTGAAACACGCGGGGTGGCTTGAGCGGGGACCAGATCGGTGTTCCCGGGTGAGATCCCCGGGCGGAGCCGTCTTGTACTGTTGGGACGGCGGCGCGGCTCAGACCGCGAACTCAGAGAAGGCTGACGGAAGTCCTGTGACTAAAGTCAACCATTTTTACAACGGTTCGAGATCAGCACCCGCTACCACGACCCGCCCGGAAGCAGGCACCAGTTCGACTGGCTGATGGGCGAGGCCACCGAGGATGACCCACCCTTCGACGTCATCGTCGTCTACAAGCTCAGGAACTTCTCCTGGTCCCGCGATGAAACCGTGCTCTGCCGGGACAGACTGAAAGCCAACGGAGTCAGCCTCCTGTCCACCGCGGAAATCTCAAGGTAGAACCTACCCCCATTCTCACCGCTGGCCGGGAATCTAAAGACAGTCCAATACCTGCAAAGGGGCACACTGTTCATGGAAACGAAACTGGGGCCGGTCACCCTCGAACAACTGCATCAGCGACCACGCCGGCCGTCAACCAGGCAGCGATCTACGTGAAGGCCAACGCTGGAAATTCCCCGAACAGCGCGGTTCCCGAGAAGCAACTGGCGGAATCCGAGGAGTTCTGCAAGAACAAAAAATTGGACGTGGGAGCACGGTACAGCGACGACCTCGAGAGTCGTGAGGAGTTCCAGCGGATGATGGCCGACGCCACGGGCGGAAACCCTCCGTTCGACCACGCCGTGGTCTGGAAGCTCAGGTATTTCGCATGGAGCCTCGGGGAATCCGTCCTGGCACGCGAGACGCTGGCGGCCAACGGGGTCCGAGACCCAATCAAAGTTGATCTCGAAATCGAGCCAGGCGAAACTGAGCAACTGACACAGGAATTCGTGATGGGATCACATATACAAGCCGCCAACACATCAACCCACGCCGCCAACACATCAGAGCCCAAACTCACTCAGGGATGGTACCGGAGAGCCGCACACGTACCACCCAAGGAATAATCCAAATGGCAGACCTGAACAAGAAGCAGACTCGAGAACAGAAGCAAGGCAACGCCCTGCAGCAAAGAGGCAGAGGGGGCGGACAACCCGAGCCCAGGACACCCTCCGGACACCGGAAGCCCTGGAAGCCACCGACAAAGAACACCACCCCCGTCGACCGGGTCAAGAACAAGTAAGGCCCCGGCATCAACGACGCAAACCATTGGGCCCGGACATAGATCCGGGCCCAATCCCTTTTCCTCAGCCACCCCACCACAGGACCGTGACCCGCTGAAATCAGCCCCACTATTCACCAAGGAGTGGGTTTTTAACAACAGCACCAACCCCACCACCACCGGCACCTGGGCCGAACCGCCCGGCACCCCAGCTCCAAAACACATGGCGCCACGACACCGGACCCCCTGGGCCTCCTCCTCATAACCCTCATCGCCGGGGGCACAGCCACCGTCACCCTCTTCGGCATCTTCCACTTCATCGGTCTCCTGTTCCTGACCGACCACCTGAACGACGCCCTGTCAAGGCAGGAAACAGCAGCAGCCCTGACCGCCTTCTCACTGTGGCTGGGCCCTACAATGGGAATAGCACTGTTCATCATCCGCTGCGTCCCCGCAGCAACGAATATCCGCAGGTCCTGATAGGAGCACACGTTGAACGAAAAAACAGCCCAGGCCGCCCTGGCCAGCTGCACGGCTGCACTCCCTGCCGCAATCCTCACCGACGGCACCGCCATCACCAGCGGCAACCCGTTCCTCGATTTCGACTGCAACCGCTGGGTCCCCGAGGACCAGCTCATGGAGGCCCTCCAAAAGGACACCGGCACACGACCCGTCCCCCAGGAACTGGAGACGGCCATGCTCGCCATCGGCAGCCGCCGCAAGGTCTTCCGCACCAACCGCTGGGCCGGACAGCAATACGAGCAGACCGTCGTCGCTGCATGGTTCGCGGACCGACCCCTCGACAGGACCGAAGAACCCGCCTGAACCCCGCAGCCGCCCCGCAGGCGCGGGGATCTTCCCTATGAGTTGCTCCAGCAATGACATGAAAACCCCGAACGGACGGGGAGGTCCCACAAGGACCCGGAGGGCAACCCCACCAACAGGAACCGGCTGGCCAACTTCCTGCTCCGCTTCGACGTCGCTGACAATCACCAAGACCGTCCGCCGCCACACGACGGGCACGACCAGGGCAGCAGGGCATACCTCGGATCCGACACAGGCCACTGAGAAACGCAAGACAGGAATTGGGACAGCCCGGCGGCAAGGCCTGAGAATCGCATTACACAGGCCACGAAAAGGACCATCATCATGCGGACGGCAATCGACGTCAAGGCGAACGAGAACGCCGAATACACCAAGGCCGTCATAAGCAAAGCCGCCGACATCATCAAGGACATGGCGGCCACCAAACAGGATTGGAGCGCAGTCACAGCACTCCAGCAGGCAGACCTGGAGTTCAGGAGCCAGAACGACCACAGTGAACTGCACTTCACCATCAGGGCGGTGGTCAACAGCATCGACAGGCACCTCGCCGCGGCAGAGGAAGAGCACAACAACCAGCCGCAGTCTCCGATTGAAGCCCTGGCCCCAGGATGCAGCGCGGAAACAGCCGCAGCGACGCATCCCCCAAGGTCGCAAAATACGTCCATCAGTGGACACTCAGAACCGACACGTTCCGGCCATCAACCTGGCTCAGATGCAAGCTGTCGGATAGCAGCTTTTACAGTAAAGGCACGATGTTCTATATTTCCCATACCAGAGGCTGGAACCCGAACCGCCAAGTCCACGAGGCCAGACATGACCACCAAACCCAGAACCACAAGAACATTTCCGCCGCTCCCCGACCCGCCGGAGCGGGAGCCAGAGGATATGACCAGCTTCGACCACCTGACCAAGAACGGCGGCGCCCACCATCTGGCCCAACACTTCGGCCACCCAGGGACCACCGTCGTCGGAGGGGAGAGGTACATCATCCGGGAACCGGACACCCCGGCAGCGGACCGGAGATTCCCCGACCTGCTCATCGCATTCAACGCCGACCCTGAGGCCTACCAGGACAGCAACAGCTACGTCATCTCCGAGCAGGGCAAGCCGCCCGACTTCGTAATGGAGATAGCCTCAGAAAGCACGGGCCAAGAGGACACCGGGAACAAGCGGACCTGGTATGCCAGCCTGGGCATCCCGGAATACTGGCGGTTCGACCAGACCGGAAGATTTCACGGAAGCCGCCTCGCGGGAGACCAGCTGGTGGACGGCCGGTATGAACCGATACCCATTGAGGAGGTCGAAGAAGGAGTCCTGCAGGGCCACAGCGCCGCGCTGGGCCTCCTTGTCCGCTGGGAACGCGGCGAGCTGCGCTGGCACGACCCGGAGACGGGGCAGGAAATACCCACCTTCGAGCAGGAGCGGAAGGGCAGGTTGGCCGAACGAGAAGGCAGGTTGGCCGAACGAGAAGCCAGGCTGGCGGCCGAGGCCCGCGTCAGTGAGCTGGAGGCGGAACTGGCACAGAGAAAAGAAGAGGGATAAACAGCAGGGGGACCAGCTCCCCCCACGCGATTTGGCAACTCCAACTCGACCGCAGGGACAGGTAACAGCCTGTCCTTGCATCGGACAACGCCATGCTCATCCTGCACGCCGCCCAAGACAAAGGAAACCTCGTCCTCTGGAGCGAAGACTCCGAACCACACGTGACGCAGTCCGACCGGCAGCTGGATGGGAAACACTCCTACTGCGCCCATGCGGAGCCCCTGGCCGAAGCGATCGGCCTCGAAACGGTCGACAACAGCTTCGCCAGCGCAATCGCCTGGCTGCCCAGCCGGGGCGACGCTCCCGTGCCTTCCAGCCCCATGGCCGGCCCCATGCCCAGGTCGCGAGCCAAGCCGCGCATCAGGCCATGGACCGTAACGACGCTCCGGCTGGGGCCGGAGCAAGCCGCCCAGTTGCTGCAGACGTGCCACGGGCGGCAGGTCCTGAAACCCGGCGTCGTCATCGGAACTGACCTGGCCTACTGGACCCACGCCCTGCAGCTGGCGGTCTCCCTGACGGCCCGGCAACAATTCCTGCCCAACCTGTCCGAACAGAGCGACCAGACCGTGGCGACATGGATTCCGGTGTTCATCGGCGAGGATGCCCACCGGCTGGCCGAGCTGTCCGGACTGATGCCGGCGTCGGCCAGGGCGCTCACCAGCGCAGAGGCGACCGAACCGCCATCCACCCCGGCCCAAGCGGTCCTCAGGGAGTTCATTACAGCCCAAGTTGACCACCTGGTACGCGCCAGGACGGATACTGAAAACCAAGCGCAACCGCAGTTCGACTCCGCCCACGACGCTTGGCTGGCCGCCCTGTGCCATACCAACCCGGAGGTCCGGAGCAAACCGGCACAACTCCAGCAACTCCGCCGCCAGGTCGCCGAATGGCAAAGGCCCCTCGCCATCGCCGCCAACTCTCCATACCGTCTCTGCCTCAGGCTGGAAGAGCCGCCCGAACCCGGCCCGGACGACGAGGCGTCGGCCATCCGGCAGGATGATTGGTACCTGCGCTACCTGCTACAGCCCCACGACGACCAGAGCCTCCTGCTCCCCGCCGAGGCCGTGTGGAAGAACCGGGTCAATGGACCGCACCCGGACTTCAACCCCGCCGAGTTCCTGTTGAGTTCCCTGGCCCAGGCCGGCTCGGTATGCCCACCCATCACCAACAGCCTGAAGCGCAGGCAACCCGCCGGATACCGGCTGAACATCGAGGAGGCCTACGGGTTTCTGGAAAGCCAGGCCGCCGCGCTGCAACAGGCCGGGTTCGGCGTGCTGCTGCCCGCTTGGTGGACCCGGCAGGGCGCCAGGACCAGGCCCGGCATCCGCGCCAGGGCCAAGACCCCGGTCATGCAGGGCGGCTCCGGCATGACCATGACATCCCTGATCGACTTGGACGTCGAGATGGCCTTGGGCGACGAACCCATATCCGTGCAGGAACTCGAGGAGCTGGCCGAGCTGAAGGTACCGTTGGTGCGGTTCCGGGGCCAGTGGGTGGAAATCAACGCCGATGACATCCGGGCGGCGGCCGATTTCTGGCGCAACCGGGAGCAGGTCAGCCTGCGGGAGGTCGTGCAGATCGGGCTGGGCGCCGACCAGCGGGCCCAGGACGACAACGTCTCCCTGGCGGCCGACGACTGGCTCCGTGATCTCCTGGAACGCCTGCAGCAGAAGGGCCGGATCGAGCGGATGGACGCCCCCGAGGACTTCGTCGGCAAGCTCCGCCCCTACCAGCAGATGGGCTACTCGTGGCTGGCCTTCCTCAGGGACTGGGGGCTGGGAGCCTGCCTGGCCGACGACATGGGCCTGGGCAAGACCGTCCAGACGCTGGCCGCCCTGCAACTGGACCGCCAGCAGGGCAACGACCGGCCCAACCTGCTGGTCTGCCCAACGTCCGTGATCAACAACTGGCAGCGGGAGGCTGCAAGGTTCACGCCGGACCTGGCCGTGCTGCTGCACCACGGCTCGAACCGCCATCGTGGAGCTGCCTTCCGTAGTCAGGCTGACGACCACCATCTGGTCGTCACCAGCTACGGTACCATGCACCGGGACCGGGACCTGCTCGGCACCGTACCCTGGCGGGCGGCCATCCTGGATGAGGCCCAGAACATCAAGAACCCAGCGTCCCAGCAGGCCCGCACCGCCCAGGGACTCCCGGCCGATTACCGGATAGCCCTCACCGGAACGCCGGTGGAGAACCACGTCGGCGACCTCTGGTCCATCATGCAGTTCCTGAACCCCGGCCTCCTGGGTTCCCAGGCCGAGTTCAAGCGCAACTACTTCCTACCCATCCAGACCGACCGGGACGGAGCAGCGGCGGCTCGCCTGCAGAAGGCCACCGGACCCTTCATCCTGCGCCGCCTCAAGACCGACCGGTCCATCATCGACGACCTGCCCGACAAGAACGAGACCAAGCAGTACTGCAGCCTGACCAGGGAGCAGGCAACGCTCTACCAGGCCGTGCTGCGCGAGGCGGAGACCCGGCTGGAATCCGCAGAGGGCATCAAGCGCCGGGGGTCGATCCTGGACACCCTGACCAAGCTCAAGCAGGCCTGCAACCATCCCCGCCAGCTGCTGGGCGACAACTCCGCCATCACCGGCCGCTCCGGCAAGCTGGCCCGCCTTCAGGAAATCTTCGACGAGGTATTGCCCGCCGGGGACCGGGTGCTGGTGTTCAGCCAGTTCGCCGAGATGGGAGCCATTCTGCAGCAACACGTGCAGGAGACCCACGGCCTGGAAACCCCTTTCCTGCACGGCGGTGTCACCCGGAAACAGCGAGACCTCATGGTGCAACGCTTCCAGGAAGACCCCGACGGCCCGCAGGTCTTCGTCCTGTCCCTCAAGGCCGGGGGTTCCGGCCTCAACCTGCCCCGGGCCAACCACGTGATCCACTACGACCGGTGGTGGAACCCCGCCGTGGAAAACCAGGCCACCGACCGGGCCTTCCGCATCGGCCAGACCAGGGACGTCCACGTCCACAAGCTGATCTGCGCCGGCACTCTGGAGGACCGCATCGACCTCATGATCGAAATCAAGCAGGAGACCGCCGACCAGGTGGTGGGAACCACGTCGGAGCGGTGGCTCACCGAGCTCTCCAACGCCGAACTCCGGGACGTGCTGGCCCTCAGCGCGAACCCGGCGGACTGACACCCGGTGGAATCATGGAAAGCAACCTGATCTCCTCCTCAACGCAGGAACGATGATGAGCTACAACGACTACCTGTATACGAAGCCAATTGAAGTCAAAGGCGGCATCAGGGCCGGGTCCAAGCGCGGCGCCTTCGGCTCCAGCTGGTGGGCCAAGCGGTGGCTCCAGACCCTTGAGGAATTCCGGATCGGAAGCCGCCTCGACCGGGGCCGTTCCTACGCCCGCCGGGGACAGGTCATGTCCATCGACATTCAGCCCGGCGGCGTAACGGCCAAGGTGCAGGGCTCCCGCAAGCGGCCATACAACGTTAGCATCGAAGTCCGGACCATCAGCCCACCGGACTGGGAACGCCTCCAGGCGGCCATGGCGGAACAGCCCATCATCGCCGCCAGCCTGTTGTCAGGCCGCATGCCGGACAACATCGAGGACACTTTCCGGGCCGCCAGCCTGTCCATGTTCCCTGACCGGCGGGGCGACCTGGAGACGGACTGCTCGTGCCCCGACTGGTCCAACCCATGCAAGCACATCTCCGCCGTGTACCTGCTGCTGGGCGAGGAGTTCGACCGGGACCCCTTCCTGATATTCCGGATGCGGGGCATGGACCGGGAGGACCTCCTGGGCCCGGAGTTCCGCCGCTCCGCCCAGACGTTGGAGGGACCCACACTGCCCGCCGAGCCCCTGCCGCCGGAACCCGGGGAGTTCTGGTCCAACCCGCTGACGGCGCTGCGGGAAAAGGACCATGCGGGCCCGGCCGTCATACCCGACCTGGCTGCCGCCCTGCCCCAGCAGCTGGGCCGGTTCCCCCTCTGGCAGGGCAACCTGGAATTCGTCCCGGCCATGCAGGACATCTACCGCGCCGCCTCGCAACGGGCCGTCGAGCTCCACATGGGGCCGGCGGAACCGCCTGACGATACGGCCCGGTGCGACACCTCTCGAGGGAGCGGCGCGCCCGTTCGTTGAGTAGCTGTGGCTGGGGGATGCCCAAAGGCGCAAAGATCGGGCCATACGCTCCCATACCAAGCGTCGAACCGCCCTTCGTACGCCCGTAACGCCCCCTTTTGCACCGTCGTTGTAATACTGATAATCCGACGGCTCCAGGGCAACGGGCCGCCAGATCTAATTGTCGTTGATCAGCGGTGCACCCTTTTGCTCTCCTTCCAGCTCGTGGCCTGGCGTAGCATCTCTGAGGCGTTGGTGCGGGTTGCGCCGCTATCGGAGCCCAGCATCTGACTGAGTTCCGTCACCCTGGCCTCGCCGCCCAGAACCTCCACCGATGTCACGGTCCTATCATGCGAGGCAAGTTTCGTAACCTTGGCGTGGTGGTCTGCGTAGCACGCTATTTGCGGGAGGTGAGTTACGCATAGCACCAGGTGGCTCTTGGACAGATCCCATAGTTTCTGACCCAGGATACTCCCGACTCGACCACCTACACCCGCATCGATCTCGTCGAATACGAGTATTGGGATCTGGTCAGCCGTGGATAGGATGGACTTTATGGCGAGCATCAGCCTGGAGGCCTCTCCCCCCGAGGCGATTCTGGCCAGGGGCCGTGGCGGTTCGCCCGGGTTCAGTGAGATCAAGAATTCCACGGAGTCTATACCGGTCTCGTTGAACGCGAGATGCCTGATAGACTCCCCACCTGAAGAAGGTGTTGCGTCCGGGACCCCATCCGCGGTCCCAACCGGCACACCGTCCTCGGAGTCTGATTGACGGATATCCAAAAGCACTTCGGCGTGTCCCAAGGCCAACCCAGCGACCTCTTCCTGTATCGCATCAGCCAAGCTCCTGGCCGCGTGTTGCCGGGCTTCGGAGAGCTGACCCGCAAGTCTGCCGACCTGCCTTCGGAGGTCCATCTCCCGGGCCCTCAATCCCTCCACACTCTCTTCCCTGTGATTTAGGTTTTCCAGCTCCTGCGAGGCCCTCTCGCCGAAGGCCAGGATTTCTCCGATGGTGCTGCCGTACTTCCTTTTGAGACGGTTGATCAAGTCCAGACGCTCCTCAAGCTCATGAAGGCGGTCCGGGCTGTATTCGATGCCGTCACGATAGCTCCGGAGTGTACGCGCCAACTCGTCCACCTGGTGCATCAAGGCGTCCACTGACTCAAGGCTCTGTCTCAATGAAGGGTCCAATTGCTCCAATTGGGAAAGGTCCTTGGACACCTGCCCGATAAGGTCCATTGCCGATTCGCGCCGGTCGAAGCCATCGTATAACGCTCTGTAGGCGTGGTCGGACAGTGTGATAATTCGTTCCGCGTTGGCGACCCGGTCCCTCTCCAGGGTCAGGTCATCATATTCAGTCGGGCGTAGATTTGCTGCGCTGATTTCCTCTACCTGAAACCTCAGAAAGTCCGCCCGTTGAGCAACCTCTGCCTCATCCCTCCGCAGCCGGTCCAGTTCCTGGCGCACCTCCGTCAGCTGGCGGGCGCTCTCTGCAACCTCGGTGCGAAGCTGCCATAGCCCACCATACTTGTCCAGGATATCCAGGTGCTCACGTACGCGGAGAAGGGATAAGTGCTGATTCTGGCCATGGATGTCCACCAGGTGTTGGGCCAGTGTGCTCAACAGTCTGAGAGGTACGATTCGCCCGTTCACACGGCAGGTGTTGCGCCCATCCAGGTTGACCTCCCGAGCGAGTATTATCTCCTCTTCGCCAACGTCAATTTCGTACTCATTCAGAGCAACTTTGATTTTTTGAGAGATGTCGCCGCCAAGCAGGAAGATGCCCTCCACTCTGGACTGGCGTGCACCGGAACGTACCATGCCAACATCGGCGCGTCCCCCAATCAGAAAGCCCAGCGCATCCACGATGATCGACTTGCCGGCCCCCGTCTCCCCGGTCAGCACACTGAAGCCGGGCGCCAACTCAATGTCGAGCTGTTCTATGGTGGCGAAGTTGGTGACACTGAGGAGTCTGAGCATGGCTATGTCCAAAATACTCCCCTCCGAGAAGTGCCCCTCGGTCGCAGTACCTTTTGGTCTGCCGAAATTGACGGTCACCTTTGGCGTTCATGCAAATGCAGCGTCCAGATATGGCGAGGGACAGAGCCCCGTTTCCACGCCTGTTGCCTCACCAGATGATGTTACCGACATTCTAGCCGCTGATTCCTGTTACGGCCAAAGCTGATTCACCTCTGTATCGCTGTTCCACTTCACGCTCATCGGAAGAGGCGTAGATCAGTCTCCTGGCCATGACGCCGCGCCAGCAGATCCTGGGCGTGGGCGTCCTTCTGAGCCCGCAACAAGACGTCGCTCCACACATCATGGGTCGGCGACCCTTGCTGCTTTTCGGCCTACTGCGACCCAGTTGACGTCGGTCTGCCGAACCCAGAACTACCCTTGTACAGAAATTTTCCCACTCAGGGAGGATACCGCCACAGCGCTGCACTGGTGGGCCACCGGCATGGCACCCCAGACCCTGGGCCCCGAGCACACCCCTGCCATCACCGAGTACGCCGGTACGACCTTCCGCAGCCAGCTGGAGGCCGCCCTTTTCACCTCGTAGATCTCTTTCACTTCTCCCACCTTCAAAAATGTCTTTGACGCAACTCCGCAGAATGTCTGCGGATGATGTCACCACTACCGGGTGGGTCAACTCCATCTTGCTACTTTCGCCCATTTTCAACTTGCCACTAACATCCTCTCGAAACTTGCCTTGGTAATCTGTCTGCGCTCTGCTGCCTTGCCGCACAATAAGACCACTGGGGCTTCTGAGCAGGGTCTTTTAAAAGTCTGGAGTTCCGTTGGCCCTGAGCTTGTCGAAGGGCCGTCCCTCATTGTTCGACAACCTCACCACAAACGGACTCTGAGGGCTGATTGCAACAATTAAAAGACCCTGGAATTCTGAGCCGGTCTGCTTCCCAAAACGGAGGCGCGCAGTGTGCTAACTCAACTCAATACGGTCACCGTAGCGGCGAAAGTCAGCCGTGTTGAAGGTCAGCAGCCTGCGTTCCCCGTAGGCCAGCATGGTGGCGACGATGTTGGCGTCGTGAATCTGCCGCCCTCCCACCGAAACCTCCCGGCACAGCGCCAACAGCCTGTCGGTTACCACAGGACCGGAGACGACGTCGTAGGCAACATGAACGACTTGTGCTAGATTCCCACTATCGCTGCACTGGATAATGCACTCCCTACGCCAATCAGGAGAGACCTTGACGTCAATTAGAGAAACGGCCTCCGGGACACTCAATTTCACGGCCATACTCGGCTTGGCCAATGCCATCGGTCCATGGTCTGAAATCACGTCACCTCCCAGTCCTCTCGCGGGAATTGCATGGGAACCGCTGCTGCAGCTCGACGCACCCGGCTGGGCACGGGTCTTGGCCAACAGCGACGTCGACCGCGACTTCACCCGGAGGCTGGACAGGCTCGTGGACGCCTGGCTCACGCAGGAGGATTACCGGCAACTCAGAGAGATAGCTTCCAAGAAGACCGACCTGCCGGCTGGCGGAGCCGTCGAGGTCGTATTCTCCGATTGGATAAACGACAGTGCCTGCAAGCGGCTGAGCCACCTGGTGATGGGCATGAGGTTCACTGAACCCCAGATCCCGGTCTGCTACGCGCTCTGCAACGCACAGAGGGCAGTCCAATCTGCCGTGGACTACTCCAGAAGACCGCAGGGCCTCAGTGAACAGGCGACCCAGGCCGCCAAGGAGGAACTGGAAGAGTCCGCTGACGAGTACGCGGCACTGGCTTCGCTGGGTATCCTGGAGGAGCCGCCAGAAG
The DNA here is from genome assembly GCA_965216065.1 of Dehalococcoidia bacterium. GTDB lineage: Bacteria > Chloroflexota > Dehalococcoidia > Lucifugimonadales > UBA3495 > VXOI01. Next base: position 185,399 of record CBDCFB010000001.1, read on the forward strand.
GAGCCAAGTGAAAAGAGGCGAGATAAGGCGTGTCAGCAACTGGGATTACGTGGGCCACGAGGCCACAGGAAACCGCCCTGCCTTATCATCAGCCCGGACTGGTTCAACTCCACCGGCAACGTAATCATCGCTCCACTAACCACCGTTGTAAAAATGGTTGACTTTAGTCACAGGACTTCCGTCAGCCTTCTCTGAGGACGCGGTCTGAGCCGCGCCGCCGTCCCAACAGTACAAGACGGCTCCGCCCGGGAATCGCACCCGGGAACACCGATCTGGTCCCCGCTCAAGCCACCCCGCGTGTTTCACCACGCGCGACAGCCTGAACCGGATTGGGTCTGCGTCTCCGCTTTCCCAGCCGATGATGCGCTGCAAGCGCCGGTCTCAGCTGTCCCGAGATCGCGCCCCAGTACGTCCACACGTGCTTCACTCGCTTCCTTGCAGGTACGGTGAAGGCGACATGGACGCCATTGCCAACGAGACAGGCCCGCTGGCGTGGGATGCGCTCTGAGCAACCGAGTAAACGACGGGCCAGCACCAAGGCAGCCGCCTGATGGACACTGAGCCCGTATCGTTCCATGAATTTGACCCGGCCGATCACCGAACTGAAGGCCGGGTTCACTTGATTTACCTCCACTCCGTGACGATAGCCGCGGGAGATGAAGTACGCCTTGACCTTGCCGTAGCTGAAAGACGACAGCATCCGGCTGTACTTACGGGACTGTCCCTCGAGAGCAGCCTTCTTCTGGCGAAAGTCCAGCCTCTCGATGACGATGGGCTTGCCCGCTTCCTTGGCGCAAGCCACGACGCTGGCAACTGCATCACCGATGAGAGCCTCAGCCTGATGAGCGCTCTTGCCGTAGGTGGCCAGCGGAACCCGCCAAGCGTTCGAGCAGTTTCCCGAGGCATCGGTCTCCGCGACCGCCAGATGGTCGGCGTTGAAGTCCACACCGATGGCACCACGCCGCTGGTCCGTAACCACCGGCACGTCCATCATATTGGTGCTCACGAACACCCGCCAGCCCTTGCCATCCCACTTGAAACGGTAGCTGATGGCTTGCCCCAACTCCGTGGATCGAGCCTCCCTTTCACCATGCTCGCGCCGGTACCGAGTGAACTCAGCATTGCTCTGAAGCGCAGCGAACACCTGGTCGTGGCCGTAAGCGAACCGCACATTCTCGATCAAAAGGTACTTTCCATGCCGCTCCGCCAAAGAGTCAGGCATGCGCAACCGCAGGGTCAGCGTGCCGTCATCGGCAACATTCGCAACGCACAGCTGGCAACCAGCGGTTTCATCACGGCTCCCCAATACGAAAAACTCGTCGCTCCGGGAATCCTGCCAGGCACTCAGCCATTCTTCATGGCTGCCATAACCATTGGCCTCAAGGTCATGCTGCTTCCGCCACAACCGCTTCGAGCCGAAGCAGAGCCTCACCCGGCCCACAGAAATGTCAGCTTCCAGTGCAGACAGCCTGTGCCGCAGATTGGCCAGCCGGCGCCTCTTATGATGCACCTGATTCCAGCCCCCACGCTCAACAGCCTTGGCAATCTCAAGCTCAGCCCGGCCAATCCGGCGCTGAAGGTTATCCAGCCTCAGCCCCATGCTCTTCTGGACAGCGGACACCTTCCCCTCCAACGACACCCGCACGCCGTTGAACATCCGAGCCGGGATCCCGTATCGTTGCAGATACACCTTCTTCAGAGACGCAGGTGACTCACCAGCTGAGAAGTCCGCAAAAAGCTTGCGCTGCACCCGACCGTAGAACTCCGCGTAAGCGGCCAATACCGCCTCGCCATGGGTGGGCTCCACATCGCCATAGTCAGCAATCCGGGTCTGATAGGTGCTGACCAAGGGGCCGTGCGACGGATTCAAACCCTTGGACGCTGAGTGGCCTCTGTTGCGACGTACCATGATCGCATCATACCAGAACTCGTGTTCGTGCTGCTCCAGTCAGCAACGCACACCAAAGACGGAGCACATCCTGGGCCGGCTGACCATTAACTACCATCGCGTACTGAAACCCACTAAATTGTGAGCAGTTGTTAACCCCTGTTCCCAACCACGAACACTGGTGGGAGATCCACATAGGGTCCACCGACTCTACCTGCCTGGTCCCCGACATCAGGACGGTACCGGCGACAGCGCTGGGCCCCTCGGTGCTAGTATTACAACGACGATTCATCCAATAGGGTAGCTCATGAGCGGAAATTTTATTGCGGAACGCAAGGCCGCAAAGCTGAGATGCGAGTGGCTGGTAGCCAGGAGTGGGTGCTCAGGAGCCCTATCTAACCAATCGTCGTTGTAATACTAGAAATCTGGCCGGAAAGCCATCGGCCGGGTTTTGCGCTACACCAAACAGACGTATTCCAGTCTTAGATGGCCCAGTGGTGCATGTAAGACGTTGCAATACCCACCGTTTCATTGATAATCGACGTTCAGAAAACGACTGCTTGGGGAGAATCAGGGTTTCCGGCCAGATTTCTAGGGCGTATGGACAATCAACAGGAGCCATCACTGGCATGCCATAAAACATGACGATAACGCCCGCAGGCCCCACTACCCGCACCACCCACAGTGTACAATCCGACCAGCACCGTTCGGAGGACACAACATGAGGTTAAAGGGCACCGTAAAGGGCCAGGCCATAGTGTTCGACCACCCCATAGACCTGCCCGAAGGACACCGGGTGGAAGCGGACGTAAATCCGATTGAGTCACCCCCAGACCTCGAAAAGTACGGCATCAGGCCCTTCCCCCCCGCCGACTACGTGGTCACCAACGACATCGTCAACGACATCCGGGACGAACTGGGCATCTGAACTACGAGATCACTCTACGACGTAAACGCCCTACTCGCCCTCCTGAACACGAATCACGATTCTCACAACGCCGTATCCTCCTGGTTCGGGAACAACATCGAACACGGATGGGCCCTCCTGTCCGCTAACCCAGAACGGCTACCTGCGCATCGTCTCACAAGCCCGCTACCCGCGACCAAGGCCCCTTGCCGAGGCCTACCAGCAACTGCTGACAGCCACCTCTGCCCCGCAACATCAATTCATTCCCGACGACGTAAGCCTGCTTGACGACACAGTGGTGCGCTTCCGCCACGTGTCCGGACACCGGCAACTCACCGACATATACCTGCTGGCCCTTGCAGTGGCTCATGAAGCGCAACTGGTAACGCTGGACACTCACATTCCCCTCAACGCCGTCCACGGGGCCAAGGAAAACAACCTGGCCGCAATCTAATATCCCCGTCCCCTTGCCGGCCGAGCGCCCACGCCACAGCTGCCGTCCAGAACCGGCCAAATGTCCACAGACCCTAAGATCGCCGGTAAGAAAGTTCAAGCAAGGTCAATGGGCGAGGCAACTTGAGGTGGACCCGGAAAACTGGACAGTAGGTTAAGTTACTGTAGGACAAAGTTTCCAAAACCTCTGCTTTTCCCGTGTCCGCCAATTGCGCTTATCCGCGATTTTGGAAAGCAGCCCCGGCAATCCCCGCCCCGGCCCGCCTTGCGAGCCCCCCGTGATTAACGACAATAAGGAATGCCGGCCTGAACGCCAAGGTGAACACCATTGACATACGAACGGACGTTCTTTATAATCGTCCGACAAGCTCACCCCCGGACGCACCAGCCCGGTTCTCAGGAGCTGACGGGAATTTCCGCACCCAGGAGGAACCCATGGCCCAGGCCCGCGCAACCGGACCCCGCATTTCCCCGCTCTGGCTTGCCGGCTTGCTGTCCGGAGAGGCCCAGTGCCAGTGGGCCTCCTGGTTCAGGACTCACCACGAGGATTGGCATACGGTGGAAACGCCCGGCCGTCCCCGCCTTGACTGGCGAGTCCAGTACACCATTCAGCTCAACGGCTGCATCAGACGCTACGAAGAACAGGGCTACACCGTGTCCAACGGAGCGCCGAACGCCTACAGCCTCAGCCTTGGCGACGCCGTGCTGTCGGGCAGACCCGACGTGATAGCCGTGAAGGGTGATGACTGCGTGGTAATCGACTTCCCCAAGGGCGAGGCAAACCGCTCCCACGCATTTCAGGTGATGACGCACATGTACGCCCTGCCCAGGGCTGTGGAGCGGCTCCGGGGCATGTCTCCCAGAGGGGAGCTGGGCTACTGGCAAGAGCAAGTGGACGTCCCGGCCGGCTCACTGGACCGGGAGTTCGTTGAGAACCTGCACAGGCAGGCGGAACGCCTGGCGTCCGGGGAGCCGCTGGCCCGCGTTCCCAGTGTCGATGAATGCTGGACCTGCGACATCGGGGCGGCCGACTGCCCTGAGAGAATGAAAAACGATGGGACCCGACGTTTCGTGTTGCCCGATCCTCCGGGTCACGAAGACTTCTTCGCCATGCTGGAGCGCGCCGAATGGGCGGAGGCCGACCGCGACAGGGAACACCGGGTCCGCGTCATGGCGGAGGCGCGTATCAGGGAGCTGGAAGAGGAGGCCGGTCGGCCCGGGAGTGTCTGAAAGCTCCTGCCGGACGGGCGATGCGGAGACGGTTCCTGATCACGGGAGCCACCTGCCGCCAAGGCCGGCCATGCCCGCAGGCACCAGAGAAAAGCTGCTCACTCAACGCCAGAAGAAGATGCTCGCCCTCATCCGGGAATTCACCGCCCAACACTCCTGCCCGCCCAGCATACGGGAAATCACCGGGGCCTGCCGCATCAGCAGCACTTCGGTGACGGACCACAACCTCCGGTTCTTGGGGCATGGGAATTACCTGACCCGGAAGTCCAGAACCGCCCGTAACATCGTGCTGACCGCGCGGGGTTGGCAACTGCTGACAGTTGAGTAGGTGACAGTGTGTATTAGTTGTTGATAGTGAGGTAGGACGAAGTCGCTCCGCTGACCTAATTGCCGTTGGCGGCCTCGTGCATTGCGAACTGTCGTTCTGGTATCATGTATCTATGGCAAACCGCAAGGGAGACAACCGGTCATTTGCTGAGAGGAGCGTTTCAGGCAAGCCGCCGATGGCGACTTATCAGACGCGCATCCACGGTTACGCAGGAGTGGAAAGGGCGGCCGGGGACTCGGCCCTGTCAGCTTACGCTGGGCTGTACGTCCGGGTGCAGCGCAAGCTGTTCGCAGAGGTGGCGGCGGGACGGTCGTTAGCGTCGCTCAAGAATGAGTATCTGGGGCGTTACGGCATACCGGCGCGGATGTTCAACGGGGTGCGGGTGTCGCTGGAAGGGAAGGTGGCATCGGTCAGGGAGCAGCAGAAACTGCGGCTGGGCGACCTGCAACGGCGGATTGCACGTGCCGGGCAGCAGATCGCCGATGCCGCCGAACATGGTCGGCTGGGTCAGGTTCATCACAAGAAACGGCGGTTGGCCAATCTGCGGCACAGGCTGTCTGCACTGGAAGCCGACATTGCGGCGGGCCGGGTGCGGCTGTGCTTCGGGTCGAAGCGGTTGTGGCGGAAGCGGCGCAATCTCGAGACCAACGGCTACGCCAGCCACGAGGAATGGCTCAGGGACTGGCGGGACGCTCGCAGCGACGAGTTCTTCGTCTTGGGGAGCCGGGATGAGACGGCGGGTTGCCAGCTCTGCGTGGCGACCGTTGCTGACGACGGGACGCTGACCCTGCGGCTCCGAATGCCGAACTGCCTGGCGGGGCAACACGACAAGTACGTGGTAATCGAAGGTGTGTGGTTTGCCTACGGCCATGAACAGGTGCTGGCCGCCCTCCAGAGCAATGCCGAGTACTCCGCCTACCGGCGGCAGCACGGTGAGAAGGCGGCTCGGGCGACCGGACTGGGTCAGGCCGTAAGCTACCGGTTCAAGCGGGACGAAAAGGGCTGGCGGGTATTCGTTACCACCAACATGATGGGAGTGCCGGTGGTTACGGACCAGCGTCTTGGCGCCATCGGCGTGGACGTAAATGCCGACCATCTGGCCATTGCTGAGACCGACGCCAGCGGCAACTGTGTGAACTCTTGGCGGACGCCATTGGTCACCTACGGCAAGTCCCAGCGTAAGGCTGAGGCCCTGATCGGCGACGCCGTGGCCAGCGTGGTGCGGTATGCCCGCGAGGTCGGCAAGCCCATGGTCATCGAGAAGCTGGACTTCCGCCGGAAGAAGGCCGGCCTGGAAGGCCAGTCCCGGAAGTATAGCCGGATGCTGTCGTCTTTCAGCTACGGCAAGGTCAAGGCGTACTTCATCTCCCGCGGCTACCGTCAGGGAGTTGAGGTACACCAGGTCAACCCGGCCTACAGTTCGGTGATCGGCCGGGTGAAGTTCATGGAGCGTTACGGGCTCAGTGTTCATCAGGCAGCGGCCTTGGTGCTGGCCCGTCGTTTACTCGGTTGCTCAGAGCGCATTCCACGCCTTCGGGTTGCACCCGTTGGTAACGGCGTCCATGTCGCCTTCCGCGTACCTGCAAGGAAGCGGGTGAAGCACGTGTGGACGTACTGGGGCGCGATCTCGGGACAGCTGAGACCGGCGCTTGCAGCGCATCATCGGCTGGGAAAGCGGAGACGACGACCCAATCCGGTTCAGGCTGTCGCGCGTGGTGAAACACGCGGGGTGGCTTGAGCGGGGACCAGATCGGTGTTCCCGGGTGAGATCCCCGGGCGGAGCCGTCTTGTACTGTTGGGACGGCGGCGCGGCTCAGACCGCGAACTCAGAGAAGGCTGACGGAAGTCCTGTGACTAAAGTCAACCATTTTTACAACGGTCGGTTGCCATTGCCAGACCCGCCGGACGCTCCGGCGAGCGAGGTGGCATGAAAGTCGCCTGCATACTGATTGACGCCAAACCAGCAATTATGGTTGACGCGGGACACCAACGCTATCAGGGCGTGTTGAGGCTCCCCGGTCCGCACCACCAAGACCAGGGTGGCCGCAACGAGGGTGACGCACCACACCTTGCAGGAGCGGCTGTTTTCCGCCATGCGCTGTATCACGCCCTGCATGATGGTCAGGTGGGCCTGAACAGACGACGGGTCTTCGTTCAAAGACCGGTTTTCTGTCATAGTGGTGTCTTCCCTCGTCACTTGCGGTGTATCAGGGTGCGCCCCCGAATTGGCTGGAAGTCAGATTCTCACGTCCGCAGCAGTCTGAGCCGATTGAGTCATCTACCCGTGCGCCGTCGCGCCAGACTGCCAAGGGCCGCCGACAGGCCAATGCCCTGCGAAGGGCTTGGCGGACAGGATGGCGTCGCGAACCGGGCCAATGAAGGACCGCATTCTAACGCCAATATCTTCAAACGCGATCGGCGGAGGCTTCAATAGTCCGCCCTGGCGTCCATAGTCTGTCCAACGGGACCGCAGGTTGATATCCGAATAGAACTCTGACGTAAGAGCATCAGGAGTCTCGGCGGTCCAAGAAGTGCCCCGTCGCTCAAAACAGCGCTCAACCGCCTGCTTTAACCCGGGACCGTCGAAGGCAAAGGTCTCGGACAGGGCCCATATATCGTAGAAATCCTTCATCCGGCTGTTTCGAATCTCCAACTGCACCATTGATTCAAACTTTTCAGCGATCGCCGAAACCTTTGGATACGTGCGCAGAAAGGGCTCTGGGAGGCCGGCAATGAGTGTGGGCAGCCGCGCGTCCTCGGGCCCGGGGGTAACTGCGTCGCCAAATCCGAAGTCCACCTGGACGGTGATGCGGGCTGTGCCCAGGAGGGCGAGTATCCTCGCCCGTTGACCTCCGTACCTCTGATCGTCCCGAATCGCCGACACATCCAGGGTGTCAATGTCGAATAGCAACCCGTCCTCAGGACACGGCACGTTGCAGATGGTGGACATCATGGCCCTGATGGCCTCCACGTCGTTCGCTCCGAAGGCCAGTATGTCAATGTCCCGCGTGGCCCTGTAAGGCTCCTCCATCCATACGGCCAAGAGACCCGCACCCTTCAGGATGCAATGGCCACGCGCCGCGGACGCCCCCAGCCGGTAGAGAAACCGTTCGCAGGCGTAGCGGACAAGGTACAGTTGGAACTCCGTCCCCTCGCTCCTCGCCCTGTTGAGCAGTCGTGCCCTGATAGAGTGCTCAGTGTTGGTGCTCATAGCACCCCGGAGTCCAGGATAGCCCTGAGGCGGCGGGAGGGCAGAACTTCAAGCATGCGCATCAGGGCGGAAGCGGTTACCTTTCTGTCCCGGAGAGCCTCCTGCAGCGCCTCCAGCGCGGCTTCCCGCCCAATGAGGCGCTGGAACCGGAAGCAATCAACTATGGTGCGCACCGGGGAGGTAATGCGGGCAGGCACCTCCTCAAATTTCGTTTCCTGCAGTCCGCAGCTCAAGGCCGCGCCGCTGAACCGGACCAGGCGAATTCCAATATTTCCGCTGGAAGGGGGTCTCGCCTTGTGCGGAATGGCAATCCAGACCTGTCGAGGTAGTTGGGTGCCGATCTCGTGCACCTGGAGAGCCGAGAGGAGACAGACTATCGCGTTGGGCGCCCGGGCGCAGACGGAAGCTATCGAGTAGCGCTCAGTGGGCTCGACGTCAGCAAGGCGGTAGAGACCCCAGCCGACACGCTCGACTGCCTCTTCAGCCTCAAGCTGCCGAAGCCTGTGGTAGGTGATGCCCAGCGGCTCAAGCTGGCTTGGACGAAAGAAATTGCCGATGCCAGCTTTGTGAAGGGTCTCCTGATTGAGATCGGCCATCATTCCTAGTAAATTATGTCGGCAGTTAAGTCAATAGTGCCGACATTTTACAAAAAGGCATGAAATAGGTCAATTCGGGTAGCGGGTCCCATATCGCTGTTGGCATTATCTGGTCGGCGGATCGGGCTGGAACCACCGAAAATAGGCATAGGCTGTGGCTTCAGTCGGCACCCGAATTATTTCCGATTTGGATATCCTCATCCTCCAGAGGGCGCGGCGGGAGGTCGCAGCAGATGTTTATCTCGCGCTGGCAATTCTAGCGTTTCCGCCCCCGCCGTCCTGTTCAGAGTTGTCTACGCATGTGTCGGCTAGATGGGATTAACTCCCCGTTTTTGGAAAACGTCCACATCATCTGCCTGTAGCTAAGGCCCTCAGTTACGGGTCTTGTTCCAGTTTGCCGTCGCTGCTCCAGCGGGGCCAGGGTTTGAGCTGGAAGCAGGCATAGGTTCCGGTACACGGGCGCAGGTCTGTCGACCCATTATCTGAGAAACTCGTCAGGGCCGTTGGTGAGGACGAAGTTAAATTTCAACTGGGAATCGTTGATGTTGACGTTGACGTGGGCGACACCTGTTATGTTATGGCATGAACAAGCGCCCAGGATCTCGGTCATTTCCTGGCTGGCGGTCCGGAGGCTACCGGCACGACACTGACCGCTACTCCGTCTGGATGGAAGTTGACTCCGGCCGCTTCCCACACCGACGACCCTGCCTGGTGCAAAAGGCCGCCCGCGCAACACTTCCCAGATCACCCCGATTAATCCGGAACGCAGCCTTGCCCGACGAGACACCTCAACTGGCAACGAGCAGAGTAATACCGCCCCGCCAGCAGCACTTACCGTCATGAGAGAGGCCTGACCTCTCGGCCGTAACGGCCCCCAGCAACGAAGCAGGAACAAGAGGAAAATGGCGCCGGCGACACCTGCGCCCTTTCGCACCAGACGGGCAGTCCCGCGCCGAAACCGGTCTGAACGCAATCAGACAGAGCGAACAATCGCCGGGCTTGGAATTGCGCGCAATACGAGTAATGCCAGCCATGACATCAGCTGCCAACCTGTGCAAAATTACCCGCTGAACCCGCCGGATCTTCCCAATCCTGGATACTTGGCCAAATCTGTGATGCCTTTCTTTTTTGATCGAGGTATTCAAAAGCTAGCCGAAGGCCGAAGAGGAAAGGCAGGCACTACTGTGCAAGCACGCCACCACCCGCGTACCCCCACAGTTGACCGCGCAGGTACCGGGAAATAACATCCAACGAAGCAGACAGGCTGGAGCAACCGACATGAACACCAGAATGGAAAAGGTAGCGCAAGACGTCGCCCTCACAGCCCTCCGGATAGTCACCCATGTGGCACAGCCCACTCCTCAACTGGAGAAAATTAAAGAGGATTTCCAAGCAAGATGGCCCGTTCCGGACAGCAACCGGCCCATGAACGACGCCATAAACGCCGTCGCCCAGGCAGTCAGTAGTTGCACCGGCCAGGATGCGGACACTTTGAAAACTACCGTGTCCCAGACCTGGCAGCCAGCAGTGGAGGAAATGGTCGAAGCTTACTTCAAGAGGGCCCGCCACAGCTTCCGGAAGGGAGAGGCCGTGGAAGGAGCCGAAACTCTCACGGACGCCGTCAGAGCGACCCTGGGATATATCGCTGCAACCCGCAACTGGCCCCACAGCACCCGCGGTAACCTCTACAGCATCGTCGCAGCCTTGGGAAGCGGGAGCGAATGGCCCGAGAACCTGGACGAATTTGACAAGGCCCTGGATAACTGCTCCAAAGAGGGCGACCACTTGGGCTCCGCGCTGGGCGCCAGCACGGGACTGCCAAGGAGCATCAGGTTCGGAACCTACGCTGACGCTCCGGAAGACGCAGAAGAAAACGGCTTCAGCTTCGCCACGACCGTCATAGAACTCGCCACCAGCATGGCCGTGCAGGCGGCCCCATGAACCAGGAAGAACACCTCAGCATGGCCCGCGAATTCATTAGGCAGGCCGACGAAGAATCAGCAGCAGACGGCGGCAATCATCTGATTGCCGCCGAGTTATTGTGGGGAGCTTTCGCCCACTGCCTGATCACCGTTGCCCAGAACAACGGCCTGCCCCATGACAGTCACGGAGCATTCCGGACAATCGCCCAGCACCTGGACACAGCCCAAGACAGCAACGAGTGGCGTTCTCGCTTCGGTTCAGCGGAAGAACTCCATTACTACTTCTACCACGACGACGTGCCAGACGAAGAAATGCGAACCCACAGACGCAAGACTCGACAAGGCACCCTGGAACTCCTCGCAGAACTGTGAGCAGAGGCCCGAGGAGCTAACAGCGTGGCTGCAACCCGCTGCAAAGGACCAACGGAGCAACGAAACCTTCGACAATTCCAAACAAGCCTGCACAATAACTCGGGAATAAAAATCATTTTTTGTGCAAAGCAGTGCGGTAGGATGGCGCGCAGACCACCGGATCCCTGATTACTTCAGCGAAGAGGAAGCGGCTGCTGGTCGACACCGTGCCCTCCTACCTAAGTCGCATGGCCTTCCGGTTGAGTTCTACCTCGTGATAGCCCGGACATAGCCCAGGGGTTTTCTTTCCCGGGACCACCCTTTCCCAGGGAAGGCTGCAACTGTCCCCGCAGTAATTCCTTGAGATAATCCAGAGCTTGGTTCACCCCGTAGACCAGCGCGGCACGAATTAGGTTCTCGACAATCCATTTCATCTGCCGATTCCTAGTCCCGCGCTTGTGGTCCTGCACCGTCGCGGTCATCGCCGGAAACCCGCCTGTGAGCTTGCCTCCGAGTTGCACACTTTCCATCACTAGTACTACAGTCTCACTTTAGCCCGAATCCACCGAAGGGATGAGGTTACAGCAGGGGAATGGGCGATGAGGGGCAAGGGGAGTCATGGTCCGTGCGCAATTCCGGGTAGATGGGGGCGGTGCCTGTCCTTCAGTTGCCGCAGGGAGACCTTGTGACCGTCTGCGGACGTTGGGTAGGGTGAGATGGTGGGGAGAGGACGCAGCAAGAGACCCTCGCGGACCGGGCGGGCGCGAGTTGGGGGCGGGGACGTTCGGTTGGCCGGATGGCGGCCGGTTGCCGCCGCCGCCGTCAGGCAGGGAGTGGCAAGGCTCGTAGCCGGGCCAGGGCGCAACTGAACTGGGTTTCCCAAGGCCAGCGCTGTGTGTAAGCGGCGGAGGTAAATTGTCCCGTGCGGGCGGGTAATCTCTGACAAACGGCGGTTGCAAATTGGACCGTCCGCCGCCATCCATAGGCTTCAAGTCGAGCTTATGGATGGTGCGATGGATGTACAGCGTGGACGTATATCTGCGGGTTCGCCGGGCGGTGATGGTGGAGGGCAAGAGCATTCGGGAGGTCTCCAGAGAGTATGGCCTGCACCGGGACACGGTGCGCAAGATGCTGGCCTACTCGGTCCCGCCGGGCTATCGCCGGCAGACTCCGCCAAAGATGCCCAAGCTGGAGCCCTACACCGGCGTCATCGACCGGATCCTGGAGGATGACCTCGCGCGCCCCAGGAAGCAGCGGCACACCGCCAAGCGCATATTCGAGCGGCTCAGGGACGAGTACGGGTTCGACGGCGGATACACCACGGTCAAGGACTACGTCAGAGAGAATCGCCGCCAGACCAGGGAGATGTTCGTGCCCCTGTCCCATCCGCCGGGCCACGCCCAGTGCGACTTCGGCGAGGCTCTGGTGGTCATCGGCGGGGTGGAGCGTAAGGCCCACTGCTTCGTCATCGACCTGCCCCACAGCGACGGCTGCTTCGTGAAGGCCTACCCGGCTGAGACCACCGAGGCGTTCCTGGACGGGCACGTATCGGCGTTTGCCTTTCTGGGCGGAGTGCCCCAGAGCATCCTCTACGACAATACCAGGCTGGCTGTTGCCCGGATCCTGGGCGACGGCCGGCGTCAACGCACCCGCGCTTTCACCGAGCTCCAGTCCCACTACCTGTTCGAGGACCGGTTCGGGCGTCCCGGCAAGGGCAATGACAAGGGCAAGGTGGAGGGCCTGGTGGGGTACTCGCGCCGCAACTTCCTGGTGCCGGTGCCGTCCTTCGAAAGCTTCGATGCACTCAATGCCTACCTGGAACAACGATGCCTGGAACGGATGGACGCCCAGCTCAGGGGACATACGGAGACCATCGGCCAGAGGATGGAGCGGGACCTGGACGCCCTGTTGCCGCTGCCGCCGGTGGCATACGACGCCTGCGACAAGCAGGCAAGCCGGGTGAGTTCGCTGTCGCTGGTCAGGTACAGGACCAACGACTACTCGGTGCCGGTGGCCTACGGATACCGGGACGTCCTGGTACGGGGCTACGTCGACGCAGTGGTGATCAGCTGCGGAACCGAGGTCATCGCCAGACACCCACGCTCCTACGAACGCGACGACTTCGTCTATGACCCCATCCACTACCTGCCGCTGTTGGAGCGTAAGCCGGGAGCTCTGGACCAGGCCGCGCCGCTGCAGGGCTGGGAACTCCCCGAGGAGTTCGGGACGCTGCGGCGTCTGCTGGAGTCCCGAATGGGACGGCGGGGCAAACGGGAGTACGTGCAGGTGCTAAGGCTGCTGGAGACCTTCTCCCAGCAGGAGGTGCACGCAGCGGTAAAAGATGCCATCCACCTGGGAGCCATCAGCTTTGACGCAGTGAAGCACCTGGTGCTGTGCCGGATGGAGGGACGGCCGCCCAGGCTGGACCTGGAGCTGTATCCCTACCTGCCCCGGGTCAGGGTCAGCACCACCTCCACACAAGACTACATGACCTTGCTGCCGGGGAGGGCGGCATGAACGACCGGTCGACGCTGCTATTGGAACACCACCTGAAGGAGCTGAAGCTGCCCAGCTTTCTCAGGGAATACAGTAAGATGGCAGCCCAGTGCGCCGCCGAGAATGTGGATCATCCCCAGTACCTGCTCAGGCTCGCGGAACTGGAGCTCATCGACCGCCACCAGCGCATGGTGGAGCGGCGGATCCGCGCCGCCCGATTCTCCGCGGTCAAGAGTCTGGACACCTTCGACTTCCCAGCCATCCCGTCGCTGAACAAGGCCCTGGTGATGGAACTGGCACGCTGTGAATACATCCAGCGCCGGGAGAACGTTATCGCCGTTGGCAACAGCGGCACCGGCAAGACCCACGTGGCCCTGGGGCTGGGACTGGCCGCCTGCCAGCGGGGCATGTCCGTGGGTTTCACCACCGCAGCAGCACTGGTCCACGAGATGATGGAGGCCAGGGACGAAAGGCGCCTGCTGAACTTGCAGAAACAACTGGCCCGGCTCAACCTGCTGATCATCGACGAGCTGGGCTTCGTCCCCCTTTCCAGAACCGGCGCGGAACTGCTCTTCGAGGTCTTCAGCCAGCGCTACGAGCGGGGATCCACAATGGTGACCACCAACTTGCCATTCGACGAGTGGACCGAGGTCTTCGGCTCGGAACGCCTCACCGGAGCGCTGCTGGACAGGCTCACCCACCACGTCCACATCCTGGAGATGAACGGCGAGAGCTACCGGCTCAAGCGCAGCCGGGAAACCGCCGCCTCCCAAGCTTCAGAAGAAACCGATGACGTCTAGCTCACCCTGACGCTGTCTCCTCCTGCTCCTTCAACGTCTCCACCCTGACTGATTCACTGCCGTCAGTCATCACGTCAGTGGTACACGATCACGCCGCCCCAGTGGCCCAATATCTCGGCGCCATTGACAGCTGGACAACGACAGCGATTTTGGCTCACTTTAAGTCCAGCGGTGACACGCCGACGCGGTGATATCCCCTGATCTCTCCCCAACCGGAAGATTGCCCGACGAAGATAGCCCCGCCGGCGCGGTGGTACTCCTTCTTTAGAAACCCCGTGAGTAAATCTGCAGCAGGTAGCCCCGCCTGCGCGGCGGTAATCCGTCGATCGCCATTCCGATTCTGGCAGATGCTACGATAGCCCCGCCCGCGCGGTGGTATTCCGGGAACGAAGCCCTTTCCAAGGGAAACGATGAAGGTGTCCCCGCCCACGCGGCGACGAATCGGACCACCTCCAAAGGGAAACTTTCCCCGTTCACTCATTTCCCTTCACACCGCTGGCAGGCACGACACCACCGGGCCCCATTCCCTCAAAGAGGCACCACAATGGAACACCCATCCAATCCCATTGACCTCACCAAAGAACAGATGGAACACCTCATCGGGGACACTCCGAACACCGGTAAGAGACTAAGGCGTGTGGACATTCAAATCCTCCGAGGGTGAATTACCCCTGTGCCCGCGGTCCATTCCTTCCGGATCTCCGCACCCGTCGCAAGACTGCAACGAGCCCTCCCTCGATTCGCTTTGCGCTGTGCTACGGTTGCCCTCATTACCAGCAAGCACCCCCAGTGGTTAGAATCGAGACTGGAACAGCCATGCATCGTGTGGGGGTGGGGTTGGTTGGAGGCACGAACAACGCTCACTGACAAACAGTGGGCACTCATTGAGCCGGTCCTGCCGGGCCGAACAGGCGATCCAGGGAGAAGCGGAAACAACAACCGAATGTCATTGGAGGGGATGATCTGGATAACACGCACCGGCGCCCCATGGAGAGACCTGCCCCAGGAGTTCGGAAACTGGAACACCGTGCACCGGCGCTTCCGCCGTTGGGTGCAATCGGGCGTGTTCCAGCGGGTTTTCGACGTGACCGAGGGAGACCTGGACTTGAAGACCGTGATGGTCGACGGAACCTTTGCCAAGGTCCATCAACACGGCACTGACGCAAAAAAAGCGGTTGCCCGCCTGAGGAATCGGCTGAGCGGCAGGCTATCGGCCGTAGTCGAGGCGGGCTTACCACCAAGCTCATGGCCATGGTTGACAAGACCGGACGCCTCGTCCGGTTCACGATAAGACCAGGGAACGCCGCCGAGGCACCCGAGTTGCCCACTCTCCTAGACGGCGTCCTGACAGGCGAACTCATTGCCGACAAGGCCTACGATACCGACCCAATACGACTGTCGCTCGCCTCGCAGGGCATTGTGGCAACCATTCCCCCACGGGTCAACCGCCGGGTCCAGTATTGGTACGACCCGCTCCGCTACCGGACCCGCCACCTGGTCGAGAATTACTTCTGCGACATCAAGCAGTTTCGGGCCGTCGCCACCAGGTACAACAAGCTGGCGGACAGCTACTGCGCCATGGTCAACCTGGCCTCCTGGATCATCGAGACCAGGAGCACCAGGAGAACTGCGAAAGAGCCGGTCTACAAGCCAAGCGACAAATTCCCCGCGTACAACACTCAACTATCCTTGGCCTGGGCTTTGGCCACGGTGGCCTGATTCATGATCCTTCTCTAGAGGCTGGAACATCTGAATGTCCACAGGCCTTAAGACAAAAACTCCTCGCCATTCTCGGCAGACGCACATATCTCGTCGAACTGCTGAGCCTCTGCCGGGGATGCGAACAGATCAGAGTGGCGCATTACCCACGAAAGTACTGCTACGTCACATGCCTGCCGCCCACAAGCCATCCGGTCTCCGACCTCCGTCCCGAAGACGAGGCCGACCTCAGACTATTCACCTCCAATCCCACCACCAGAACGCTGGAGGCCACACTCGAGCACTGGATCAACAGGGACGCAACAGACCACTCCCTTTCACTGACAGCCGCATACGAATGGCAGGACTACATGGACCTGAACGCCGATGAGATCAGGGCCATCCAGTCCAACCGCCCGCTCCCCAAGGGCGCACAAGCAGAGAGGCTCACAAAAGCACTCGCCAGAAGAACTTCCCTCATCGCCATACTGGGACTCTGCACGCACTGCAACCAGATCGAGACACCCGGCTCCCGGCACAAATACTGCTACATTACCTGCAGACCCTCATCGAACCCCAACGCGACCCTCCATCCCGAACTCGAAACAACGAGACGCGTCTTCGACTCGAATCCCACGACCAGAATGCTGGACCAGATGCTTGAAGCACTTATCGACAGCAACTAAGAACAGCTCCCGACACCGCCCGCGCAGAAACGAGCCAGCCGCCTCCGCTGAGGTCCCCGTCTCGGCCTCGGAAGACGCCCATGCACTTGAAGCAGCCAGCACCTGACGCCTACACTGAAGCTGTCGCCCCGACAAAAACCCCGCCACACGGGCAATCCCCTGACCGGCCTCGGACCACGCCGCTCCGCCACCGCACTTACGCTGTCAGGACGATCACGGTAGAATGAACCAACCAGAACCATCCGCCCCGAGAGGCCCGATATGACCACCAAACCACGAACCCTTCCTCCACTGCCAGACCCCCCGGAACGAGAGCCCGACGACATGACCAGCGTTCAACACCTCGGCGAAACCGGGAACCTGCACCACCTGACCCAGTACCTCGGCAATCCAGACACCACCATCGTCTCCGGAGAGAGGTACATCATCCCCGAACCGGGCGCCCCTGCGCACCGGCGCGTCTATCCCGACCTCCTGGTTTCCCGCAACGCCGACCCGGCCCTCTACCGGCAGGACAACAGCTACGTCATATCCAGCCAGGGCAAACCCCCGGACCTCGTTATGGAAATAGCATCCGAGAGAACCGGCAGAGCAGATGTGGAAAACAAGCCAGCCATCTACGCCGCGTTAGGAATACCAGAGTACTGGCGGTTCGACGAAACCGGTGAACACCACAAGACGAAGCTGGCCGGAGACCGGCTGGTCGACGGAGGATACCAGCCCATAATCATCGACACCCTGCCCGACGGGAGACTCCGGGGGTACAGCCCAATCCTGAACCTGATACTGGAGTGGCATGACGGCAACCTGAACTGGATCGACCCCGTAACCGAGGAACACATTCCCACCTTCCAACAGGAACGGGAAGCCAAACTGCAGGCCGAGTCACGTGAAAGCCAAGAACGGGAAGCCAGGCTGGAAGCCGAGGCCCGGAACCGCGAACTGGAAGCAGAACTCCGCAGGCTCAGAGAACACGAAGACCAGGAACCCCCAACTTCCACGCCATGACTCCGTACAGTTTCCCTGAATTCCAAGAGCCTGGCAACAGCCAGGCTCTTCCCTTCCGCCCATACAACAGCGGGTTTGCCACCGCAGGTTTTCCCGGACATCCAAGACTAGAACACTTTCTCCTCGGTTAGAATCATCAGATCGCAGCATCCCCGCGCGCGGTGGTGTTCCGGCCACAACGCAAGCGAGCTGCACATGGGAAAACAAACCCCGCCGAAGCGGTGGTATTCCATTGAGACATGGACCTACTCGCATACACCATTGGCTAACCCCGCTCACGCGGTGGTATTCCGGTCAGAGACTGGTACCGGGCGCCGCCCCAAGTGGCCCCGCTTTTGCGGTGGTATTCCATCAGCAATAAAACTGGAGCCTGATATGGTTACTCTGGCCCCGCTTGTGCGGTGGTGTTCCTCGCAGGCGCATTGAATCCCAAAGTCGCTCAAAAGCAGCCCCGCTCGCGCGGTGGTGTCCCTTCAACACAGTCGCCGGCATGGACGCGATTCAAGGTGGCCCCGCCAATGCGGTGGTATCCCATGAGTTTTCCCACTTGATGGCCAAAAAGAAACCGCAACCCCGCCCACGCGGTGGTATTCCGCAGCCAGAAACCGAGCCATAGGTACCACACCAGCAACCCCCGCCGACGCGGCGGTATCCCCGCATAGGAGCAGGTGATTCAGAGCCGGAGCACGACGACCCCGCCCACGCGGTGGTGTCCCATTTGGCAGTCCTCTGAGCGACACAGCCTTACCGACAGCCCCGCCGAAGCGGTGGTATTCCTGGATATGTCTGGACACTGTGGCCCAGCACCAAGGCAACCCCGCCGAAGCGGTGGTGTACCCGGGCCATCGTTCAAGCAAAAGAGCATGAGGCCAGCAGCCCCGCCTGAGCGGCGGTATCCCAAGGCAGCGGAGATGTCCTGTAAGGAAAACCCGAGTTCCCCCGCACACGCAGGGATAGACCCGATCCTCAGAAGGTTGGTGCTGCGGTGGACAGGTTTCCCCCGCACGGATTAAAGAACAGGAATGGGAACTTTCCGGATGACATAGGAGTTACGCAGTTGAGAGAGCTATGGCTGGGGATGGGATAAGATAGAAGGAGTGAGGCGGAGGTGGGGGAGATGAACCCGGCCAAGTGTGACTCGGTGGACTACATTCAGTTCTTGGTGGCAGCCCCGAGGAGATTTGCCTGCAGCGAAGCGGCGCGGTGTCAACCGGAATCACCGCAAGCTCCAGCCCATGACGCATTCACCCGTCTGCTGCGGAGACAGCCCCCCGGCACGGAGGCGCTGTGGCAGGAAACCCAGGGACTGGTGCGACGGTTGGTAGCCACTTGGGCGGGAACCGTCAAGACTTACACCTTGGCTCTGCTGCTCAAGAATATGGGGTATGGGGTGACGGTCCACCGTGGATTTCTGGAAGTGGAAAACAGGACAACTGACCTGTCCGTTGAATCAACCCTGCGGGATATTTCCGAGTCGCCCCGGGACTTGAGCCGGACATCGCTGCCCGGACTGGAGGAACGCATGTCAGAAAAATTTCACTGCTACCTCAGCTCCGACTTGCTATATGAAGACGCGGTCACGAGCGTCGTTGACTTGGCAGCAATGCCGCAGCTGGCCGAGGATATAGTTGGGGTCGATCCCAGTAGGTCTTTCAAGCCAAAAGCCGAGCAGTCCGAGCCGTAACAGCGAAGCGTATCAAACAAACAGGATCGCATGCTGGGGCGACAACCGCGAGGCAGGCGGTGCTCCACCGGTTCAACCGGTGTTGCTATCTGCGGTCAGGTACTCCGCCCAGCGTTCCATAACTGGCTTTCGCTTCTTATAAAGCTGAGTACGAATATAAGACATTTCCGTCTCGTCATCATCTGGATCATGGGCCAACGCCGCCTTCCGTACTTCTCTCATTTCGTCCTCAGTCTCCATAAACCAAGTAATGAAGCTGGACCTGAATCCGTGCACAACACACGGAATTTCCAACCTCTGCAACAACCTCAATAGAGTCATGTCGGACAACGGCTCATTTTTCCTAGACGAGGGGAATATCAATTCGTTTTCGCCGAATGTTTCCTTAGCATCCTGAAGAATTTCGACCGCTCTGCCAGATAACGGAACCACACGTTCTCGATCGGCCTTCATCCGTGAAGGTGGGATGGTCCAAGACAGCTCCTTCCAGTCGATCTCTCGCCACTGTGCCGAACGGGCCTCACCCGATCGAGCGGCCGCCAGTATCAGGAACTCAAGACAGAGCTTGGTCGAAGTGTCGGCGCTGCATTCCCTCACTGTTCCACTGCTAGTGGAACGTCGGCATAAAGAAGGGCCTTGAAGTGCCTCTTTTCCCGTTTCACCTTCGGCAAAGCCTTGGTAATCGGACGGGCGGCAGGATTGTCCTGTCTCCAGCCCTGAGCAATTACCCAGTCGAACACAGTCTCCATTCTCTGTCTGACCCTACTTGCGGTTTCCGGCTTGTCCACCCAGATAGGCGTGAAGACCGACAGGACATCGGCGGTGTCTACCTCATCCACAAGTCTGCTGCCTATAATTGGGAAAGCATAAGTGGTGAGTGTGCTGGACCAATGCGCGCTGAGCTTGGCGTTTCGCCAAGTTGGGCGTCGCAGCTCTATCACCGTTTCTGCGGCAACGGCGAAGGTTGGCTTGTGCAGCCTTCGTGACTCCTCGCGGGCCTGACGTTTCTCCAATACTGGGTCGCGGCCATGGCGAATTGTCTGAGCGTTGGCCAAGGCGTTCTCTAGGGCCTCAGCCAGCGAAACCAGACAATAGCCTCCCAGACCTATGTTGCGACGTTTGCCGTTTATGGTTAGCCGCTGCACCCAGCGCTTGCCCGACCTGTCGACTCGGAGAGTCAGACCGTTGCCGTCGGAATAGACGCCGTGAGCAGTGACCGTGCGCACGAACGCAGCGGAAAGCTGATTCGAATTCCTCATCAGAACTCTAACTCTATGTGTACCAATACCTGCTGGACTAAGCTTGACGACTCTGGAGCAAATGAGACAATTATTGAGATTGTTGGTAGCTAATATAGGTATAATTGAGGCTGATATGAGAGTTGTCAAAGCGCACTGTGGGCGGACATTTCCTCCGCCACTTGAGATTCAGTCTCTGCCGATCGGTAAAGCCGGGCCGTTCCAGCGGTGGAACGGTCTTTCTGTTTGCCCCGGTTGACTGGGTCTCTGTCTCGGCTGGATTGCGTCGCCGGAGTGCCCGGAGGTAACCACGGTTCAGGAGGAGGGGGAGCCCTGCTCGATGCCCGGGCCCCAAGTGGTGCCGAAGTCGAAGCGGGCCGCCAGCTGACCGGTAAAAGTACTGGCGTCCTGCAGGGCCAGGAACACGGCGCAGGGGCCGACCACGCTGGGGTCTACCCTCAGATGCCAGTCGCGCTGGGTCCACGGGATCGCTGCAGAGCCCTCGCTGGCCAGCGGGCCGGGGCTGAGGATATTGACCGCTACGTTGTAGTCGCGCACCTCGTCGGCCAAGCAGTAGCTGAACATGTGCACGGCAGCCTTGCTGGCGCTGTACAGCACGCCGCCGCCCTGCGCAGGGTCGGTGGCCATCCTGGATCCGAGATTGATGATGCTGCCCCGCCGCTGCTCCATCATTACCGGCAGGACGGCCCGGCTGCAATGATAGGGACCGTTCACGTTTATCCGCATAACGTTGCCCCAGCGGGCCGCGTCGATTTCCATGATCGATTCGCCCAGCACCATTTGTCCCGCGTTGTTGAAAAGTACGTCGATTCTTCCGTAGCGCTCCACCGCCTGCCGGACCATTCCATTAACCTGGGCCTCATCGGTCACGTCGCAGTCGATCGCCAGGACATCTCCGCCGGCATTCCTGATGTCTGCGACTGTCTCCTGGAGGGTTCCGTCCAAGCCGGTGGGGGACTGGCTGCGGGCGCAGATAACCACGCTGGCGCCTTCCCTGGCGTACTCCTTTGCTATGGCCCGGCCCAGTCCCCGGCTGGCGCCGGTGACGATTGCGACCATTCCGTCCATCTGACCCATAGCTAGCCTGCCTCTACCAATTGAATACGTTGACCCTGGTTGGTTGCTCAGGTGGCTTGGCCGCCGTCCATTTCGATACATTGTCCCACGATAAACCCGGCGTCCTTGCTGCACAGCCAAGCTATTACATTGCCTATTTCCTCTGGAGTACCGGCCCGCCCAAGGGGAATCGTTTGCAGGCGGTCGTGCCACTCCTGGCTGCGGGGAAAGCCGTAGAGCGCGTCGTTCCGTGCGGTGTCCGTCGTACCGGGACTTACAGCGTTTACCCTGATGCCGTGAGGCGCAAGGGCGCGTCCCGCCTTGCTGGTGAAAGTGTAAAGGGCCCCGCTGGCCACGGCATAGGCCACGTCGGCGGCGCGCGCAATCTTGGCTTCGACGGAGATAACGTTGACCACGCTGCCCCCGCCTCCCTGCTTGAGAAATTCCCTAACCACCGCCTGGGTGCAAAGAAAGGCGCCGGTCACCTTTATATCCAGCACCCCGCGCCAAGCGTCCTCCGACAGATCTTCCAGCTGGGCCCAGGCCGCCAGCCTGGGGGCGCTGGCGTTATTTACCAGGATATCGATGCGCCCGAAGCGTTCCACCGTGCGGTCAACCATGGCCTGGACCTGGTTGCCGCTGGTAACGTCGGCTACCAGCGCCAGCGACTCCAGACCCATCGCGGAGATCTCTTCGGCGACGCTGTCGACATCCTGCCAGCCTGCTGCCTGCTCGTCCTGCGGGTAGGTTGCCGGGTCGCGGCCGGTACCGGCCACGACGACGTTAGCGCCCTCCCACGCCAGGGCCAGGGCGGCGGCGCGCCCGATGCCTCGCATGCGGCCAGCGCCGGTAACCAGGGCCACCTGTCCTTCCAGCTTATCCATGCCACTCCGATGCCGTCCGCGTGGTTCGCAGGTTTCAGAGACAAGCCAATCATCGACTGCTCCAGCTGGTTGTACCACCATCGATGCTGGCCCGGCAAGCAGACATCACACAGGGCTGGCATCGCGGCCGTTCAGTTTGAGAGGCCGGGATCAACCAAAAAGAACAGTGGCCTCCAATAGATTGGGGCCACTGTTCGCGCCTCCGGTTGTCATAGGAGTTACGCAGTTGAGAGAGCTATGGCCGGGGATGGGATAAGATAGAAGGAGTGAGGCGGAGGTGGGGGAGATGAACCCAGCCAAGTGTGATGCGGTGGACTACATTCAGTTCTTGGTGGCAGCCCAGAAGAGATTTACCTGCAGCGAAGCGGCGCGGTGTCAACCGGAATCACCGCAAGCTCCAGCCCATGACGCATTCACCCGTCTGCTGCGGAGACAGCCCCCCGGCACGGAGGCGCTGTGGCAGGAAACCCGGGGATTGGTGCGACGGGAGGAGGGGGTGCTGGTGCTGGACGACACCACCCTGGACAAGCCCTACGCCAAGCGGATGGAACTGGTGTCCCGGCATTGGAGCGGCAAGCATAAGCGAGTGGTATGGGGCATCAACCTGCTGACCTTGTTGTGGACTGATGGCAATGCGCTGATACCCTGCGATTTCCGGGTCTATGACCGTCCCCTAAGCGGACTGACCAAGAACGACCACTTCCGGCGGATGCTGGAGGTGGCGGAAGGGCGGGGCTTTCAGCCCCGTTGGGTGCTGTTCGACAGTTGGTATACCAGCCTGGAGAATTTGAAAGCCATCAGGGATAAGGGATGGTTCTGGCTGAGCCAATTGCGGTCCAACCGGCGGGTGAATCCCGAGGGAGCGGGGAACTTGCCCTTGGCCACCGTGGCCATACCCCAGGAAGGCCGGCAGGTGCATCTGCGAGGCTATGGGTTTATCC
This sequence comes from Dehalococcoidia bacterium, assembly GCA_965216065.1. Classification (GTDB taxonomy): domain Bacteria; phylum Chloroflexota; class Dehalococcoidia; order Lucifugimonadales; family UBA3495; genus VXOI01. The sequence continues at coordinate 208,797 of CBDCFB010000001.1, forward strand.
GGGTGTTTCGGACGGTCTCCAAAGACGGGGACGTGGAACACTGGGCCACCAATGACCTGGAAATGACGGAGCAACAACGGGAAAGCCTGGCGCGCCAAGCCTGGGGAATCGAAACGTACCATCGGGGCCTCAAACAATGTTGTGGCGTGGAGAAATGCCAAGTGCGTACGGCAGAGGGACAGCGGAATCACATCCGCCTGTCCCTCCAAGCCTTCCTGCGGCTGGAAGCCCACCGCTTGAGCGCCGGAGTCTCCTGGTACGAGTCCAAAGCCAACATCATCCGCTCGGCCTTACGAGATTACCTGGCTTATCCCAAGTACACTCTCCATCCAACTGCGTAACTCCTATGTAGTTGGAGAGCACGTCGCAACCGCTGGAACCCGAGCGCACACGACGCCCACCGCTGGCAAGCATCCGGTGCAGCTCCGCAATCGCTGACTCCGGGAGCCTCAGGCCCCGGATGTAATAGGCGGGGATGTCAGGGTATTTCCAACGGCCGGCCTGCATGATCGACACCAAACTGAGGCCGGCAACCGCCAGCTCCCGGGTCATGCCGACACGCGGCGAATGGGCGCCGAACCGGCCTTCCAGACCAGCCTCACGACACCCCCTGACGACAGAATCCCCCACGGCCTTCCCGTCCAGAGGGAAGATGCGGTCATCACCGCGCCGGGAACGAAGATTGAACCGTTGTAAAAATGGTTGACTTTAGTCGCAGGACTTCCGTCAGCCTTCTCTGAAGACGCGGTATGAGCCGCGCCGCCGTCCCAACAGTACAAGACGGCTCCGCCCGGGAATCGCACCCGGAAACACCGAACTGGTCCCCGCTCAAGCCACCCCACGCACATCAGCACGCACGACTGCCTGAGCCGGATTGGGCAGGCGCGTACGCCTCCCCAGCCGGGGTTGCGCTGCAAGCGCCGGTCTCAGTTGCCTGGAGATCGCACCCCAGTACGTCCATACGTGCTTCACTCGCTTCCTTGCAGGTACGGTGAAGGCGACATGGACGCCGTTACCAACGGGTGCAACCCGAAGGCGTGGAATGCGCTCTGAGCAACCAAGTAAACGGCGGGCCAGCACCAAGGCAGCCGCCTGATGGACACTGAGCCCGTATCGTTCCATGAACTTGACCCGGCCCATCACTGAACTGAAGGCCGGGTTGACTTGATGTACCTCTACTCCCTGGCGATAACCACGGGAGATGAAGTACGCCTTTACTTTCCCATAGCTGAAACTGGAGAGCATCCGGGAGTACTTCCGGTTTTCACCTTCCAAGGCAGACTTCTTCTGACGAAAGTCCAGCCTCTCGATAACGATGGGCTTGCCGACATCTTTCGCGTACGCCACGACGCTGGCAACAGCATCGCCGATGAGAGCCTCAGCCTGATGAGTGCTCCTGCCATAGGGAACCAGCGGTACCCGCCAGGCGGTCAAGCAGTTTCCCGAGGCATCGGTCTCCGCGACCGCCAGATGATCGGCATTCAAATCGACGCCGATTGCACCGCGCCGCCGGTCTGTAACCACCGGCACGTCCATCATCCGGGTGGTGACGAAGACCCGCCAGCCCCTGCCATCCCGCTTGAACCGGTAGCTGATGGCCTGACCCAGATTTGTGGAACGCGCCGCCTTTTCGCCATGCTCGCGCCTACACCGAGTGTACTCAGCATTGCTCTGCAAGGCAGCCAGCACCTGCTCATGCCCATGGGCAAACCGGACATTCTGGATGAGCAGGTATTTCCCGTGCTGCTCCGCCAGGGCATCGGGCATCCTGACCCGGAGGTTGAGGGACCCGTCCTCGGCTATCGTGGCGACGCATAGTTGGCAACCCGCCGTTTCATCCCTGCTCCCCAATACGAAGAACTCGTCGCTGCGGGAATCCCGCCAGTCATCCAGCCATTCCTCATGGCTGCCGTAACCGTTGGCATAAAGCTCATACTGCTTTCTCCACAACCGCTTCGACCCGAAACACAGCCTGACCCGGCCTGCGGCAATATCAGCCTCCAACCCCGCCAGCCTGGATTTAAGATTCGCCAGCCGGCGCCGCTTGTGATGCACCTGAGCCCAACGGCCACCCTTGACAGCCTTGTCTACCTCACGCTCCGCCCGGGCAATCCGACGCTCCAGGCCATCCCGCCTGAGCACCATCGTCTCCCCCACCGACGATACCTTGCCCTCCAGTGAAACCCGCATGCCGTTGAACATCCGCGCCGGTATCCCGTAACGCTGCAGGTATATGCTCTTCAAAGACGCCGGTGAGATACCGGAGGCAAAGGCGGCAAACAGTTTACGCTGCACCCGGCCGTAGAGCTCGGCACAGGCTGCCAATGCCGAATCACCCACCGCACGGTCAATGTCGCCATAATCAGAAATGCGGGTCTGATAGGTGCTGACCAGCGGGCCGTGCGACGGATTCAAGCCGCAGGATGCTGAACCATTTCGGCTTCGACGTACCATGGTCACATAATACCAGAACTTGTGTACGAATTGTTCCCAGTCACCAAGGCACACCAGAGACACTGCACATCGCCGGTCGGCTTGACTATTCACTACTGTCACATACTAAAACCCATTAATCTGTGAGCAGCTGTTAACCCCTGGACCTCACGGAGCGTGTCAAGGGACTCCATGCTCCGCTGAGAAACGTAGGTGACGGCGCCCACCCCGAGCTGGTCCGTCTTGGAGGACCGGATGAGCAGAGTTCCGTCCGCTCACGTCTGATTCCCTGGAAAGGTCCGACCAGAACGCGGCCGCAGCCTCGCCGCCCCGGTGTCCATGGCCCGCCTGCCCGGGACTTGCACCCTCCGTCGAGTCGCCGACTCTGCAATCGTGCCATGCCAGGGTCGCGGGCCCCGACATCACCGATTGGCGCACCTGCCGCAATAAACGCCATCCCCGGCCGGGTGTCCGCACCTCCGGCAGACGCGGGTGTAGACCGTGGAACTGCAGGGTTCCATCACCCCGTCGCAGTTGGACCGCCAGTAGACGCGCGTCCCGTCGGTGGAGGTCAGGAAGGCGCGGAGCAGGGAGTTCCCGGCGTAGTCCTCGTTGAGACTGGCGCCGCACCAGGAGCACACGGCGATCGACCTGTGAATGTCGAGGTAGGCAGCCAGCGGAGGCTGGAGCGTCCAGTAGTGGGTCAACTCCACCTCGGCGAAGATGGTGGAGTCCACGCAGTTGAGGGGCTCTTCCGGAGTGCGAAGGGTCATGATTGCACCTGACTGCGCCATGTTTCAGCTTTTGGGGATACTTTTTCAAAGGCACTGGGATGTTGGGCCAGCAGGGTGTGGAAGTTCAGGGGAAATGTCACCCGGTCAGGCTTGGATGGTATCAGATGACGTAGTCTCAGCAACAACCGCCAGCAGGAGGTCGCGGACTCCCTGGAGCTGGCGCGCATCACGGTGAGGGCCCTGGAAAAATGGGAGCGCCGGATCCGCCCGGATGAACTGACCGGCCAGGCCGGGCTGTACGGACTCCAGGTCAGCACTTTCGTGGGACCCAGGGCGCCCGCGACAGAGTTTTCGGTGCAGTTGCGCACCTCCGTCAACAGGGCAAGCTCCCCCGAAGCCCAGCAGGCACTGAGGCGTTGGGTCCAGGAGTTTCAGGACCTGTGCGAATACTACCGATGGCTGGAGACCATCGCTGGGGCGCTGCTCCCGGCAGGCCTATCTCCCAAGTACAAGACGGCCGGTATTCCACCGGAGGCGGCGGCACCCTCAGTGGACGTAACAGTTCTCCTACGAGTACCACCCGGTAGCCCAACCTCCGCTTCATTCGAGACCGGCTCAATATCGCCCAACCTCGCAGTCTAGTCCGCAGTAGGAGCTGAGAGCGATAGAAATGTTGCCCCTGATCCTCCATATGGCAGGGACATGAAGTACACAGTGGCTGATGACTCGAAGACGGCAGCGTAATTCAGAGCGTCCGCGTCGAGGAGGATGCGCTGGGCGACGCGTGATTGCCTTGATCGAGATTGTCATTCACCGCGCGTCGAGCAACTGTGGGCAAGCGGCCGCTTCAGACTCGTTTGCGGGCCTCGGGAGGGCCGCGGTCTTGGGCGAATCACGGGCATTTCTAGCATTCTGTAGATACGGCGCCGGTGTTGTTCCCGGGGTAGGTGCGTCCAGCGACTAGGCTGACGGAGGTGGAGCTTGATCAACCTGCCCCGGCGGTGGGTCCTCACCAACTTGCTGCCCAAGCCAAGCTCAACCTGCTGCGCTCAGGGGAAGGTTCGCAGGTATGGATTACTGAGCATTGAGGCGCCGTGTTCCCGCGGGACAGGTTAGTGGAGCAGCTGCGGGAGCCTCTGCCTCTAGTGGCTGCCATGCTGGAGGAGATCAGATCCTACACCCCGGCCCACCCCGGCTTTCCCGTAGCGCACTGGCAGGGGTTGCGGTGGGACAACCCTTCGGAGCGGCTGAAAAAGGGAACAGCCGGCGCACAGACGTGGTGGGCACCTTCCCCGGCCGGCGACACGTCATCTGCTGGGGGGTCTTGGCCGGGGAGCATGACGTGGAACAACACTGCCGGAAGTGCTCTTCACCCTGATCACCGAGCGGTACGAACGCTGGTCCTTGGGAATAACCTCGACCCTGGTCTTGTCCCAGTGGGAGGACATCTTCGCCAATCCCATGGTAACGGCGGAGGCCAGCGACCGGGTGGTGCATCACTTTGCCCTCTTGGAATCAGGCGTCCTCAGCTACCGCACCGGTGTAGCTCAGCAGCGCCAACAGGACCGGCAGAAATAGTTGACGCTGAACACATCGCGATGAGCACGTCCCTCACATTCCTCGGCTGCTCTTCGGCCGAACAATCAGCTGGCACAAGGCTCGCTCCATTAACGCATCGCCCTCTACTGGCGCATATTAACATTGATGCAACAATGTTGTTGCATCAATGTAATCAATGAGGTATGCTTGCAACATCATATCTCTGCATGGAGGCTATATGGCCGCAAGCGTGCGGGTAGGTAAGTATTTAACCCAACTCAGGGAACGGGCTGGGTTCAAGCAAAACGAGCTGGCCCAGCAGATGACGTGGAGTCCTGCAGTCCTATCCAGGGTTGAATCAGGTGAGCGAGAGATTTCTTCAGAGGAACTGGCTGATCTGCTCACTGCTATCGGAACGGAGGAGGCGAAGAGATTCGCGGAAACGATTACTCGAGACTGGGCCAATTCACCTGAACCAACCCTGGGGCACCCAGCGGAAGAGCTTCTTTGGAAAGCAGAACTGGCCCTCAGGGACATTGACAACCTCTTGGAGTCCCCGGAGGCTGAAAAGACTTCTGCCAAGCGCCTCTGGGAGTATCGGTCCGCTGTCAAAACTGCTGCTGATCTCGCCTTCGGAGTTGACTACAACATCGCGTTCATCGGCGACATAGGCGTGGGAAAGTCCACCGCGATTTGCCGGGCGACTGGGCTGGAGGTGCAGGATAACCAGAGAACGGAACCCGTACTGGAAGCTGGTGCAGGGGGGATAACAATCTGCGAGGTTCACCTGGTGCAGGGGCCTGAGTACGGCATATTCATCGAACCGCTCAGCGACATGGAACTCAGACGAGAGGTCAGCGAATTCGCCCACTATCAGTTTCTCTCTTTGGATTCGGAAAGCGAGAACGCCGAGGAGGACCAAGAGATACACGGGACCACCAAGGAAATCGAGCGGGCTATCCGTAATATGAGCGGACTTCGCAGCGAAAGAATCAGGACGGAGGGAGGAGTTCGTAACACAGTGGATCATGCCGGAAATCTGGCGAGGGATTTCAAGGATCGAGACCTGGACCCAGACGCGCTCACTGTGGAGATCCTGTCCAGAGTCAACCTTCACCAACGGACCAGAAGGGAGGTGTGGTACTCCGCGATGTCGGGCAAGGGTGAACTGCGGTGGCTAAGAGACACGTTCTCGGACATCAACAACGGTAGAAATCCCGACTTCTCTCTGCCCAAGCGAATAGGTGTCATCATGCCAAAGCCCGTCATTGAGGACGATTCCCTGGCAATCAGTATTGTTGATACCAAGGGGATCGATGGAACTGCCGAGCGAGAGGATCTGGAGTTCCATTTAAATGATCCCCGGACCATAGCCATACTTTGCTCCCGGTTTAACGACGCCCCATCAAGTTCGGCACAGCGGCTATTGGACAGAGCCGTCGAGGGGCAGTTCCCCGACGTGGAATCAAAGGCAGCTGTCTTGGTGTTGCCCAGGCCCGAAGAGGCGTTGGCCGTGAAGACTGATCAAGGGGAACCCGCTGAGGACACCGAGGATGGGTACGACCTGAAGGGCGAGCAAACCAGAATGATTTTGAGGTCCCGGAACCTGCCGGCAGGCGGTTTGGAGTTCTTCAATGTCCGCGAGGATGACCTCCCGCGGCTCAACAGCTTTCTGGTGGCCCGAGTGAAACATCTAAGGGCACTGCATATCAGGCGCCTGGACGAGGTGGTAGCGGAAGCGAACGCTCTCGTGGAGAACTTCGAGAGGGAACAGAAATCTGAGACACTGCGGACCGCAGCACACCGTCTCCAAGTTTGGATTGAAGGGAACCGGGAACTGCAACCCTCCTCTGTGCCTCTCGAGAGAAGCCTGGTCAACGCAATTCGCGAGGTCTATGCCAGCTCAGTGCAGGCAAGCGTTCGCCGGCGGGGGGAGTGGTCTAAGCTGGACTATTCCCACCAGATGGGTTTTGGAGTCCGGGTGAAAGCACTACGGGCGGTGAAGCAAAAGCAGCAGGAGTTCAAGGCTACCGCGAAGAATGTGTTGGATGATCCTCAGATGGAGGAGGCTCACGGTCTCATCTCCCAAGTTCAGCGGCTTTTCGATTCAGGCATAGACTCACTGCTGAGAAGTAGCCAGCAAATGGGGAGGACCGTGCACAGAAACGATATGCAGCCAGATTCGACCCTTTGGGCACGGTGCGTGAATCGTTGGGGACTGGGCTCTGGTTATCGATCCGACGTCATGCGCTATCACGAGGAATGGTTCGAAAAGAATCGTCCCTCACTGGAACCAAAGGTGCAAAACCTGGTCGAGCGCGAATGGGACAGACTCCTGAATCGTATCTCAGAGCTACTCGTGTTCGAGTAAGCGGGGATTGTGTACGAAACGTTCAGCAGGGGTTGTTCCGAGGTATAGGTGGGTCCAACAACGGTGAGCCATCGCCTAACTTTGGAAATGCACTTCCCCAAGCAGGAGACCGGGCTGTCCCCGCAATATCGAGAATTAACAGGAGGTCATGTCGGCTACACGAGATCGCAGGCCGTAAAGGCCGCTACACACCTGCCAAGTGGCCTGAGGTCCAACGGACGCTCGAGGCCAAAAGGAGATTACGCGTGTAATTTGGAACGGCTACCAGACAACAACAGAGGAATCCCTGGACCAAACTGAATGCAGCCGCCGGGCCCCAACCCAGCGGCCGCCCAGCCAGTGCACCACAGACCCCCGACTAATGGAGTACCACAGTGACACGCGCCAATACCAATTCTAAATCACGCACCCCCAAGGTGCAACGTAAATACCTGCCGAAGGACGTCCTGAAGGTCATGAACGTTCTCCCCCGCGACCCCATCCTCGACCTCATGAAAAGCGCGGGATCGGGACGGAATTTGGCTGCACCGGAGCCGGTCCTTCGTGCTTACTACCTGAGTCGACTCCCGGATACCTGGGTTCCCGAAAAGCCGCACGCAGTGTGGCGTCAGCTGAAAGATGACTGGAGGAACCTCGCCAGCATGTGCGGCTTCGAGAAAGTCCCCTGCTGGGAAACCCTACGCGTGAGATTCAAACTGCTGGCAGAGGAATACGGTAACGAGATAGCTATCCGACTGTTCGAGCTTAAGCAGGAGCTGGAGAAGGGGAACATCGGCAAAAAGACTCAGCCCGTCATTGCGAAGCACCAGCAGCCTAGACGAAGAGAGCCACAGGTTCAACGGAGCAACTACTGGGAACGCAAGGTGATCATCGAAAACGCATTTGACGTATTCGAGATGGTTGATGTCGCCGGCACCGAGGAGCTGGCCGAGAGGAGCATCGTCCAGGCCAGGTGGCCGGACGGCAGACCCAGGTGCCCCAGGCCAGGTTGTGGTTCCGACCAAGTGACTGAGCTGCCGAGCAAAGAGCTCCGGCAATGGCTCTGCCTCGAGTGCGAGGAGCACTTCGATGTTAAAACCGCGACTGTGTTTGAAGGTACCCAACGCTCGTTGCGTGTAATCCTCTGGGCTGCCTACTTCATAATCCAACTGCCGTTCGGCATGCCGTCCCTGGACTTGGCCCGCCTGCTGAGGGAAAAGCACCGGAAGCTTTCGAACAAGGACGCCGTTGATTTAACCCACCGCATTCAGGCTGCGCTGATCGAACCTCAACCCCGGTTTGCTGGTCCAGTGCAAATCGATGATTCATTGATGGGCTACGCCAACGGCGTCAGGGCCAATCTTATCGCCAGAGTGGATACCCTCACCCGCCAGGTGTGGGCCGAGCCAATTTACGGGCCGGTGAACCAGTCCAATTCAGGTTCTTTCATCGACAGGGGCGTTGAGGAGGATGGTGAGATCCATACGGACTCAACCGATGCCTACCCGAAGCGTCTCAGGCGCCGCCATAAGGTGAACCACTCCAAGAACGTGTTCGCCCGAAATGGCAAAAGGAAAGGAGAGCGTATAGGTACCAATCTAAACGAGAATTACTTTAGCACGTTCCAGGAATTCCTCGACCGGCGCCGGGCCGTTACTGCAGCGTATTTCCCGCTGTACCTGGCGGAGCATCAGTGGCGCTATAACCACCGATCAGAACCGGTCATAGACCAGTTGCAGGCATTCATCCGTAAGGCACACGATGTGGTTCTGAGGGGCGACGGCAAGCCCGGCGAACCGCTGGAAGTTGAGAGGATGCTGGCCGTTCAGCTGGCTCTGCACCCGCCACACTCCGGAGCAGAAAAGGCCCGAAACAGGAAGCGGCGATCCCGTCTCGCCAAAAAGGAGGTCGTCCAGCAACTTCGGCTGCCGGGCTTTTAGTTGAGAAGCGGTTCATATGGCTGCCTGGCCACGATAGCCGAGTGAGTAAATCTAGGGTAGGTCCACCGGGAGGCCCCGGCTGTTCACGAGGCGGCACCAAACAACACCCGTTGGACGCGGGGCCAACGGGCAGCAGGCATTTCGGGGCGAACCCCTGGCCGGGTCCAGGATGAACAGTCTGCCTAAACTGCGAATCCACGCGCGAACGCAGCGAGTAGGCATGTGATACCTGACCCGCAGACGTTCACGGCGCGGAACGCAGGCGGCGGGCGAGAGGATTCACAGTTGTGGCTTTCATGGGCTACCTGCCGTCAGGCAGGTGATTGAATCCCTTCGCGGCTGTGCGCAACCCTTTCAGGTCCTCTGGGTTTGCGCTGGCTTGACCAGGCTGGCGGATTCTCTCTGGCACTGCTTTGTCAGGCTCGAGGCGAGAATTTGGGCGCCATGTCGTTCCGGTCTCCTGATTTCAACCGGTTGGTACCCGGCATCCTCCACCGGCCCTTACTGGGTACTGTTTGCTCGCAGGAGTAACTCGGCAAGCACGAGCACGTGATGATGGTGGGGCCCGACAACGTCGACAAGAGCTACCTTGCCAAGGAGATGGGAGACGCTGCCGCCAGCGCGGGACGCACCTTTCGATTCATCGACTTCGACGACTCCTGCTATCTCAGAGTCATGAGGCAGGCCGGAGCATACAATTCCCTGGGGCACCCGACCTACCGGCCGCTCTGGCCTGGGCCTCATTGGTCGCTGCCCGGCATTTGGCCGGCCTGTACGAGCTCATGACCAACCGGCACCGGGCCTCCAGCTTCTTACTCACCAGTAAGGCGGGCTGTGGACGATTGGCTGGCCGGTTGGAGAACCCATTCTGAGCATTAGAACTCTCGACCGGCTGGCCAGCGCCTGTTACCAGATCATCGTCTAGGGCAGCAGCTACCGAGAACGCCAGTCGACGCACTGGGTGTTGCTGAGGCACAGGGGGTTGATTGACCGACAAACGCCAACCGGATGCAAGTCCAGATCATGGGCGATCATGATGGTCGGATGTCTGCGGGTATCACTGGCCTTATGTTCTTGGATAACGAACTTACTGACTGGTTCCGTCCTGTCATGGAGTTTCTGGCCTTGCACGGCGCGGCGTCATGCCCTATGGCCGAACGGAACCTACTGACTTTCCAATAGTTCAACCGCCTTCCGGGACCCGACGGGATGTCGATTAGTATAGGGATCCCCCGGTTTGCGATCTCCGTGGGTTCATTCGAAGGGTTGGATGACACGGAACGGCCGACGCTTGGGCCGTACCTGCAAGGAAGCGAGTGAAGCACGTGTGGGCGTACTGGGGTGCGATCTCCAGGCAACTGAGACCGGCGCTTGAGCGCAGTACCGGCTGGAGAGGCGGAGACGCAGATCCAATCCGGCCCAGGCTGATTCGTGGGTTCAGGCCTGCGGAGTGGCTTGAGTGGGGACCAGTTCGGTGTTTCCGGGTGCGATTCCCGGGCGGGAGCCGTCTTGTACTGTTGGGGCGGCGAATGGTGGGTTTTCTAGGTCATTGCGACTAAAGTCAACCTTTTTTACAACGGTTGGATGACCGGAACGGCCGACGCTTGGGCCATGGGGACTTGAGGTGGCAGCGAACCGTGTTCCTGGTGATGCCCGAGGCCTCGGCGATCCCACGGGCAGAATGACCGGCGGCTTCCATCTCGTAGAGTTGCTTTACTCTTCCTACCTACAGCAAAGAGTGCCGGGCATCACCACGAAGACTTTGTGATGATGACTTTGGATTCAGGTGGGTCAATTCTATCTCGGCGATTTCGCTCAGCTTTCCATTGGCAGTGACAACCGAGAGCACCTTGGACTTCACGTGATGGTGCGGAACAACACCGGCGGCGCTACAAACTATTGCTACCTTTCGGCAGAACTGGCGTACAGAGATGGGAAACTCTTGGCACAATCACAAGAGTGAACGCAGTAGGTAGCTTGGCTGAAGGTGTAAATGCCCACACCACTCTGACGGAGGTAAATCAGGGAAATATTCTCCCGTTTCTGCATCGGCTTCAGGCCTCGCGGGCTGCCATTGGCGAGAACGGATCCTGCAGGCCGCCAATGCTGTCGGGATAGAACTGATTTCCCCGCTGGCCAGGTGGTGCAGCCTGTGTGCCTGCAGACTCGTATTTGGCAATCATATGTAGGCATTGAGGGTCCGACAGCCGGTTTCATGCTGATGGGCAGTTGACCGGCAAATCGCCCGGGCATGTCTGGAAACCATGCCCGGGCGACGCCCGGGCCTACTGGCCCTGCACGGTGATCAGCGGGGGATCGCCGCCCCCGCCGCCGTTTATGACGGTGACGTAGATGTTGACGGTGTCGACCCGCCCGAACGTCAGGGCGCCGGTCCGTCCGTTGACGGACTGGGGCTCCTCGTCCGGCGTCGGCGTCTCCCCAGCGGCGGCGCGGCTCAGGATCCCCACCTCCTGCTGGATGTAGCGGCGGCTGAGTTGGGGCCGCAGCTCATCCTCCTTGGGGAGATCCACCAGCTTCTGCGCGACGTCGGCCTGACCGAAGAACAACCGCACCCTGCGGCCACCGGCATCGTCCAGGATGTCCTCGTCCTCGTCCATGTCTGGGAACCAGGCCACGGCGATGATGTACGCACGGAAGTTCAGTTTCAGGTTGAGCTCCGTGCGGACGGACGTGGCGGCCTGCCAAGCCCTTTCCAGGGGATTGTCCATGGGCGACCGGGCGCCGTCTGCCTGGTGTCGGAACCACTGGCCATCCTCGACGGTGTAGCGTCCTTCCAGGATGGTGAGGCCGAAGCGCCCGACCTCGTCAAGGAGGGCGACGCAGTTCGGAGCGGGCTGGCCGGTGGCCACCTGGGGGTGGAACAGGACCTGGCCGGCCTGGGCGCTGTCCTCGAACTGCTGGCAGGCCTTCATCTCGGCTGGGCTCAGGGGGTTGTTGTTGTCGTTCTTTACGACCTTCATTTTGAGAATTACCTCTTTTGAGATTTGGTGTTGCTGATTGCGCCGGCGCCGCGGACACAGAAAGCGGGCCGGCCTGGGATCTCTCCCGGGTCAGCCCGTCACAGCAGGGCCCGCGGCGAAGGGGTTGGTTTCTGGGCAGAGGTCTGCCCACGCAGGTTCGCGGATGCGACCGGCCGGCCTGCATGGCAGCAGGTCGAATGGGGGCACATCACGCGGCTTTGGTCAGGCGGACCTCGGGTTTTCGCATTGACGTCCGTATTGGTGTGCATGGTGTTGTTCACCTCCTTGTGCTGGGGTTGCGGCGACAGGGATGTCGCCGCTCAGGTGGTCATCGGCCGGTATGGTTACGAACGGCCTTTCTCCGATCTCGCCAGCGATGCGGCGCGGCCCACCCACACGTCGAGGCGCCTCAGGGATGGAGTGGCATGCACCGGGCACGGAGGCCGTTCCGTATTGTCGGTTTGCTCCGCCGGCCGGAACCGTTGCCGGGCCAGCGCCCTGCGGTCCATGCTGTCCCAGCGGGGCAGACGGTCCCAGGCATCCGCCAGGCGGGGATGCACCGGATCACCCGAGGTCAGCACCAGCAGACCCCTCGGCCGGGAGAAGGCCACATAGTGCTGGCGGGCGTGATCGAAGTCCGAGGTGCGGTCGACCGGCTCGAAGGAAGGGCGCAGGCAGTAATGCTGGAGTTCCCGGCCCACCGGGTCCACGTCGGGATTGCAATAATCCAGTGATGACACGATCACCACGTCCCACTCCCGCCCCTTGGCCTGGTGAACGGTGGTGACGGTGAGCGCCCGGGGCCTGTCAGCAACCCGATGGCCCTCGGAACCGGACGGTCTGCGGTTCACGGGTATTCCCGCCCGCTCCAGGGCGTCGAGGTAGCCGGCGGCGGCCGTTCCCCGGACCGAGTGCAGGAGCAGCGCCACCTGGCCGTATTCAGCAATGACCCGCTGTCGCTTCAAAAACCTCAGCAACTCCGCGAGCTGTGTCCCCTCCTCCCCGGCACTGCAGCCCACCACGCGGATGACCGCCGGATAGTCCTGATACAGGTCGGCACCGTGAGACGTGATGGACTTGGGGTGCCGGAACGGCCGGCCCAGCGGGTCGGGGTTCGACCAGTCGGCGGCGGTGGCCATCCACCGGTCGTAGAAATCCACGATGGCGGGATGGCTGCGGTGGTTGACGCTGAGCTCCACGGTGTGACAGCTGGAGAAGTGCCCGGGGAACTCGAGCAGGTTCCGCACGCTGGCTCCGCGGAACCGGTAGATGCTCTGGTCAGCATCCCCCACCACGCAGATGTTGCCGTGGTCGCGGCACAGGCGCAGCAGGATGTGTTCCTGCACGTACGAGGTGTCCTGGTACTCGTCGCAGATCAGGTACCTGATGCCGGCGGAGATGAGACCGGCGGTCCGGTCGTCCCCCAGGAGCTCCGCGGCCCACCGCTGCAGGTGATCAAAGTCCGCGCTGCCCTCTCCCAGGAGCAGGTCCCGGTACCGCTCGTAACAGCGGCCCAGGGCAGCGTGGAACGGGTCCCCTGAATCAATCAGTTCTCCGGGATCAATGAGCTCATCGCAGAGCCTCTCGAAGAACCTGCGGCCGTGCCAGATCACCAGGTGCGGTTCGCGCCAGCGCCAGCCCTCTCGCTCCAGGACATTCAGGTCGGAGCCGAAGACGTCGTCGAAGCGGCGGGACAGGAGGCTCCACTGCTCATCCTCGTTCAGCACCGCGAAGTCCGTCCGGGGGCCGCCGCGACGGCCGTGGGAGCGCAACATGCGGCGGCACAGGCTGTGGATGGTGCCGATGCGCACCCGGGAGAGGTCTCCCGGACACCCGGCGGCGGTGGCCAGGGCGATGAAACGCTGCTGCAGTTCCCGCGCCGCGGGCCGGGAGTAGGTGCACAGCACCAGGTCTTCCGGTTGGGCCAGCCCGCGGAGCAGGGTGTTGGTTCCCCGCAGGGCCACCGCCAGGGTCTTGCCGGTGCCGGGACCCGCGATGCCCAGCTTGGGGCCCTCCAGATGGCCGATCAGCCCCAGCTGCCCCTGGTCCAGGCCTGGGTGCAGCTGCAGTATGGCGGGCGCCACGCCCGCTGGGTCGTTCATGTTCATGTTGGTTCTCACTTGAGTTGATCCATCGATTGGTTTGGGATTTGGAACCCGGTGGGGCGGATGGCCGCCGGCGTTCCTGGGTTCCGGGGTCATCGGCCGCGGGGAAACTGCCATCACCGTGGGCGTCCATCGCTCCTCTTCCGAGCCTTCCGGGCCTTCCCGGGGCCGGTGATGATCCCCCGCAGGAAGCGCACCTCTCGCGCTCGAATGTGGATGAGCTCCGGTCCGGATGGCGCTGGAGACTTGGTGACTGGCCTGGCGGCTTTTGCTGGGGCCTCCACCTCCCGCGCCTCGCCCAGCCGGATCATGCCGTCGGTGACGGCGCAGACCTCCCGGTCGATGCGGTCCGTGGACAGCGCGCCTGACACTTCCCGGCCCCGTACGATGGCGCTCAGGTCTGCCACAAGATCGTCGGTGCGCCAGACCAGGTAGACTCCCTTGCGGCGGGCCAGCGCCTCCATGACCGGATCGGGCTCCATGTCGCCGAACACCAGCACGGGGATGACGTACGGGTTGTGGGGCGTTGCGGCACGCTCCTCGATCTCGTCGTGCAGCTCCAGGGCGGCCAGCCAGGCCTCATCCAAGGGGGAGGTCTCGATGGGTACGAGACCATCTCTGGTTTTCAGGTACCACTCGCCGTCGATGAGCAGGTAGTGGCCGCCCTTCACCTGCAGGGCGAAGCGGCCCAGGTCGACGATCCACACGGCGAAGTCCAGCTCGATGCGCTCATAACCCCTCCGCCACTCGTAAAAGACGAAACCCTGGCGGTCGCTGCTGGCCAGGGCTTCGTAGATCCGTCGTTCCGCACGCCGCGTCGGCATCTTGCGGCGGGTTGCGGGGAATTCTCTCGGGTACATTCTCATGGCCGGAAGTGCTCCTTTCCCTGGTCTCTTCGAGACCGGATTACCTGACTGGATTTGGGTCTGAGCAAAGCTCGCCAGTGCTGGTCATGGCCACAATTGCCTTCGACCCTTGCCGGTAGGATCCAGCGGAATCTGGTGAGCTTGCGAAGGTTGGCAATGGTTGGCAATGGTTGGTGCCCTCCCCGTATTCCTCGAGACATACCACGCATCCCCATGAGCGACGAGGGCAATGCATCAAGTGCCTGCGGTCGGCTGAATTGGCGCCGGAGGTCAGGGGGACGCCCGCCGAGCCCTGTGCAAAAGGCGAAATACTCAACAGCACTGCGGCACGCATCAGTACCAAGCGACTTTGCACGGAGTGCAGTCGAGGTAATGTCTGATGGGGGTAGCGTGTGAGAGGACTCGGAGACCGGTGTCTGAGAACCCAATGGCGCCTGATTCGCTTTCCAGTACCGCAGTGCTGGCCAGGGACTCGCGGGGCGGATCGCCGAGGGCCTGGGCCAGTTCAGATAACCGGAGGACAGACGCCCGATGTCGCAGCGGGTGGCCAGCACCAGTGTCTGATGCTGCTCCGACTTCCGCGGGGTGAGTGGACTCGAGTCAGGGCCGGCGATGATCATGGACACCAAGCGCCGGGATTGAGAACGGCGGCAGGAAGGTCGGCTCCACTCCCACGTCGCGCTCTGGATGGTCCGCAGCTCCGGCCCGGGTTACTGCTCTGAGGTGGCGAGATGGAATAAGGGCCGCCTCACGACCCCAAGGTTGGTCGAGCCTCAGGAACTCCCGATTGCATCACGTTGGTGCTGGTCGCCTGGCGGGAAACGCCCCTTTTCCGCCCAGCGGCGGGATTGCTGACACGTGCGCCTTGTGAGGGGTGGCGGAAATGGTATTGTAATTCCCGGCCTCTCGGGGCCCGGGAATCAGAGATCGGGAATGTCGGAAGCGCTGCCGAACCGCATACGTCGGCGTTTACTGCCGGCGCTGTGCCGGCCGCATCCCGGCACTTCAGCTTTGACTTGGCACTGGCCATATCTACTCTTCCAAACGGTGGGGGCGGTGCTCTGGGCGTGCGCCCCAGACTCGAGGCCCAGGAACAGGGCAATCATTGCCCCCCAAAATAGTAGTCTGCTCAACGTCCTGTGCTCTCTATATTCAAGGTTGTCGCCCTACCGTCTGCCGCAGCGGGGGGCCGTGCGTGACCGCGAGAAGCGGACGGCGCCAGCCGATACAAGCAGGGCTAGTGTCGTAGGCGAAGGGCAGGCAGTCTGGTGGTGGGAATGGAGTTGCCTCGCTACCGATTCTCAAAGCAGTAGAGTCCCGCCGGCGGCGACCACTCGCCCCAGCTGGAGCCGTACCGGCCCCGCACGCGGATCGACAACGCGCCCTGACCATCCAGCCTCACCCTCCCGTTCATCTCATAGTAGTCGTCCGAGGTGTCCGGCGACCTCCTGAAGCTGTAGGTGGGCGCGTTCGCCTGCCCTGAGGTGGCGATATGCGCTGCCCATTCCTCCGCGTTCCGGTCACTGCCGGGACCGGCCCAGATGACGGTGAAACTATGGGTGCCGGCGCACGAGTCCAGCTGTTTGTCGTTGCTCCAATTCCTGCCGTTGGGATCGGTGCCGTCCCACCACAAGGAGAGCGCGCCGACATCGAACTGCTCTTCACCCTCGGGCTCTGGTGGAGCCTCGCCGACCTCTGGAGCCTCTGGCGTCCCCTCTGCCGAAGTCCAGGCGCCGGTCCCGACCCGGTTGGCTGACGCCACCTGGACTTCGTAGCTGCGCCCGTTCGTCAATCCACCTATCGTCTGCCACAGGACAGTGTCCTAGGATCCTCGCGACACAGTGCGCCACGACCTTCCTTCCTCGCGGTAACGCACGCGATATCCGGTCACGGGCGCTCGGTTGTCCTCCTCGACCGGCGGCTCCCACGACAGACCGAGGCTCCGGTCTGCTGGGTTCACCGTCAGGGCGGCAGGCGGCAGTGGCACGCTGGGCGGCCCTTCCGGCGTGGCCGTGTCGGAGGACGCCGGTCCCTGTAATATGCCCCGCAGCGCACGCACCTCGAAGGTGTAGCCGGTCAGGTTCACCAGGCTCCTCACCGCGTACGTGGTGTTCCAGCGGCTGCCGGGGATTGGCGTCCAGTCGGGGTTCCACGCGCTCTGTGAACTCAACCGGTAGCGATACTGGTAGCGGGTGATGGAGTCGTCGCCCGAATTGTCCCAGGTCAGGGTCGCCCGCCGGTCTTCGCCGGAGGCCGCCGCGAAGTTGGCCGGCGCGGTGAGCGGACCCCGGGGGTTCTGGGTGGCGCGGGCAGGTGGACCGCCCGTGCCGTCGCGCATGGCGCGTACCTCCAGGGTGTAGAGCAGGAAGTTGGTCAGGCCGGACAGCGTGTGCGAGGTCGTGGTCGCGCCGCTGCCCGGTATGGCCGTCCAGTCCGGGTTCCAGTCGCTTTCGGACGTGTTCTGGTGGCGGTACTGGTAACCGGTGATGGTGATGTCGCCCGGGTCGTCCCAGCTCAGCGCCAGCTCGCCGTCTCCGGCCGAGGACGCTGACATGTTGCGGGGCGCAGCGAGGGGACCCCTGGGCACCGACTTGATCTCCCCCTCCTTGCCCATCGTCAGCTGCTGGCCATCCCGGAATATCGGGCGGACCTGGAAGGTGTACTCGATACCGTTCGTCAGGCCCGTGGCCGCGAATGAAGTGGTGTTCTGGTTGCTGCCCGAAATGTTCCGCCAGTCCGGGTTCCACCCGGTGTCCGACGTGTTCATGAAGCGGTACTGGTAGCGTTGGATCGTGCTGTTGCTGGGGTTGTCCCACTCCAGCGTGACGCGTCGGTTGCCGGGCGTGGCCCGGAAGTTGACAATGTCGGAGGCGGGGTCCACGGTGCGGTCGGTGAAGGCGTCCGCCTCCTTGCCGCTCAGGTCCTTGATCGGGTTCGCCGTTGGCTTGGTGTAGGTCACCGTGGCCGTCTGCTCTTGGGTGACAGCAGAGGCAAGGGTCAGCGTCACCACGCTGCCCGAGATCGACACGGCCGTTGGGTTGACCCCCGTCCCGCCGTCCACCTTCACCGTGAAGGCAGTGTTGGCCGGAGCGGTCGTGTTCAGCTCCTCGCTGAAGAACAGCGACAGCGTGGCATCGTCCACCTCCGCCAATTCCAGGCTCGGCTTCGCCGCTTCTACCTTGTGGCCCGGCAGCGCCGCCTGCGCGGCGTGGTCCAGGTCGGCGTCCACCTGCTCCGCCACGTCCGTGTGCGTGAACTTGATCGTCCCGCCGTTGAGGCTGAGCGCGTTAGCCGCCCAGGAGATGCCGTCGTGGTCGTCGCCGTCCGTGGCCACGACGGTGTGGGAGAACACGAGCTCCTGCGAGCCCGATCCTCTCGCGTACGCCATCTGGTGGGTCGTGCCGCCCAGGTCGAACGCGAACTGCGGCGCGCCCGTCACCGTCACGTTGCCGGTGAACGTCACGGTGAACTCGATCGTGTCGGTCGCGCCGTAGTAGTCCGCCGTCGGCGTCGACGTCACCTCCACGCTCGACACCTCCAGAGTGTCGGGTGTGTCGTCGACGATGGTGACCGTGGCCGTGCCGTCCGAGTCGTTTCGACCCGGAATGTCGAGCACGTCGGTGACTCCCGGGGTGTTATCGAGATACACAATGAAGGTCTCGTCACTGCGCTCGTACTGGTCGTCATCGAAAATCGTTATGGGAAGGGGTTTGGTATACGAGTACGACCCTCCGGCGACGGCTGTCCAGTCCACCGGTATGGCCGAGACATTTCTACTGATATGTCTGTAGTCCCGGTTGATACTGGCAGTTCCCTGGTCCGTGAGAGCCGCGACAGTGAGACCTATCCTCGGGCGCACCACTCCGGCGCCGGTGCTGAACACCACTCCCAGATCCGCAGTGCCGTCGCTCTCGTTGACTGTGAGACTGAGATGCTCGTGCGACACCCACACCGTGGGACCCGACGCCGGCACCTTCATCTGGACGGTGGCCGAGTTGTCCGGCGCGACCGCCGGCAGGTGGTCGTCTCCTCCCGAGACCGTGGCCGTCAGGTCGCCGCTCGTGTTGCCCCGGTAACTGCTCGCGAACGTCGCCGTTGCAGAGAGATCTCCGGCCGGAATCGTGATCGTCTGGGTTGTCGCCAGATACGCGTCGGCCTGGGTGATGCCGATGTTCACCGTGAGTGCAGTACTCCCCGAGTTCGAGCGCCGGATCAGGAAGACAGGGTTCGCGATCCCCGGCGAGACGTCGGCGTGCACCGGCTCGATGCTCACCCGCGGCACGGTGCTGTTGTTGGTGACCGCCCGGTCCGTGAAGTCCGCGGCGTCGTTCTCGTTCGCGTCCTCAATCACGGCGCCCGTCCCCGGCTTCGCGTAGGTCACCTTCACCGAACCGGCGTTGTGCGCTATCGGGGCCGCCAGCTTGAGCACCACCGTGCTGCCGCTCACCGTCACCCCGTCGCTGGACGCCAGCGCCACCTCCGCCTCGCTGCCCCCCATGGGCGTCGCCTCTACCGTGAACACCGAAGTCGCCGGCACGGAAGAGGTCTTCAGCGCCTCGTTGAAGGTCAGCGTGAGCGTCAACCCATTGGCGGCCAGCACCGCCGCGTTCGTGGCGGCCAGCTCCGGGGGCACCTGGTCTGCGAGCTGGTTGATCACGTTCTGGTCAGGGAAAGTCGCCACTTCGTTGTCGAACGCGTCGACCAGCTTGTTGGCCGTGCCCGTCGTAGGCTTGGTATAGGAAACCTTCACGTCCGTATCGGTCGCCGTGACGGTCGTGGCCAGCGTCAGCGTCACCGTGGACCCCGAGATGGAGGGGCTGCCGCTCAGCGTTTGCGTCGTGCCCCCGCTGCCCTTCTTCACCGTGAAGGCGCCGTTTGCGAGGGATGCGGCTGCGCCCAGGTCCTCGCTGAACGTCATCACCAGCGACGTGCCGTTTACCCTGGCTTCGACGAACGTCGGCGCGAAGATGTCCTGGCTCACGTAGACCATCCGCTCGGCGTGGCCGGACCAGTCCTGGGAAGGGCTTGTGAATGTGTAAGTGGAGCTCGAGACGGACGCGGACTTGAAGGCGTAGGCCTGATCGCAGACGTGCAGGGCCAGGGTCCTCTGTTCGGTGGCGGTCAAGGCCCTATTGAGCCCAACTTTCAATGAGGAGCCCGTGGTATGAATGCTCTCGATATCATAGTCGTTGAAGGCGTCTGTCGTGAACGTGGCGTTGTCGAGAATGCCCGCAGGCTCCGTCGCCGAGAAACCGTAGGTGAGATTCGGAGACATGCCATAGCTCTCAACCGCCACCTTCCTGGCCGGGCCGAGCTGCGCCGCCCCGCCCGTGAGCGTGGGCGCCGCGCAGGTTGCTGCCGGGATGATGTCCGGGGTTGGGGCGCTGTTCAGCGGGCCCTCGGTGTAGCCGTCGTCGTCGAAGAAGCTGACCACCACCCTCAGCTTCCTGCCCGCGTCCTGGTCGGTCAGGGTGTAGGTGGGGCCCGTCCCGATGCTGGCCGCCTCCAGCGTCGTCCCGTCCGAGGCGAACCGCTGCCACGTGTAGGTGGCGCTGTCTGCGATGTTCGTGACGCCGTTGAGATCGACGACGCCGGCGAAAGTGACGAACAGCTTTGCCGGCACGCGGAACGCGTTCGGCGCGTTGATTCTCCCCGCTCCCGTGGCGGGGGAGGGGTTGGAGAGGCCGTTGACGCGAAGAGACAGATTAACACCGGCTGAAAATTGAGCGAAGACGCCGTTTGAATTTGCAGTCCGAAACTCGCCCTTGTCGGCGATCATCCATCCACCGGCGCCACCTGAATCCTCGCTGGTTGAGGATGTTTTAACCCAAGCCAATCCGGCCCCGCCGCCCTCGGCCACCACCCAGTAGGTGGTCGAGTGGGTGAGCGGGACGGGTGAGGCCGGTGCGAACTCATAGTTGTCCTTAGCCATAATTGCCCCGGTACGGCTGAGCACGGCCACGGCCGTTCCCGCTGCCGACCCGGTGTGGAGTGTGACCGTGGGAGGGGCGGACGAAACTCCTGAGGCAGTCGATACAAATCTGATATCGACGCTATTGAGCACATAGCCCGCACGGTTGGCCCCGGTGGTAAAGGACTGCGCCAAGTCATGGGTCTCCGAAATCGCATCCTGGCCGGCGTTGGTCTGCCCGACGTTGCTCACCAGCGACCTTGCGACCAGCAACCCGGGCGGTGGCTGATTGACCGTGCCTTTGACGCGGATCAGGCCGGGGCCGGCAACAGGGGTCGGGAATATACCGGTACTGGCTTCAGGCCGGGTGAGGGATACATTCCCGATGATCCAGCCGGGCGCGGCGAATTCCTCGTAATGGGAAGTGGTATAGGCCCACAAGCCGTCGCCACCCTGGACTACCACAAAATATATGGTGGACTTGCTGAGCGTCACGGTTGTGGTCGGGACGTAGGTGTAGTTACTAGCCGAGCCGGTAACAAGGCTCGATGGGCCGGTGAAGTCGGCCACTTTTGTTCCTGTTGCCGACCCGCTGTGGAGCGTCACCGTGGGAGGAGTACCGGCGCCGGCGCCCTGGAGAGTGATTTCGATTTCGCCCAGCGTGTAGCCGGCGTCGTTTCCGCCGGTCGTGAAGTCTTGGACAACGTCGAAATCGGCCAGATTGGAAGCCCCGCTGCTCGTCTGAACGATGTTGCTCACCAGCGCACCCGAATACCCAGCGTTGGTGCGGGCGGCGCTGGCGTAGCCGGTGATGCGCGTCCAGGCGACGCTTGAGGTACTGCCGCGCCACACATCGCCGGGCCCCAGTTCCCGCATCACGTTGGCGAACGCCCCGGCTACGTGCGCAGCCTCACCGTCGTTATTCGACGCATCCAGGTGATGAACACCATTGGCATGGGTGCTGCCGTTCTCTGTGAAATGCAGCGTGTACTCAGTGCCAGTTGTCAGGAAGTGCCCGGAACCGGTAGCTGTATACGTCACTTCCTGCCCAGTCGTCATCCCAGTCGGGATTTGCACTGTGGCAGGCGCGGTCAACGGAAAACACGTCCCGTTGGGGTGGGGGTCACCGCTACTAGTCGCCTCGCATAACGCAAGCCCAGGCGGTGTCGCGGTCCGAATCGTGCCGGTGACATCATCGGGCCTGATCCGCAGCTCGACCTCGGTCACCAGCCACCCGTTAAAGCCGGTCCCAGCCGACATGGCGGTCCGGAAACCCAGCGCCCTCTCGCCCTCGAAGCCGATCTGGGTCCCGCCGCCCTCCACCTCGATCAGGGATGCAGCAGTCTGTGCCTGGCCCACGCCCACGTTGCCCAGCAGCAACGCGGTGAGCGCAGCGGCCAGCGCCAGCAGCAAGGCAGCCAGACCCGGGGTCAGCCGTCGGCGTTCGGAAGATCGAATCCGGTGCATAGTTGTTGCGTACTCATGGATGGGGTTGCGTATAAATGTTGAGAGACTTGATCACGGGCAATCTCCCAATGAATAATCTTGCCGCCAATCACGGCTCCTGCCTAGATTTGTTTGTACATTGTTGAGTTTGAGTTCCAGGGCTCTGTTGTGACATTCACGATTTAGCTCTTTGTACATAGCTGGATATAAAGAGCTATCTATAGGTCCACCCAGGATGTGCACATTCCGGTCTGGAATCGCTGCAAATGAGGCGATATATTCGACTCGGAGACTCGTACACACCAATAATCGCCACTTGTGCGTCTGCGCCTGTCTGCGCCCACGGGGATGGCTGGCCCTGGAGCGACTCACGGGGCGTCGCAGGTGTCGCGGCGCAGGTTGAGGCGGAGAGTCAGCTGCCGGAAGTCCTGATGACGTACGTACACACCATGGGGAGGATGGGGCAGTGGTTCGCCTTGGCCGACGCCGACGTGGCGCTCTACGCCGCGAAGGTCACGGTCTGGGGGCGATGGATCGTCTGGTTCTTCGCCGCCGTCTTGCTGGCCTACCGTCCGGGTCTCTGGTATCCCGAGGACATCGGATACGCCTTCTTGAATGTGATGCTGGCAACGCTCAATGGTGTATTCCACTACCGGCTCCTGACGAACAGGCCGGTGACCTGGCGCTGGATGGTTGGCCTCAGCGCCATGGACATTGCGCTGATTACAGCCAACATCGCTGTCAGCGGCAGATTCGACAACTACATCTTTCTCACCTACTACCCGGCTCTTGGCGCCATTGCCGTGATCTTCACGTCCTTTCGGCTGAACATGGCCTGGGCCACGGCGGCCGCCGCCGCTCACACCGCCGTGAGCTTGGGGGTGGGCTCCGGTCTGGACCTCGACGCGGGCGACGAGCGGGCGCTGGCCGCCAGGGTGGCGGCGATGTATCTCATCGTTGTGGGCGTCAACCTCATCGTCCGGTTCGAACGCATCAGGAGGCAGGCCGCGATGGCAGGGGAGCGGCAGGCGCAGCAGGAACGCATAGAGCTCTCCCAGGCGATTCACGACACCACCGCCCAGACCGCCTACATGATCGGCCTGGGTATAGACGGCGCCATGAAGCTGGCCGGCGACTCGAACCCGAAGCTGACGGAAAGGCTCGCGGCGACGGCCGCGCTGTCCAAATCGGCCATGTGGGAGCTGAGGAGGCCAATCGACATGGGCCGCATCTTCGAGGGACGGGACCTGGCGCGCGTGCTTGGCTCACACACCGCGACGTTCGCGAAGATCACCTCCGTCCCCGCCGGGATGGTGCAGTCCGGGGAGGAGCCGCAGCTCACCACCGAGGTCCGGACCGGCCTCTTCTCCATCGCGCACAACGCCCTGGCCAACGCCTTCCTGCATGCGCAAGCCGGAAGGGTCGAGGTCAGGCTCGACTTCCAGGCCCACGGCACACGCCTGTCCGTCTCCGACGATGGGGTGGGCCTACCGGAGGACTACGCCGAGCGGGGCCGCGGCTTCAGCGGGATGGAGCGGGAAGCGGAGCGTATGGGCGGCAGGCTTGTCGTGGAAACGGGCGGCCCGGAAGGGGGGACGACCATCGCCTGCGTGGTCCCCCATGGGTCAGCTGCGAGAGGAGACTGAGGTGTCATCGTCCAATCGGATCAGGGTGATGCTGGTGGATGACCATCCCATCATGAGGAGGGGACTGCGGGACGTCCTGGAGGATTCGGGAGCGTTCGACGTTGTGGGGCAGGCGGCGGACGGGGTGGAGGCCGTCAGGACGGCGCAGGAGTTGCGGCCCGATGTCATCGTCATGGACGTGATGATGCCGAAGAAGGACGGTGTGGAGGCCTGCCGGGATATCCTGGATCTGCTGCCGGACGCGAAGGTGCTGATGCTCACGGCCTCCACGGAGGAGGACGCCGTGATAGAGGCAATTGCCGCCGGGGCCACGGGCTTCGTCCAAAAGTACTCGGGCAGCGACGAACTGGTGGACACCCTCCGGCAGGTGGCGGAGGGGCGATTGATGATCCCGGACGACGCAGTGCGGCGGGTCTTCAAGCTGTTGCGCGGCGGGACTGTCCCGATGCCCGGGCCGAAGGTGCTGACGGTAAGGGAACGGGAGGTCCTCACGCACTTCGCTAAGGGCATGCCATATGCGCGAATAGCAGATGCCCTGGGAGTCAGCACGGCGACGGTCAGGAACGCCATCTATCGCATACAGAACAAGCTGGGGGTCGAGTCCAAGCAGGAGATCGTGGTCTGGGCCGTGCAAAACGGACTGCTGGACGACGTCGTGGTGGACGTTGCCACCCAGCCGGAATCGGAGGGACAGTGACCTCGACCAGCTGCCGCGACGGGTCAGGGACCAAGATCAATCAACCGGATCGGGCCGTGTGCGAGCCACCGTCAGGAGGCTGCGCCCTAACGCGGGCTACGACGGCGAGGGGCAAGGGCAGGCGGGACGGGAGGAACCTTGATGGCTCGAGTTGAGCGATGGATGACGCAATATCAATTCGATGCTTTCCGCTGGGTGCGACGACTGGCCGGAGCAATTGACAGGGTTCTCGCCTACGAGAATCCATGGAACAACGTGCTTCGGAAACGCCGCTATGAGGAGAGAGCCGCCATGGGATTGACGAGAGGTGGACCGGGACTTGAGACCTCGCAAGTCCAAGGCGCAACAAGACACAATGCCCACCGCTCGCCAGAGGGCTCTTTGGGATAATGTGCAGCAGGCCAAGCTCAGGGGACTCTCCCTAAGGGCGACCGCTCGTGATCTGGGCGCCCACAGAAACACCGTACGCAAGTACGCCCTGGCTGAAAGCCCACCACTGAGGAACATCAAAAACGCAGTGAGGACACTACAACCTGAGACGGGAGCACCCGCCTGAACGGACATTTTCGCAGACCAGTCAGACGGACATTTTCGCCGGACATCAACAAAAGGACGGGAAACCTATCGGAGGGCTTTTTTCAAAAAAAGAGTTCACTACACGGGAGCAGTGGAAAGCGGAGTGTGAGCGGGTATTTGACAAAGAGTGGCATAAGGAAACCGTCCACGCCGTAAGGCGTTGCTACTATCCGCTCTAATCAGTAAGGCGAGGGCCGCGCAGAGTGGCAGATTCAGAAGAACCAACCGGAATCACGGAAGGTACCCCTCTACCACGATGGTCCAGGTGGCGGTGGCCGCTGGTGGTTCCCGCTTTCCTCTTGGGATGGACTGTTGGGAGATGGATTATCACCGGCGTACTTGTCTATGAAGACCACCAGCTACCGGCAGGCTTCATCATCGTATCGGCGGGCTACACCATCGCCGGTTTCCTGCCGGTCTACCTCGCGGCCGGAATCGCACCCACAAGGCAGTTGCTCATCGCCATAGTATGCGCCCTGCTGGTGGTTGCTTGGCAAATTGGCCCGCTTGTGCAAATACCGTTCCAATGGCGGGACGAGACGAAATCCAACAACGGACTTGTGTTTCTCTTTATCTGGAACTGCATAGCTTTGGTGGCCGCCGCCGCCGCAGTATGGGCCGTAAAGAGAAGGCGGGAATCCAACCGGCCGGGGATGTCGAAATGGGTCTGGGCAACGGGGTTGATGTTGCCGGTGGCATCCGTGGGCTACATCTACGTCCGCGGGCTTTTCAATTAGCCGGAGAGAACACCACCGGAGAGCAAACACCAGAAGGCCTCTGTGAGTCCACAGGGGCTTTTTTTGCCTACGGGCAAATGTAAACGGCGCCGCCCGCCGCTAATATTGCAACCACGGCTTTAGGGTGGCGGCTCTGGCCTGCCTCCGCGGCAGGCGGCGCGGCTTCTCTCGTAGAAACGATGGGCCCGCTCGTTGCGTGGCGGCGGCATGCGCGTGGGAGATGGCGGCCCGGGCTTGCTCGATGGAGGCGATGGCCTTGCCGTCTGCGGCCAGGAGGCCAGGTAGAGGGCGACTGTCTGGGGTTAGGCGCGGGGCATTGATTGCCGGCCGGTGAGGAGAGTGATCAACGACAATAGGTCTTGCCGGTCCTGTTGCCTCACCAGAGAGTGTTACCGAAATTCCAGCTCTTATTTCCAACCCCAACCAGGGCCAATTCCACCTTCTTCCTCCGCTCTGATGCAGGTCCATCAGATGTGGCGTGGACCAGCTCTTTGGCCATGATCCCACGCCAGTCCCTCACCCTGCCCGCATGCCCGGAACCCCCTCCTGGAGCAGTCGTTGCAATATTGGGGGGATGCCCAGAAAAGTCCCGGTCAAATGCGCCATTCCCGGCTGCCACCGCCGGATCAACATGACCCTCGCCGAGCGCGAGGGACTGAGGCAGGAGGGACGCGAGAACAACGCGACGGCGGGCCTCGTATGCCCCGCCCACGTGAGGGCCGCCTTCAACTTCGAATTCGGAGATCTCGACATCGATGTTCCGCTGGGAGAACTCCTGGTCGAGGCGTCCAAGGAAAATCCCCGTGGGCGCGTGATGTTGACCCCGCTGCCCGGGGCGGCGGGTGAGCCGGACAGCCGGTCCACGCCAGGGCGGGGAGACAGAGTCATCTAGTTCACCCGCGCTGTCTGGCAACTTCCGGGAGAATTCGGGCGTGTTCCGGAGAAGCTCGAGGGAAGGCCAGCTTCTCTCTCCCACTGCCGGGGCCGTGTTCGTGCCGCTCAGCCCGGGGATAGACGCCCCCAGAGTGCACGCCATAAACGTGTACGTATCCTCGGTCAGAGCCTTGCTAGTCAGCCCTTTGGCTTGCTTCCTGGGTTTCCCGTATTCCCTGGCCAACCGTTTCATGGTGGCCTGCACCAGCGGCCGCGTGGTCGGGTCCTCGGGTCCGCCCAGGCGGTGGGCCGCGGTGATCGCTGTCAGGGGCATGCGCGCGGTGGCCATCGTCTTGTCCTCCGTCTCGACCAGGTGCTCCAGGTAGCGGCCGACGTCGGAAGGGGCTGCCGGCCGGCCGGTGCACCGGTGCTCGAGACACCAGCTGGTGAAGTCCTTCCAGCCAACGACGTAGGCCCGCCTGGTGTTGAGGGACCAGCTGCGGAGGGCTCTCCTGTCCAACGATCCTGTTCCCATGTTAGTCAGTGAAGCATTGCGGCAAGTACGACTATCTAGGGCAGGCCACCACCGTCTCGGACCACCGTGTTCTACAGTAAGAACTACAGCGGAGCCCATTGGTCGCCGTGCCAATCCACTCGTACCAAGTCATTCGAGGTGCAATGAGGATGATCCTCGGGCTGATCGTCGTCTCAATACTCAACGCTCTCTCTGCTTGTCCGATAGTGTTACGGGCAAGGCATGATCTTACCCGGCAGGGACGACTCTCTTTTCCGATCGCCATCTGGGCCGGAGTCAATATGCACCTTCACGCAGGGATTACGTTCACCATTGCATGACTGGACCGTGGTTCGCTCAACGAACCATCACTGATCAGCGTGGGGCTCGGTCTAGTCATTGCAAGTATCGGAGCGGGGCTCATCGTGGCAGGGCGCCGGGAATACGCCAGTCGGGCCCGGGTCTACGGACTCCTGGAAGACAAGTTGATTACCAAGGGCATCTACCGAAATTCGCGCAATCCGCAGTATGTGGGTTACTGGCTCATGATGTTGTGGGCAGCCATGGCGAGCCTGTCCCAATGGGCATTATTGCTTGCGTCGGTGTTCGCGCTCATCGCTCACTTTTACGTGAAGGGTGTCGAGGAGCCTCACCTCCGCTCCGCATTCGGACAAAACTATCTCGAATACTGCAATAGGACACCTCGGTACCTGCGACTAAAAGGTTAACAGTTACGGGTTATTCCGGATATCAAATACGGAGGGATCTAATCCGGGGCCTGATCCAACTGGCGTGTGCCCTGCTCTAGTACTGCCGCCAACACTGCCTGTTGCTTAGAGATAGTTTCTAAGTCACATGTGTCCGAAGGGATAGACTGTCAGGCTGGCGCTTTGTGCCCCCGCTTACGTCGGCTCAACGAAAGACCGGTTGTGCGAAGCACGAAATCGGTGTCTAAGGGACCTCTTGAACATCATGTACCCTGCTGCCCAGACCGCTCCCGATGATCCGCCGCACGGTCCAGGGCAGCCAGTCAGATTCGTCGTCGCCAGATGAGTCATAGAACACGCCATCATCAGCAACAGACAGTAACTCCAGTGCCCTGCACAGAAGTTCGACGCGGGCCCTGTAGTCTTCATACCGCACCGACTGGCTCCAGTCTTGCGGGCACAGAGGACATTCCTCAGGCACGTTCAGTATGGATCGTTTCATAGAATAAGCAATATCGCCCTTGCAATTCGTACACCGGAGGACCACCCTCAGGACATCTCCAGGTACGAAGCTTGTAAGACGTTCTTTTGCCATCTTTCTATTCCATAACGGGCCAGAACGGGCATTGTGCGAACCGCAATTTCGCACTATAAGTGGTACTCTTAACCGAGACTTTCCTGCCCCATCCGGGCAACCCCCTGGAGGCCCCCCGACTCACCCCACCGGGGGGCCGTTCTTTGCCCATCTGCAGCCCCGGTCGGGCGTGGCGAAGGATTTCCCATGGGGGTAGCCCCTAAGGTCGGCTCCGGAATTTCAGGGGTCTTACATCGCTTCCTCGAAGGACGGATGTCCCGGAATTTCCGCCGACCGGCTCCTTTCAGCCCGATTTCCCGATGATCGCCGCCCCAGCGTCCCGATGGACCGGCGTTGCGGAGGAAGCTCCACTCTCGTTTGGTCCGCCATCGAACGGTGGGGCGACGGCACGGGTCGGCTGCTCATCGAGCGGAGCAAGACCGGTCAGACCGGCGAGGGCGAGGTGATGTCCATA
The DNA here is from genome assembly GCA_965216065.1 of Dehalococcoidia bacterium. Classification (GTDB taxonomy): domain Bacteria; phylum Chloroflexota; class Dehalococcoidia; order Lucifugimonadales; family UBA3495; genus VXOI01. Next base: position 237,901 of record CBDCFB010000001.1, read on the forward strand.
ACCCACCGGGCCATGACCGCCTTGGACGTGCTCTGGCATCTCCGCGGAGATGCCAGTCCGTCCGTCTTCGTGATGACGGCCAAGACGATCAACCGCCGGGTCAAGGCGGCGGCGCAGGCGGCGTGCTTGGGCGAGGGGTTGCTCCGGCCATAGCGGCCGGGTGGCGATGGCCCGGCGGATGGACCGGGCCGACGCTCCGGATTCGGCGATCATGAGGCAGGGCGCCGGCCTCCGGTGGTTGGAATGAAGGTTTTGTAGGTCGTCCAGCCGCTTCAAATTGGGTCGTCATGGTCCTCCAGGGCCCAGGCCTCCACCAGCTCGAACAGTGCCGGCGAGCTCCTGGCTATGAGCGTCAGCACCTTCTGGAGGCAGGCCCGCTTCACCTGGCAGGGCAGGCAGGCGCAGCCCTTGGCATGGGGAGGGCCATCGAGGCTGGCGACCACCTCGAAAAACGCCTTCTCCTTGCCGGCGGCATATCCCTCGGCGTAGCAGGCGCAGGGCTCGGGGCAATCGCAGAGGGGACGTTCTGTGGCGGTCACTTAGACCTCCTGAAACTTCTCTTTCAGGACGCCCAGAAACTATCGTGGCATGCACGATACTCATATTAATCGCGCATAACAAGATCAACGTAAGAGACTGGTTCCTTCGGCAGAAATCCGCACTCCATCGGAAGGCGGGCCGCTGCCTTCTAGTGAGGGCGGTTCCCAAGCCCTAGTGTTCGAGCAGCCCAGGGGTTCCCCCACCCTCGGCGAGGCGCAGCAGGCGGAGTTGAGGGCGGGGGTGCAAGATTTGCCGGCGGCAGCCGGCATCGGTCTGGTCAGCTGGAACTGGATAGGGCTGCATCAGTTCGTCCGGGAGCGCTTCGGCGTCAGCCTGAGCCGCAGCGGTTGCCTGAACTATCTATACCGGCTGGGGTTCGTCCTGGAGGGTCCCAAGAAGCGTCTGCTCAAGGCTGACAGGAGGAAGCGGGAGTGCTTGGCGGTGGAGTGCGCCGCCCTGACAGCGGAGGCTCGGCTGTCAGGGAACAAGATATTCTTCGCCGATGAGGCCTCCTTCCGGGCGGATGCTGAGCTTCGGGCAAGTAGGTGCTGAGAAAAGAGTCGGCGTTGGTGGACTCCAGCAGTCGGCGATGGGGAAAGAAGGCCAGCAACTATTCGGCGGTGTGCCTGGAGACCGGCGAGGTGGAATGGATGAAACTGGAGGGGAACAGCAACGGAGAAAGCTCCGTGGCTTTCTTGGAACGGTTGCGGGAGAGGCACGGCGGGCGGCTCAACGTGATCTGGGACAACGCGCCGGCGCCCCTTCGGCAGGCTCAGGGGGGGTGTCCGGTGATGCGGTCATACTTGGAGACCCCTGGCCTGAACCTGAGGCTGGTGAATCTGCCTGGCTACAGCCCGGACTTCAACGCTGATGAGGCGGTCTGGGACTGGGAAAGGCAAGAGGCCACTGGGAACCAGTGCCTGGGAACCAAAGCCTTGGTGCAGCAGAGACCCAACCACTTCCTCGCCGGGCTGGCCAGCCGGAAAGACGAGGTGAAACGCCGCTGCCGGACGGTCCTGCAATCCAGGGCCGAAGCACGCCTGCGAGACTTTCAGCCGGATTCCGGGCACTCGGCAAATGCACATCCCACCTTGGCTTTAGTTTAGTCGGCGGGTTTCTTCATGAGACAGCCGCCCGGGGATGTCAGTTAGCTAACCCGTTTTCTTGACTGAGAGCTGTCACTGCCCCCAGGGTTTTAGTCCGTGCTTGCGGGTCAGGGATTCCAGGTCCAGTGTCTGACTGCCGGATTGCGGCGCCGGGTTGGTTTTCCCAATCTGGTCCCAGGCTACGTCCACTTCCACGCTGGCAACGTCTTCAAGCTCCGACAGGCTTTCCTTCACTGATGTTACAAGGCGTGTCATGCCAAAAATGCAGCAGGGCAGGACCTTCACCGTGACCGCGCCCTCGCCCTCCACCTTTACATTGTGGACCAAACCCAACTGGCCGACGCCGAATCTGGCGTCACAGCAACCAACGCCTTGTAGCGCCTCCCTCACTCTATCTTCCAGCGGTTCGTCCGGTTGTTCTACTGGAAAGCTCATTCCTCTCCTGTGCTGCCCGGCGACGGTGGCCCCTTTGTTAGCTGGAAGACCAAGCTGTGGCGAGGCCGTTGGCCCGGCGCTGGGCGAACTCGTCATGGGCGATTTCAGCCTTCTTGGCTTCGATGTCTATGCCGTGCAGCCTGGCAAGATTCTCGCCCAGAATCTTCCGCTTGATCTCCGGAGTGAGTTGGGGATAGCCGTATCCGTCGGTCAGGTCCTGGGGCATCTGGAACTCCGAGAAAGCCTTGAGCGCCCATTGCGGGTGCCACAAAGGGACCTCCGAGCCGGATATGATTCTGTCCGGGCCGCCCCAGAACAACAGCTTCCCCAAGACTTCGGCGAACCACCGGGGGGCCTTGCCGATGAAGTTCAGCGTTGCCGCCAGCGACACATATATATTCGGAAACCGGACTATTTGCCAGCATATCTCTTCGATGAACGGCAGGCCGGGATGGAAGATGATGAAGTTGAGGTCCGGGAAGTTCGCCGCGGCCTGGTCGATGTCGTACACCTGTGTGCCCTCGAGGGGCTGCGGCCCCAGAGGCACTCCCTTGTGCACGGCTATCAGGTTGATGCCAAGTTCCCTTGCCTTCTCGTACACCGGGAAGGCTACCCTCGGGTCATCCATCCTCCAGGGAAACGGCTCACCGAAGTCATAGCGGATGTTGTAGAACTTGAACGCCTTGACTCCATGCTCCTTAACCTGAAGCTCCATCAAGTCCAGAGCCTTATTTCCTTCCAAGGGATTCACTGTACCCCAAGTAACCACCCTGGAGGGATATTGCTTCGCCATGGCGGCACAACGCTGCCAGTCTGAAAGCCCGTCGTAGAAGAAATCAGTCAAAGGCAGCGGCTGCGCCACCAAGATGTCCGTGTCAGTCTCGGTGAACACCAGGTTGGCGATGGTCTCGATGTCCCAATCCCGGAGGAATTCGTCCTGGGTCAATACCCTCTCGCCTTCAGGAGTGAGAGCCGCGTGAAAACCGTAGAGGTGGTTATTGAAAAGCGAACCTCCCGGAGCTCTGACATTGGCGCTGTTCATGTTATAGAGATGAGTAACTGCGTCGAATACGAAAGCATCACCAATCATCGCACTATCTCTCTTTCCCGTGAATTCGGTTTCGTCGGTTACGGTGTTTCATAGGCAGACGCAGCCCCTGCCCTGGGGGCCGTCACACGCTGCCTATTTATCCCTGAATTCTATTTATCCCTGAATTATTGACGGGAGTGAGAATCCCAACAATGAGGGGTAATTTGTATCTAATACATCTGCCAAAAGGCTTTCTTGAAGGGATTTACATATCAGAGATCAGTATATCACTTCCTATTCGACAACAAACCTTAGCCCGAATCCACCGAGGGACGGCCGTGGTGTTGGAACAAGGGGTGAGGGATCTACAGGGGAGATGGCCTGGGCTCCATTGGGGTAGAGGGAGATCGGCGAACGGTCTTCAGTCGCCGCACAGGGCCCCTATGGCCGTCTGCGGGAGCTGGATGGGTAGGATGGCGAGAGAATACGCAGCAGGGGACTCCCGCGGGCCGGGCTGGCGCGAGTTGGCGGGGACGTTGGGTCAGTTGCAGGCTGGCCGTCAGGCCGGGAGTGGAATGGCTCGCAGCCGGGCCAGGGCGCGGCTGAACTGGGTTTCCCAAGGCCAGCCCTGTGGCAGATGCAGGGTAAGGCGGCGTGCCGAGCGGGTGAGCCGTCCCGCCAGAGCGAAGAACCGCCGCCGGAGGGTCTTGGTGGTAACCACCTGCTCACCCAGACCGATCCGCGCTGTCCAACGAGCGAGGTTGTGGGCCAGCACCTGTACCGTCAGCCAGGCGGCGTTGGCGGCGAAGCGGCCCGACGGGAGATGGCTCAACCCCACACCGTGCTTGAGGTCTCGGATGGCGTTCTCGATCTCGGCGTGGCGGCGATGATCGGCCTCCAGTTCCAGGGTCTCCCCATCCGGCCTCCTCATTCGCCCCTGTTGCCCAGACCCGAAATCCCCTGGAAATACCGGGCTTCGCGCTTCGCCGGGGGGGTATCAGGTGGTCCCGGCCAGTTGCCGCTCCAAGTCACGGGGCAGCTCCGCCTCCTCGACGGTCATGATTGCCACGGGGATGCCGAGCGCCTTGGCGACGGTGGTTTCCATAATCACCCCTTGGCTCTCCCGCCAGCCGGGCAGTGCCAGCACCAGCAGCTTGACGCAGCCCCGAAGCATGGCCAGGTCGAAGAGGTACCAGCCTTGGGGCGGAACGATGCCCCGCTGCTGCATGGCCTCGGTGTATTCCAAGGGCGAGAATATCACCTGGCCCTGCCGGATCAGCCGGTCGGACACGTGCTTGACCGCCTGCACGCGGGCCCGCTCAACGGCCGGTTCTTGAGCCTTGTAGGGAGCGGCCAGGTAGATGGCGCCGGGCAGCGGCTGCGCCAGGTGTTCCGGGTTGAGCATGGCGTCCAGGTTGGGGTTCATCGCCGCTTCCTGTTGGAAAGTATGGCCGCCGTCTCAGACCGTATGCCCGGCCCGGCCCGGCCCGGCGATACGGTGAAGGGGTACAGCAGCACCGCCCCCAGCGCGGTTGACGGGACAATGCCAGCGTTTTCGCGAACCGTCAGTCGCTCCTTTCCCTGAAGAGCAGGTGGGCGGCGAATGAGCGCCGCTGGGTTGGGTCGGCCGCCTCGAATGCTCTGATGGTCAGCTCGGTCTCGGTCGCCATCTGCAGCACTTCCGACCTGGAATCCTGGGCTTGGGGCGCGTAATCGGCCCGGTGGCGCGGCTGCCTGCAGCCTGACGAACAGGTCCGCCATTTCTATGATTTCAATTGGGAAACGGGACATGGCGGGGTGCTGGCAGCGCGCTCTCGCTGATCGGTGATGGATGGTGCGGTAGGTCAGCATCCATGCGGGGTCGTTTCGAGCCTGGTATCCGGAACCGATGAGTGTGTTGGCATTGTTGTTGGCCAGGGCGTGGAACGCGGCGTAATAGATGGTGCTGATTGCCCGGCTGATCTCCGCCCGGCGTGGCCGTCCGGTTAGCGGCGGCAGCGCTCCGGAGGCCAGGACTCGGGCTATTGCGATGAGGTCGTGCCAGTTCATGCTTCTTCGTCTTTGAAGAGGTCCTCCCATTCGGAACTGTGGACCCACGACGTGATGGGCATACTGGCGTAACCGAGCTCGGCGAGCTGCGGGCGGATGCGTGCTGGGAGTCTGACCGTCCAGCGGGGGTCCAAGCCGTCCTGGTCGCCGTCGAACACGATGTAGATTTGAAGGTAATCGAGGCCCTCTTGGTAGTCGGTCCTGATCACGGGCAGAACGGGGCCGAAGGAGATCTCGCTGGTGAAGCGTTCCGCTAAATGCTGGTGGATGATGTTTGAAATGCGCTCGGTGGTAACGTCGTCGGTGGTGAGTATGTCTGCCATTGCGACACCTCGGTCGTGAATCGGGAGAGTTCTTCGTCGGGATGTTTCGCATCCTACCGGCGTCGGGTTGCTCTGACAAGATGGCGGTTATCCTGACGGTGCCAGGCTCGGCGGGCTGGGTTGTGCCGCCGGTTCAGGCAGTGCTGGCCGCTCGGTTTCAACCCAGTTTCAGAAAGTGCGCCTTCTCGCATTTCAACACCATGCCCTCTCGCCCGACGGGGACCGACACCGTCTGGGTGCGGTGTCGGCAGACCTCCGGTTGCCAGAGTAGTTGGCCAGCGTCATGGCGCTGCTCTATCTGCCGCCACGCTGTGATTATGGTGCCTAATGTAGCACGGCGGACAGGCCGCAAAACCCAGGGGGAACCGGGTAAATATGATCTGTTGATAATGATCGATAACAAGTGGTTATCAGGCTAGATTCTGGGATGTTCAGGCCGCCTCCGTCCGGAAAGGTCAGGCAGGGTCGCTGTCCGACAAGGGGGCCAACGGTGCTTGCTGCTGGAGGTCGAGAGCCGGTTTCTCCCCACCAGCCCAGAGCTGATGGCTGCCTGAACCAGCCGGTCGAATCTGTTCCCCTGTTCAAGGGCGGCCAAGGAAGCGGCCCGGTCATCAGAGGGACCGGGAATGGAAGATTGACGCTAAAGTGGCCATCGTCGGGATACAATGGATGCCCAGCAAAGCGAAGGGGTTCTCACGGATCGGCATGCCAACTTACGCCCTCCGTCGAAGCAGGAGAAAAATAGCAATACGTGCAAACCAATGGGACCCAATGTTGCCGGCATAGGGGGAGAGACATCAAATGCACCAACAGGGTGGCACCATCAAGGATGCCTTGGACAGTATCGCATCGCACGAGTACGTGCTGCCGGCAATCCAGCGTGAGTTTGTCTGGCGCCCGGAGCAGGTCTGCGACCTGTTCGACAGCCTGATGCAGGGGTACCCTTTCGGGGAGTTTATGTTCTGGCGCGTTGTGCCTGAGAACTCTGGCCAGTATCGCTGGTACGACTTCGTTCGAGAGTATCACCAGCGAGATAATCCTCATTGCCCCGAACTGGCAGCCATTCACGACAAACCGCTGACTGCCGTGCTTGACGGTCAACAACGCTTGACCGCATTCAACATTGGCCTGCGCGGATCGATGGCCCTCAAGGTGCCCTACAAGCGGTGGAGTAGCTGGGATGCCTTTCCGAGGCGGGTGCTGGCGATTGATTTGCTGGCATCGCCTGATCCCAATGAAGAAGGTAGCCGCTATACCTTCGAATTCATCGATGAGGCCAGGATCGGGATTGAGGGTTCCCGCCTATGGTTCAAAGTACCGGATATCTTGAGACTCGAAGCCGGTCCAGACATGAATGATTGGCTTTTGGAAAAGGGCCTTGAGCGGGAGCAGCAAAGTCTTGCTTTTCGAACCCTGGACCGTCTGTACCGGGCGGTCCGTGTTGACCAGGCGGTAGCCTACTATGAGGAGAGGAGCCAGGACATAGAGCGTGTCCTGCACATATTCATCCGCAGCAACAGGGGCGGGACGCCCCTTTCCTACTCCAACCTCCTGTTGAGCATTGCGGTGTCGCAGTGGAAAACCCTTGACGCCAGGCGTGAGGTCCATGGGTTGGTTGACGAAATGAACCGGGTCCGGGCTGGTTTGTTGTTCAACGCAGATTTTGTGTTGAAGGCCGGTCTTATGCTGACCGACTTGGCCAGCGTTGGGTTCAGGGTGGAAAACTTCACTCACGACAATATGGCGATTCTGGAGGAGAACTGGAGGGATATTCGTCAGGCGTTGCTGGAGACGGTGGAGCTGGTGGATAGTTTCGGGTTCGACAGCAGGACAATCCAGGCCACCAACTCACTGTTGCCCATTGCTTACTACCTGTACAAGAGGGGCGCGCCACGAGACTTTGAGACCAGCGACCATTACGTTGGTGATCGGAGAACGATACGTGGTTGGTTGACCCGGTCTATTCTGAAAGAGTCTGGGATCTGGGGCAGTGGCCTGGATACTCTTCTGACTGCGCTGCGGCAGGTTATCCGCAACTCCGACGGTACTGAGTTTCCGGCAGCGGAACTCCGGCGGGTTATGGCGCAGCGGGGCAAGACACTGGACTTTGTGGAGGAAGAAATCGAAGACCTGGCGGAGATGGGAGTGGGAGACCGGCGCATCTTCCCCTTGCTGACCATGTTGTTCCCTGATCTTGGTTCAGGTGACGGGTCAGACATCGACCATGTGTATCCCAAGAGTCGATTTACTCCGACTCGGCTAAGGGATGCTGGCGTTGTGGATGGACTGGTTGATGTGTTCCGGGATCATTGCGAACGTATCGCCAATCTCCAGTTGCTTGACCGGTCGGTCAACAACGAGAAACGGGCAACCCTGCCGGCGGAGTGGCTCGACGTGCATTGCCCGAATGACCAAGCCCGGCAGAGTTATTGTGACCGGCATCAGCTTGGCGACGTTCCCCGAGAGATTACCGGGTTTCTAGGTTTTTATGAGGCCCGCCGGAAGCATCTGCGGGAACGTATTGGGCGGCTGGTAAATGCCGCGTAACCGGGTCTACCCGGGGCGTGCCTAGCTTTCCTTCGCACCTGTGGCTGGTGTCCCCTGGCTGGGGATTGCCGGCCATGACAGGCTTCGGAGGAATTGGCCGCCGCAAACTTGGGCTAGGTGCTCATCGAGGCCCTGACTCATGGCCTCGAAACCATCTCGGTGCAGGATACAGGATAACCGGTAATGCTCTACCTCCGAATTCACAACGGGGACTTGGTTTCCCCGGTTCGGTCTCTGGAAGATTATATCCGTGAAGGCGGGGTTTCGATCATCCAGGCCGCATTCGCCCATTCCTATTTCGTTCATCCAGACGCGGTTCGGGCGAAAACGCCCTATTTCCCGGAACGGGCGCGACGCAGCCGCGAACACTACCCTGGGCTTGAGAAGGGGAGGCAGGCAATTTGGCCTGGCGACGGGCGGGAAGTCTGGCTGGACGATAACCAGCACGCCCAGATGGCTTGGGAAAGGTATACCGGGCACGGTCTTGTGCGCGGCACCGGCTATTCTGTGCGTCATATTTGGGGGAATCCATGGAACCCCGACCTCTTCACGGCGGGCTGGAACCTGTGCTACATGCCGTTTTGGGCCGGAATGCTGACAGAAACGCAGCACCCGCACCCGGAACTGGAACGGGCTATACGACAAGCTTCCTGGGATCTCTACTTTCGGAATAATCCAGTATGTCAGCCCCCGGACTTCGTTAAGAATCCAGGCATGGACCTGAGCTCGTTACTCGCCGGGCAGCCGCTCTTGATTCTTGGGCAGAGGCCTTCGGTGCCAACGAAGCGAACAGACTTGGCACCTGAGAAGCAGATCGGGGTCGCCGTAGCCAAGTTGCCGGATACTGCAGGCGGCAAAGTTGAACAAGTGAAGGAAATTCGCAGCATGAGCCACCAGAGTTGGAGCAACATCCGCAAAGCGACACGCGGACTGCAAGGCTTGGACCATGCGCCTTTCGGAACGGCCAATGTCGAGAACAGCTCGAAATCCTGTGCCCGAAAGATCCGCTCCGAAACCGGACTCACCTTTGCCCAAATTGAAGCTTTGCTGGATGAGCAAGGCTGGTAAGCAGCCTCAACTTGGGTTGCCTCCGTGCCGGAGATGACGGTCTGGCCTCGTTGCCGGGTGCCAGTACTCCATCCGGTCAGGCCAGGTCGCCGCGTGACGTGAGAGCCAGAGCCTTTCTCACTGTCCCCGGCAAGCGGGTCATCACCCGCGCCATGTGTCGAAGTTCAGGGGAAATGTTCGGTTAAATGTTCAGCGAAAATGTCATTCGATTAGGCCTCGATGGTATCAAATGACGACGTTGAGGAAACCACCCGGGAGTGTCGTGTTGGTGGACCCTCAGCGTCCATGTATTTCTTTATGGTGGCTCTGTGGATTCCCGATTCCCGCTCGATTGCTCGAAGCGACATACCCTTGCGACGGGCTTTCTGAATCGCCTTCCACCTTTCCTTCTGAAGGAACGTGGGCTTGCGCGTAGCGGTGGCTGCAGGTTTGCCGGCTGTGGCCACGCCGTCAGTGATCATACCGCGACCGTTTTCGCCCTCCGCCCTTGAGTCCAGCGGTTCGAGAGCCGCCGTCCAGCGTCAACCATATTTGCCGGTTGGCGTCAATTAGTTTTGCCGGTTCACCTACTCGACCTGGACGCGTTGCTGGGCAGCGTTGCCGTCCGCCCCTCGTACTTGTGCAAGTCCGAACCACAGATACAAGAGGAAGTGATCTTCACGAAGCCATCGTTGGGGTGTTGCAGCTCCGGGTCTGGCACATTTTCCGCGGCGATACTGAATGGGGCCTGGTAAACAACTGCTTTCATAACAAACCCCTCCTTGGCTTACAGGGGTCTTCTATCGTAGGTCTTTTATGAGACCCCCCTCTCGGCTAGCTTCTCCGGTGTGACCAGCTCGTAGAACTCGATCTCGTAGAAGTCGAGCTGGGCCTGCATATCGGCGTTCAGAGTCCGTACCACCTCGGGGGCCTGGGAAGGCCAGTTGGGCTCGATGGTCGCCTGGGTCCACTCAGCATAGGCCACGTTGGGAGTTCCCGGCAGGTCCTGGGACACATACACTTGTGCCTTGGGCCGGCCATCCTCCTCGTAGGCGGCGCATATTTTTATCAGCAGGTTGGCAACCTGCCATACCTTCCCCGGCTGCGCTTTGGCGATTCTTCCGATGACCTACATGGCTACCTCTCCTTTTTGTAATGCGACCTGGATTAAAACGGCCCTGGCTTTCGTTCCTCTATATTCGTTACTCCCTTTCCCCAACTTTGATAGCAAAAACCATCTGATTCTTGGGTTAACGGTTCCGGAGAGTTGCCGCGTCCGCCCATCGAAAGGAGGTCCCTTTGGCGATTGGAACAGCTTAATATCTGCCCGTGCGAGCATGGGAAACTAAACCAAAGCCAAGTGGCATCTACTGGCGCGGGTCTCTGGCGGGAGGGTCATGGAGCGTCTAACTCTTCTTCCAGAACTGCCACCATCCTCTCGTTGATCGCAGGTCCGCCACCATCGACTGCGCCGGCTGGTCTGGCGTGCCCGCTGTGTCTGTTGTGGCCGAATCTAGGGCGGGCCTAACCCCAGGGTCGACAGTAACGCCCTGGGTACCGAATAGCTCCCAAGGTCTGAAGGACTCCACGAAATCCTTGGCTTCTTCGATAGATGAGAACCCCTTCCGGGAGTGGCTCGGCTCGTAGCTAAAAGTCTTCGCCAACGCGTCGATGCCCCGTTTGGTGTCTCGGAACCCTCCAAGCTCCTCTTCATGGCCATCGTTTTCGTCACTGAGAATCAGGTTCTCTCCCCTTTTTACCTTTCGCCAATACACTCTCATGCAAAGCACTCCTCGACTCCGGTGTCTAGCTTGACGGTTTTGGGACCTTGATAGTCTCTACCTCTAAAATTTGCTCGCTTGGTCTCGGAGAGGTGTGTTCTCTCTCCAGGTATGGCAACTCCTCGGCGATGGTCAAGTTCCTTAAGTGGCGTGCCCTTTACAAGTTGGGCTGTTGCCTCAGCCGACTGGTGTCGAGGGTGACTAGCCTACGCCTGGCTCGCTTCCCCAGCGCCACCAGGAACATCACGCTTTTACCTTCCGCGTGGGGCGAGAAGAATCCGGATACTTGGTCGTCGTAAAACGTCAGGCCAGAGGCCCCCAGTCTTTGGGCATAGGCTGCCAGGTAGATTTTGCCCGCTGTGATACTGGCATCCAGCTGAGCCAACCGGTAACCCCGGTTACCAAAACGCTCCAGTATCGGATTCAGATTGGTCATGAAGAAAAAATCGACGCTGGCATCGGCCGGAAGCGGCTGATCGAGCCCCAGATGACCAGCTTGCCGACGGTAGTCTCCCTCCTTCAGCAGCTCCAGAGCCTTCAGGTCTCGGTGGAACACATATGCGCCAGATGGGAGGTCGTCCACAGCGTTCACGATCAGATAAATGTCATTGAGCGCAGCGCCAGGTTGTCCTAAAAAGTCTGCCGGTATGCCCTGCGTGGCCTTTTCGAGCACCGTCGACAGCTCCCGGAGGGTTATCGATTCGTGGCTGAAACGGCGTGCGGACCCGCGCCGAACGATGACCGACTCGATGGAGTCCTGGGGCGTCTCGCCGTCAGAGTAGCGATTTAACGGTACGAGGCGTCCCGAAGGATGGGGCATCAGCATTGCCGGGCCCTCGCCTCGCCAAGAAACCACCTCTGCTTCATCCGTCAGAGAGGAGGCACCGTGCATCTCCCAAATGGCGGGTAATTCTACCTCGTACTCCGAAATCGGCTGAGTATCCAGCGAAAGTGGCTCTAAGCCGGAAGAGGATCCGATTGACGGCTCGGGAACGAATCCAACTGGTACCAACACGAGAGCTACTTCCTGCCGGTTCTCCAGATCCAGCAGGCGGTTAACCGAGCTGTCCACGAATCCGGCCACCACCTTAGCAGGTAGGCCATGCGCCGCGGCTATGGCTAAAGTGTTTGCCAGAATGGTTCCGCTGTCCCAATAGGAGTGGCGGTATTCCCGGGCCTGGTACTTACAGGCGTTCCGCCAAAATACATCGGTATAGAGGATTATGGCGGGAGCATGGGTCAAGCTCGGCTCGTTGCCACTGGCAGCCACCAGGGTTCCCCGATAGTCGCCCGGCCGTAGCCGGGTTAGGGACGGCCCTCCGGGATTATAGTGGTAGACTCCGGCTGCTAAACCAGGCAGGTCTCCACATACCACATAAAGCTCGATGTGGTACAGAGCACCGGTACAGGCCGCGGCACGAAACGGCATGGATCCCCAGGGGAAGTTCAACCTCTTGGTAATCCCAGCTGAGAAGTACAGAATGCTGCTCAAGGTGGTGATATCCAGTGTTCCGTCACTGACTGAGGGAATAACCTCCATGGAGATCGCGGAGATCGCGGAGATCGCGGATAGCGCGGGCACCACCGATGGCGATACCTCAAACGGCAACGGAATCGGATCCAGGTCCGGGTATATTTTAAACAGCAGGGGTTGGCTCGACGGGTCAAAGGAGTGCCGAGGGTCCATCAGATTCCCGTGGGGGTGCTTGGTGCCGTTGTGGTAATACCGGGTGGCTTGAATTTCTCGATTTACCATAGGTTCCCCTGGTCCTCCTGCTGGCGTTCACCGAGTTCTACTAGCATGATTTCAATAGGGGTTCTCAAAGTGTAAATAGACTGGAGCAAGTTGGTCTATGGCGTACCAGTCTGCTACTTCTGCATCCTGGCAATAGGCCAAACGCTTGCCGATATCGCTGAGCAAGTTTCCAATTTCAGCGCCCATGAATTTGGGAGAAAAGGGGGTCAGGGCATATTGGGCGTCACGGAGCTTAGCTGTCCCTCCATGGCGGTTATGTCGCTCTAGGTGCAGGAGGCCAACCGCCGCCTTGATCAGTCCATGGTAAAACAAGCGCAGGGGATACCCTTCGGGCAGCCAAAGTTCTTCCAAGGTTTCGTGACATTGCCAGTATTGTGCTCGATTGAACTCGCGTATCGCTTGCCCAAACTTGGCCGGTGGATCGGACGCTACCGGCAAAAAGGGAGCCAGCCCCTCTTGGTGCAGCAATTTTATCCAATCAAGGTCCAGTTTCTGCCTTTCCCCTTTGGCAGCATACTTGGGCAGGTTGCCAGTCGACACAGAACCTCCTTGCATCAAGCCTAATGTACCAGTCCGTCTTGTCTTGATTTGTGTTCTCTACCCCCTGATGTCGGTCGGGGCAATGCCGTTACACGGCCCAGGAGCAGGCGTTCGCTAGGTCCATTTTGATGCCCTTAGCGTTGCGACGTGGTCAGGACCGACATTACGCTCCGAGCGGCCGCGGAGCCCAAGGATTTTCCCGATGCCTCCTGTTCCAAGCGTACTCCTTCGGCCACGGCATCGTAGACGGCCAGACCGATCAGATTGCCTACCAGGGTGGATGTGCCGCCTACTGAGAAAAGACGCCGCCGCCGGTGGAGGCTACGACCATCGCGTCCAAGGAAGTCCCAGTAGCCGTTGACCCTCCCTCGGTCTTTACCCCGGCCTCGAACAACGCCAGAGTTTTAGCCACCGTGGCGAGGGGGGCCGATAGCCAGAGCGGCCACTTAGGTCTCCCCTTCGGCGTAGGTCGCCACCTGGATCCGGTCGTGGTCCAAGCCGGTGATCAGGCCTATGACCGGGTCGCTGATCCCCAGGGCCCGGACTCGTTCCCGGCCGAAGGCTCTGGGTCCACGAAGGGCGTACTCCCGCTGCTCAGGGTCAGCCGGCACTCCCGCGCTGAGGATATGGCTGGTCTCTTCGAGGTCGCCCCCCTACTGAAGAGCTAACCACCTGGAGAGGGACCTCCGACGCCACCCAGAAGCCCTCGCTATCCACCTTGAGCGAGACGCCGTTCATGCCGATGTTTATATCCCGCTGTCCCGCGTCAACTATATTTGCCGGTTGGCGTCAATCAGTTTTGCCGGTTCACCTCCTCGGACTAGATTCTGGCCAGCTCCGGAGCGGTCCATGTGGATGAGTCGGTGGGTGACTCGCCCTGGCTGGGGTGGTTCACAAACGCGCGTTTGTGACACTGGGCCACAAGTCACTCCCTTCAGCTTGTTCAGCGGTGGGCCACAAAGGTATGGTGCAATCCGCACCAGTTGGAGGGAGAGCGATGCCCGAGACCTACGGCTACGTCCGCACCAGCCGCCCAAGGGTCTCCGAGCTGGCGGGCAGCGACCCGGAAACCCAACGACAGCAATTGCTGGACGTCGGCGTCACCCGGGCCTCCGGTACCAACAGCCGACGGGGCTGGCACTCTCTGGACTCCCGGCTGGTCCAGGGCGACACCTTGGTTGTAGTGTCCATCGACCGCATCGGGCGGCGCTGGCTGGGCACCATGGGGAACATACACGACCTGCAACGGCGCGGGGTGAGGATTCGCAGCCTGGCCGGTAACGAACAGTCCTGGGGCCAGTACCTGGATGCCGACCCAGATTCGCTGGAGCCGTTCTTGGGCTACACCCTGGCCGGCTTCGCCGCCTGGGTGTCCGACCAGGAACTGGTGTCCATCCGCCGCCGCACCAAGGCGGGTTTGGAGAAGGCGAAGGCGGACGGCAAGAAACTGGGCGCTCCCCGCCGGTTGTCCGAGGAGCAGGAGGCCGCGGCCATCGAAATGGTAGCCAGCGGCAGCCAGCGGCGTGTCGCCAGGTCCTTCGGCGTATCGCCTGCGACGGTCAGGCGCGCCGTAAAGCGTGAGTAGCGCCTGCGCATCATGCACCCGCCGTGGTGATGCGCAGTGTTTCAGGGTGCTTTTGTGTCGACCGGTGTGGGCCGTGGATGTGGCGCATGGTGGCGTTGGCAGTGTTCCCGGAGAGGAATCGGGTGTCGATCCGGGCGAAGTTGGACACATCACTCAGGCAGTGAGCGTTCTTGGCCTTGACGCGGTAGCCGTACCTAAACCGATACCAAGGCGGGATGTGCACTTCGGGGAGATTGACGATGACCGAAAGGACTCCACGGCACCTCATATCACCTTCAGACCCCAACTGGGTGGGCACCGAAAGTGCGGTCCAGCGATATGTACATTTCACCTTGGCTTTAGTTTAGTATCCAGGTCGGTCCCGGTGTCCGTGTAGGTGGTCGCGGTGTTGCCCATGTCGGAGACGGAAACGATGAGAGTTTCCTCGCCCTCCTTGGGCCTGCGCACCAAGAGATGGTAGTTGGTCGCTGAGCCGTCATCGGGCGCGGACCAAGTGAGGGTGATCGAGCCGTACAAGTTGAGGGTTGCGGTGAGCCCCGTGCCAGCAACTGGCGGCTTACGCGGTTGAGTTGACGGACGTGCTCCAGCGAAAGCTGCGCAGGAAGGCCCCGAGGGTGGATGGCGCTTTGACCACACAGCAGAGAACACCGGTCGTCCCACCGGCGCGTAGCGCATCGGCGTCGTCGATGCAGTCGCCGCCCGCCAGCGCAGAGGCGACCAGCGTCATCATCTTGTCGCCGGTGTTGGCCCGCTCTGGCGCACCGCCAAGGTCGAGGTGACGGTCGACGAGGTCCCGCAGGCCCAGGTGCCGGGCGAGGGTGGCCGACAGGAGCAGGCCGGCATTGGCCACCAGGCGGTGGTCGTCAAAAAAGATGCGGATACAGTCGAGGTGGTTGCGTGGTAGCATCAATTGAGTGGTCCTTTTCTGGGGTCGGTTATTTATTGCAAAACCATTATCCCAGATTCAGAGGAGCACCCTTTGACCACTTCAGGGCGCTAACCTGACGCCCTCTATCGGTGGATTCGGGCTTAGCTTCAATCCCCCGCGATGTGGCGGTCCGTGGCCTGCGCTCAGGTCGTTCCCGCTTTGCCCTACGGGCACACCGGTGATGGAAGGAGAGCGGGCCTGATCCTCGCAGGAGAGCGAGTGGTCATTGTCCAAGGCAAACCGCTTCTGGAAATCCCCCGGAAGCTCTGCCTTAATACGGGTCGAATGACGGCGTCAGTGGTCTTGGGCTGATGGACGGTCCACTCAGCAGTAAGGCAGACCAAGGTCAGCGAGGTCATTATTAGCGACATCACGCAGTCCCACCGGAATGCACCCAGTCAACTCGTTGCCGCCGAGCGTCAGCTCCGTCAGGTTGGAGAGGCGGCCCAGCTCTGGGGGAATCTCCCCGGTCAACTGGTTGTTGTCGAGCCACAGCTCCGTCAGGTTGGCGAGGCGGCCCAGCTCTGGGGGAATCTCCCCGGTCAACTGGTTGTTGTCGAGCCACAGCCCCGTCAGGTTGGCGAGGCGGCCCAGCTCTGGGGGAATCTCCCCGGTCAACTGGTTGTTGTCGAGCCACAGCCCCGTCAGGTTGGCGAGGCGGCCCAGCTCTGGGGGGATCTCCCCGGTCAACTGGTTGTTGTCGAGCCACAGCCCCGTCAGGTTGGCGAGGCGGCCCAGCTCTGGGGGAATCTCCCCGGTCAACTGGTTGTTGTCGAGCCACAGCTCCGTCAGGTTGGAGAGGCGGCCCAGCTCTGGGGGAATCTCCCCGGTCAGCCGGCTGTTGTCGAGCCACAGCGACGTCAGGTTGGAGAGGTCGCACAGCTCTGTGGGAATCTCCCCGGTCAACTGGTTGCTGCCGAGCCACAGCTCCGTCAGGTTGGATAGGCCGCCCATCTCTGGGGGAATCTCCCCGGTCAACTGGTTGCTGTCGAGCCCCAGCCCCGTCAGGTTGGCGAGGCTTCCCATCTCTGGGGGAATCTCCCCCGTCAACTGGTTGCTGCCGAGCCACAGCTCCGTCAGGTTGGAGAGGCTACCCAGCGCTGGGGGAATCTCCCCGTCAACTGGTTGTTTTCGAGCCCCAGCCCTGTCAGGTTGGAGAGGCCACCCATCTCTGAGGGAATCTCTCCGGTTAATTCATTGTTGTCGAGTACCAGCAACGCCAGGTTGGAGAGGCTGCCCAGCTCTGGGGGAATCTCCCCGGTCAACTGGTTGCCGCCGAGCCACAGCGACGTCAGGTTGGAGAGGTCGCACAGCTCTGGGGGAATCTCCCCGGTCAACTGGTTGCTGTCGAGCCTCAGCCCCGTCAGGTTGGAGAGGTCGCACAGCTCTGTGGGAATCTCCCCGGTCAACTGGTTGCTGTCGAGCCTCAGCCCCGTCAGGTTGGAGAGGCTTCCCAGATCTGTGGGAATCTCCCCCGTCAACTGGTTGCTATCTAGAGTTAACGACGTGACCCGGCGTGGCGTCCCGCTCACCGTAACACCGTCCCACTGTGCTATGGGAGTGCTTGCCGACCAGTTCAGCGTCGCGGTCCCCCTCAGGGTGTCCCGCCCCTCAAGCAACGCCTCGCAGTCCGACATTAAGTCCGGGTTGTTGGCCACATCGGAGACTTCGCCATCTGCGGCGCAATTGCTCGCCGTCGGTCCCTCTATGATGTCGTCACCGCCAATCGGGACATCCTCTTCGTCGGAGTTCGTCAGAACGCCGTGGAAAGAATAGAGACCCGCTACGCTGGACACGGCAACGGTGTAGGTGAAACCTGTTTCCCCAAGTAGGATGAAGCTCACATCCTGGCCCTCGACCTTAACCGCGTCATCTGACAGGCTGCTGGACACGTAGATGAACCCGCTGGGCAGGGTCTCCACCGCTCTGCCAAAGGCCCCGTACCCGCCAACATCGATGGTCACCACAACCTCTCCGCCAAGCTCAACCGAGGCCGGTGAGAGGGACCGGACGGCTCTCACGGTGCTGCTGGCATCCAAGGGGAAATGATCTGTATGCACTTGTCCCTCCCAGTAGGCCATTTCTGCGGCAGGATATCCGCCCTCCCTGAATGCGAGGGTCAGACTCCCGGATGGTCTGGGGGCATCTATAGAGTAGTTTTTGTTCAGCGTCAACTACCGCATTGCCTCGCCCAAATCGTTACTCTGCGAAAGTGGTGCCTCAATTAAAATGTAAAATGTAAAATGTAAAATGCCATCGAAAGTTCGGGAGGCAGCCACATGGGTGGAGGCATCTCCAAGATGGCGAAGCAGGAACTTGTGGCGACGATCCGGTACCGGTACCAACAGTCTACCAAGAAGGACAAAGGGAGGATTCTAGACGAATTCACTGCGATAACCGTCCACCACCGCAAGCACGGCATCAGGCTGCTGGGTGGCACTGCCGACAATAAAGGCAAGCAGGCCGTGGGAAGGCGCATCTACGACGAGGCCGTACGCGAAGCGGTCATCGTGGTATGGGAGGCCTCTGACCGCATCTGCGGTAAACGGCTGAAGGCGGCGCTGCCCAACCTCGTGGACTCCATGAAGCGGCATGGACAGCTTAGTCTCGGTCCTGTCGTGAGGAAACCTCTCCTCGCCGCCAGCGCAGCAACGCTGGACCGGACGCTCAAACCCATCAGGGCCACCGCGGGCAGCCGGCGCAAGCGAAGGCGAAGGCCGTACATGGGGGGCCAGATCCCCTGACAGACGATGGTCCACCCGTACAAGGGGGTAAGGCTGCACGTTAACTACTTCCAGCCCTCGTTCAAGCTGCTGGAGAAGATCCCGGACGGGGCCAGGGTCATCAAGCGCTACAGTCCGCCAGACACGCCCTGCGACCGGGTCATGCAGCATGATGAGATCAGCGCCGGAGTGAAGGATGCGCTGCGTGAATACCGGGCGGGACTGGATCCGGTGGCGTTGTAGAGTTCCATACGGGAGGCACAGTCGGCGATAACAATGGCAGCGAGGTCCTCACCTCCGCTCCAGGAAGCTCCTCACGGAGAAACCACTGACCGGTTTCCGGCCCGTCTGCCCAGTCTGTGGCAACTGGGCGAGGCACGGCCCACTCACAAGGCGCGCGTTCGCCCACCCCGGCACTGGCGTACCCGGAAGGACCCCTTCGAAGGCGTTTGGTGCGACGTGCTGCTTTGGCTGCAGAAAGACCCCGACACCAACGCCAAGGAACTGCTGGCAAGGCTTCGGGCAGCCCATTCAGGGCGGTTCAGCAACGCCCAGCCGCGGACCCTGCAGCGCAGGGTGAAGGACTGGCGCGGCGTCATGGCCAAGAGGTTGGTCTACGCTGCTTCCGATGAGCCTGCAGTGGAACAGCGTTACAGAGGCGAATTAGCTCTGGTTGGAACAGGAATCAACGGCAGTATTTCGGTAACAGCACCTGGTGAGGCAACAGGACCGGCAAATGTAGTTGACGCGGGACATCCCCCTTTGGTGCAATGCTGTTCCCTGGGCATTACCATATTCTCACCCTGATATATGGTGGACTTGCAGTGTCGACGCTTTCTGGATTGCTTTCCGAGGCACTTTCCCACACGGTCTTCCATACTCCTGAAGGGTTCAGCTATGACTCCAGGACATTGCTTGGGGCACTGAACTTTGACTTTGAGGATTCACCTACCCGCCGCGATGCCCGTTCGGCTGTGCCTGTGGTTTCTGACGGCTGGGATGGTGCGGTGGCCGATTTTCTTCGTGACCTTCTCGCCGAATATATCGACGTTTCAACCGACCGCCTTGGCCACTCGTTTGAGGTCTTGACGCACGTTGACGGAGTGAACATTGGTGATGGTGATCACATGTGGTATCGAGGCGCCTCCTCCGTCCAAGACTTTGCCTTGAGCGTCATTCGGGCCGCAGCACTTCTGGGGCCCGGCCGTGCGGCTGATCTGGTGGAAGGCTGGGCGCGGGGTGAGCCGGTGGTCTACAAAACCTTAGCTCTGCTCGGCGGAGAGGTGCTCCCTTCCGAACCGTTGAGCCTGGATGTGGGGCTATTGATCTATTCACTGCCATCCAATTCGGATGAACTCCCCTTTTCTGTTCTTGAATCCTCATCCTCGCCGGTACACATTCTGTTGGGTCAATCCCTCATGGAACTTGAGACTCAGACCTATCCGGCTCTTTTCCTTCCTGGCGGAGTTCGTGCTTCAGACGCTGAGGTCGAAACCAGTACTGCGCTGGGGGAGATAGCTATTGACACCTTCTGCCTTGCCCTGTCCTTGGTCTGCGACCGGCGTATCGGAGTCGACCGGTGTTGGCGAGAATACGGAGATCTCTCGGCTTTCAAGGCGGGACTGCCTTCCCTGATGGTACTCTCCGGTCCCGTGCCGGTTACGACGTCTTTTGGGAGCATCAGTCAAAGTTCTGACACGGGCATCACCTCCCTGACCGTCTTCGAGGATACGCAGCCAAACCTCACTCCGGACTCTCTCAGGAGAGCTTGGGATCTTCTACCCGGGCTCCACGACCGGGTCGGTTCGGATTCGAGGTTCCGGGTGGCTGTGAACCGGTGGGCTAGGTCCGTAATGGTGGATGCTGACGCTGTTGACCGCGCCATCGACCTCAGGATAGCCCTGGAGGCGCTGTACTTGGACTCAGACACGGGCGAGTTAAGTTTTCGGCTGGCCACCACCTGCGCAAGACACTTGGGTGAGATTTTGGAGGAACGAACGGAAATCTGGACGGCCATTCGCGACTTTTATGGCCAGGCTTCTCGGGCTGTCCATGGCACTGGAGACTCGGGATCCTGGGAAGAGGGGGTTCCGAGGCTCGAGCGGGCTAGGGAACTATGTCGTAACGGCATATTGAAGATCTTGGAAAGCGGTGAGCGTCCTGTATGGAGGGACTTGCTCTTGGCTTGACCGGGTGAAGGTGCCGGGGGCGCATGTCTCTAGCTGACCTCGCAGTTGCACTCCCCCTGCCTCGCATCCAACCGGCGTTGCCATTCCCTTTGCTGCTGTCTCCACCCTGTCTGTTCTTGTTGCCTGATGCGTTCGAACCGCACCTTGTAGTCGAACAGCAGCTTGACCTCCGTTGCAGTCGGCGTGACTTCCAGGGCCTCGTGTCCCGCGTCGCAGGAGTGGTAGGGCCTGTGGGTCCAACTGGGTATGGCGCCCAGCTCCTCCTTGAACCTCTCGAACTCCACCTCCCTGCCGGGAATCTCCTGGCCACGGTGTCCAGCGGCCTGTCCGGAGTAGTGGGGAATCGTGCCGACGTGTCCGTACAGTCCCCTCTTCGAGAGGAAGCTGGCCACCCTGCTGCCAACGGAAATGATCTTCGCATCAGGTTTGGCGACGAGGCCTAGTTCCTTTTCCAGTAGGGGATACCAGGCATCGTACTTTTCCTCGTTTCCCGTGCCGGGTGAAACGGTGGCCATGGCGCCCTTTGCCAGGTCAGTTAGGTAACAGGTCTCTCCGTCCTTGCACAGGTATTTGCTGACTGGAAAATGGAGTTGCCACACTCCGCAGAAGTTCCTGAATCCGAGGTCTATCCTTTCTCTAGCGTCCGCGGTGTCCTTCGCCCAGCCTTTAAGGGACGGCTCCATCGCGACCAGGATATAGTCGACGAGGCCATTGGGAGCAGTGTTTGGCAGGTGGACGCTCTCGAATTTCCACTGTTGGTGGTCAGCGTCGACCCGAGCTCGGAATTCCTCCTCTAGTTCGCTGTACGCTTCCTGAAAGTTAACTGCCATCCTCCTGCTCCCTGTGGGGATCGGCGCACCGTCGCACTGATGTGATGTAGTTCACCGAGAGCGGGCCAGCCTGCTCCACACCCGGGCTGCCACCTTGTCCATCAGTTCGTCTGACCAGGATATCCATCCATTGAACGCAGGCGGGGAAAGGCTCGGAATTGGGATGACCAGGTGCCGACAAGTCTCGATGTCGCACACCTTGCCGGCGGAACATGGGATTTGCAGCCGACCTGTGCCAAGGACTCTGGAGAGTTCCTTCCCTGCGCCTGCACCGTGGACGATGAGGACCGGCGGGCGGATCTCTTCCAGGAGGTAACGGAAGATTTTCTTCCCTCTTCTTGTGCCGGCGGCGTGTTCCTCGTTCCTCAGGTTGCTGCTCATACGGGTGGAGTAGCAGATTACGTCCGTTTCCAAGACGTTTTCAACGCCCTGCCGGTTCAGTTGGACCGTGAGTCGGTCGATGTTTCGCCGTGTCCGGGACGCCTTGCCCTGGGTTACCTCGTCATAAAGTCCGCGGCAGCTTTGCCCGTCCCGGTTGAACAGGGCGTCTAGGTGTTTCTGGTGTGATATCTGTCCTACAGGATACTCCCGGCTCTGGTTCATGCCGATGATGAAGACTTCAGCCCTTCGTGGGTCCGTCGTCGTGGTCATCCAAGGGCGGGGTAGTTGACCGTTGATCGGTCTCGTGAGTTCTCGGATCCTGTCCTCTAATTCGTGGGTCATTGTGCCTCCCTTGGAGGTGTCTCCATTTCAATTTAACAGGGGATGGGTCTCCCTCCGTGCCTGATGACACTTCCTCGTTGACTTGACGCATAGGCGTTCTATATGTTGACGGTACTCGTTCAGAGAGGTATTGCTCGTGGAGACGTCAAAGTTCCTTGCCCGTCATCACCTGCGGTTGGTCGACCAGTTTATCGAGTCGGTCCTGGACGAAGTGGACCTGGGGGACGTGGAGCGGAACGTGGTGGGGGTGGCACTCCACCGTGAGGTTGAGACCGAGTTGGTGCCCGGGATCGTTGCAACCCAGGCGGTTTTTCACGCCGCGGGTGCAGCAGTGCTGGGAGGGCACTTGCCGGAGTGGCTGGCGCGGGTGTCGTCGGTGATTCCCGCGGAGTCGGCGTTCCTGACGGAGATGGGGCAGCAGGTGGATCCTGTCGGGTATGACCTGTTGACGGAGAACCTGGGGATCAGGCCCGGGGAGTCGGAGGTGCGGAGGGCGCTCGAGGCTCACCTGTGGGAGATGGCGCCCTGCGTCTCAAGGTGTGAGGTTCCGTGACGTGCAAGAGGCCCGGCAGACGCCGGGCCTTCCTGTGGTTGGAATCCTTTCTTTACTCGGCCTTGGCCTCCTTGGCCTCAGCCTCTTTACGCTCCAGCGTTAGCGGATTTCGGACCTCGTCAGGTCAGCCATTTCAGTGCCTCTCCCGCCGACTCGCCCCGGGTGTAGCGGGCTACCATATCTCCGTGCTTCCACCGGCCCTGTCGCTGCACCGCTGCGTTGGGCACCCCGGCCGCCACCATCCGGCGCGCCATCTCGATGCGGCCGCTGTGGCCGCTGAACCCGTCGCCCAGGCCCGCGACCCGCGCCGCGGCGCGCACCCGGTTGGCCAAGGTCTCTCCGGTCAGTCCGAACACGGGGGCGGCGAGGTCGACATCGTCGGGCCGGATATCCCGCAGGGCGCGGGCGGTTGCCGCGGTGACCGCCACCGTGGCCGGTTCGACCTGGTTCTTGCCCTTCTGGATGGTGAGACGGCCGGTGCCGTCGGCCCACAGCTCCACGGCGCCCCAGGTCACGGCGGCGGCCTCGGAGCGCCTCAGCCCGCCGTCGGCCAGCACCCCGATGATGGCCAGGTCGAGGGCACCGCGCCGCCGGGCGGTGTCCGCTGACTCCATTCGTCCGCCGCGGCCTCTCTTGTGCAGGCGCAGGACCTTGCGGACCCGGGCCAGGGCGTCGGCGGTGAGGGCGCGCCTGCCTGCCTGGGAGCCGGGGCCCGGTTGCGCCACCCCTTGACCGCCTCGGACACCACCGGGTGGAGGGCCCGGTTGTCGCCCTTCTGCGTCCCGGCGGCGGCGTGAAAGTGGGAGATGTCCGAGCGGGCCTGCTGGACGGTGGCGATGGACCGGCCGGTTGAGGCCAGGTGGCCTAGGTAGAGGGCCACGGCCTGCGGAGCGGCGGGCAGTGCGGGGTGGCCACCGGCCTCGGCCCACGTCCGGAACTGCCGCCAGGCGGAGGAATAGGCCCGGCGGGTGTTCCCGGCCTTGGCGTCCCGGAGACCTGCGGCAACGGCCTCGGCCGCACCGCGGTCGCGCTCCGGCAGATCCGGGGTGTTGTGGAGCTGCTGGATTACGGCGAGATCGGTGGTCATGGACGACTCGGTTAGACCCGTGATAATGCTCTATTATCACGAGCTTAACTTGCCTCGGATCGGCAGGGTTTTGGCATGGACAGGGAGCCTTTCTCAGGCTATACCACTGCTGCTAGGAAAGATGGCTAGGGGAGTCTGGATGAGGGCGTGACGCGGTCATCCGGAAGCTTCTCCCGAGACCTGGCAATGCACCAGTGGAGGAGGCTCTGCGGCTGGGCAAACTGTGGTGGAGGGTCGGTTAGTCGTCTACGCCTCGTTCTGTGGTCGAGACCAGATTGGTGCCAACTCGTCTGAGTTTGTCGCGGAGCTCGATGGTCTCCTCGAGGGATATGGAGAACAGGAGGAGCTTCCAGACGACGATGAAGTCGAGGGGGCTGCCGTCCAGGGTGGCCTGGGAGATCATTCTGGTGAACTCGTCCCGGTTGCCGGGGGTGTCCCTGAACGTGGCTGAGACGGTGAGGCCTCTGGCGTGGCAGTAGTCGCGACAGGCTGTCTCCTGGTCATCGGTGGAGATGCTGCTGCCGCCTGGCGTCAGGGGGGCTCTGACGTAGATCGCGGCTTTTGGCATGGGGTCGGCGTCCTGGGGAGAGATGGGGGGTGAGCTGCCAGGGCCGGCGTCTTCGCCGTTTACTGTGTGTCAGGCGCTGGCGGCTCGTTTGTATGATCGGGGATCCGCGGGCTGGGGCGCAATAGGCTGCTGTCATTAAAATGGCGGAGCTGCCCCGCGGCGAGCGTCAGGAACACCGACAGCACCGGGAACCAGGGCTATGACCCGGGCAAGAAGGTGTGGGGATCAAGCGGCACATCGCGGTGGACACTCAGGGGTTACCCCCTGCGATTCATGTGGCCACCGCCGATGTTACCGACCGGGCCGGGCTTTGGCGATGTTCAACCAACGCCGGGGAGAACTGAACCGGGTGCGGAATGTGATGGCCGGCGGGGCTACGCCGGGAAGCCTTTTGCCCGGGAAGCCTTTTGCCGGGGAGGTGCAGAACCTGTTGGGAGCCTCGGTGGAAGTGGTCAAGCGCAATGAGTTGCACACTTTCGTGGTGCTACCGAAACGCTGGGTGGTGGAGCGGTCTTTCGCCTGGCTGGAGAAATGCCGCCGCCTCTGGAAGAACTGCGAGGGAAAGCTCAATACCAGCCTGCAAATGGTGGATCTCGCCTTCGCGGTGCTAATCCTGAAGAGATTGTAAACAGGTTCTTAGCCAAGGCAACCGCATTCTAATTGAATCGATTCTTCAGACCACCGTCATTCCCGCGAAAGCGGGAAGGTGGATTCACATTTCAAATGCAACACATTGTTTGCCAAGTGGTTGGCGAAAACTTCTGCCGGAGAGTAGCAGCCCAGGCATTTGCGAGGAGTGTTGTTGTAATTGAGCACCAACTGATCGAATCTTTCGCTGCTGATGTCCGCCAGGTCGGTCTTCCGGGTCAGCACCCGGCGCATGCGGCCGATGGCGTTCTCCACTCCTCCCTTCTGCCAAGGCGAATGGGTGTTGCAGAAGAAGGTCTGTACTCCCATGGCGTGGAGACGGTAATGCCTGGCGAATTCGGTCCCGTTGTCGAAGGCCACGCTGCGGCGCCACTGGGGCGGGAAGGCACCCAGCACCTGGACCATGGTGCTGGCTACGGGGTCCGCCGCCTTCCCTGGCTGACGGATGGCAATGAGCACGCGGGAGCGGCGCTCGTGGAGGGTGAGGACGGCCTGCCGGTGTCTTTGGAACAGCATCAGGTCCGCCTCCCACAGTGTCCGGGAGTCCGGCGGTTATTTGCTGCCTCGGGACGATGGGACAGCGGGAGGCGATACTGGATGAAAGAGGCAGAACTGCCTCCCCTGCGTCCGCGCCGGCCTCGTTTCGACTTGCCCCTTGGTTCGACTTGCCCCTTGGTTCGACTTGCCCCTTGGAAGGAGATGACGCCAGTTGTAATTCTTGGTGCGACGGATCTGGGCATAGATGAACCGGTAGATGGATTCGTGGGAGATGACCGGGTTTCCCGACTCCAGGGCGAGGCGGCCGGCCACTTGTTCGGGGGACAGGCCCTGCTGCAGCCGGGAGAGGACCTGCTGACGCAGCCCAGCCATGCGGTCCAGCCTGGAGCCGATCCAGCGGCGGGCCCAAGCCTGCTGGCCGGCATAGACCGGATGGTAGCCCTTGGTGCTTGAATCATTACGCCTCAATTGCCTGGAGAATTGCCTGGAGATGGTAGATGGCGAGCGATCCAGAGCTGCCGCGATCTGCCGGACCGAGTGTACAGCGGCACGTAGACGGGCCAGTTCACACCGCTCTTCAATACTGAGGTGCCGATATCGTTCTCCCATGACAACACCTTAACTTGGTGTTGCACTTCGTTTGTGAACTTAGCGAATCCAGAGGGCCTTGGCCTGTGCTTACACTTCTACTGCAAGGCTGGACAGATTCCCGCTTTCGCGGGAATGACGGATTGCGAGGCTGCCAAAATCTAGAATGCGGTTGCCCTGGCTAAGGTCCTGAGACCTTGTGGCAAATCACTTGTGGGGGAGGGGGGTGATAAGTACAATCGCCGCCGACCCTATAACGCGGTAAAGAGGTATGGATGGTTGCAACGTTCGGAGGCATGATAGGGGGAATTGGGCTGCTCTTCTTCGGTATGTGGCTATTGTCCGAGAATATCAAGACCGTAGCGGGGCCCCGAATCAGGATGCTGGCGGGCCGGTTGACCAGAAACCGCTTTGCGGGATTCGGCTGTGGGATGCTTGCCGGGGCGATTACGCAAAGCGGGATGGCGGTGACGTCCATCTCTGTCAGTATGTTGAAGTCTGAGCTTATTTCGGCCCGGCAGGGTTTCTTGATAATCATAGGAGCGCAATTAGGTATCCCGCTTCTCATATTTGTAGTGGCCTTCGACGTGAAGCTGGTTGCGCTCTACGCCCTTGGTTTGGCTGGCGTCATAATCTATCGCACTCGAAAGAGACACTATCGGGAAATCGGAGCCATGCTGTTCGGAGTAGCGGTTTTGGTGTTTGGCCTTATCCTGATTAGGGAGTCGGCCGCATCGCTGGTGGAGCAGTCATGGTTCCAAGGGGCCTTGGGAATTTCTACCCGTTCCCTCATCTTGTCCTTGGTTATAGGCGCGATTCTCGCGTTCATAGTGCAAGCCGGCCTCCCGATCCTCGCATTCGGCATCGTCATGGCCACGGCAGGCCTGATAGAGTTCGAGCAGACACTGATGTACGTCTACGGCGTATTCATCGGCCTCGGATTCAGCATCTTGGCGCTTGCCATAAACTTGAACGGCACAGCCCGCCAAATCGCCATGTTCTCGGCTATCCAACATTTCTTCCCGGCAGTGATATTGGTGCCGCTTCTATATGTTGAGTTGTATCTCGGCGTCCCTCTGGTAAAGGCGGCGCTTCATTCCCTTGGCATTGGCCTTGCTTCGGAAATAGCGCTGGTTGTCATCCTTTACGGCACGCCTTCCCGCATTGTCGCTCTGGCTGCCCCGGACTGGACCGTGAGAGTTTTCTCGCGTTTCTGGCCGGCCCACGAGACGGAGGAGATGTCGAGGCCCAAGTACATTCACGACCGGGCGCTGTACGATGTCGAGACGGCGATTGATCTGGCGCATCTCGAGCAAAAGCGAGTATTAGGCATATTTTCGGGCTATCTCGAGATGGCGAGGACGGGGAATGGCCTTGGGATGATTCGCCTGTCAACCAGAGAACTCATCGCCCGGCTCGATGAATTCTTGGCCGAACTCGAACTGCGGCATCCCAGCAGCAGTATCGAGCGCCGAAACTCGGTGTTAAGCCGACAGAAGTTGATTACCTGGCTGGAGGAGCAGTTCGCTGACCTGTGCGAGTCATTGCGGGAGATGCCGGAGGGAGAGTCGCTCCACGACTTCCGCATCAGTCTGATTGAGGGCACCGACGGCGCGTTCCTGGTCTTTCTGGATGCGCTGGAAAGCGATGACGAGGGTTCCTGGTCCTTCGCTGAACAACTGATGGGAGACCGCCGGTTTCTGATGCAGGAAGTCCGTGCAAGATTTTTACAGCCGGAGTCGGAATCTGGCAGTAGCCAACAGAGCGGCATCGTAAAGGGGACCAATTCCGTAGAGAACATTTTCTTTCTGCTGGCGCAACTAACCCGCGAGTTTCAGGGAGGCCGGGGTGACCCGGCCGCGGTCGTCAGCCAGACACAATGACCCGGCCGGTGGCCCCGATACCGACGCTGCCCACGACGGCTGAGGCTCTCGGCCTGTTCCCGGCTAACGGCCCGGGCCGGGTCGCGCTGGAAGCTGCCAGGAGGGCCTGATAGACGGGCACGCCCCGACGCAGTACCTGCTGGCCCTCCAGCCACTGGGCGTCCGTGCGGGTTTCCGCCACTCTGAGGGCGGCGGTGCGTACCCCACGGCCGTTATCAAACCGCGTACCCGTGCGGTTGTTGTGGGTTCTCCCCTGCTCCGGCTTCGCAGGGCCAGCGGCGTTTCCGGCTTGAGGGTATCGGAGTCGCTGGGCCTGGTGAGCATGATGACTGCGCCGTCTTCGGTGGTCCTGTCGATGAACCCCAGGGGCAGGATACGGTTTTCGGCCATGATGCCTCTCTTTTTACTTTTGCCGGAAATCCGTGTCTGAATTCCCTATTGGGAGTATGTCCTGGTTTCACGCCCTGTTTCAGCCTTGCGTACGGGCATTCCGTCACCGATCGGCCATGAGGCCGGGCTTCCGGATGCGAAGTTCGTGACCCTAGTACGACAACGACGGTTTGCAGAAAATGGACCTTGAGCGCTACTCCAGGACCCCCTGCAACGCGGCCGACAGCTTTGCTGGCTGACTCTCCGACAAGGGATCCCCCACCAAATTGAATAACCGTCGTTGTAGTACTAGGAGCCTGTCCGAGAATTAGATTTTGGAGACGACAAGCGCTACTGTCTAATCTAATTAGTGACTAATAGGCTCTAATAAAACCGTAATCGGAATAATTAACTTTGCTGAAGACGAATCTCGTTTAGAACATTATTTCTCGGACAGGCTGCTGGTATTACAACGACAGTTGGCGTGATAAGATCACTGGGAATTTGAGGTAGGGTTGGTCGGGTGAGGCAGGGAAGTGGATGCGGCGGCTTTCGAGCGGGTATATCAGGACTTTCAGGAGTTTCACGCTTACTTCGCTGGGCTGTTTGGCCGCCGGGAGACCCGGGAACGCAGCGGTCATTATCTGCAAGCCCTGCTGGTGCAATCCGTGGAGCGGCGGAACGCCGAGAATCTATCGGAGATGGTCCCCGAGTCCGCCCGGGGGATGCAGCGGTTTCTCACCGATTCTCCCTGGGACGATGACGCGGTTATAGGGCGGTTACAAAAGTATCTGGGGCCCCGGCTGGCGCACCCCGAGGCGGTGTGGGTGCTGGACGGCAGCGACTTTCCCAAGCAGGGGAGGAAATCGGCGGGAGTGGCCCGTCAGTACTGTGGTCGGCTGGGCAAGGTGGCCAACTGCCAGGCCGGGATGTTCCTGGCCTACGTGAGCCCGCTGGGCCGGGCGCTGGTGGACAAGCGCCTTTATCTGCCGGAGAGCTGGACCTCTGACGAGGACCGTTGTGCTGCGGCTGGGATTCCGGAGGAGCGACGGGACTACCGGTCGAAGACGGAACTGGCTTTGGAGATGCTGGAGCGGGCAGTAGCGTTGGGCCATCTGGGGGCTGGCTGGGTCGCCGCAGACGACGCCTTCGGCGTGTCGCCGTGCTTCCGCGACGGCTTGGCGACCTTGGGAATGCACTACGTCCTGGACGTACCGGCTGGCTTTATGGTGTGGCCGGTGGAGCCCGAGTGGACCTCTCCGGCCTACCGGGGACGGGGTGGCCCTCCCAAGCCCAGGTTGGTGGCTGGACAGCGGCGCACCATGGAGGAGCGCAGTGGCGAATTGCCGGAGGATACCTGGCAGGAGATCACGGTGGCCCAAGGAAGTCAGGGGCCGCGCAGTTACTTGTTCAGCGCCCAAAGGGTGCGGGCCACCAAGAGGCGCAAGCCCGGCGAGGAGGTCTGGGCCGTCTACCGCCGGAACCTGGACGGCAGCGAACCCCGCTACTACCTGTCCAATGCTCCGGAGGATACACCGTTGGAAACCCTGGCATACGTGGGCGGTTCCAGGTGGCGCATAGAAACGGAGTTTGAGACGGAAAAGGGCGACGTGGGGCTGGACGAATATGAGACCCGCACCTGGGCGGGCTGGCATCACCATGTGGCCCTGTGCCTGCTGGGCGGAGCCTTCCTGCTGAGCTTGCAACAGGCTTGGGGGGAAAAAGATGCCCCGGATCACCCGTCCTCAGGTCTACCGGGTAGTGCGGGAGATGCTGCCCCGGGAGTGGTTCGGGCCGGAGAAGTTGCTACTGTGGTTGAAGCAGACGCAGTGTAGCAACGAGCGAGCCAGCCGCTCCCACGCCAAGCGCCGGTCTGCTTTGCACGCATCTCGAAATATCCCGCCTTGAACTGTCGTTGTAATACTAAACCAAAGCCAAGGTGGGATGTGCATTTACAATACATCGGTGATTGGGCTGGGATTCTCGCAGAAATCCTTCGGCCTTTGATTGCAGGACGGTGCGGCAGCGGGCCTTGACCTCGTCTTTCCGGCTGGACAGCCCCGGAGGAAATTCCCGACCCTCTCCTTTACCAGAGCCTTGGTTCCCAAGCACAGGTTTCCGGTGGCTTCCTCTCTCGCCCAGCCCCAGATAGCCTCATCGGCGTTGAAGTCCGGGCTGTAGCCCGGCAGGTTCATCAGCCGCAGCCCCAAGCCCGGCGTCCGCAGATACTCACGCACCGCCTCGCCGCGGTGCGCCGGCGCGTTGTCCCAGATCACGTTGAGCGGTCCGGAGTGCCTCTGCCGCAACCGCTCCAGGAAGGCAGCCGAGGTTCCGGAGTTGCTGTTCCCCTCCAGGTCCATCCACTCCACCTCACCGGTCTCCAGGCACACTGCCGAGTAGTAGTTGGCCTTTTCGCCATAGCTCGGGCTGGTCGAGTCCACCAAGGCCGGCTCTCCCTCTAGCACCCATTTGCCTCTCAGTTCGGCATCGGCCCGGAAATGGGCCTCGTCGGCGAAGAATATCTTCGCTCCCGTACGCCTCGCCTCGTCCGACAGGGTGGCGTACTCCGCCAAGAAGGCCTCCCGCTTCTGCTCATCTGCCTTGACCAGACGCTTCTTGGGACGCTTCAGGACAAAACCCAAGCGGTGCAGATAGTTCAGGCAAGTGCTGCGGCTCAGGCCAATGCCGAAGCGCTTCGAGACAAACTGCCGCACCACTTTCCAATTCCAGTTGGCCATTTCTATGCCCGACATCTCGGGCAACTCCTGCACTGCCCCCGTCAACTCCGCCCGTTGCGTCTCGCCAAGGGCGGGGGGGAACCCCCGGTCTGCTCGAATATCAAGGCGGCAGGCCCTCCCTCGCCGAAGGCGGCGGCCCATCTGCCGATGGTGTGAGCATCCCGGCCCAGTGCCTGGGCGGTGGCCGAGGCGGTCAGGCCCCGGCACAGGAGCCACAGAGCATGCCACCGTTCTCTCTCCCGGGGCGTCGGCGCTAGGTACATCCTGCTGCGCACACCAGCCAAGTCCAACTGCCACCCCTCCAAGTCCAGGCTTATCCCCCTCATACCCATCACCATCCCCACTCAGTCTGCTCCCAGTCCTGACGCTATGCCTCCCTGATTCTAACCGACGCAAATGCGGGTTTCACCTTGGCTTTGGTTTAGTACTCAGTCAACCGTGAAATCGAAGTATCCTTGGAACATTACGACCCCAAAGTGGTTGCCCAACCGGCATTGCGGGGGACGCTGAACCCTTTGATTCCAAACATGACTGAGTACTAGTCAGCTTGTTTATCGGTGCAGTACCGGTCGGTCGGGTTTTGAGATGGCGGACATACTCCTCAATGGTCTTTATGCCGTCTCAGACCCCGGAAGATGAGCCTCTGCCCGTGAGGACAAACGTAGCTGTCGGTGGCACTGTCGCACTCGAACCGGTCCTCGAAATACGGCCCCTTCATGGCCTCCCGCTGGCCCTCAGGCATGACTATCTGCTGGCTCCGCTGCTCACAGACCTGTAGATTGGGTCCCGAGTGATAGCCCCGTCGGCCAGGATCATCTCCGTTCGATCGCCGGTCATCTCTTCAGCTTGCTCCAGTGGCACCGCTAACAGCGGATCGAAGGCTGGTGTTGCGGTTGGCCGAGACGGTCGTGCTGACCTGCCCCGGTGGCACTTGGCTAGCGGAAGAAGGCTACGCCGAGTCGATGGGGAGGTCCCAGGGAGTAATGTTTCGTGTGGCGAGTATTGATGCTGACCCAAGTAGAACACGGCGAAAATCCTACGCAACCGGCGAGATGACGGTTGACAAGCTTCCCAGGGCAGCAGTACTCTGCCCTCGTTCTTCAGATTCCGACGATAGTCTAATCTACAGGTAGAGGAGAGTAGACTCATGTACGCGGTGCCTGAAGTCGATGAGGTAGTGGCGGTCGCCAAGGAACTGGGGATCCACCTGGGGCCCGATGAGGCCGTCAAGTACCGGGAGTACCTAACGGAACAGATGGGACAGCTAGACGCCTTCGTACAGGCCCGGTTGGAGGAGACCAAACCTCCAATCGTCTCATCCGCTCGCAAGCCTGGGTACCGGCCAAGCCCGGAAGAAGATCCTCTCAACTCCTGGATGTGGAAGTGTCGGATTGAGGGGGAATCAGAGGGTCTGCTTGCAGGGAAAACCGTTAGTTACAAGGACCATATAGCTGTGGCAGGCATACCTATGAGCTTTGGCTCCTTCGCTCTCGAAGGCTTCATCCCCGACTTCGACGCAACTGTCGTCACCCGGGTGCTGAAGGAGGGGGGCACCATAATCGGCAAGAATGTCATGAACGGACTGAGCGGCGGCTTCGGCACCGGTGGTGCCATCGGCGACTACGGTCGGCCCCTAAACCCCCATAACCACGATCACGTAACCGGGGCATCCTCCTCGGGCTCCGCCGCGGCC
This sequence comes from Dehalococcoidia bacterium, assembly GCA_965216065.1. Lineage (GTDB taxonomy): Bacteria > Chloroflexota > Dehalococcoidia > Lucifugimonadales > UBA3495 > VXOI01. The sequence continues at coordinate 270,658 of CBDCFB010000001.1, forward strand.
GTAGCGGCCCGGGAGGTGGACATCTCCTTTGGCGGCGACCAAGGGGGCTCAATTCGTATCCCTGCGGCTTTCTCTGGCATCGTCGGACACAAGCCCACCTTCGGATTGTTGTCACACTTCGGGATCGGGTTCGGCTCCGACCAAAGCATTGACTATACGGGCCCAATGACCCGCACTGTGGAGAATGCGGCTGCTACCCTCCAGGCCACGGCGGGTTACGATCCATACGATCCCCGCCAGACGCGAGACGTCCCGACCGGTATCGATGTGCTCGGACGGCTGGCCGATGGCGCGTCTGGGCTACGGGTCGGAGTGCTCAAGGAGGGCTTTGACGATGCCGAAGCCGACGTGCGCGACCTAGTGATGGCGGCGGTTGACATCCTCGCAGAGGCGGGAGCTGACGTAACCCAAGTGTCTATTCCCGAGCATCATACCATCAGTGCGGCTTATGCCGCGCTCACGGGCGAAGGCGCCCTAGCCGTGTTCAAAACCGGGTTCTTCGGTGCCTTCACTAGAACCTACTACCCCGCCTCTATCATCACCGCGATAAACAAGATGTGGGCCTCCCAGGCCGACACGCTTGCGCCACGCAGCAAGTTGTCGCTAATCGGCGCCGAGTTGAGCCGCCGAAATTACCAAGGCCGTGCGTACGCCAAGGCCCAAAATGTGCGTCCCACCTACATTGCGGCTTACGACGCAGCACTTGCTAATGCGGACATTCTCGTTATGCCCACTTGCATAATGACGGCGCCAAAGAACCACACTCCAGGTAGCTACCTCGAGGCCGTCGAGGACAATCTTGCCATGGTGAACTGGGGCGGTTCACGGAACACGATGCCATTCAACTACACCGGCCACCCAGCGCTGGCCCTGCCGGTGGGCAAGTCGTCAGCTGGCCTCCCAGTCAGTATGCAGATCGTTGGGCGCTTCTTCGACGACCCGCTCGTCATGAGGGCCGCTTACGCCTACCAGCAGTCGACTGACTGGGATAATATCATCGGCGTCCATTCCTAATCCCGAATCCACCGAGGGAGGGCGTCAGGTTAGCGTCCTGAAGTGGCCAAAGGGTGCTCCTTTGAATCTGGGATAATGGTTTTGTAACAGCAAAACAGTCCCAGAAAAGGAGCAGCCGATAGCAACTGTCTTGAGAGCTAATAGGAATGGGTGAGGGACTTGGTAGCTGGGTGGTTCCAAGACAGTCCGTCAACGGCATAGGGGGCTTCTTTGCCGCTGTGGGATGACACGCAGAGGCAACCTTGACGCTAACGGCCCTTCCTGTTTTGCCTCAACCGTTGCAGGCGCTCCTCATTCCTCGCTGGCGCGACGAAGTAATGCTCGTACAATGCTTCGATAACTTCCAAACACCACTCTGCTTCCCACGGTTCCACGTCCGCGATCATCCCGGTTTCGAGGTTCTTCATGGGGTGTGTCCCGACATTCCCTATCTCCCGCGGTATGTCCAGGACTTCGACGAGCAACGAAGGAAGGCCAGCGTTCTCGATAACCCAACGAACCTCCCCGTACAGGTCCTTATGGGGAACTTCGGTCTTCTCGCGCAGGATCGTTTGTAAGCACCTTCGGCTCAACGCCGCGCTCGCCTTGGGGCTGTCCGCAAGGATAAGACAGGCTTCCCGGTAATCCACTGAGAATTCCAGCGGCACCTCGGAGGGCACCGGGCGACCGGCGACTATCCTAAACCAATACCAAGGTGGGATGTGCATTTCGGGGAGATTGACGATGACCGAAAGGACTCCACGGCACCTCATATCACCTTCAGGCCCCAACTGGGTGGGCACCGACAGTGCGGTCTAGCGATATGTACATTTCACCTTGGCTTTAGTTTAGGTAAAACAACTCGGAATTCAAAATCTGTTGGTGGCTGTTCGTCTGGATCCATGGAGTCACTCTCGGTACCCGACACCACCCATACGGCAGTTTCCCCACAACCAGGACAGAAGTCCCACAAAACAGCCCACCACATGCCTGATGGATCTTGCTCCATAGAAGAATCCTTGTCCTGGTCCGTGATGAAATCCAAACCGCATCCCGGACATTGCCTACGGTCCCAGCGTTTAATCATTTCGTGAGCTCCCCAGCACGTTCGCGGTTCCCTCAGTTTCACCCCAATAGTTCCTGTGATGCTTTAAGGGGTCTAACAACGGACCGGGCCCGTCACATCCGGGGCCGTGGTCCGTAGCCAATTCCCCCTTTTCCAGCGGTAGAAGGTCTTGTCGCTGATGCAGATCTTGCGGCAAAACTCGCATCCCGGCGTTCCCTGCTCTGCTTGCTCGGGGCGGTACCGGACCTATTCATGGGATGATCTTTATTATGTGTGAGTTTGGACCATCCCACATTACTCTCGTTTGAGCTGGCTCAGTTTTCGGGGAGCAGCTGTAGGCCCCATCGAAGCAGACCTCCGGCCTCTGTGAGTCGAGGGTCTCGGCATACAAGTCCAAAAATCCTCCCTGTGAGACACGAAGTCGGCGTTCACTTTGGGAAGGCACCACTGCTGCTGCTTCTACCACGGCTTGAGGACTTTTTTTCAGGTGCAGGCGCACCGTCTCGTATGACAGGGATTCCACCACTCCCAGCTCAACCATCCTGTCTGCCAGCAGTCGCAGATTCCAGTGTCCGTGACCCTCGGAGGCCGGGCTGCAGGCCAAGGCGATCAGGTGGGCCTCGCCCCGGTCGTCCAGCTTGTCCGGTACTGTTTGGCCTGGGGCCGGTCCATAAGCGCCCCGTCCAACCCCTCCCTCGGCAAAACACCGCTCGATGCGGAACACCGTGCCCTCGGCCACATCCAGAGCTTGCGTCACCCTGGACACCGACCAGCCGTCATAGGTCTTGAGCAGGATGCGGGCCCGGGTCATAGCCCTGGCTGAACTCTTTCCCGCCCGGACCATATGCTCCAGTTGGTCGCCCTTCTCCGACGAGTACGGCCGCGGACCGGGATCCGTGCCTCACCGGTCCCGGTGTCTGCCCTCTTCAGTACTGATACTCCCAGCTGCCCTGCGTCATGTCGGGGTGATGCGGATCTCCGGGATGACCACCTCCCAGATACCGTTTGCGAGTCCGCGCCGGTACTCGGGGTCTGACTTGTCGCTGCTCCACTTGGTGATGGCCAGCACCCTGGCGTCCGCCTGGCTACCGGCCAGGTCTGCTGGCACCTGCTTTTGCCCCTTTGCGGAGAGGCGGCCGACGGGGGTGCCTTCGGACGTAATGATCTCCCAGCGCTCGCCCTTGGTGTTGAGGCGGATAGGGTCTCCGGGCTGCAGGGCCGCCAGCGCCTCGTGGGTGCGCCGCCGGTCCCGGCTCCGTCCGGCGTAAGACAGAAACATGTCGCTCAGGCTCAGCCTGACGGTCCTGCTGCGGGCCTCGGGGGGCGGCTCTCGTTCCACCACTGCCTGTCGGCCCTGCAGGGCCGACAGGAACGGGTTGATGTTGCCGCTGCGGCAGAGGGTCAGGGTCAGCCGCGCCCGGGTCATGGCGACGTAGTAGAGGCGTCTCAGCTCGTCAATGTCTGAGGCCCTGCGGGCGGGTGGTTGCCACTCGTGGTCCAGTATGACGACGTGATCGAACTCCAGCCCCTTGGCGCGGTGCGCGCTGGTCAGCAGCAGCCCGTGCTGCTGGCGACGGTTGTCCCGGGCCCACTCGGCCAGCCATTCGGTGAACTCCCGCCGGGGCATCCGTCCCTCGGGCAACTCCGATCTGGCCAGCTCCACCGCCTCCTGCAGCAGCGTGTTCCAGGTGTTGGGGGTCCGGCCGCGCAGCCAGTCCAGGGCCTCTCGGGGGTGGATCCCGCTCTCCTGCCTGGCCGTCCACTCGAGGAGGTCCTGCGTCTCTCTCAGCTGCCAGGTGGCGGTGAAGTCCTCGCGGGCACTCTGGGAGCGGATCCCCTGGCTGTCGCAGACTGCCCTGACCGGCTCCAACAGGTCCCACTGGCGTGCGATGACGGCGCACCGGCTCCAGTCCCACTGGGGATCGCACTCCGCCAGGTCTCTTCAGCTCCTCAACGGCGGCCACCGCCTGGGTTATCCTGTCGTCGCCGGCCGGCAGTATCTGCACTCGTCCCTCTGCGATTGGGTCCATCGCCTCCCAGGCGCCGCCGGCGCGCTCTAGGGTCCGGACCGTGTCGACCGTTATGGGATGCTCGCGCTTCAGCCTGTCCGCTGCTTTACCTATGACCGCGTTGGCGGCCTCTATGATGTTGCGGGCGGAGCGGTAGTTCTCCGTCATGTAGGACTCGTGGGCCCTGTAGTCCTCCTGGAAGCGCCGGATGTACTCTGTGGAAGAGCCACTGAACGCGTATATGTTCTGGTCGTCGTCCCCGACGGCGAAGATATTGAGCTGGTCCTCCTCCCCGCGGTCCTGCCCCGTGAGGGCCGAAATCAGCTCGTACTCGGCCTTCTTGATGTCCTGGTACTCATCCACCAGCACCCAGCGGAACCCGCCCAGCAGCCGGTCCCTGAGCTCGTCGCGTTCCTCTGCCTCACCGGGGCCCAGGCCGGCCAGCCGCCTGGTAGCCTCCTGCAGTATCTGGTCGAATATCTCGCTGGCCTCCTCGTCGGTGCGGGCCTGGTTGCTCTCGAATGTGCGGCCCACCAGACGCATGGCCAGCGAGTGGCAGGTCAGCACCGCCACGCCACTGCTCTCGTCGCCGATCAGTTCCCGCAGCCTCTGGCGGATCTGCACCGCGGCATGGCGGTTGTAGGCCAGCGCCAGTATGGAGCGGGGGTTCTCGCGCCTGACCCTGACCAGGTAGGCGATGCGGTGCACCAGCACCCTGGTCTTGCCGGAGCCCGGCCCGGCCAGCAACAGCGTGTTGCGGCCGTCGCGCTCCTGCGTCACTATCTCCTGCTGGGCACGGTTGTTGAGCGACGTCACGATGCGCTGATATGACTCCGGGGTGGTCCGACGCCGCAGGTCCTGGCTGCGGCCGGCCATCCAGCGGGCGGTGAACTGCTCTCTCGGCATGGTGAAGTAGTCCAGCGCCAGTGCGAGGGCGTCGGCGGTCGACTCCAGGCCCGTCTGGGCGTACTGGGCCATTATGTGGACCTGGACCGTCTGCTCGGTGTAGTGCAGGTCCAGAGGCTCGTGGTCGGCGTTGGTGAACTGCCGCCGGCGGTCCCTGATCTCAATGGACATTGCCGGCCGCATGATGGTCATGCCCTGGTTGAGTCGTATGACCTCTTGGTCGTGCAGCCACAGCAGCGCCTGCTGGAGCAGCCTGCTCACGTCCACCGCAGCGGTGACCTGGCCATCGAGCCTCAGTGCTTCGGTGAGCTCTCCGGTGGTGGTGCTGGCCAGCAGGTCGGCACCGCGGGCGTCGGTTCCCAGGCTGTCCCTGAGTGTGTTCAGCACTGTCCGGGCGGCCTTTCTTCTGCGGGCGGCGCTTTCGGCGAGCTGCGTCCAGGTGGTGTTGAGGGTGACGTGCATCCTTTCCTGCGCGACCAGCCTGAGTCTCAGGTTGGGGTTGCCGGGCTGGAGCTCGGTGCCGGTCTGCGCCAGCGACCTGAGCAGCCGCGTCACCCTGACCGGCAGGGCCGATTCGTGTCCCTGGGCCAGCAGCCACTGGTTGACCTCGCGGATGTAGAGCGGTTCCTCGCCTCCACCCGTCTGGTCGGGCGCCTGTTGGCGCATGTGGTCGACCAGTGCCTCCTCCATGGCGGCGGCGCGCTCATAGCGGTCCGCGGAGCTGGAGCCCCTCCCGGTGGCGACGTGCAGGTAGGCGGTCAGCCGGGTGTCGTCGTCAAGAATTCCCAGGTTGGCCAGGTCGTTCAGCGCCTTCCTGAGCTGGTTGGTCTCGAGGCCGGTCACCGAGGTCAGCTCATCGGTGCTGATGCCGGTGTCGGCGGCGGCGTTCATCACCCTCCGGACGATCTGGATCAGCTGGCCGGCGTACCGGCGGTCTCTCTGCGAGGCCCGGTCCACTATGTCGCGGGCCTCGTTGATGCCCCTGATCCTGAGAGATGATGGGAATATCGTCACCTGGTTGTCGCCGCGGGCGACCAGTGTCGCCTCCTCCAGCCAGGCGATGGCGGTGCGGCCCTTGGTGTCCCGGTTCTCCAGCTCCGACTCGAACTCCTCGTCCTCGTCATGGGCCAGTATCTCGCCGGTGGTGGCGATGACCGGCCTGCGCTCCCCCTCCTGGGCGTGGCGGTTGTTCTGACCGTCCAGGCGCTTCAGCGCCTTCAGCATGGCGTCGATGTCCCGCTTGCTCAGGCGGTTCGATGCCTGCAGCCCATGCTGCCACTCGGTGTCGTCGGAATCGTAGAGCAGCACGCAGTGGGCGCTGCCGGCGTCCCGTCCGGCCCTGCCGGCCTCCTGCAGGTAGTTCTCCAGTGAGCCCGGTATGTCGGCGTGTATGACCAGCCGGATGTCGGGCTTGTCGATTCCCATGCCAAAGGCGTTGGTGGCGCAAATCACCCTGATGCTGCCGTCTAGGAACTGCCGCTGGGTCTCCAGCTTTCGCTCCGGGCTCATCCTCGAGTGGAAGTGGCCCGCCGCCACTCCGTTCACGTTCAGGTGTTCTGCGGTCTCCTCGGCCCGCCGCCTGCTGGCCCGGTAGATTATAGCGCCGCCGCTGTTGCCGCTGAGGTGCTGCTCCAGCAGCTCCGTGACCTGGGTCATCTTCAGCTGCGGCTTGGTGGGCAGCACGTCGAAGTCCAGGTTCTCGCGGCTGGCGCCGCCGTCCAGCAACTCCACCTCCATGTCCAGTTCGCTGCGGAAGTACTCCTGTATCTCGTCCTTGACGTCCGGCTTGGCGGTGGCGGTCAGGCAGAGCACCGGCGGCCTCTGGCCGCCCAGGTTCTCCCTGATGAACCGGGCGATGTAGCGGTAGTCGGGGCGGAAGTCGTGCCCCCACTTGGAGAGGCAGTGCGCCTCGTCCAGCACCCAGCGGGCGATGAGCCGCTGCTGCAGGGCCTGTTTTACCGCTGGGGACCGCAGCTGCTCCGGCGAGATGATCACCAGCGACGCCTGTCCGCGCATGATGCGGTCCAGGGCGTCCCTGCGCTCCGGCATCGAGAGCAGGCTGTTGATGCTGACCGCGCTGGTTATGCCGTTGCGCTCAAGCCCGGCCAGTTGGTCGGCCATCAGGGCCACCAGCGGGGAGATCACCACCGTGAGGGCGCTGGTCTTGTCGTAGGCCGACAGGGCGGGGACCTGGTAGCAGAGCGACTTGCCGGTGCCGGTCGGCAGCACCCCGAGGGCACTCCGGCCCCGCAGGGCCGCCTCGGTGATCCTCTCCTGCAGCGACCGTCCCTCCTGGTCGGCCGGCGTGGGGCGGTAGGAGTCGAAGCCGAACCACCGGGTCAGCTCCTTCACCACGTCGTTCATCTCGGGGCACCAGGTGCAGGCGGGGTCCGTACAGATTTCCTCCCTGAGCCTTCTCGCCAGGGTGGCGGTATCGGGGTGTTGCAACAGCACCCAGGGTGGTATGGCCGAGTTGGTGCCGGCCGTCGACATCCAGGCGGTCACGTAGGCCGCTGGCCAGGCCGAGTCTTCGGCGGTGGCCGTCAGCTCCCGGGCCGCGGTGCGGCAGGCATTCCCGGCTAGGAAGCGCCACAGCGCCTCCCTGCCCTGTTCGGGCGTCGGTACGGGACGCTGTCTCACCTCGGTGAAGAAGGTGTCGAAGGCGGGGCCCGACTCGTGGGCGGTCAGCCAGTGCCAGACCGATAGCAGCTCGGGCGATGTGTTCTCCTGCAGCTTCGTAAGCTGGGCCTCCAGGACCTGCAGGGTCAGCTGGCTGTCCAGCAGCGGGTCGTTGTGGGTGGTGCGGATCAGGTCCCCGTCCCGGTAGTGTTTCACGAGCCGGTGGTACGGGTGTGCCGGAAACGCCAGGGGGTTCAGGTGCAGGGTGTCGAGGGCCGGCATGTCCAGCAGCCCCAGTCCTGCGTGCAGCGCTCTCAGTTGCGGGAGGTCGAACGCGAGTATGTTGTGGCCCGCGACGTAGTCCGCCCCGGCGGCCATCCGGTCGAGTTCGAGCAGATGCCGCCGGGATAGGGGCCCCCTTGCGCGCCATGTCCGGCCGGTTTGCGGGTTGCACGCGGCGGCCGCAACTATTTGCCCGCTCTGTCTCGATACCTCGATGTCGAGCGAGAGGCAGTTGCGCAGCGAGCCCGGAAGTGATTGCCCGGCGGTCTGTCGGCTCTGGCGTGGCGTCATGTGGGTTCCGTGGGCGCGGTTGCCCTTGTCGCGTTCCTGGGACGCGGCGGTTGACCGGGTTACAGTTTAAGGGAATTGCATACGGGGCGCCCCAAAACCATGTCAACCATGCAGGTCGTTTTTATCATGGTCATCGCATTTTGTGCGTTTATTCTTCTGGAGCAACGGAAATGCATGCCGCTGGCCGGTGTGGAGGTCAACGCTGGTCCCACTCTTAGAGAGCATTGTCGTAAAACCGCTAGGCGGCGCCTTCTGAGGGCCTCATGTCCGGTTGCTGGGACCAATACACGATGATGTTGCTGCCTGTGTCACGGCCGGAGGTAGAAGTCTAACCCCGCGTTTGCGGGGAACCTACTGGGCGGATATGACTACCTGAATGGTTGCTGGCGCTGCGTCGCCCAGCGCGTCCTTGTCGATGTAGACGCTCTGGATGACGCTGCCGTCTCCGGTGCCGTACACCACCTTGTTCTTGGTCTCCTTGGACTTGTGCAGGGTCAAAGTCAGGGTTTCCATTCGTTTTAAACTCCTTCTGTCCGTTTTGCCTGTCCGTTTTGCCTGGATGTCGCCGGTCTGCCCCTTACACCTGAGGGAAATCCCTCACCACACGGCCGGGGCAATCAGCGGCGGTGATCTCCGGGTCCGGGAACGCTCAGGAACGCCTCTGCGGGCCAGCATGTGCGAGGCGTTCGGTAATCCGATGCCTGGCTGTGCTTTCGACGCCGGTTCATCGCCGCGCCATCGGTTGACAGCTGGATTCAAACGTCATCTCAACTGGATGACCAAGGACCCGGCAGGGTGTCCGAAGTGTTCCACCACCCGGCGGGCGCGCCCGGCGATCAGGGCGCCTGTCCCCTGGCATGATGCGAAAATGCCCGTGTCCCCGATGGGCCGGGGCAAGTTCAGTTCCGCGGCCGCCTTGGAGAAGTAGGGCAGCTTCCTGCCCCGTATTTCAAGAATTCTCTCGAAGTCCCCGGGGTGGCTGTCGCGCATCATCAGGCAGACCCCCACCAGCAGGCCGGACCAGGACGTGACATCCCTTGTTTCAGAATCCAGGGTGAAGGAGGCCGGTGTTGAGCGGAGGCCCCCGCCGGGGCCGGATCTTGCGGCGTCCTCGGTCCCCGGTGCCAGCAGCGCGGCGCGGTTCTCCGCCAGCACCCGGCGGACCAGCCGGTTGCCGGGACGGTGGCCGGCCCTCTGCTCTGCAGCGGTGGCGACCAGCTCCATCAGACCTTCGTCAAGACCGCCGACAACCTGGCGCCAGCCTTGGATTACGGCCCGCCGGTCCACCGCTTCCCGGTTACTGTCCCGCAGAGCCCTTTCCGCCGACCTGGCGGCCTGCCCGTTGGACACCCTGCCCCTGGTCAGGTACCGGTTGATGTCCGCCGCCGCGGCCTCCGGGTCCCCCCTGAGGTCGATTTCACAGAAGCGCCTTTCCATCCGGCCACCCCCGGGCGACCACAGGAAGAGCAGCCAGCGCAACCCGTTGGTCAGCGCCGCCAGGGGTACCTCCTCCTGGGCGCAAAGGGCCAGCAGTTGCCGCTCCATCCGGGGACTCTCGATGTTTTCGCCCGGCGTTCTCACGTCAATGAACACGCTGGGCGGGACTGCCCCTCTGGGCCGGCCTGGCGGCGACATCAGAGCGAAGTCGACGCTTCTGTTACCAGTCATGTATCCCGGGATCACCTGCGAGAGGTCGAAGACGTTCCACCCGGCGGAGGCCAGCAGCCTGAGCACAACGGCCTGCGCGATGGCCGCCTTGCTCCGCCCCTCCAGTGATGGAATGTCCCTTATTCCGGAAACCGCCTGGGAGATGGCCTCCCTGTAATCGGCTCTCAGCATCTGATGGATTCTCTTGTCTGATCGAAGGTTTGGGCAACGGCAGCGCGGTTTTTAATTTCCGTTATTGAGGGCTGTATGAGTGCGTAACGGAAACTTCCCGAGCTTAATATAGGCTTGACGGCGCTCTGCTGCATAGGCACAGCAACGGAGTGGGTATCGGACGAAGTCCGATTATCGGTCTTGCCAGTTCCGCGTTCACCACGGGCGTGGCAGTGGCAGCCCCCATGGTGCATCCCTCCCCCTCGAGGGAGAGGGGAATGAAAAGGCCCTGTTGCCTTGCGGGGGTTCCTTGACACCGCGAAAATGGGGGGCGTAGGCTACCGATGAGGCTCGTAGCTCAGTGGTAGAGCAGCCGGCTCATAACCGGCTGGTGGCTGGTGCGATCGCAGCCGGGCCCACTTTCTCCCCCACTCTCCCTGATTAACGACGCTGTCTGGAGGAGTACCACCATGCCCTTGCAGCTGGACCACACAATCGTGCCCGCCTACGACAAGGTGAAGTCCGCGGAGTTCATCGCCCGGATGTTCGGGCTGAAGTACAAGGGCCCCTGGGGGCACTTCGCGCCGGTCAAGGTCAACGACATACTGACGCTGGACTTCGATGATTCGGACAATCCCCGCTCCAATCACTACGCCTTCCTGGCCTCGGACGAGGAGTTCGACGCGATCCTGCAGCGGATCAAGGACGAAGAGGTCATCTTCGGGAGCGGGCCGCGCTCGCGGACGGACGGGGAGATCAACCACCTGCACCAGGGACGCGGGTTCTATTTCGAGTGCGAGAACGGCCACGTGTGGGAAGTTATTACCCACACGTATGTTTAGGGAGTGACGTTGGGGTGGGAGTGGCTCAATCGTTTGCTAGGCCTTTGACTATCGCGCTGAACGGTAGGCAATGCGAGAGCGAGTCGGGTCGCATCTTGCATCACAGAGCAGCAGTTCAAAGAGTATGGAAAATGGCCTATCCAGATTCCCTGCTCCAAAACCACGGAGAAATAAATGTCTAGCGAAGAAATACACTCACAATTCGTGGACGAGATCATCGGACGAACGCTGCAAGCACTTTCAGAGAATGAGGCGTTTGACGATGAAACATTGGCGAGACTTAAAAAATTGGCGGGGTCGCCTGACCTTGTCAACTATGAAAAACTCGTAGAAGTGTTGAGTGGCGGAAAAGGAGAGTGACGTGAGAATTTTGGAGTTGACGATCCAAAATGTTCGCGGCCTGCCAGACTTGCATCTGGTACTCGACGGCCAGAATTTGGTGATATGGGGTCCCAATGGTTCAGGCAAGAGTTGTGTCGTTGATGCAATCGACTTCCTATTCACCGGGAGAATTTCCCGACTACTGGGCGAGGGAACTGCGGGGATTACCTTAGCCCGGCATGGATCTCACATCGACCATGAGGTAGAGTCCGCCTTGGTCAAGGCTATCGTGCAGCTCGAAGGGTTTTCAGAGCCTGTTGAAATTAGCCGTTGCATGGGTAATCCAGACCACCTCGATTGTCCCGATGAAGCCAAAGAATCCTTAGCCAGCACAAGCGGCTTGATGAGTAGGGGCGGCATCATATTAACCCGAAGAGATATTTTGCGGTATGTTGCGGCAGAGGCTGGTAAACGAGCTGACGAAATCGAAGTCCTCTTGCACATTACGGATGTGGACGACGTGAGATCTGGCTTGGTTCGCGCTAGGACAGAATTGCGTCGCAAAGAGAAAAGCGCCGGAGAGGCAATCGAGACTGCCAAGGCCCAAGTAAATGTCACTCTTGGTTTGGCTAAGTACAGCGACGAAGGGCTTCTAGAACATGTAAATACATCAAGACAAGCGCTAGGCGGAATGGCAGTCGAGTCAAATATGCCAAGTAGTTTTAAGGAGGGTTTAGCGGCACCAATACTCCCCGAAATAAGTCCGTCTTCTGCTAATCCCATCTTGATTCTTCAAGCCGTTCAAAACATTAAGAAAGGGACAGATTTAAGCCTGGTGCCAAGCCAGGCCGATACGGAAAGGAACCTGCGAGAAAGTATTACGAAGCTTAGGCAGAAACCCGAACTTCTCGCGGAGCTTGAGCACTTGGAGCTAACGGAAAATGCGGCTCGCTTTGTGGACGATTCAACCGTTGAGTGCCCAGTCTGCGGTGCGTCCTGGCCCGAAGGACATCTAAAGAGCCACTTGGAAACCCGACTATTGAGCGCTCACGCGGCCCAGAGTATAAGGGAAGAGATCTCAAAGCATTCGGACGCCCTTCTAGTTCCAGTACGGGATCTCATCGCGAATGTAAAATCCCTTAGTGAAGGCCTACACGCTGCCGGGATCGAAACGCTGGAAGAAAATTTTAGTATGTTCGCTTCCTGGCTCGCGAAGTTGAAGGCTCTACAGACTGCGCTGAGTGATCCGACCAAGGAGTATCTCGAAAATGAATTCTCAACCGAGGCTGTGAAAACGCTATTTGTGCCGGGGAATTTAACCACTTCACTTGAACATATTGAGATGGCCATCCAAATGGCCGTTCCTAAACCTTCGCCACAACAAACAGCGTGGGACAAACTTACCCGACTAGAAGAAAGCGCTAGTTCTCTCGAAAACAGGGTTGAGGAGGGAAAAACGGCAGCTCGACATTCCCTGCTCTCGGGGATACTGGTAACGGAGTACGAAAAGGCTCGTGACGCGGTGCTCGAAGGACTATATTCCCGGATAGCGGATCGCTTCGTCGAATTCTACTGTCTTTTGCATGACCACGAAAGCGAACATTTTGATGCAAGCTTAAATCCCCGAAAGGCATCCCTTGACTTTGAGGTCGACTTCCTCGGCCGGGGAACCCATCCGCCACAGGCTCTTCATAGTGAAGGGCACCAAGACAGCATGGGTGTTTGTCTTTTCTTGGCGCTTAACGAAGAACTTGCCAAAGAAAATGTCAGTTTAATAGTTTTGGACGACGTTATGATGTCCGTTGATACGGGGCACCGCAAAGATGTGTGCGGTCTGCTCAACGAACAGTTTGGGGACCGCCAATTTGTGATAACCACACACGACAGAACTTGGGCAAATCAACTAAAGCAAGAAGGGGTTGTAAAACCAGGCCAAGTTATGGAGTTCACTGGATGGACGGTCGAGAACGGGCCACATACTCACCGTCAGATCAACTTATGGGACGAGATTCAAAGTGATCTTGAGCTTGAGAACATCTCTAGCGCCGCCTTTAAGCTTCGCAGAAGTAGCGAAGATTACTTCGAAAGTGTTTGTGATGCTTTGGGGGCGAAATTGACATACAATTCGGATATGCGATGGCAGCTAGACGATTGGCTGCCTGCGGCTATGGACGAGTACAAGAACTTATTGCGGAGAGCCAAGGGGGCAGCTTCTTCATGGGGTAATCAGGAAGCCGTGGAGAACCTGTCGGAATTGGAATCAATCAGAAGCCAGGTCCATGCACGGACCCACGCCGAGCAATGGGCCATAAACGCCTCCGTGCACTTTAACAATTGGGAAAACCTGTCCAAGCAGGACTTTACTCCCGTTGTCGAGGCTTTCAAAGACTTGCAAACGCTTTTCGAGTGCGCTAATTGTTCGAGAATGCTTGAAAAATTACCTCGCAAGGGAGCTCCCCAGAGTGTGAAATGCTCCTGCGGCGCTACTAGTTGGAATCTGTCACATAAATCAAACTGACATGGGAATGCAGCCAGAATCTTCCGTTAAGGAATTCGGGAAGAATTGAGACCTTGCCGCCCAAAAGGCGTTGCAAGGGCGGGATTGAGAAAATTCTGGTGCGGAGAGAGGATTATCGAGAGGGGAAAGCGTGGGTACCGCCAACAGCACCATCGAAGTGGACGAGGTGGCGGCGAGGGCATATGCGGAGGCTACCCCAGGGGAGCGGCAGAAGTTGCAACTCCTGCTGAGTCTGAGGCTGCAGGAACTCACGCCGACTGAGGGCAAGTCCCTGCAAACGGTAATGGACGAGATCGGCCAGGCGGGCGAGGCTCGGGGTCTGACGCCGGAGGCATTGGAGACACTCCTGCGTGACGAGTAATGTGCGGGCCGTGGTGGCTACCAACGTCGCGGTCAGCGCAGCACGGAAATAGGGATGGCAGTGGGGACGCTGCCGCCTTTTTTTGGTGGGCTAGTCCTCGCCCATCTCCGTCCATACGAGGCGGGTGCAGCAGCCGGCGCACCTCCGGCACTGTCATCGGAATCAGCTCTTCATACGGACCGTAGTAGCGAGCTTGTCTCAGAAGTATTTTGGCTAACGAATATCGTATTGTGGAAAGGTCATAGTTGAGTAAATGAACTATCAGCCACAACAATACGTTCAACTAATCGCCGCTTGCTCCGATTATCGTGAGGAGCTTCGACTTCTGAGACAAGCTCTAGCCCCCTTTTCCCCTTGTTCCATCGCCTGATGTTTGATCACGGACAGATACGCGTGGGCCAGCATCGCCCGGGTGATGTGCCGGTACCAGCTGTCCCACCTCCGTACTTCATACTGGTCCAGCCCCACCTGTCCCTTGGCCTCCTCGAAGCATTCCTCTATGGCCCACCGGGTCCCGGCCACCCTCGCCAGTTCCTCCAGGGACGTTCCCGCCGGGCCGTAACAGACGTAGTAGGCCAGTTCCCCGGGGTTGGACAGACTGCGCTGTAAACGGCGGCGCTAAAGTGGACCGTGTGGGCGGAAGATCGCTGACTGCGATTATATGGCTGTTGAATCCTGCCAGCCAGCCCCAGAGGTGACACCTGAGCAGGGCGGTCTTCGTACTAAACCAAGGCCAAGGTGGGATGTGCATTCGCCTGAGGCGGGGAATTGGGCGGGGAATTTGGCAGGAGTGCTTCGGCCCTTGACTGCAGGACCGTCCGGCAGCGGCGCCTCACCTCGTCTCTCCGGCTGACCAGTCCGGCCAGGAAGTTGCCGACCCTCTGCTGCACCAAGGCCTTGGTCCCCAGACACAGATTTCCAGTGGCCTCCTCTCTCGCCCAACCCCAGATGGCCTCATCGGCATTGAAGTCCGGGCTGTAGCCCGGCAGGTTCATTAACCTCAGCTCCAGCTCAGGCGTCCTGAGGTACTCCCGCACCGCCTCCCCACGATGCGCCGGCGCGTTGTCCCAGATCACATTCAGCGGTCCAGCGTGCCCCTTCCTCAACTGGTCCAAGAAGGCCGCCGAGGTCCCGGAGTTGCTGTTGCCCTCCAGTTCCATCCACTCCACCTCACCGGTCTCCAGGCACACCGCCGAGTAGTAGCTGGCCTTCTCCCCATACCGCGGGCTGGTGGAGTCCACCAGAGCCGGTTCACCCTTCAGCACCCACTTGCCCCGCAGTTCCGCGTCCGCCCGGAAGTGGGCCTCATCAGCAAAGAATATTCTGGCTTCAGTCCGTTGAGCCTCCTCCCACAGGGCGGCGTACTCCTCCACGAATGACTTCCGTTTGGCCTCGTCCGCCTTGAGCAGCCGCTTCTTGGGCCGCTTGAAGGCAAACCCCAAGCGGTGCAGCCAGTTCAGGCAACTGCTACGGCTCAAACTGGTGCCGAATCGTTCCCAGACAAACTGCCGGACTCCTTTCCAGTACCAGTTGGCCAGTTGGATACCTGCCTGCTCCGGCAACTCCTGCACCGCCGCCTTCAACTCCTCCCGCTGCCTCTCGTCAAGCGCGGGGGGGAACCCCCGGACTGCTCGAATATCAGGGCCGCAGGCCCTCCCTCGCCGAAGGCCGACGCCCACCGGCCGATGGTGTGTGGGTCCCGCTCCAGCGCCTCCGCCGTCGCCGCTGCCGTCCAGCCCTGGGCCAGCAGCCAGACGGCGTACCACCGCTCCCGCTCCCGGGGCGTGGGCGCCAGGATCATCCGCCGGCGCAAGGCCTTGGCATCCATCTCCCATTGTTCCAAATCCCGATGTATCTCTCTCGCACCCATCACCAACCCCTCTCTGACGCCTGGAAAAGCTAACTCTGCCCCTTCGCCAATTTACCCCATGTTTCTGCGCATTTCACCTTGGCTTCGGTTTAGCTTCTGGTCAGCTCCAGAGCGGTCCATGTGGATGAGTCTCCCTGACTGGGTGGTTCACAAACGCGCGTTTGTGACGCTGGGCCACAATTCAGTCTCTTTAGCTTGTTCAGGTATAGGTCACAAAGGCATAGGGCAATCCGCACCAGTTGGAGGAAGAGCGATGCCCGGAGACCTACCGCTACGTCCGCACCAGCCGCCCCAGAGTCTCGGAGCCGCCCGGCAACACCGGTGTCAATGGCGCCGAGAAATTGGGCCCCTGGGGTGTTGTTGTCCAGCGGAAATGTCCGGCTAAGTGTTCTGCATAAATGTCACTCTGTTATGTTGGGATGGTATCAGGTGTTGACGCAGTGAGAGCCGGGCGGGACCGCCGCCCTGGAGGGCCGTCGGCATCCATGTACTTTTTGATGGTGGATCTGTGGATCCTCAACTCTCTCTCGATCGCCTAGAGCGACGTTACTTATTGTCGGTAATCAATGGACGGAATGGTTGCAGGAATTGTTGTCTTCGCCCACAGGCAGCGACTCGGATAATTCAGACCGCTGACCTCCACCTCCTTCTGAGGCTAACTATGACTTGGTGGAAACCCCCGACAAGTTACGACGGCCCCTTGTCCCGGCCCTCCACTCGCTACCGCAACCGTACCTCCGTGGGCTTCCACGATGGCCTTTGTGATGGCCAGTCCCAGACCCGTGCCGACTATCCCGTGAAGACGGGACTGGTCACTGCGGTAGAACCGCTCGAAGACGTGGGGAAGGTCTGCGGCGTCGATGCCGGTTCCGTCGTCGATGACTGAGATAACCAACGCCTGTTCACCCTCCAACTCCGCCCGGACCACGACGCGCCCTCCTGGCTGGGTGTGTTCAACGGCGTTCTTGATCAAGTTCCCCAGTGCTTGGCTCATCCGCATCCGGTCTATTTTTATCTGAGGGAGATCAGGGGAGGCCTGGAGCGACAGTTCAACCTGAAGGGCAGTGGACTCCGGCTGCCACCTCTCCACCTCCCTGTCCAGTAACTCGTAGACAGAACTCCCTTCGAGAGTAAGCCTCAACTCCCGGTGGTCGGTCTCAGCGAGCCAGTTCAGGTCGGTAACCAGGCCCCGCAATTTGCCCACCTCCTGGGTGATGTGTTGGGAGGCGATCTCCGGCGATTGCAGCCCGTCCCGCAGCCCCCTAGCCTCCAACTGTATGACACTCAGCGGCGTGTTCAACTCGTGGGAGAGGTCGTCAATCAACCGCCTTCGGAGCTCCCGCTGGGTTTCCAGGGCCGCAGTCATCTGGTTGAAGGCCTCACTCATCCGGCCCAACTCGTCCCGCGACGTTACCGGGAGCAGGGCCGAATCTCCTTGGGCGATCGCCTGGGTCGCCTCCGTAAGGGCGGTCACAGGGGCGGTGATCCGCTTGGACAGCCAGGCAGCGAGGAGTACTGCGACACCGGCCGTGAGTAGTCCGCCGATGACAGTGATGTACAGGAGCGTGATCAGAAACCCGTGGGACTCGGTTGAGAGGAACTCACGGTCCACGTCCACGTATACCTGACCCACGGGCTGATCCGTGTTCAGGTCGAACACCGTCTCCCGGTTCCCGTCCAGGTCAGGCGCCATGGCCCCGGGTGGAAGCCTGGACAGGTTGTCCTTTACAACCACTCCATCTGCGCCGGTGATGACGACCCGTACCGGGTCTCTGTGGAAGAGTTCTTCAGTTTCTTCCTGGCCTTCCTCGTGACGTTCCCGCTGGGGAGCTTCGCCGTAGACGTATCCGGCCTCCGACAGCGGCCTGTCCACTGTTTCCCAGCTACCGGTGCTGGTGTATTCACCACTCAGGCTTTGGGCCAACTGTCTTGCTCGGTCAACCCCTATCCGCTCCACGAACACGCCCAGGCGGTGCTGGGTCGCGTAGTAGCCCACTGCGGCGCTGGCCAGGACAGTCAGAAGGATGACGAAGACGATGGAACCCATGATCCGCCACCTGAGCGACATCACTCCTCCTCCGCCACGAACCTGTACCCGGCGCCGTAGACTGTCTGAATGGGCTGTCTGCCGCCCCGGCCGATCTGCCCTCTCAGTCAGGCTATCAGGCTGTCGATGGCCCGGTCGAATCCACCGAATTCCTGGTTGAAGGTCAGGGAGATCAGCTGTTCACGGGACAGGACCTGGTTGGGATGACGCATAAACGTCGCCAGAAGGGCCATCTGCGCTTGGCTCAGGATCACGGGTACGTTGCTGACCGAGACGCTGCCAGCGGTCTCGTTCAGAGTGATGTTGCCCCGGGTCAGGACGTGCTGAACTCTGCTCCTGACCCGGCGGAGCACGGCAAAGGCGCGGGCGATGACCTCTTCCGGGTAGAAGGGTTTCACGATGTAGTCGTCGGCTCCGGTGTCCAGTCCGGTGATCCGGTCGACGTGGGCTTCCCTGGCCGTCAGCATGATTATCGGAACGTCCGACTCCAGGCGCAGGATTCGGCACAGTTCCACGCCGTCGAGACGGGGAAGCGTCAGGTCCAGGACTACCAGGTCCGGGGCCAGGTTGCGGGCCAGGGTCAGGCCGGACTCGCCATCATAGGCAATCTGGGCAGAGAACCCAGCGCGCTCGAAGTAGACCTTGACCCAGTTCGCTATCCTGGAGTCGTCTTCGATTATAAGTACGGCGCCGTTCATGCTTGGTCCTTTTTCTTTCCGGCGTTTTCATCGGGTGCCGGTATTATCGCTGTTGGATTGCCCCACCGGGAGACAGGGCGTCTCCCTGTGGTCCACTGGCAGCCGGGGCTAGTCGCCGTCCCGGTGATTTTCGGTCCTGCCATGTTCATCGCGGGGGTTCTCGCCGCCGCCGTGTTCCCCGCCGGACTCTTCGGCGCTGTCATGCTCCCCGCCGGACTCCCCTCCGGCGCCAACCTCGGCGTGTGCAGCCCACCCGGTGAAGGACTCCTCCGTCGCAGGCAGGCTGATCGTCAGCATCTCCCCCGGGGCCATGTCGGTTGGAGTCGTCGGGCCGAGTTCCGTCCCGTTGGAAAGGTGAACCTCGACCCTGACCCTGTACAAGATGTCGCCGGTCGTGTTCTCCAAGGTGCCTTCGAATGAGCTGCTTGGGGCGTCGTAGCCCAGTGACAGCCGAGCGCCACTGCGGACCACATAAAGACTCTCATCTGGTGCCAGGGCATTGGCGCCGCTGCCCTCTTTTTCGTCTGCTTCGTAGGATTCATGGCTGTCTTCCGTGCCGGGTCCCTGTTCTTCGTTGCCTTGACAGCCGCCGTGTTCGCCTTCCCCTTCAGCACCCTCACCTGCTGTGTGAGCCGAAGGTCCGGGGCCGGTGCAGTCGAATACTTCCATGTGGACGACGTACCCGTCGAAGGAGACTCCGGCCAGTTCCGGTTCGCCGGCGACCGCCAGCCTTGAGGTTGTTTCCTGTCCGGGGTCCAGGTGTCCCAGTTTCTCGGGGCCGAGTTCTCCCACGGTCCTGGTTCCTGACTTCAGGTGAGGTTCGGCCTGCACGTAGCAGAGTTTCCCGGAGAGGGTATTTTGAAGCGTTCCATGGACGGTCCTTGTCGCCGCGTCGTACTGCATTGAGACGGACAATCCGCCCAGAACGCCATTCCAAGGCTGTCCCAGGGGGATGATCGGGCTCGACCTGGCGGCTTCTCTGCTCTCCCCATTGCCCTCTCCGCCAGGTTCGTGTTCGCCTTCTTCCCTGACCTCCCCATCGGGACCATGTTCGCCTTTTCCTTCACGGCCCTCCCCTACGGGTTCACCGGCATGGTCCCAGCCGCCGTGATCGTCCCCAGAGTCGCCGCCCTCTTGCGGGGCGGCAACCTGAGTTGCCGCGGGAACGCCGGAGTCCCGGCCGTCCTCCGGTCCGGCGTCGGACGTGCAGCCGGTGATCATCACTGCCGAGAGCATAGCTCCCAGAAGGGTCCAAGCCAGGAGCTTTTCCGTAATCAGTTTCCTGAGCTTCCCTTGGACCATCTTTTCATCTCCCTCGTGGGTATCCGTAATGCTGCTCACGATAGGGATGAAATGTCGCAGAAATATGTCGCCGGGATTTGGGCGGTTGTCTGCCCTGATCTACACTGCTAAGGCAACCTGCACCGGAGATTCGAAAGGCCCGCTCTGAGCGGGCCCGTTCTTTCTCCATGAATCTTTTTCCGTGATCAGGAAGAGTTGGACTTCAGCCCCCCTCCGTATCCCTCCAGGCCATCCACTGGGCGACGATGAACTTCGACTTGTAGTCCGGGTTGCACCCAGTCACTATTTTCCCCGGACATACCCCTGTGGGGATTCTCCCAAGTCCCGTCAGGGTGAGTTTCCCGATCCACCGCTCCCTCTCAAGTTAGGTTGAGCCAGCACCGCACCTCACTACAACACACCTTTCTCTGGTGGCCAACATTCTAGACCAACAACACACAATGGCACCGAGAATATAGGCCACTGGGGCGGAGTAATACTGGCCACCTGTTCTACACACGAGATTCGAGTGGAGGGTGCAATTTCCACCCACCCCGTACTTGTCCACCTATTGGATGGTCCAGCGACTAACCTCCAGACGCTTGGCCACTTCCCGCTGGCTCACTCCCTTCGACCGCTCTGGTCTGATGCACACCCGTTGCTGCTCGCCCAGGCTCGGCCGCCAGCCTGGGAACCCGAGCCTTCGCTTGGCCCGCGATCGAGCGCTCCCTGATCGAGTTCCGCCACCACTCACTGAAGGCGAGCACCATCGAGAGCTGGAGCTTGCCGGTTGACGTGGCCGTGTCGAAGTCTTCCGCCAGGGGCCGGAACTCCACTCCCGCATGGTGCAGGCCCTCAAACACCTGCAGCCCGCAGGTCAGTCCTGTAAGCAGCGGGGCTGAAGTGGACCGTGTGGAAGGAGGATCATTAACGGAAATTTCCTGCACGCCCCCAGCTCATGGCGAATCGGGTGCTTGCAGCGGGTAGGTCAGCTCAGCGACTTGAGGGCCTCCCCGGCCGCCTCGCCCCGCGTGTACCGGGCCACCATGTCCCCGTGCTTCCGCCGGCCCTGGCGCTGCACCGCCGCGTTGGGCGCCCCCGCCGCCACCATCCGGCGCGCCATGCCGATTCGGTCGCTGTGTCCGGAGAGGTCTTCGCCCAGGCCGGCGGCCCTGGCCACAGCTCGCACACGGTTGGCCAGCGTCTCCCCGGTCAGGCCGAATACCGGTGTGCCCGGGTCAACGCTGCGCGGCTGGATTTCCCGCAGGGCGCGGGCGGTGTTTTCCGTGACCGCCACAGTAGATGGTTCGGGCTGGTTCTTCCCCCTCTGGATGGTGATGCGCGCCGTGCCGTCCTCGTAGTATTCGACGTCGCCCCAAGTCAGGGCGGCACCCTCGGACCGCCTCAGGCCGCCATCGGCCAGCACTCCGATGATCGCCAGGTCCACGGCGGCCCTGACCAGGGCCG
Organism: Dehalococcoidia bacterium; assembly: GCA_965216065.1. GTDB lineage: Bacteria > Chloroflexota > Dehalococcoidia > Lucifugimonadales > UBA3495 > VXOI01. Next base: position 292,047 of record CBDCFB010000001.1, read on the forward strand.
CGGCCAGCGTCTCCATGCGACCACCGCGGCCTCGCCGGGGAAGGCGGACGGTCTCACGGATACGTGTCAGGGCCTGGGAGGTCAGCGCCCCTGCCTGCTTTTGCTCTGGCGCCTGGTTCCGCCAACCCTTGACCATTTCGGCCACTACGGGATGACGCGCTGGGTTGTCGCCCTTGGCGATCCCTGCGGCGGCATGGGCGTGGGAGATTGCGGCACGGGCCAGGGCGATGGTGGCCATGGCCTTGCCGTCGGCCGCCAGGTGGCCCAGGTAGAGGGCGACTGTCCGGGGGTCTGCCGGCAGCGATTGACGGCCACTCTCGAGGGCCCACACACAGAAATCGTGCCAGGCGCTGCCGTAGACCCGCCGGGTGTTGGCGGCCTTGGCATCCCGCAGGCCTTCGGCGACGGCCTCGGCCGCCTCGCGGTCGCTGGCCGACAGCTCCAGGTCCTCTTGGAGGTGGACGGTGGTGGCGAGAATGGACCGGCGTTCTTCTTCCCGATCTGCGGACATCGGGGAATCTCTTAAGTTCGTGATAATAGGATTATCACGAGTTTAACTTGCCCTTAAATAGGACAATGACTTGGCTGTTGGCACACCTGGCTGGAGACGTGGGATTGCGGGGTTTCGGCTGATGAAATTGTAAGCGGCGGAGATAAAGCAACCGTCTTGTAAGTCAAGGTGTAATCGTTTGAGGATCCCAATGTCGACCTGACTTCACCATGCTGTCGAGTATGGTCAGCAGCTTGCGCATGCAGGCGACGAGTGCAACTTTCTTGGCCTTGCCGGCCGCAAGGAGTCTCTGGTAGAAGACCCGGATCACAGGGTTGTAGCGAGTGGCTACCAGCGTTCCCATGTAAAGCGTCGCCTTCACCCGCGACCGGCCGCCCCATACGGTGCGTCTGCCTCGCATAATCCCGCTGTCCCTGTTAATGGGGGCCACTCCAACGAGGGCGGCTATCTGCTTGCGGTCCAGTGCGCCCAGTTCGGGCAAATATGCCAGGAGGGAAACTGAAACCTGCTCACCCACCCCGGGAACCGAGCGGAGCAGATCGTCCTTCTGTCGCCACACCGGACTGCCAAGCAGGGTCTCACGGAGATCTTGCTCCAAGTCTTTCGGATCTTTCTTGATCCAGTTGATGTGGGCCTCTATCCTGGGGTGATCTGCTCCGGTGCCCCGCCCAAGACGGTTTTTCTCCGCGACCAACATGGTCATCAGCCGGATTCGTCGTGTGGTCAGATCGTTGAGATTCTGGGTGTCAGAATCCCGCAAAGTGCGCAAAGGCGGACGGACCGCCTCAGCAAACTGGGCCAGGATGCGGGCATCCAACGCGTCCGTCTTGGCCAGCCTGCCAGGTGGCTCAGAGCGAGGCGCTCGTTTACCCCATTATTCGCCTGAAAAACGCCAGCACGTTGGCTCCCGCGATCTTCTTCACGTCCTCGTCGGAGTAACCCCTGGCTATGAGGCCGCGGATGATGTTCTTGCCGTCGGCCGGCGACTCCAGGCCGTTCAGGTATGGCGCAGGAGCGGGGCCAGTGCGGCCCAGCATCACCCGGCTGATCTCGACCATGTCGCCGATGCTGGCGTCGGTGCCGATGGCCACGTGGTCCACGCCGACCAGCTGCACCATGTAATCGTAGTGGTCCAGCACGCACTCGATACTCTGCTCCGGGTCGTTGCTGAGCCGGTTGGGCACGGCGGTGATGCCGATCACGCCGCCCTTCCGGGCGGAGGCCAGCAGTTCTTCGTCCTTCCTCAGCCGGCGAGACTGGAGGCTGTCGCTGGCCAGTGTGTAAGAGCCGTCGTGGCTGAAGGTCACCGGCGACTCGGACCCCTCGATGGCGTCCATGGCAGTACGGAACGATGCGTGAGAAACATCCACGACCATCCCCAGTTCGTTCATCCGACGCACGACCTCCACGCCGAACTCGCTGAGCCCACCGTCGTTGCGCTCGAAGATACCGTCGCCGATGTAGGCCTTGCGGCTGTAGGTCAGGCCGGCCAGCCTTATCCCGGCGTTGTAGAGCACGTCCACCCGGTTCAGCTCGTTGCCTATCGCCAGGTGCTCCACCGTGGGTAGGAAACCCACCTTGTCCCGCTGCTTTGCCGCCTCTATCTCGGCGGCGCTGCCGACCTGCACGACGTCCTCATGCCGCGAGATGTCCGAAATCATTATGCTGATCTCGTCCAGCAGGTCGGAAAATCGAATGAAGGACATCTCGTTGGTGTTCAGCATGCCGCGAAAGACGTTTGCCGTCCCGACGGCGGTGAAGCCCCCCTCCCGGACCGCGTCATAGCCCCAGACGTAGTCGTCGCTGCGCAGGTAGTCCCAGTACTGGGTGAAGTCCTCGGGCATGACCATGGGGTGCTGGTGGAGGTCGATGATGACCAACTCTTCCATCAGCCGCTGGAACCTGCTTTCCTGCCGCGCGTCCAGCGGCACGGTCATGGATGGAACGCGCCCCGCCTGACTGGCGAGGCTGAATCGTCCGGGCGTCATGGCTCACCCTCCCTTTCGCGTTTCGGATCGGATTGCCTTCCTACCCGTCCAGCGCGCCCTCCAGATACGAGCGGAAAGCTCCGGGGTCATTGATCAGGGCCTGCAACTCCATGGACGGTAGGCGGTGGGGGTCGGTGTGCTCGGTGATATACCTGGTGATGTTGGGCGGCCCTCCGTCGGCCTCATCGGGTTCCGACGAACCGGCCAGCTCCGCATAGCGGATGGGCTTGCCGTCGGCCTCGTATTCCGACCCCACGACCCACAGCCTGCCGAAGCGGTACCTCTTCCTGACCTCTGCCTCGGCGGCGCTGCTCCAGCTGGTGCCAGTGAAGGCAAAGTCCTGAGGCACGAAGCCCATGTTCTCCTCGATGACCCGGTTGCACCGGTCCAGTTCCTCCCGCAGCACCTCGCCGTCCGTGTCCTCAGCGGCCAGATTTGAGAGGTTGGGATGGCTGACTGTGTGGGCGCCGATATGCCAGCCCAACTCCCTAAGCTCCCGGATCTCCGACCATGGCATGTGTTCCGGCACCTGGGCCAGCGCCAGCGGGCGGGGATATTCCGGATCGTAGGGGGAGGTGTAGATGAACAGGTTCCCCTTGAATCCGTACCGCTCCAGCGTCTGAAACACCTCCCGCCGCATTGACACCACCGGGTGGTCGAAGTCGATCATGATCGGCCGTTCCGGCAGTGAGCCCGTTCCGTCGCGCCACGCCGCCAACTGGTCGTAGTTGATCGACTGGAACCCCATATTCGCCGCGATTCCCATAAGCGCGTTGAATCGCTCCTCGGTCAAGGGATAGCGCAGGGCACCCGCAGCGATGGGCCTGATTCCGTGGCACATGGTAATGGGGATTCTCATAGCGTCCTCCACAATTTCACTGGGTCTGCAGTTACCGCACCCGGACGGGAAGGGTGCCCACTCAGGCAGACAGGAGTTCGTCCACCAAGTGTCTTCTCAAAGTTGTATATAGCCGTCCGTTCCTCGGTATCTCCAACCCGATCAGCTTTGTTTCCGGAGATCATTCAGCAATCACTAGCCGGTAGCCAAGGTCGAGTTCCGTCAGCTCACGCAGGTATCCGAAACGGGCGTCCCACTCCCCTGACTCCAGGTCTTGACGCAACTTTTGGGCGCAACGTTCTGCCACCTCGGGCGGCAGCTGGGCCAGGCTCGAGATTCCCGCCCGCACTGACGGGTCCAGGTGCCGCTCGGGTCGACACCAATATGCTCCCGCGAATCCATCAATGCAGTCCGCAGGCACTGGCACGAGCAGGACGGCCTGGATGTCCAGGTGCGGACGCAGGTCGTCGATGTTCGGCGCCCTTTTCTCCGAGGGAAGCGAAAGGCATTCCGGAAAGTACTCGACCAGCCAGAATTGCCAGGAAACCCACGGTTCAAAGATCAAGATCACCTGGCACCTCGCCACCCGGCGCAGTTCTGAAAGCCCACCCGCTAGGTTCCCCCAGTGATGGAGGGTGAGAATGGCCAGAGCCGCATCGAACGAGTGATCACCGAAAGGCAAGGCCTCAGCCACTGCGCGAACCGCAGGCGCGGCTCCGGGTTTTCTTTGGGCGATCATGGCAGGCGACGGTTCGACTGCGCATACACGGAGGGTTGCAGGTTCGTAGTTGCCGGTGCCAGCTCCAACGTTGATGACGCTCCCGGCATCACCCAGGGCGGTGAGGACCAGCTGTTGAATTCGGGGGTCCGGCCGGCGGAGCCCCGAATAACTGTTGCCGATGCTCTGGTATAGCTGATGCCCGTCTTTTGACGCCAAGGGAGTGCTTCCTGTCCCTTTGTGTATGGTGCTCTCCAATGGTTGCATAGTAACCGACTGCGTCTACCGACCTCCACTCTTGTGTTATGAATGTCGGACTGGGTTCATTGGAACCCCGGATGTCCCTCTGTTCCGGTATTCATGAGGGGTCGCCCACTTTCAGGAGGCAAGAAGGGCGGAGACAACGGGATCATTGGTATGGCGGGTTTCGTCCCTGTGCCCGTCGCAGGTGGAATGCAATCCGCCGGGGTTTCATCTGCTGACCTGCTCACAGAACCCAAATATTGATTGCGGAGGGACTTTCGGGAGCACTTCTATGCAGTTGGAGGCCGCCTTGTTGGGGTGCTCGTGATCAGGGGCGCCTTATCGCCGCATGAATAGTGGCCCGGGCACACCGTCCAGCCGGCTGAACCATGAAATTTGTCGAACGTGGCAATACGGTTCCGGGGGCATTGGCGGGTTGTCATTCAGCATTAGACCAGTCAATTGTGAGTAATGGAGCATCTCAATGAGGTGGTAAAGCGAGCGAGCCTGATCTTCTCCCAACTGCCAAGGAGCCAGGACAGCTATTACTCGCAGAACGGACCTCCCCCGGATCTGCGCCAGCGGGAGTCGGTGCCGGTGTTGCACAACGACCTGTCCTTGATCTGTCGGCCCGTTGCCATTTCTGAGTTTCCGGGCCGGCGGTCCTCAGTAACTTTCGTCGGCTTCGGTTCGGTCCTTCGGCTGCTATCATGGCGGAAAAAGGGCGGCGAGGAGGAGACCGTGGCTACAGACGTATCGAACATGGTCGGCAAGGTGATGACCGTCAGGGGTCCCATTGACCCGGACCAGTTGGGTCCCACGCTGATGCACGAGCACCTGTTCATCGCCCTTTACAAGGGCGTTGAGCCAGACGATAACACACCGGCCACTGAATGGTGCCTGTGGGAGCAGGAGTTGACCATCGACAAGCTGGACCAGGCCCGGGATCGCAAGCCGATCCGGGACAACTGGGTCCTGCTTGACGAAGAGACGGCGACCGATGAGGCCATGGAGTTCCGGTATCACGGAGGCGGTACCATTGTCGAGGTAACCAGCATTGGCATCCGGCGGGATCCGCTGGCAATGTCCCGGGTGTCCCAGGCCACAGGCCTGAACGTGGTGATGGGCGCGGGCTGGTACCAGAAGCTTTATCATCCTTCCGACATGGACCGCCGGACTGTCGAGGACATGACGGAGGAGATAGTCCGGGACATTACCGTCGGCGTGGGGAACACCGGCATCCGATCGGGCATCATCGGAGAAGTCGGGATAGAAGGTAACCCAATCACGGAGAACGAGGTCAAGAGCATCCGGGCCTCGGGCCGCGCTAGCCGCAAAACGGGTGCTCCGATCTCATTCCACCGTGGGGGCGTTGGGAGGGAGAGACTGGAGGTGGTCGGCATACTGGGGGAGGAGGGCACGGACCTGTCCCGTGTGATCTTCGGCCATAGCGATTTGATCTCCGCGAACCATGACCTGATGCTAGAGTTGCTGGACCACGGGGTCTACATCCAGTTTGACTTGCTGGGCAGGGTGGGAGTGCCGCTGCGGTTTGCGCCAGCCGAGGACGACCTCAGGATGTTCATGACCAGCGCGGGTACTGCGATGGTAGCGGAAGCGATACCCAGGCTGATAGAGGCGGGTTACGCGGACCGGATTCTGCTGTCCCAGGACGTGTGCACGAAGATGCAGCTGAAGAAGTACGGCGGAACGGGTTACTCCTTCATCGCAGAGAAGTTCCTGCCTGAGTTGCGTCGCCTTGGCGTTTCCGAGGAGCATGTCCGGATGATGATGGTTGAGAATCCTAAGCGCATCCTGGCTTTCGTGGAGCCTCTGGATTAGGCACTGCTGAGGGCGGGCCTGCTAGTCGTGCAGATATTTGTACGCGGAGCGTCATGGCATTGGACTAACCCTTCAACCAGACCCAGGACAACCTGGCAATTGGACGCAGGCGAAAGTCTCAACCGGCCGATGGAGCCAAGCCCGCCTTGCTCAAGGTAGGCGTGATCCTGCCCCATTCTTAATGCCAGCCATAGCGCCAATTCTGCAGTCCGTTGGTCCTCAACGCTGGATCTTCCATACTGTCGCGCATGGCTTGGCAATCTGGGTTGACACCCCTCGCTACCATTCACTGTGTGGCGTACGATAACGTCCATCAAGGCGGCCGGAGGTAGAAGGTGGTTTACGATGTCATCGTGATTGGCGCCGGGTCGTCAGGCAGCGTGCTGGCCGCTCGGCTTTCTGAGGACCCGGACCGCTCCGTGTTGTTGCTGGAGGCTGGGCCGGACTACCCTGAACTGGACCTTCTGCCCGATGACCTGAAGCGGGGAAATAATTTCTTGAAGTCCGCCTTCGGGTCGCACAGTTGGGAGTACTTGGGCAATATTACCGAGCGGCAGACCGCCGCGATACCCATCCCGCGAGGGAAGGTGGTGGGCGGCTCCGGTGCGGTCAACGGCCAGGTGTTTCTGCGGGGGATACCCGAGGACTACGACGGCTGGGCGGACCAAGGCAACGATGAGTGGGCGTTCGCCAAGATGCTACCCTACTTTCGAAAGATGGAGAGCGACCAGGACTTCCAGGGCGATTTCCACGGTTCCGACGGGCCTGTCCCGGTGCGGCGTTACCGCAGGACGGACATGGCCCCGTTTGCCCGGGCCTTCTATGAAGCCTGCCTGGCCGAGGGATTCCCCGAGTCACTGGACGAAAACAGCCCCGACGCCACTGGGATAGGTCCTGCGCCTCTGAACCACAGGGATGGCATTCGCATGAGCATGTCCTTGGCCTACCTCTCGCAGGCCCGGCACCGGCTGAATCTGACCATTCGCGCCAACGCGCCCGTCAGGCGGATACTGTTCGACGGCGTGCGGGCTAACGGAGTGGAGGTGGAAAGCGGCGGGGAACGTATGACGGTGCTGGGGAAGGAAATCATCGTCAGCTCCGGCGCCATTGCTACGCCCCAGTTGTTGATGCTCTCCGGCGTGGGGCCCGCCGGCCACTTGGCGGACCTGGGGATCGACGTAGTCCACGACCTAGCCGGCGTCGGCCGGAATCTGCGCGATCATCCGATGGCGATGGCCCTATACGAGTACCAAGGTGAGTTGGAGGGCGAGACGGAGGCGATGCTTCAGGCGCTGCTCCGCTACACCACGGAGGGGTCAACCACCCGGGACGACATGCACCTCGGCATACTTTCTCTGGACCCGGCCCACGTGCCAGAGGGGCTGCCACTGGATATTGAGGGCAACTGCATTACCATTTTCTCCAGTGTGCAGAACGCTCTCAGCGCCGGGGAATTGAGACTGCGGTCAACCAACCCGGACGACCCGCCGGTTATGGACTTCAAGTACATGACCGACCCCTGGGACTTGCAGCGCACCCGGGAGGGTGTGCGTCTGGCGGTGCGGCTCGGCGACCACCCGGCATTCCGGGGCTTGATCACCCGCCGGATTTTCCCCGCCGACGCCGACCTGGCTTCCGATGAGGCCCTGGATGCGTGGTTGTTGGACAACATCGGCACCCAATACCATACGTCCGGGACTTGCAAGATGGGGCCGGCCACCGATGCGACGGCGGTGGTGGACCAGTATTGCAGGGTGCACGGGATCGAGGGCCTGCGGGTTGCGGACACCTCGGTGATGCCCGACGTGATCCGGGCCAACACCAACTGCACTGCCGTTCTTATCGCCGAGAGGGTGGCGGACTGGATCAAAGTGTGCAGGTAGAGACGACGAGGTTGAACGTGGAGGATCAAAATGGAAGTTGAATGGATGAACCATACAGGGTCCGTGGTCAGCGACATGGGGCGGTCGCTGGAGTTTTACCAAGACTTGCTGGGACTCAAACAGGAGCGGAACCAGATCCTTGAAGGGGAGTTTATCTCCGAGCTGGTGGGGTATCCCGACGCCAGGCTACACATCGTCTACTTGGGAACTGGCGACTTGCGGCATTCCGTGGAGTTGATCCAGTACCTGAACCCTGCGGGGACGCCGGCGGCCATGCCGGAGCGGCACCAGGTGGGGGCTTCGCACCTGGGCGTGATAGTGGATGATCTGGACGCCTTCTATGCCGAGCTTTCAAGCCGAGGAGTGAGATTCGTAAGCCCGCCGGCCATACGCCCCGGAACGGTATACCCCATGGCCAGCAAAGGCTGTTACATGCAGGACCCCGACGGCAACTGGCTGGAGCTGCTGGAGCGGCCGACGGCGCCGGAGGGCACTACGCAGGCCTGACGTCCTGCGGCCGGTTCAGGTATTCTGGGTTTCGCGCCTTACTTACCAAGAAACTATCTTTAGAACGCGCCTCTGCCCACAATTCGGCATTCTCACCAACCTTGTCCCTGTAAAAACGGTGAGCGGGAATCCAGTTGCTTGGACTGTTTCCCAGCCAAAGGTGCCGAAATTAGATTGTTTCGAGATAGGTTCAAAATACCGGCGCGGCGGCCGCTGCTGGTCAAGCCAGATAAGTACGTGTTGCTATTGTGGGCAGGGAGCATCGGCAGGAATAAGGCCTTCGTGGCGTAGCTCCTGCCACAGCGCGGCTGGGATGGGATGCGACATCATCCGGAAATTCTCTTCCGCCTCCGCCACAGACCCCGGGCCCGGTATCACTGCGGCAACGGCGGGATGGCCAAAAACGAACTGAAGAGCGGCGGCCTTCAGCGGAACCGAATGCCGGTCGCAGACCACTTTGCAACGCCTTGCCTGCTCCAGGACTTCGGCCGAGGCGGGCAGGTAGTTGAATGTGGCAGTTGCCGCCAGGTCCGAGGCCAGAATACCGCTGTTGTACGGGCCACCGATGATTACGCTGATGTTTTTCTCTTGGCAAAGGGGCAGGAATTCGGAAAGCGCCGAATGGTCGAGGAGGGTGTACCGCCCCGCCAGAAGAAAGCAATCGAAGTCTCCCTCGCGAGCCAGCCGGGCCTCCATTTCCCACTGGTTCATGCCGGCGCCTATCGCCGAAATCACCCGCTGCGAACGCAACTCTGCAAGGGCTTTGTAAGCCCCCTCCATTGCCTGGTCGAAATGGTTGTCCGGGTCATGGATCAGGAGAATGTCGACGTGGTCTAAGTTCAGCCGTTTCAGGCTCCCCTCGAATACTCGCATGACCGTATCGTAATCGTATATGTAAGGCATGTCCCTGGACGCGTCCGGTCCTATTACCGCACCCACCGGAGCGGGCGGGGCGGGTTCCAGCGGCCTGCCTACTTTGGTGGATATGGTGAAACTGGAACGTGGAATTTCAGAGAGAATCCTGCCGTAGCGTTGCTCGCTGACGCCCCCGCCATAGACTGGGGCTGTGTCAAAGTAGCTGACACCCAGTTCGACGCATTTGCTGAGAATCTCAGCGGCTTCCTCATCGGTTGTAGACCGGCCCAAAGCCACGCCGCCGACCCCCAGCCTAGATACTCTCAACCCGGTGTTTCCGATTTCGACCAACTCCAACGGGTCCATATTCTACTCCTTCCGGGCTGCGGCACCGAGTTTTCCCGATGATACATACGGGCTATTTTAGCGTCAAATTGTGTTCAGGAGACCTCGTAGCCGGCGACGCTGACCTCACCCCCAGTTTGTCCAGAATCCTAACATCGATCCTGGATCGATTTCCGGGGGCAGGTCACCGTGTCCTATCCTGCCATCTCGCCTGCTACAGCCACTGCAGGCCGCCACCGGTGCCCCCAAAAGCCCCTGGGGACCGCCCGCCAACCTTCCGTCTACCCGAATTCGAGCCCGGATCATCGCGCCTGTAACTCCCTCACTCCCCTCCACTGTCCATTGCGCCGTCCATCGGTGGATTTGGGCTAAAACGCGGTTGACTAGGACGGCAATGACCGGTCGGAGATTAAGGTGGGTCCTGGAATAGGAGCCGCGACCGACGATTTCGGCGACCGCATTGCCCCCACGGTGCGAGGTGGTTGACCAAATCACCCCCATTGTGGATGCCCTTGAAGACGCAGGTAACCAAACGGAGCGACATGAATCACCCAATGTGCCCCGGTGGTCTCCAAGTCGGCCCCCCACTCGGTTGACTTCCCGCAGCCTTGCGGCTTATGTTGGCGATCCGAACCTTGCTGCTGAAGTGAGCGCCCGCGCACGGCAGTTACGACTGAAATAGTATATATAGTTGGTAGCTCCGGACGATATTCAACGAGAGAAAGCCCTTTGTCTCCACTTTCCAACATTCCTGTCCTGGTGGTCCTGCAAAACCCCGACTTCCGCCTGATGTGGGCGGCTCGGTGGGTTCACGAAATCTCTCGCCGCATGGAACTGCTGGTGCTGGGATACCTCATTTACGAACTGACCGACTCGGCCTTTCAAGTCGGACTGATTTCCGTTTTCCTGAATGGTCCGCGCCTGCCTTTGTCGTTGGTAGCCGGAATGCTGGCCGACCGGCTGGACCGGTGGCGGATTCTGGCCGGTATCCACACCTTCTATTTGCTTGTCGCCTTGGGACTGCTGGCGCTCTTGATTCTGGGCCTCATTCATCCCTGGTATGTTTTCCTTGCCATACTTTTGCAGGGTACGGCCAAGGTTTTGGATGACCCCGCCCGGCGGGCGGCGCTTTTCGACCTGGCCGGAGAAGCCCGAATCGCCCACGCCATGTCCCTGGAGACCATCACCAACAACATAGGCAAGATTGTGGGCCCGTTGGCCGGCGGGCTGTTGATTGCCTTTTACGGTTACACCGGGGCTTTCATAGTAGTCGTGACCATGGACCTGATAGCGGCCTGCCTGATGTTCAAGATGCGGCTGCCGAAAGCGGCGTTGGTGGTGGGCAGGGACAGGGTGTTCTCGCAGGGAATCAAGTCTGGTATCAGCCATTCTTACTCAAACAAGTTTGTTCTGGGGGTGCTTTGCATATCGTTGGTGATGAATGGCATGGTGCTGCCACTGCAATACTTCATACCGGTCATCGCCACCGATTTATTAAAGGTGGGGCCCGCGCTGGGGGGCGTAATAGGCTCGGCGGAAGGTGTTGGCACGCTCATGGGGGCGATATTCATAGCTACTCGTCGCAACTACACCTTTCACGGACGGTACTACGTGATAGGGGCCATGATTATGGCGGTGTGCGTAGCTGCAGTGGCCTGGTCGCCCTGGTTCCTGATTTCCTTCCTGTTGCTCTTTGGATCCGGTGTTGGTCAATCAGGATTCAGCACCATGCAGAGTACCATCCTGCTGCTTTCGTCACCGGCCGAAATGCGAGGGCGGATAATGGGGTCCCAGGGGTTGGTCAGCGGCCTGGGCCACTTGATCGGCGGGGTGGAAATCGGGGCCATAGCCCAGGTATTCGGCATCTCACTGGCCATAGGCATTAACGCGGGCGCAGGCCTACTTTTGATGCTGCCGGTGGCCTTGTTGACGCCGTTGGTGTGGCGGCCGGTGGAGTCGTACTACAATACGGCCAGCGTTGACGCCGCTACGGCGGGTCAAGGGACTGACCGGCGGCCCGGCCAAGCAGGTTAGGGCAGCGGACCCCGGGGTAGCAGACACGCCTCAACTCATGTCTTGCACGACTACTAAACCAAAGCCAAGGTGGGATTTGCATTTGCCTGAGGCGGGGAATCCGGCTGGAAGTCGCGGGGGAGTGCTCCAGCCCTTGATTGCAGGACTGTCCGGCCAGGTTGCCGCTCGGTCAGGGCAGCGCGGGTACTGAAGACGGATCCCTTCGTTAGCCGTTGGTCAACGGGTCGTTGCCCCAGGTGAACAAGGGCTCCGATCCTCCCTCCTTGACCAAGAACACTTCCTCGATCCAGCAGCGTTCTCTCTCATCGCCCGGACACAGAAGGTGAGCGGCTATCACCATGTCCTCTTCCAACATCCAGTTGGGATCGGAGCCGTCCTCCACCAAAGCCAGCACATCCGCATGACTCAGCCCCAGGCCATGGAAGTAGGTCAGCACCGACTCGTGTTGCGGCACTCCCAACCGTTGAAACGTTCGTCGGCTCTTTTCCTGCAGGTCGCCGATCCGGGCTCCGGGGCGCATTGCATCGTGAATCTCGTTCATCGCTTCGGCGGTAGCCCGACCGATGCGGCGGGCCATTTCCGAGCCGTAGTCCTCCACGACCCAGGTTTTGCCGCCGTCCCAGCAATACTGGTTCTTGGTCCCATGGCAGTCGAACATGATGTTGGTCCCCGGCTGGACCACGAAGTCCTCGGAGTCGACACGCAGTCGCACGGCGGGGTCGCCGTCCAGCGGGTTGGCAAAAAAGACTCCGCCCGGGTCGCAGACCCACCCGCCCAGCGCGGAGATCTCTGCATGATAGGTATTCACCAGCTCCTTCCAGAGCATACCTCGACTCCAAGACTGCACCGTCCGTTCTATGCCAACCTGGTTTACCCGGGTGGCTTCCCGCAGCCATTCGATTTCCTGGGCGCTCTTTCTCTCTCGAACTAACATCATCAAGTCGTATGCGTCAAAAACGTCCGCCAGGGAGCCTGCCACCTTGGCGCCCACTCTCAGGTCATCGTAGCCGATGCGTCCGTGGGTGAGGCCCAAGTCCTGCACAGCATCACGAATCCCCTCGGTAAAGCCACCAGCAAACCGGTCGCCGGCGTTCTTGACCCAGCCTGAGTCCTGCCGGGAGGCCGGCATAAACCGGAAAAACTCAGACCGGTCGGTGGATGCGCCCACCGGAAGGAGGACGCTTCGGTGGGGACGGATGTCTTCGATCCATATGGGCTCATACAGGAAAGGCGATACAAATATGTCAGGCCCAATCAGGATGGGGTGCCGCAGGTCATGGCGGGAAAGGACCACAGCGACTCCTGGCGGCTCGTCGGCTTTGGGCGCTGTGGGATTGTGCCCCGAAAGGTAGGTCACGTTCAGGGGAGTTGTAATCACCAGGCCGTCTACGCCACGGGCTTCCATCGCCCCGGTCAACCGTTCAGGATCGAATACAGGAGCCGGAGTTCCGTTCTTGTCACTGGCCACGATCAACTCCTTCTACGGTGGACTTGAGCCATTTCCTATCTTGGAGGCTCCCCTCACCCTACTACCCGGACCTGGATCCTAGAGGGGGTATTGTAACTTGATGGTCGGTGCGACAGGAAGAAACGACCGGTCAACAGGGTGGCCGGACGGTCTCGAAGGCCAAGTTGCCGCTGTTAAGCTTGGTTTATCCACGCGGGCGCGGGGCGAACTCAGTTTTTTCCGGCGCCGCCTACGACAGCCGGAAAGGTCTATACCCGCCAGTGGAGAGCACGGGCGGTCGCGAACATCCTTGGGATGAATCGTCATCTGAAGCTGGTCAGGACCATGGCGATCCTGGCAGGGCCCTTGACAGGTCTCGTGACCGCTGTGGGCCACCTGTCCTCGGAATTGTCCGGAGGCGGCTGCAGTACCAAGTAGTCAGTGCTGGGTTCTAACTCCTGATATTCTCCAATCCGCGGGGCGCTATCTGGAACGGAGGCGAGAGGTTTGGAATGGGCACCTCGATGACAACCGGGAGATTGGCCCTCAGGGCGTCGCGGAGAGCGTCCCCCAGGCCCTCGTGGCTGTCCAATCTGACGCCCACGGCACCGTATATCTCGGCCAGTTGGGCGAAGTCAGGGTTGTGGAGCCGGGTACCGATGACCCTGCCGCCGAAACGCTGTTGCTGGTCGTGGTGCGACGCCCCGAGCATCTCGTTATTGAACACCAGAGTCACCACATTTATCCCTTCCTGTACAGCGGTGGCCAGTTCACTGGAGGCGTACCCGAACCCGCCATCCCCCGTTGTGGCAACGACCTGCCTGCCGGGGTTGCCGACTTTGGCGCCCAGGGCCGTGGGGAAGGCATACCCCAAGGTGGCGAAGTAGGAGGAGGTGAGGTAGGAACGCGGGGCCAGCACCGGGTAGGCCAGATGACTCCAGTAACCGATGTCAGTGGTCCCGGCGACCATGATCGCGTCGTCGTCCAGTTCGTGGCGTATCGTCTTGATGATCTCCACCTGGAGAGGGGCCATCTCCCGGATTTCCAGATCGGCCTGTTGGCGAATGGCCGTGATCTCGGTCTCGGTCCACTGGCTGGCCCGGGTCCGGCCTCCCAATTCCGCCAGCAACGCCTGTACCCCCAGGCGGGCATCGGCGGCGATTCCCACTGTGGCGGGGATATTGCGGCCAAGTTCCTCGGGGTCGGCGTCGATCTGGACAACCTTCTGGTGGGGCTGGATTCCCCAGGGCACGTTGGGCGTGAACATCATCCGACTGCCGACGGCCAGGATGACGTCGGCCTGCGGGAGGGCGATATGGCCGGGCCCGTGGGCGTAGTAGAAACTGCCCAAGGACAGCGGACTGTTTTCAGGGATTGCGCCCTTACCCTCTGGCGTGGTTATAACCGGGGAGTTCAGGGATTCGGCTAGATCCATAAGCTCGGAGGAGACGGCAGCGTCCCTTGTGCCGCCGCCAGCCCAGATCAGGGGGCGGCTGGCCCCTGCAAGCAGCTGGGCTGCCTCTCTGATCAGGGCGGGCTCGGGCTGCTGCTTGCCTGGACCTTCGGGTTCCGGGAGTTCGGTTTCATCAGTCATTGGGAGAACGTCCCAGGGGATCTCTATCTCCACCGGCCTGGGCCGGCCAGAGGACATCTCCCGGAAAGCGTTTTGGACCATTCCCGGGATTTCACTAACCTTGTCTGACCGCCCACACCACTTGGTCAGGTGTTTGAAGACGTCCAACTGCTCGCCGATCTCGTGGAGCGCGCCCCGGTTCTGGCCGAGGTTATAGCTCTCTATCTGCCCCGACACCAGCAGAACCGGGGACGATGTGGCATAGGCAGTGCCGAGTCCCGCCGTTGCGTTGAGGGCCCCAGGGCCAGGCACCACCAGCGCCACGCCGGGCTTGCCGGTGGTCCGGGCGTAGCCATCGGCCATGTAGGTGGTCGCCTGCTCGTGCCGGGTCAGGACCATGCGGATGCCGGGCTCGTCGTAAAGGGCATCGAATACGTCCATAATCTGTACGCCGGGAAGCCCGAACACTACCTCGACGCCGTGCCTGGCCAAGGAACGCACCAGCGCCTGTGCTCCGCTCATCACGGGCATTGCTCACCTCCCGTCGTGCTACTCTTTCGGATACCCGAGGATTTTACCACCTCCTTCTCGCCTCCACCGGATGAGAAAAATAGATGGCATGGACAACATTGGCGTGGGGAGGGCTGATTTCAACCAGCTGTTCCCACGCTAAGGAACTATCTCAAAACGGAGCGGGTTGAAGGGGAGGGCGCAAGTTAGATTCGATTAGGATAGGCAAAAACCGGGTGGTGGTGGACGATGACGGCAAAGAGCGAGCCTCTGTCGACTATCCGGGAAATTCCAGACGATATTTGGGAGCAGATTCACCCTGTCATTCAGCGAAGGGATCCGCCGGATTGCATCGCGCACTGGCCTGTTCCGCAACACGGTCCGCAAGTACCCGAGCGCGCCGAAGGCTGGCGGCATCGCCAAGGACGGACCCTCTTCCAGTGATGATCAGCTCAGTCGCAAGGCGACCATCGGACAGCCTGGACCGCGTCAGGCGGAGACCCCCACGAGGACCCGCTAGCCCCTTGGGCTGACCCGATCTACCAGTGGCTCACCGGCGACCGGCTGCTGGTGACCCGCATCCACGAGTTGCAACTGGGCCGTGGATGCCCGGTGTCCTACCAGTCGCCGCGGGGCTTCATCCAGAAACGAAACTGGAACAGGCCCAGCAGGACCGCGGGGCGGCTGGAGGACAGCCCGCCGGGGAAAGTGGCCGAGCTAGACTTCGGGCAGTTGGGCCTGATCCATGAACCCGAGACGGGCCGCCGCCGCACGGCTGGGCGCCGATCCTGGTGCTGGGCTATTCCAGTCACTGCTTCCTCTGGCCCGCCTTCGGTCAGACGTTGGAGGACGTGATAGCCGGGCTTGGGCCTCCTGAGGATGAGACAGTGGGCCTTCTGCTCCACTCCGCCGATGACCACTAGGGCCCCTCCAAAGTCGCACTGGGCATGCCCCGGCGGATGAGCCAGGGGCACGAACATTTCCCTGGTCCGGCAGCGGTGCTCGCGAACGAATTCCTTAACGATGGTGTACCCACCGAGGAAGTCATACTCGTCTCTGAGCCTTTCGAAGATGTGCTTTGCGGCGAGGCGCAGCTTTCCGGGAAGCCTGAGATTCTCCTCGAAGATGCGGTCGATGGCCCCGGTCTCCCTACCGCCGTGGCGAAGGCCCCAAGTGCGAACCCGCGTCCACCAGGATAGTCTCACCGGTAACGTGTTCCGCACCCTCCAGTAGCCACACCACCGGGTCTGCCACCATCTCGGTGGTACCGGCTGACTTAAGCGGGGCAGATTCTGCGTACCGGTCTATGAATGCCTCGTAGCCGTCGCCGAGGCCGTCCCGCCACCACCGCGTCTGCATCACGCCCGGACACACCGCGTTGACCCGTATCTCCGGCGCGAGGGCGCGCGCCAGAGAGTACGTCATCACGTTCAGCGCCGCCTTGGACGCAGCGTAGGCGATGGAACTGCCCGAACCGCTGAACCCGGAGCCGGATGACACGTTGACGATGGCCCCTTTGCCTTGTTCCTGCATGGCCGGCGTAACCGCCCGCACCATCTGGAACGCGCCCACCACGTTGACATCAAGGACGCGCCGGAAGTCCTCCGAAGCCAGCCCCTCGAGATCGTGGTGCGGCACGATTACCGACGTGGCGGCGTTGTTCACCAGCCCGTCAATGCGGCCCCACTGATCCAGCGCGGCCGCTGCCATCCGTCGGCACTCCTCATCCACCGACACGTCGGCCTGGCACAGGATGGCCTCGCCGCCTGCCGCGCGGCACGCCTCCGCCGATGCTTTGGCCTCAGCCTCGCTCCTGGTGTAGTTGATCACCACACGGCCGCCTTTTGCAGCGAGTTGCCGAGCCACCTCCGCTCCCAACCCCGTCGCTGAACCCGTGATTATGAACACGCCACTTTGAATTTCCATGATCGTTCCCCAACTGTAATAGCAATCTGCAGATTATAGCGGACGTCCCGTCACCGTCCACGGTTGTAAACGTCGGAGCTGTCAATGACGCCGAGAAGACGGACCACTGTGGCGGAGTAACCGTGTACTACAAATGACAGGATGACTGGCGGCAGTTGTTCAGGCAGAGTGGCGACGTTATGGGAGCGGGGAGAAAAGGCGTCGAGGGTGCTGACTATTCATCGTCGCAGCCGTCCAGATCCTGGAAATGAACGTCGAGAGCTACAGGCTGAGGCACAGCGGGGAGAACCCTTCCTCGCAAGCACCTGTCCATCCCGAAGAAGAATAGACCGCACCGTCAACTCCCTCTCTTCTTGCTCCTGTAACCTAAACCAAGGCCAAGGTGGGATGTGCATTCGCCTGAGGCGGGGAAATGGGCGGGGAATTTGGCAGGAGTGCTTCGGCCCTTGACTGCAGGACCGTCCGGCAGCGGCGCCTCACCTCGTCTCTCCGGCTGACCAGTCCGGCCAGGAAGTTGCCGACCCTCTGCTGCACCAAGGCCTTGGTCCCCAGACACAGATTTCCAGTGGCCTCCTCTCTCGCCCAACCCCAGGCCTCATCGGCATTGAAGTCCGGGCTGTAGCCCGGCAGGTTCATTAACCTCAGCTCCAGCTCAGGCGTCCTGAGGTACTCCCGCACCGCCTCCCCACGATGCGCCGGCGCGTTGTCCCAGATCACATTCAGCGGTCCAGCGTGGCCCTTCCTCAACTGGTCCAAGAAGGCCGCCGAGGTCCCGGAGTTGCTGTTGCCCTCCAGTTCCATCCACTCCACCTCACCGGTCTCCAGGCACACCGCCGAGTAGTAGCTGGCCTTCTCCCCATACCGCGGGCTGGTGGAGTCCACCAGAGCCGGTTCACCCTTCAGCACCCACTTGCCCCGCAGTGTCCGCCCGGAAGTGGGCCTCATCAGCAAAGAATATTCTGGCAGTCCGTTGAGCCTCCTCCCACAGGGCGGCGTACTCCTCCACGAATGACTTCCGTTTGGCCTCGTCCGCCTTGAGCAGCCGCTTCTTGGGCCGCTTGAAGGCAAACCCCAAGCGGTGCAGCCAGTTCAGGCAACTGCTACGGCTCAAACTGGTGCCGAATCGTTCCCAGACAAACTGCCGGACTCCTTTCCAGTACCAGTTGGCCAGTTGGATACCTGCCTGGGCAACTCCTGCACCGCCTTCCCGCTGCCTCTCGTCAAGCACGAATATCAGGGCCGCATCCCTCGCCGAAGGCCGACGCCCACCGGCCGATGGTGTGTGGGTCCCGAGCGCCTCCGCCGTCGCCGCTGCCGAGCCCTGGGCCAGCAGCCAGATATCCGCCGGCGCAAGGCCTTGGCATCCACCGCACCGTCAACCTCCCTCTCTGACGCCTCTTGCCTCCTTCGCCAATTTACCCCATGTTTCTATTTCACCGTAGTCCAACATCTTTGAAATGAGTACTGAGCGAGTGTATTGTACCAAGCATAGGGCGAAGAGGATTGGGACGTGTGAGGAGGGGATGGCGATGAAGAGATACCGGGTCAAGCTGAGTGCGGAGGAGCGGCAGGAACTGAAGACATTGGTGTCCCGTGGCCGGGGGGCGGCTTACAAGCAGACCCACGGGCGCGTCCTGCTGCTGAGTGATGAGGCCCAAGTGGACGGGGCCATGAAGGATGAAGACATTGCCCGGGTTCTCCAGATTGGCCGTGCGACGGTGGAACGGGTGCGCCGGCGCTGCGTAGAGGAAGGGATTGAGGCGGCGCTGGGACGAAAGCGGCAGGTTAACCGGCGTCCGAAGCGGTTGGACGGTCAAGGGGAAGCCCACCTGATTGCCTTGGCCTGCGGAGAACCGCCGGAGGGCCGGGCGAGTTGGACACTGAAACTATTGGCCGACCGGCTGGTCGAATGCGAGGTAGTGGAGAGCATCAGCACTGAAACGGTGCGCCAGACGCTCAAAAAAACGAACTCAAGCCTTGGCTGAAAGAGTGCTGGTGCATCCCGCCGCAAGGCAGCGCCGAGTTCGTCTGTGCGATGGAAGACGTGCTGGAAGTCTATCAGCGCCAGTATGGGGACAACGAAGTTCTGGTCTGTCTGGACGAGACCAGCAAGCAACAGGTGAAAGAGACGCGCCGGCCGCGTCCGGCCCGGCCTGGGGCGGCGGGCTCCTACGATTATGAATACGAGCGCAACGGGGTGAGCAACCTCTTCATGTTGTTCGCTCCGCTGGAAGGGTGGCGCCGGGTGGAAGTGACGGACCGGCGCACGAAAGCCGATTGGGCCCGGGTGCTCAAGCAACTGGTGGACGAGGACTACCCGCACAAGGACCGTATTGTGCTGGTGATGGACAACTTGAACACCCACCACCCAGCCTCATTGTATGAAGCCTTTGAGCCTGCCGAAGCGCGGCGCATCGCCGAACGGTTGGAGGTCCATTACACTCCCAAGCATGGCAGTTGGCTGGATCCTGTCCTGAGCTTGCCGAAGGGATGGCGGAGATCGAAATCGGGGTGATGGCCCGGCAATGCCTGAACCGCCGTATTCCCGACCAAAGCGCTCTGCGGCGGGAGGTGGGAGCGTGGCAGCAACAGCGCAACCGGGACGCAATACGGGTGGACTGGCGCTTCACCACCGAGGATGCCCGCATCAAGCTCAAGTCCCTCTACCCACCAATACAACACTGATGGACTACTAGCCACTCTGATTGAACAACTGCCGCCAGTACTCACGTCAGTGGTACACGATTCCTCCGCCACAGTGGTCTATGAAGTCGCCGCCATTGACAAAACCTAGCTAGTTGTCGAGATCGGTGATCGCTACAACGCACCGATGATCTCAATGGTAGAGAATGGCTTGGCGAACCTGTTGTTTGACGGTGCGGTGAATACGGCCCGCATACTTGGAGTATCGCTCGAATATCTGGTGAGGCTCACAGACGAACCCACCCCGGTAGCGCAGCTATTGGACCAGGTGAACCGCTTGGAAGAGACCTTCATTGATCCGACTTCTGCGTTCGCCCGACCTGAGGAATTGGTCTAGTCGACACCGACGAGGAACTTAGTACTACAGTCGCAGATCAGCCGGAGGTCTCTTCCTGATCGTCGGCGCTACCTTAACATTGCAGACCATTCCAGTTTTGGGGCTGTTACAATTAGCACCGCGACTCCCAACTAACGAAACTTTTGGAGAGTAACCATGGCTGTTTCCGCCGGGATATCGAATGCGCTGGAACGTAACTGGGGTATGGTAGACCGCGCCATAGACGGGCTGAGTGATGAGACACTGGCGCGCCAGATATCCGACAGCGACAATTCCATCGGTTGGCTCCTCTTCCACATGAGCCGGGTGGTGGACGTTTTCATGAATTCCAGGTTCCAAGGCAAGCCTCAGATATGGATAGAGGACGGTTGGTGCGAGAAATTCGGCCTGAGCGACGACCCGGAGACGACCGGCCAAGGCTGGGACACGGCGCGCGTGGCCGCGTGGCCGCTTCCCTCCAAAGACGTCCTGGTAGGGTACTACGAGGCCATGAAGACCTGCTGCCGGGACTATATGTCCTCAGTGACCGACGAGGAGTTGAGCGCCACCATGAGCCTGAGGCCCGGTTCGGACCCCGAGCCGAAAGAGACCATCATCGGTGTCCTGGTCTTTGACAACATCGTCCACGGAGGCCAGATAGCCTTACTGCGCGGCCACTGGGAAGGCATGGGCTGGTTCGTCTAGCCCGACCGCAGGCTTCCCGGACAATTTCTACAGGTTTACGAAGAGCACGGCGAACTCAAGCCGTGCTCTTCCTTGGCTCGACGCTAAACCAATACCAAGGTGGGATGTGCATTTCGGGGAGATTGACGATGACCGAAAGGACTCCACGGCACCTCATATCACCTTCAGGCCCCAACTGGGTGGGCACCGACAGTGCGGTCTAGCGATATGTACATTTCACCTTGGCTTTAGTTTAGTATTACAACGACGGTTCTCGGAATGACACAAAGGGTGGACCAAGCGACTCACTCTTCAACGGGGGATCGGCGCCTCGCATTTTCCTGTTGGAATTGAGGGTATGCCCAGTCTCAGCGAACCGGCGAATTAAACCGGGCAGGACGGCTGGCCACCCCAGCGGCACTAGGACGAGGGGGAGACCTGCACCGTAACGATATCTATGTCGTGGTACTTATGGTGCTGGACCGAGGATGCGTAATGACGCAGGAGGCGGAAGGAAATTTCGCGCTCGTCCTGTATCTCAGGCTGTTCGTTCATATAGGCCAGCTTGTCCTCCAGATTCCCGCCCTCGGTGGTCACTACAAATTCCATTTCAATGGTATCGTCCGCGCGACGGGCAGCGACAATCAGGCGCCTCCTGGCATCCTCTTCCGGCTCCTCTTCCTGCGATAGCAGGCTCAACAGGGTTTCCTCTCCGGCTGACCTGAGCCGGTTTATTGACGCCTCATTCCAGCCGGCGTTCGCAGCGAATTCCTGGAGGAAGGAGTCAATTCTGGGTAGCGACGAAAGGTTCATGGCCACATTCAAGCGCCTGCGGCGCCTGGAGGTGAACTCCATCAACAGAGTGAGCAAGATCACGCAGACCGAGCCGGTTGTCATGCCGTTGCTGAGCAAGGTCCCCAGAGTTCCGGTCAACAGATCGGGCAGAATCACCTGGTTCTGAAAGCCTATACCTATCCAGAGAGACACTCCTATCACCGCGGCTTTTCGCCCGTCTACGCCGTCCCTGAAAACGGTCCGCATGCCCTGTACGAAGAGGAGCGACATCATAAAGATCATGTAAGCCACCAGCACAGGGCGTGGAGTGGCGACAACCAGTGCTATCAGCTTTGGAGAGAACGCCACTGCTATCAGAATCAGGCCTCCGTAGATTCCCATGCGGCGCGCTGCGACGCCGGTGAGCATGATCCGGGCGGAGTTGGCCGCGCCAATCCTATTGGGAAGCGTACCCAGGCAGGCGGCCAGCAGATTGGTCAATACCAGAAGGTGGTGCGCCCCTTGAACTACGCGGAAGTCAGTGGCCCGGGGCCTGCGCCAGGCCACCTGCTGAATCACGACGGTTTCGCTGATCGAATTGATGGTGGTTGCCAGGTTCACTATTACAAATCCCGGCAAAAGCCCCCAGAAGGTCACGCCAAAGCTGAGGTCGAATCCCGGCCAAGAGTAGCTGGGAATACCAATCCAGAGGGCCTCCATCACGTGCTGCCAGTCGTATGCGCCGAACGGGACCGCTATTGCGCAACCTGCCACTATCGCGACGACCGGCGCCCACTGCTGCCACTTGGGCGACGCGAACAGCCTGAGCACCATAAGGATGGACAGGGCCATTCCTGCCAGGATGGGCGACGCCACCGAGGGAGCGCCCTCCGGCAAATCAGAAAGCCTGCTGAGTACCACGGCTATTACTGTGGAGGCCAGCAGCATGAGGACCGTTCCGGCGACCACCGGGCTGATGACACGCCGCAGCCAGGAGAGCCGGGAGATGAACACGAACTGTATCAACGACGAAGCGACAATCAGGCTCGACAGCAAGGCCGGGCCGCCGGCCAACAGCGCCGAGATACAGATGGCGATGAAGACGGATGCAGAAGATATGCTAAGGGAATATCCCGACCCGAATCTCCAGAATCTAAAGGTCTGCAGGATTGAGCCTATTCCGCAGACCACGAGGGCCGAAAAGAATATCCAGGACAGATAACCCTGGGATTGCCCGCCCGCCACGGCGATGATCGACGTCGTGGCAGCCATTGCCGCCATGCGGGTCATGACATTCTGGAATCCGTGAGCCAAAGACGCCGGATGGCTTGGCCGCTCATCCGGTTGATAGAGGATGTTTTCGTTTACCTGCGCCACGTTTACCTGCGCCACGTTTGCCTACGCCACTCGGAATGCTGGTTTGTCGTCAGGTTAGCCTTAAACCAAAGTCAAGGTGGGATGTGCACTTTCAGATTTATGGGAATCGGCTCGCAGGTTTCGCGGGACCCTCTCAACCCTTGATTGCAGGACGGTCCGGCAGTGCCGTTTGATTTCATCTGGTTTAGGTTCTAAACCGAGGCCGAGGCGAGCCAAACAGGGAGTTGCGCTTCATTGCGCAAGGGGACGATTTCGGCGATGAGGACCTCGCGCCGTCAGGCGGCAGGTTCACTTCGGAGTTCGCTCGTGAGCTGCGCCAACAGGAAGAAAATGTTTTCGACGCAGTTGGTCGCCCTCACGACATCATACTGCTGGTTGCCGCCCTCCTCTGGCATCGCCTGAAGGTATCTCGCCCTGATTTCCTGCATCACGCCCCTGCGGTCTCCGATGAGTTGCCCGGCGAACAACCAAGCGTCTTCATCGTCGCTTTCAATCGCATCCAAAAAGACAAGGAATGCGCTGTCGATGCCCTCAATCAGGGAGCTGTGCAAGTCGCTGAGCGGCGACCCTTCCGGAAGTTCCCGCAGTGAGTCGCACAGGTCTGAGAACTGCTCCTCCAACCAAACAATCAGCTTCTGACGGCTCAACACCGAGTTCCTGCGCTCGACGCTGCGGCTGGGGTGGTGGAGCTCGACTCCAGCCAAGAATTCTCTGATCCGGTCATTAAGCTCCCTTGTCGACTGGCGAACCCCCCCGTAGTCAACCCTTGTCCTGGCCATCTCGAGATAACCGGAAAACATGGAGAGAACTCGCTTTTGCTCAAGATGCGCCAAGTCCAGGGAGGTTTCGGCATCGTCCAGAGCGCGGTCGTGGATGTACCTGGGTCTTGAGATCTGCTCCGCTTGGCTGGCTGGCCAGAAACTCGAGAACAGCCTTACTGTCCAATCCGGAGCGGCGAGGGCGACGATGCGGGAAGGCGTACCGTAGAGGATGACGGCCAGCGCGATTTCCGCGGCAAGGCCGATGTCAGTGGAAAGTACGGCGGCTTTTACCAGCGGCACATCAAGATACAGCTCGATATAAAGAAGCGGGACCAAGATTATTGCTGGGAAGAATGTCTGCACCGCCGAGAAAACGGCGATTTGGCGAGCAGTACCGCTTATGTGCAGGGCGACCGCGAGGATGCTGAATCCGAGGCCGATGTAAACACCATAGACGAACATCAGTACCTGTTCGAATTCCACCAAGCCTGCGGTGGCCATTACAATGCCGAAGGCAATGACCGGAAGTCCGGCTTGCACGATGAAGGTGAGGAGCGCCCCAAGAAGAAGGGACAACAGGAGGGAACGGACCGAAATTCCCAATGCAGCCTGAAACCAAGATTGGTCGGCAAGCGGCGCGGCAGATTCCTTGATCAGGATCAGGCCAAACACCAAAGATGCTACTCCGAACAGCATGGCACCCGTCTCTCGCAAGTGCACCCTTCGCGCGCGGAATATCAAGATGCCGGCTACACCCAGCCCATAGAGGGCGAGCACTTTGATTTCGAAAGCCACCACCAGTATCAAAAACGCGACGCCCAATTGGGATCCAATGACCAATAAAAAGCCCTGCCGGGCGGAAATCAGATCTCCTCTCAGCATGCTGACGGTAATGGACGTGACCGCCACAGAGCTTTGGGTTACCGCCCCGGCCAGCACCCCGCAGCCAAACCCGGCGAATCGGTTGCTGGTCAGCCTTCTTGCCAGGATTCGGACCCTGGGACCTGCTACCGACTTCATGTTCTCTGACAAGAGCCACATGCCGAAAAAGAGCAGCCCGATTCCCCCGATCATGCCTCCAAACAATCCAACCATTGAAGACCCTCGCGATATGATTTGAACGGCTTCGGTGCAGCGGCCAGAACCTTCTCCCCGCGTTACTTCCTTGATGTAACGCAGGGAGACTCATTCCCCTCTGGACCAGTTACTGTTGCCGGTGGACTATGAGAGGCGTCGGCTATGGGCCGCATTCCCGATGCTTGCCCCATCCACCGGCGTGCCGTCCTCGCTGTCCGAGGCGGTGAATTGCACGGAGACGCCGGCCCGGCCTTGATCGACCACCACCCAGTACTCGGTGGACATCTCGAGCATGACGGGTGTGGTCGGCGTGTACTCGTAGTTCTTGACCGTACCACTGGTAAGGGCCGACGGGCCGTTGAAGTCGGCCACCTTGGTCCCGGTTCCGGACCCGCTGTGCAGCGTGAGCACGGGAGCAACCGTGGCGGTCGAGCTCGTATGGAGCCGGATGGAGATGTCTTCCAGCGTATATCCTTCGTCATGGTTGCCCGTCGAGAACGGCTGGGCAAAGTCGAATAACTGCGTAAGTCCAGTGGTGCCGTCAGACTGCCCGATGTTGCTCGCCAGCGGCGGCGGATTGACCGTGCCGGTGATGGTGATGCGAATCACCCTGCTGCCGCTCGCGTCCTGCCAGGCGCCTCCGTTGTTCCACTGGAACTTGTCTCGAATCGACCAGCCTGCAAGAGAGGTGGAGTCCTCGCCGGTGCTGCTGGTGGCGTCCACGCGCAGTAAGTCGCCGGATGGGGGGGCCTTGAAGACCACCATGTAGGTGGTGCTGGCGTCCAGCGTGAGCGCCGGGTCGGTCGGAGCGGTGTAGGTCAGCAATGCGAGGTTCGGGTAGGTTGGCGGTCCAGTGAGGTCCCAACATTCCGTAGTGGGGTGCGTGTTCTCGTCAACTTCGCAGATCTGCAGCGGTATGGGATCGTGGTTCGGGTCCTCGGATCTGACGCTGGTGACGCTGGTGACGCTGGTGACGCTGGTGACGCTGGTGACGCGTGACGCTGGTGACGCTGGTGACGCTGGTGACGCTGGTGACGCTGGTGACGCTGGTGACGCTGGTGACGCTGGTGACGCTGGTGACGCTGGTGACGCTGGTGACGCTGGTGACGCTGGTGACGCTGGTGACGGTGTAGCCGTTTGTTTCGCTGCCGGTGGTGAAGGCTGGCCGTGATCACTGTCGTACGTGGCATTAATGTCCGGGGTCTGGAGCTGATTGGTGACCAGGGTCACCGGCGTGTTGGCGGAGTTCTGGCCGTGGGCCACGGGCGGCAGGACGAGCGCCGCCAGGGCGATTAGGAGGATGGGGAGGAGCCAGGTCGACGGGTGACGCAGTCGGGAGTTCTGATTACCGGTCATACAGCTTGAGCCTCGTAGAGTGAGTTACCGACCGGCATGGGTCGGCAACGGGAAGATCGGTCATAGGAGGTCGAGTCAGGTGGGGGTCCCTGTCCCGGCGGGGTCGGGGGGGCGCTTCCGGCAGGGAGTGGGGGACGTGTCAAGGCCATAATGGGGCTTGAAAGCGCGCGGAACGGCGACGCCCACGCTTCCAGATTCGGCCGGTTGGCCGCGGTCCCGTCGTCCGTCTGGCCGTGCAAGCCCAGTTCGCGCCTGAACCGTGCTCCTCTGTTCTGTGCCCTAGTCATACCTAGCGCTCTCTTTCAAACGTTCTGCGGTCCGGCTCTCCCGTTTCACCCACGTGCTCAAGTCCGGGGCGCCTCGGGACGCCATTGCCGAACACATCTCGCTCTGACGCTTCCCCAGCCTCTCAGCGTTGCCACAAAGGCCACATCCGCTCGCAGTCGCAGGAACGCCATTGCGTCTGTCCAGCGCCGAGCCAACGCGCCATACAGCAGAAGCCGCAACATCAAACCCTATAGTCCTCTCAGGTATTTAGATAGGTGAAAAGGGGAAATTTGGCCTTTCTCTTTTACTCACTGTTGAGCGATCACTTTTCCTAGTCCGATTGGTCCAGTTTGCTCTGGTAGCCCCTGAACAACAGATGTAAGTTGTCTGTGATGAACGCCGCGTGAATGCGCGACTGGAGGCGGAGGCATTCGGTCTGCAATGTCAGAGCGCATCCGAGCAGGCGACTCGGGACCGGGAGCCTCGGCTTGCTGAGGGCCGGCATGGATCCATACGGCATTGGTTTGCGACGGGCGTCCTGTCCGACCCGGACGTGGTGCTGTATGCCGCAACGGTTTCCGTCTGGAGCAGCTGGTTCATCTGGCTGGTCGGTGCCTTCCTGCTGGCCTACCGGCCGGGCTTCTGGTATCCCCAGGACATCGAGTTCCTGGCCATACCCGTGCTGCTGGGGGTGGCCAACGGCCTGGTGCACCTCCGGCTCCTCACCAACAGGTCCGTCACGTGGCGCTGGATGCTCCTCCTCAGCGCCGCGGACATTGCCCTGGTCACCGCCGGCGTCGTCATCGGCGGCGGGTTCAGGAGCTTCATATTCCTGGCCTACTATCCGACCCTCGCCGTTTTTGCCGTGGTCTTCTCGTCCTATTGGCTCAGCCTCGCCTGGACCACGGCGGTCGCTGTTGCCTACGCCGTCGTGTGCCTGAGCGTGGGCTCCGGTCTCGACCTGGACGCGGGCAACGAGAAGGTGCTGCTGGCCAGGCTGGCGATGATGTATACCATCGTGCTGGGCATCGGTTTCATCGCCCGGTTCGAACGCATCAGGTGGCGCAGTTCGGTGTCCCGGGAGCGGGAGCTGCGGCGGGAACGCATCGAGCTCTCCCAGACGATTCACGGCACCACCGCCCAGACCGCCTACATGATCGGCCTGGGCATTCACCGGGCCAGGAACCTGGCTGAAGAGTCCAACCAGGAACTGAAAGCCGCCCTGGACGCGACCCTGGAACTGACGATGTCGGCAATGTGGGAAGCGTTTGGGCGAGATGTGGCCGGGGTTGCCCGCGCTGGTGGTGTCAGCGCACGGGGACGAAGGGAACCAGGCGTCGGCGATGGACCGGGGTGCGCCTGGCTTCGTGGTGAAGCCGGTGAAGCCGGTGAACTTCGACGGGCTGCGGGGCACGGTGGCGCAGTCGATGGCAGAGTCTGACTAAGGTTTTTGGCTGGAGCGCGCGGAAAAGTCGCGCTTGTCGGCACTCCGCGGTAGCCCGCCGTCGCCGCGCCGCCAATGAAATTCTCGATGATGAGACCGGGGTGGCAGACTCGGCACCCGTGCGGTACGGAAAGACCCATGAACCGCGCCTCGGCTGCGCCTTCAGTGGTCGCCGCAATTTTCTACTCAATCTTCAGGTACACGTAGCGAGCAAAGCTGTCTCCGACGTCGTTGACCGCCTTCACCCCGTACCATATCCCTTGCCATCCGATGCCGGACACGGCGGTGTCGGTGTACGTTGTCGCCGTCGAGCCAGTCAGGATCCCGTTGCAGTCGGCCTCATTGCGTAGCCGGAACCTGCAACGCAACACCCTGTAGTCGACGAGGCCGGTGGATGGATCGGGAGCGGTCCAACTCAGGGTCGCGGTCCCAGCGTTTTCGTCGTGGACAGCGGTGATGCCGGTGGGAGGGGTCAGCGTTCCGGCGGCCGGCACGGAAATGCTAACCCAACCGGTTCTGTAACTGTCGCCATCCTCGCCTACGGCCCGGAGCCAGTTGTAGATGTAGTGGTGGCCGGGCTCCACGGTGGTGTCGCTATAGGCAGTGTCCGTGGAGCCGGTCAGAAATTCTCCGCACGATATGTCCTCCGAGGACATTGGGGAGGTAAAGCTGCAGCGGTTGAATCGATAGTTGCGCACGTCGGAAGCGGGGTCTGGAGCCGTCCAGCTGAGGACGATTGCGGCTGTGTGTGCGTCGTACCGGACGGTCAACCCGCTGGGCGGCATTGGGACACCCTCAGCGACTGCGGCGGTTGTGATGGAGGTAAAGGCGGAAAAGTGGCTCCGCGTGTTGGCGTACTTGGCTTGCACTCGGTAACTGTAGGTTCTTCCCGGAACAACGCCGAGGTCCCGGTACGAGGTGTCGGGGCCGTAGGTGCGGATCACCTCCCAGCAGCCGCTTTGACAACCGGTGGTTAATCCGCGTGCCAGATAGTAGAGTTCCACGTTTCCTACCCCGGCGGTCCAGCTGATCAAAACCTCGGCGCCGTCCTGGGTGGCGGTCGGTGTGCCCGGAGAGACTGTGACTAAGCCCAACGAGTCAGTCGGCAGCAGGGCGTCGTCGCTTTCAGTTACCTGCTGCTGTGAAGACTGGGGGGGCTCGGATACGACGACAACGGCATCGTGCGCTGCCACCTCCTCGTCGTCGTCAGTGGTGACGGTAACCCGGACGTTGTAGCGGCCTGCCGGGAGGTTGGTGAGGTTCACTTCCAACTGAGTCATACCATCGGTGAGCGCGTCGCTCGGCACTACCATGGCAATGGCTGGCGGCGGCGGCGTGGTGGCGCTGACGGCGGTGGACTGTGCCCCGTAGCCGTCATCCCTCAGGGCTGTGACTGCGTAGAAGTAGGTGGTCTCCGCCACCACGGTATCGTCCGTGTACCCCGTGCTGGCGCTCTCCGTGTCCGGCTCGATGGTGGACAGGTTATCGGCGTCGGGTCCCCTCAGGATCCGGTAGCCGATTATCCTCGCGTTCTGGGGGTCGTTCCAGGTCAGGGTCAGGCTGTCGTGGCCGACTTGGGCCGCGGTGAGCCCGGTGGGCTCCGCCGGCGGGGGCGCCTCCGGCCGGGGCGCCTCCGGCCGGGGCGCTGCCGGCGTAGTCACGCTGAGAGCGGTGGACTGGGCCCCGTCGCCGTCCGCGCTCATGGCCATGACCGCATAGAAGTAGGTGGTCTCCGCCGCTACGGTGGAGTCCCTGTACTCCGTGCTGGCGTTTCCCGTGTCCGCCTCCATGGTTGACAGGTTGCCGGCGTCGGTGCCTCGCAGAACACGGTACCCGGTTATGCTGGCGTCCTGAGGGTCGACCCAGGTGAGGGTCAGGCTGTCGTGGCCAACTTGGGTCGCAGTGAGTCCAGTGGGCGCCGCCGGCGGGTGGTCCTTGACCCGCTGGGTTGCCGTGCTGGTCCAGGGTCCGCTGGACTCGTGGACTGAGCGGTCCGCGTTGTAGTAACGGGATCGCATCTGGACCTTGTAGTCCTGTCCCGGGGTCAGGTTGTTCAGCGTGAGCGATGTCGCGCCGCCGTCCGGATGTACGTTGGCCCGTTCTGCTTCGTTGGAATACTTGTAGGACAGAAAGCCCAGGCTGGAGTGGGCCCAGCTGAGCCGGTAGTCCGTGGGATGCGGGTCGGGGGTTTCCCAGGTGATGACCAGCTGCCCGGGCTCGTCGCTGGCGAGGTTCAGGGACGGGATTGCGCCGCGTTCAGCCTGGGCCTGAGCGGTTCCGGTCAGTGCGGAGCCGATGAAGGTCATGGAGGCTACGAGCAGCAATGCCGCAATCAGAATGGGTAATCTTGCTCGACCGGCGGACGGGCGGCGCTGAGTGGTGGTGTTTACAGTCATTGTTTCCTTTCTGCGTTTGCCTGAAATCTGCGTTTACCTGAAAAACCATCAGTGTCGGGTGGGGCTCCCTATCGTCCATGTCCTGCTGTGTGCTTCACCGGCCATTCCTGACGCGGTGGCCACCTTCATGCCGCCGGTTCCCGTTTCGCGACCTTCCGGGCCCTTATTCACCGGGAGAACCATGGCGTCGGCTGACTGACAAAGATGTAGGCCGTCCCTTTTTGGGTACGTCGCTAAATGGTCGCATCCCCCGACGGTGTTTCGATAGGTGAAAAGGGAAAAATTGGCCTTTCTCTTTTGCTCACTGTTGAGCGAGCACTTTTCCTGGTCCGATTGATGCAGTGTGCTCTGGTAGCCCCTGAGCGTGGTGGACGCCGCGGGATTGCGCGGCTGGAGGCGGAGGCATTAGGTCTGCAATGTCGGAGCGCATCCGGGCAGGTGACACGGGACCGGGAGCCCCGGCTTGCTGAGGACCGGCGTGGGATCCATACGGCAGTGGGTTGCGACGGGCGCCCTGTCCGGCCCGGACGTGGTCCGGTATGCGGCAGGGGTTTCCGTCTGGAGCCGCTGGTTAATCTGGCTGGTCGGTGTCTTCCTGCTGGCCCACCGGCCGGGATTCTGGTACCCCGGGGACATCGAGTTCCTGGCCATACCCGTGCTGCTGGGGGTGGTCAACGGCCTGGTGCACCTCCGGCTCCTCACCAACAGGCCTGTGACCTGGCGCTGGATGCTATTCCTCAGCGCCGCGGACATTGCGTTGTCGGGTCGCCCGCGGGTGAACCCCTCTCTGCGGCCGCCGTGGCAACGCAGACTGTCCGGGGCCTCCCACTTCAACACGATCTGCCCGTCCGGGTTCACCTCATCGTCAGGGTGGCTGGAGCTTGCAAAGACGCCTGTTAGGGACCATTGACCGTGTACTCCAGCCGGTTGGAGAGCCGCCTGCCGTCCTCGGCGCAGATGGCGCCATTGGCCTCGCAGCTCCCGGTCTCGGGCAGCACGATGATCAGGGAGCCGTCTGAATCCGGCGTGACGTGGATCTCCCACCCGATATTGCTGGGCGGGTTCAGCCGGCGCACATAGGTCACCTTGCCCCCGGACACCGTGAAGGCGTGGTCCTGCAGGGTCACATAGCTCAGCGGGAACTCCTCGCTGAAACTCAGCTCGAACAGAAACGTGGCGCTCCCGTCATGGGACGACGGTACGTTCCGGGCGGTGGCTGTCAGCGGCGGTCTGACGACTGCCGCCGCCACTGCGCCCGTCCCGTCGCTTGTCAGTTCCTCGTTGTTGCCCGCGTCGTCGGCGAAGGTCACCCTCACCCTGATGGCCTTGCCCGCGTCGGCAGCAACAAGGGTGTAGCTGGAATCCGTGGCGCCGCTTAAATTGGAGTCGCCGGCCAGCCACTGGTAGGCGAAGACAGCGTTGCCCAGGCCGTCCGCGTCGGATATATCGGTCGTCGAGGCGGTGAGCGTCTCTCCCACCTGGGTAGTGCCGGTGATGGTGGGCAACCCGGTGGCCGGGGTGTTGGGCGGAGGAGGAGCCACGTCCACCGCGCCTGTTGCGGCGCTGGTCAACTCCTCGCCGTTTTCGCCGTCGTCAGTGAAGGACACCCTCACCCTGATGGCCTTGCCCTCGTCGGCGGCAACAAGGGTGTATGTGCTGGCGGTTGCCCCGTTAATCTCGGCGTCGCCGGCCAGCCACTGGTAACCGAACGTTGCCCTGGTCATGCCGTCCGCGTCGGATATGCCGGTGGTCGAGGCGGTGAGCGTCTCTCCCACCCTGACGGTGCCGGTGATGGTGGGAGCGCCCGTGGCCGGGGTGTTCGGCCCCGCAACGGCCAGCTGAAGCCCGCCGGACAGCTTCCTGCCTTCCCCGGTGCAGATGGCGCCCTGGGCGGAGCAGTCGGTGGTGCTTCGGAGCGACAGGTTGACGTCCCCGTTGCCGTCGGGCGTGACGTGGACCTCCCACCCGATATTGCTGGGCGGGTTCAGCCGGCGCACATAGGTCACCGATCCCCCGGCCACGGTGAACCCATGGTCCCGCAGAGTCCTGTAGCTGAAGTCCGGCTTGGGGTCCTCGCTGAACCGCAACTCGAAGGTGAACGCGTCCTGCCCGTTGTGGGACGACGGCACGTCGTAGGCGCCGGCGGTCAGGCGGTTGGATTTGTCCTGAGGTTCAACCTGTCTCGGTGCTCTGGCCGAAGCAGTGCCGTTCGTGGCCGCCTGCTCGCTGAAGGAGGCCGCCCTCCTGCCCCGGATGTCCCGAATGAAACCGGGGCCGCCGGGAACGGTGTAGTCCACCGTCACCGTGTCCCCGGCCTCCACCGCCGAGGACAGGAGCAGCAGGACACTGGATTGGCCCACCGCGACTCCGCTGAGCGACCGGGATGACCCGTTGACGTTCACGGCAAAGGCGGCCTTGGGCGGGGAGACACTCGTGTCCAGTTCCTCGTTATAGGTCAGCGTCAGGGTGGCGTCGTCCACCGTGGCCGCCTGGAGTTGCAGGCCGGCTGGCACGACGGTGGGTTCGCTGGTCAGCGTCTCCTCATTGCCCCCGTCGTCGGTGAAGGCGACCCTGACCCTGATGGCCTGGCCCAGGTGTTCGGAAGTGAGGGTGTAGGTTGACCCGGTGGAGCCGGCGATATCCGCGTCACCGGCCAGCCACTGGTACTGGAAGATAACGTCATCCAGGCCGTCGACGTCTGAGATGCCCGTGGTGTCGGCCGACAGTGTCTGACCCACCTCCGGGATTCCATCGATGCGCGGCTCCCCCTCGGCCGGGGTGTTCGAGAGGGACAGCTGAGCTTCGGCAGGCTTGGTATAGGTGACTTCATTGGATGGCTCACTGTCGCCGACGCTGTCGGTCGCTATGACCCGGATGTTGTACTCGACCCCCGGGGTCAGCCCGTCCAGATGGTGGGACACGGGGCGTTGGCGGCTGGGGCCCCGGGTGGTCTCCGAAACGTCGGAGGCCGTGTCCCAGCTGCCGGAGGGCTGCTTCCACTGGATCCTGTAGCTGTCCACCGGCGGCACTCTGTCATGCCTGGTCTGGGGTGTGAGCCATCGCAGCCACGTCTGGGTCGTGTTGACCTCGCCCTGGACACGCAGGTACAGGGGCGGATTCAGCGGCTGCGGCGTCCGCTCCGACCTTGGGTCCTCCACCAGCCTGAGCCTGTAGGGTTGGTCCTCCTTCCAGGCGCAGCGCAGGTCGTCGATGTCCCGGCCTGACCACCGCCACCAGGCTCCGGCCAATTTCCGGGCTTCGCTGAAGGGAAGCGCCGCGGTCAGCGTCTTGCCGTCGCTGATGGTGTAGACGTGCAGCGTCCAGTCCAGCCAGTCATTGTTCGGCAGATCGAACGCCTGATCGCTCGGGCCGCTCAGATTACGAAAATCAATCAGAAATTCCGTCCGTTCCGGTATGCCGAACGGCAGTACGACATTGCCGGCATTGGGACCGTTCTGGTGCATTGCAATGGACAACAACCGGTAGTCCGCACCGTTGTGGCTGAACTCCATATTGTCGACTTCACCGGTGTACAGATCGTACCTGCCCTCCCCATGCACCTCGGATCCCAAGGTCCCGGTGGCGCACCAGATGTCGACGTCCGCGCAGTTGTCGACGATGGTGACGGTGGCCACGGCGTCGCCCAGCAGAAGGTAGGTGATGGAGGCGTCCGACAGGGCAAGGGTCATCGTCAGGGCCTCGTTATCCTCATAGACGGCGTCGTGAACTATGGCGACCATGAAATCCCGAGTGGCCCGGTAGCGCGTGGCGCCTCCGACGGAGACGCTGACGAAGTCCCGCACGGCGAAGGACTCCGTGCGAGAGACAGCCGTGTAGTCGGCGGGAGCCGACGCGGTCACGTCCGCCGACGTGACGGTGAAGCCGAGAGCGAAGCCGGCGTCGGGGGGCTGATCCGCGGCCGTGGTGGCGATGGCCGTCAGGGTGACGGTGGCCGTGCTGCCGGAGAGAGGGGGCTCGTCGACGGCGGCCCCGACGCTTTGCCAGGCCAAAGTCACCCTGGCCTGGGTGGTGTCCACGAGGGTGACGGTGGCCGTCTTGCTCCCCCCGGTCAGGTGGGGCATTGCGGCCCCGGTGTAGGCCAGGGCGACAGTGAAGGTCTCGTTGGGCTCGTCCAAGAGGTCGTCGACGACAGCGACGACGAGGCCCTTGGTGGCCCGGTACCGCTGGACGCCGCCTACGGTGACGGCGGAGAAGTCGGAGGGGGAGAAACTGAAGGTCTCAGAGACCGCCGTGAAGTCCCCGGGGGCCGTCGCCGTCCCGTTGACCGAGGCCGCCGAGAGGCCGACGGTGAAGCCCGTCTCCGGCGCCTTGTCCTTGGAGGTGGTCACCTGCGCCGTCAGAGTGAACGTGCCCATGTTCTCGTCAACGCTGGGGGCTGCCGTGTCCCAGCTGAGCTCGACGGGAACGTGGTCGTTGTCGGTGATTGTCAGGGTCGCGACCTTGCTGCCCCCCAGGAGGTGGGGCGGCAGGTCCATGCCCTGGTAGGCGAGGGTCAGGGTGAGGGTCTCGTCGGGCTCGTCCATCGTGTCGTGCAGGACCGCGACCTGGAATTCCCTCTCTGCCCGGTAGCGGTAGACCGTGCCCACCATCACCCGGCTGAAGTCGGAGGGGGTATAGCTGTAACTTTCCGCAACGGCGGTGTAGTCCGTTCCCACCGTTGCCGTTCCGTTGGCGGAGGCCACGGACAGGTCGACGGCGAAGCCCGGCTCCGGCGCCTTATCGGTCTCGGTGGTGACCCGAGCCGTCAGGGTGACGGTGGTGGCTGCCTCGTCAACGGTGATGCTGTCGTCGTCCCAGCTCAGGGTCACCGGGACGTGGTCGTTATCGGTGATGGTGACGGTGGCCACGGCGTCGCCCAGCAGAAGGTAGGTGATGGAGGCGTCCGACAGGGCAAGGGTTACGCTCAAGGTCTCGTCCGGTTCGTCGATGGTGTCGTCGGCGACGGCGACGGTGAAGTCCATGGTGGCGCGGTGGCGGGGGTTGCCCGCCACCATGACGCTGGAGAAGTCGGTCTCATCGAAGGAGCCGCTGGTCGAGGGGCCGGTGTAGTCCGCGGGCTGCGTGGCCGTGACGTCGGCCGTGGCCAGGGTGAATTCCAGGTCGAAACCGGGATCAGGCGCGAACTGGCCCATGGTGGTGGCGACGGCCGTCAGCGTCACCGTCGTGGTGCCACCGGCGGTGTCAGGCTCCGCGGCCGTCACGGCCGTCTCATTCCACTCGAGGGTCACCTCCGGCTGGTTGCTGTCCGTCAGGATGACATTGGCGACGGCGCTGGACCCCGTCAGGTGCGAGGCCGTGGCTCCGTAGGCCAGGGCCACGGTGAAGGTCTCGCCGGGCTCGTCGGTCGTGTCCCCAAGCACGGACACCGAGATGTCCCTGGCGGCGCTGTAGCGTTGCTCACCCCCAACGGTCACCTGGGTGAAGTCGCCCGCGCTGAAGCTGAAGTTCTCGGACACGGGGGTGTAGTCCGAGGGCTGGGTCGCCGTGCCGTCGGCGGTGGCGGCCGTCAGGGGGACGGTGAACCCGCTCTCGGGGGCCTTGTCCACGGTGGTGGTGACCTGGGCCATGAGCACCAGCGTGCCGTCAGCCTCGGCCACGGTGGGCGAAGCGGTGGACCAGCTCAGCGCCACGGGAACGTGGTCGTTGTCCGTGATGGTCACCCGCGCCACAGCGGGCGAACCGGCCAGGCCCGGCGGGGAAGGGCCAAGAACGGCCAGTGCCACCGTGATCTCCTCGTCGGGCTCGTCAAGGGTGTCGTCGATAACGATGAGCGTGACGTCCACAGTGGCCCGATAGCGCGACTGGCCATCCACCGTCGCCTGCGCGAAGTCAGACGCGCCGAGGGTGATGCGCCGGGTCACCGGGGTAAAGGAGGAGCTCCGCACCGCCGTTCCCGCGATGGTGGTTATGGTGGTGTGCAGGGCGTAGCCGGCGGAGGGCGCCGCATCCTGCGTTGTGACTGAGAAGGCCCGTAGCGTCACCGTACCAGCCGACTCGTCCACCCGCACCTCCGCGTCCTCCCATCCGATGCGCAAGGGCCCCTCGTCGTCGCTGGTTATGGTGACCGGGACGGTCGCGCCGCCGCCCTGCTGGTGAGGCAGGATGAGGCCGGGATAGTCAAGGGTCACCGTCATCACCTCGTCCAGCTCGTCCACGTCGTCGTTGGCGATGGTGATGACGATGTCCTTGACGGCCTGGTAGCGGGACTGCCCGCCGATAGTCGCCGGCGAGAAGTCCGCTAAAACGAAGGTCAACGTGTCCGAAGCCAGGGAGAAGTCCGCAGACGTGATGGTGGGGCCGGAGACGACAACCTTCACCGGCATCGAAAAGGCCGAGGGCAGCATCCCCGCCTCCTTGGTCACCATGGACGCCTGAAGCGTGACGGTCCCCGCGGATTCGGCCACGCTGGTGGCCGCCGTCACCCAGGCCACCTCCACGTCGATGGTCGCCGCCGGTGTGCCCGTCGTCGTCGCGGACCACGCGCCGTTGACTGGGGGGTCGGCGCTGCCGTTGACCGCGCGTACCTGCACGTCGTACTGGGAGGCGTTGACCAGGCCGGCCTGGAGGTAGTGCAGGGGGCCGGAGGACCAGACCCCGCTGACCTCGGTCCAGTTGGTGTCGAGGGCCTCGTCGGCTGAGGTCAGGATGTAGCGCAGATCGTAGGCGGTGATCTCCCCCGGCAAGGCCCCCGCCGGCGCGGTCCAGACCACGCCCAGGGAGGCGTCGGAGGGAGTCACCAAGGCGATGGCCGGGGCGGCCAGGGCCGGCACCATGGGCGTCCCCTTCGCGCTCTGGGACCACAGCCCGGTGCCGTAGCCGTTGACCGCGCGCACCTGCACCATGTGCTCCACCGCCGAGGCCAGCCCGGTCAGAGTGTGGGTCAGGTCCCCGGACTGCCAGATGTCCTCCAGCACCGCCCAGCTCGCGCCGCCGTCGATGGAGTGGCGGAGGTCGTAGCGCGTGATTGCCGTCGCGCCCGTCACCGCCGGCGCGGTCCAGTTCACCGTCAGGCTCCGCGTACCCGCGGTGACGGCGCCGGTGTCCGGGAACTCCGGGCGGCCCGGCATCTGGCCGTGCCCGTAGAACTGCAGCTTCCACTTGCTGAACGTCCCGGAAGTGGTCTTGAGGGGGTCGCTGCCAGTGACGAAGTCCGTCTGGGACGACGGGTCCGTAATCCGCAGGGTCCAGACGCCCTTGGTGCTCTCGCCCAGGTGCACCGCGTCGCCAAAGTTGTGGACGTGACCCGGCCATACGTAGTTCCGGTAATCTCGATTGATCACGACGCTGCGCTGCACGACAGCCACAACGCCTGAGGGTGACACAAGCTCGATCTGCAGCTCACGGAAGTAGTCGTGGTTCAACGCCATGGGGATCTGGATGAACTCGATAAAGGGGATCTCCTCCTCAATGGTGAAGGTCAATTCCAGGGAGGTGGCGCCGTCGTCGTTGGGGATGGGCGCCGCCTCGTAGGTCTGCCAGCCGGTGTCCAGCTTGTGCACGGCCGGGACGTTGGTCCACGCCAGTGCCCGCTCCACCGCCGCCTTCGCGTCCAGGGCCCCAAACCCGTTTTCCTGGCTGTGGGAGTAGCGTGTGCCGGGAGTCAGGTAGACCGGCGCTCCGGTCACCCATCGGGAGTGGTCGGGCTGCACCTTGCGAGATGTCTCGGCCAGGATCAGCTTGACGTCCCGCCAGGTCAGGGCGGGGTTCGCCTCCCGCATGAGGGCGATCACGCCGGCCGCCATGGGCGCGGCCGCGCTGGTCCCCGAGAAGTTGGACCGGTACGCGTATCCGCCGTCGGTGGTGGTCACCGCTGCCCTGGGGTAGCCCGGGACGAGATTCGGTACTCGAGCCGCCCACCAGTCGGGGGCTGTTTCCCACACCCCCGGCGCCGTCACCCAGATGACGGCCCCCGCTTCAGACGACTCCGTCTTGTTCCCAAAGATGTCGTGCTCACCCACAGCGGTGACCCCCCAGTGGTTGGCGTACTCATCCAGATTGGCGTAATCAATAACCGTGTCGTTTTGCCTTGGTCTGCCCCCATTCCCCGCAGCCCAGATGTAGGAGATCCCCTTGCCCTCGTTGCCCGCAGTCACACCCCGGTCTATTGCCCGCTTCCAGATGGCGCCGGCAGCCTGGGTAAAGCCGTTGTCACGCGGACCCCAACTGTTGTTGGAGATAGCCGTGATGATCATGTTTCGGGTCATGGCGTCTGCTTCGTTCGCATCAGAGGCCTGCTTGACCACGTTGTAGCCGTAAATGGTTGCCCTGGGAGCCACGCCTGACACGCCAATGCCGTTGT
Source organism: Dehalococcoidia bacterium (assembly GCA_965216065.1). Lineage (GTDB taxonomy): Bacteria > Chloroflexota > Dehalococcoidia > Lucifugimonadales > UBA3495 > VXOI01. The sequence continues at coordinate 330,742 of CBDCFB010000001.1, forward strand.
CCGGTGCGGCGATGATGCCTGCGACGCTCGTGCCGTGCGGGGGGATATCGCCAAAGAATCCGGTCAGGTCTTCAATGGTTTCTCCCGCGACATAGGAGTGGTTCAAGCTCGCATTGACATTGGGGGATAGGTCCGGGTGCGTGTACTCCATGGAGTTGTCAACAACGGCGACGTTGATGCCATCTCCCGTGTAGCTGTCCCATACGTCCTGCATGTTCAGGTCGACGACGTCGATGTCCGGCAGCCCGGGATGGTGCAGGTGCCACTGGCAGTTGGCCAGCGGGTCCGTGAACTTGGGCTCGCCTCCGGCGCATTTGGCCCCACGCCGGTCATGCTCGTCGAAGGTGTAGACCAGGACGACGTATTTCTCCCGGGAGGCGCTGGTGCTGCCGGTGACCTTGATGTAGTAGGTCCCCGCCTCCAGCCGGTGGATGTCCCGGAAGCCCACTTCCCGGTCCGCCCGGTACCGGGCGTAGTCCCGCAGCTTGTCGCCTCCGGCGTCCTGCAGCTCTCCCTGGATGAGCAGGTTGCCGCTGGTGGCTGCGGGGCTGCCCGCTGCGGTAACGCCGACGGTCCGCGGCTCCGTCAGGGTGAAGCTGAAAAAGTCGGCGTCCGTGGCCGAGCCGATACTCCCTGCCCCGGCGACGTCCAGCGTCAGCGCCGCCGCCCCCGACCTGGACGTTCCCGGCGATGACGCCGCCGAGGCGTGTACCGTGTAGTGCCCGGCCGAGCCGCGCTCGTGCTCCACCTTCAGGTAGTAGGTGCCCGCGCTGAGCGTCCGGCGTATCAGGAAGTTGATGTTCCCCTTCAGATCAAAGTTGCCCTCCACCAGCTGCCCGTTCCCGTTGCTGGTGATGGCGGTGGTGCCGTTGCTCTGCAGGAGGGTGCCCTTGGTATTGGTGGGCCCGCTGCTGCGCAGGATGACGTCCGTGGAGGAGCCGATGACCAGCTTGTAGTAGTCGACATCGGAGGAGGAGTCCAGGGCCGCCTCGTAGGCGCCGCCCATCGACAGGGTGGGGGCGTTGGACGTGCCCGTGGACTCCGTCCGCGACTCCACCTGCAGGACGTAGTCCCCGCCGATGCGGGAGAAGTCCCGTATTTCCAGATACCACGTCCCCGTGCCAACCGCGCGAATGATCTTGAAGTTCAGCGTCGCGTCGTCGTGGTCGCTGTCGTCGTTGCTGAAACGGGTGCCATTGGTGCTATTGCGCAGATAGCCACGGGTGTCCGCGTCGCCCGTGGTGTAGGCCACCAGCTCGCTCGCGGCGGTGACGCTCAGGCGGAACCAGTCGGTATCGCCGTTGCCGGTGAGGTGCCCGTGGATGGGCCAGTTGAGGGGGATGGCGGGGGCCTGCGCCAGGCGATCGGGGAAGTCGGCGGGGAGCCCCGTGGCGGTGGCGGACCAGGCGCCGTTGCCATTGGCCGTGACCGCGCGCACCTGCACGTCGTAGCCCTCGTCGTTGGTGAGCCCGGTGACGGTGTGGGTGCGCGCCGAGGCGGAGGTGGTGGCGGCGCTCACCACCGTCCAGTTGGCGTCGGCGGCCTTGTCGGCGGCGTCGCTGCGGATGTGGCGCACGCCGTACCCGGTGACCGTGGCCGGCGGCGTGCTGGGCGCTCTCCACGACACCCTGAGCGCCCTCTCCTCCGCCCGCACCGTGGTGATGGCCGGCACCGCGGCGGCCGCCGCGGCCGGCGTCCCCACAGTTGTCTCCGACCAGCTCCCGTCCGTGGTGTTCCGGACGGCCCGCACCTGCACGTCGTAGGACGTGCCGTCTGTGAGCCCGGTAATGGCATAGGACAGGGCGCCGCCGGCCGTTGCGGTCCAGGCGTCGTCCTTCACCGTCCAGTTGCTGTCCCCCCTGTCCGTAGCGCTGCTCGCGATGTGGCGCACATCGTAGGCGGTCACGCCCGCGGCGTCGTCAATGGTCCAGGTCACCCTCAAGACGGTGCTGGCGGGGTTGGCGGCGGTGATGACGGGGAGATCGGTGGGTCGGCCGTGGCCGTGGATGGTCAGCGACCAGGAGAGGAGGACGCCGTCGTTGCCCGCCGCGCGGTCCCGGACCCGCAGCGTCCACGTGCCCGACGGGTCCTCGCCCAGGTGCCGCGCCGTCCCGAGCCGGACCCCGCCCCGAATAGCCTCCGGCGGCGCCGAGGCCCCGTATTCCGCCAGGCGCGAGACGGCGCCGGAGGGTGATACCAGCTCGATGTCCACGTCCCGGAAGGCGGGGTGCCGCATCACGGCCTCCACCTCCACGAACTCCACGAAATCCACTCCGGGCCCGACCGAGACAGTGCTTTCGGCATACGCGGCGCTCCGGGGAATGGCCAGGTCCAGGTTCCCGTCGGAGGCGGCTTCCACCGTTCGCAGCGGCGGCGGCGCGGTCCAGCCCACCGCGAGGTCCACCGCGGCCTTGGCGTCAACCACCCCGAAGCCGTAGCTCCGGTTGAAGTTGTAGCGCTCCGAGGTGGAGCCGTACTTCAGGGCACCCATGGACCAGCCCGGAGCCGTTGGGGCGTTCTTCCGTGCCGAGGCCGCCAGGATGAGCTTGACGTCCCGCCACGTCAGGGCGGGGTTGGCCTTGCGGACCAGCGCCGCCACCCCGGCCACGGCCGCTGCCGCCGCCCCCGTGCCGCCAGCCTCCTGGGTGTAGCGGTCGTAGGGCTCCGTCGTTGCGATTCCCGGGCGCCGGTTCCGGGGAGTGTCGCCGGATGGCCCGCATACCCACAGGTTGTCGCCGCGCTCCGAGTAGCCGGCCCGCACGCCCCGGTCGTTCACCGCGCAGACAGCGGTTACGCCGTGGTGGTTGGCATACTCGCTCAGGTTGGCGTGGTCCCCCAGCTGCGCCCCGTTGCCGGCGGGGAAGACGTAAAAGACCCCGTTGCCGCCGAATCCCGAGGAGATGCCCGATTCGACGGCCGCTTCCCACAGCGCACCGGCAAAATCCAGGCCGGGACCGTCCGCAGGACCCCAGCCGTTGAGGGACACGGCCGTCGTGGCCATCTCTCGAATTGTGGCGTCCGCCATGTTGGCAAGCGTGGGGTCCAGCGCCAGGTTGTACCCGTAGACCTTGGCCTGGGGCGCTACGCCGCGCACCCCGAGTGCGTTCCCCCGCGCCGCGACGATCCCCGCCATCTGCGTCCCGTGGGCATGCGGCGGGGTGTACGCCGCGCCGTTGCCGGTGTAATCGTGGTTCCTGGCCGCGTCCACGCTGTCCGTCAGATCGACGTGGCCGGCGTGTATCCCGTCGGCCACGATCGCGATGTTGACCTCGGCGCCGAGGTTGCCGCCGGACCATACCTCCGACACGTTGATGTCCTCGCCCGCGGCAGCGCCAGCGTTCCGGCCCGTGTTGTTCAGGTGCCACTGGCACCCGTACAGCGGGTCCGTGACGCTGGTGGACAGCCCGGTGCAGGCGTCGATGAATTCCCGGTACGCTTTGTCTTCCGCCACTCGGACGATGTACCCCCCCGTCGATGAGCCGTCCCGGGCCTCCACCGTCAGATAGCTGGTCCCCGACGCCAGCGTCGCCTCGAGGCGGAACCCCAGCTCCCCCAGGACATGCGCCGTGTCCAGGGCGCCGCCCGTCGCCGTCTGGTCCGGCCTGTAGAGCGCGCCTTCCAGGTGCAGGTCCTTGCTCCGTGCCTCAATGGTGATGTACGTGGGTTCCGAAACCGTGAGGCTGTAGTAGTGGGCATCCCCGGGGGATTCGATGACGCCCGCCGTTGCCCGGTCCGATCCGAGCTGGAGGGCGCGCGCGCGCCCGAAGTCCGTCCCTGCCCCCGGAATCACCTCCGCCGAGACGGTGTACGGCCCCGTGTCCGTGTTGGCCGGCTTCGGCAGCGGGTCCGAACAGTCGTCCCCATTCTCCCGGGCCCCGGCCAGGGAGTCACCGTTGCAGAGCACGAACTCGCCCCCCGGCGACCCGCTGACCCGCAGGTAGTACACGCCTGCCTCCAGCGAAAGGGGCAGGAAGAACTCCGGCGTCAGGTTGCCGGAGAGGAGGCTGTCGTCCTGGGCGGCGATCTCGCCCCCGGCGCTGTCCAGCAGCTCGCCCCGCAAGTCCGGTCCCCCCGTCCGGGCGACGCGCAGCAGCACCGATGTCGCCTCGGCCGCCTCCAGCCGGAAGTAGTCGACGTCCTCGGTGGCGGTGGCCAGGATCCCGTTGGCCTCGCCACCCATGGCCAGCGGCCCGGCGTCCGTCAGCCCGGTGCTCTCCGTCACCAGCTCCGTGTGCAGCGTGTACGTTCCCGCCTCGGCCGCCGAAACCCTGACATGGTAGTCCCCGGCTCCCAAAGAACCCCACAGAAAGAGCTGCTGGCCGTGGGGCCGGTACAGGGACGTCCCGTCATCGGTGGTGACCACACTGCCCAAGGAGTCCTGCAATTCCCCCGTGGTGGCCAGGAAGCCCGCGAGGTAGCTGGTGGTGTAGACGAAGATGTCCGAGGGCTCGCTGAGGGAGAAGGAGAAGAAGTCGCCGTCAGTGCTGTCTGCGATGGAACCGACGACGGGGGCGCCAAGGGTGATTGCGGTGGCGGCGTCCCGGGAGTTCCCGTGGTCGGCGGGGCTGGCCGCTGTGATGGGGGACCAATCGCCGTCTCCCGCCGGGCTGACGGCACGAACCTGCACGTCGTGCCCGGCACCGTTCGAGAGGCCGGTGAGGGTGTACGCGAGTGACCCTGCGCCCGTCCAGATATCTTCGACTACGGACCAGTTGGCGTCGTCAGTCTCATCGGCGCTGGTGAGGATGTACCGAATGTCGTAGGCCGCAATTGCGGCCGAGCCGGGGCTGGCGGGAGCCGCCCAGCTGACCAACAGCGCGCCGTCGCCCGCCGCCACCGTTGGCACGGCCGGGGCGCCGGGCGGCGACGCCTGCGCCGCCGCGTCCCCCAGCACCAACAGGACGACCAGGCCCGCCACCGCGAACGGCAGCAACTGCCGCCCAACCCATACAACCACCCTCATAGACAGGGGCTTCCTGCAAGCAGCATGTGCGAGTGGGTCCCCTCTACTTCAGTTCGACTTCCTGCCACCAGTTGGGGCTCGAGATCTCCACCCCCTCCTGTCCCGCCAGGGCGTTCGCCAAGGTCAGGGACGGAAAGCCCGGCGCGGTCTCGATGAGGTAGCCGTTGCCTATCCACCCCAGCGCCGACACGTCCCCCAACGCTATGCCGTTGTCGGCGAAGAACTGGTTGACCCGGCTCTCGCTCCAGTCCGGGTCCAAGAGCAGCAGCACCCCGCCTGGCAACGTCATCAGGGTGCCCGACGAGGACCGGAAGACCGGCAGCCCCGTATTCCCCCCCTGGGCATCCGCCGACCGGACGACGCTGCCGCTCGGCGTCTCGGCCAGCAACCCCTTGGCCACTCCGCCCCCGCTTTGCTCCAGCACCAGATCCGCCTGCACCGTCACCGTCAGCGTGCGGTCGCCGTCCTCCCAGGTGTATTCGGTCTGCTCCCCCTTTATCTGCTGCTGGGCTGCATTGGCGACGCCCTGCTCCGGTAGGGCCCTGGGTGGGGCCGCCACCGGAGATGGCCGCGCCGCCCCCCCGGCTTCGGCCACCCCGGACGATGCCGAGCTTGGGAACCCTTCCTGCGCCCCAGCCGAGGACCTGCTGAATGACTGCTCGGGTTGTGTGTCCGGCTGCTCGAACGGGACCGTGATGGCCGTCCGTTGAAGGTCTTGGTCTGTCGGACCCGCCGACGCGGCTTCAGAGACGGCATAGGCCGACAGCCCCGCAACGAGCGCAACGAGCGCGACGAGTGCGACGAGTAGGACCGCCTGTTTCCCCAACCGCGGGAACGCCATCGCCTTCCACATACAAAGTCCTCCGTAACAAGATCGCCAGGGCCCCATACAGTCTGAACGCGAATCCACCCAACGACTGGGTGCAAGAGGTTTTCTGAAAGGGCGGAGGGGTGCTCCTCTGAATCTGGGATACCGGTTTTGTAACAGAAAACCGCCCGGAGACAGGGAGCACCCATTGGATGCTGCCACAGAACAATCCCGGCCGGATCCGCGTCGTCTTTGACGACCACGGGCTGGTGGCCAATGCCCGGCTGATGCTTCCGCCCACCCTCGCCCAGCGCCTGGGCCTGCTGGAACTCGTCCACCATCACCTCGACCTCGGCGGCGCGCCGGGGCGGGCCAACACCGGCGACAATATGCTGACGCTGGTCGCCTCCGCGCTGGCGACCGGCAACTGCATCGCCAACGCCGATGCGCGGCGCGCCGGTGGGACGGACGGTCCGTTTCCCGCCAGCTCCGGCCTGGTCGTGACCTCAGCTTGGTTCGCCCGCTGGCTGACTCCAGATGATATGCCCCTGTGGGCCAGCATCGAGCGGGGGAAGAACTTTGCAGACGCCCTACCCTCGCTGGTACTGGGCCAGGCTGCCAACTGGCCATGCTCCGTGCAGAGGCCGCAATTTCCATTCAAATCCCAAGGGATGTGGGGATCCTGCGTATTGCTCTGCATTCCTCCGCTCACCATTGGTTGTATCGCATACGAAAGGGGTTTCCTCGAACGGGCCGCCCGTCCCTGTGTGCGGCCTCTCTCGCGTGCCGGGAGCCGTCCCCGGTCCTGCAGGGTCGCGTTGACGTGGTTCGAGCGTTGGCCGTGGCCGCCGTGCCCCGTCTGTTCGCAACGTACTCCGGCAGCAAGTCCTCATCCAGAGCGGGGCGTCGCCGGAGTATCCGGTAGCCGGTTACCTGGCCGTGGGCCACGGACGGCAGGACAAGCGCCGCCAGGGCGATGAGGAGGATGGGGAGGAACCGGGGCGAAGGGTGACGGAGTCGGGAGTTCGGATTACTGGTCATGCAGCTTGAGGCTCATAGCGTGAGTTACCGACCGGCATGGTCGGCAGGGAGAGATCGGTCAGAGGAGGTGGAGTCAGGTGACGCTCCCTGGCCCGGCGGCTGCGGAGGGCGCTTCCGGCAGAGAGTGAGGGACGTGCCAAAGCGATAGGGAGGCTTGCAAGCGCGCGGATCCGCCACGCCCACACTTCCAGATTTGGCCGGTTGACCGCGGTCCCGGCGTCCACCAGGCTGTGCAGGCCCAGTTCGCGCGTGACCTGCGCTTCTCTGTTCTGCGCCCTAGTCATACCTAGCGCTCTCTTTCAATCGTTCTGCGGTCCGGCTCTCCCGTTTCACCCACGTGCTCAAGTCCGGGGCGCCTCGGGACGCCATTGCCGAACACGTCTCGCTCTGATGCCTCCCAAGCCTCTCGGCGTTGCCACAAGGGCCACATCCGCTCCCAGTCGCAGGAACGCCATTGCGTCTGTCAACCGCAAAGGCAATGGGCCATCCAGCAGAAGCCGCATCATCAAACCTTATAGTCCTCTCGGGTATTTAGATAGGTGAAAAAGGGAAAATTTCGCCTTCTCTTTTGCTCACTGTTGAGCGATCACTTTTCCTGGTCCGATTGATGCAGTGTGCTCGGGTAGCCGCTGAACGTGGTGGACGCCGCGGGATTGCGCGGCTGGAGGCGGAGGCATACGGTCTGTAATGTCAGAGCGCATCCCAGATGGCGACTCGGGACCGGGAGCCTGGGCTTGCTGAGGGCCGGCGTGGGTACCATTCGGCAGTGGGTTGCGCCTGGCCCTGACCGACCCGGACGTGGTCCCGTATACGGCGAGGGTCTCCGTCCGGGGTCGCTGGTTCGTCTGGCTGGCCCGTGTCTTGGAGCCAAGCCTCTGGTATCCCGGAGACACCTGATTCCTGCCCCTGTCCGTGCTGCCGGGGGGCTCAACGGCCTGGTGCACCACCGGCTACTGACCAACAGGCCCGCTCGTGGCGCTGGATGTTCCTCATGGGTGCTGCGGACATTACCCCGGCCACCACGGGCATCGGCATGGGTGGCGGATTCCGGCGTTTCATCTTCCCGGCCTACTATCCGGTCTTTGCCGTTTCTGCCGTGGTCTTCTGGCCCTCCCGGCTCAGCCTGGCTTGTACGACGGCTCAGTTGCCCAGGGAGCGGGGTTACCGGAGCATGGAAAGCCCGGAGCGGACTGCCCGGCGGAGCGTGGTGGAAAGGTTTAGGCAAAAAACACCCGTCAGGGGACAGCACCCCGTCGGGCGGCGTGGGTGTACCTGGCCGGCATCGGAGGGATCTCCCATCTTTCAACAGTCATGATCTCCGGCAGCTCCGCCCCCGCGGAGCTCAGGTCCTGGGCCATCCCGACCCTGGCCGAGCGGGCACTGAAGCCATCTCAAGGCTCGCCATCTTCGTCGCCGCCTCAATCCTCCGGGAAATCTGGCCTGCCGACAGCCCGAAAACGCTGGCGCCCGGGTCGATGACCGCCTCCTGGGGCCGGATGGCCAGCAGGGCCGCCACGGCTGCCGGGCCCAGGTGGAGCACCGACCCCTCTGCGGCCTGGTCCGTCTTGGATCTCAAGACGTGCTGCCGGCCGGAGCCATCCGCACGGACCTCGACTTCGCCCCAACGGAGCACCGCCGCCTCAGATCGCCGGAGCAGGCCGTTCCGCATCACCTGCAGGAGCGCCAGGGCCACCAGGCCTTCCTCCTCGGTCTACTTGCGCCGGCGCTTGCCAGGAAGCGGGCTCCATGCGGGCCCCGTCCAGACGCACCATGAGGAGTTCGTCTTCAGCTCCGGTCGTCATTGTCCTCCAGGGCCCAAGCCTTCACCAGATCGAAGATCCCGGGCGAGCTTCTGGCCATCAGGGTCATCACCTTCTGTAGGCAGGCACGCTTCACCTGGCAGGGTTGGCAGGCGCAGCCCTCTGTGTGGGGCGGGCCGTCGAGACTGGCGATCACCGCGAAATACGCCTTGGCCTCGCCGGTGGCATAGCCCTCGGCGTTCATCGCGTCGACCCCAAACCCTGCACGGCGTATGCGTAGATGCGCTTGTCAAGGTCATCAACAATCCACAGCGTCTCGCCGTCGGACCAGATTCCGGAGTTGCGGGTGCCACTGGCGTCGATGTCCAGACTGGTCTGTCTCTGCCCGTCCGACAGGTCGAACGCCAGTACCCTGTCACCGTTCCAGTTGGACGCCAGCAGGGTCTCCCCGTTGGACCACAGCCCGAAGGGCCTGATGGGGACGCCACCATCGTCCGTCAGGTCAAACTCGCGCGTGCTCACACGGGCCCAGTCCGACAGGCGATACGCGAACACCTTGCCTGCGGAGTGGTCCGCTACCCACATGATTTCGCCGTTGGACCACAGCCCGCTGGGGATGGTGTTCCCCGCCGCCAACATCGCGTCCCTGTCCAAGTCCTGGTCGGACTGCCGGGCGCCGTCGGACAGCCGGTAGGCGCGCACCCCGTTGGAGAAGAAGTCGGCCACCCACAGGGTGGCGCCATTCGACCATAGCGCCGTGGCGCAGCCGCTCCAGCCGGCCAGCGTGAAGCTCAACTCGTCCTGTTTCGAGCCATCGGATAGCGCATAGACGCTCACCTCGCCGACGTTGCAGTCGGAGATGACCCACGCGTTGGTGTCGTCGGCCCACAGACCGGTCGGGATGGCATCGGAGTCCAAGACGATGTCCCGGTCGGGGAGACGCTCGCCCCAGGCCACGTCGGGTTCGGCCCGTGTAACGGTGACGGTGTACACCTTCATCACGTTTTCGTCCTCTGCCGTGACCGTCACAGTGATCTCGTTGTCGCCGGTCGACAGGGCAACCTGGCGTGAGGTCCCGTAGGTGACGCCGTTGGCGTCTGCGACGGCCACGCTGGCCCCGTCATCGTTGGGGTCCGCCGTTACCGTCGTGGAAGCCACGTCGTACTCCACGATGGCGGAGTAGTCAGTGGTTCCACTGCTAAAGGTGCCGATGTCTATACCAGAGAGAGAGAGGGTCGAAAGGGTGGCGTCATTCGAGAGTGGGACATCGTTGGCTTCGATGGTGACGGTTGCGGAGCCAATGGGCTGCCCGTCGTGTGTCGCAGTAACGATCACGGTCTCATCGCTCTCAACGCTGGCGTCGTCCCTGGCGGTGAGGATGGCCGCGACCGAGCTTGCACCCGCCGGGAGGGTGACCTCCGTGTCAGAAAGGCTGTAGTCAGAACCGGACGCAGTACCGGAGACGGCGAGGCTGACAGTCTGGTTGGCGGTGAAGGTCTTGCCGTTGGCGACCGCCAAGGTGATCGTCGAACTCCCGCCCTCGGCAATCTCTGTGGGCTGGGCCGACACCGTCCACACGGCAACATCGTTGGCTTCGATGGTGACGCTTGCGGAGCCAATGGGCTGCCCGTCGTGTGTCGCAGTAACGATCACGGTCTCGTCGCTCTCAACGCTGGCGTCGTCCCTGGCGGTGAGGGTGGCCGCGACCGAGCTTGCATCCGCCGGGAGGGTGACCTCCGTGGCAGAAAGGCTGTAGTCGGAACCGGACGCAGTCCCGGAGACCGCGAGGCTGACAGTCTGGTTGGCGGCGAAGGTCTTGCCGTTGGCCACGGCCAGGGTAATCGTCGAACTCCCGCCCTCGGCAATCTCTGTGGGCTGGGCCGATACCGTCCACACGGCGGTGTCATTGTCGGTTACCGAGACCGATGCGGAGGTCGCCGTGCCCAGGGTGTAGCCGCTCCCCGTTGCAAGGGACACCGTAACCGTGCTGGCGGTCTTGATGGCGTTATCGTCCCGGGTGGGCAGAGTGATGGTTTTGCTGTTGTCACCGGTGGCGAAGGCCACCGACCTGGGGACGGTCCCGGCCAGGACTCCTCCGGCATCGGCAACGCTGACGGCCACGGACAGGGCGGTCGGCGCCGCCCGATTCAGGCTGATGGTGAAGGATACCGTTGCGCCCTCAGCGACCGGGGTGGTTCCCGAAACAATAACCGCAACCGGCACCGTACCAACAGGAGCCGGTCCGGACACGATGGCGGATACGCTGGCCGAGAGCCGCCTGCCGTCGGAGGTGCAGATGGCGCCGACGGCCTCGCAGTCCGTGGTGGCGTTCAGGGCTATGGTCACGTCGGCGCCGGAGCCGGGGGTGACGGTGATCTCCCAGCGGACGTTCTTGCCCGCCTCCAGCCGGCGCACATAGGTCACCGCCCCCCCGGTCACGGTGAACGCATGATCCCGCACCGTCATGTAGCTGAAGTCCGGCTTGGGGTCCTCACTAAACCACAACTCGAAAGTGAACGCATCCTGCCCGTTGTGGGACGACGGCACGTCGTGGACCGTGGCCGTCAGCGGGGGGGTAACGACTGCCGCCGTCACGGCACCCGTAGCGGCGCTGGTGAGCTGCTCGTCGTTGCCCGCATCGTCAGTGAAGGAGACTCTCACCTTGATGCCCTTGCCCGCGTCGTCGGCAACAAGGGTGTAGGTGGATGCGGTTGCCCCGTTGATCTCAGTGTCGGCGGCGAACCACTGGTAGGCGAATGCAGCGTTGTTCAGGCCGTCGTCGTCGGATATGCCGGTAATGTTGGCGGTGAGAGTCTCCCCCACCTGGACGGTGCCGGTGATCGAGGGAGCACCCGTGGCCGGGGTGTTGAGAGGCGGCGGAGCCGCCGCCACCGCACCCGTAACGGCGCTGGTGAGCTCCTCGTCGTTGCCCGCATCGTCGGTGAAGGAGACTCTCACCTTGATGACCTTGCCCGCGTCTTCGTCGGCGAGGATGTAGGTGGAAGCGGTTGCCCCGTTGATCTCGGCGTCATCGGCCAGCCACTGGTGGGCGAAGGTAGCGTTGCCAAGGCCGTCGGCGTCGGATATGCCGGTAATGTCGGCGGTGAGGGTTTCCCCCACCTGGGCGGTGCCGGCGATGCTGGGCGACCCAGTGGCCGGCGTATTGGGCCCCGGAACGACCAGCAGAAGCCCGCCAGACAGCTTCCTGCCGTCGTTGGTGCAGATGGCGCCGACGGCCGCGCAGTCCGTGGTCGCGGGCAGCACGATGGACACCGCGCCGTTCCCGGCCGATCTGACGTAGATCTTCCAGTCGACGTTGCTTGGCGCGTTGAGCCTGTCAGCCTTGTATACCGTGCCGCCGGTCACCGTGAAGGCGTGATCCCGCATGGTCCTGTAGCTGAAGCCGTCCTTGGGCTCCCCGCTGAAGCGCAAATGGAAGGTGAAGGTGCCGTTGCCGCTGTGGCTATCCGGCACGTTGCTGAATGTGGCGGTGAGCGGCACCGGCTTAGCCACGACGCCGTCCGTGGCCACGCTGGTCAGGGTCTCGGCGTTGTCCCGGTCGTCGATGAAGGACACCTTCACCTTGATTGTCTTGCCCTGGTCTGCGGAGACCAGTGTGTAGGTGGAGCCCGTCTCTTCCACTATTTCGGTGTCTGTGCCACCGTCGCTCCGAATCCACTGGTAGCTGTACGACACGTCGGTCAACCCGTCGGCGTCGGTGATGCCCGAGATGTCCGCCGTCAGCGTCTCGTCCACCTGGGCCGTGCCGCTGATGGTGGGCGCTCCGGTGGCCGGAGTGTTGGCAGGAACCACCTTCAGTATCTTGTCTTTACCGCCACCATTGGTTGTGGTGATGTAAAGGGCGCCGTCCGGGCCTAACACTGCGCTTCTCAAACGGCCGTACGTGCGGTCCAACTCGGGAACGACGACCTGACTCACTAAGTCGCCCTCTTCGGTAAACTTAAAGACCCGCACAGACTTGGTCTTCAGCGTGGCTACTGCAAACTGTCCTTCCCACTCCCGCCATTGGGAACCCTCCAGGAAGACTCCTCCACCGACGGCCAGGGTAGGATACCCGGACGACCACTCAGCAGGCAGGGCGTCGGAGAACTTCACCAGGTCCGTCATGGGAGTGGTGGTCTCATCGTAGAGACCCTCCACGCCCTCGTCGGGCGCTGGGTCCCAGCCGTAGTTTCCGCCGGAGACGAGCAAGTTAATCTCGTCGTCGTGGTCTGGACCGTGCTCCACCGACCACATCTGGCCGGTGCCAGGGCGCAAAGCCAAGCCCTGCGGGTTTCGATGACCATAGGTGTAGACCGGCGATGGGGCGAACGGATTGCCCGGTGCGCCAGCGCCCGTCTGAGAGTCGACGCGCAGCACCTTTCCGCCCAGAGAGGTCAGGTCCTGTGCAGCTGTACCTGAAAACCCGTCGCCGGTTGCGATCCACAGATAGCCCTGCGGTCCGAAGCGCAGCCGGCCTCCGCCGTGCGACGGCCCTCGGTTTCGGTTCACGGGGATGCCTCCCACCAGTGGATCGGCAACCCGAGTGGCCGCAGTGTAATCTTGGTCAATGGTCCAGGCTATCACCTGCATTTCGGGTCCGGTGTGGCGCTGGTACGTGTAGAACCGCCGGTTGGACACGAAGTCCGGATCCAACACCAGCGCCAATAGTCCGGCAGTTCCGCCGAAATTCAGATCACTGAAGTCCGCAGTGACCTGCCGAACAGTGCCGTCCGTGAGCCGAACTCTCAGCCCGTCGTCTCGCTCCGTGAACAGCATTGTCCCATCGGGTGTAAATGCGATATCCCAGGGATGCGTCAAACCTGTGACGAGTTGCGTGATGGTCAGCTCCGGAGACGCTTCGCGGGCTCCTACCGTAGCAGAGGTGATGGCTTCCGCGGATTTGCCCTGGCCATGTCCATCGGTGTACACCGATGTGACCTTCAACCACATCCCTTCGTCGTCTTCGGTTGGCGTGTAGCTGTCCCCATCCTGGTAGACGTCGACGCTGGTCCAGATGCTGCCCTCAGAAGACCTGGTCCACTGCCATGACACAGCGCCCAGCGATGCCGCAGCGCCGGAGCCGACACCTTCCAGGCCCACTGGGTCGGTCAATGTCGCTTTGACGACCGTCCCGATCCGAGGAAGTTCCGGCCACAGTGATACGGTTCCTGGCAGGTCTACTATGATTGTCGTCGTGCTGGTCACCGTCTCCGCGTGGCCCGCATCGTCCGTGAACGACACCCGCACCTTGATGGTCTTGCCCCGGTCAGCATCAGACAGGGTATGGATGGAGCTGGTCGCTCCCTGTATGTCCGTGTCAGTCGTCCCGTCGTTCCGGATCCATTGGTAACTGAAGGACGCGTTGGTCAGACCGTCGGCGTCGGTGACGCCGGAGACGTCCGCCGTCAGGGTCTGTCCCACTTGCACTATGCCACCAATCGTCGGCGCACCCATTGCTGGGGTATTTGCCGCCGCGACCGCCGCCGTGGCCGCGCTTGTCAATGTCTCGTCGTTGCCACCGTCATCGGTGAAGGAGACCCGCACCTTGATCGCCTTGCCTTCGGCGGCAGTCGCCAAGGTGTAGGTTGACCTTGTGGCGCCGGATATGTCCGCGTCGTCGGCCAGCCACTGATAGGTGTAGGCCACGTTGGTCAGACCCTCGGCGTCGGCGATGGCGCCGGTCCCGGCGGTCAGGGTCTCCCCGACCCGGGCCGTGCCCGTGATCCTCGGGGCGCCCGTCGCCGCCGTGTTGGGCACGGGCCTCGTGAGCGCCAGCAGGAACCGGTCGCCCCCGCCGATGCCGGTCAGGATGGCGCGCTCCGATGCCGGAACGTTGAAGTTCACATAGTTCGTGCCAACCTTATTCGTGTCGTTCGCGGCAAAGCTGGCCGTCCCTGCGCTGGTCTGCACCCAGACCGTCAGGTCGGCCCCCGCTCCCGACTGACCGAAGAATTCGCTGAGCAGCAGGCCCCCGTTGTCGTTCAGCCGGAGGAGCGACCCGTCGCTATTGGGTACCATCACCCGGATGATGTTCGTGTCGTTGTCGAGGGCAACGTCGCCCTCGACAAGGGTTCCGGACGCGCCCCACGGCGAGTCCGACGTCGCATACAGCGTCGTGTCCCCGCCCGCGTCGAACGACGCGAGCACGGCGGTCTCCAGCCCCCCCTGGTCGAAATCAGCCACCGAGAGCGGAGTGCCAGTGGAAGCGTCTACAAGCCAGGTCAGCAGCATGAGCACAACTACAACTGCGGCCATGGGCAGCAGTGACCAGCGAACCACGTTACGTACCGGCATCTCTCAAGTCCTCCAAATTTTCAAATGCTGTCGAGCCTGGTTACCAGGCGTTCGGCAAAAATTGCGATCGCATGACGCCTTCCCCCCCAGGGAAGGCCGCTGACATTGCCCGTCGTCCCTAAGGCGTTGAGATAGACCAAAAAGGAAAGATTGGCCTTTGCTCGACTTTACGCAAAATCCAGGAAAAGTAGCGGGCCCAGCCTCTCAGCGTTGCCGCAAGAGGCGGGCTCGCCCACGTCCTCGGGAACATGTATGAGTCTGTTGAACGCCAAACGAACACGGTCTCCCCAATTGGCCAGGTTGCTGAAAAGTATGGCATTTGCCTCCGGTGTTGCTAAAGGTGAAAATGGAAAGAATGGCCTTTACCTTTTACCAATTCTTGAGCGACGTTCTGCTCAGTCATATTGGTGCCTCGTGCTCTGGCAGTTGGCTCAGCCGTTGATGTGAGGTGATTGAGGCATCCTCCGGTTGTTGCTCTGCGGCCTTGGGTTCCAAAACATTATGTGGTTTGGCGGGACTGGGCTTGCCCTCTGTGCGCAATTTTCGCGGCGCTGGTCCGGTGGCAGAAAATGAAAAGCCCCCGCCCTCTTGTGGAGGTTGGGGGCTTGGTGGGGCCGGTATGGTCGGCTATGTGTTCGGATTAGCGGCCTTCTTATTTTCCCGGTTGCGCCTGCCGGATTGCCTGTGGTTCTCAGCGCAGGTTTCGCACCTGGTCTAGCGCTCTATGGCCTGGTTCGGGCAACTCACGCACTTGCCCGTGTCTTTGGCGATTTTATTTAGTTTCCGGCGAAGTCGCCGCTGGTAGTCCTGCCGTTCCGGGGTCTGCCCCGGAGGTGGTTGGGGTCCCGTCCCTGACCGTCCGGGTTGAGATGGCCTTCTCCCGGCACCACCCGCAGGGCTTCGCAGTGAGGTTCCGCATGCGGCTCGGGTCTCTCCTGCTTCGCAAAAATGAATCAGGGCGCCCGTGAGGGCGCCCTGTTGTATCTGTTTCCGGCTGCCCGGGGAGTGTTCCCAGCCCGGGCCATTTCTCCTTATGGGTTGATGATGCCCAGCACAGCCATGCGAAGTCCGAATCTGTAGCTGAGCTCCTGCCAGCCGGTCCCGGTCTTATAGTGGATCCTGTTCCGGATCGAGAATCCGGGAAGGGTGGAGGAGTCATAGCCGTCGCTGACGTGGGCGTCGAGCAGCACTTCGTCATCACCGGGGCTGTTGAACACCACCATGTAGTTGGTCCTGCCGCCCGCGAGCGTCGTTCCGGACGGAGCCGTGAAGACCAGGGGTCCTGGTTGGAACAACCCGGGCGCGGTGAGGTCCGTGCAGACCGCGGTCGGGTGGAGGCTTTCGTCAACCTCGCATATCTTGAGCGCGACGTCGTCCTGTCCGTGGTCTTCGGAGATGATCACCACGCTGGTGACGGTATAGCCGTTCGGATGGCCTCCGGTGGTGAAGACCTGTCCCTGGTCCTGGGTGCTGAATGAACGAGAGAGATCGCCAACCATGCCGATGGTGCTGATGAAGGTGGCCTCTCCCACCGTCTGGGTTGTGATGTAAGGGGAAGCGGCACTGAGTCTGACCTCCGTGGTGCCTCCGCCGTCGACGTAGCTGACTTCGAGCCTGATCTTCTTGCGCATGTCAAGGACGGTCAGCGTGTAGGTGCTGGGGTTGGCGCCGATGTTCGCCTCGAAGGTCGTCCCGTCGGCGGCGTAGCGTTTCCACTGGTAGTTCAGCTGGTCGCGGGGTATGCCGTCCCGGTCTCCCATGGCGGACGTGAACGCTTTCAGGGTGTATCCCACCTGGGTGGTGCCGGTGATGAACACCGGGCCGTAGGCCGGGTCGTTGACCGGCCGTGACGTTGATCGTGATCAACGTCCGATTATAGTTTCACTCTGCCGGTGAAGCCGGCGAGAGTGAAATGGTCGAATAAGAAGCGTGGTCGGCCGCGGAAAAAGAAGATCTCGTGAGATACTCGATTCTCCGGTTGGGCGGTGTAGCCCGGTCATTGGGGTCGGATCCTCGGGCAGGGTTTGGATTGTATCCGATGTTTCGGCAAACGCGCGAGGGACGCGTTGGTACTGGGTGTGAAACTAATACGGCGCCTCGATCCTCGGGGCGCCGTTATGAATTGCTGGATACGGGGATGAGAACCGGCCGCCCCGTTGTTCGGGGGCGGCCGGTGTCGTCCCATTGTCCCGGTTATAGCAGAGGACTCTCCGTATCCGCTGCAGCATTTTGTTTCGGTGGTTCGGGGCCCTGCCCTGGTGGGCGTTTGGTACTCTTTCGGTACCTCCGCCAAGCGGTTACTTCACGATGCCCTCCAGTCTGATGCGGAATGGTCCGATGCCATCCAGAGGCGGCCTGAACGGCAAATGGGCGTACGCCATATCCGTAAGCGCGACAGGGGATCGCGCGTGGATATCCCAATCGACAAGTCCAGTTTCATCCTCATCATTGTTACCTGATGTGCCTACGTTGACACCATCCCGATCACGGAAAACATCAGAAAGGTTTTGGGGTTCGAGCAGGATCCAGTATTTGGTGTCAGTGACGAGATCATGGGTCAATCCACTTATCTTGTAATGCAGGCTAGGCCTCATATTATCAATTGCTTCGGTCGTCACATTTCCCAAGGCAGTGCAGGTGCCTCGACTGCCACTGTCGTCGACGCAGATTGAAATGTTGACTGTATGAATTGCCGACCTCTCATTGAGAGATGGCTCTACGAACTCCTCGTACCCAGCGAGTCGGACGACCACGGCTGTAAGCGTGTATCCGTTAGTATTCGATCCGGTTGTGATGGCTTGGTCCGCACCGTAGTCAATTCGTCGAGATGTGCCGCGTTGACGCGTTCCCGAACTGGCCACGTAGCCGAGGTTGGAGACGAGTGTGACTGAGCCGGTTTCGACGTCTGTGACTGACCTCGCAAAGATGAGGTTCGAGGTGGTGATTTTGCTGCTGGATTGCGGTCCGACTCCGTTCGCGTTGATAGCGGCCACAGCGTAGCGGTACTTGGTATTCGGTTCTACAGTGCTGTCAATGTAGTCCGTGGAAAGCGAGTTGGTGTTGTTCACCAGCACTTGCATGTTACTGGCATTAGGCCCGCGCCAAATTCGGTAATCGGTGATGCTGATATCAGCCATGGTGTCCCATGAAAGCGTGACCCAGTCAAAGGAGGCGGTCAGGGTCAGCCCGGTTGCGGTTGCTGGGAGCGTTCCGTTTCGCGCAACGCTTCTTGCACCATTAGCTGGGTTGCTGTTCAGGATGACTACGGGCAACGGGTCGGTTTCCGTCGTAGCGATGGCAGAAGCAGGGCCTTCCTCAGCGTTATTGACCGCCACTACCGCATAGGAATAGGCGGTCTCTGGCTCGACGCTGTCGTCGACGTATTGCGTGGCGGTGCTCGCGACGTCGGACGCAATCACTGACATGGGCTGCGTGCCGGTTGCCCGCAGAATGTGGTAACCGGTGATCACGCTGTTGGGAGGAGTCCACGACAACGTCACGCTGTTGTGGGTGACTGCTGATGTGCCGAGCGCGGTGGGAGCTGCGGGTAAGCAGCCCTGGGCGCCGATGACGGCGATACGCTCGGCGCTTCCGTCGCCGTCGTCGGTCAGGGCCAGGACGTAGGTCCCGGTACCGGCGGCATTTGCTTCGCCGGTCACTGACACGAAGTGGGTGCCGTCTGCAGTTGGGGTGAATGGTATTTTGTTAATTGCGGTGCGCTCCTCAGCCCACCACTCGGTTCCGGGGAAGAACGTTCCGTCGGCGTCGTAGATGGCGGCGAGGACGGGGCCTCGCAAGCTGCAGTTCACAGCAGAGGTACCCAGGACCTCGACCACATAGCTGTGACCTGCCGTCAGCTCAGCTGCGAACCAGTCCCGGTCTCTCCAGTTGGTGTTCTCGTTGATGGTGCCGCGTGCGACTTGGTCAACAGCGATCACGCCGGTCGTGTCCGTGGTTGCCGACAGGTCGCCATCGGTCGGCTCCGAAATGCTTTGGGGCACAACAGGCGCTGCTGTAGTACCTGTTGCCTCGGTGTTCCAGTGACCTGCCCAGGGGTTGTTGGCGTACTCGCCGGTGCTGTAGCGGGCACGCATGATGACTTTGTATTCATCGCCGGATGTGAGGCCGGTCAGGGTCAGTGATGTTTCCTCGCCGTCGGGGTAGGAGTTGCCTCTGTTGGCTTCATTGGCATCCTTGTAGGAAAGGAAATTCTCGCCTTCAGGCGCCCAACTCACCCGGTAGTCGCTGGGTGGGGGGTTCGGCTGCTCCCAGGACACGGTCAACTCTCCGTCGGCGCTGCTGGCCACGGAAAGGGCTGTGATAGTCCCGGCCGGGGTGGGTGCCGGCAAGGTGGTGACGCTGAACGTGTCGGACTGGGTTCCGTCGCCGTCATCGCTTAGCGCAATGACCGCGTAGTGGTAGGTGGTCTCCGCGGCTACGGTGGTGTCGATGTATGCCGTGGCGGCGCCTCCCGTGTCGGTCTGCAGGGTGGACAGGCTGTTGGTGTCGGGTCCCCGCAGGATGCGGTACCCGGTGATGTTGTCATTCTGAGGATCGTTCCATGTTAGGGTCAGGCTGTCGTGCTCGACTGCGGACGTTGTGAGGCCGGTGGGCGCTGCCGGCGGGTCGTTCTGGACGGGTTCAGCGGGGGTCGTGACGTTGGTGGTGGACCGTTGCCCATCTCCGTCCTGGCTCAGTGCCAGGACCCCGTAGTGGTAGGTGGTCTCGGGCTCCACGGTGGAGTCCGTAAAGCTGGTGCTGTCGCTCTGCGTGTTGGCCAGGGTGGTCAGGCTGGTTGCGTCGGGTCCCTTCATGACGCGGTACCCGGTTATGTTCGCGTCCTCGGGGTCGTTCCAGGTGATGGTCAGGGTGTCGTGCGCGACTGCGGATGTCGTGAGGCCAGTCGGCGCCGCCGGCGGGTGGTTCTTGACCCGCTGGGTCATCACCTGGGTCCAGGGGCCGCTCGACTCGTGAACGGTGCGGTCTGCGTTGTAGTAACGGGAGCGCATCTGGACCTTGTAGGTGTCGTCCGGCGTCAGGTCGGTGAGCATGAGGGTCGTCACGTCGCCGAGCGGATGTTCGTTGCCTCGTTCTGCTTCGTTATCAGCTTGCCAGGAGGGCCAGCCCAGGTCGGTGTTGGCCCATCTGATCCGGTAGTCGATGGGCGCTGCTTGGGGGGCCTCCCAGGTGATTACGAGCTGCCCCGGCTCGTCGCTGTCAAGGTTGATGGACGGGATTGCGTCGTTTGATCCCTGTGCCTGGGCGCTTCCGCCCATTCCGGAGCCGATGAAAGCCATGCTGATCACAAGCATCAATGTCGCAATCAGGATGGGCAACCTTGCTCGACTGTCGTACGGGTGTTGGGCGGGGGTCTTTGAAGTCACTGTTTCCTCCCTTGTGTTGCCTTGTGTGTGGGTCTGTCGTCAAACTCGCTTCACCTGCTGTCCCGGGCCTTACTCACCGGGGTCACCACCGCGTTATCTGTTGTACAAAGTAATATGCCGTACCTCTTCGGGTGCTTCTTTTGAGCGTGGCATACCCCTCCGGTGTTTAGATAGGCGAAAAGGGAAAATTTGGCCTTTCTCTTTTGCTCACTGTTGAGCGATCACTTTTCCTAGTCCGATTGGTCCAGTTTGCTCTGGTAGCCCCTGAGCGTGGTGGACGCCGCGGGATTGCGCGGCTGGAGGCGGAGGCATTCGGTCTGCAATGTCGGAGCGCATCCCGGCAGGCGGCTCGGTACCGGGAGCCTGGGCTTGCTGAGGGCCGGCATGGGATCCATACGGCACTGGGTTGCGCCGGGCGCCTGTCCGACCCGGACGTGGTCCGATATGCCGCAACGGTTTCCGTCTGGGGCCGCTGGTTCGTCTGGCTGGTCGGTGTCTTCCTGCTAGCCTACCGGCCGGGCTTCTGGTACCCCGGGGACATCGAGTACCTGGCCCTGCCTGTGCTGGTGGGGGTGCTCAACTGCCTGGTGCACCTCCGGCTCCTGACGAACAGGACTGTAACCTGGCGCTGGATGCTATTCCTCAGCGCTGCGGACATTGCCCTGGTCACTTTCGGCGTCGTCATCCCGGTCTCCCCTCAACAGCTACCTGTAGGGTGTCTCGCATTGGTTGTTCGCATATCTGCGCCGCAGGCCACACAACCGAGGTCGCGGACCTCTGGCGACCCGCCCTCGGGTCCCGTCCTACGACGAGTCTTGGTCCTGCTCATGGCGCCGGTGTGTGTCCTCGATGGCGACGTCAAGCTCGTTCCACATGCGCTCCACCATCGAGCGCATCCGCATGTTCTGGTAGGCGCCCCAGACAATCATGGCGGGCGGCACCACCAGGATGGAGACGATCAGCGCGTACGCGATCGTGATCGCCGCCGTGATGCCGAACTGCTCCAATGACTGCAGCGGCGACAGCGTGAGCACCGCGAACCCGAGCGCCGTCGTCAGCGCCGAGCCCAGCAGAGCAGAGCCGGTGTTGGCGAGCGTCCGGATCGCCGCCGCCTCCGGGTTGCGCCGCTTGGCGAACTCTTCCCGGTAGCGATAGATCACGTGGATCGTGTAGTCCACGCCGACCCCGATTGAGAGCGCCGTGGTGATCGAGGTGACGATGGTGTAAGGGATGCCCAGCAGCGCCATTGTGCCCAGTACCCAGATGACGACGAGCACTATCGGTCCTACCGCGATGAACCCCAGCGCGGGCTGGCGCAGCGTTATCCAGAAGAAGATCGTGAGGATGCCGAGGGCTGCCGCGATCGTCGTGATGATCGCCTCTGTCTGGCGATCCCTTATCTCGTCCGAGGTGGCGAGTACGATGATGTCCTGCGAGGTCATCGCGATCGCGTTGTCGTCGCCGAACCACAGCCCGTCAATGTCCTGTACCATCCCCTCGGTTCGCTCACGATTGCCTGAGAAGGCCCGGAACTGGAGCAGCGTGGTGTCGATGCCCCCCGTGTCCCTGACCAGAACCCGCGCCACGGCTTCGGGATCGGTGGCGGCGAGCGCATCAAGGAACTCCTGAATCAGCAACGGATCGAGATGCAGCCCCGTTGTCGCCTCCGCGAACAGCCGGTCGAGCTCGGGGTCGTACCTGTCACCTGGCGTGCCGTCGTCCGTGATCCAGTCGAGGACGAGCAGAGGGAGCGAAGCCTCCATTCCGCCGTCCGCAGCCCGTGGCCGACTTAGGTCGTCCTCAAACGCCTCCGTCATGGAGAACAGGTTCTGGAGCACGCGGGTCTCCGTCACCTCCGCCCTGACCAGGACGCTTACAACCTCCGTTGAGCCTCCGACGGCCGCATCGAGCGAATTCAGGTCCTGGGTCAAGCTCCCGTCCTTGGACAGGACGTCGCGGATAGTGAAGTCCGTGGTGATCCCCGAGGCCGCGAACCCGAGCCCGACCGTCACCGCAACTACGAGAACCAGGTAGGCCACCGGCCTCTGCGTGATGGATGTCCCCAGCCTTTCCGCTAGCCGGTCGACGCCGGGGATTGCATTTGCGATCAGACGGGGCGGAGGAAGCGGTCCGCGGGCCTCGCGACGCTGGTCGATGATCGTTCGCGCGGCTGGGATCAGCGTCAGCATCACGGTCAAGCTCAACCCGACGCCCAGCGCCGCGACCACGCCGAAGTCCCCGATCCCCGAGATCGGCGAGAGCAGGTTCGCCAGGAAGCTTACGGCCGTGGTGGCGGCGGCCAGCGCCAGAGGGATGATGACATTCCGCAGCCCTGCGAGCACCGCTACCGCCACCGGCTCGCCGGCCATCCGTTGCTCCCGGTAGTGCGACACCGCCTGGATCGAATAGTCCACCGCGAGGCTTATCAGGATGATCGGCACCGTTGCCGTGAGCGCGTTCGGTGGGCCGATCAGATCCAAGGCGCCCGGACCGAGCCAGCTCTCCGCCCCGACGGTCCAGATCACTGCGAGTACGAGCCCCGTCAGCGTGAGCAGCAGGTCGGAGAGTGTGCGCATGAAGAGCAACGTCAGCAACGCGACCACGAGCAGCGCCAGCCCCACCAGCGGCAGCACGCCGGTGCTCGTGGCCTCCTGATACTCCTCCTCAATCACGGCGAGCGACACGCTGCTCACGCTCAGCGGGCCCTCGTCCGTCTCCGCCAGGCTGTTGATCGCCAGCTGCGCGTCGTCAACCGCCTCGCCGCCGGTGTCGCGCAGCCGGACCGTGGCGACCGTGATCCGCGTGCCATCAGTGTCCGTTCCGGTCATCATGTCGAGCGCCGTTCGCGCCGGTTGGAACTCCGGGGTGGCCCGAATATGATCGAGCGCCGTATCGATCTGCACCTGCGTGACCGAATCGAAGTCGGCTACCTGGAGCAGGGGTTTCATCAGCAAGGTAGGGGCGGCGACTGCATCGGCGGGCGGCAGGAGTTCCCCCACGCCCGGGTAGCTAACGATGCGGACGAGCAAGCTGTCCATCTGGGCGAGTCCATCGGGCGTGAGCACTTCACCACGGAAGACGAGCGTAACCACGACGACATCGGAATCCCCGAATAGGGTCTCTATCTCCTCCAACGCCTTGGCGACGCCGCTATCCCGAGGGAGGAAGGCCTCGTTCTCTGCCACCGGCGCGCGCTGCGTAATCCCGGCGGCCAACACCAGTGTCACGATCGCGATGACGACAAGCGTGACCCACGGGTGCACCGTCACAAGCCAACTTCGGTGGACGAATAGAAATTGCCGTGAAAACCATAGAAGTGGGAACCTAAGGCGCTCCTGACCTGCGTATACCAGTAGGCGCCGAAAGAGTCGTGGTCGTCGTGCTCGTGGTCGGTCAGCCGGACCAGGTACACGTCCACCGATCCGCCCTCGGGGACCTCAGTGGTGGGGCAGTCGAGGTAGAACGTGTCATCGTCCGCAGCAACCAGCGCAGGGTTGTACAGACCGGCAAGCCAGGTCAACGCGACCAGCGTGGCCAGCGCAAGAACTGCAATGGTTAATGCCGGTCTCCTCAGCAGGCTTCCGTGATTCGTACTCATTCTTGATCTCGTTCGGATTGGGATGTCGTTGGTGAGGGCCTGCTCGTCGTCCCGGACCTGCGGAGCACCTTGGCGTCCGGTGTTTGACAAACAGCCGGCTCGTCCCTCTTTGGGTACGCCCCTAAAGTTACGCATGCCCCGCCGGCGTTTCGATAGGTGAAAAGGGGAAAATTGGCCTTTCTCTTTTGCCCAATATTGAGCGATCACTTTTCCTAGTCCGATTGATGCAGTTTGCTCTGGTAGCCCCTGACCAACAGATGTAAGTTGTCTGTGGTGAAAGCCGCGGGATTGCGCGGCTGGAGGCGGAGGCATTCGGTCTGCAATGTCAGAGCGCATCCGGGCAGGTTACTCGGGACCGGGAGCCCCGGCTTGCTGAGGGCAGGCATGGGATCCATACGGCACTGGGTTGCGCCGGGCGTCCTGTCCGACCCGGACGTGGTGCTGTATGCGGCAACGGTCTCCGTCTGGAGCCGCTGGTTCATCTGGCTGGCCGGTGTCTTCCTGCTGTCCTACCGGCCGGGCTTCTGGTATCCCCAGGACATTGAGTTCCTGGCCATACCCGTGCTGCTGGGGGTGGTCAACGGCCTGGTGCACCTCCGGCTCCTGACGAACAGGCCTGTGACCTGGCACTGGATGCTCCTCCTCTGCGCCGCGGACATTGCCCTGGTCACCGCCGGCGTCGTCATTGGCGGCGGGTTCAGGAGCTTCATATTCCTGGCCTACTATCCGACCCTCGCCGTTTTTGCCGTGGTCTTCTCGTCCTTCTGGCTCAGCCTGGCCTGGACCACGGCGGTCGCTGTTGCCTACGCCGTAGTGTGCCTGAGCGTGGGCTCCGGTATCGACCTGGACGCGGGCAACGACAAGGTACTGCTGGCCAGGCTGGTGATGATGTATACCATCGTGCTGGGCATCGGTTTCATCGCCCGGTTCGAACGCATCAGGTGGCGGACCTCGGTGTCCAGGGAGCGGGAGCTGCGGCGGGAACGCATCGAGCTCTCCCAGACGATCCACGACACCACCGCTCAGACCGCCTACATGATCGGCCTGGGGATTCACCGGGCCCGGGAACTGGCCGGCGATTCCAACGAGGATCTCGTGTCCGTTCTGGACGCGACCTACGCGCTGTCAAACTCGGCCATGTGGGAGGTGCGGGGGCCCATCGACGCGGGCCACATCCTGGAGGGCCGGGACCTGGGACGGGTCCTGTGGTCGCACTGCGCCACATTTGAGAAGATCACGAGCGTCCCCGCCGGGATGTCTCAGTCGGGGACCGAGCCCCCTCTGGCCACGGAAACCCGGACCCGCCTCTTCTCCATCGCCCACAACGCCCTGACCAACGCCTTCCTGCACGCCCGGCCCGGCAGGGTCGAGATCGCCCTGTGCTTCGAGGCCGGCCGGACCACGCTCTCCGTCTCGGACGACGGGGTGGGTCTTCCCGACGGCTATGCCGCACTCGGCCGGGGCTTCAGCGGGATGCGGTCGGACGCTGAGCGAATGGGCGGAACGCTCCTGGTGGAGAGCGTCAGGGGAGGAGGGACGACCATCACCTGCCTGGTTCCCCGGCAGGCGGTTCCCCGGGAGACGGTTCCACGGGAAGCGGATGCAGCGGGAGGCGAATGAAGGAGGAGCACAGTATGTCGTCAGCAGGCCGGATCAGGGTGTTGGTGGTGGATGACCATCCCGTAATGAGGAGTGGCCTGACGGAGGTGCTGGAGGCATCGGGCCGCCTCGAGGTGGTGGGACAGGCCGGCGATGGAGAGGAGGCGGTCATTACCGCCGGGGAGCTGAAGCCGGAGGTCGTCGTCATGGACGTGATGATGCCGCGCAAGGACGGCATCGATGCCTGCCGGGAGATCATGGAGCTCCTGCCCGGCACGCGGGTCATGATGCTGACGGCCTCGACCGAGGAGGATGCGGTGATCGAGGCCATCGCCGCCGGCGCGACGGGCTACCTTCAGAAGTACTCGCGGCCGGAGGAGCTGGTGGGGGCCGTTGTGGACGTGGCCGAGGGCCGGCTGCGAATTCCCGAGGAGTCGGTGAGGCAGGTCTTCGCAATGATCCGCGGGGAGCGCGGTCTCGCCTCCCGTCAGAAGCGGCACAAGCTGACGGCGCTGGAGCGGGAGACACTGACGCTGTTCGCCAGCGGCAGGTCCTATGTCGAGATCGCCGAGGAGAGGGGCAACAGCACCGTGACCGTCCGGAACACCCTCTACCGCATACAGGACAAGCTGGGCATCGGGACGAAGCAGGAACTCGTGGTCTGGGCCGTGCGGGGCGGCCTGCTGGATGAGGTCGCGGCGGGCCCTGAACAGCGCCAGCCGGTGCCGGAGGGCCAATGACCCGCGCCGGCCGCCGTTAGGGATCCGGGGGCCCAATGAGCCAGCGGTCTGCGGGGACTTCGCACTCACCCGGGGCGGCTCCGCCGCAGGCTGGGCGAGGAGCGCACAACCCCGCCTGCTTCTTCGCCGGGCCGGGTGTCGGCTACCGGATGACCACGGCCGATGTGACCCGCTCACCGAATCCCGGACCAGCCGGAATGCGAGTTCTATGGGGTGATCCTAAGCGTGAAACCTGGAGGACCGTTTCGATGAGAGAACCCCGGTTCACCCAGGAGCGGGCTGACTTGGGCCCGCGCCAGGCGGAGGAGTGCACCCCTGTATCCCAGGTCTGCCGCAGGATGGGCGCGCGGCATCCGACATTTCGGCCAGCGGTGAAATGGAGAGGGTTATGATTGGCATTCCGTCGCCCTCCGCAACCATGACACTCACCATGCACGACGGCGAGGTGATCGTCGTGCGACGACACGGAAACCCCGACGGTCCGCGCATTCTCTTCAGCCACGGCAACGGCCTGGCCGCGGACCTCTATCACCCGCTGTGGTCCGGGCTGACGGGCCGGTTCGACCTCTTCATCTACGACATACGGAATCACGGATGGAACCCTGTCGGCGACCGGCTGCACCACAACATTCCCAACTTCGTGCGGGACAGCAGACTCATTGTCGAGAGTATAGGCACCCGGTTCGGCCCAAAACCCCTCATCGGTGTGTTCCATTCCCTGTCGGCCGTGGTGTCCCTGCTGCATCAGGAGGAGGCCGACGGGTTCGCCGCCCTTGTGCTCTTCGACCCTCCTGTCAGCCACCTGGCGCACCCCGAAAGTTACCTCTGGAAACTGGGCGATAGCATGGCGGAAGGGGCCAGAAACCGGCAGGCGCACTTCGACAGCAGGGCCGAGTTCGCCGATAACATCAGGCGCTCCAAGTCTTTTCAATTGGTTCTGCCCGAGGTCCCCGACCTGATTGCCCGGACAACGCTCCGGTCGACTCCTGCGGGCTTCGAGCTTTGTTGCCCACCTGGGTACGAAGCCCAGATTTACGAGTATATCTTCGCCTGGCGTCCCGAGACCTATGATGTGGGGAACTGCCCTGTGCAGGTGATCGGAAGCGACCCAACCACACCATTCTCGTTCATGCCAGCCTCGGACCTCGGTACGATGATCCAGATCAACTACGACTTCATACCGGATTCCAGCCACTTTCTTCCGCTGGAATACCCGGCTGTCTGCATCAGCGCCATGCTTGATTTCCTGGAGAGGAACGGCCTGTTGAAGCAGCGGGTCTGACCGGCAGTTGCGAAGGGCCTCCGGGAGTCATTGGCAAGGGCCGGGTCAATTGATGCTCATATTCACAGTCTCCCGGAGATGTGCCCGCCGGACTGAAAGGAACCGGTCGAACTCCAGCGGAACGGGCCGGTGCATTCAGGACTGCGGACATCGCAACCCTCCCGGTGAGACGGGATATGAGGACCGGTGGATTCGGAGCGGCAGCTGGGGAACCGGGTAGCCCGGGGGACACCGGGTTCTCTATCTCCATCCGCACCGGCAGAGCAGAAAGCGGGGAACCAGGCGCCTGTCCGGTGCCGACAGGTTCCGTACCTGCGTGATGGCCTGCTCCACACGGTACATGGAACCGCCCGCTGGATTCCGTGCACAGTCCCCGCTACGGTGCTTCCTCCGGCATCCTCCCGCGGGGCGAATGCTCGTGTTCCGGGACGAAGGACCACTCCGGCAGCGCCTGGAGTCCCAGTTCCAGCAGCGGCCTCACGGCGGCGTCCAGGGTTGCCGCGGCTCTCACGGCGTCCAGATCCCGGCCATCGCCTTCGAACAGGATGGTCACTGTGACGGTGGCTCTTCCCTCGACGCGTTCGACCGGCCCGGCGATGATGGGTCCGAATATGATGGAGTCTCCGAATTCCCGCTGAAGGCTCTCCCTGCAAAGGACTTCAACTTTCTCTGCCAACTCCTCATTGGCCGTCATATCTCTCCTCCGCTCTGCTCCGTGCCGGACAGGTCCGGCGTCACGGGTTCAGCGGGGCATGGCCACGAATGAGCCTGCCGATTTCGCGGTCCATCGCCGCATAGTCGTCAGCGACCATACGGCGGATCCCAGCCGCTGGTATCGTTCATGGCTCAGGTCGCCACGTCCCACTCTCCTCAGCACTGCCAGGGTGTCCCGATTTCTGTCCGCTCCCTGTCTGCCCAACTTGGTCCGGCTGCTTGGACCATGGCCTGACTGGGATTTCCATCCTGAGGCCCCAGGACACGCTGCTAGAGTTCTCAGACCGAGAGCGGATTTAGATCTGGCTACCCTGTCTCCCATCTCATTCGTGGGATTTCTGCGTGTGTTCCATGCCAAACACAGGCGACCTCGCCAAAGGGCGTGGCTTCCTGAAGTCTTGCACTCTCCTTCGGTGTTTCGCTAGGTGAAAAGGGACAAATTGGCCTTTCTCTTTTGCTCACTGTTGAGCGATCACTTTTCCTGGTCCGATTGATGCAGTGTGCTCGGGTAGCCGCTGAACGTGGTGGACGCCGCGGGATTGCGCGGCTGGAGGCGGAGGCATACGGTCTGTAATGTCAGAGCGCATCCCAGATGGCGACTCGGGACCGGGAGCCTGGGCTTGCTGAGGGCCGGCGTGGGTACCATTCGGCAGTGGGTTGCGCCTGGCCCTGACCGACCCGGACGTGGTCCCGTATACGGCGAGGGTCTCCGTCCGGGGTCGCTGGTTCGTCTGGCTGGCCCGTGTCTTGGAGCCAAGCCTCTGGTATCCCGGAGACACCTGATTCCTGCCCCTGTCCGTGCTGCCGGGGGGCTCAACGGCCTGGTGCACCACCGGCTACTGACCAACAGGCCCGCTCGTGGCGCTGGATGTTCCTCATGGGTGCTGCGGACATTACCCCGGCCACCACGGGCATCGGCATGGGTGGCGGATTCCGGCGTTTCATCTTCCCGGCCTACTATCCGGTCTTTGCCGTTTCTGCCGTGGTCTTCTGGCCCTCCCGGCTCAGCCTGGCTTGTACGACGGCTCAGTTGCCCAGGGAGCGGGGTCGCCGGCGCATGGAGGGCCCGGGGCGGGCTGCCCGGCGGGGCGTGGTGGACATTCAAGCAAAAACACCCGCCCGGGAGACAGGGCCCAAGCCACAGTCCAGCGAACGGGGGGTGATTACCCTTTGGGAGTAACGTTGTGGCCTTCGGTCGTCAACGGTTGGCAGGCGGGGCCCGTTCTGCCCCCGGGTTACGTCCGGCGGTCAGAAGACCGGTTGTGCGAACCGCGGTCTCCACGCCTGGACCACCGGCGCTGCTGGATGACGCAATTGATGCCATCATGGCAACGGCCCGGTCACCCAGGGAGCGGTATCGCCGGGCTATGGTGGACATCGCCCTGGTCCTGGTGCTGCGGGGCTGTGGTCTTCGCCCGCTCGGAGGCTGCCGTCCCCGTCAGGCCCGACCCGGCCCCAAGCGCCGTCCAGCACAACCACGAGGTCGAACTCCAACTCATTGGCGAGGTGGGCGTTGAGCAACAGCCACCGCAACGGTGAATCGAGTTATGAGCGTCGCCAGCGCTGCCGAAGACGAAGCCATGGACACCGTTGGGGGATCTCCGCCCGCTGATTCAGTTCACGCCCAACTGCCTGGCTATCCCCGTGCTGAATACCGTAAATGGTAATATCCCGTTACGGTCGCCGGTCTTGTTAACCAAATATTAGGCTGGGAGGGGATGCTCATGAAAACCGCAAACTTGGCGGTTCCGGCAGATCAATTGCGCTACCGGTGCGACCCGGACAGCTTGGGATTTTCGACCACCGACGAAGTCCCTCCCCTGGAGGGGATGATCGGCCAGGAGCGGGCACTGAGCGCTCTTGAACTGGCGCTGGACATAACGGAACCCGGCTTCAACCTCTTCATCTCCGGACCGCCCGGCTCGGGCCGCAGCACCGCGCTGCGAGGTCACCTGGAACTACTGTCAATCCACAAGCCCATCCCCCCGGACTGGGGCTACGTTCACAACTTCCAGGACCCGTCCCAGCCGGTGCCCATCACTCTGCCCTGCGGGTGGATGCGCGAATTGGCCGCCGACATGCAGGAAATGGTGGATACGATCCGCCGTGAAGTGCCTGGAGTATTTGAGAGCGATGACTATACGCAGCGGATGGAAACCGCCGTGCAGGACCTTCGAGCCCGGCGTCAGGACGCGATGACGGCCATGAACAAAGCCGCGGCGGAGGCCGGGTATTTCCTGGGCTCGTCGCCCGCCGGCATAACCCCGGTGCCTATGCGGGATGGTCAACCCCTGACCCCGGAGGCTTACGCCGCGCTGCCCGAAACGGAACGGGTGCAGTTCCAACAGCGTGCCGAGGAGTTGCAGCAGTCGATCAGCCGGACGCTGGCCGACATTCGCCAGTTGGGCAAAGCCGCGGCGGAAGAGGCCAGGGAAGTGGACACGGAGATAGTCCGCTTCACCCTTACGCCCATCGTTGACGAGCTCCAGCAGAAGTATGGCGCGTTTCCCGAAGTGGCAGCCCACCTGGAGCGGGTGCAGGAGGACTTGGTGGAGAACCTGGACTTACTCAAGCCGTCGGAAACATCGTCCGGTTCGTCCACGAGCCCAGCGACGGACCAGGAGGCCTTTGTTCGCTACCAGGTCAATGACCTGGTGGACAACACCAGCTGTGAAAGCGCTCCCGTCGTTTTTGAGAACAACCCCACCTACTACAACCTGTTCGGCCGCATCGACTACGTGGCAAGGATGGGCACTCTGAACACCAACCACACCATGGTCAAGGCAGGCGCCATCCATCAAGCCAACGGCGGGTATCTCATCCTGCAAGCGCGGGACCTGCTGGCCAGCCCCCTGGCCTGGCAGACCCTGAAGAGAACGCTCCAAAGCGGCGAAACACGAATTGAAAACATGGGTGATCAGTTAAGCCAGGTGCCGTCCGCCACGCTGCGCCCCAAGCCCATCCCGGTGAACGCCAAGGTCATTGTTATTGGCACTCCCGATGTCTTGGCCATGCTGCAAACGGTTGACGAGGACTTTGGCCGCTTTTTCAAGGTGATCGCTCAATTCGATACCCAGATGGACCGGACGCCGGAGAACATCGTCAAGTACGCTAGCTTTGTGGCGGCACGCTGCCAGAGAGAACACGGCAGGTCCTTCGACAAATCAGCGGTGGCGAGCATCATTGAATACTCGAGCCGGCTGGCCGAGCACCAAGAGAAGCTGACCACGCGGTTTCTGGAAGTGTCGGACATCATCACCGAGGCCAAATACTGGGCTACCTCAGCCCAGGACAGCCTTGTGACGGACGCCCATGTCACGAAGGCCATTGAGCAACGCCGCTTCCGGGCCAGTTTGATGGAGGATCGCATCCAGGAACTGATCGAGGACGGCACCATACGAATTTCCACCGATGGTGAAAATGTGGGCCAAGTCAACGGCCTGGCGATTCTGGCCTCTCGAGAGTCCAGCTTCGGCAAGCCCAGCCGCATTACGGCGCGCGTGTCCCTGGGCCAGGGTCAACTGGTGAACGTGGAGCGGGAGACCAAGCTGAGCGGCCGGATCCACGACAAAGGCTTTCTGGCGCTCACGGGTTATTTGCGCGGCAAGTATGGCCTGGACAAACCTCTGTCGCTGAACGCCAGCATCAGCTTTGAGCAGAGCTACAGCGAGGTGGACGGCGACAGCGCATCTTCCACGGAACTCTACGCCCTGCTGTCCGCTATATCCAGGCTCCCCTTGGCCCAGGGAATCGGCGTCACCGGCTCCGTGAACCAGAATGGGGACGTCCAGGCCATTGGCGGCGCCACTCAGAAAATCGAGGGGTTTTACGAGGTTTGTAAAGCCCAAGGGCTGACGGGCAGGCAGGGTGTGATGGTGCCGCGCGACAACCTGAAACACATCAACCTGAACGATGAAGTGGTGGAGGCGGTGAAAGCGGGGCAGTTCCAAGTGTACGCTATTGCCTCGGTGGACGAAGGCATCGAGACTCTGACGGGAGTTCCCGCGGGAGTAAAGCAGGAAGATGGGGAGTACCCTGAAGGAACCGTGCATTACCTGGTGGAGCTAAGGCTGCGGGAAATGGCGCAAGCTGCACGGAAGTTTGCCTCTGCCGGATCAGCGTCGCAAAACCGGGATGCGCTCCCAGACGGATAAGCCAGCCTGATCCGGTCGGTCGACCAGTACCAATCGGAAACCAAAATGCCGGTGAGCCGCAGCAGGGTTGGCTGGTCGTTGCGATTTGACGTACACCTACCCTTGACACTTTGCTGGTTGCCGAACACCTCCAGCTCCAGCGTGGCATCCCGCTCAGGTCTGGCAGTGCTTCACCAGGTAGTGATAAGGAAGTAGTGATAAGGGTTTTTCGGAAAGGCCGGAGGGTTGAACCTGAGGGTGTCAACTCCCGGCGGCTACAACAGCCGCAGCTGCGGACTAGTACTACAGTCTCACTTTAGGCAGGCGGCGGTTGTAGTGGCAACGAGGAGGTGAGGCCAGGGTCAAATGAGGCGGTTGGCTTTCCGTCCCTAATGGCCGATAGCAAATGCAGCTCATCCCCGATCTCGTCGAAGATGGAGTCAAAGACACCGGTGGCGACCCAACGCCGGAATCGCCGATACACGGTGTCCCACTTACCAAACACTTCCGGCAAGTCTCGCCAAGGAGCACCAGTTCTGCAAATCCAGATCATCCCCTCCAACGACATGCGGTTGTCGTTGCCGTTCCTGCCCGGCTTACCCGGTCCTCCGGGCAAAATCGGTTCGATGAGGTTCCATTGTCGGTCACTCAAAGTGAGAATCACTTCCAAAAAGGGCCACTCCCCACACCACGTGGCTATGAAGTAATTGTACCCATGGCGGAAATGATTTTCATCGAGGATATCAATGGCTAAGTGCCGAACACCATAAGGGGTGTGAGCATTCAAGACCACACACCCCAAAACAGATAGAATCGAGCCGGTTCTTTGTTGATGAGGTGTGGCGGTGGTTGTTGGAAGAAACGAGGTGGCGGAGGTGGAACGGTGGGCCGATGGCATAGAGGGGATGCACCAGTGCATCGCGGAAAGGTTTCGACGGCCGGAGCCGCGCCGGCGGGTTCTGGACTATCTGCGTGGTCTGCTCAGTCCAGTGGAGCGTAAGAACGGCTGGCAACTGGCGGAGCACGTTGGCGACGCCACTCCCGCCGGCATGCAGCGCCTATTGTCCCAGTACCGCTGGGACGCGGACCTGGTTCGTGATGACTTGAAAAGCTACGTCGTGGAGCATCTGGCCGACGCTGACGCAGTGTTGGTGGTGGACGAAACTGGATTCCTCAAGAAAGGAGACAAGTCGGTTGGGGTACAGCGGCAGTACAGCGGGACAGCAGGCCGGATCAAAAACTGTCAGGTTGGAGTATTCCTGGCCTATGCCAGTGCCAGTGCCAGAACCTTGCTGGACCGGGAATTGTACCTGCCCCAAGTGTGGGCGGAGAACTGGGATCGGCGTCAGGAGGCTGGGGTGCCGGAGGGCGTCAGCTTTCACACCAAGGGCCAACTGGCGCAACTGATGCTGCAGCGGGCGGTGGAATCGGGAGTATCCTTCGCTTGGGTTGCCGGGGATGAAGTCTACGGCAATGATCGCAAGCTGCGACTGTGGCTGGAGCGATTGGACGTTCCTCACGTGCTGGCAATCAAGAGCACCGAGAAGCTCTGGGCTTCGACGAGAAGGGACCCCGTCAGATTCGGGCTGACAGTCTCGTGTCGCAAGTTGACGTAGCTGGTTGGAGCACGATCAGCACGGGCGACGGTGCCAAGGGACCCAGGGTCTACGACTGGACCACGGTGAAGATACGACCTCTACAGGAGTCGGCCAAAGGCTACTGGCTCTTGGCCCGCCGCAGCATTGCCAAACCTACAGAGTTGGCTTACTACGTGTGCTTTGGCCCAGCGGGAACAACCTTGGCGGATCTGGCCAGGGTGGCCGGAACCCGTTGGGCCATCGAGGAATGCTTTGAGGAGGCCAAGGGAGAGGTAGGGCTGGGCGAGTACGAGGTCCGTCGTTGGGATGGCTGGTACCGGCACATAACGCTGGCCATGCTGGCCCATGCCTATCTGACGGTAATCAGACATCAGGCACTGGAGCAGGGGGAAAAGGGGCCACTACGGTCCCGATGAAGAGCTGATTCCCATAACTGTACCGGAGGTGCGCCGACTACTCACCCGTCTCGTATGGACGGAAAGACAGCCGCCTGATTTGATACTGTATTGGTCGTGGTGGAGGAGACGCCACCAAGCCAGATCCCGACAATGCCACTACAACCGCCGCCTGCCTAAAGTGAGACTGTAGTACTAGTAGAGAAACCGCTGTGTCAACCAACGAGAACATACTCTATGAGCCCGATGAGCGCTGTCCTCCCCTGGTATCCTTGGCCGTCGGATTCCAGGGGGCCATGATAATGCTCATCTCAACCGCATTGTTGGTGTCGATCACCCTGAGCGGGGACAGTTACGGCGAGGAGTACCTGGCCTGGGCGGTCTTCGCTGCCCTAATTGTGAACGGGGCGAGCACCGCGCTGCAGGCAACCACCTTCTTGCGGTTTGGTGGGGGGCACATGCTTTTCACCAACACGGTAGCCACCTATATTCCAGTGTCCCGGATAGCGCTGGCCCAGGGCGGCGGTGCTTTGATGGCGAGCCTGGTGATAGCCTCCTCACTGCTGCAGTTCTTCCTGTCCGCCTGGCTGCCATTGCTGCGCCGGATTTTCACACCGGTGGTATCCGGCACCGTATTACTGCTAGTCGCGGCCGTCACCATACCCATAGCCTTCGACAGGGTGGCCGACGTTCCCAATGATGTACCGGCAGGAGCCGGACTGCTGGTCGCTGGGGCAGTGCTGGCAGTAAGCGTGCCCCTTGGTTTGCTAGCCACAGGAAAATGGCGGATGTGGTCTCCCCTTCTGGGAATCGCGGCCGGCTGTACCGTTGGCGCGGGATTCGGTATGTACGATGTGCAAGGGGTAATTGACGCCCCCTGGATCGGCGTTCCCACCGGCGGATGGCCGGGCTTAGACCTCACGCCCGGCGCAGAGTTCTGGGCCATCCTGCCCCTGTTCCTCCTGATGTCCCTGGTCAACGCCCTCAAGGTCGTGGGCGGCAGCATAGTCGTCCAGCGGGCCTCGTGGCGCCGTGAGCGCGTGACCGACTTTCGCCGGGTACAGGGCGCCGTTAACGTCGTGGGGGCCGGTACGCTGCTGGCCGGGGTAGCCGGAGTTCCGCCCCCGGCAACCCATGAGGCCAACACCGTGACCCTCGTCACGCTGACCGGGGTGGCATCGTGCCACGTCGGTTACGCCGTGGGGGCCATACTCATAGGGATGGCGTTCCTGCCCAAGGTGGCCGCCCTGCTCTTGGCGATCCCCAGTCCGGTTATGGGGGTATACCTGATGACGGTCATGGGAATGCTCTTCGTTGAGGGCGCCCGGACCATCCTGCAGGACGGCCTCGACTACCGCGGGGCCATCGTGGTGGCGGTGTCATTCGCCCTGGGAGTCGGTTTCCAGAGCCAGGACCTCTTTTCCGACGTGACCAATGAAGTATGGGGCACTCTACTGGGCAACGGACTGGCTGCAGGGACCTTTTCCGCAATCGGGATGACTGTGATAATGAACCTCACTACTCCCCGCAGCCTGCGCTTGGAGACTGAACTGAATATCTCCGCCCTCCCTGACATTGACGAGTTTCTGCAACGGGTCGCCGGCCGTGCGGGCTGGAGCGAGGCCTCGGCAGGCCGGCTGCGATTCGTCGGGGAGGAAGCGCTATCCAGCCTCTTCCAAGACGGTGAGGGCGAAGCCGGAAATGGACCGCGACGCCTGACCGTCATTGCCCGTCCTGCTGCCCGCACCGTGGAGCTTGAATTCCTGTCTTCCCTGGAAGGCGAGAACCTGGAGGACCGCTTGGCCTGCATGGGCGAACAGTCTGAAATCCCGGAGGAACACGAGATTTCCTACCGCCTGCTGCGGCACTATGCCTCCTCAGTACGCCACCGGAAATATCATGGCCTGGACATCGTTACGGTCCAGGTGGAGGGCTCACGTTAGCCCCAATCCACCGAACGGGCGCGTGTGAGAGGCCTTCTGAAGAAACAAAAGGGTGCTCCTCTGAATCCGGGATAATGGTTTTGTAACAGCAACCCGACCCCAGAAAAGGAGCACCCAATAGTTGCTACCACGCAACTACCTCGACCGCATCCAAGTAGCCTTTGACGATCACCGCCTGGTGGACAATGCCGGCCTGCTCCTCCCAGCCACCTTGGCCCTGCACCTCGGTCTTTCCCAACTGGTACAGCAGCGCCTGGACCTGGGCGATGCGCCGGGCCGGGCCAACACCGGCGACAAGATAATGACGCTGGTGGCCTCCGCCCTAGCGGGCGGCGATTGCATCGACGACGCCGATGCGCTGCGCTCCGGTGGGACGGCCGGTGTTCTCGACTGCATGGTCAAGGTGTCATCCACCCTGGGCACTTTCCTGCGCAGCTTTCTCTGGGGCCACGTCCGCCAGTTGGATCGGGTGAGCCGGGAGCTGCTGGCCCGTGCCTGGGCCGCCGGGGCCGGACCCGGCGACGCGCCGTTGACCGTCGACCTCGATTCCACCATCTGCGAGACTTACGGAATGGACAAGGAGGGCGCACGCCACCACGGCTATACCGGCAAACGGGGCTATCACCCGTTGCTGGCCGTTGCCACCGGCACCGGGGACGTGCTGATGTCCGGTCTGCGCGAGGGCCGGGCCAACACCGCCCGCGGCGCCGGCCACTTCCTGCGTGAGACGGTGGGACGGGTGCGCTACGCCGGGGGCACGGGACAACTCACGGTGCGGGCCGACAACGGCTTCTACACTCATGGCGTGGTATCCGTCTGCCGCAAGATGGATGTCCGCTTCTCCATCACCATCCGCCAACACAAAAGCCTGTGCAATATCATCGAGACCATACCCGAGGCGGACTGGACGCCCATCCCCTACTGGATGGACGGCGCCGCCGATGTGGCCGAGACCACCTACACTCCCTTTGAGAGTGAGCCCGACGCCGCGCCGGTGCGGCTCATCGTCCGGCGGGTCAAGCCCACACCCGGTTCCCAGCTGGCCCTCTTCGCCTCCTACAGCTATCACGGCTTCATCACCGACCGCGATGGGGAGATGCTCGAACTGGAGGCCGACCATCGCCGCCACGCCGAGATCGAGAACGCCATCCGAGACCTCAAGTACGGCGTGGGGCTGAACCATCTCCCCTCGGG
Source organism: Dehalococcoidia bacterium (assembly GCA_965216065.1). Classification (GTDB taxonomy): domain Bacteria; phylum Chloroflexota; class Dehalococcoidia; order Lucifugimonadales; family UBA3495; genus VXOI01. The sequence continues at coordinate 368,191 of CBDCFB010000001.1, forward strand.
CCGCTTCGCCGCCAACGCCGCCTGGCTGGCGGTGCAGGTGATGGCCCACAACCTGGCCCGCTGGACAGCACGAATCGGTCTGGGCGAGCAGGTGGTGACCACCAAGACCCTTCGGCGGCGGTTCTTTGCCCCGGCGGGACGGCTCACCCGTTCGGCGCGTCGCCTCACCCTGCATCTTCCCCGGCGCCGGCCTTGGGAAGCCCAGTTCGATCGTGCCCTGGCACGGCTCCGAGCCATTCCACTCCCAGCCTGACAGCGCCCTTCTGCCACTGACCCGTCCTCCGGCCAACTGAACGTCCCTGCCAACTCGCGCCATCCCGGTCCGCGAGGGTCTCCTGCCGCGTCCTATCCTGCCATCTCGCTCGCTACAGCCACTGCAGGCCGCCATCGTCGACCCAAAAGCGCTTGCGGGGACCGCCCGCCTACCTCCCGTCTACCCGAATCGAGCCCGGATCATCGCGCCTGTAACTCCCTCACCCCCTTCCACTACCCTCGCGCCGTCCATCGGTGGATTCGGGGTTAGGAGTGTCAGACTTTGTTGTTGCTGCACTGTTGAATCAGGCAGTCACTGGTTTCCCCACAGGCGCGGGGGTAGACCGTGACAATGCCGTACAGCTCTGCCTCGGCGGGCGGTTCCTCCGCAGGCGCGGGAATAGTTATCGAACATTTCCGAGCCGGGTACTCGGAGGCTCAGACCATGGCGCAGGCCGTTTCGCCGAGGCAATTCTCCCTGCTCGACCTAGACCCGCTCCGCCCGGAGTCCCCCGCCGATCCGCCCTGGGCTGACCCCGCAGGCGGTTTCCTCTGAGCCGGGGCCGAAGATCCTCTCCCCGGTCGCCACCGGTGCCGTCTCGGCCGGCCGGTCGGATGCGACCCCAAAGGCCTACTCGGGGCAGTGGCGTCAGTTCGTGGCCCAGGCGGCGATGCCGGCGTCCTCTGGCAGCCGGCTGCACCGGTAGACGTCGCCGAGTATCTCACGGCCCTGGTGGGGGAGCCGGTCTTGCCACGGTGCGGCAGACGGGGCCCGTTTTGTCCCCCGGGTTACGTTCGGCGGTCAGAAGACCGGTTGTGCGAACCGGCGTTGTACGTGGAATTACTGACAGTCAGGCCTTGTGGGGAGAAGGACGGAAAGGGTATCGAAAACTCCTCACTCCTCCAACGAGGGCTTCGGTCATTGCGAACGCAAAATGCAGGTCCTGCGATCATGCCGCTGACGCCGGCGCTTACTGCAGTTCGTGCGCCGCGGACATCATGGCCGGGCCCTCAACCCCTTCTCCGGCGGACGCCGAAAGAGGCTCCCCCGGCCGGAGCGGCCCAGGCCCTCCTCTTCCTCCACTCAACACAGGCTGTTCCAGTAACCCTGTGCGTACAATTGTACGCTGATCCCTCCCAGCAGATCCCTCAGATCCCTGACGGACAAGCTGGTCTGGCCTTTGCCCTGAGAACTCCAAGGAGGCCCGGAAACTACCCACGGGCCTTGCCTTCACAGGCGCGATAATCGTACTGATCAACGACAATAAGTCTTGCCGGTCCTGTTGCCTCACCAGAGAAGGTCACCGAAATTCCAGCTCTTATTTCCCACCCCAACCAAGACTGATTCTATCTTCTTGCTCCGTTCCGATGCAGGTGCATCAGATGCGGCGTAGCCCAGTCCCTCGGCCGTGACGCCACGTCAGTCCTTCACCCTGCACGCATGCCCGAAACCCCCTCCCTGAGCAGTCGTTGTAATATTGGGGAAATGCCCAGAAAAGTCTCGCACAAATGCGCCATCGCTGGCTGCCACTACCAGCAGAAGATGACCCTCGCCGAACGCGATGAACTGAGGCGGGTGGGACGGGAGAACCACGCCACGGGGGGCCTCGTCTGCTCGGCCCACGTGAGGGCCGCCTTCAACTTCGAATTCGACGATATTGACATCGATGTCCCGCTGGGGGAACTCTTGGTCGAGGCGTCCAAGGAAACTCCCCATTGGCGCGTGATGTTGACCCCGCTGCCCGGGGCGGCAGGTGAGCCGGACAGCGAGTCCACGCCAAGGCGGGGAGACAGGGTTATCTAGTTCACCCACGCTGGTCCGTAGCTCCCGGGAGAATTCAGGAAAGTTCAGAGAAGCTCGAGGGATGGCCAGCTTGTTTCCCCCTTTGCCGGGGCCGTGTTCGTGCTGCTCAGCTCGGGGATAGACGCCCACAGAGTGCACGCCATAAACGTGTACGTATCCTCGGACAGAGCCTCGCTGGTCAGCCCCTTTGCCTGCTTCCTGGTGATCAACGACAATTAGTCTTGCCGGCAAAAATAGTTGACGCGGGACATCCGCCCCCGTGGACGTGTTGCCCCGCGTCGAAATGGAACGTCTGGTGCTCCAGAAACAACGCCGATGCGGTGATGAACGGAACGCATACCTTGGTAGATCGGATGATTCTCAGATTTTGCTGCCGCGGGCGGCATGATTCATCGTGTACGAGGCCGAAGCAGTGTATTGGCTCATTGATGGAGCCGGAGGCTTTTGCTATGCTCGCAGCAGTCAACTCCTTCATTCCCACTAAATGCGGGCAGGAGCAGCCATGTCCTCCCGACCACTCAACGCCCTTGGGCGCCCGAGGAGAATCAAGGTGGACTTGGGTGAAGAGTCGTCACTCCCAAGTCTTCCCTTTCCGGTCGTGGTGGGTGATGCCAAATTCTTCCTGGCCAAGGGCAGTGATGGCTACAAATTGCTATCCGTCATTTGCCCACATCAAGGTGGTGAGATACAGGACGAAGGTGAGGAAGTGTTCACCTGCGACGGCCACGGATGGCAGTTTGACAAGGATGAAGGTGTGTGTGTAAACCAGCCTTATGTCCGCCTGAGGGCTGTCCGCGTGGATATTGAGGAAGGGCGACTGTGGGCGTTAGTCCGCCCCGAGTAACGCTCACGTCGGAAGTGTGAACTGGGGACCCAAGGGCGTTGCGGCCTGCCTTGGCACGACTGCGTCGGGTGGACAGGGCCATTGCCAGTTCCTGGAACTTCCATGGTATAAGAGAACCCAGTAAGCGCCGGGAGCGGTTGTATACCGTGAGGCGCAGACTTCATGCCCGGGTTGTGAACATCAGGAATGGCCATCATCACAAGGCCACGACGGCGATAGCCAAGCTGGCGGGCCGGGTGGTGGTGGAGGACCTGAATGTATCGGGGATGAGGAGGAACCGTAGGCTGGCGCGGGCCCTTGCTCATGCCGGGATGCCCGGCTTTCTGTAGAAGTTGACGTGCAAGTGCCTCTGGTACGGAGTGGAGCTTCTCAGAGCAGACCTTTGGTTTCCGTCATCGAAGCTGTGCTCGCAGTGCGAATGAAGGCATGAGGCCCTTAACCCTCCCGGAACGGCAGTGGCAGTGGCAGTGCGGTGGGTGCGGCTTCTGGAACGAAAGGGACGACAAGGCGGCGTTGATCCTTGAGACACGGCCGGGTTTGATCTTCCCGGCGTCAGGGAGTGGAGACCTTGTAAGACCGGCGATACCGGCAACGGTCTGTGAATCGTCAACGTAATCCGTAGTTGTTATGTTGGCTCCGGCAAAGCTGGAGCATCAGATTTCATGAAATTCTGGATAGCGGAAACTCCAGGTCTCTGCCCAGCGCTGTTGAATCCTTTGCCGGTGGGTGAAAAAGCAGTACAGACCATTTTCCGAACTGGCTTACCCGTTACTACCTCGATTTGCTGAATTCATCGATTTCCTCCCAATGTTTCCACCCGGACTGTCCGGCAGGTAACGGCGAAGGACCCCCTTGGGGGTCCTTCGCTTGGTCGTGCTCAAGCAACCAGGAAGCAGTCCGAACCCTCGTGGGGTTAGCGGTTTACCATGTCATAGCTGCGCAGCAGCTTCCCAGGGGTCGCTCCGGTGCACACAGTGCCCTCGGTGAAGGTGACTTCGCCGTTGACGATGGTGAAGCGGATTCCCTTGGCCTTCTGGATTATGCGCCGTTCCCCTCCCGGGAAGTCTGTGTCATAGACCGGGCTATCGAACTGGAGGCCCAGCTTGTCCAAATCGTAGACCATGATGTCGGCGGCGTAACCTTCCTTCAGGATTCCCCGGTCGGTGAAACCGGCGATGGCAGCAGGCAGGCTGCTCATCTTGTAGTGGGCCTTCTCCAAGCTCATCATACCCTGGTCCCTGACCCGGTCCGCAATCATGTTGACCGGCCAGCAGCCGAGAGTCTGATACCGGGTATGGGCGCCACCGTCAGACACGCACGGATGGGTGTATGGGTGGTTCAGGATTTCGGATACCGCCTTCCTGTCGGTGCCTTGGGCCGAGTCGAAGGTGAACTCGGTGCGCAGGCCCTCGTCAATGGCCAGGTCGAGCATGGCGTCCATGGGGTGCTTGCCCGTCATCTCGGCCAGCTCGGCGATGGTCTTGCCCTCGTACTGCAGGTTGCGGTCCTCCCGGACTTCGACCACCCGCATCTTGGACCACTCTGAGGCTGCGTCGGCGGCGCCGCCCTGACCGGCATAAGCGCCCACGTCCTGGCGCATCTTGTCCCGGTTCTCGGGGATGTTCAGCTTGGCGATCCGCTCCTCGGGCGTGCCGACGAACGGGTCAATCCAGTTGGGCATGGCGTCGAAGCCGTTGTATTCGGCCAGCTCGAACACCGGCGAGGGGGAGTAGGCCGTGGTCTGGGCGTACATCGGCGCGCCTTCCTGGCGGGCTCTTTCCAAGAACGCCAACTGCTCCCTGTAACGGCCGGGGGCGTTCTCGTTGAAGGCCACCGCGCCCCACTGTATCGGCCGGCCGGAGGCCAAGCACATCTCGATGAGGAAGTCTTCCCGGCCCCGGCCCGGAGCGTCGCCCTCCACAGCGTCCATCAGGATCGCGGACTGCCCGGTAACGGCGGCCACGACAGCGCCGGGGTCTCCGCCGCCAATCAGGTCCGGTTCACCGGGCGGCAAGGGCCGTTCCGCCGGGCCGCGGGTCCAACCGATGTGGCCGACACCGAATTCGTTCAGCACCTTGGCCAGAGCCAAGAATTCGTCGTTGGAGGCCACCTGGCTGGGGATGAAACGCCCGTCGTCGGGGCGGTTAGCCAGGGTCTTCATCGCCGACCAGCCGAAGGCGCCTGCTTTCATCGAGTCGCGAAGAAGGTTCTCCATATGCCGGATCTCTTCGTCGGAAGCCCGTATCGTGGTGCGGGACTCCTCCAGCCCCATCACGTACATGCGCAGGGTGTTGAAGGGGACCAGCGCGCCCACGTTAATGCCCAGGGGGTGGCTGTCCAGGCTGTCCATCCACTGCGGGAAGGTCTCCCAGTCCCAGCGCAGGCCCAGTTCCATAGTCCTAAGGGGGATCGCCTCGATTCTGGTCATCAGGCGCATCGCGGCGTCCCGGTCCTCCGGCTTGCACGGAGCGAAGCCGAAACCGCACTGGCCAATGGTTACCGACGTGACGCCGTGCCAGCCGGACATGGTGGCGTAGGGCTCCCAGTTGAGCTGGAGATCGTAGTGGGTGTGCAGATCGATCGCCCCCGGAGCCACGATGCAGCCCGTGGCGTCTAGTTCCTCCCTTGCTGATCCCTGGATCCTGCCGCTGATCATGGCGATTTTGCCGTCTTTAATGGCTACATCGCCTCGGAAAGCCGGCATTCCGCCGGTGCCATCGACAATCGTACCGTTTCGGATAATTTTATCGTAATCCGACATTACATGCCCTCTTTTGGGGAAGATTTGTTTCTATTGTTACCTTACTCAATAGCAATACGCCCGTCAAGATTCAGACTCTCGCTCCAGGGGCCGGTCGTGGGGAGACCGGAAGCCGGAAAGGCCCTGCTCCGACGGGAACCCCGAGGGCGGGGCGTTGGACGGCGTCGTCAGCACCCGGTCGGGTTCATGAATCGGAAATACGAACAACAAACGGGCCGGCGAATCGGAGACGTTGACGAAACCGTGCACCGTGCCGGCGGGCGCCAGCACCAGGTCGCCAGGTCCTATGGTCAGTCGCTCCCTGCCCACCAACGCTTCGAGGCTGCCCTCCAACAGGACCATCGCCTCTTCCGTGTTTGTGTGTGTGTGTCGCGGCACGCGGGACTTGGCAGCAATGGTCACTTCCCCTACTTTCAAAGAATCGCTGCCCTGGGCCGCATCAATGATGCTGAACGACTCCAGGCCGAGGGAGGTTGCATCTTCCCTTTTGTTCCGGTCGATTGTCCTGATTATGGGCATGGCGCCTCCTCATTTGTGCCGGGTCGGCAGGTGCTATTCCAACCACTGGACGAAGTTGGATAGCGGGGTGCGCTTGGATGGGGGATCCTCCGTGGGATATCCGATGGAAAGCATGGTCGCCAGCTCCCAATCTTCTTCGGCGCCCAGAGTCCTTGCCAGGTCCGGGTGGCGGGTGGGGCCGCCGGTTTCCCACGTGACCGCCAGGCCCTCGGCAACTCCGGCCAGCGCTATGTTGTGGGCAGCGCAACAGACCGACGCGTAATTCTCCCGTGTGCCCTCTTCGTCAAGCCCGGGAGTTGAGTACATGTAGATGATCACCGGGGTCTTGAGCAATGAATCCCGGGTGGCCTCGGCGCGCTGTGCGTTGCCGCTCCGCTGCAGGGCGAAGTCACGGGCCAGCCCCGCCACTTTCTCCAACGCCGCACTTCCCTGCTTCAGGATGAAGAATCGCCACGGCTCTGTGAGGCGGTGGTTAGGCGCCCAGATGGCCGTATCTAGCATGCGGGCCAGCGCATCCCTGGGCACCGGCTGGTTCTTGAAGTCCCATGCCATGCGTCGGCGATAGAGGGCGTCGTAAACGCTGACATTGGTCTCCGGCACAGTACAGTCGTCGATTCCCAGTTTTTCCGTATGGCCGGACTCGCTGGACATATCGTCCTCCTTTCCCTATGCAACGTCTCCGGCAAATAACCTTGGCCGCTCCAGTAAAGAAGGACCGGCCTGTCCGATTGCTTTGCCATGACAGACGGGGCTCTCAGAGCGCGTTGGTGCTCAGCAGGAGAGCGTACCCTTACAACTAAGGGCGAATCAACTCAGGCCGATCTGCTCCCCGGCGTTCCCGACCATCATGCGGGCGATGGTCGGCCGCTCCACGTCTGCCCCGGCTAGGGTCTCGATGGATTCCCACACGCTGGACATGTGTAGTGGTGAAGAGGGTAGCGGGAGCCCCAGACGTTTTTTCGCAGGTAGAGGAAATCGCTGCATAAAGTCATGCCTGGATCAGCGCCTCCCGTGTGGTGGAGCCGCTGTCGAAAACCTCGAAGTCTTTGCTCGGCGTGACCGTGCGTGTCTCCAGGGCGATCGGGTTCCCGGCGCGTCATCGAGGACTCCGGCTCAAGGGCTTCCCGGCTTTCGTCTTGGCCGCGTCACCAGTCCGCGCGGTGAATCCCGGTCCCCCGGTCGTTTGATATCTTCCTGGGCGTCTCGATATTGTAGATCTGCGAGCATTTTCCCCAGGGACCTGGCCTGAACGTCAATGGGCAGCTCGCACTCCTCAATGGTCTCGATGCCCTTCAACAGTTCTTTTTTCGTAATATATTATATCTATTTGATACGATAGTTTGCCTAATCTAGCAAGAGACATAATTATTGTCAACGAATTAGTGGATTATTCAAGCAGGAATCGTAACGATGCAATTCTCACGCTGGCGCCAAAATTCAATGGGAGCCGTACGGCAATGGGATCCCTGAGATAGGCCCAGACGACATAACGGTTCCCGCCCTCGGAGTGCATTGCTGGGGAGATGGGAGGCACCCGCGTCGGCCCTATCGCGCTCGAGGCCGCTGTTCTCAGCCGGGCGGGAGTCCTTGCCCTAGGTGAATTCGGCACGGCCCGGCATACAGGAGAGGAGAGTTCGATTTACTGCTGCGTGGCACCTTGGGAGCGCGGCGGAAAGACATGATTTTCCATCAGGTGTAGCGCGGGCAATCCCGTCCGGTGCAATAAGCGGCACAGCCGTATGGTGCTCATCTTCATCTTCGTCAGACAGAGTCTGTAAAACCCACGGACCGGCTACGAAGGCGTGCAGCTCATCCAAGGACCAGCGTAAGTCCTGACGGCGTAATCGCGGACAGGCGCCATGCGCTGGCGTTTATCGACTACAGGAAATGCGCACGGCGTTGCTGAGGCGCACCATCTGCTGCGCGGCGGGGGGCAGGGTAATATTGTGCGCACAGGGTTACTGCAAGAGCCTGTTTTGAGTGGAGGGAGCGAATGGTCTGTGTGGCTCCGTCCGGGGGAGACGCTTTCGCCGTCCGCCGGAGGAAGGGTTGAGGGCCTTGGCCATGATGTCCGCGGCACACGAGTTGCAGTAAGCGTCGTTGTCAGCGACATGATCGCAGGATCGGCACTTTGCGTTCGCCATGACCCAAGCCCTCGTGGGAGGAGTGAGGTTTTGACGATACCCTTTCCGTCCTCCTCCCCACAAAGCCTAACTGATGCTCCTTGTATCTAGCAGCATGTCCGAGGATTAGATTTTGGTAACGAAAAGCGCCACTGTCTAATCTCATTGATAACTAATTAGCTCTATTAAAACCGTAATCGGAATAATTAACTTTGTTGGAGACGATTGTCGTTTGGAACATTGTTTCTCGGACGGCTGCTAGTCCATCCACGCCGGCCCGCAGCTCCCGGGAAAATTCAGGCAATTTCAGAGCGCAATGACCGGCCGGTCTGGCCGATCCTGTAGACGCACCCGGCGGGAGGGTTTCTTTTGGCTATAATCCTGGCAGCCTTCGGAACAGGAGCCCTCGACTATGGCCACGACTCCCGAATCTGTTGAAATCTACTGCTTGAAGTGCCGGGCCAAGACAGGCTCACGGGATGTTGAACAGGTGACCCTGAAGAACGGACGTCCCGCCCTTCGTGCTGTCTGCACCGTGTGCGGCACACGGAAGTCCCGCATCTGCTCCGCCGGATGAACCTGGGCCGCCAGGCGGGCCTCCGGCTACACCCGTCTCGTGTGGCGCGTCAGGGAGCGCAACTTCCGCTCCGGAAAATGCCGGGTGTGGCATCGCCGGCCCAGGGCTTTCAGCGGCCTACATGAAGCCGAGCCGCTCGAAGCCACCTTCAGGAAACGCGGTCCCGCTTCCTGTCTCCGTTCCCGAGCCGGCGGCGTAACCCTCGGCGTAGCAGGCGCAGGGCTCGGGACAGTCACAGAGGGGCCGGTCGGTGTCGGTCATTGCATTCCCGCTTGCGCTGAACTTTCACCGAAGATTGCCTTGTTGGCCGTGCTCCACGAGATCTTCATGATCCTGGCCACACGGCTCACCGACGGGTTCTCCGCGAACATTCGCCTGCACTCGTTCACCTGGTCAAGTGAAAGCGCAGGCGGCCGCCCAGGCGGCCTACCTTCGGCCTTGGCACGCTCTTGGCCCACCTTTATGCGCTCACTGGTGGAATCAGCCTGGTAGGCGCCGTTGGCCATCATCATCCGGCGGAAGTACTTGGCCGCAGCGCTGTCGTCGGTGGTGTCGATCCCTTCCTTGATGGCCACTATGCCGATGTTCCGGCTGGTGAGGTCCGCCTGGATCCTCACGCCCTCTTCGAAGTTGCGGCTGAAGCGGTCCAGCCAGACCACCACGATGGTGTCGTTCGGCTGAACCCGGGCCAGGAGATCGTTCCATCCGGGCCGCGACATCAAACGCCCGGTCATCACGTCGGAAAAGATGAGCTCCCCCCGGATGCCGTGGTTGGCCAGCTCGCGGAGCTGGGTCTCGAGGTTCCGGTCGTCCCGGTCGCTCTTGCTGACCCGCGCGTAGCCATAGGTGACGGGGATCATCATCGCTTCACCACCCCGGTTTGCCGCAGTGCGGACAGGGATTCCGGACCGCCCGGCGCCAGGCGACTCCGCCCTGGGCATGGATTTCCCGATTGCAGTGGAGGCAGCGGCCCATGTATGTGTTCCGGTCGGCCAGGTCCTCGGCCACCAGCTCAAGACAGTCTCCGCATCCCCGCACCAGTTCCGGGTCGGGGGTCATCGGGTCGGGGCTCTCCTCGAGGCCACACAGCGGGGAGTCTCCCGGGGCGTAGTGGACCACAGCGGCCGCGGCGACAACTCTGCTCTCCTCGCGTCTGCGGTCACCCTCTGCCATGGTGAAGGAATCGACCCCTTCCGAAGCGAAGTCCCACAGCTTGTTGCCCCACACCTCCGGGTCTATAGAGCCGTGCCACAGCAGTCCCTTCCCGGTGAGTCCTGCCGCGATCACCCGGCGGCTGCAGACACCGCAGTTGATGGCGTGGTCCTTTCCCCAAGCGTCGTCCTGGTTGGTGGCCACCATCGTCGTGCTGCGGCACTGGGGGCAGGTAGCTGCCAGGCAGACGTGCATGGCGTTCTTCTCCGCTCAACAAACGGCCGTTTTTGAGAGGGCCGGTGCGGACCCCGGCCGTCAGCTTTGACGAGCCCCTCAATAAATCCCCTCAATAATAATTTGATCTCAACAATGCCGTCAAGGGTTTTTTGAGTAGGGCGGCCAGAGGATTGCCGCGGATTCGGTGTTGACGCTGCCGTGGACGCTCAGATTAAACAGAAGGAGACGATTGCAAAAATCGTGGGTATTAGCTTTGCTCAAGAACGGTATTTCCGTGCAACGCCGTGGGTGGTTCTGACCATCGGAAATCCTGGGGTGAAGGTTGAGCCGTGCGTGGCCCTTCCGGTCCGCTGGTCTTCAGCCTGTCGGCCTTTCCTGCATTAGCACCAGCACGGCCACCGCCCTGCGCTCCCTTCTGGGCATCTGTAGAAATGATTCTGTCACGGTCTCCACGGTGTCCAGTAGTTCTATTACCTCACTTCTTGCGAACCTGCTGTGAGGGTCGTAGTCCGCCGCGTGTCTCTGTTCCTGCAGTGCGGCGAATGTTGCGGCGAAGCTCCGTGCCGGGCTCGGAATTTCGCTCCGGGCCCGCGTCAGCCTGTTCTTCGCTTGGCGGTGGTCCAGGGATCTATAAGTCCTGGTCCAGGCGAGCCTGGTGGTTGCGTCGGTGCTTCTGCCTACCAGGGCGTCGGCGTTGTTCTGACACAGGGCATGAAACATAGCGTAGTAGGCCCTGTTGACGGCCGTTTTGAGAAGTTCCTGTCTTGGTCGCCCGCGTGGTTGGGGTTCCGTGTGTCCTACTATCTGCCTGGCGGTGTCCATCAGGTTGCGCCAGTTCATTCTTCATCCACTCCCCATGGGGGTTCGGCCCGGAGGTCCAAGAGTATCGGATATTCCGACAGGGGGACGTAGGACTCGATGAGTACTGGCGGCAGCCCCAGGTTCTCCAATGGGTCCATCAGGGATGCCAGGACGGTTCCTCTGGTCTTGGGGTTAGGCCTCTCGTTCCCGTCGTCGTAAACGACGGTGACCCTGAAGGTGTCGCGGCCTTCGCTGTCTTCGGCCGGTTCTACCCGTATGGTGTCGAATTTCACTGTTGCTGGGAACTCTTTTTCCAGGTGCTCACGGTAGATGGCTTCCACCTTTTTTCCCAGTTCCGCGGTAAGTGCCATGAGTGTCCTCTCTATACATGAGCGTTGCGCGGGTGTTGGTGATGTTACGGCTCGACGCTCAGGTGGGTCAACGCCGCATGTACCTGCTGGCGAATTTTGCAATCGTCTGAGAAGGGAGCCGACTTGCGGAGGTGTCAACAAGGGCAAAGGTGGGACTGTAGGGCAAGTTCACGATCGGGTTTCCGGCGATGACCAGGACGGTGCAGGTCCATAAGCGCGGGCCCAGGCATCGGCAACTCAAATGGATTGTCGAGAACCTTATTCGTGCCGCGTTGGTCTACGGGGTGAACCAAGCTCTGGATTATCCCAAGGGTTTACTCCAAAAACTGTTGCAACGTTCCCTGGGAAACGGACGCCTTGGGCAAGAGAAATCCCTGGCCATGTTCGGAACATCGCCAGATAGACTCGACCGAAAAGCCATGCGAGTCAGGTAGGAGAGTGCGGCATACACCAAGGCGACGGCTTCCTTCATGGTGGAGTAGGCAGAGACCCGGTGGAGTCTGCGTGCCGTACTACCGCCATATAACTGCCCTTTGAAAAGCGATGTCGCAAATGTAGCCCACGGACGAGGGACGCGCAAAGCTGGTTGGGGTGGAATTTGCCGGGGCGCTTTCCAAAATCGCGGATAAGGGAAACTCCCCGGCCCACGTGGGGATTACAACGATTCCTCTCGGCTGGAGGTGAAGCGTTCCCCAGTAAAAACGATGGGGAGCGCCGCGTCCCGAACCGCGCGGGTCGCCAGACATGGTTCACAGCTGCAGCCGGCGGCGTACCCTTCGTCGTAGCAGGCGCAGGGATCGGGGCAGTCGCACAGTGGCCGGGTGCTGCCGGTCATAGAGGCCTCCGCCGGGTTGTCTGCAGGATCGCTAAGTGCTTTGCCGATAGCAGTGGAGTATTTGTTGCAATCCAAGCTGGCCGAGTTGAGTCCTTTCAAGGGGTCTCGACATCTGTGAAATCCCCTCCCACCATCCAATACGGAGCCGAGCAAGCAGGGGTTATTTCGGCCAGCCCTCCATGTTTCATGGCATGGCTATAAGTGACGTCATAGGCAGTGAACCACACATCATCCCCCATTCGGGCGACAACGTGTCCTGTTGCGTCGATTATCTCAACTGCTCCATCTTCGACATTCAACTCGAAATCACTGGGCCAGAGGAGCAGCGAATACTCCGGGACGCCGAGACTGTCAATAAGACTGACCCCCAAGCATTTCCAGTTGAGAACCAGCTCTCCCACGAAGGGCTTTGCGTTCCGGCCTGTCGCCAGCGTCCCATCATGCTTAGAGGGTGTGTGACAAAGTGCAATCAGGTTGGCTTGAGCCTTTTGAGCATCAGGTGGACCATCGCTATATGAACCCAGGTCTCACCGGTTTCTGGCAGTTCCTCATAGTCCTTGCTGAGCCGTCGGCACCGGCTGAGCCAGGCCAGCGTCCGTTCAACCACCCATCTGCGAGGCAGCACCTCGAACTGGTGGCTGTCCGGTCTCCGGCGCACCACCTTCAGCAACCATCCTCCAGTCTCCCAAGCCCACGCCACCAGCCGACCGGCATAGGCCGCATCGTCCCAGATGACCTGAAGCCTGGGGAACCGGCCCAGCAGCTTGGCCAGCACCAGTCTGGCCCCGTCCCGGTCCTGGATGTTGGCGGCGTGAATCACCACGGCCAAGAGCAGCCCGGTGGTGTCCACTACGATGTGGCGCTTGCGCCCGGACACCTTTTTGCCGGCGTCGTAGCCGCGAGGCCCCCTTTTTCCGTGGTCTTCACCGATTGGCTGTCGATGATCGCCCCGCTGGGAGTAGCATCCCGTCCCTCGCTCTCCCGGACCACGGGACGCAGTGCCTCCAAAACCCGCTCCCAAGTGCCGTCCTTGCGCCATTTTCGGAAGTACCACCAGACCGTGCCCCAAGGAGGCAGGTCGTGGGGCATCATTCGCCAGGAAATACCGCCACGCAACACGTACAGGATGCCGTTCACCACCTCCCGCAGGTGCACAGTTCGGGGATGTCCCCTGGGTGAAACCGTGGGCAACAGGGGTTCCAGCAAGCCCCACTGGGCATCGGTCAAATCAGTGGGATACGATCTTCGATCCATACCCCAAAGTTACAGGCTACCCGCAAACCACACCAAGCTGCTCCAATGCAAGTTTCGACAATTGTCACACACCCTCTTAGGGAAGTAGACTTCAACATCCGGCAGGGCTTTGACATCGTGGATCCTAAACATCCCGCCAGGACACTCCCCATGCTTGCTCTTAAAGCCGCCGCCTTGACCCGGCGGTTGATCGTATTGGCCGTCATCCCGAATACGGACGGGCTCGTATCGCCGCGGAGTTGCCGGAGCTCGTCCAGAGCGGTCATGGCCCGGCGGGTGATGAACACTACTTCGCCCTCGCCGCTCAGGTCGGTTTTGCTCCGCTCGATGAGCAACCGGCCGCTGCCGTCGTCCCATTGTTCGATGTCGGACCAGACGAAGGCCACAGCCTCCGAGCGGCGCAGGCCGCAGTCCCGAAGCACCAGGGCAATGTCCACCACGCCCCGCCGGGCAGCCCGTCCCGGACTCTCCATGCCCCGGCGATCCCGCTCCCTGGGCGACCGCGCCGTTGCCAGGATGGCCTCCACGGCGTCATCCAGAAGCGCTAGAGCCTGAACGGGCGTCCGCCGGTTCTGGCGGGACAGACCGGCTATGGTCAGCCGCACCACCTCGGACTCGGTGGGCGAGTCCACTCCCGCGGCGCGGTGAGCGGCCCCTATGGCGGACACCGCCTGCCGCACCGTTGCAAGACCGGCGCCCCGCCCCACTAGTACTACAACGACGCGTTTAAGGTGGTGGCTCCATCCTGCATTCACGGCGGGCGGAGCGGCGTCTCTGGTGGGAGCGGCGCGCCCGCTCGTTGCGTAGCTGCGTATCCTCCAGCCACAGCAGCAACTCCTCCGGTCCGAACCGTTCCCGGGGCAGCATTTCCCGCACCACCCGGTACACCTGGGGACGGGTGATCCGGGGCATCTTTTCCCCCCCAGTCCTGCTGCAGGCCCAGCAGGAACGCTCCACCCAGCAGGCACATGGCTATGTGGTGATGCCAGCCGGACCAGCTACGGGTCTCGTATTCGTCCAGGCCCACGTCGCCCTTTTCCGTCTCGAACTCCGTTTCAATGGGCCACCTGGAACCGCCCACATAGGCCAGGGTCTCCAGGGGAGTATCCTCGGCAGCGTTGGACAGGTAGTAGCGAGGCTCGCTGCCGTCCAGGTTTCGGCGGTAGACGGCCCATGCCTCCTGGCCCGGCTTGCCCTTCCGGGTTACCCGCACCCGCTGGGCGCAGAACATATAGCTCCGCGGCCCCTGGCTTCCCTGGGCCACCGTTATCTCCCGCCAAGCCTTATCCGGCAACTCGCCACTGCGCTGCTCCATGGTACGACGCTGCCCGTCCCTGAGCCTGGGCTTGCGGGGGCGCCCGGACCCCTGAGACCCCGGACTGGTCCAAGCCAACTCCAGGGGCCAGACCGGAGTGCTGCCCGGAACGTCCAGCACGTAGCGCATCCCCAGGCCCGCCAGGGACTCCCGAAAGGACGGCGACATCCCGAAGGCGTCGTCCCCGGCAACCCATCCGGCCTTGAGGTGGCCCAACCCCAGGGCCCGCTCCAGCAGCTCCAAGGCCAACTCCGTCTTCGACCGGTAGCTCAGCCGCTCCTTGGGCACACCCGCCGCCGCACACCGGTCCTGGTCGGAGATCCAACTCTCGGGCAGATACAGCCCCTTGTCCACCAATGCCTGTCCCAGCGGGCTGACGTAGGCCAGGAACATCCCCGCCTGGCAGTTGGCCACCTTCCCCAGCCTGCCGCAGTACTGCCGGGCTACCCCCACCGACTTCCGTCCCTGCTTGGGAAAGTCGCTGCCGTCCAACACCCACACCGCCTCGGGGTGAGCCAGCCTGGGGGCCAGGTATTCCTGCAGCCGACCGATGACCGCGGCATCGTCCCACCGGGCCTCGGTCAGAAAACGCTGCATCGCCCGGGCCGAGATGCCCACCGATTCCGACAGGTTCTCGGCGTTGCGCCGCTCCCCAGCCTGCACCAGCAGCCCCTGAAGATAGTTCCGGCTGTGCTCCCGCCACTGCTTGCGGCCGAAGGAGGCCGCGAAGAAGGCGTGAAAGTCCTGAAAGTTGTCGTAAACCCGCTCGAAACTCGCCCCATCCATCACCCAAACCACCCACTATCATCTTGACAACTATCCTATCAAACAACCCGTCGTTGTAGTATTAGCAGGTAGGCCATGGCGCGTGGAACTGTCAGACAGCGTTCAAAAGTCAGGAAGGACTCCTGGACTGTCCAGATCTACATTGGTGTGGACCCAAAAACTGGAAAAAAGCGCTATTACTCCGAAGCGGTGAAAGGAACCAAGGCCTTAGCCCTGCGGCGACTGACCGAATTGTTGCGCGAAATAGACACCGGTACTTTCGTGGAGCCCACTCGCTTAAAGGTGGCTGAATACCTCGAGCAATGGGTTGCGGATTCTGCAGGACCGCGTGTTTCTATTCGTACCCTCGAGAGTTACAGGGGCAATCTTGATCGCTACCTTGTCCCTAAGCTGGGGGGAATTCCCCTTGGAAAACTAAATGCGCGACACGTACAGCAAATGGAAGCCCAGCTTCTTCAAAACGGCGGCAGCAAAGGAGGACCACTATCACCGACAACCGTGCTCCAAGCCAATAGGGTTCTATCCAAAGCGATGAATGATGCAGTCAAGATCGGAGTTGTAAGTAGGAACGTGGTTGACGCTGTGGAGCCACCGCGTACGACGAAGTACGCGGCTCAGTTTCTGGACTGGGACGAGGCCCATGCTTTCTTGGAACAAATAACTGATGACCTGCTCCGGACCCTAGTCATTCTGGCGATTCAGACCGGGTTACGAAGGTCTGAGCTACTGGGATTGATTTGGAGGGAAATCGATTTTCCCGCCAGTACTCTATCCGTGTGCCGGGCACTGATCAAACTGGCGTCCGGTGGAACAGAATTGAAGGTACCTAAGAATGGGCACGGGCGAGTAGTTGACCTGCCTGCAGAATCAGTCGATGCCTTGAGAGCCTACCGGGAGAGATATCCAGAGACGGCTGGGAATGGCAACTTCGTTTTTTGCCATTCCGACGGGTCACATCTCGATCCCGACCTCGTCAGCAAATGGTTTCGGAAGGCTGCCCGAAAAGCAGGGCTGGAGGGACTGAGACTTCACGACCTACGCCACACTCATGCATCCCTGATGTTTTCGAAGGGCATTCACGTCAAGGTTGTTTCGGAGCGGTTGGGGCACAGTAGCATCGGGATCACTGGTGATTTGTACACCCATCTGTTACCTTCCATGCAGGGAGACGCAGTGAGGCATTTTGAGTCCGCGTGGAGAAACGGGAATGGCAAAAGAATGGCAAATTTGAACTCAACTGGCTAAAAACTCTCATTATCGTAGCTAAAGCCGGTGTAGCTCAGTGGCAGAGCAGCGGTTTCGTAAACCGCAGGTCAAGGGTTCGAATCCCCTCACCGGCTCCATCTCCCCATATACCTGTAGTTTTCCGTGTGGTGCGGCATAGGCCAGAGCGCCGCATTCCTAATCCCGCCTGCCTGCGCTTATAATGGCGCCAACACAGCTTTGCAAAGGGCGGGATTCGCTGATGAAATTTGGACTTTTCTACCAGATCCAGGTGCCCAAGCCTTGGGACGAAGAGAGCGAGGCACGGCGCATCTGGGAGGCCTTGGACCAGATCGAGTTCGCCGAGGAAATGGGCTACGACAGCGTCTGGTTCTCCGAGCACCATTTCCGGCCGGTGTGGTCTCACAACAGTGCCCCCGACCTCACCTTGGCGGCCGTCACCCAGCGCACTTCCCGCATCCGCATGGGAATCGGAGTGGTGCTGGCGCCCATCCACCACCCGCTGCATACCGCGGCCCGCATGGCCACGCTGGACATCCTGAGCAAAGGCCGGGTCGACGTCGGCCTCGGCCGCACCGGATATCCCTACCAGCTGACCCCATATGGCACCAACCTGGAGGACACCCGCGGCATGTGGGAGGAATTCGCCCAGGTGCTGCCCCGCATCTGGACTGAGGAAGAGGTCAGCCACGAGGGCGAGTTCTTCCACATCCCGCCACGCCAGGTGCTTCCCAAACCGCTGCAGAAGCCTCATCCACCCCTGTGGTCGGCGTGCGCCAGTGAGGAAACGACGCGCCGCGCCGGCGAGCTGGGCCTTGGCGCCCTCGTGGGCAGCGAGGGTGGCCCCGACCGCGTGGCTGGCACGCTGGAGCTGTACGCCAGAAGCCTGAACGGCGCCCACGGCCCCACCATCAACAGCCAGAACGCTCTGATGACTGCCGGATTCTGCCATGAGGATCCCGCGGTCGCCAAGGAACGCGGCACGGAACTGATCTCCTGGTACCTGGACCAGCAGCGCGAGCGGGCGCGACTGGTCTGGCGCGGAGTCGATCCCGCCACCGTCCCGCCCGACTACCAAGGCTACTACGAGCGGGATATGCGCCTGGCCGCAGGGCCCCATGAGGGCGACCCGACCGCTGAAGAGGTCGTCAAGCGGGGCGAAAACTTCTGCGTTGGAACGCCCGACGACTGCATCCGTTTCGTGGAGAACTACGAGGCCATGGGCATCGAGCAGATCTTCTGCCTCAGCGCCATCGGGCCCGCCAGTCACGAGGAAACGATGAATACCCTCCGCATGTTCGGCAAGCATGTTATCCCCCACTTCAAGGCCAAGGAAAAAGCCGCGTAGCAGTTCGAGGTTGATTCTCCCTTTGAGGGGGAAGGTCAGAGTGGGGGTGGGTCCTCCAAGGAATAGAACTCCAGGAGTTGCATCATGAAAGCAGGGGTCGTATTCCCGCAGACCGAGATCGGCGCCGACCCGGTGGCCGTCCGGGACTATGTTCAGGCCGCAGAGGGCCTGGGTTTCTCGCACCTCATCGTTTACGACCACGTGCTGGGCGCCGACACCACGAAGCACGCCAACTGGGCGGGTGGCTACGTGCTGGAGAGCATGTTCCACGAGCCGTTCGTTCTGTTCGGTTACCTTGCCGGCATCACCACCTCCATCGAATTGGTGACGGCGGTGCTGATACTCGGGCAGCGTCAGACCGCATTGGTTGCCAAGCAGGCGGCGCAGTGCGACGTGCTCAGCGGCGGCAGGTTGCGTCTCGGCGTCGGTGTCGGCTGGAACCACGTGGAGTACGAGGCCCTCGGAGAGGACTTCAGCAACCGCGGCGCCCGCCAGGCCGAGCAGATCGAGGTGCTGCGGCAGCTCTGGACGAACGATGTGGTCGACTTCCACGGCAAGTACCACGACATCAGCAACGCCGGCATTAATCCGCTCCCCATACAGCGGCCCATCCCCATCTGGTTGGGCGCCGGAGCCCGGGCCAACCCGTCTCCTCCCGACCGGGTCCTGCGCCGGGTGGCGCGGCTGGCCGACGGCTGGTTCCCCCAGGTCGGCCCAGACGACGCTCCCGCGGTCCTGGAGCGCCTAGCTGGCTTCGCCGAGGCCGCAGGCCGCAATCCGGCAGACTTACTCATGGAGCCCCGCATCAACTCGTCCGACGGAGACCCCGAGTTCTGGCAGGCCCAGGCTGAGACCTGGAATGGACTCGGCGCCACCCACATTTCCATAAACACCATGCGGGCTGGATACGAATCCCCCCAGGACCACATAAACGCCATCCAGCAGTTCCGCGAGGTGCTGGGGTAGGGGTCCGGAAGGACCGCGCTTTCGGCGACTCCCATCCTTCCACTGGAGTAACCCGTCGTGTGCGGAAGATTCACACTGATCTCCAACATCAGCGAGCTGCAGGGGCGGTTCGGGTTCGTCATGGAGCCTGCGGACATCCGGCCCCGCTACAACATCGCACCCACCCAGCAGGTGCTGACCGTGGTCAACGATGGGGAGCGCCACGGCGAGCTGATGCGCTGGGGGCTGGTCCCCTCATGGGCCAAGGACATCAAGATCGGCTCCAGGATGATCAACGCCGTCAGTGAGACGGCCGCGGCCAAGCCTGCCTTCCGCAGCGCCTTCCGGCGTCGGCGGTGCCTGGTACTGGCCGACGGCTTCTACGAGTGGCTTAAGGAAGGAAAGCAGCGCTTCCCCATGTATTTCACCCAGAAATCAGGCGAGCCCATGGCCTTTGCCGGCCTGTGGGAAAACTGGAAGTCTCCCGAGGGCGAGTGGATACGCTCCTGTTCCATTCTGACCACTGCCGCCAACTCATTTATAGAACCGATTCACAACCGCATGCCGGTGATCCTCTCCGCGGAGACTGAACCCCTCTGGCTGGATCCCCTGACCGAGACGCCTGACACACTGGAGCCTTTGCTCCTGCCGGCGCCGATTGAGCTCCTGCAAATTCAGGAAGTCTCACCGACAGTCAACAACGTCCGCTACGACAACCCTGACTGCGTGGCTCCCCTGACGCCTCCCGAAGAGGTGCGGCTGTTCAGCTAGCTGCCGAATCGTCCGGCGCCGCAAGAAGCCGGACCCGCCTGTTCATGGCGGTGATGACGCTGGTCGCCCACCTGGCCGCCGGCATGAATCTCTTCGCCGTTTCACCCCTGTTGCCCTTGGTCATCGACGACTACGGCATAAGTCGCGCCGAGGCGGGGCTGCTCATTTCGCTCCCCATGCTGGTCGGCGCAGCCCTTGGAATCCCCGGCGGCATGTTGACCGCAAGGGTCGGCCTCAAACAGGCCTACATGATCTCGTGGGTTTCCATGGGTCTCCTGGCCTTTTCCGCCGTAGCTCCCAATTTCTATGTCATGCTTGCCCTGAGGCTCTTCTACGGCGTCGGACTGGCCCTGATGGTGGCCGCAAGCGGACCCCTGGTGATGCAATGGTTCAAGGGCCGCCAGGTGTTGCTTATCAACGCCCTAAACACGGCAATCCTGAGCCTGGGCGTCGCGGTGTCCGTTGCCGGGGCGGTACCGCTGGCGGGGGTCGTAGGGTGGAAGGGGACTCTGACCGTGTTTGCGGGCCTCGGTGTACTGGGCGCCATCATCTGGCTTGCGGCTCCCAGGGAACGTGCGGACGACACCGCCCGCCGCACCGGGATATCGCTCCGGGAGGTGGTCCTGGTGCTGCGTGGGCGCGCGGTCGCGTTGCTTGTAGCCGCCGACGCTGGCATCTTCATCCAGTACACGGCACTTACCGGGTGGCTCCCTACCTTCTTCAACGAAGACCGCGGCATTTCGCTTTCCGAGGCAGGATACCTGACCAGCATCCTGCCCTTCGTGGGCATGTTCGCCGTGTTCGCCGGCGGGGCGCTGCCAATGCGCTACTCCTTCCGTTCAATATTCATCTTTTCCGGGATACTGGCCATCCTGGGAGGACTCGGTTCATTCCTCTTCACCCATCCCGTGGGCATCTACATATCGGTGGTGGTGCTTGGAGTGGGCTCTTGGCTCTATGTGCCTTCCCTGCTCACCGTTCCCATGCGCCTGGCCGGTGCAACGCCGGAACGGGTCGCGGTTGTGTGGGGATCATACATGACCTTTTCCGGGCTAGGAATGTTCGTCTCGCCACTCATGGTGGGGGCTCTGTGGGACGCCACGGGAACCTTCCTGTACGGTTTCATCATCTGTGCTGCGGCCAGCTGGGCCCTGCTGGTCTGCGGCGCATTGCTTCCCCGGGATGCCGCGGCGGAGACCAACTCCGGGCCTTGATTGACAACGCTCAACGGCGCCGCGTAGGGTGAATGCGGCCTAGATTCCAATCTCACTCAAACAGGAGGAATCCGGCATGGCTAGAATCCCTGTCGCCAACCGAGAGAACGTTCCCCAGGACCAGGTAGCCGAATTCGACCAGATGGTGCAGGCCCTCGGCGGCGTCCCGGCCTACGGCCCCGGCTCCGTGATGATTCACGTGCCCAAGGCCCACCAGGCCTCCACCGCCCTCAACAACTACCTCCGCAACGAGTCGTCCCTTCCCGCCGCAGCACTGGAGCTGGCGATGCTTCTCGCGGCCCGCGAGTACGATTGCCAGCACATCTGGAACGCTCACGCCGGAGCAGCCCGCGCCGCCAGCGTGCAGGACGGCGTGGTGGACGCCATACGCGACGGCACGGAATTGCCACCACTCACCGACCTGGAACGCGCCGTAATCAACTACGCCCGCGAGTTCTTCCAGGACCGCAAGGTGGGGCGCGGCGCCTTTCAGGACGCCATGGAGCAGCTCGGCAAGCAAGGGCTCATAGAGCTCACCCTCGTCATCGGCAACTACAGCTTCCTCGCCTTCGTCATCAACGCCTTCGACCCCGACCTGCCCTCAAACCGCACCGAACCCCTGCTGCCGGGGTAAGGGCAGATCCAGGGATACGAATAGGGATCCCGCAACCCAAAATCCCCTCTCCCTCCGGGAGAGGGTTAGGGTGAGGGCGTACTCCCCTTGCGTAGAGCAACGTCAAGGGCCAGATACTTACGCAAACAATCCACTGACGCAGGAACTATTCTGTGGAGTTTCCTCCGGAACCGCCAGCTGACTGGCCACAAGTTTCGGAGACAAGTTCCCATCGGCAGGTACATCGTCGATTTTCTCTGCCTCGAGAGAGGGCTTGTAGTTGAACTTGACGGCGGACAGCATCAGGGACAGAGAGGGTACGACCATGAACGAACTCAATTTCTGGAGTCAAGAGGATATCGAGTGCTTCGGTTCTGGAATAATCAAATCTTTGAGGAAAAGGAAGCAGTTCTGGAAGCAATCTTGATGGCGCTGAATGAGAGTACGCCCTCACCCTAACCCTCTCCCGGAGGGAGAGGGAACATCTCAGGTAATAAGGAGGAAGGACCATGCCCGCAACACCCTTCAAGATCGAAATCTCCGACGCCGTTCTTGACGACCTCAAGGCCCGGCTGGAACGCACCCGCTGGCCTGACGAACTGCCCGGCGTCGGATGGGAATATGGCTCCAACATGGACTACATCAAGGAACTGGTGGAGTACTGGAAGAACGACTTCGACTGGCGCAAGCAGGAGGCGCTGATCAACGGCTTCTCCCACTTCAAGGCCCCGGTCGACGGTCGGCAGGTCCACTTCATACACGAGAAAGGCAAGGGCCCCAACCCGCTGCCTCTCATCATTACCCACGGCTGGCCTGGCACCTTCTTCGAGATGCACAAGGTCATTCCTCTGCTGTCCGACCCGGCGGCCCACGGCGGCGACCCGGCCGACGCATTTGACGTCGTCGCGCCCTCCATGCCCGGCTACGGCTTCTCCGAGGCGGCGCAGGAGCGTGGCCTCGACGTTCTGGCCGTCGGCGACGTGATGGCCAAGCTGATGCACGAGCAGCTGGGATACGACCGGTATGTCGCCCAGGGCGGCGACTGGGGCGCCAGCGTCACCTCCCGCCTCGGCCATTCCCACTCCGACCACTGCATCGCAATCCACACCACTTCGGTTACCCGGCCCACCCCGTACATGGGGTCCGGCTCCCAGCCGCTCAGCGAGGCCGAGCAGGGCCTGCTGCGCCAGCGCGAGGAATGGCTGGCCGCCGAGGGCGGATATTCCCACATCCAGGGCACCAAGCCCCAGACGCTGGGCTACGGCCTGAACGACTCGCCCGCCGGGCTGTGTGCCTGGATCGTCGAGAAGTACCGCACCTGGAGCGACTGCCACGGCGATGTCGAGTCCAGTTACACCAAGGACGAGCTGCTCACCACTGTTACCATCTACTGGGTGACCCAGTCCATCAACTCGTCCACCCGCCTGTACTACGAGACCCTCCGCAAGCCGTGGGACTTCGCCCAGGGCGAGCGCATCAACGTACCGGTGGGAGTGGCCGTCTTCCCGGCGGAGATCAGCCGCCCGCCCCGCGAGTGGGC
This sequence comes from Dehalococcoidia bacterium, assembly GCA_965216065.1. Lineage (GTDB taxonomy): Bacteria > Chloroflexota > Dehalococcoidia > Lucifugimonadales > UBA3495 > VXOI01. Next base: position 391,477 of record CBDCFB010000001.1, read on the forward strand.
CGAGCGCTCCTACAATGTCCAGCAGTGGACTGTCATGCCCAGCGGCGGCCACTTCGCCGCCCTGGAGGAGCCCGAGTTGCTGGTGGAAGACATCCGGAACTTCTTCCGCCCGCTACGGTAGCCGCCAGGCGCAAATGAAGGACGGCCGCGACACTGCAGACCGCCCGTCCCTCGAAGACGATTGCAGGGCCCGGGAGAATCCGCTGGTGGTGAGCTTGTCGAACCATCGGCGGATTTTTCCAGCCCGTCCTTCGACAGGCTCAGGACTATGAATGTGTGTGACAAGTCTACTTGGTGTCACAAAGAGAAGGCTGCTGGGCATTCGTTATTCCTGAGAAAGAAGGGGACGCTCTCACTCTCACCCTAACCCTCTCCCGGTGGGAGAGGGGATTTGTCACACACCCTCTAGCGGTTCGGGCACTTGCGCGACATTTCAGACCGTCCGTCCCTCTGGCGGGGCGGACGGTCTGAACGATTCTGCGCTATCCTTCACCTGTGTTTCCCATAACCATGTCGCCCGTGCGATGTAGCCAAATGACCAGCGAGAGCCTGCCATCCTAGCCAAAACGCACGCCGTTTACTGGCTCCGGTCCTACTCCGGGGTCATGTTGCTGGTGGCCTTCCTGGTCAACCTTGCCACCGGGTTCGTCCAGTTCGGTTACAGCCTCACCCTGCCCTCCATGGAGGAAGCCCTCCATATTTCCCACACCCAGGCCGGCCTGCTCATCACCACGACCGCGGCGATCAGGATGGGCGGCTCCCTGGCCTCCGGGACCCTCGCCCCGCGCTACGGCAGCCGCTCCATGATCTTCGCGGGTGCGGTGGCTGTCGGACTCAGCATGGTGCTGCTGGGCTTCGCCGGAAACTACCGCATGGTACTGGGCGCCGCCGTAATCATGGGCGCCGGCAGCGGTGTGACCCTGACTCCCATGATGGGGCTGCTCTCTGCCTGGTTCCGGTTTCGGGACCGTGGGTTGGCGGCCGGGCTGGCCGCTTCCGGCGGCAGCATCGCCTTCATCATCGCCGGAGTGATCGTACCCATCCTCACCGGGGCCAACTGGGAAGACGGCTGGCGCCGCAGCTGGCAGCTGTTCGGCGTCCTGGTGCTGGTGATGGCCGTGATTTCCCTGCTGTTCGTGCGTGAACGGCCCGACGAGCCCCTTGAGCCGGACCGCCCGTCGGTGGGCGCCAGCCGCAGCGCCTGGCCGGTGGAGGCGTTCAAACACCCTGCCGTCTGGCTGATCACCATGGTTGCCTTCACCTCAGGCTGGGCCCAGAACCTGTTCACCACCTTCTTCGGCCTGTACCTCACCCAGGAGAACGGTGTATCCCTGTCGACTGTCGGACAACTGGTCATCCTCATTGGCACCCTCAGCATCGGCAGCGGCGTCCTCTGGGGTTGGATGTCCGACAAGCTTGGACGGGGCCAGGCGTTCGCCTACTCCTTCATGGTGCAGGGGTGTTCCTTCGTGCTGCTGGCAATAGTGCCGGGCTTCGTATCGTTCCTGATCGCCTCTCTACTGATGGGAGTAACGCTTCGCGCCACCTACACCATCTGCGCGGCCTCGTCGGGAGACTACGTGCCGGTGCGATTCTCCGCAGCCGCCTTCGCCCTGATGTCCGTCGGTGCGGGCCTCGGCAGCACCATTTCGCCCACGATCGGCGGACTGGTCGCCGACTACATCGCCATGAAGTGGGTCTTCTGGATGGCCACGGGCGGCTCCGTGCTTGGAACGCTGACCGCTCTCTATCTGCAGACCAAGCGACAGCCGCCTCTGCGGTCCGCGTAGGCGGCGTACCACGACGGGCGCCCGATCAGTCCCTGGCAACAACCCAGGTCGCAGCCAGCTTCATCCGCCGAACGAAGGACACCCACGCTGCCTGGAGTTCCCCGGTGTCAGCCCAGGCCTTGGCCAGCTTGCAGGCCTCCACGGCGCCGAACGACAAGCCCGCAAGAACTCCCCCGACTATGGCGTCCAGCATGAAATGGTTGCCCGTGACCGTAATGGCAAAGAAGGTGAGTGCCGGATAGACCACTCCGGCTGCCTTGAAGCCACCGGGCAGAGACCTCAGCCAGTACACGCCCAGGATGATGGTCCAACTGAAGTGCAGGCTCGGCATCGCCGCCGAGGTATTGTAAAAGTTGGCCATCGTCGCGGACCCGTATAACGTCGGCCCCAGCGTCTGGATACTGTCCACCAGCCCGACACCCGGAATCGCGAAAGGCGACGCCACTGGGAACAGCATGAAGGACATCAGGGCCACGATCAGGTTCAGCAGCACCACTGTCCGGTAGTAGTAGTACTTGCGCCGGCCCCGCAGGAACAGGTAGATCGCCAAGCCCAGGATCACCGGCCAGTAGGTGATGATGTAGGCCCAGTTGAGGAACACCACGATCCCTTGGACGTGTTCCATCGCCCAGGACTGCCAGCCGGGCTCCCACAGGAATCCCACACGTTGCTGGAAGTCCGCGATGAGCCCACCGTTGACGATCCCGACTTCCCGCGGGTCGTCATAGACCAGGCCACGGCTGAACACGTAGACCAGGTAAGCCCCGATGTAGAGGGCGACCTCCGCCACGGTCCTGCGCTGCTCCCAGGTCCACTGGGCAGCCGGCGTCTGTTCCAGGATCGCAAGCCACCTCCGGACCCGCGACCGGAGCGGCGCGTTCCGGTCAGGCCACCGGTAGGTCCAGCGGGCGGGCACCCGCCTTCCGCTCATCTTCCCGATGCGCATCAGGCACCCGCCCGCCAGCACACGGGGCGGATCCGTTGGAATCCACCTTCCCTGCGCTTGTGGCCGCTCATTGTAGCTTCAACCTGGTTCATAGTTTCTTTGAGTGTATGTAGGGTGAATGATGACTTGACAGTTTGTTCGAATCGCGGGGGACTGCCTTGGATGCAGGGGTACCATCCGCCGGGGACAGGTTGTGGCCGCGTTAGCTTGCGGGCACACCTTCCGTTTCTTGAGGGTCCGTTGCTCCCCTGCTGGAGAGGGCTGTACGGGAAAATGAACAGGCGGAGGTCGATTTCGTGGGCAGAGGAAAATTACGCTGGGAGGCAGGGGCAATCGGGGTGGACTGGCCGTGGTTCCGGTTACGGATTCTGGCGTGCTGTAACTCCCCGGCGGCATTGGGGAAACCGCCGCGGCTCAACGATCGAGGTTCTCTGTGCTCCACCACGCCATTCAGCATACTGAAGGAAGGAGACCCTTTGAGTCTCAATACGAGATAGCGCCTTCGAATCCCTGCCCGATGGAGAACGGACCCGTGAGCCAGACCGCTTTTCGGCCCGCAAGCGGGAGACCTTCCCATTCCTATAGTCTGTACCCGTTAATAATACAATTCCAACTATTCGTCCGGCAACACTTCGAAGCGCTTCCAAAGGGCAATCGCATTTGGACCGTAAGGCCAGAGGCGCGGCCAGAGACGTAAGGAATCAAACCGTCATTCCCGTTTTCGCGGGAATGACGAGTTGGAGCCAGGCATTTGTCACGCACCCTTTCCGCTGAGGGAGACCCTTCTGGAGCACTCCTTGGCCGGATTTGGAAATGCCGGGAACGCTCGAAATCGAGAGATATTGGCTGCCGATAATGAATTGCCCGCCGGAACGGCACCTTCCGGGTCGCCTGTCTCCCCAGACTCCGCTCGCACCTCTTCAGGTGATACCATGAATATCGAAGCGCAGTATTCCGGCTGACGGCACCTGATGAATTGATGGAGGCATCCCCTTGGCCAGAGTGGAACTCATAACGGAACAGCAGGCCACGGGAAAAGTGAAGGAGATCTACGAGGACATCAAGTCCAGCATGGGTTGGGATATGGTGCCCCAGACCTTCCAGCTGATCGCCCACAACCCCGACCACCTTGAGTCCTACTGGGCGCTCTACAAGCAGACGATGGCCCCCGGAAGGCTGGACCTGAAGACAAAGAAGCTCATCGCGTATGTCGTCTCGGCGATGAACAACTGCGGCGTTTGAGTGCGCTTCCATCTGGATGCCGTGAAGCATCTCGGGGTGGACGACGAAACGCTGGCCGAGGCGGTGGAGGTGATGACCGAGGTCGCCAAGGGCAACCTGATCATGCACTCCACCGGCCACCGCCACTAACTGTCTGCGGGGTGCATACGCCGTTTGCCGTTTGCCCCCTGTACCCGCGCTCTCCTTGAAAGGACGGAGCGAAAGGCCGGAGCGCTAGCAGCTGGACGACGGAGATCCTGAGAGGGCGAGTGACAAGTCTGCTTGTCGCCATAAAGAGCGGGCTGCTGGGAATCCGTTATTTCCGCGCAAGGGGAAACGCCCTCACCCTCACCCTCTCCCAGAGGGAGAGGGGGCTTGTCACGCACCCCCTCAAGGTATCCGGAAGCACGCCCTCGATCGACGGATTAGTCCTGGATGAAGATATAGGCCGCGGAATTCGGGCCCCGGTCCACGTGGCTGTGCCCCTTGCCCGAGGTATCCTCCATCAGGCGCGCGTCGCCCGGCCGGAACACCCTCGAGGCGCCGTCGCTGACCGTGATCTCGGTCTCCCCGCTCATGTGAATTATGAATCGCCGGTCGGGAAGGGGGTGAAAGTCCATCACCCGCGGCTCGGTCCACCACTGCACTTTGACTTCGCCGATGTTCAGCATGGAATGGAGGGCCGGATATTCTGCCAGGTCCAGCTCCTCCAAGTGGCTTTCCCCGTCGTCGCTGGCGTAAACACGATAGATTCCCATAGTCTCCCTCGTTGTTGAAAAATCTCTGCCCATTCTAGTGTAAGCTGATAGAAACGCAGACAGGAAGAGCGTGCGTGTTGGACTGGAAGTACTGGCTGATACTGGGGCTCGCGGGGCTGGTCCTGTCGGCCCTCATGTGTCTCGGCCTCGTGAACTGGCTCCGCCGCCGTGAGCCGTACGGCACCTTCATGCGGCTGCGCCTCCGGGCCAAGCTCACCTTCCTGCGCCTTCTGGCCTTCGACCCGCGCCTGCCCTGGTATGTCCGGGCCCTCCCGCTCCTGGCCCTGGCTTACTGGATCAGCCCAATCGACCTGATTCCCGGGTTCATGGCCGACGATGTGGCCTTCACCCTACTGGTCATGATGGCGGTCATCCGCCTGACCCCCAGGGACCTAATCGCCGAACTCCTCCGTACCGCAGACTCCGCCCATCCCGCCGCACGGCAGGACTAGCTTGGCCCGTTCGTCATCCACTCTCGAACCCGGCGCGTCCACGGGCTGTCGGGGTCGGCGTGGTCTAGGCTGATCTGGAAGTGATTGTGCCCCTCGCGGACCATCTCTTCAGAGTAACCCGCCTCCGAGCGCAGGGCTGTCAGCATGCGGGGATGCTGGGATCGCAGGTTATCGAAATCGTCGCTCCCTATCTCCAGCAGGAAAGGCGTCTCGTTCCCCACCGTGTTGTACATCGGGCTGGCATCCCTGGCATCCCCATCCGACTTCAGGAACGCCTCCCGCCTCTCCGGCGGGGTCTCCGTTACATCGAACACGCCGCTCACGGGGAAACAGCCCTTGATCACGTCCTGCGGCAACCCGAACTCCGACAGCCTACCTCGCTGGAGGGTGATCATGGCCGCCAAGTGCCCTCCCGCAGAATGTCCGCCGACGAAGATGCGCTCCGGGTCGCCGCCATAGGCCTGCACATGCTCGTAGACCCAGCGCAGAGCGGAGCGACAGTCATCCACCTGCTCCGGATACTTGGCCCCTGGGGCGAGTCGATATCCCACCGATATCAGGAGCGCGGGAGCTGGGGTGATCGCCGGGGCCATGAAACCCAGCAGGTCCTTGTGCCCGATGACCCAGTATCCACCGTGAAGGAAGATCAGCACAGGGACCAGACCCTCGGATGTCTCCTCCGGCATGTATATGTCCAGCTTCTGGCGCTCATCGTCGCCGTACGGCAGGTCCAGGGCCACCCGGGAGCTGGATCGCACTTCATCCGACCAAGCCATCGCCCGCTCCAAGTATTCCCCCGCCCCCGGCGAAGGCTGGGGGATCCTCTGCGCCTGTTCTACCATTTGAATGCCCTCCATATTAAACATTGCGCTTAAATTTCTTCAGAATAGGAGCCATGATAAAACTCGGTGTTTCCAAATAATTGTTTGAACTCAATAAAATACCAACGGGTATCATGTTCACATCCATATTAATTGAACTATCAAATGGCTGACCACGAATTGATCGACCGCTTCAGGCAGGCTCGTCGCGACAGGTCACTGGCCGTCCTGGATGGCCTCCATGCGGTAAAACACGCCCTGCGCTTCGGAGCGGAGGTGCTGGAAATGGTCAGCCCCGACAGAAACGCCGTTCTTCGCCTTGCAAATGAAGTGGCGCCGGATGTTTGCGACACGCTGCAAAACGGTGTGCACGAAGTATACCCGGAAGACTTCCAGTCGCTTTCGCCGGTGCCGCCGGATACCGGTGTAATAGCCATCGCGTTACGCCCCGAAATCCTTCCGGAAGACATCTTCGAAAGTCCCGCCAACTCCCCCGTGGTACTGCTGGAGAACCCTCGCAACCCCTTCAACATAGGGGCCGCAGTCAGGGTCGCTGCGGCGGCCGGAGCGGCCGGAGTGCTGGTCACCGGTCCACAGGACCCATGGCATCCTGCTGCGATTGTTTCTGCGGCCGGCCTGCAATTCGCCCTTCCGGTGGCCCGGACTGACACTATTCCCCACTGTGCCCGTCCCATGATGGCCATCGACCCCGGGGGCGAACCGATGCCGTGGGGCACCTTGCCACCGGGCGCGATACTTGCCTTCGGGACCGAACGCCACGGCGCCAGCGAGGAGTTGCTGTCCCGCGCCAGCCGGCGGCTTGCCATTCCCATGTCCCCCGGCGTATCCAGCCTGAACCTGGCGACTTCCGTGGCGGTAGCCCTGTATACACTGAAGTTTGCCTGAATCGTCGTCGGGACCTGTTTACAGTCCATCACTGGCGTTTAGTGTCTTCCGGTCTCCTCAACACCGGACGCACAATTTGGCGAACATAATCAAAACCCAGCAAAAGACGCCCCACTTACTGTGTCAACTGTGTCTCAACTGTGTTACCTTTGTATAAACACGAATTCACAGGTATTGTTTCCTGTAATAAACAGTTCCTGTTTGTGTTTAATTGAATTCTATAAGAGAATTCTTCTAATCTTATAATTCGGGTGTCGGCTGTGCAGGTCCTTTGGGCTCTAAGGGCATTGGGGGCTGTGGGGTTCGGGGCGCTGGGTTGGTGGGTGAGTCTCCTCGTAAGCCTGTCTACCATGGAAGGTTCCTTCCTTCCGTGGGGGCTGGCTTTTCTCGTTGCCGGCGTCGTGGTGGGCGGATTGATCGTCCCATTTGTCCTCTTGAAACCGGGACGGTCGGCGGTAATGTCGCTCGTTGAGCTCCCGGGTGCCACCCTTGTAGCCGGCGTTGTCGGCCTCGTCGTCGGGTTGATCGTCGCCTCGCTGGTGTCTATCCCGTTTTACTCCATGGAAAGCCACCTCGGCTGGGCATTGCCTATCGCCATCAGCATAGTTGCCGGGGTCGGCGGACTCTGGCTGGGAATTCAACGGGAAAGGGACATTCGCGCCATTCTGCCAGGACTGAACGCCCCGGCAAGCGAAGCCCCTGGGTTCTCCGTGCCAGCTATTCCCAGCCTCGAATCCCTACAGGACACCCACTCGGGAATGGACCTCCTCAACGGAACGATCCTGGTCGACACTTCCGCCATCATAGACGGCCGCATCGCCGACCTGACCGTTACCGGTTTCATAAGCGGTTCGCTGATGGTCCCCCGGTTCGTGCTGGATGAGTTGCGCCACATCGCCGACTCCAGCGATTCCCTGCGCCGCAACCGCGGCCGACGCGGGCTTGAGGTGCTTGGCCGCCTGAGAAAGGACTCTTCCGTTCCGCTGCAGGTGCTTGACGTCGGCGTGGACAACGGAGTCGAGGTGGACGCACGCCTTGTGGAACTGGCCCGGGGCATGAAGTCATCGATTCTGACCACCGACTACAACCTCAACCGCGTCGCCGAAATCCAGGGCGTCAAGGTTCTGAACGTCAACGAGTTGGCCAACGCGGTCAAGTCCATAGTTCTGCCGGGCGAAAACCTGCGGGTCGACATCGTGCAGGAAGGCAAGGAAGCCGGGCAGGGCGTCGCCTACCTCGACGATGGCACCATGGTGGTCGTAGAGGGTGGCCGGCGCTACATCAACTCAAACCAGGAAGTGCAGGTGACCCGCGTTCTGCAGACTGCGGCGGGTCGCATAATATTCGCGCAGCCCCGGGCAGGCTTCGCCTCCGTAATCGATTCCCGGCATGACAAGTGATGAGTTCGCCTGCTGACGGCCACGCCCCGCGCATAGGCGCCGTCATCGTCGCCGCAGGCCGCAGTACCCGGATGGGCGGGGTGGACAAGACCTTTGCCCCCCTCCTCGACGCTCCCCTGATTGCCCACACGGTCGAGGCATTCGAGGCGCATCCCGGGATCAGCGAAATCGTACTCGTACTGGCCGGGGAATCGGTGCAGCGGGGGCGTGAACTGGCGACCACGAGGGAATGGAACAAGGTCGGGGCGGTGTGTCCGGGCGGAGACCGCCGCCAGGACTCAGTGTACAACGGTCTCAAGGCCCTCGCTCCCTGCGACCTGGTGATGGTCCACGACGGCGCCCGCCCCTGCGTCGACCAGGCCATCCTGGATCGGGGCATACAGGCGGCAGCGGAGCACGGCGCCGCGGTTGCCGGGGTCCCCGTCAAGGACACCATCAAGCGCGTCTCACCCTCGCTGGTCATCGAGGAGACGCCGGAGCGGGCCGCGCTCTGGCTGGCCCAGACCCCTCAGGTCTTCCGCTGCCAGCTGCTCCTCGAAGCCCATCGCCTCTGCCCAGACGATGTGACCGACGACGCGGCGATGGTGGAGTCCCTCGGTTACCAGGTGCACATGTACGAAGGCACCTACGAAAATATCAAGGTCACCACCTCCGGGGACCTGGCAGTCGCAGAGTCGTTCCTTCGCCTGGCGAGAGGTCTTTCTCCCGCAGGACGAATGGTGTGATGATACGGGCGCACCAGTGACCTTCCCGGAATTCCGGGTCGGCATCGGCTTTGACTCCCACCCTCTCGTGCCAGGCCGCCGCCTGGTGCTGGGAGGGGTTGAGATACCCCACGACCACGGCCTTGCCGGCCACAGCGACGGCGATGTGCTGGTCCACTCCCTCCTTGACGCCCTCCTCGGAGCGGCCAACCTGGGCGACAAGGGCACTCATTTCCCCTCCTCTGACCCTCAGTACAAGGACATCTCCAGCCTGGTGCTGCTGGAACGCGTGGGAGAACTGCTCGCCGGATCCGGTTGGCGCGTATCTAACCTTGATGCTACAATGCTGGCGCAAACGCCCCGGCTCGGGCCGTTCATTCCGGCCATGAAGGAGCATACTGCCGCGTCCCTGGGCATCTCCTCTGGCTTGGTAAGCATCAAGGCGACTACCACCGACTACCTGGGATTTTTGGGCCGCAGCGAAGGCATCGCCGCCTGCGCGGTGGCCTGTCTGGTCTCACGGTAGTATGTTCGCCTCGGATTCTGCCGGACCGGACGGCCAGGGGTCTAAACTTCAGAAATCCTGACACGGGCGCAGTCGAGACTGCAGCCCTCCAGGCTCCGGCCCATGAAGCTTTACAGCACGCTGACCGGTGAAACCACGGACTTCGCCCCCGCAGACGGCAGGACCGTCAAGATGTATGTCTGCGGAGTTACTCCCTACTCCTCGACACACATCGGACACGCCCTCAGTTATGTCGCCTTCGACGTCCTGCGCCGCTACCTGGAGTATGTCGGGTTCGAAGTGCGCCACGTCCAGAACTTCACGGACGTGGACGACAAGATAATCCAGCGCGCCCAGGAACAGGGTGTCGAACCCACCCAGCTGGCCGAGCAGTACATGGACGACTTCTTCCAGACCATGGACGCGCTGAATATCCGCCGCGCCCATGTGTACCCTCGTGCCACCGAGGAGATCGGCCCGATCATCGAGACCATCGGCCGCTTGGTCGACTCCGGCCACGCCTATGCTGCTGGCGGCGATGTGTTTTTCCGCGTGCAGAAGAGCGACGGCTACGGCAAGCTCAGCCACCGTACCCTGGAGGGTATGCAGGCGGGCAGCCGGATCGAGATCGACGAGAACAAGGAACATCCCATGGACTTCGCGCTCTGGAAGGGTGCGCGCCCAGGCGAACCGTCGTGGGAGAGCCCGTGGGGACCCGGGCGCCCCGGCTGGCACATCGAGTGCACCAGCATGTCCATGACCTACCTGGGTGAGAGCCTGGACATCCACGGGGGCGGGCAGGACCTGGTATTCCCCCACCACGAGAACGAGATCGCCCAGAGCGAGGCGTCCACCGGCGTAGTCCCATTCTCTCGCTACTGGGTCCACAATGGACTGCTGCGGCTGGGCGGAGACAAGATGAGCAAGTCTCTGGGCAACCTGGTTTCGGTGGAGGAGGCCCTGGAGCGCTTTTCGCCCGATGCCATTCGCATCTACTTCCTCAGCTCCCACTACCGCAGCCCATTGTCGTACACCGACGACGGCTGCGCCGGAACGGAACGCAGCCTCGACCGCTTGCGCCATGCCTTGGAACGCGAAAGCGGCAGCGGAGATCCCCTGGACGGGGAACCATATCGCCGCCAGTTCTTCGAGGGGATGGACGACGACCTCAACACTCCCCGTGCGCTGGCCGCCCTGTTCGACCTGGCCCGGGAAATCAACCGCTGCAGCGACGCCGGCCAGTCGGTGGCTTCAGCACAGGGCAGCTTGCGCCATCTGGGCGGCATCCTCGGCCTCATATTCGAGGAACGCACAACCGGAGGGGGAGCAGACAGCGCGGGAGCTGGTCCCTTCATCGACCTGCTTCTGGAAACCCGCACGGCGCTGCGGCAGGCCCGCCAGTTCGAGCAGGCCGACCGCATTCGGGACGGCCTGGAGCAATTGGGCGTGTCGGTGGAAGACACCCCCAACGGCCCTGTCTGGCAGTTCCGTGCCTCGTGATCAGGAATAAACGCCTACACTGAAGACATCGGGAATACTTCTGAGGGTTCCCCGGGTCATTCGATGAGGGTTCAGCGATTAGCTGACATCTTGGTATGACGAATAACCTTGCAACAACTGCCGACGCGGCGTTCAGCGACGCATGGGAGCAGTACAACTCCGCCATAGAGCGATTTGAGGCCGGCGATATTCGGGACGCCTGCGGGAAGGCCTGGAACGCGACCCGGGCAGCGACTCGCGCCGCGGCCTTAGCTCACGGCGAAGATCCTCAGAACACCAACCACGTTTCGAGTTGGATCCGGCGCGTGGGCCGCGAGAAAGCAGGTTTTGAGTTAATGCCTTTGATGTTCGGCGCGCGGGCTCGATTCCTGCATCAACAGGCCTGCTACGACGGACATGTAGACGATCCGGACATTCCAGACTTGATCTACGAGACTGCGGACTATATCCGTCAGGCTGAGCAGTTGGCTTCTTTATGAGACCTGCGGCCCAGGCATGTTCGCCCAGCCTGCTTTCGGCATTGGGGATTCGCCAGTGACGACTACTCTGGATGATTCCGCCATTGCATCCCTGGCCCGCATCGTAGGGGCAGAAAACGTACTGGCCGACCCCGACTCCCTCGACCGCTACACCGGCGACTCCCTTTCTCCCAGTCGTGCATTCGGGGCTGCCGACGCCTTCGAGCGCATGGCCGACGTCGTGGTCCGCCCAGGCCGCACGGCCGAGGTCGCCGAACTGGTCCGCTGGGCCAACGAGCGCCGCGCTCCGGTGATTCCCTACGGCGGCGGCACCGGCGTCATGGGCGCGGTCGTGCCGGCCCACGGCGGCATCGTGCTGGATATGAAGCGCATGAACCGCGTGCTTGACGTTGACGCCGAAAGCATGACCGCCAAGGTGGAGGCAGGCATCGTCCTCGGAGACCTGGAGACCGTCCTCGCCGAACACAGTCTGATGATCGGTCACGATCCTTACAGCGTTCCCATCGCCACCGTCGCCGGTACCATCTCCACCAACGGCGTGGGCTACCGCGCCTGCGCCCACGGCCCCATGGGCGAGCAGGTGGTGGGACTGGAGGCGGTGCTCCCCGACGGCCGGGTGGTCGAGACACGGGACGTTCCCAAGTATTCCTCGGGTCCCAACCTCAATCACCTGTTCATCGGTGCCGAGGGCGCCTTCGGGGTCATCACCCGGGCAACCATTCGCATCTATCGCCTGCCCGAGTCTACCCAGTTTGCCACCGTCGGCTTCGACTGCTTCGATGACGGTTTCCGGGCCGCGTCCGAAATGCTGGAGCTGGGCATTCGTCCCTCCCTCCTGGACCTCACCGAAGAAGACGGCGACGTTACCCTCCACCTGATGTTCGAGGGGTTCTCTGAAGGAGTGTCGGCCCAGGCCCTGCGCGCCGCCGCCGTGTGCGACGCAATGGGCGGCTACTCTCTGGGTACGGAGCCGACCGAGCACTACTGGGCGGTGCGCCGAGACTCCGCCGAGAACTACAAGCTGACCGCCCTGGGGCAGCCCCGCAAGGTACGCTGGAACCGCTGGCGCCGCCGGCGCGGGTTTGACTACCTCCACCTCGCCCTGCCTTCCTCGAAAGTGCTGGAATACAAGCGCCAAGCGGGTCAGATCCTCGCCGACCAGGGCATCTCTGTGACCGAGTACGCCATCTGGAGCCGCCCGGAGTTGTTCTCCATGCTCATCCTCCCCGAGTCGGGGGATCCGTCCGAAGCGCGCCAGAGGTTGGCCCGCACGGTCGACCGTGTGCTCCAGCTGGGACAGGACATGGGCGGCACCATGGAATACTGCCATGGGGTTGGCGTCAAGCTGAACCACCTGCTGGCCCGCGAGATGGGGGTCGGTCACGACGTCATTCGCCAGCTGAAGGAGACGCTGGACCCCAACAACATCATGAATCCCGGTAAGCTGGGACTGTAATTTGGAATTCGGCCTCCAGTTCTTCCCGGACGTGTCCCCGGAGCAGAAGTCAGGGCAGCAGTACTGGTCGGAGTGCCTGTCCCTGGTGGACCTGTGCGACGAGCTCGGTTTCAGCCATGTCCGCACGGTGGAGCACTACTTCGAACCGTACGGCGGCTACAGTCCGGCGCCCCACATTTTCCTGACCGCCGCCTCCCAGCGCACCCGGAAGGCCCGGCTGCTCACCGGCGCCGTGCTCCCGGTCTTCAATCACCCACTGAAGGTGGCCGGCGAGATCGGGATGCTGGACGCCATCTCTGGTGGCAGGCTTGACTGCGGCTTCGGCCGCGCGTTCCTCCCCCACGAGTTCCAGCGCTTCGAGCGGCCACTAGACGAGTCCCGCGCCCGGTTCGAAGAAGGAATGGAAGCGGTGCGGCTACTGCTCGAAAGCGAGAACGTTACCTTCGAAGGCCAGTTCTTCAGGTTTCGCAACGTAACCTCCCTGCCACGTCCCACCCAAGTGCCCCGGCCGCCGTTCTGGACCGCTGCCCTGGGCACCCCCGAGTCCCTGCGCCGGGCCGGCGAGCGCGGTTTCAACCTCATGCTGGTGCCTTTCGCCGGGCCCCAGATGCGGGAGGCCATCGGCGTATACCGGGAGGCCTGGCAGCAGGCCGGCCATCCCGGCCGGGGTCAGGTCACACTCGGATTCCACATGTTCTGCCACGAGGACCGTGAAGAGGCACACCGCATAGCCAAGCCCAACATTGACGCCTACTTCGGGTCGCTGGTAGCCGCAGCCGAGCTGGACTCCGGCTGGGGCGCAGGGGCGTCTTCCCAGGACTACCCGAATTACGACAGCCACATGGACCAGCTTCGCCAGGCCAGCTTCGACTCGCTGCTGGATAGTGGCACGATCTGGGTGGGCACTCCGGATGACGTCAAGGCCCAGATCGCCTCTTACCATGAGGCCGTTGGCGGATTTGACACCGCGTCCCTCCAGGTCAACTTCCACCAGGTAACCTGCGACGAAGCCTCTGCCTCCATGCGCCTCTTCTCCTCAAGCGTGATGCCCGCCTTCCGCAGCTAGCACACCTCGGATTCATCCTCTCTTCGCATTCTTGGCAACCCGCAGCCCCCCGCTCACCCTTCTTCAGTTCTCAGATTTCCTTCACAAATTCAAATACAGATTCTCATATATTATCTGTTGACTCGATATATCGAAGAATATATCATGAATGCAGATGAATTAGTGATTGTCATATCACATAAACGCATATATCAAACGACGGAGGCACCAAGACGATATGGTCACCATGAACGAGGGAATCAAGGAAGTGCGGGATACCAGTTCCAGGTTCATTCACAAGATGGAAACGGGCGTCCTCGCAGTCTACAACTGGGCGTCCGGCCCTCCCATGACCGAGCAGGAGCGGCGGCAGCTCCGCGTGCACTCGACCGAGCTCATTCTCCGCTTCCCAGAGTCCCTCGTCTAACCGGCAGCGAGCCAATGGTTTCCGAGCCTGGGACCCGGGACGAAGTCCAGAATCAAAAGGGGCAGATTGTGAATCTGCCCCTTGTCTTTTTGCCCGTAATGTCCGCTGCGAATCGCAACTGAATCCAGGTCTGACTAGAAGGGCAACTCCTGGCCGATACCCTGCTCCTTCGCCTTGCGATACACCAGGTCCGCTGCCGCAATGTCCTCCAGGGCTACCCCCATCGACTCGAACAGCGTAACTCCTTCCTGCGTCACCCGGCCGGGCACTCGCCCCGCAACCACATCCTTCAGCTCATGGGCCATGTCCCAGCGAAAGCTGCCCCTTGCTTCCAGCCACATCAGGTCACCGCACTCGACTCTGGCCTGTTCCAGATCATCCACCACGATCACCTCGGACCGAAGCACCGCCGCCTCGTCGACCTCCCTCCGCATCCAGTGATTGCCCCCGGCTGCGTTGACATGGGCCCCCGGTGCAAGCCACTCCCCCAAGGCCACCGGGTCTCGCGCCGAGGTTATGGTGATAACGATGTCAGCCCCCTCCACGCACTCCTGTGCGCTTTCCGCGGGCTGCACGTCCACGCCCAGCCGTTCGCTGCTGCGACTGGCAAACTCCTTGCGTCTTTCCTGTCGCCGGCTGAAGACGCGGGCCTGCTTTATATCCCTGACTGCGCAGACCGCTTCCAACTGGGTCCGCGCCTGGAATCCCGATCCGATAACGGCCACCGTTGAGGCGCCGCAGCGGGCCATGTAGCGGGTCGCCAGGCCGCTGGCCGCGCCGGTGCGGATCTGACCCAGGCGCCCGGCCTCCATGCATGCCAGAAGCGCCCCCGACTCGTAGTCGTACAGCATGATCATCATCTTGGAGCCCCCCGGGCCGGCAAACGACGGGTAGGCCTTGTAGCCGAACACCCCCTGTGCACCGTCAGCCGCTGCCATGAAGTGGAAGAAGCCGCCCGGCATCCTGATGCGAGAACGCGCCTTGTTGTCGACCTTCCCGGCCCCGGCGTGCCCAAACGCCCCCTCGAGGGCCTTTATGCACTCATCCATCGGCAGGAGCTGTGCAACTTCCTGCTCGTTCAGAAACAACGCCATATACTCCCCCCGCCGGGACGATTCTCAATCGGAACCTCAATCTTTAGGATAACTTATTTCTGGCGCCGGATGCCGCCATTGGCTACACTTGATCAAGGCAATCGCACTTGGATGGAAGAGTGCCGTCATTCCCGCTTTCGCGGGAATGACGGGTATAGTGCAATCAAAGTGCGATTGCCCTGTAAACTTGATGCAACGATTAGCCATCTCCCCAGCCATCGTGATCCCCAGGAGAGCAGCCATGAGCCAGCCGCGGACTTTTGTCTCCCGCATGATGCACCCCGACGCGATCGCCCTCATTGAAGACGCCACCGAAATAGACGTGTGGCCCGACGACCCGCCCCCCAGTGCCGAAGAGCTGCGGCGAAGGCTGGCCGATGCTGAGGGCGCGCTGATAAACATCATGGACCGGGTTGACGCGGCCCTGCTGGACGCCGCCCCTAATCTGCGGGTGGTCAGCCAGCTGGCCGCGGGGCTCGACAACGTTGACATCCCCGAGTGCACCCGACGGGGCATCCTCCTAGGCAGCACTCCTGGCATCCTGTCCAAGGCCGTTGCCGACCACGCCTTCGCGCTGCTGCTGTCCGCGGCCCGGCGCGTCGTCGAAAGCGACAAATGGGTGCGCGGCAACAACTGGGAGCTGGCTTTTCATCCCAACTACTGGCTGGGCAGCGAGGTGCAGAGCAGCACCTTGGGCATCGTCGGCCTGGGGCAGATCGGCCTGGAGGTGGCCCGTCGCGCCCAGGGCTTCGACATGCGCTTGCTCTACCACTCCCGCAGCAGGCGCCCGGATGCCGAAGCCCAGTACGGCCTCACCTACGCGTCCCTAGACGATCTATTGGCCGAGTCCGACTACGTATCACTGCACGTGCCGCTGACGCCCGACACCCGCCACCTGATCGGGGCCGAGGCCCTGCGGCGCATGAAGAACACCGCCATTCTGGTCAACATTTCCCGCGGCCCCGTGGTCGACACCGACGCCCTCTGCACTGCGTTGCGGGAAGGCTGGATCGGCGGCGCTGGTCTGGACGTGGTGGACCCGGAGCCTATACCCGACGATCACCCCCTGCTGTTCATGGACAATGTGACCATCACACCGCACATCGGCAGCGCCTCGGTACTGTCCCGTCGGGCCATGAGCATAATGGCGGCCCAGAACCTCATCAACGGCCTCAACGGTCAGCGACTTGTCCACTGCGCCAACCCGGAGCTGTACGAGCGCCTTGGCATCCAGCCACCACCCGGAACGGGCTCATAAATCCGGGTATGGCCAGGTATGGCATGAAACTATTATGGTTGCCGCCTTCCACACCCTAGAGTTCGTCCTTCGCCCTCCAGCCAGTCCCTGAGGAGGTCTGTCCTTGCAATCCGCCGATCTCAACCTCACTACCACCGTAACGGGACACCAGCGGTTCCTCTTCATCAGGCTCCCGACAGGCAGCGCTGGCGACGGTCTTGCCGAAGCCATGGAGCGCCTGGGAGACGGCATGGAGAACATGCACCACGTCGACGGGCCGCCATCGGCCGAGGCGTTCCGGCAGGGGCGGTTCCAGGTCCTGCGGGCGGAGCCAGCCATGAGCCACGAACGGGACCTGCCCCATCCGGCGGTGATGGCCGCCGACGGCTTGGTCCGGCTGGAGGCGGAGGATCCCGAGCCGCTCCTGAGGTACGAAGAGGGCCTTAGAGCGTTGCTTGAACCCGCCGGGGGAAGCGTCGAGACGCTTTCGGGCGTGCAGAGGCCCCGCAGCTATACCAGCCACGGCATGACCCAGTATGCCTACGCCCGCGCCCAGCAGCCCGGCCCAGGCAGCCGCCATCCACTGGGCGTGGTAACCCCGATGAACAAGAACGCCCAGTGGTGGAGCATGGACTGGATGCACCGGGAAAGCTTCTTCCTCCCGCGATACGACGCCAATGAGAACATGGTGGTAAAGGGCCACGCTCTGGCCGCCGACGCGGGCATCGCCTGCATCACCCGGCGGTTGGTACACGCTCCCGACGGCTACGGTCAGCAGGGAGGCTACGACTTTGTGGGATACTTCGAATTCGCCGAAGCTGACGCGGCCACTTTCGATGCAGTGATGGCCGGCCTGAGGGACACCCGGCAGAACCCCGAGTGGGCCTACATCAGCGAAGGACCGGAGTGGTGGGGCAGAAGGGTGGCAAGCCCGGCCGAGCTCTTTGTTGATGAACGGATAAAGTGATAAACCCCCGTCTTTCGTCGGAAAGCGGGGGGTTGAATTAGCTGATTTTCGGCCGCTGGATCTGTGACAGCTAGTCGGACGAAGGAAGCTTGCGCGGCTCCTGCAACTCCATCTTCCCGCCACAGCACTCGATCTCGCCGTCGCCGCTCTTGGTGCACAGCACGCTGCTGCCGCAGGTCTCACAGGTGTATCGCTTTCCCAGCTGATTGGCCATCGCTGAATCCTCTACTTGATCTGCATCGGCTGGCCGCAGCAGCCAACGCTGCCGTTGCCGCCCTTGGTTACTATGAACTCCGCGCTGCACTGGTTGCACACATAGCGCTTGCCCGTTTGATTAGCCAATTGTCGCGCTCCACAAGGCTGATTTGGTGTACCAACAATTCTAGTCCGATGGGGTTGGCGTTTCAACTTGTGCCTGCGTCATCGGGAGGGCCTTTTAATTGTTCCCTCTCCCTCCGGGAGAGGGCTCGGGTGAGGGCGTTCTTTCTTACAGCGGCAACTTGGCGAAATACCCAATTTCGCTCCTGTCCCTCCAAGTAGAGGGAGAACTAAAAGACCCTGGGGTCATCGGCAAGGGCACCGACGCTCACTCTGTCTTGAAACGCACGAGGAAGCTGGCCTCACCCAGCGGTATCCCGTCAAACAGGATGGCTGCAGAATGTTCCCCCGGCGCCTGTACCGGGATGCGGAAGGTCTTGATCCACCTCTGGAACAGGATGCCCTCGTCCCAATGCACTCGCTGTGCCGGCGGGGTCTCGAGTGGCACCCCCGGTGTCTTCAGCGTTACGAACAGGTGATGGTCCCCGGGCAGTGCCCCGCCAATGCAGAAAGCCAGATTCACATCCACCTCTGCGAGTACCGGCCCGGCTTCTCCCCCCGGTGGAGGTTCCGGCAGGTCTATCAGGTCCACGATCCCGTTCAGGTTCAACTCTCCGTCTTCGTCTTCGTGGGTGCCCCGGCAGAACAGGGCGTACTTGAGATACGGGTCGTCAAGGCCGGAAGTCAATCGGCTCCTCCGTCATCGGTTCGGTTTCAACTGGATATTCTATCACGGCCCCACTTCCCGACGCAGGCTGCCCGGTTCAACTATAATTGTCCGCAAACACCCTCCTGGAGGTTCGAAAATGCCTTTGAGCAAAGAGCAGTTCGAAGCCGGTATGAACACCCAGCAGTACATCGACCAGATCAAGGTCAACAAGGACCCGTTCGTAGAGATCTACAACGGCGTGGACATCCCGTCCAACGCAGCCGACTGGCTGGACGGCCTAGACGGCCCCATCAACCTCGCCGTCTTCACCGCCGACTGGTGCGGCGACGCCGTAAGCACCACCCCCGTCATCCTGCGCCTGGCAGACAGCAGTTCCAAGGTCAATCTGCAGGTCTTCAACCGCGACGACGACGTTCCTCTCGCCGACGCCTTCCTGCCCGAGCACCGGGCGGGCACAGTGCCCATATTCGTGGTCCTCGATGACGACATGAACGAGATGGCGCGCTTCATAGAGACCGCCAGCGGCCTGGTGCCCCAGATCGACGCCATGGACGACACCATCAACCGCGAAACGGAGGGGCTGGACGAAGCCGCCCAGCGCCAGGCCCGCCGGGGGCGTCGCATGGCCCATCGCGTGGCCCACCGCCAGGACTGGGCCGAGGTCATCCTTGGGGAGTTCAGAGACGTCGTAGACACCGGCCTGAAAATGTCCCCCGCCGACCGCCCCGCCGTCGGCGGCACCAAGTGGCCGCCAGAGGGCTAGCCGAGCGGTACAAGGTTCAATCGATCATCTGGAGACGATTGCAAGATTCCCTCCCCCTCAGGGGGAGGGTTAGGGTAGGGGTGGAGTTCCCCAACGGTCTCTTATCTGTCTTTTGGCCAACTTTGCAGGCAGGAAAGAAGATTCAGGGTACAGGTATTACTACCCGGAGTCGTCTACGACACGAATCAATCCATGACTCGTGGCTTCGTGGTCGGGCAGGGCGGTATAAACCTTATTTCTTGTGAGTGGTACCGGGAATCCCTCTTTCTCACGCAGATTACACGCTGTGCCCCTATGTACCTCATGCTCAGGTCCGCCACGTTTGATTCCTTAGAGGGTGTGTGACAAAGTGCAATCAGGTTGGCTTGAGCCTTTTGAGCATCAGGTGGACCATCGCTATATGAACCCAGGTCTCACCGGTTTCTGGCAGTTCCTCATAGTCCTTGCTGAGCCGTCGGCACCGGCTGAGCCAGGCCAGCGTCCGTTCAACCACCCATCTGCGAGGCAGCACCTCGAACTGGTGGCTGTCCGGTCTCCGGCGCACCACCTTCAGCAACCATCCTCCAGTCTCCCAAGCCCACGCCACCAGCCGACCGGCATAGGCCGCATCGTCCCAGATGACCTGAAGCCTGGGGAACCGGCCCAGCAGCTTGGCCAGCACCAGTCTGGCCCCGTCCCGGTCCTGGATGTTGGCGGCGTGAATCACCACGGCCAAGAGCAGCCCGGTGGTGTCCACTACGATGTGGCGCTTGCGCCCGGACACCTTTTTGCCGGCGTCGTAGCCGCGAGGCCCCCTTTTTCCGTGGTCTTCACCGATTGGCTGTCGATGATCGCCCCGCTGGGAGTAGCATCCCGTCCCTCGCTCTCCCGGACCACGGGACGCAGTGCCTCCAAAACCCGCTCCCAAGTGCCGTCCTTGCGCCATTTTCGGAAGTACCACCAGACCGTGCCCCAAGGAGGCAGGTCGTGGGGCATCATTCGCCAGGAAATACCGCCACGCAACACGTACAGGATGCCGTTCACCACCTCCCGCAGGTGCACAGTTCGGGGATGTCCCCTGGGTGAAACCGTGGGCAACAGGGGTTCCAGCAAGCCCCACTGGGCATCGGTCAAATCAGTGGGATACGATCTTCGATCCATACCCCAAAGTTACAGGCTACCCGCAAACCACACCAAGCTGCTCCAATGCAAGTTTCGACAATTGTCACACACCCTCTTAGAGACTATCTCAAAACGATTGCGCTGTGTTTGCATTGAGCAGACACCAGCAAGTCCCACTGGATTCCCGCTTTCGCGGGAATGACGGTATGGGGGCAATAGCAAATTTTGAGATGGTTTCTAAGGGGTTCTCAGTTGGAGTGTCCACTCTCACACTAACCCTCTCCCATCAAGGGGGAGTGGACTTTTGTCCAAACACGGTTGCCCCAATCGTTACTGGCTGATATCCACCACCTGGGCGCCGGCGGCTTCGGCGAACATCTCGGCGGTGCCGGGGTGGCAGGTGAAGACCAGCACCTGGTTGGTCTCCGCCAGCTGGCCGAACGCTTCTGCCGCCAAACGCGCCCGCTCAGGGTCGAAGTTGACCAGCACCTCGTCCACCACCACCGGCAACCGCTCCGAATGCTCGGCGAACTCCCGGATCAGCCCGAACCGCAGCGCCAGGTACAGCTGCTCCCGGGTGCCCCGGCTCAACTCCCCCGGCTGCTTGCTCGCGCCCGCTGAGTCGGTTACCGTGATCGACTGCTCTCCGATGGGAGAGTACAGCCGGCCGTATCGTTGTCCTGTCACTGCCGAAAAGAAGTCCTGCGCATGACGGATCACGCCGGGCTGCCGCTCCTCCTCGAACTTCTGCCGGGTCTTTTCCAGCAGCGTCTCGGCGATCGTCAGCCGCGACCACTCTCGGGCCTGCTCACGGAGTTGCTCCTGCAGCGCGTTGCGGCGCAGGCGCAGCTCCGACGACTCTTCCTCTCCGGCCAGCTGCGCGAGTTCGGCGTCGATGCCTCCCCTTTCCTCCCGCAGAGTGTTGCGCGACTCCTCAACTTCGGCAAGTCTCGCCAAGAGGGCGGCCGACTCATCACCCAGAAGGTTGGTGTCCGAGTTGGCCAGCTGTTCCCTGAACGCCTCCAGCCGCTCCCCTGGTCCGCTCAGCCTCTCCAGGCTGCGGCGATGCTCGCTCTCATTCCGTTCCAGCTCCTGGCGCTCCTCGTGCTGACGGGCCCGTCGCCGGAACACCTCCGCGTCATCGGTTCCCGCCGCCGCCAGCAGGACGTCCAGCACCTGCGTTGCCGACTGCAGGCGCCGCTCCCGGTTCTCCAGCAGTTGCCGGTTCTCCTCGAGCTGTTCCCTGGCCCGCTCCCTCTCGATGAACGACGCCTGCACCTCGTCCAGCCGCTGGATGAGCTCGTCGGACGCTGACGCCAGCTGCCGGTCGTCATCCTTGGCAACGGCAAGACCGTGCCGCTCCGCAAGCGGCTCCATCTGCGCCCGGAACATACTTATGTCGTCCTCAATGGCCGACACGCGTCGCCGGTTGTCCCGCACCTGCTCCAGCTTGACCCGGGCCGCCTCAACGCGCCCCATAAAGTCGATCACCGTTTCCGGGGTGAAGCTGGCCGGCAGTGAACGTCCTGCAAGCCAGGCTTGCCAGTTTCGGCGCGCTTCCTCGTTGTAAGCTTCGGCGTCTTTGAGAATGAGGGCCGCCGATTCCACCCGCTGTTCCTGACTCCTCACTCGCCGCTGGGTATCGTGGGCCTTCTCCGTGACTTCGTTCCACGATGCCAGGGCTGCCTGCGCCGAGTCCAGGCGCACTTCGGCACTGTCCAGCGAGGCCCCTTCTATGTCTTGGGCGGTCCCCAGCGGAGATGATGCCTCGGCAAGCCTTTGCCGCGATGCTTCCGCGATGGCCTCAGCCTCAGCTGCCTGGCTCGACAGCGACTGCACCAGTGGATTCGGTTGCGATGCGGGCGCCATGCGTCCCCGGGCCACCAGGTATCCGGCGGCCGCCAGCAGCACAAGTCCTCCAATCAGCACGACCACCATCGCAGCGCCGACCAGGAGCACGCCCCCGACAATGAGCAAGACACCTGCCACGGCCAGCAGACCGGCCAGCACCGGCGAATTGCGCGCCGAATCTTCCGTGGCCTGCTGACCGGCTCTTAGCGAGTTAAGCTGACCCCGCAGGTTTTCATGATTCTGCCTCGCCCTCTCGTACTCACCCAGCCGTCCACGGGCGGCCCTGAGCGCCGTCCGCTGCCGATCCAACCCCTCCGCATCCAGCAGAGGAGGGTCGTCCGGCACCCGTCCCCGCGCCTCCTGGGCAGCCGCCTGCGACTCCTCAAGCAGCCGCTGCTCCTGTTCCATCCGCTGCTCCGCCCGGCGCAGGTCCTCCCGTCGCTGCGACTGGGTTTCCCTACTGGTGTCCACCTCCTGCCGGAAGGCCATGGACACATTGAATTCCTGCAGACGGTCCTCGTCCCAGTCCTGTCCCAGCTCGCGGAGACGTCCCCCGAGTTCAGACTCCAGCGCGTCCAACTCCGCCCGCCTTTCCGGCAGGTCCTTGACCGAGTCATCGAAGCTCTGCCGGGACCGCCGGATGATCTCAATGTTCGGCCGGTCGAAAAGGAGGTTCTCGCCAAGTATCTCCGCCGAAGCCGCTTCCTCCGCCCGGCGAAGTTGCTCGGCTGCCTCTCCCACCGCTTCGCTGGCCTGCTCAATCTGCGCTTCCAGGCTATCCAGCCTGGCAATCGGGTTCTCGGGAAAATTCTCATAGCTGGGCAGATCTCGCAGCCTGCTCTCGCATTCGCAGAGCTCAACCCAGTCCTGCCACCCGCCAAGCAGCCGGTCGATCTCCGTGCGCCGCAGGTTGAGGCTGGCGATTTCGGCTTCCGCGGACGGCAAATCCGAATCGATTGCGGCCTTGCGCGCGATCAACAACCCGTACTTCCCGGCGTTAGCCTCTATCAGCCTCAGCTGGGAATCCACATCCCTCAGGGCGTTGAGCAGCCGCGGCACTTCCTGGCTGCTTCCCCGTGGCCGGAAGATCCTGCCCTTGTGGTCGTCAAGCGCCCTGGTCAGCTCCGGAAGCCCCGGCGCACCCTGACCCGCGCTGTAGATCGTCCCGTTGGAATCGTTCAGCGACGCCGCCGCCTGTAACTCGTCCAGGCTGAAGGCGAAGATATTGCGGAACAGGTCCGGCGTGGCATTGCCCGTCAGGCGCCGCATCACCGCATCGACGTTCGACATCGGACCGTCAGCACTGGCAATGCTCAAGCCGCCGCGCGCCCCCGCGTACCTGTCGACGCCGTAGCTGACTCCACCATCGTCCGACAGCGCGATCCGCCCACCGTGCCGCCCGCCTGCAAGTGGCGGATAGTGACTGTTGAAGCGCGGCGGAAATCCGAAGAGGACCACGCGGATGAACGACAGCAGGGTACTCTTGCCTGCCTCGTTGGGCCCGTAGAAGACGGTTACCGGCCGCCCCACCGGGCCGATGGTCCGCTGGTGAAAGTGACCGAACCCGTCCAGGTAAAGCTCTTCGATCCTCACCCTTCGTCCTCGTCACCCACCAGCGCGGCCAGGCACTCGTCCTCGGCCGCGTCCAGCAACTCCCGCAACTCCTCGTCCGATGGCAGATCGCTCCGCAGATGCTGGGAGGCATTGGAGCTCACATACAGCGACCGCAGCGACTCCCTGAGTCCAGCCAGCGCCTCCGGGTCTTCCCGCATCCCCCTGCCGATTCTGGCCAGGTCCCCCGCGAAGTCCTCCCGCAGTGCCACCTGCTCCCGGTCTACCGGAGACCCCGTGTCCCGTTGTATCCGCTCGCACCACATCCAGTCGCGCAGGCCCGCGGAACGCTCGTTGAGACGCTCACGGATTTCTGCCATCGTATCCTGCTGACTCAGCCAGCGGTGCAGAGGCCCACGCCCGGACAGAGACAGGCGGAACACCACCGGACGGCCATCAGCAGCTTCCAGGCAGGAGTCCGCGGCCCGGTCCACTGCGTCCAGCAGCTCCTGCTCCGTCCCCAGGCCCGAAATACCGACCCCCAGCAGCTCCCAGCGCACCACGTCCACGGGCCTGAAGTCCAAGCCGACGCCTCCCCGGTCATCCACATCAACCAGGTAAACGCCCCGCGCACCCGTCTCACCGGGATGACGCCCCTGCGGGTTGCCCGGGTACACCACCGCCGGCCGCTCCCCCTGGAGCACTTGGCGGGTGTGCACGTGCCCCAACGCCCAGTAGTCCAGGCCGATCTCGGCAAGATCAGCCACGGTACACGGCGCGTATGAGTCGTGCTCGGGGTGGCCTCCGACGTTCGCGTGAAGCAGGCCGATGTTAAAGCCGCCGCCAGCCCTTGCTTCGCCGAAGAGCGGCGCCAGGTTCTCACGCACCTCGCGGTGGGGATAGCTGACGCCGTACACCCTCGCCCTCTCCGGCTGGCCGGGGAACACCGGCTGGCCGGAGACTCCAGGACCGAAGCGGACACACCCCGCCGGGAGGTCCAGGCGGGCCTCCCAACCATCCAGCGGGTCGTGGTTCCCGTGGCAGATGAATGACCGTATCCCCGCATCGTCAAGGCGCCTAAGGCCCTCGACGAACCGGAGTTGCGCCCGAAGGCTCCGGTCGGCCCCGTCATAGATGTCCCCGGCTACCAGCAGGGCATCGACCTGCTCCCGGAGGCACAGGTCGATGATCCGGTCATAGGCATCAAAGGTGGCGCGGCGCAGCCTCTCGGCGACATAGTCCGGCGCCTCGCTCCGAATGCCGCGAAACGGGCTGTCCAAGTGCAGGTCAGCCGCGTGTACAAACCTCAGCCGCGCCATGGTAACCCCCAACCAGATTCCTTCCCGCTCGCCGTGAGCAGGATGGGTCGGCGCCTAGGGATCGTCGTCCCGCCACTCGAAGCTGAGGTTGGTGTAGCGCACGAACACTCCGCCGCCCGGCGCCCCCAGGGGACCGTTGGCCGCCAAGACGGCGATGGTGTGCTGGTCGCCGGGATTGGGGTTGTTGGCCACCTCCACCCTCTGCGGGCGGTTGAAGCCCTCTACGGTCCCCCGTTCCCTGTTGCACTCCCCGTTTATCCAGATCTCGCCGTAGTCGTCAACGCAGGTCTCGAACAACAGCCGCGTCCGGCTCGGATCGCGACCGCCCACCGTCTCCGGCACCGTGATGGTCATGCGATACCACACGAACGAGAACCCGGTCACATAGTCGCCTCCGAACCTCGCCCAGGCGCTGGTGTCCGCGCAGACTTCCCAGCCCGAGTCGTCGTAGTCCGGCAACCGGCAGGGGCTTCCCACCACGCGCTCTTCCAGTCCATAGTTGTCGGCCCCTGGTATGAAGCCCTCGGCAAAACGCCACTGGCCTTTGACTGCGGCCTGTCCATCCGCGCTGTTGATGTCTATCGGGAATCGTGGCATGTTTCCTCCTTGCAGTTCCCTCTCCCTTGAGGGAGAGGGTGAGGGTGAGATCTCCAACTATACAACTCCTGTCAGGAATCAAAGATCTGACAGACAGGAAAATCATGGCAATCCAATAATCACCAAAATCACAGTTCAGACTACACGCCGGTAATCTTTACCCCCGAGTGCGTCCGGTAGATCCGGTTGATGTTCACCAGCAGCGGCGTGATCTGCTCCACATACTTGGCGTTGGCCAGTGCACCGCCGTCCACACCCCGCAGGCTGCGGATCTTGTCGGCCAGCCCCATCACCAGCTTCTTGGCGTCAGCATGGTCCGAACACACCACCACGTCGCCTTCCATGTCCACCGACGGGCCCTGCAGCTCCTCGGCGCTCACGTTCTGGAATGCCGCCACAACCTGCGCGTTGGGCAGAATCTCCTGCGCCTCCTGGGCGGCGGAGCCGGCCTCCACCTCGACGGCCCGCGCCCCCTTGCCGCGCTCGAAGACCATCGGAGCGATAACGCTGACCACGATCTTGCCGTCCAGAGAGCCCGCCAACTCTTCCAGGACCGGACGCTGCCCCTCGTAGGGGAAAGCGAGAAACACCACATCCCCTTCCGCTGCGGCCCCGGCGTTGTCGGTCCCGGAGATACTCGCTCCCGGCGCGCCATCGGCCAGCTCCGCGGCAGCGGCTGCCCCTCGTTCCGTGCTGCGAGACCCGATGGTCACATCTTCACCCGCCATCGCCAGCCTCAACGCCAGGCCCTTGCCCTCCGGCCCGGTTCCTCCCAGGATCGCAAGCATCGCCCCTCCTGAAACTCCCTTCGGTGTAATGACGGCCCTACTATACAATACACCCCGTCACCGTCCGCAACGGCCAACTGTCATCAACCCAGGGCTATCGCATTTGGACCGCAAGGCCGGTGAGTATATAAATCAACCCATTATTCCCGCGAAAGCAAGAATCCAGTTTCCAAAATTGAGCCAGCCGGTTTCCGGTTGAGGCGAAATCCTCCCTGGAAGCCAAGAGCGGTCGGAAGGACGGAAGCACTGGATTCCCGCTTTCGTGGGAATGACGGGAATTTCTCCCACCATGCCGGCTCGATTTGAGCGCCGAAAATAAAGACGCGATAGCCCTGCCCAGAATCCGCCCCGCCTTGTCTTGCCGTACCTCGTCGGTGATAATGATTCCGCCTTTCTGAGACTAATCGTCTCACTCCAACCACCCCCGGAGGTTTCCTGCTCATGGTTGACCTACGACGGGCCGCCGCCATCGTCGGCGTCCACGAACACGTCACCCGCTACGCCCCCGACAAGAGCGAGCTCCAGATCCAGGGTGAGAGCATCATCAAGGCACTCGATGACGCAGGGCTGTCCAAGAGCGACGTCGACGGCCTGTTCACCGCCTCCATGTCGGTCCGGAACAGCGGCCTGAACCTCGCCGACTACCTGAACATGTACCCGAAGCACGTCGACAACACCACCGTCGGCGGCGGTTCCTTCGAGTTCCACTTGGCCCACGCCCTGAACGCCATCCACGCCGGGCGCATCAACGTCGCCGTCATCACCTACGCGACGCTGGCCCGCTCCGGCGGCGTGTCCGTGGGCACCGGCGGCGTGGGACGCTTCGGGCATCCCCGCCTCGACCCGTCGCCCGACAGCTTCGAGGAGCTCTACGGCCTGACCACCGTGGGCCTCTACGCCATGATCGCCCAGCGCCACATGCACCTGTACGGCACCACGCCAGAACAGCTGGCCGAGATTGCCGTGGCAGTGCGCCATCATGCCTCAATGAACCCTGAGGCCCTCTTCCGCGACGAGATAACTGTCGCCGACGTCATGCGCTCCCGGGTGATCTCCTCGCCCCTCCACCTGAACGACTGCTGCGTCATCACAGACGGCGGCGGCGCCGTGGTGGTCGCCTCCCCCGAGGTCGCCCGCGGCTGCCGGCATACCCCCGTCTGGGTGCTTGGCACCGGCGAGGCGGTGGCCCACCAAGGCGCCGGCAAGCGCGACCTCATCTACATCGCCGCCAAGCAGAGCCACGAGCCCGCTTTCGCCGGTTCGGGCGTCACCCACGACGACATCGACATGGCGATGATCTACGACTCCTTCACCATCACCGTGCTGGAGACGCTCGAGGACCTGGGCTTCTGCGAGAAGGGCGAGGGCGGTCAGTTCGTCAGCGGCGGAAACCTCAAGATCGGCGGCAAGCTGCCCATCAACACCGACGGCGGCGGCCTGTCCTCCAACCATCCGGGGATGCGCGGCATCTTCCTGCTGATGGAGGCCACCCGCCAGCTCCGCCACCAGTTCGATGGCACCCCGCGCCAGGTGCCCGACTGCAAGATTGCCCTGTGCCACGGCACCGGCGGCGCGCTGGGTTCCCGCCACAGCGGCGGCACCGTAATTCTGGGGAGGGACTAGTCATGCCGGAATGGAACAAGCCGCTGCCGACCGTCGTCGGCGAGACCCGCGCCTACTGGGATGCCTGCCGCCGTGGCCAGCTCCTGATCCAGCACTGCGACAAGTGCGACGAGTACCAGTTCTATCCCAGGGGCATCTGCGCCCACTGCTGGTCCGAGAGCCCGAACTGGGTGCAGTCCAGCGGCAAGGGTACTGTCTGGACCTACACCGTCACCTACCAGAACCGCACCACCGGCTTCGACCAGGGCCCCTACGTCCTCGCCCTCGTGGAGCTGGAGGAAGGCGTCCGCATGTTCACCAACATAGTCGGCTGCGACCCCGGCGAGGTCACCATCGGCATGCCCGTCGAGGTAACCTTCGAGCGCGCCACCGACCAGATAAGCATCCCCTACTTCAGGCCCGCGTCGGGATAGAATCATCTGGGCGGTCGAGTAAATTTACTTTCAATGTTCTCGACTGGATAGCATGGCACATGCCAGATGACAAAAGAGCCACAGATTCACTTTCGGAATCTGTGGCACATTCAATTGCGACGATTGAGCGAGGCGTAACAGAGTACATATTCGAGGAAGATGATTCGGGGTACCGTAGGGTTGCGACCGAATTGAGAAAATTACTGATGGACCAAGATGCAGTTAACTCATTTCGAAAAAGTATACTACGAGCAAAGACCGCTAGGTCTATCTTCGAACTCCAATTCGGTAATGGCAAGAACATTCTCTTGAAATCATTTGGCACGGTTCGAAAGATCGAATCAAGTGCATACGTGGATGTGACACCTGACACATATCGTGATCGGCAGGACATTTTGTTCGCCGCAACCCAAGGAGGAGAACTCGTTTCCCTCCGCGATTGGCTTCAAGAAGACCTAGCGCATACATCAAAAGGCGAAGTTCTAAAAGTGGGTACGACAATTCAGCGCGTCGCCGGGAGGGAAGGTTCCCACATAATCAATCCAATTGGTGACGACTGAGAGGACGTCGCGATCGCCTTCTTCTCTAGAAAGCCAACACCCGATGAGCTGGAGAATGCCGACTTTAGTCGCACAAACCCTTGGCGGCAGTTCGTTATTGATGCTGGGATGAGATTGCTATCGGCGACCTCTCGATCTGGGGG
Source organism: Dehalococcoidia bacterium (assembly GCA_965216065.1). Lineage (GTDB taxonomy): Bacteria > Chloroflexota > Dehalococcoidia > Lucifugimonadales > UBA3495 > VXOI01. The sequence continues at coordinate 420,882 of CBDCFB010000001.1, forward strand.
ACAGTTTATAGAACATTCGATTGATGTTCCAACTGTGGAAAGTGCCCCCGATACTATTCGGATGCAGAAGGTACGGAAGCAGTGACAGTCGCTTTCAACCCTCCCCAATCTGCAGTTCGTCGCAAGTTTCCTGGCCTATATCCGCCGGCAATGACGTTGACGGACTAGCCGGCCTCGCTTCACTCCCGCGGCTGGACGTGACGCGCCAGTTCGCTGATGGTCTCGGTGAAGGTTCTGTCCCGATCCCGCGTCTCGGGGAACTCCTCTCCCAGCGGCGTGCTCCCGATGAGCCGGTACATCTCCGCAACCCCTTCAAACAGCTGCGGAGTCATCCCCAGGTGCTCGAACGTGTCCCGGATCTCTTCCATCTCGCTGACCCACCGGCGCGCGCGGGGCGGCACCGTGGGTATCCCGCGTTCCATCCGCTGCAGGACCGCTTGCTGGCCTGACTGGAACTCCGCCAGCAGGGGCTCGGTCAGGCCCATCAGCTCGGCAGCCATCAGCAACTGACTGTACAGGGCCGAGGTGCCCTTCGTCATGGCCGCGTAGCACATTTTTATCCCCGACGCCTGCCCCACCTCGCCGTCCAGTTTCAGCACGGTCAGCCCCAGGCTGCCCAGTTGCTCAAACTGTGAGGCGTGCTCGCCCGAGGTGTAGAAGTGCGGACTGTAGCCTGGCCTCGGCGGACCGCCGATTATGGATACGTCTACGAACCGCCCTCCGGCGTCGGAAATTATCGGCTCCAGTTCCCGCACGAGTTGGGGCGAAATGGCGTTGCATTCCGCGAACAGCACGTCGGAGCCCGTGTACTTGAGCGCGTCAGCCACCTGCTGGCACAGTCCCGTCACCGCAGCCGACACGGTCATGGACATTATCAGGTCCGACCGTTCGACCAGTTCCTCCATCGTCGGAACATCCCGTATGCCGGCCTTTTCTGCCAGGGCCCGCGTGCGGTCGCTGCGCCTAGCCAGGCAGGTGATCACGTCCAGCTCGTTCTCCCTCAACCGCTGACCAACGGCATGGCCCATGTCTCCGGGGCTCAATATGGCTACGGTGCTCAGTTCCTTCAGTTCCATGGATGGCTTCTCACTTTTCGGGTATGCAACCCGCCGATTTTAGCACCTGGATTGTGTTCCATCCGACACTACCTCGAAAGTCCCAGTGTCTTTTGGTAGTTCCGTCTCCCTCCGGGAGAAGGTTGGGGTGAGGGCGTACCTTCTGTTGTCCAAAGAAGGAATTTCGTTGTTCGAGTCCGGATTGCAACTTCGGGTGCCAAGTGTCACGCACCGTTCTGGAAGCAGGTGCTAATATCCGACCCAATAGCAAAATTCCGATCGTGGTTCGACAGGCTCACCATGACCGGAATTTCGGACTAGATGCATCCCTTCTGGAAGAGATGGCCTCGAATATTATTTTGGAGCGACAGTAGATCCTTACTCCGCCCCAAACCGCAGCTCGTCGCACATCTCCTGGTCGGCCTCGGCCAGTTCCGGCTGGTCGTTGAAGTGATAGACCAGTGAGCGCTGGCCGTAGTAGAGGCCGGTGGTAGGGGAAAGCTCAATGGCGCGGGTCAGGTCGACAATTGACTTCTCGAGCTCACCCACCTCGTACCATGAGCAGCCCCGGCTGTACCACGCCTCGGCGATGTCCGGGTCCAGTTCAATGGACCTCGTGAAGTCCTCGATGGCGCGGTGGTACACGCCGTTCCGCCCGTACCGGCTGCCCCGGTCCAGGTAGCCCGCCGCGTCCGTCGGCTCCTCGGCATGTCTGCGCTCAAAAACCATGGCGCCCCTGCTGCACCGACCTCCTACATCACCGACCGCACGAGCCCGCCGTCCACCAGGATGGTGGTACCCGTGATGTAGGTGGAGCGGTCAGACGCCAGGAACGCCACGAGGTTCGCCAGTTCCACCGGCTCGCCCACCCGGCCGACCGCCGTGTCGGCAGCGCGGAGAGCCAGCGCCTCGTCAACGCTGATCCCCAGCTCGTTGGCCCGAGAAGTGACGTTGGACATCATTCGCTCGCTTAGGATGGACCCGGGACACACATTGTTCACCAGGATGCCGTCCCGGCCCACTTCATCCGCCAAGCTCTTGGAGTAGGCCACCACTCCCATCCGCGTGGCCCCCGACAACGCTAGGTTCGGGATGGGGTTGTAGACGGTGCTCGCCAGGATGTTGATGATGCGGCCACCGCCCCTCTGCTTCAGGTGCGGGATGCTCTCCCGGCACATCCGTCCGAAGAAGATCAGCGAGCGCTGCACCGCCGTCTCCCACTGTTCCTCGGTGGCTGTGGAGGAGCGGGCAAGAGGCGGCCCGCCCGAGTTGTTGACCATGATGTCGATTCCGCCGAACTGCTCCAACGCCGCCGCTATCAGTCCGTTGATGCTCTCCAGCCTGTCCAGGTCGGCCGGGTACGCCAGCACCTCGCCCCCGGTGGACTCCCGGATCTCACCGGCCGCCTGCTCCAGGTCCGCGGCTGTGCGGCTGCAGATGACGACCTTCGCGCCCTCCACTGCCAGCACCTCCGCGCAGGCCCGCCCCAGTCCCTTGCTGGCCCCACCGATGATCGCAACCTTGTCCTTCAATCCCAGGTCCATACCAACGCCCTCGTCGCCCCCTCCGAGAGGGGCAACCATTAAACTCAACTCGCCGGATTATACCAGCCTCCTCTCGACGCCAACACCCGCAGGTTGACCACCCGCCGGGCCTGCCCTACCCTTGCGAAACACCGCCCGGAACTGCAGCGTTCTCCGCGACAAATCGGCGGTGCAGTTGGTGTCACCATGGTGCAGCCTCTCGACGAAGCGCAGCTCATCGAAATCGAGCGAAACGCAGTGGAACTGGCCCGCGGAGCCGGGGAGATCCTGGCGGGCCACTTCGGCCGCCGCCCCGGAATCGAACTACGGGTCGAGTTCAAGGACGACAAGCAGCGCGACCCCGTGACCGCCGCCGACAAGCAGACGCAGGCCTATCTCGCCGCCGGGATCACCCGCAGCTTCCCGGACCACGGCGTCCTGGGCGAAGAGGCCACCGAAGAGGAAATGCAGTCCGAGGAGCCCGCCCGCGACACCCTATGGGTACTGGACCCCCTCGACGGTACCACCAACTTTCTGAACGGACTGCCCGTCTTCGCCTCCTCAATCGGCGTGATACACCGGGGCAGGCCCGTCGCCGCCGCTCTCTTCATCCCCTGGCCCTCCGACGGCGGCGGCTTCGTGCTGCACTGTCGCAGGGGCGGCGGCGCCAGGATTTCACCGGCCGTTCCGGGCAGAGGGGCCGACGGCGAGCCCGTGAAGGTTCTGGAGACAGAGCAGCCCATCCCCAACAGACTGATCGGCCTGCCCGGATACTTCGGCGTCGCCAACCGCTTCGCCGGAGGCCTCGCGGGCAAGGAAGGCGAACCCCGCACCACCGGCAGCATCGCCTACGAACTGGCGATGACCGCCCGCGGCATCATGCAGTACGGCATCTTCGGCGCCCCCAGGATGTGGGACATGGCTGGCGGCGCGCTGGCAGTCCAGGAAGCCGGCGGCACGGTGATGACCCGCTTCAAGGGCGAACGCCAGTGGCACCCCATCGACAGCTTCGTCCCGTCATGGGACGAAAAAACCCCTACCATGAAGGAACTCCGCGCCTGGGTCGCTCCCCTCATCGTCGGCAACCACCACCTGGCCCCCCTCATCGCCAACAACGTCCGCCGTCGCTTCAGCCTGAAGGCCAAGCTCCGGCCCCTGGCGCGGGCGCTGCGTAGGAAAAGGGCACAGGGTAGAGGTTAACCGCCGCCCAAAGGAGGCAGGTTAATCGGGAACCAAAGGTTGAAAGTCCGGCCCGGACACAGGTTCGTGCTCAGACAAGTTGCCTGTGAGTTCGACCAACACACGCTGCTGAGACGGTGCCGGCGCAGGATTGACTCTTACAACACTCGCTTCCCATTCATCAGATGGTTTCGCGTCTAACGACAGATATTGTGGAGCCCGACCAACTTCCAAACCTCCTTCCGTCCAGAGACTAAGTCGTACAGGCCCCGACGACAGCTTGCCTGCCAATAAAACTTTCAGCTTGTCGCCCGGTCTCATCATATCTACCAGAGACCCAGCGGGCTGTTCAACGTGGATCCCTCCGGGCAAGAAGAACCTGCAGGTAAAGTTGCCATCGATACCGGAATCTGGCACGGGGAAAACATCGAAGGAGTCCGTAGCCCGTTTCCCTCCATTGGCCGATAGAATCTCAATTGGATCGGCGTCTTCATCAAGGTCAAGTGCACGGACGTAGTCAGCGAAATCAGGACGTTTTCGGGAAATCACTCGATTTTGGAAAACCGGAAATAAAACAGGGGACTCGTATTCTCTCTCAAAATCTGGAAATTCCGGCAACGGTACAAACCCAACTTTCTGCTGAGCTTCTTTCGCTCCTTTGGTGTAACGGAAGCGATAATTTGTGCCTTCCCCAACGTCTACGTCCAGACGCCCTATGGGGAACCAAGACTGGCTGTCTGAAGGTTCATCGTGAACCTGATCATTTCGCCAAGCCAAATACAATGTTTTAGATCTCATAACACAGGCTTTCTTAACTCTTTACAATTGTAGCCTATCAATTTGATAGCAAATCGTCTAGCAGCATTAGACATCCAGTCGTGAGGCACTCGTCCCACCACGTCGACTACTTTCCTATCATCCAGCGACGATAGCTTCTGCAAGCATGGGCTAAGAAAGTCCCCGTATTGATCGAAAGCTAGCCGAACCAGTTCCAACGGATGGGGGCCAAATTTATCGGAGTCAGACCGGAAGATCCCTCCTCTCCCCTTTGGGGATTCGGAATAAGCACTAACTTGGCCATTGTTTAGCCTACGCTCTCGATTCTCGTCTGACAGTTCGCGCCCGAGAGAAGAAGCATGGTCGAAAGACGGAGCTAAGAATTCTAACCGGTGTCCTGTATCAATTCGCCGGACCACACCCCAATTTTCGTCGTGCCGATCAGTGTTCCCAATTAGCGCATCCAACACTAGATACTCTGCAAAACACGATTTCGATGCCTCCGATTCTTTTAGGTCGTCAAAAACGCGCTCCAAAGCGGTCCAGACATTTACTAAGGTGTGATGAGATTGCTCAAATCTCCTAAGGTTCGTGTCATAACCTTCCAAATAGTCGGCGAGGACTTGATTGCCATGTACCAGTTCTTGATTTTGTCTAAGGAATGATTCTGAAGTTGAACCTCGGTCTCCCTGAAAAGTAGCCAACTCCACCCGCGCGGACGGAATTTCCAAGATACCAGCAAACTCCGCCGCGATCTTTTCCGCCCAGTGTTCCCCGGAGTTAGGGCGTGGATACTTGAACAGCCACTTTACTTCACTTAAGCCCGGCTTCAGATACCAAAATTTCTCTTTGCCACCCAAATGCTCCGGCTCAAGTACCCACTCTGGTTGCACTTGTGCAATTGGATAGAATTCAGGCGGCAAACCAGTACCTCCGAAATCCCCCTACGCGCTGTCCGGCGCCCACCCCCACGGCCGTGGGCCCCACGCCGCTTCGTACACCTGCCCCTTCTTGACCGCCATCACCGGCGTCACCGCCCTGTCTGACTTCCGCGAGTCCCCCAGCACATCGTAGACCACCCAGTCCCCGTCCTGCACGTCCAGGATGGACAGGTCGGCCTGCATACCTGCCTGAAGCGTGCCGATGCGGTCGTCAACGCCCACGGCCTTCGCCGGGTTCTCGGTGCACATCGTCACCACCTGGTCGAAGGTGAACCCCATGGCCAGGAAGCGGGTCATCATCTCGGTCATGCTGTGCACGGTACGGGCCCGCCCCGGCACCGTCAGGTCGGTGCTGATGCAGTGGGGCAGCACCCCCTGGTCGATCACCCTCTCCCCCACGTTGAAGCTGAAGTTCATCCGGCCGTGCGCCGTGTCCAGCCACACCCCTCGCTCGTGGGCCTCGCGGGCCTCCGGCACCAGCTTCCCGTCGGCGTCCAGCACCCCGCCGGGGTTGGCCGTGAAGTAATGCGTGACGATGTCCCCTTCCTCCAGGATGGGCAACAGCTCCCGGATCACGTTGGCGTCATATCGCTTCTCGGTATCGCCGATGTGCACCATCAGCCGCACTCCCGCCTCCTTGGCCGCTCGCTTGGCCATCCGGGGCATCTCCATCCCCATGATCTCCAGCGCCGGCGACACCATCCTAGCCTTGACCCCGGAGATGATGTGGCGGTTCTCGTTGATCATCTCGACGGTGTGGTCCAGGTCGATGCTGGAAGGACTGAAGATATCCGGCGTGGTGGCCAGACCCGTCCTGCAAATGTGCAGGAAGCAGATGATCTCCGTCTCGCTGTTGGGCAGGATGTGCCGAGGGAAGCCGCCGAAGGTGTCGCACCCCGAACTGCCGGCGTCCACCATCGTGGTGACCCCAGCCCGCACTCCGCCGATGTTCGGGTCCACCCCGTTGGCATTCACCCCGGCGAACACGTGGGTGTGCAGGTCGATCAGCCCCGGCGTCACCACCTTGCCCTTCACCTCCACCACCTGCAACGCCTCGGAAGCGTCGATGTCCACCGCCACCCGAGCGATCTTGCCGTCCTCGATGGCCACATCGCTGACCCCGTGAATGCCCTGCGACGGGTCTACAACCGTTCCGCCCTTGATCAGCAGGTCGTACATCGTTATCGCCTCCCTGCGAAATGTGTCAGCCTCGTCCTATCGACCGGCTACCCTGCAATTCGGACTACCAGGGTAGTCAGCAAACCGATTTGAGCCGCCCCAATACCCAACACTGCCAACAGGATTTGCCGTTGACCGGCCCGCAGGTCCTGAACAGCCTTCGACATCTCTTCGGTTTGTCCTTCCAGCCGTACTAGCCTTGCATCGTCGGTTACTGTTGCCATAGCCAAACCCCTAAAGGATTACAGGGAGTTCCACCCTCTCTTAACTTAAAGGGCGGAGAGCAGGAGCCAAGGAAGCCGCTAGTTGTTGAACAACTCGCCGACGGACATTCCCTTGTGGATTCGGATTATCGCCTCGCCCAGCAGCGGGGCCACCGACAGCACCGTGAACTTGCCGTTCCGCTTTTCCTTGCTGATCGGAATCGTGTCCGTGACCACCACTTCCTTGAAGGCGCTCTTGGCCATCGTCTCCGCAGCGTTCCTCGACAACACCGGGTGGGAGGCGCAGCAGTACACCTCATTGACGCCGTGGTCCAGCAGGGCTTGGGCCGCGTTGACCACCGTGCCCCCGGTGTCGATCTCGTCATCGAAGGTCAGTGCAATCTTGCCTTCCACATCTCCGATGACATTCATCAGCTCGCTTTTGCCGCTGTTGTCGGTACGCCGCTTTTCTATGATGGCAAGTGGGGCCGACAGCCGCTCCGCCACATCCCTCGCCTTCTTGCTGATCCCGATGTCTACCGCCACCACCACCAGGTCGTCGATGCCCTTGTCGGCAAAGTACTGGGTCAGGATGGGCACCGCGGTCAGTTCGTCCACCGGCATGTTGAAGAAGCCCTGCACCTGCCCCGCGTGCAGGTCCACCGTGAGCACCCGGTCTGCTCCGGCGGCGGTGAGCAAGTCGGCCACCAGCCTCGCCGTGATTGGTACCCGGGGCTGGTCTTTCTTGTCCGTGCGCCCGTACCCGTAGTAGGGCATTACCGCCGTGATACGCCCTGCCGACGCCCGCTTGCAGGCATCGATCATGATCAGCAGTTCCATCAGGTGGTCATTGACCGGCGCGCAGGTCGGCTGAACGATAAATACGTCCCGCTGGCGGACGTTTTCCAGGATGCGTACGAAGGTGTTGTCGTTGGCGAACTTGAACACCTCTGCCTGGCCCACAGGGATGCCCAGGTAGTCGCAAACGGATTGGGTGAGTTCCGGATGGGCGTTGCCCGAAAACACCACCATCTCGTCGTGAATGCTGACCATCAGGACCTCCTGGAAAACAGGGATTGCAGTGTCGTCGGGGCCGGCTCGTAGCCGGGAGATCCGCCCCAGGAGCAGTCTCAGGAGCGTACCAAATGCCGACGGATTATAGCACAGCATGCCGCCGCTAACGACGGCCCCACAATGGCCGGCTGCTGCCCCTTCCGTAGCTGCGGGGAGGAGAAATCCTTAATCAACATAGAAAACAGAAAATTGATGGCAGATTGATCATTTGTCCGCCTAGCCGACCACATCTTATAATTGAGAGAAAGATGATCGTACGAGCAAATGTCCTAGTAAGAGCCAATAATCTGATCCTCGTCCTGCCGGTGATTAAGCGGATATTTGAGCGATGACCAAGTACATATATCAGCAACCTGATTGGCCCGGTATGCACTGGCAACCTGAGGCCTTGTCCAGACCGCTCAATGAAGTCCGACACAAGCACTCGTTACTGATGCACCGTATGAGAGGCGTCGATCTCCACCATCGTCGGGACGCCGTTCTTAGGGCACTTACGGGGTTTGTGCTGAAAAGTAGCGAGATTGAAGGAGAATACCTTGGTACTGTTCAAGTCCGTTCCTCCGTAGCAAGGCATTTAGGTTTGGACTCTCCAATGCGCTCTACTGTTCCAGCAGAAGTCGAGAAAGTCGTCTCCATGATGCTTCGTGCTACGGACAGCTTTTTGGAAAAGCTAACGGAAGGGCAGTTGTTTGAATGGCATTCGGATTTGTTTTACGGGGAGTCTGTTTCGAAAGCTAAAATTGCCGTAGGCGCTTGGCGTAACGACAGCCTGGGGCGTATGGAGGTCGTCTCTGGTCCAGTCGGAAAATTTAAAGTGCACTACGTAGCCCCCAAGGCATGTACGATAGGAAAGGAAGTGAGAGCGTTCTTAGATTGGTTCAACACACCTCAAAACACTGACTTAGTCCTTAAAGCAGGGCTAGCGCATTTGTGGTTCGTTCTGATTCATCCTTTTGATGACGGCAACGGGCGGATTGCTCGAGCTATCAGTGAGAGGATATTGACCCAATGGGACCACGTTTATGGTAACAGTCAAGACCGCTTTTACAATATGGCGGAACAGATTCGTATAGAACGTAAGGACTATTATAACCACTTGGAGAAAGCTGGCAAAGGAACTAAACCGAAGCCAAGGTGAAATGCGCAGAAACATGGGGTAAATTGGCGAAGGGGCAGAGTTAGCTTTTCCAGGCGTCAGAGAGGGGTTGGTGATGGGTGCGAGAGAGATACATCGGGATTTGGAACAATGGGAGATGGATGCCAAGGCCTTGCGCCGGCGGATGATCCTGGCGCCCACGCCCCGGGAGCGGGAGCGGTGGTACGCCGTCTGGCTGCTGGCCCAGGGCTGGACGGCAGCGGCGACGGCGGAGGCGCTGGAGCGGGACCCACACACCATCGGCCGGTGGGCGTCGGCCTTCGGCGAGGGAGGGCCTGCGGCCCTGATATTCGAGCAGTCCGGGGGTTCCCCCCCGCGCTTGACGAGAGGCAGCGGGAGGAGTTGAAGGCGGCGGTGCAGGAGTTGCCGGAGCAGGCAGGTATCCAACTGGCCAACTGGTACTGGAAAGGAGTCCGGCAGTTTGTCTGGGAACGATTCGGCACCAGTTTGAGCCGTAGCAGTTGCCTGAACTGGCTGCACCGCTTGGGGTTTGCCTTCAAGCGGCCCAAGAAGCGGCTGCTCAAGGCGGACGAGGCCAAACGGAAGTCATTCGTGGAGGAGTACGCCGCCCTGTGGGAGGAGGCTCAACGGACTGAAGCCAGAATATTCTTTGCTGATGAGGCCCACTTCCGGGCGGACGCGGAACTGCGGGGCAAGTGGGTGCTGAAGGGTGAACCGGCTCTGGTGGACTCCACCAGCCCGCGGTATGGGGAGAAGGCCAGCTACTACTCGGCGGTGTGCCTGGAGACCGGTGAGGTGGAGTGGATGGAACTGGAGGGCAACAGCAACTCCGGGACCTCGGCGGCCTTCTTGGACCAGTTGAGGAAGGGCCACGCTGGACCGCTGAATGTGATCTGGGACAACGCGCCGGCGCATCGTGGGGAGGCGGTGCGGGAGTACCTCAGGACGCCTGAGCTGGAGCTGAGGTTAATGAACCTGCCGGGCTACAGCCCGGACTTCAATGCCGATGAGGCCATCTGGGGTTGGGCGAGAGAGGAGGCCACTGGAAATCTGTGTCTGGGGACCAAGGCCTTGGTGCAGCAGAGGGTCGGCAACTTCCTGGCCGGACTGGTCAGCCGGAGAGACGAGGTGAGGCGCCGCTGCCGGACGGTCCTGCAGTCAAGGGCCGAAGCACTCCTGCCAAATTCCCCGCCCATTTCCCCGCCTCAGGCGAATGCACATCCCACCTTGGCCTTGGTTTAGTACTCAGTCAACTTTGGAATCAAAAGGGTAAAGGCGGTGAAGTTTGGTTCGGGCCTCCTGGGTTTTGAACCGCCAGTTGATACCAACTCGGGCGGCGTTGCGCTCCCGCACCAGTGCCTGGACTTCCCTCCCGAGAGCATCTTCGTCGGGGAGTCGCTGCTTCAGGCAGGAGCGGGACAGCACGCTGAACTCGATTTCCGCCATCCCTTCGGCAGGCTCAGGACAGGATTCAGCCAACTGCCGTGCTTGGGCGTGTAGTGGAACTCCAGCCGTTTCGCGATCCGCCGGGCCTCGGTCGCCGGGAACGTCTCGTACAGGGACGCCGCGCGGTGGGTGTTCAGGTTGTCCAGAACCACCCGCACCACCTCAACCTCTGGATAGGCTTCATCCACCAGCCAGCGCATCTGCTGGGCGAAGTCCTGCATGGTGCGCCGCTGGGTCACCGCCACCTGCCGCCAGCCAGCTAGCGGCTCGCAGGCCAAGAACAGGTTGCGGGTCCCCTCCCGCCGGTACTCGTAGTCCTGCCGCTGGGGGCGTCCCGGCCGGGGTGGCATCGGCGCCCGGGTTTCGGCCAGCAATTGGGTGGAGGTCTCGTCAAAGCAGACCACCGGCCGCTGGGGGTCATAGGGTTCGGCGTACAGGTCCAGTACTTCTTCCATGTGGGCCACGAAGTCGGCGCTCACCTTGGGGATGCACCACTCTTTCTTTTGCCAGGGCTTGAGCGCGTTTTTTTCAGCCGCCGGCGGACCCCCTCGTGGGACATGGAGGCCGCCAACCCCAACTCCACCACCTTCCCAGCCAAAAGGCGCAGGGTCCAGTGGTCATGGCCTTCCGGCGCCGGACTGCAGGCCAGAGCGATGAGGTGGGCCTCGCCCCTGTCGTCCAACTTCCGGTGCCGGTTGATCTGGCGCCGGTCCCACAGGGCCCCGTCCAACCCCGCCTCGGTAAAGCGGCGCTTGATCTGGTACACGGTGCCCAGCGCCACGTCCAGGGCTTCGGCCACCCGGGGAGCGGCCCAACCGTCGTCGCTCTTGAGCAGAATCCGCGCCCTGGCCGTGACTCGGGCCGAGCTTTTCCCAACCCGAATCAGATTCTGGAGTTCTTCCCGTTGTTCCGGCACCATCCGCACGGCGTACTTATCACGGACCATCACCGCCACCCCCACCGTCAACACTTCATCCCGACCACTATAGGGCTATTGGCCGGATTGCCAAAGGACTTTCAACATCAAAGTTGACTGAGTACTAGCGACGTAACCGAGTGGCTACAGTGGTTCGTGCAATGCTTGAGCAGGGCCATCGAAAATTCGCATGCCGCTATTGATTCCGCACTATATCAAACGCGATTTTGGGATCGAATGGCCCAAATTTCACTAAATGAGCGACAAACGAAAATCCTTGGGAGGTTGCTAACCGGTTTTCGGGGCAAACTCACGGTATCCAAGTGGATGAAAATGACAAAATGCTCGAAGGAGATCGCCTTGAGAGACATTTATCGGCTAGTTCATCTTGGCATTCTCGTTCGAGTGATAGAGGAAAGCGGAAGAACCAGCTATGAACTAGCCAATATCGATCTCGAGCGGCAACTTTCATTTGCGGACTCGTTGAACCCCTGATGGACATTCATCCAAAAATGTATAAACTTTAATCCATCCTCTGGATTCGAGACTCTCGATCTCGAATCCTAGCTTTGCCCACAGGAGGGACGGTTTGGAGGTTCTGCTCAGCTCGCCTCGCGGGTTCTGCGCCGGGGTGGTGCGTGCCATCGACGTCGTTGACGTCTGCCTCCGCCGCTACGGCCCTCCCGTGTACGTCAAGCACCAGATCGTTCACAACCCCTACGTGGTCAACGAGCTGGAGTCCCGGGGCGCCATCACCGTCGAGGAGGTCGACGAGGTCCCCGAGGGTTCGCTCGTGGTGTTCTCCGCCCACGGGTCGCCGCCCGAGGACTTCGAGAAGGCAAAGGCCCGCAACCTCCGTGTGATCGACGCCGTCTGTCCCTTGGTAACCCGCGTGCATAACGAGGCCAAGAAGTACAGCCGCGAAGGCCGGCGCGTCCTTCTGGTGGGCCACCGCGGACACCAGGAGGTCCGTGGCACCATGGGCCAGGTCGAGATGACTCTCATCGATGACAACGCACCCGCTGAGTTGCCCGAATGGGGTGACAACGACGAGATCGCCGTTCTCACCCAGACCACCCTGTCCGTTCGCGACACTGCCCATGCAATCGAGGCCATCAAGGGGCGTTTCCCTCAGGCCCTCGTACGGAACGACATCTGCTACGCCACCACCAACCGCCAAGAAGCGGTGACCCAGATGGCCGACAGCGTGGACATCGTCCTGGTCATAGGCGCCCAGAACAGTTCCAACTGCAACCGCCTTCGCGAGGTGGCCTCCGCCCAGGGAGTGCCCGCTCACCTGATCAACGGGCCCGAGGAAATCGACCCCGAATGGCTGAAGGGCAAGGAGAAGGTCGGCATCACGTCTGGCGCCTCCACCCCGGAAGTGCTTGTCGAGAGCGTCATAGAGGCCCTTGCTCCCGACCGGGTGACCATGCTCAGCGGCGTTGAGGAAGACGTTTCCTTCACCATGCCCCGGGAACTTCGCTAGCCATGGCCCGGAATCTCCGGGCTGACCAGTCGGCTCACTGATGGCTGTCGGCGGCGATCAGGGAGCAAATTCCCCGGACGGAGAGGAAAACGCAACCCAGCAGCGCTTTGAGTCCCTCAGGCGCAGTGTGCTTTCCCTTCCGGCCATCATCTCCGTCCTTGTGGCTGCGGGCTTCCTGCTCTTCCTCGTCACCCGGTTCGATGTCGACATTCGCGATACCTGGCGGCAGGTCCAGTCCGCCAACCCCTGGCTGCTGGTCGCCGCCTTCGCCGTCCACTACACCACTTTCTTCTTCCGCGGGGCACGCTGGAGGTTGTTGCTCGAGCACTCCGCCAGGACTTCCGGCGATTCCGAGCCCGTACCCGGCCTGCTGTTCTGTAGCCGCGCCGTCCTGCTGGGCTGGTTCGTCAACTCCATCGGATGGCTGAGGCTGGGCGACGCCTATCGCGCCTACCTGTACCGCGAGGAGCACAACGCGGCCTTCTCCGGCGCCATCGGTACAGTGCTGGCAGAGCGAGTGCTGGACGTCGTCCTGGTTGCGCTGTTGCTCTTGATAACCGCCCCGCTGCTCATCGGACAGGTGGGGGGCGGGCTCGCCTGGGGTTTGGTCACCCTCACCGCCGTAATTCTTGTCGTGCTGTTGTTCGTCGTGCTGACGCTGCTGCTGAGGCTGCGGACACTGCTGATGCGTTGGCTCCCTGGGTGGGTGGCTTCCAGGTACGAGCGTTTCCTCTACGGCGCGACTGCCGTCCGTTACAAGCTGCCCCAGACAACTCTTCTGGGCCTGCTGGGCTGGATGGCCGAAATCGGCCGCATGTACCTCGTGGCGATGGCTCTCGGATTCGAACTGGGGATGGCACTGGTCATATTCCTGACCTTGGCCAACTCGCTTCTCTCACTGGTCCCCACCCCCGGCGGCATCGGCGCCGTGGAGTCAGGAGTCGCCGGACTCGTCGTCCGGCTGTCCACTCTGGCGAAGGAGTCGGCCACCGCCCTCGTGCTGGTGGACCGCTTCATAACCTACATCAGCGTTATCATAGTGGGCGCCATAATCTTCGCCCTCCGGCCCATTTTCAGGCGACGGGCCGCTACCCAGAACGGCCGCGGCGCCACGCCATCAGCCTGACTCTTACGAGCGCTACCAGTCCGCAGACATCAATGCTATACACCGCCAGCTTCTACGAGCCGAGACACTGGGTAGGCGTCCGCTACCGCATTTCACGCGCCCACCCCAGGGGCCGCAGGACCGAGTGGGAGGTCCAGCCCGCCCTCTATCCGTCGCGCGCCCTGCTCACCGACTACCGCAGCGGCAACGTCGACTTTCCAGGACTGGACACCCGCTACCGCGAGGAACTGTACGCCAGCTGCGAGCGGGACGGCGCCTTCCGCGAGTTCCTGGAACATCTGATGGACGCCGGCGACCTCACCCTGCTCTGCTTCGAGCCCGAAGGTATGCCCTGCCACCGCCGCTCCGCCGCCGCCTGGCTCCTCGAGCGTGTCCCCGGCCTGGAACTGGGACGCCTCCGCTGACCGGACGAGCTACTCGCTGCCCACCGGCCGCTCCATCAGCTCCGTCGCGGCCTCCCTGGGCGCCAGCCCTTCGTACAGCACCCGGTAGGTCGTCTCGGCGATGGGCATTTCCACTTCAAGCTCCGCTGCCATCTTCAGCGCGGCCTCCGTGGCGTTTACGCCCTCTGCCACGTTGTCCATCGACTCCCTGATGTCCGGCCAGGCCCGCCCCAGCCCCAGCTGCTCTCCCACATACCGGTTGCGGCTCAGCCTGCTGGCGCAGGTGGCGACAACGTCGCCCACCCCGGCCAGCCCGGCGAAGGTCAGCGGCTGCGCGCCTGCTGCCATCCCCAGCCGTGCGATCTCAGCCAGCGCCCGGGCGATGAACGCCGCCTTGGCGTTCTCCCCCACTCCAAGGCCGTCGCAGATACCAGCTCCAAGCGCCACGATGTTCTTCAGCGAACCAGCAAGCTCCACCCCCGTCAGGTCCCCGCTGGTGTACACCCGGAAGCGCGGGGAAAGCAGTGCTGCCTGCGCCCGCTCCGCCGCCTCCTGCGATTCCGACGCCACCACCGTCGACGCCGGCTTGCCCTGCGCGATCTCCTTGGCCAGGTTCGGTCCCGACAGCGAACAGATCTCCAGCCCAGGCACCGACGGCAACTCCTCCGCAAGCACCTGGCTCATCCGAAGGGCCGTCGGCAGCTCCAGCCCCTTCGTCGCGTTGACCACCACCGTCCCTGGCGCAAGGTGCCCCGCGATCCGCCTCGCGTTGTCCCGCAGCCGGTCCGAGGGTACGGCCACCACCACAAGCGTCGATTCCCCCAGATCCTGGGCCTCGCACGACACTCTCAGAGTCTTCGGAAACTTCATCCCGGGCAGGAACCGGCTGTTCTCACCTGCCGACTCCAGCGCAGCGCGCTCCGCCTCCTTCCTCGTAAGCAGCGTTACCCGGCGTCCCTCCGCGGCCATCACCATGGCCAACGTGGTTCCCCAGGTAGTTGCCCCGACCACTACAGTTTCGTCAGACAAGCGAACATCCAGGCTGCTGTCAATCGCGAAAAATGAGCGAAGAACTGAAATCCGGCAACGGGGAAATTATACCGGAAGGGCTACTCGACCGGCGCGGCAGGCGCCCCTATCCGCCGCTCGCTGCCATTGATCAGCCGCCGTATGTTGTCCCGGTGCTGCCAGATGATCATCGCCGCGGCCGCCCCGGCGAACACCGTATAGGTTATCGAGTACCATCCGATCAACGCCAGCCCAACCAGCGAAGCGGCCCCCGCCAGGACTCCGATGATCGATCCCAGTGAGATGTATCGGCTCCCCAGGGCGGTTACCAGGAAAGTCACCGTCGCCACCACCGCTGGCACCGGCGTCATCATCGACAGGCCGCCCAGCGCGGTCAGGATGCCGCGCCCGCCGCGGAATCCCAGGAACACCGGCCAGTTGTGTCCCACCAGCGCCACCAGCGCCGCAACAACCTCGCCCAGGTAGGTCCCGATGACCTCCCGCGCCAGCAGCACCGCCACCACGCCCTTGGCGATATCCAGCGCCAGCACCACCGCAGCAGACTTGCCGCCCCCGGTGCGCAGCACGTTCGACATACCGGTGCGCCCGCTGCCGAACTCCCGTACGTCCTTACCCAGGCGCCACCGCAGCAGCATGTAGCCCCACGACAGCGACCCGGCCAGGTACGAGATGGCCACCACCGCCGCATACTGCAGCGCAGACGGCTGCCCCGTCAGGTAGATGACGCACAGCGCCGCAAGCGCCGCAAGCAGCGGGATCGCGATGAGCTGTATCAGCAGGGTGCGTGGGAGTTGCTTCATTGTCGCCTGAAGACCAGCCGGAGATGCGTGTGATCGAAGCGGAAGGCGTCCCGGATGCGGTTTTCCAAGTATCGTTTGTATGTGTAGTGTATCAGCCTCGGGTCATTGACCGTAAACAGGAAGGTCGGCGGATTTATCCCAACCTGTCGCACCCGGTTGATGCTCGCCCGCACCCCCCGGTTCCGCTTCACCATTGGCGGGCTGTGCTCCGACATCGCGTCCGCCAGCATAAACTGAAGGTCCCGGTTGGCCACGATCCGCCGCCGCTCGTCCCACAGCTTCATCGCCGCATCCATCAGCCCGCCGATGCCCTGCTCCAGCACCGCAGAGGTGAAGCACACCGGCACATACGACATGAAATGCAGCCGCTCCCTGACCAGCGCTTCCGCCCCGTCCCGGGCGTAGCGGCCCTGCTCCTCCCGCAGGTCCCACTTGTTGACCACCACGATCACCCCGCGGCCCATCTCCCATGCCAGGCCGGCGATGTGCGTGTCCTGCGCCGTGGCCAGCTCCGAGGCGTCCACCACGATCAGCGCTATGTCGCTCCGGTCCACCGCCCCCACGGCCCGGATCACGCTGTACTTCTCGATGCCCTGCTGCACCTGCCCCGGACGGCGCATGCCCGCGGTGTCCACCGCCACCACCTCCCGGCCCCGGTATGTGAACTGCGTGTCCAGCGCGTCCCGCGTGGTCCCCGCCACGGGGCTCACGATGGACCGTTCCTGACCCAGTATGGAGTTCAGCAGCGCAGACTTCCCCACATTGGTGCGCCCCACGATCGCCAGGTTCAGCTCCGCCTGTGGGGGCGTGTCCCCCAGCTCCCCGACGCCGCCCAACTCTGAAGATTCGCCGGAAGACTCATCGTAGTCCCATTCATCCCCGTCATCGGGCAAGATCGCTGGCTCAGGAAGGTGGGAAAGCACCCGGTCCATCAGGTCGTGGATGCCATAGTTGTGATAGGCGCTGATGGGAGTGGGATCACCCATCCCCAGCTGGTAGAACTCCGGCGTGTTCAGCTCGCGGTTGTCGTTGTCCACCTTGTTGACCGCCAGCACCACCGGCTTGTGCGTGGTGCGCAGTCGGTTTGCGGCGATCTCGTCCGATGGCGTCAGCCCTTCCGCCACATCCGCCATCATGACGATCACATCCGCGTCGGCCATAGCCATATCGGCCTGTTCCTGGACCTTGCTCTGGATCGCCCCTTCCGGGTCGGATTCCAGGCCCCCAGTGTCCAGCAGGATGAACCGGTAGCCCTCCCAGCCGGTGTCCGCCATCAGCCGGTCACGCGTCGTCCCTGCAATATCCGACACGATGGCATGCCTCCACCCGACTATACGGTTGAAGAGCGACGATTTGCCCACATTGGGCCTTCCTACTATTGCAACAATGGGAAGGGGCATCATATTGCCTTTGCGAGTTTTGATAATTCGAGGATATTCCCTCTCCCTCCAGGGGAGAGCCACCCCAAATTTCCCCTCCCCCTCAGGTGGAGGGTAAGGGTGGGGGTGAACTCACTTGGGAAAGTCAACCGCCGCCCAGCAGGAACTCCAGGACCGCCTTCTGGGCGTGCAACCTGTTGTGCGCCTGCGGGTACGCGACCGACTGCGGGTGCTCAAGCATTCCCGGCGGCACCTCTTCGCCGTAGTGGGCCGGCATGTCGTGCATGAACAACGCACCGGGATTGGCCTGCGCCATCAAGGCCGGGTCTACGGTGTAGCCGGCGAACTCCTTGCGCCGCGCCTCGGCCTCATCCTCCTGCCCCATGCTGGCCCAGACGTCCGTGTACACCACGTCCGCCCCGGTTACCGCCTCCTGGGGCGACCGGATGCACTTCACCCGCCCGACACCTCGTTTCTTGGCAGTCACTACCGACCCTTCGTCCAGGTCATACCCTGCGGGCGAAGCGCAATTGAAGTTCATGCCCACTCCCGGCAGAGCCAGGCACAGGCTACGGGCCACGTTGTTGCCGTCGCCCACATACGCCAGGGTCAGACCGTCGAGTTCCCCCTTGTGCTCATGGATCGTCAGCAGGTCCGCCATGGTCTGGCAGGGGTGTTCCCAGTCCGACAGCGCGTTGATCACCGGCACCGAGGCGTACTTCGCCAACTCCTCCAGCTGTTCGTGCCGGAAGACCCGGGCCACGATGCAGTCCACATAGCCGGACAGCACCCGCGCCACGTCCGACACGGGCTCCCGCGAGCCCAGGCCAACTTCCTCGCCGCCCATGTACAGCGAATAGCCTCCAAGCTGCTCAACGGCCACCTGGAAGCTCACCTTGGTCCGCAGCGAAGGCTTCTCAAACAGCAGCGCAACCGATTTCCCGGCCAGCGGACGGTGCCCGTGCCGCGCCTTTCCCTGCGCTCCTCGCTCGACCAGATGCGACGTCTCGTCTGCGGAGATATCGTTGATCGAGATGAAGTCCCGTTTCTCTGCCATGAATTCAATCCCTTACCGGATGGTACCCGAATACGGGCACCCGTTCAAGAAAAGCTGCAGGAACAACCGGGTCTTTTAATTGTTCCCTCTCCCCCGGGAGAGGGTTAGGCCTGTCCTGAGCTTGCCGAAGGGGTGAGGGCGTTCCCTCGTTAAGCCCGTTAAGCCGCAAGCAGTCGAACCGCAGGATGTCACCCAACCCAACCTTCCTCCACAAGATGGAGGGAGAATTAAAAGACCCTGGCAGGAACAACCGGGGTTATCGCATTTGTATTCCCTTGCACCCCGTCATTCCCGCGAAAGCGGGAATCCAGAGGGCCAACTGCGTACAGCACGAACACAGTCAACCGGACATTGGATTCCCGCTTTCGCGGGAATGACGGGTGAAAACCAATAGACCCTTGCCCGGTCTCTGCGTCAAGTTGACTATCTCGAAAACAATATTTACCATTTACGGTCATAGCTACCAATTTGCTGTGAATAAGACGAATCGGGTTGTAGGTTTGGATCATGCAGGCCGTTTCGGAAATACTGCCGTCAACAACTTCGCAAGTCCACGACGTCGCCGAGTTTCGCGATCTCTCCTATCCCGCCTACAGGGCTGAGTTGCGCGCCCTCAGAGTCCATCTGCTCTCCCTTCAGGAGTGGGTCGTTGCCAATAACAAGAGGTTGGCCGTGGTCCTCGAAGGTCGGGACGCCGCCGGCAAGGGCAAGCTCTCTGCCGGAATTACCCACTACCTGAACCCAAAGTTCTCCAGGATCGTGGCCCAGGGCACGCCCACACCCCAGGCCATGCGCAACTGGCTCGGCCGCCACCACCGCGTCATGCCCCAGGAAGGGGAGATCGTCATCTTCGACCGGTCCTGGTACTCTCGCGCCATGATCCAGCTCGCCATGGGCTACTGCTCCATGCGCCAGTACCACTACTTCATGAACCGGGTCAATGACTGGGAGCAGAAGCTGGTGGACGAGGGTATCACCCTCATCAAGCTGTACTTGTCCGTATCCCAGGACTCCCAGGACCTCCGGTTCAAGCTCCGCAAGAGCAGCGATCTCCAGTATTGGAAGTACTCGGCGAACGACCGGATGGCCGCCGAACGCTGGCAGCTGCTCACCTACTTCAAGGAGCGCATGTTCGCGGTCACCTCCACCGACTACGCCCCTTGGGTGATTATCAATTCCGACAACAAGAATCAGGCCCTCCTGAACGCAATTCATTGTATACTGGAAAAGTTCGGCTACGAGGACAGCGGGCTTGTCCATCCGTCCCTGCAGGTCGAATCGGAGGCACAGCAGGAATTCCTCGACCTGCTGGTCGACGGCGTCCTGTTTACCGGTCTCAATAAAGAACAGGTGGCGGTATTGGAGCGGATTCGGATACATGAATAGAGATGAGTTGCCGCAAATGGCGGCCGCCGGTGGCTTGGTCCTGTCCGGCGGCCATGCATTGCTTATACGGAAGCACCATTTGTGGGATCTCCCGAAGGGCAAGTTAAGTGGGGATGAAGACCCTGAATATTGTGCTATTCGGGAAATATCTGAAGAAACAGGTCTGAATCCGGACCTTCTTGCTGTTCGTGCCCCCCTATGTCGTTCCAGCTATATTTCCTATTACTCCCTAGGCCCTGTAAACAAGACCGTCGACTGGTTCCTGCTGGACTACGCCGGCGACCTGGCCGATCCGCTGACCCCGGAGCTCACTGAGGACATCGACCTCTGTCGCTGGATACCCACCGGCAAGCTCCTCGAGACCGTTCACTCCGCCCGCGAATACCTCAGGCCCGTGTGGCCTGCTATCGACCTGGCCCTCAACCCCTCTCTCGCGGGGCAGCCCCAGGCCTAGCGAAAGCGCCTCCATTGTCCCCCGGCAACCTGTCCATCTGCTATTATGGTACATCGTTACCCGATGGACTCTTCGTTTTCCCGTAATCATCCATACGATTTTGAGGGCAACATCATGCCAGGCCCAGACCTCAAGGCCGGATTGCAGGGCCGAATGGAAACGGTGGTGAGCGAGGCCAACGTCGCCCCCCACGTCCCCAAGTTCAGCACCCCGTCCATGATTCAGCTCATGGAGCAGGCATCGATGGAGGGCGTGCTTGCCCACCTCCTGCCTGGCGAGACCACCGTGGGGTTCGAGGTTCACGTCCGCCACCTCGCCCCGGCCGACATCGGGGACACCATCACCGCCACTGCCGAACTCACCGAGGTCGACCGCAACCGTCTCACCTTCCGGGTGGAGGCGCATCACGGCGACCGCAAGATCGGCGAGGGCACCCATCGCCGGGCCATCATCCAGACTCCGTCCTGACCGCCAGTACCGCTCTGGGCCCCTCCCCGTAACTGTGTACTTCAGCGGGCCGCCACGGGACCTCCGCCAGTCGGGCGTTGCGCCCTTGCGTGTGCTAAAATCCGGTTCGCGCCGTTCGAACAGGGCCTCGCCCCAGGACCGGGTCCGCGGTGCATCGTCCGCCCGATTCCGAATCACCTGATGTTGTCCGGGAGCAGCGATTATGGCGAACATGGAACATGTCCAACTCGTAAGGCGTGGGCGTGATCACGTCGCCCGCTGGAGGGATGCAAATCCCGGCGAGCAGCTCGACCTGAACGCCGCCTACATGAGCTACGTCCGAGCCCCGCAGGTCAATATCAGCGGTGCCGACCTTCGCCACTCCGACCTCATGGGCGCCGTAATGCGGCGGGCAAACCTTTCCGGTTGCTACATGAACCCTGCCCACATGTACCATGCCGATCTCAGGGAGTCAGACCTCACCAACGCCTTGCTGCATGGCGCCAACATGCGCGGTGCCGATCTTCGCGGTGCCGACCTCTCGGGTGCCGACCTCGACCGTGCCGTCCTCTCCGACGCCGATCTCTCCGGCGCCAACCTGACCAACGCCAACCTGCCGCGAACCAGCCTCATCGGCGCCAAACTGGCCGGCACCAATTTGACCGGCGCCAATTTCTCCGGTGCTGACCTCGTCCGGTCCGACCTGTCCGACGCCAATCTCTCGGATGCTGACCTGTTTCAGACCAGGATCTGGGGCTGCAACCTCGGGGGAACGAACGTTGAAGGTGCCGCCTTCGGCTACACCGTGATACAGGACTGCGACTTGCGCGGGGTTTTGGGTCTCGGCGAGGTACGCCACGACGCCCCCAGCAGCATCGGCGTGGACACGGTGTACCGGTCCGGCGGCCAGATCCCTGCGTCTTTCCTGACAGGTGCGGGCATCCCGGCCTCCGTGGCCACCCTCCAGGAAACGGTGTTCGCTTCGCAGCCACCCCTCACCGAATGCTACATCTCCTGTCGCGACGAAGATGAGGAGTTCGCCCAGAGGTTGAGCAGCGATCTGGGCGCACAGGGCATAAATGCCTGGGTCTTCTCCCGGCGCAGCCGCGGCAACGCCCTGGTCTCCCGTCTTAGTTCCTCAGATCAAGAGGAGGTCGAGCGCTGGCTGCGCAACTATGACAGGCTGATCGTTGTCGCCTCCTCCCGCGCACTCGACACCGAGGCCATCCTCAACGACATCACTGCCGCCCGGCTGAAGCAGGACTCAGCCGACCAGTGGCTACTCTACTTCGTCGCCCCCGACGACGGGTTGATGCGCCCAAGCGGCCGCGCCGCCCGGAACATGGCCGCGGAGAACATCATTTTCGACCTGCGCGACGGAGACCCCGCAACCTACGACACCGAGTTCGCCAAGCTCGCCGACGCCCTCAGGCAGGACCAGCCCGCCAGCGCCGGCGTCCCCGTCGTCGACTTCCAGCTCTGAAGCGCTCCGGCCAACCGGCCGGAATCCAGGACAACTCAAAGGGGAGGGCACAAGTCCCTCCCCTTTGGTGTCTGTGCGTAAAACGACCTCACAGGCGCATCCTCCCGACTCTCTGCAGGCTAAGAAACTTTGGAGTCCAAGCCAAGCCCCGCCGTAGCTGCTCCCCCAGTTCTAGGACCCGCGCTTAAGCGACATCACGCATGCGGCCTCTGCAGCGTCGCGCTGTGCCCTCAGAAATGCCCATCGTCCGCCTGGTAGATCATGACAGGGAGGTATCCACCGTCCACCAGCCTGTCGCCAGCCTGGTGAGTACGATGGAAGCGCCCGCCGGAAGGCTCGAATCGCCAATACTCCAGGACGCCCATCCGGGCATAATCATCCCGCTTGCCCTGTCTCGCCGCAGCGGCCCGTGCTTTCCGAGGCCACCTCCAGCGCCAAGTCCGGCGGCTTGCCCTGTTCCGGCCTCAGATACCCGAGACGCATTTCACTTGCAGCCCGGGTCCGCATCAAACGTGATCAACAGGTCAGAATAACGCACTCCTTCGTTGTTCTCGGAGGGAATGAGGGCACAGCTCAACGCAATCGCACTCGGGCCGCAAAACCAGTGACATGGCGACTCAATCAGTCATTTCCGCGAAAGCGGGAATCCAGGGCTTCCGTCCTTTTGGTCGCCTTCGGCCACCAGGGCGGAACGGGCCACATCCGGCAACCGCCAAGCTTAATCTTTGGCTACTGGATTCCCCCTTCCGCGGGAATGACGGCGCTTTGCCAGCCAAATGCGATCGCCTCGGGCGGTAGCTATTTCGCTGGTGATGACGGTGGTTTCCGCGTTTTCGCAGTGCGCAACAAGAGAACCGGGATGGCCCGCGAAATTGACTTTGAAGTAGCCGGTCAACTCTTCTGGCGGCGCGTGCAGGAACTGGGTAATCCGGAACGCTTTCGCAGCCTGGCAAATGTGTCCGGAGCTCATGTCTATTCTCGCAAGGCGAGGGGCACCGAGTGGTCTGCACAGCCATCATAGTGCGTTGCTGGAAAAGAAAAAAGGAGGCCGACAAATTGCCGGCCTCCTTGGTGTCCGTGGGTTGCAGTGCAGAGGTGAAGACTAGATGTAGTCTTCTTCTTGCATCATGCCGATGTTGTCGCGAGACTGTTGCAGGCCGCGGCCGACATCATCACGGAGCTGCTCGATCATCTCATCGGTGATCTCGCCGCCATTGTCCATGGCCATGTCCCGGAAGTTGTCGAAAGCAAACTGCTCGGTGTCGCCGTGAGGCATGGACGAGAAGAACTCACGCTCGAACACGGGGAGCTCGCCGGGGCCGAAGTAGCCCTTGCCTTCGAGCTCGTAGCCCTCGAGGTCGTGGGTGCCCTTGCCCAGCACCTGGCCGGTAGAGGCGTAGTGCTCCATGACGGTGGACAGACCGTACTTCTGGATCGGGCAGACCTTCATGCAGATGCCGCAGCCCAGGTAGCGGGCCATGACGGGGCGGCAGCGCTTGAAGTAGAGCTTGTTCTTCTCAATTCCCCGCCACCAGATCTTGTCGCGCATCAGGGCGCGGCCCGGGCAGCGGTTCACGCAGACCTGGCAGACCTGGCAGAAAGCGTGGATGCCGTAGTCTACCGGCGAGTCGTGGGTGACATTGGCGTCGGTGGTGATAATCATGATGCGGCAGCGGGAGCCGACATGCGGCGTCAGCAGGTAGCCGCAAGCGCCCAGGGAACCGAGACCGGCAGCGACGAACATCGGAATATAGGGACCAGTGTTGTCGTTGGGGCTATGGACCTGCGCCCGGTAGCCGAGACTCTGGACGAACTTGGCCATTTCCAGACCAGCCGCGCCCTCGGTGCGGTAGGTGCTGGAGTGGACAATCTCAGCGTCGATGCTGGGGATGGTCTGGGTCGGCTCGAAGTCCTGTTCGTACGCCAGACAAATGGCGTGGGGGAACTTGACCCAGTCCTTCTTGCTCTGGTAGGTGTACCGGTGGTCGTAGGCGGTCATGCCGACTTCGATGTAACCCAGTTCGCGGGCCTTGCTCTTGATAGCTTCGGTTACGTCTTCGCCGGTGGGCTCGGCCGTGGGCTCCTGGTCGCCAGTCATGCGAGCGGCCAGAATCAGCGGCTGGTTGAGCCTGTCATGCTCTTTCCGGATCTCACGCATCTCGACGTGCTGGTCGCGAATGGCGTTGGCCCAGTCGCGAGAGGCGCGCTCGGTGATGTTCATGGTTTCCAGAGGATATTCCCTGGCGTACCAGTCAACCTCACGGCCGGTGAGAGGAATCCCGGGCACGGTTTCCAGCTCCTCGGGGACCTGGATGGATACGGCTTCCTCGCCGAGGTACTTGCCAGGCCGGACGACCTCATGGCCTATCTTTAGCATACCTTCCCTCCATATTATGTTACGCCGGGCAACGCGGGGTTTGCCTTGTTGGCAACCATAAACCTGTACCATTTTGGTTGTCAACCCTTATGCCACTTTGATTTTGATATTCGATCGCGGCATACAGATTAACGGCGGGCCGGATATGAAGCACTTTCAGAATCGCATTGCCTCCAGTGTTGAATGATTTCGTCACAACCTAGTCGTTTTCCGCTCAGCGGCACCAATTACCCGCCGGTACGCCTGGCTATCATCGCCGTTGCCAGCGGACTCGCCCCCGAACGCACGGTCACATCCACCAGCGATGGTTGCCCGGAAGCCAGGGCGCGGCCCACTGCGGCCCCCACTTCGCCCGGCTCTTCCACGTGTTCCGTGTACCCTCCGATGGCCTCCACTACCTTGTCGTACCGGATGTGCCGCAGGTCCGTTCCCACGGCCCGCCCGTAGTAAGCCACCTGGAAGGTCTTGTCGATACCCCAGGTCGCGTCGTTTCCCAGTACCGTGGTGATGTTCAGGTTGTGGCGTATGCAGGTGTCATACTCCATGGAATAGAATCCGAACGCCCCATCCCCGATGAACACCAGCACCTTCGAGTTCGGATTGGCCAACTTGGCCGCCATACCGTAGGGAATGCCCGCCCCCAGGTGGCTCAACGGGCCCAGCCGCATGAAGTGCCCCGGCTTCCGGGCCTTCATGTAAGCACGGCCCCACTGCACGTAGTCGCCCCCGTCGAAGATGATGACCGAATCCTCATCCAGGTGCTTCTCCAGCCCGGTGTACACGTCCAGAGGGTGCATCGGCGCTTCGCCGGTGGCCTTGCCCCGCAGCTCCTCGTCCCACGCGTTCCTGTCCTGTCGCAGCTGGTCGACCCATGCCGCCTTGGACTCGCCCGCACCCGACGACAGAGCCGACGTCAGCTGCTCCACAACTGCACCCAGGTCCCCCTGTATGCCCACGGCCACGCCCCGGTTGCGGCCGATCTCCGCCGGCGACGGGTCCGCCTGGATCAGCCTGGCGTCAGCGGAGAAGACTCCTCCGTACCGGTAGCGGTGGTCCAGCCGCTTGCCCAGCAGCAGCACCACGTCCGCCTCCCGGAACCGCCGCGCCGTGGGGTTCAGTGCGCCGTCCGCGTACCCGAAGCACAGCGGGTGCTCGTCGTCCAGCAGTCCCCGCGCCTGCTCCACGGTGAATACCGGGATGCCGGTGCTCTCCGCCAGCTGCTCCAGCTGCTCCGGCTGCACCGAGTACCGGGCCGGGTTGCCCGCAATGATGACCGGGCGCTTCGCGCCTCGCAGCAGGCTCGCCGCCTCCTCGATGAGGGACGGGTCGCCCTGGGGCCTACCCATCGTCCGGTATTCGTGCGGCAGGTACTGCGGCAGGTCTTCCTCGCTGATCTCTGCGTCCTGCAGGTCGATGGGCAGCGTCAGGTGCACCGGGCCCGGACGCCCCGTGGTGGCCGTACGGAAAGCCGTGGCCACGTACTCCGGGATGCGCTTCAGGTCGTGGATCAGCCACGAGCCCTTCGTCACTGGCGCCGCCATGCTTACCTGGTCGATTTCCTGGAAGGCCGTCATGCCCTTTTCCGGCAGCTCGGCGGACCCCGCCACGAAAATCACCGGGCTCTCCGAGGTGTAGATCGCCGGCAGTGCCGAAATGGCGTTGGAGAACCCGGGCCCGCCCGTGAAGATGCCGCAGGCCGGCCGCCCGGTGATACGCGCATAGCCGTCGGCCATGTGCAGCGCTGCCCCTTCGTGCCTCGTGTCAATGAATTCGATGCCTTCATCTGCCGCCGCATCCACCAGCGGCAGGATCGTATCTCCGACAATCGTGAACACCTTCTCGATGCCTTCCTGTTTCAGGCAGCGTATGAACAGGTGCCCACCGTTGAGCTTTGGCATGTTCCCTCCTGGACCGGCCTATCGAAAGACAGGGTGCGTCCTTTCGACGCAGCCCGCGTTTGCCGTACCTGTCTCCGGCGATTTACAACCTCAGTATGATATACGATGGGTTGTTGTATGCAAATCGAGACGGGAATCGCATCAGGGTCAGCCCTTGACCTCAAAGACAGTTGCTTTCAATTATTCCCTCTCCCTTGAGGGAGAGGGTTAGGGTGAGGGTGAAATCCTCGCAGGAAGCAACGCTGTCAGCCGCAAGATACCCTTCCCAGAAATACCCGGGGCAAAGCCGTCTCCAAGAATCGAAGGACCCTGCGGTTCGCATCTCGGCAATCGCCTTAGAGGGTGTGTGACATATCAATTTGGCTGCGTGACAACGCAGGTTGCCGGGGTGTGCGTTATTGGTGAGAAACAGGGTACGCCCTAACCCTCTCCCTCCGGGGGAGGGTTAGGCCTGTCCTGAGCGTGCCGAAGGGGTGGGGGCGTACCCCTGCTTTCGCAAGTATGACGGATGTCGCCCTGCCTTCCTTTTCTTTGGCTTCTTTGGCACAAGGCATCTGTCACACACCCTCTTGAATGCTGGAGGCCCCATAACCTTTCATTGCCATGAAAATAGGCGTTTTCATCCTCATGCGTGGCATTGGCAAGGCCGTGGTAATTCCCGTGAAAGAACGTCATCCCGGACCCGCGAAAGAACGTCATCCCGGACTTGATCCGGGACGGGAATCCAGTGGCCTGAAACGCAAGCGTATGACGCCGGTTGGACACTATCCGGGCTTGGAGGTCTGGGGCAGCTGGAAGTCCAAGAGCTCTGGATTCCCGCTCCCCGGTCGAGTCGAGGACATGTTTCGCGGGAATGACGGCGCTCTTCCAGTCAAATGCGGTTGCCCTGGGATCGCATCAGGTTTTGCCATTGGTTACTAAGATTGGTTACTAGGAAGGAAGGGACCGCTCCAGCCGGTACCCTGTATGTCGTGGGCACACCCATCGGCAATCTCGAGGACCTGTCCCCCCGTGCCTCCCGTGTCCTCGGGGAGGTCTCCCTCGTGGCCGCCGAGGACACCCGCGTCGCCCGCCGCCTGCTGGCCCACCTGGGCGTCCACCCTCGGCTCCTGAGTTTCAACGA
The DNA here is from genome assembly GCA_965216065.1 of Dehalococcoidia bacterium. Taxonomy (GTDB): domain Bacteria; phylum Chloroflexota; class Dehalococcoidia; order Lucifugimonadales; family UBA3495; genus VXOI01. Next base: position 448,723 of record CBDCFB010000001.1, read on the forward strand.
GCACAACTGGCCCCGGCGTCTGGACTCGGTCCTGGGTGCCCTCGACGAGGGCAATGTGGCCCTCGTCTCCGACGCTGGCATGCCCGGTATCAGCGACCCCGGCCGCGAGCTGGTGGCCGCCGCAGCCGCCCGGGGAATCCGGGTCGAGTCCGTGCCCGGCCCGTCGGCGGTCACCACCGCCCTATCCGTATCCGGCCTGCCCGCCGACGCCTTCCAGTTCCTGGGCTTCCTGCCCCGCCGCCGCCGTGAGCGCATCGCGACCCTCCGCGAAGCCGCGACGACCCCTCTGACCCTCGTGCTGTTCGAAGCTCCGCACCGCCTCCGGGCCACCCTGGAGGACATCGCCGCCACCTTCGGCGACCGCCCAGTCGCCGTCTGCCGCGAGCTCACAAAGCTATACGAAGAGGTCTACCGCGGCACCCCCTCCGGTGCCCTTGACCACTTCGATGCCCCTCGGGGCGAGTTCGTCATCGTACTCGCCGGAGCACCGGCACAAGAGCCAACGGATTCACCGGCGGCGGATGAGCTCCAGGGACTCCTCGAGTTCCTAAGCGAGATGCGCGCCGAAGGCGTCCCCGCCCGCCGAGCCGTTTCCGAGGCAGCCAGCCGGTTCGGCATCCCAAGGAACCGGGCCTACCAACTGTGGTTGGAATCGTCCTCCTCCACCACCTCCTGAGGCGCCCGACATGGACTCGGCCACACATTGACTTGGGCATATCAGTCGAAAGTTATCCCTCTTGAATACGAAGGAGTTCCAATTCAGGTAATCCACCTCCCCACAACCCGTCATTGCCATGAAAATAGGGAGCAAAATAGTTCCCTCTCCCTTGAGGGGGAGGGTTAGGCCTGTCCTGAGCCTGTCGAAGGGGTGGGGGTGAAATCCTTGCTGAACTCCCGTCGAAGTTAAGTTTCATACACTTGCGTGGCCCCAAGACCATCCGTCATTCCCGCGAATCATGTCCTCGACTCGATCGGGGAGCGGCAATCCAGTGGTGATGCACTTGTCGGACGGATAGCTGCCTCAACCACCTGATTCGAAACCCTGCCGTTGGCACCGGCCCTCTTGCCATCCAAAAGAACGATCGGTATGATCTATAGCACAATATACGAACAGATGTACGCTCTAATTTTCGCAGGCAGCACCCTCAGCGTCCAAAAAACTACCGGAAATTACCCGGGAATTTAAATCTCCGCACGACGGGCAACCTGTCTGGGGAAGAGAAAATGAATGGAAATGCTCGGAAATGACCGGGGAATTGAAATTTTCCAGCTTGCGTGCCCGGAATATGCCTCCGCGAGAGAACAGGCTTGGAGAGAGCAGTCTCTCAGTGACTGCGATCAACCCGATCATGCCACGACCGTGCCGCCTCAACGATAGCGTTCCGAATCAGGTGGTTTACCGACAGCACACTCGCAATTCCCGCGAAACAATGTCACCCCCGGCTCGGGCGGGGGCGGAAATCCAGGGCCGTTTCTTTCAGCTTGAGTATGAGAATCAACCACCCCACGCGAAATTCAGCCCACGTTAACGACAGCGGGGATATATTCTGCGTTGCAATGGTATAATGGTTCTTTAATCACAATGCATGATTTGAACGAGCAGAGCACATTCTCGGTCTTTTCAACATAGTGTCGCAGGGGGCATCCGGCGGTCGCGGAGAACGCGGGATCTTCTACGGCTGGTGGCTGGTGGTCATCACCGGCCTCGTCATGGTCATCGCCACCGTCCCCCTCTTCCACGCCATGGCCGTCTGGGCCGTGGCCCTGGAGTTGCACTTCGGCTGGACCCGCGCCCAGTTGGGCCTGGCCCTCACCCTCACTCGCGTCGAAAGCGGCCTCATCGGACCCCTCGAGGGCTACCTCGTCGACCGCGTGGGCGCCCGGCGCATGGTGTTCATCGGCCTCATGATCCTGGGCGGCGCCTGGATCTTCTTCTCCCGCGTCGAAAACCTGTGGATGTTCTACGTGGCCTATGTCTTCATGGCGGTGGGACAGGGCCTCGGCAGCTGGATCCCACTGATGACCATGCTCAACAAGTGGTTCACCCGCCGCCGCTCCTCCGCCATCGGCTGGGCCAACGTGGTCAGCCGCTTCGGCGCCCTGCTGCTGGTCCCCGCCATCGCCTGGACCGTGGCCGACGCCCCCGGACGCATCGGCTGGCAGACGACCGCGCTCATCCTGGGTATCGGGATCCTCATTCTTGCCGCCCCCCTTTCCTACCTGCTCCGCAACGATCCGAAGGACTACGGCGAGGTCCCTGACGGCGGTGCCCCTCGACCCGCCCAGGCAACCGGCGACGGCCCCGCCCCTTCACAGCCCCGCCAGGTGGAGATGACCGCCACCGAGGCCCTGCGCACGCCCGCGTTCTGGCTCATCGCCTTCGGCCACGGCTTCACCTCCATGGTCATTCTCGCCATCATGACCCACCTCGGCCTGCTCATGGTCGACAAGGGCTACACCGGCCAGGACGCCGGATGGGTCGTCTCCGTCTACACCGGCGTCGCCATGGTGTTCCAGCTCGTGGGCGGCTACGCCGGCGACCGCTTGTCCAAGCGAGTGGCCCTGGCCTTCTTTACCGTAATACAGGCCGGGGGAGTGCTGATCCTGGTCGTCGCCAACAGCCTGCCCATGTTCTACCTGTTCGGCATGCTCTTCGGAGCCGGATTCGGGGGCCGCAACCCACTGACCGTCGCCATTCGCGCCGACTACTTCGGGACTGGCTCCTTCGGCAAGATACTCGGGTTCTCCACCGTTCCCATGAACCTGTTGCTGCTCATCGCCTCGCCCTTCGCCGGCTGGATGTTCGACCAGTACGGGAGCTACGATCTCGCCTTCCTTATTCTCGCCGGCCTCAATATGGTCGGAGCAGTCTGCTTCCTCGTCGCCGCCCGCCCTCGTCCCCGTCTCCCGACCCCCGTCGAGGCGGTCCCTGCCATCAATTGATCTCTCCCGTTTGACCGGCGTTCGGTGCTTGACTGAATGATGTTTACCCTTTGGTCCGGAGCACCGTTGATGCTTCACTTTCTGAAGCCGGGTGGCGTCGGCACTTTCACCGGGTCTCGACAGGCGTGAACTCCTCGCCTACCGCCCAATAGGGTGCCGAGCAAGCGGGCGTTATTTTGTCCAGTCCTCCGTGCTGGCGGGCCTGGCTGTAGGTGATGTTGAAGGCACTGAACTGGACTTTATCTCCGATTCGTGCGACAACTCGCCCTGTGGAGTCGAGTATCTCGGCAGCCCCATCCGCCACGCTCAACTCGAAAGTGCTCGGCCAGATGAGCAGTACGGGCCCATGGATATCAGAGCCGTCGCTAACGCGAATGGCGTTATCGACACCGAGGCATTTCCCGTTCACAACCAGCTCTCCGATGAAGCGGCTTTACCTTCGGCCTGCCGCCAGGGTCCCGTCCTGCCTGGGGAAGTAGACTTCAACGTCTGGCAGCACTTTGATCCCCCAAACCCGGAACACTTCGCCCGAACACTCCCCGAGCCCGCGATCAAAGTATCCACCGCCACCGGCTATCTCATCTCCGACCCTGGCGATGGTCCGGCCCGCGCCATTGCGGACATGCACCACGCCGTCCTCGACATGGGGCGTGAATCCGGCTGGCCAGATGATTGTGTTTCTGCCGTTCAACTTAAGGCACGGGCCGTCCAATATCAGTTCACCGACCCCTGACGCAGTAAGGAATACCCGTTCAACCGACATCACGGTCTCTTGCCTGAGAAAAAGGACATCCGGGTCTGACAAGCGCAGTTCCGTGGCCTCGTTCTCAGGATCGAAAACGGAAACCTCGTCACCCACCCAGAAAGACGGCTCCACACAATGCTCGTAACGCCCGGCTATGAACCCGGGGTCCTTGATCTGCTGATATGTGACGGTAGCCCGGCTGAGACGGATGTGGTCTCCGACTTGTGCGGCGGTCCGTCCAATCCCATCCACGATCCGGACGGTCCCTGCTCCCTCTTCGAACGTGAACGAGCTGGGCCAGATCAAGAGGTAGGATGGCCAAGGGTTGGCGGCATCCCGGAAGGGACTACAAGGCGCAGACACCCTTCCTCCAGCACCAACTGCCCGGCGAGGTATTCCTCACCCCGGTCCGTTCCCAGCAGCTCGTCGTGTACGGGGAAAACCACGGAAGAACCCTGGCCGCCGTCCGCTGCCGGAGTGGGCTGCTGCGGAGTACCATCGGCAGGTACCTGGCCGCCGCCGCATCCGGCAATCACTATCATCAGCACGATGACCAGGACGAGCCCAAAAGCTGCCCAGCTTGGGCAAACCCCAGACCAGTTGGACCCTGAAGTAGCTGAAGTGCTGTTTGACGCAACCCCTCTCAAGGTGGCCTCCAGTCCTTGCGACCTGTGAAGTGTCGTTGCCCGCGATTCGGCCGCCCACCGGACCCCGCGGTTGGCCTTGACCTCACCCGATTCTACTCCCGGGTATGACAGGCACTCCGTAAGAGGCAATGGGACAAATTCCCTCTCCCTCTGGAAGAGGGTGAGGGCGTACCCCTGTCATCGCAGATATAACGGACAACGGCCTGGTTTGCCCTTTGCGGGGGTGAGTATTTTGACACACGCGCAACACACACCCCCTGGGTAACTGTTACCTCCGACAGTGGGTCTTGAGGCGGGCATCAAACAACGTTTTTAGTCACAACTTAGTCCAGTAGTTTCGCTAACATCACCCATCGCTCGTCCGAACGGTAATTAAGCACCATGATGTAAACTTTCCTTCGTCCAGTCCGTTGACTCCAATCCGCGGACTATGCGAGGTGTCGTCATTCTCGAGTCGCGACAGTCAGAAGCGACCACCAGGCGCGGCATCTTCTACGGCTGGTGGCTGGTCCTCATCTCCGGTCTCGTCATGGTCATCGCCACCGTGCCCATGTTCCACGCCATGACCGTCTGGGCCGTGGCCCTCGAGCGTCATTTCGGCTGGTCCCGGGCCCAGCTGGGAATGGCCCTCACCTTGACCCGCGTCGAGAGCGGCCTCATCGGGCCTCTCGAGGGCTACCTCACTGACAAGATAGGCACCCGCCTCATGGTGCTGGTCGGCCTTGCCATCCTCGGCGGGGCCTGGATCTTCTTCTCCTTTGTCGAGAACCTGTGGATGTTCTACGCCGCCTATATCCTGATGGCTGTGGGGCAGGGACTCGGTAGCTGGATACCGTTGATGACAATGCTCAACAGGTGGTTCGCCCGCCGACGATCCTCCGCCATCGGGTGGTCCAATGTAGTCAGCCGGCTCGGCGCGCTGCTGCTGGTGCCCCTCATCGCCTGGTGCGTGGCCGATGCCCCGGGGCGCATAGGATGGCAGATGACCGCCCTGATCCTCGGCATCTGCATCCTTGTCCTGGCCGCCCCACTCGCCAGCCTGCTCCGCAACGACCCGCGGGACTACGGCGAAGAGCCTGACGGAGAATCTCTCCGGCAGGTAGAGTCCGGCGGCTCCGCCTCTGCACAGCCACCCCAGCAGGGCATGACCGCCGCCGCCGCCCTGCGCACCCCGGCCTTCTGGCTCATCTCCTTCGGCCACGGCTTCATCTCCATGGTCATCCTGGCCATCATGACCCACCTCGGGCTGCTGATGGTCGACAAGGGCTACGGCGAGCAGGACGCCGCCTGGGTGGTCTCGGCCTACATCGGGATGGCAGTGGTCTTCCAACTGATCGGCGGCTACACCGGCGACCGGATGTCCAAGCGGGTGGCCCTTGCGTTCTTTGCCACCGTGCAGGCCGCCGGGGTCGTGGTGCTGGTCATCGCCCAGACCATGCCCATGTTCCTGCTCTTCGGCCTCCTGTTCGGCGCCGGGATGGGCGGTCGCAGCCCCCTGACCGTGGCCATCCGCGCCGACTACTTCGGGACCGTCTCCTTCGGCAAAATCCTCGGCCTCTCCACCGTTCCCATGAACCTGCTGTTGCTGACAGCCTCGCCATTTGCCGGCTGGATGTACGACAAATACGGCACCTACAGCCTCGCCTTCCTGATCCTCGCCGGCCTGAACCTCATCGGCGCCCTCCTATTCCTCGCCGCCGCTCCTCCAAGGCCGCGCGGCCCTCGCCCGCTGGAGGCCGCCGAAGCGGACCGAACAGGCGGGGTAGCTCCATGATTGCTGTGGAATCTCCGGAACAATCCGGAAGGCCCCGCATTTTCTACGGCTGGTGGATGGTTCTGGTGGCTGGCCTGGTAATGATGCTGACCATCGGGACGATTCCTTCTGCAATGGTATCCTGGTCCCTGCCGCTGAGCCGGGAATTGGGCTTGAGCAGAGCCGCAATTTCGGGGGGTGTGGCCATCTTCTCCGTCGTGGCGCTGTCGCTAGGGCCGGTGGTGGGCTTTCTCGGCGACCGCGTTATAAGCATTCGCCGCATGGTGATTGCAGGTCTCATCGTCCTGGCCGGGGCGTTTTTCATTTTCAGCCAGACACAGAATCTCCTCGTGTTCTATGTGGCCACCGCGCTGATGGGGGCAGGATCCGCGATGAGTGGCTGGATTCTGCTGATGACGGTGATCTGCCGCTGGTTCGTACGCCACCGGGCCACCGCCGTCGGGCTGGCTCACATGGTAAGTGGCATTGGCCCGCTGTTTCTGGTGCCGCTGAACATTTACCTTCTCACTTGGGTAGCATGGAGGGAGGCCGCCACCGTGCTGGGCGTGGTGGTCCTGGTTTTCGCAGTAGTCGCTTTGGCCTGGCTTCGCAACCGCCCGGAGGACATGGGCCTGCTGCCCAACGGCACTTCTACGGCGCTACGGCAGACCAGTTTTTCAGTGTTTCAAACTCTGCGAACCCGGTCCTTTTAGTTCATCGCCGTTGCCGATGGCCTGGCCACTGTTGAGATCCTGAGGCTGGCAGACTTCACATTGGATCCGAGAGGCACCGCAGTTGTGTCGGTGATTTTTATCCCTCACTACGCTGGTCTTCCTTCTAGTGGGCGGAATTGTGGGTGACCGTTTTCCCAAGTCGCTAGCGCTGGCCGCCTTCACTACCCTTCAACTGGTGGCGTGGGGGGCGTTGTTCTTCTCCGGCAGCCCGGTAGCTCTATACCTGTCGGCAGCGTTCTTGGGTATGAGTAACGGAGGTCGCACTCCAATCAGGGTGGCTATACTCGCCGACTATTTCGGCACGGGCTCCCTCGCAACCATCCTGGGGTTGTTTGGCTTCTTCGCCGGGCTGATTCCATTCATATTCGGCCCTCTGGCGTGGGGGTTTGACTTTTTTGTCGTCCCCTCGGGAGGGTTATTGTATGAAACGCAGGGAGGTTTCATTGGATTTCTGATACCGGCCGGGTTTACCTTGCTGGCCACGATCCTGTTCCTCAGGGCTGTCCCACCCCAGCCTACAGACTCCCCGGGCCTGGGAGTTGTACATGGTTAGACCACTCCGACACACAAAAAGCGGAGGACCCTGGAGGACCCTCCGCTCTCGTCCTGAGTACCTGCACTAACCGTGCGGCTACGACAATCCGTCCGACTCTTCGATCGTGATGTTGTTGATCGCCAGCCGCTCGGTGGGCTCCGACGGCTCGCCACCACGGCTGCGACCCACCGGCGAGTTCGCCAGCGTGTCCAGCACCTCGCCGCCATCGGTCAGTATACCGAAGATCGTGTAGTTCGGCGGCAGCGGCGCTTCTCCGCCGTGCACGATGAAGAACTGGCTCCCGTTGGTGTTCGGCCCGGCGTTGGCCATCGCCAAGGTGCCCCGCACGTACTTCCGGGTGACCGGTTCGTCCTGGAAGCGGTAGCCCGGACCGCCGGTGCCGGTCCCGAGGGGGCAGCCGCCCTGGATCATGAAGTCCTTGATCACGCGGTGGAACTGGCCGCCTTCGTAGAAACCGTCCCGCGCCAGGTTGACGAAGTTATTCACCGTCAACGGCGCCTCGGAGGCGAACAGTTCCAGCGTTATGTCTCCAGAGCTGGTGTCCAAAGTCGCGGTGTAGGTCTTGGACGGGTCTATATTGGTGGGGAAAGGGCTCGAGTATTGCTTAGGTGGCATTAATCTTCTCCGGTCATGGGTGGCTTTCGCAGTGGCCCGGGGTAGTCTTCCTAGCCCCGACGCCGGGTCTTCGTCTCTGCCCACGCCACTATCTTCGGCAAAGCGGCGTCGATGTCCCGTTGCTCCACCGCCCGGGCCACGTCCTCCGCCTCGCATCGAATCAACATGATGGGCAAGCGGTTCCTGATCTTGTCCAGCGTCCAGGAAAGCGGGTCGCCCTCGGCGGTGTAGTCCAGCATCAGGCGCTCGTTCTTCCTGACGCTGGCGTTCCGGTAATGATAGTGGGACGCCACCCGGAAACAGTCGAAACGCAGCAGTTCCTTGTCGTGTCCGGGCATTTCATTGCCGTAGACATGGATGCAGACACCCTCTTCAGCGCCCTCGTGGAGGGTCCGGTACTCCAGGCCGAAAGTTACGGCGCCTGCCGGAATCAACTCCTCCGGTCCGCCGGTCTCGCCCCCCATCTGCGCGTGCATGGCTTGCTGGGTCATGACAACTCTCCTGCTATCGAGAATTGACCTGATGATTCCGCTCCCGTGTGACGCAGGGATTGTATTCCCTGGCGCAAGGAAGCCTTTGCACAGCACCGTCGAATCGGCCGTGCAAAGGCTTTCCCAGTGAAACCACAGCCATGTGGAACGTCGGCCTAGAGCAACCCTCCCTGGTACACGGAGGACTGCTTCTGGAAGACCTGCAGGCGCTGCCGGGCCACTTCCACTACGAAGACCCGGCCTTCGTCGTCAACCTCCACAGCGATGGGGCCCTGGAAAGCCGCCTCTCGCTCCGGCAGGCTGTTGGCAGCTTGTCGGCCTTTAACCGCGATCGGGTCGATCAGCACCCGCTCCCGGCCCCAGGTGGAGAGAGTGGCCTCTCCCAACAGCTTGGTGACGAAATTGCCCTCGGCGTCGAATATCTGCAGCCGGTCGTTCTTGTAGTCGGTGACATAGATGACCCCAACCTTGTCCACCGCCACGCCCGTGGGACGGTGAAACTCGCCGTCACCGGTTCCGTGGGAGCCGAACTGCATCAGGAAAGTGCCGTCCGGGGCGAACTTCTGGATGCGGTCGTTGCGCCAGTCGGCAATGTACACATCGCCGTTGCGGTCGATCTCGATTCCCCAGGGGTAGCTGAATTCTCCGGGGCCATCGCCTTCCGAGCCCCAGCTAAACTGGAACTTTCCGTCCTTGGTGAAGACCTGCACCCGGTGGTTGTAGCTATCCACCAGGTATAGGTTGTCGTCCTTATCGAAGGCCAGTCCCGACGGCTTGTTAATCTCGCCTTCTCCAGAGCCAAGGGTGCCCCACATATCGGTCCAGCCCTGCCCCGGCTTGTAGACCGAGACCCGCTGCAGCCACTCGTCCGACACATAGGTGTTGCCTTCGCTGTCCAAGGCAACCGAGGTCGGCCACATGAAGCTGCCGTTGGGGGCGGTGGCCGGATCCGCATCTTCCGGCGGAATCTTCTGGCCGTAGTCTTCGATGAACTCCTCGTCCACCGTGAAAACGGTTACACGCTTGCAAGGGAAGAAGGCAGGGGTCTCGGAGCCGCGGCTGAGAACGTAGAGCCGGTTCTCAGGGTCGCGGGTAATGGCAACGGGCATGAAAAAGCCGTTGCCGCTGCGAACTTCCTGCCGGCCGATGGTGTGGCTGTACTGAAAGGTAATCGGTGCGATCTGAGTAACCACTAGCCCCTCCTGAGGAAAAATGGATTCCCGCTTTCGCGGGAATGACGGAAAGGAATCGGGAATTGCGAAGCGCCATCAAAGAAGTCAGACAGCGCGGTAAGGGCGGGTGTGAAACCCGCCCCCGCATTTAGCCAGCTCTACTTGATGAAACCGACCTGTTCGTAGTTGGCCCCAAGGATGGCCCTGTCGTCGAGCCCCATCCACTTGTCCAACAACTCTGCGTAGGTGCAGCGGAAGTCGCTGTTCCAATGAAGGTCGCCCTCGTCCAGCTTGGACGGTTCCAGAGACGGGTACGTGCCATAGGTGCCGCCCTTGACGCCATCACCCATGACGAAGGCCACACTGCCCGAGCCGTGGTCAGTGCCGGAGCCGTTGTCCTGCACTCGGCGCCCGAACTCGGTGAACATCAGGATGACGACTTCCTCGGCGGCGTTGTGCTCCTTAAGGTCATCGTACAAGTCGACTGTGGCGGTTGTGACATCTTCCCACAGCCTGGAAAGGGAGGCGTTCTGGTTGGCGTGGGTGTCAAAGGTGCCCGGGTTCACGCCGGTGTACAGGATGCGGGTGCCGAACTCGGCCAGGTGGACCTGGGCGATGCTCTTGCACCATTGCGCGAACATGCTGCCGCCGTATTCCACCGTGGAGGTGTAGATGTCGGGAGCGGTGTTCAGGATGTCGGCACCCTTGAGCGCGTCCAGACCGGTCTGGGACAGGTAGTCGTTGGCCGGGCCGGTGCCGATGAGGGGCGAATACATCTTGGAGAAGATGTCGAGGGCTTCCATGCGCTGGTCTTCGCCATCGATGCCGGTCAGCACGCCGTAGGAGCTCAAGTCGCCGACGGAGGCGACGGAGACACCGGGGGCGGCGAGGGCGCGGGGGAGGCCACGACCGAAGTTCACGGCGGTCAGAACGTTTTCGCGGTTGGGGTCGAGCTCTCGGGTGGCCTTGCCCAGCCAGCCCTCGGTGATTATCTTAGCCGGCTCCGCGGTGTGCCAGATGTCCAAGGAGCGGAAGTGGGAGCGATTCGGGGTTGGGTATCCGATTCCCTGGATTACCGCAACCTTGCCTTGGTCGTAAAGGCCCTTGATCGGATACATCGACGGATGGAAGCCAACCTCGTCGTTGATGTGGAGCACATCGGCGGGGTCAACGCTGACCGTCTGGCGATGGTCGGTGTAATGGGGGTCATTGTAGGGAATGACAGTGTTGAGGGCATCGTAGGCGCCTGTCATCTGGAGGACCACCAGGACCCGATCTTTCTTGTTAGTCGTCATGACTGTTTGCCGTCTCCTTCTCTCTCTGTTTACTGGTTAGTGCCGAGGAGCGAGCAGCAAATCCCTCCGGCTTCCCGCTCCTCACTTGTCCACTAAATGACCTAGGCATACAGGTATTCCTTGGTGGAGGCGATGAATTGCAGCATTTCGCCCACTTCCTGCGGGAACTCGGCTATGTCCGTCCGGACCACATCGTCCTTGGCGGCGCGACGCATCAGCATCTGTCGGCTTTCGTCCGACAGTTCATAGTGCCCCAGGTACTGCAGGCACCCGTCCACCATCTCGGCGGGGGTGATGGCAGGGCCGGCGTCCGCCAGCTTCTCGACTATGTCCTGGATGCCTGGGAACTTGGTGTCGCCGAGGAAGTCGGCGGTGAAGTTGATCCGGTGCACCAGCGTGCCTCCGTCGATCCACTCCTTGCCGGTATGCCACCCCTCGACGGACGGCGGATTCAGGAGCTCCTGACCCATGTACTTCATCTCGTCGAAGATGAACTCGAAGCCGGGCTTCGGCTGGGTCCATTCACCCACCATCCGCAGCGTACCGATCACCGTCTCCACCGGGCTCTTGATCCGGCGGAAGCGGGCGTTCCTGAACGCGTCCGAGTTGAAAAGCACCCGCAGCATCGCCTTGATGTTGTACCCGGAGCGGTAGTATTCCTGCTCCAGCATCTGGATTGTCTCCAGGTCCTGGGGCGGAGTCTCCATCCACGAGGGGACACCGGGCTCGTCGGCGATGAAGTAGCTGTACAGGTGTCGGGAGATGAACCGTGCGGCCGCGGGCTGCTTGCAGATGATGTCGATGATGTCCTCACCGTTGAAGCTGCCGGTCTCACCCAGGAAGGTCTTCTCGCCGTCGTCGTGGTCCTCGGGTACATAGAGGAACTGGGCCGAGTAGCGGCCGTACGGCTGGCCCGGGACGGGATTGGATATCGTCCACCCGGTGAACGCCCGGGCGCATTCCTTCACATCATCCTCGGTGTAGTTGTACTCCCCGTCCTTGCCAACGCCCAGGGAGAACAGTTCCAGCAGCTCCCGCCCGTAGTTCTCGTTGATCGACTCCTTATGACTCAGGCAGTTGTCCAGGAAGAAGATCATCGCCGGGTCTTTGGAAATCTCTATCAGCAGGTCCCGGAAGCTGCCCATTCCGTACTTGCGGAACATTTCAATCTGATCATAATGCGTCGGATAGCACTGCACCTTGCTGTCTGCCGTGCAGAAGATGCTGTGCCAGAACACCACCATCTTCTCTTCCAGCTGCGCCCGCGAGTTGATCAGCCGCCACGCAAAGTACTCCGGCACTGCGCGTGTGAAGTGGCTCCACTCGACGAAGCACCGCTCGGTCAGGTCGAGATCAAGGCCGTTGGAGTTGTCTTCGGGATTCAGCAACTCCTCCACCGTTTCTTCGTATCCCTTCTTCGCCCGCTCAACCACATCGTCGTAACGGGCTCCGAAGCCAGCCCTACGCATCAGGTGGGCCATGAGGGCAATATCCTGCGTCGTAACCTGGTCTGCCATAGGTATTTCCACCTCCATTAGGGGCAGCAATAATCCACGGTAGACTACCATTTTGTGCGTGGTGATTCAACCCGCAATCGCAATTTCATCGATGCTCCAATTCAGGTGGTCTTCAGGTGCTCAAGGTAGCTTTCCGTCCTGCGAGTGCACCACCACTGATTACCGCTTTCGCGGGAATCCCAGCGCTCTGCCAGCCAAACGCGATTGCCTTGGCCTCCTTCCGTGTTCTTCGGGGATGCGGTTGGCGGAGCTGCGGTTGGGAGGTTGGCGGAGCTGCGGTTGGGAGTTGACACCGACTCGGCTATAATGAGGGCGATATTGTCAGGGAGCCCAGCAGATAGATGTCGGAAAGCCCGGCTGATAGCCTAATCAAGGCGGCAAAGAGTTTTGTCCCGGAGATAATAGCCAGCAGGGACAGGATTGATACCGAGCGGCAACTCCCCCATGACCTGGCTCAAAAGATGGCCGGCAAGCACCTCTTCGGCCTCTATGTCCCGAAGGCGCTGGACGGGCCGGAAACCGACCCCATCACGGCCTTTCATGTGTGCGAGCAGGTCGCCCAGGCCGACGGGTCCGTGGGATGGTGCGTCTTCAATGGCACCGCCGTCTCCTCCGCCGTGGTCCGAATCTCCCCAGAAGCAGCGAAAGAGATATTCGGAGACCCTCCCATCGTCCTCGGTTCCGGCTCGGCCCGCGCCGGGGGCACGGCGAAGGTCGCCGACGGCGGCTACATCGTCTCGGGACGCTGGAACTTCCTCAGCGGCATCGACCACTCCACCGCCATCTTCGTAGCCTGCCGGGTCATCGACGACAACGGCCCCGTCCTCTACGACGACGGCACCCCCCAATTCCGCACCGTCGTGCTGCCCGTGTCCGGCGGCGAGGTGCTGGACACCTGGACCACCCTGGGCATGAGGGGCACTGCAAGCGCAGACGCCGAGTACTCCGAGGTATTCGTACCGGAGCATCACACCTACACCCGCGGCGCGCCGTCCCACTACGACGGCCCCCTCTACTCTCCGCCCCAGTCGTCCATCGTGCTCGGCTGGACCCTGTCCGCAGCCAACACCCTGGGCATGGCCCGCGGCGCGATGAACACCTTCGTCGGTCTGGCCACTGACTCTGGGTCCACCGACTCACCCACCCTGCTGCGCGACCGCCAGCACATCAAGATTGTCGTCGGCGAGTGCGAGGCGATGATCGACAGCGCCCGCCGCTATGTCCTTGACACCGTCAGCCGTATGTGGGATTCCCAGGTCAGCGGCAGCGACGACCTACCCGAACTCTCCATGAGAGCCCGGCTCGCTATTACCCACGCAATCCGCCAGTCCATCGCCGTTGCCGACAAGCTCTTCAACGCCGCGGGCACCAACGCCATCCACCGCTCCGTGGGGCTGGAACGCTACTTCCGGGACCTCCACGTCCACGGCCAGCACATCTCCGGCCTGCCCCTCAACTTCGAATTCGGCGGCGCCACCCTCATGGGCTCGACCCCGCCTGCCTCCCTGTATACGTGATGGCGTATACGTGATGGCACATCCGGGAATTTTCCTGCGGAGACATGAGGGCTGATGATTACGCTGGTGGAAGCGCTGAATTATCGCTGCCTGCGGTATGTGCAAAGGCCATTAAAGCCATTTCACATCTTGGTAGGGCCCAATGCGTCTGGCAAGAGTACCTTTTTGGATGTTATCGGATTTCTGAGCGACCTAGTTTCTGGTGGGTTAGATGACGCCTTGTCCGAACGAAGCCCCGACCCACAAGAGCTTCTTTTTGGTCGCCAAGGCAATCGGTTGGAACTAGCAGTAGAAGCTCGGATTCCTGAAGCCCAACGAGTATTGACCTTGAGGCCAGAACTGGACACAGTCAGGTATGAAGTGGCTGTCGGGTTTGACGAAACAATGCGTCGTTTTGAGTTCAAGGCCGAGCGATTACTGTTGAAACAGACAAATCTCAAGACACTTCCCCAACGCTCCTTTTTCCCTATGTCTTCCAAGGCCCCTGAGTCTTTGCTAACTAACATACATAGGCGAGACTGTAAAGTTATCCTAAATAAATCCCCAGGGGGAAATGACAATTTCTACAGCGAAACCTATGGACGTTCTGGTAGAGGATGGGCACCATCTTTCCGGCTAGGGCCTCACAGGTCGGCTTTCGGAAATCTCGTAGCGGATGAAACTTCCTTTCCAGTGGCCACATGGTTCCAGGACTACCTGACAGCAGGAGTTCAAAAGTTTGTCCTTAACAGTCTTACCATTAAACGACCGAGTCAGCCTACTCGGGTAGCTGGTTTCCTACCTGATGGCTCCAACCTGCCTTGGGCTGTCGCTCGGCTGCGAAAAGAGGCTCCAGAACAGCATAAGGACTGGATTTCTCACCTTAGGACGGCCCTCCCTGATTTAGTGGACATCGACACGTTTGAGAGGCCAGAGGATCGGCATTGCTACATGATCTACGAATATACGGGTGGATTGAAAGTGCCGTCTTGGTTGGTCTCGGATGGAACCCTTCGTCTTACTGCACTTACCTTGCCTGCATACTTAACCGATCTCCGAGGTATCTTCTTGATTGAGGAACCGGAGAACGGGATTCACCCCACGGCCGTGTCAACGGCTTATGATTCCCTCTTATCCGTCTACGAGGCTCAAGTTCTGTTGGCCTCACATTCTCCAGTGGTTCTAAACGCTGCCGAGATGGACGACGTATTATGTTTTGCCAAGAGCGATGACGGTGCAACAGACATTGTTCTTGGTTCCGAACATCCTACTCTCAGGCAATGGCAAGGTGCTGCAAACCTAGGAACGTTGCTTGCCTCAGGGGTCTTGGGATGATCAACCGTAGGGATCTCATCGTTCTATCCGCAGACAAGAACATTGAATATGCATTGAAGGGACTCTTTGCAAGGCCACAGTCACTGGGGATACGAACCGTCGAGGCCGACATTAGAGTGCATCCCGAACGCGACCCGGGTTGCGCGTTGAGGGGTGTTCCGTTCCTTTCCAATTTGTCGTCCAATTATCAGCACGGTCTGCTCATATTCGACTACGCAGGATCAGGACAAGAAAACATTAGGAAACCCCAAGAATTGCAGCAGGATCTGAACGATGAATTCTTAGAATCCGCTTGGGGTGACCGAGCTAAAGTTATCGTTCTATATCCCGAACTAGAAGCGTGGGTCTGGAGCGGTTCACCTCACGTCGATGCTGCAGCAGGTTGGAATGGCCGTCAGCCATCACTCAGGAACTGGCTGATTGATCGGGGTCTGCTGGAAGATGCTGAAGTCAAGCCTGACCGCCCCAAAGAAGCGTTCGAGGCTGCTTTGCGAGAAGTAAGGAAGCCCAGAAGTTCTTCTCTTTATGAACAGATCGCGAAAAATGTCTCGCTGCATCATTGCAAAGACGCTGCGTTCTTGGAGTTTAGGAACATATTGAGAAACTGGTTCCCTGAGTATGTATAATCCAGCTTGATACTAAAAGACCGATCAGGAGGGAATCGTGCGATGACTTCACTGCAACAGGCGACGGTTAATGGAGCATCGGGGAGCGGGGAGGTTGAAGAGTACGAGGTACTGATAATCGGCGCCGGAGTTACCGGCCTCTATTCCCTGCACCGCTTCCGGGAACTGGGCTTCTCCTGCAAGTCCTTTGAGGACGCTTCCGGCATCGGCGGCACATGGTACTGGAACCGCTACCCCGGCGCCCGCTTCGACTCCGAGAGCTACACCTACGGCTACTCCTTCTCGGAAGACCTGTTGAAGGAATGGCATTGGAAGGAGCTGTATTCCGGCCAGCCCGAAAACGAGCGCTACCTGAACTACGTGGCCGACAAGTTCGACCTGCGACGCCACATCCGCTTCAACTCTCGCGTCGCATCCTGCATCTATGACGAGGAAGCGAACCGCTGGGAACTGACGATGGATGATGGCCACAAAGCGCGCGGCCAGTTCCTGATCACTGCCGTCGGACTACTCTCCGCCCATTACGTCCCCGACTTCGAGGGCATTCACGACTTCAAGGGAACCTGGTGCCACACCGGGCGCTGGCCCAAGGAGGGCATGGATCTGGCGGGCAAACGCGTCGGCGTCGTCGGCACCGGGGCCACCGCGGTCCAGCTCATCACCGAGATCGCAAAGGAGGTCGGCCACCTGACCGTCTTCCAGCGCACCGCCAACTACTGCGCTCCCCTGCGCAACCGCCCCATCACCGAGGAAGAGCAGGAGGAAATCAGGTCGCGCTACCCGGAAATATTCGAGAAGTGCCTGGAGACCGCTGGTTCGTTCATGCACGAGTTCGACACCCGCTCCGCATTCAGCGTTTCGGAAGAGGAAAGGGCAGAGCAATACGAGAAGCTGTGGAGCGAGCCGGGCTTCAAGAAGTGGCTGAGCAACTTCTACGATGTGATGATGCCCGGCCCGGCCAACGAGGACTACGCCGAGTTCTTCCGCAACAAGATCCGAGAGCGGGTCAAGGACCCCATGGTGGCCGAGATGCTCGCCCCCAAGGACCACATGTTCGGCTCCAAGCGGCTGCCCTGCGAGAGCGGCTACTACGAGGTCTACAACCAGGACAACGTGCTTCTGGTCGACGTGAAGAAAGCGCCAATCCAGCGCATCACCCCCACCGGCATCCAGACCGCCGATGCCCACTACGAGTTTGATGTAATCATCTACGCCACCGGATACGACGCCGTTACTGGCTCCCTCAACCGGATGCACATCCAGGGAAAGAACGGCCTCACTCTCCAGGAGAAGTTTGCGGAGGGGCCACGCACCTTCATGGGGATCCAGAGCGTCGATTTCCCCAACTTGTTCACCATCAATGCAGCCTCGGTGGGCAACTTTGTGCGGGCCGCCGAGCCGCTGGTGGAGTGGATCAGCGAGTGCGTTGCCTACGTGCGGGACAACGGCCACCAGCGCATCCAGCCCACCCAGCAATCAGAAGATGAGTGGACCCAGCACATGATCGAAGGGGGCAAGAATATCCTTCGAACGCAGGCCGACAACTGGTTTGTGGGAGCGAACATCCCGGGCAAGGCCCGTTTCCTTCTCACGGCTCCTGATACTGCTCCGGTA
The DNA here is from genome assembly GCA_965216065.1 of Dehalococcoidia bacterium. Classification (GTDB taxonomy): domain Bacteria; phylum Chloroflexota; class Dehalococcoidia; order Lucifugimonadales; family UBA3495; genus VXOI01. The sequence continues at coordinate 466,262 of CBDCFB010000001.1, forward strand.
ATGCGGGCCAAGCGCGCAGAGATCGCATCCGACGGCTACAAGGGCTTCAACCTGGAATAGCAACCCGGGCAGTTTGGTCTGGCCTCCGTTGAATCGGTTTGAGGTCGGGGGCGGGTCTCTATCCCGCCCCTGATGTATTTCATAATAAGTCACTGTCCGCTGGGCACCGCGCGGATAGATGCCTGACCTGTCCGCCGCATTCTCAGCAGCAGGTTTTTCCAGGGCAATCGCGTCTTAGTTGCTGGAGGCCCCATAATCCGTCATTCCCGCGAAAGCGGGAATCCAAGGACTTTGAGGCAGGCAGGTCGCGATTCACTGGAAATTGACCTCTGGATTCCTGCTTTCGCAGGAATGACGGGGCTTTTTCTGGCCATGTCGGCCCTATTGGTGTGCCGAAGATAAGACGCTATTGCCCTGCAGGTCGCTTTCCGACTGGGGTCGGCTTGTCCTCGGCTGTATATTGTCTCGGAACGGGCAACCATCCCCTGTGGGAATTGCGCTTACCTCGATGCTGACTAGACTCCTCGCGGCGATTGACCTGGGGCAACGCCTTGCCCCGAGGACACCCTTCTTCTACGGGTGGGTCATCCTGTCCACGGCGTGCAGCACCCAGGTTGTGCGCAACGCCACCGCCAGCCTCACCATCGCCGTCTTCATATTCCCTCTGTCCGAGGAGCTGGGCTGGAGCCGCACGCTAATCGCCGGCGCCGCCAGCTTCGGAGGCTTGGCAGCCTCCGCCGTATCCCCGGGAGTCGGCTGGCTGGTGGACCGCTACGGATCCCGCCTTGTGCTGGCCGTCAGCATTTTCATTCTGGGCCTGTCCACCATTTCCCTCGCGTGGGCCACCGTCCCCATCGCCTTCTATGTGGCCTACGGTGTCGGTCGGGTCATCTTCTCCAGCCCGGTGCAGATTGGTTCGTCCGTGGTTGTATCCCGTTGGTTCGTCCGGATGAGGGGCAGGGCCACCGGAATCCTCTTCGGATCCCACTCCATCGGACTGGTGGCCTTCCCTCTCATAGCATCGGTAATCATCGGGACCAGCGGTTGGCGCGAGGCCTGGATAGTTCTGGGGATACTCGTCTGGGCCATAGCCCTGCTCCCCGTCTCGCTCTTGATCGTGCAGCAGCCTGAGGACGTCGGTCTGCGGCCGGATGGTGACGCCCCGGCAGCCGCAGATGGGGAGAGTCAGCCCGCCGTCGCAGGTTTCGGCCCCGCTCCAACCGTCTCTCCAGCCCCCGAGGAGCCCATGTGGACCTTGAGGGAGGCCATGCGGACGCCAGCACTGTGGATGTTCGCCGCCGCCACCGGCATGGTCTTCCTGGTGCAGGCGGGCGTGAATACGCACTTGGCGGCATACCTGCGGGACCAGGGATTGAGCGCCGCCTTTGCAGGCTTGGGAATCAGCATGAACGCCGCCTTCCTGGGGCTGGGCAGCCTCTTCTGGGGGTGGATCACCGAGAAGTTTCCGGCACGCTATGTCCTCGCCGGCGTGGCGATGACCGTTGGGGTGTCGTCCGCACTCTTCATCATCGCCGATTCCACCCCGGAGATACTCATGTACTCGGTGCTGTTCGGCTTCGGAGTGGGTGGGCTGCTATCGGTGCCCCCGGTGGGTTACGCCGACTACTACGGAAGGCGGTCCCTGGGAGTTATCCGCGGCGTCACCGAGCCGCTGACGACGATCGGTCAGGCCATCGGTGCCTTGGTGTCGGGGATCATCTACGACCTGACCGGGAGCTACCAGCTTGCTTTCATGGCCTTTGCAGTAATGGGAGGGCTTGCCACGGTGCTGGTGCTCTTCGCACGCCCGCCGCGGCGCCCCGGTACTGGGTCCGATGAACTCGGAGCAAATTCATAGGGCCGAGATGATGAGAGGAGTTGGTCAGAGGCTGCCCTACCGGTACAGTGGCTTGAAGAAGCTGTGCAGGAAGTTGCGGCCGTGGGCCCACGCGTGGGAACGGCGCAGGACAGGTGCTGGGATCGGCTCGCCGCGCTTGTGTGTGATGCGGAATGCCTCGTAGTTACGGAGTTCCGGCGGAACGTCCGTGGTGAACAGCACCTCGCACTCGTTGGCTTCCAGGAACAGCTTGAGCACGTCGAATCCTTTCGACTTGCGGTTCGGGGTCTGGTAGATGAACAACTCCGTGGAGCCGATCAACTCATCGAGATGATCGCTTCCGTTGCCCCTGCCTCCGCCCTGGCGAATCTGGTCGCGTCCAAACCCGCCTAGATTTCGCAAACTCACAGTGCATCCTCCACAGTGCATCCTCCACAGTGCATCCTTCCCGGAGGAGATCGGGAAGAGGAGTGAGTAGTGAGAGAACCGTCTCACGTTCCTCACTCCGGAACATTCACTCTCCGCTACGGGAAGAGCGCCCAGCCTTCCATTTCTGTCTGCGCCTTGAAAACATGGCCCTCGGCAGAGGTAACATACAGCACGGAACGGTCCGGTCCGCCGAAGCAGCAGTTGGTGGGCCGGATGCAGGGTACAGGGTGGGTCTCAATCACGCGTCCCTTGGGATCGAAGACGTAAATCAGCGGGCCAGGTCCCGCTGTGGGCCATCCTGCGGTGGCCACGATGTTGCCCTCCCGGTCCAGGCACATCCCATCGATGCCGCGCTGGGCGGTCCTCCCGTCGGTCCCGAAGGCGTGTAGCATGGAGTAGGGGCCCAGCGACCCGTCGTCGTTGATGGGGTAGGCCCGCAGTTCGCGGTCGATGGACGGATCGTCGCTGTTGCTCTCCGCCACATACAGCGTCCTGCCGTCTATGGACACCAGTATGCCGTTGGGCATCGTGCTGTCGCTCTCGACCCGCGTTACCGAGTAGGACCCGTCGGGCTGGGGATCGGCACGCAGCACGCAGCGCCAGCCGGGTACCTCCACCTCGGTTGCGTCGATGTTTCCGGCGTTCCAGGGGTTGGTGAACCAGATGCGCCCCTGGGCGTCCACCGCCAGGTCGTTCGGAGTGTTCAGGGGATGTCCCTCGATGCTGTCCGCGACCACGGCGTTCGTGCCGTCCTCATCAAAGCGCACGATGGCCCTGCCGCCGGAGCAGCAGCCGAAGATCCGGCCCGCCGTGTCATGGGCGAGGCCGTTGGTGCGATTCGTCCCTTCTCTCCACACTGTGATCGCGTCGGTCTTCGGGTCTATCCGCATGATGCGACTTGCCGGGATGTGGGTGAACAGCAACTGTTCTCCGTCCCAGATTGGCCCCTCGGTCACTCCGCCAAAGGGCTTGGTCAACAGTTCAAATTTCCAACTCATTTCCGAACCCCAGATAGTGAAATCGTTACATATTAGGCGCTTGTATTCCCTGCCTGAAAACGCGCTGATTGTAGCAGAGCCGCCGGAGGCGGAGAAAGGGGCAGAATGAACGCCCCGGAAGCCGGGCAGAAGGAACTGTGGGGCCTGTCGGCCAGGAACGGACAAGCTCTCGATCTGTAGTACCGGGCCCACGCTTCAAAAGGCCCAACCAGGCGTCCCGTCCTCATTACACGAGCTGCGGATATGATTTATCCTGTTTGGAGAAGACCTGCGTAAAAGAGAACTGAAGCGCCTGGGGATAACAACTCTCGATGCCACGATTGGCCCGCGAAATACTCGAAGCCGTTCTGTTGGCCCTGTTGGCCCTGATAATCCTCCAGGGGACCGTCCGGAACTTCAGAGTCGAAGGCTCCAGCATGGCCCCCACCCTGGAGGGTGGCCAGTACCTGGTGGTCGACCACGTCTCCTACCTGAAGCTGGACGTAGAACGTTTATCGCGAATTGTTCCCATCTGGGCGGCTGAGAACGCTGACCCCAGGTTTGCATTCGACCCGCCGACCCGCGGCGAGATAATCGTGTTTCGCTACCCGATTGACCCTTCGAAGGACTTTGTGAAGCGGGTCGTTGGTCTGCCAGGCGAAACGGTCGAGGTACGCTCGGGTACGGTGTACATAGACGGCGACGCGCTCAGTGAGCCATATCTCCAGAGAAGCGACAGGTCCAACGCCGGGCCGTTGGCCTTGGGCGAGAAGCAGTATTACGTGGTCGGAGACAACCGGCGCAACAGCAACGACTCTCGCGCCTGGGGAGTGGTTCCAGAAGACCACATCGTGGGCAGGGTCTTGCTGGTCTACTGGCCATGGGAGAACTTTCACGTAGTCAGACCGGACTAGAACCTCCGGCAGGAACCCGATTCTGTAGCCGAAGACAAAAAAGACCGGAGAAATTCTGGTCTCCGGTCTCTTTCAGGACAGCCTTACGGGCTACTCTCCCGGTGATGCGACGTAGATATCGTCGCCCTCGACCTGGACCCTGAAGACCTTGATCGGGGCTTCCGCGGGAGGGGTAAGGGCCTCGCCGGTAGTTATGTTGAAGCAGGCCCCATGAAGGGGACACTCCACCTCTGCGCCGTTCAGGTCGCCCTCCGATAGGGAGGCATAGGCGTGCGAACAAATGTCATCGCAGGCGTGGATGACTCCGTCGACGTTGGCGACCAATACGGCGTCGCCGCTGAAGTCCACGGAGATCATGTCTCCGGAACCAATTTCACTTACCTGGGCCACTTTGACAAAGCCGGCATCGGCCATACGTGCAGCATCTCCTAGTACGAATTTAGTACGAATTCTTGGTAAGAATTCTTGCGTTGCCCATTATAGGCCAGCGTTCGCGGCATTCGCCACCAGTACGATGGTCCGGTCAGCCTCATGCGTTTTTGCAAACGGAAGGCGGCCCTACCTGGCTTCACGCTGCCGGTCCAGGTCTGAAAGGCGTCGGTCGTCTTGATCACTGGCGTACAGGCAGGATTTGCTTCCTCAAACTTGCGGGGGTGTATGGCCGAACCTATAATGATTGATGCCCCGAATGCGCGGAGAGGTGCCGGAGTGGACGAACGGGCGCGACTGGAAATCGCGTAGGGGCGCAAGCTTCTCGCGGGTTCGAATCCCGCCCTCTCCGCCACCACAAGGTTTCAGCAAGTCCCATAAAGTATCATTGACCCGTCATATGTATCTAATCTACTGATACATTGGACGAGATTTTTTCCGTAAGCCGCCGTAAAGAATGCCACTACGTCCCGTTCATTGTGTGGGAATAAAGGCTATACGGGAAAGCTTACCGCTCTTTCAATAGAGGCCCTCTCCGAACCCGGCAGGCATGGAAACGGCCTCTACCTTCACCTCGCTCCCTCGGGCACCAAGTCCTGGGTCCAGCGGATCGTAATCAACGAAAAGCGCCGGGACATCGGCTTGGGATCCTACCCCACGGTGAGCCTGGCCCAAGCCCGTTCTCTGGCCTCTGACAACCGCTCTGCTGTCTCCGAAGGCCGGGACCCTCTGGCCGAGAAGAGGCATGCCAAGGATGTCGCTCGCCACCCCACGCCCTCCGTTCCCACCTTTGCCGAAGCAGCCGCCCGCGTGATCGAGTTGCACCGCCCCACCCGGAGCAACCCGAAACACGCCGCCCAGTGGAGCTCAACCCTCAGAACCTATGCCTTCCCATTTATGGGGGAGAAGGCTGTCGACGAGATTACGCCGTCCGATACGCTCGCGGTGCTCGAACCCATCTGGATTGCCAAGCCCGAGACCGCCAGCAGGGTCAGGCAACGCATGGAGGCCGTGATGGACTGGGCGGTCATTCGTGGCCACCGGCCACCGGAGAATCCCGCAGGGAAACACCTTCTCAAGGCGCTGCCGAACGTGAAGCGGTTGAAGGAACATCACCGGGCGTTACCGTACCGAGACGTCCCCGCTACCCTGCGGAAAGCCCGCCGCCGCAATGCCCGCCCGCTAATGCGCCTGTGCTTCGAGTTTCTGGTATTAACCGCCAACAGGTCGGGAGAGGTCAGGGAAGCGCAGTGGAATGAGATTGATTGGAATGTGTGCCTGTGGACGATTCCGGCTGAGCGGATGAAGGCACGGAGGGAACACAGGGTGCCGCTGTCGGGTCGAGCTGTCGAGATACTACGGGATGCGTGGGAACTAACGGGGCCCGATGGCTGCATCTTCCCTGGCCCGCGCTCCGGCACGCCAATTTCCGATATGGGTCTGACCCAACTGCTCCGCAGGGAGAAAATCGACGCAGTGCCGCACGGGTTCAGGTCGTCGTTCAGGGACTGGGCCGCGAAGCAGTCACGGGCGCCGTGGGCGGTGTGCGAGGCCAGCCTGGCTCACAGCATCGGGAACAGCGTCGAGCAGGCTTACATGAGGTCTGACCTGCTCGAGCAGAGGCGGGAGCTGATGCAGCAGTGGGCGGATTACTGCGTGGGCCGCTTATGACCGTCGAGGGGCCGAGCGAATCACAGGGGCGGGAACATTCCCGCCCCTTTCCTGTTGCCACTGACAGTTGACCGTAGACGCTGTTCCTGCGGCGGTGATAGGTGGAAGGGTAGGGAACGCCTCTATCCCGCGTCGGGAGGTTGGCAGTGGCCAGAGGCACACCGAAGGATCTGGAGAATGAGGTTCGGAATCTGCTCACGCAACAGGTGAACGCGGAACCGGGCAGTTTCCTCACAACCAGCTTTGGTACTGACTCGTTGGAATTAGATGCAATGCACTACCTCGAGGACATTGGTGCCTTTGAGCGGTCAGGGTCAGGCAGCTACCGGATAACAGCCTATGGGCGGGACTACTGGGAGAAACTGAACGCCCCCCGCTGGTACTGGTTCAGGCAGAACTGGTTTGCAGCGTCGGTGGCCGGAGCGACAATAGTGGCCGCCTCGGTCTCGGCGGCCGCCAACATTGTCAACCTGCTCGAATAGATGCCCCGCCGCACCAGTCGGCCACATAGAACCCGCCCCTCAGCTCAGGGTGCCGGTGCTGGTAGCGGAACAGGAACGCCCGGCCTGTGCCCTTTCCCGGCAGGTAGAGCATCATCACGATACGGGCCCTTGCCTCAGAACCCCACGGCCCTCAGGGCAGCGGCCCCGTGGCTGCGCCCGCGTTTGTACCCCTTTGGCCGGGTACGGCTTGCCCTCCAGCAGGTCGTCGAGCTGGGCTAGCAGCCCGTCCGAGAAACGGGGTTGGTGAGCCGTTGAGGGTATGATGGGGCGGAGCATCAGACGAGCGGAGCGGTCAATGAGCAAGACCTACCTTCCCTACGATCCGGACCAGCAGTTGCTGCTGCCGGCGGCGCTGCAGGAATGGCTGCCGCCGGACCACTTGGCCTATTTCATCTCCGACGTTGCGGACCAACTGGACCTCTCGGACATCACCTCCCGCTACGAGTGGGAAAGGCGGGGCGGCCCGCCCTACCATCCCAGGATGATGGTGAAGGTGCTGCTCTACGGCTACTGCACCGGCGTGGCCTCCTCCAGGCGCATCGCCCAGAGGCTGCACGAGGACATCGCCTTCCGGGTGCTGGCGGCCAACAACACGCCGGACTTCCGCACCGTCTCCGACTTCCGAAAGGACCATCTGGAGGCGTTGGCCGATCTGTTCCTGCAGGTGCTGGAGCTGTGCCAGCAGGCAGGACTGGTGAAGCTGGGGCACGTTGCGCTGGACGGCACCAAGGTGAGGGCCAATGCCTCCAGGCACAAGGCGATGAGCTACGGGCGGATGAAAGAGAAGGAAGCGCAGTTGCAGGCCGAGGTGGACGAGTTGCTCCGTCGGGCCGGAGAGGTGGACGAGGAGGAGGACCGCCGGTACGGGAAGGACAGGCGTGGGGATGAGTTGCCGGAGGAACTGGCCTTCCGGGAGGGCCGGTTGCGAAGGATAAGGGAGGCCAAGGCGGCGCTGGAGGCCGAGGCACGGGCGGAGGCGGAGCAGGCTGAGTCCGAGGTCCGCAATCACCCCGGGGTGCCTGATGACAAGGCGCAGCGGAACTTCACCGACCCGGACTCCCGCATCATGCCCGGTCCGGGAGGGAGGGACTTCCAGCAGTCCTACAACTGCCAGGCGGTGGTGGACAGCGAGCATCAGGTGATCGTGGCGGCCCGTGCCACCGATCAGCCCTCGGACAAGGGTCAGGCCGTGAGCATGATTGAGGAGACCATCCTGAACGTGGGCGCGGTGCCGAAAGAGGTATCCGCCGACGCCGGATACTACTCGGCCAAGGAGGTGGAGGAACTCTACGCCCTGGGAGTGGACCCCTTCGTCGCGCCGGAGAAAACCCGCCACGGCTGGGTGCCGCCACCGGCGCCCCGCGGCCGCATACCCGAGGGACTGTCAGCCAGGGACCGGATGCGCCGCAAGCTGCGGACGAAACGGGGCAGGCAGCGTTACGCTCTGCGGATGGAGACGGTGGAACCGGTATTCGGGCAGATCAAGCAGGGCCGGGGATTCCGGCAGTTCCTGCTGCGGGGTCTGGCGAAGGTGAACCGGGAGTGGCTGCTGATCTGCGCCGGCCACAACCTGCTGAAGCTGTTCCGCTTCGGGGCCGGTGGTGCTGGCAAGGTGAGGGGCAAAGGCGCCACTGGGAACAACAAGGAGACGTGCCGGACCATGGGCAGTGGGATTTTCAAACAACAACCCGCATGTGCCTACCCGCACCACGCAAGAACCGTTGCCCCAGGTAATCCCAGCTGACCGACACCGCCAGTTGGTCAATCCTCGGACGGGCTGCTAGCTTCTGCATCTCCCCGATGGCTACCGCCAAACCCCGGAATTCCATTGGCCGCTGCTGCCATTCCTGCACGGGTGGGGGAATCCGGGGAAGACCTGGAATCATTGAAGTACCACGGGGTACCGAGGTTCGTAGATAATTCGGGGTACCGAGGTTCGTAGATAATTCGGAAGGTCTGCCGCTCATCGCGGTTTCTCCCCAGGCCCCGGCGGACATCGAATTGCAGGAGTTCACCGGGCTGCTGCTGCAGTTGGTTCAGCAGGTGTCCGCGGACCTGAAGGTGTACCACAGACGTATCTACCTGACGGGCCTGAGCACGGGATGCATAGGCGTGTGGGCCCTGGCTGTCGAGAATCCCGCCCTGTTCGCTGCAGTGGCGCCGATGGCCCGGAGATCCCGCGGGTGCATGGAGAGGGTGGCGGACCTGCGGGAAATGGCGGTATGGGTCGTTCACGGTGCAAGGGATACATCTACCCAATAGATAACACCAAGGCAATTGTGGCCGAATTGAGGTCGGCCCACGGCAACTTGCGATTCACTGTCATTCCAAGTGGCTGCCACGTCTCATGGAATGAAACATACGACAGCCCTGGGTTCTATGAGCGAATGCTGGACCACACTCTCCCGCAATGACTGCATTGCGGCGATGGCCCTCGCCCCCGAGGCCCGATTGTGCGGCGGCAATATCTTCGCGCGAACGAATGAGGTTCCGGCAGAAACTTTACCGCACTGTTATTGGATCTGGTCACCGGAATCAATCGCAGGCAAGGCATCAGGCTGCTGGGTCAGCCTGTTGGCTACGAAAGGGGACCGCAAAGGGTTGCCAACACTGGGGCATGCAGTACAAGGCCTTGGTTCAGGCATTTGTCGTGACCTTGGGCAGGCTCCTTCCCGCTTTCATGGCAATGACGGTTTTTGGCCTTAAGCGGGTCTTGAGATAGTTTCTGAGCTGGACTTTATACATTCGAGCCGCGTGGGTGGGCGTAGCCGTGAGTCGGTCGTATAGGGCGGCTGGCACTTTTTCACTGTCGCTGCCGCACCTACACATTGAAAACCCTGGGGCAACATCCACAGTTGGCGGCGCACCAATTCTATCGTTACTGGTTTGTGGTTACCGGTTTTTGTACAAAGTCCAGCTAAGGGGGCACTCCTAATCCCGGGGCCTAGACCCGTCCCGGCGATGACGCTTGCGGTCCAGGGCGTAGAGCTCCATCTTGCGAAGGCGCAGGTTTTCCGGGGTGACCTCCAGCAGTTCGTCGTCGGCGATGAAAGCGAGGGCTTCTTCCAGGCTCATGTTTATGGTGGCCTTCAGGCGTTTGGCCACGTCGGCCGTTGACGAACGCATATTCGTCAGTTTCTTTTCCTTGCAGACGTTGATTTCGATGTCGCCCTCCCGTGGGTGGGAGCCGACAATCATGCCCTCGTAAACCCTGACGCCCTGATCGATGAAGGTATCGCCCCGGCCCTGGGCGTTGAGCAGCCCGTAGACCACTGCCACCCCGTTCTCGGATGCCACGAGCACGCCGCTGCGCCTGGATATTATTTCCCCTTCCATCGGCCGGTAAGACGAGAAGGTACTGCTTTTCACCCCGTCGCCCCGGGTGATGCGGTTAAAGAAGGCGTTGAATCCGATCAAACCTCGGGTGGGCATCTCGTACTCCAGGTGGACATATCCATCCCCGCTGTACCGCATATTCCGATTCTGAGCCATGTGCGCGGACAGGTACTCCGTAAGCGGACCCAGATAGTCTTCATGGGTGGTGATGTTCAGAATCTCGTAGGGCTCGTGTATCTTTCCGTCAATCACCTTGTTGACGGGCGTGGGACGGGACACTTGAAATTCATACTGTTCGCGCCGCATGGTCTCGACCAGGATGGACAGGTGCAGCTCACCCCGTCCGGCCACCACGAACACATCGGGACTGGAAGTGTCCTCGACCTGCAGGCTCACGTTGGTCCTCAGCTCGCGCATCAAGCGTTCGTGGAGATTGCGGGAAGTGCAGTGCGAGCCCTCCTTCCCCATGAAAGGGGAGGTGTTTACACCGAACGTCATACGCACTGTGGGTTCACCGATGTCGATGGACGGCAACGCCGCCGAGCCTTCGAGCGAGGCGATGGTGTCGCCAATGGACACGCCCTCCGGCCCGGTCACGGCCACAATGTCTCCGGCATGTGCTTCGGCCACCTCGACTCGTTCCATCCCGTGGAACACGAAAATACGCTCAACATTGTGGGTGGTGAAAGCGTCGTCGCGGCCCAGCAGCGCCACCCGGTCATGCAGCCTGATCTTGCCGTTGGTAATCCGGCCCACGGCGACCTGTCCCAGGTAATTGTCGTAGTCCAGAGCGGCAACCAGCATTTGCAGTGGAGCGTGCGGATCGCCGGGGGGCGGAGGAACCGAATCCAGGATCGCTTGGAAGAGGGGCTGCATATCAGATCCCGGGATGTCCGGGTTCGTGGTGGCGTAACCCTGCCGGGCAGAGGCGTACAGGACCGGGTAATCGAGCTGTTCCGCAGTGGTAGCCACTTCCAGAAAAAGGTCCTGGACCATATCTACGACTTCCGCCACCCTGGCCTCGGGGCGGTCTATCTTGTTGATGACCACCAGGGGATTGACGCCCTGACGCAGAGCCTGTCGCAACACGTAAGTGGTCTGGGGCATGGGCCCGTCCACGGCGTCGACCAGCAGCAGGCACCCGTCGGCCATGTTCATTACGCGCTCCACCTCGCCGCTGAAATCGGCGTGGCCTGGCGTATCTATGACGTTTATCCTGACGTCGCCGTAGGAGACCGAGGCGTTCTTGGCCAGGATGGTGATGCCGCGCTCCCGCTCCAGCGGGTTGGTGTCCATGATCAGTGAGCCCACCTGCTGGTGCGCATGAAAGACCTTGCCCTGTTTCAGCAGCGCGTCGACTAGGGTGGTCTTCCCATGGTCGACGTGGGCAATAATGGCAAGGTTACGGATGTCGTTGTTATGGCAATCGTACAAATCTAATCACCTCGACAGTATAGTAACATTTCGTGCATGGCTCTGGCGCAATCATGAGCCGTCATTCTCGAAGTGTGATTTCCAGGCGCCGGGAGTGACGGCGCCGGGCCTGGCGTCATTTAGGCGTGGTGCCAGAGGCGGAGCCAAGGCCGCTCGCGCCGACGAATGGGCTACTCGGATGCGAACGTCAATGGCAGGAGAGTTCGTGCCACGGGGAGAATGCCCGAGTGGAAAAGCGGTGATTCATTATCCTACGAAGTACAGGGTGATGGCTCCTGGGTCAGGGTCTTTTAGTTTTCTATGGCAACCCTGCGAATCCGTTCGTGGTGAGCTCGTCGAACCATGAACGGACGGCCCTTCGACAGGCTCAGGACCAACGGGTTTGTCGACAACTAAAAGACCCAGGCTCCTGGGTGGCCGACGTGTACACCGCATACTTCAGGGCACCCTGTTGTGACCACTAAAAGCTGATTCATTGTCCCAAAATTACTGGCGGTGAGCTCCCCGGTGGGCGGGCGGCTCAGCGTCGACTGTGGTGCGATTGAAGGGGGCACCTCATGATGACGGGTAAACCCAAGACGCAACAATGCCACAAAGAAGCAGCTTCTGGCATATAGAACTGAATTGAGTTATTCGTTCAGCTTGATCTAACGACTGGCCCACCCGAAATCCCTGTACAACCGGGCCAGCATTCTCCACAAATCTTCAATCCACCAAGGCTGCGGAACCTCGATTTGCCCTGACGGGTTCATGAGTGCCTCCCCTCCCAAAGACGTAACATTCACCAACTTGGCTTCGACGAAGTTGAAGCTGAGATCGTCTGGGTAGCTGTACCGGATATTGGCCGGCAAGCCTTCCTCACAGCAGCTGAGGCTTGACCTGCTCTGCTCACACAACTGTCGCAGCCCGAGTGGGCCGGTTTTTCAGAAACTTCGACGGTGGTTCGAAAATGCAGGCGGGCCTACCTATACACCTGGAGCATCGGCATCGTCGCCATCAATGAATGTATCGAGTCCGCCGGCGACAACATCGCCCCGCAGCACTTCCGCCGGAGGACTATGGCCAACGGGACCCACCTCGCCGGTCCCACCAGCGATCGGACAATGGTGGGCAGGGAGCGCGCCAGGGCCGAGTGAAGGCCACCCCTGCAACCGCGCCGGTGCTTGGCCTGGTGGACGAAGGCTGCAGTACGCACGAGGAGAACCGTTCAAGCCGGCACACCGACCTGATGTCGAAAGTCGGCCCGGGAACGGTGCAAAAGGGTGTCGAGGCCCAGATGACGAACGGAAGGAATTGGCACATTTCCCACGACTCAAGCGAGATCAGAGGCGTCAATCCGGCTGCGAGCCCCAACGCCCCGCAGTCAGCGCTGGCACTGCCCGCGTCCACCATCTCCGCGGAGTTGGCAGCGCGCCCACTCGACCTTATGATTGAGGCTGGCGCCACCCAGCGCAGCATCCTTGCCGGCATGGATGTATACCGATCACTCGGGCCAGCCTGGGGCGAGCCAGAGAAGTTGACAGGCGAGTGGATCCCTCAGGGAGCCTCGACAACGATCAGATGGCTACAAACCTCCCCAGGACTTCCCTGAAAATGTGACGTGACGACGGTAGCAGATAGTCGCAAGTGCAGGCTTCCAGTCGTATCAACACCGAGACTGGCGCCGGGGCAATGAGCAACAGCGCCCGTATCAGTTGCTGGATGCCATAGACCCAAGGCGAATACGGAAACCGGGGCATTGGGGGTCCCGGAGAACGGACAGTACGCATCCAATGAGCCCAAGGGGCAAGGGAAGAGGGCCAACCACAACAGCGTGAGAAAGAAGATGGACCGACACGAAACCGACACGGAAAAGCTGGAACGTCAGCAGAGGGCGGTCGCCGACCTGCGGCTGGACCAGGAGGCGGACGAGGAGACCCAGATAGCAGTGATCAAGGAGGCGGCCCGCAGGGGCGCCCAGGACGGCTGGCCGGATATTCCCGAGGATGAACGCAAGCGCGTGGTGGAGACGGTCGTGGGCTCCCAAGCGCTCACTTTCCAATTGTCGATCTTCAGGCGCGGCTGGGCCACCGGCCAGAACGAGGAACGAATCTCGCTGGACCCGGAAATCGCAGGGCCAAGGATCCTGGTCAGAGCGTACGCAACTGCCGAAGCGGATACCTCGAGAATGAATAGCCATGCCAGAGAGCAGTCCACCGACGCCGAACAGCGGCCCAGCCTGGAAGACAGACTCAGGCGGTATCTGCCCCCCCGTGAGTGAAAAAGACGACCGATTCGTCGCAAGTCTCCTGCATAACCGGGCAGTGGGAGACGATGAGACCCGCCCCCCCGGAGAAGAGGCAGGTACAAGTCCCTCCGGGCCCACCAACGAGGTCATCGACGCTATCGACAAAGGCAACCCGGCGATGCACAGCCTGTCGACTTCCGGTACCATCCGGAGAACTCGGGGGCCGCATTAACGACTGAGTCCCCAACTAAACGGAGCATCGTACCTGGGACCTTGACCCGCCCGATGCCATCTACTGCACGGCGGGCTGGTCCACCGCGTTCGGCCACCCTGCGGCCACCGGCCTCCACTCCCAACCGCCAGACCGTAGCGAACGGGAAGTTCCCGCGATGGGCCGGTAAACGAACCTTTGCCCCGGCTTTTGCTACGGGCACCCCGACGGGGAGTGTCGAGGCCGAGCCTATCGAGCAGGTCATCGACCGGCCTCTCCTGTTCCTCATGCCATCACCGGGCTACAGACGCGGCCTTATTCCTGTGAGCGGGTGCTTGGAAACTGCCTCAAAACGATCATGCTCTGATGGCATAGAGCAGTTACCAGCAAGTGCCACTGGATTCCCGCTTTCGCGGGAATGACGGTTTGAGGGCCGTAGCAAGTTTTGAGATTGTTTCTAAGTCCATAGATTCACCACATCTACGCCAAAACCTTCACTGCATCTTCATCGACGGCATGCTCTCCTCGCGCCCTCCTTGCCCTATGATATGGGTCGCAATCCTGACGGATTTCGCATTCCATCCCCTTCACCCCAATGAGAATTCCGGCGCTTCTTCTGCTCCTTCTCATCTGGTTCGCTGCTGCCGGCACTACCGCGCTTGGCGATGAGCCTCCGGCTGCCTATGGCAAGGTTGATTTGCAGGTCAGCCCGCTGCTCACGCGGTTCATCGAACAACGGCAGGGCGCCGAAAGCCAGTCCCGCCAGCAACCTTCCGGCGTGGTCTCCTCTCGAAGCCAGTCCGGGGACTCGATCGATAAGTCCGCATCCAGTGCAGAGGGTCCCGCATCTACGGAAACAGCAGACGATCCCGTGCGGTTCGACTCCTCGGGCAACCTGCAGGTCTACATCCACTTGGATAACACCGACGAGGAGACCCTGCAACAACTCAGGGACCTGGGCGCCGCATCGAGATCGTCAACTCGGACTGGAAAAAGCTGCAGGCCTGGGCGCCCGTCGAGGCCCTGGACCAGATTGCGTCACTGGACGCGGTGCAGAAGATCACACCCCCGGACTATGGCGTAACGAAGGAAGGGTCCGTCACCACCGAAGGCGACGCCATCCACCGCGCCGACCTGGTACGCCACTTCAGCGGCCTGGCCGGCGCCGGAGTCCGGGTAGGCGTCATCTCCCACGGCGTGGATTCTTGGAACAGCGCCCGGGCCCGCGGCGACCTTCCGAGCAACGTGCAGATCAACCCGAACATTATCAGGTCTGGCGACGAGGGTACGGCGCTCCTCGAAATCATCCACGACCTTGCCCCCGACGCCCAGCTGGCATTTTCGAGCGCAGGCTCATCGCTGTACTTCGTGGAAGCGATTCTCTGGCTGGCCAACGATGCCTTTGGTGGTGAGGGCGCCGATATCATCGTCGACGACATCGGATACTATGGAGAATCCTTCTTCGAAGACGGTCCGGTAGCATTGGCGGCAGCCGACGCGGTCGCGGGTGGCGCTGTGTTTGTGTCCGCCGCGGGAAACGCCGCAGAGGAACACTATGAGGCGGATTTCGTAGACGGAGGAGGAGGCTACCACGCCTTTGACGGGGATAGCGACATCTCATTGCGGATCCGTGGGTCATTCCTAAACCGAAGCCAAGGTGAAATGCGCAGAAACATGGGGTAAATTGGCGAAGGGGCAGAGTTAGCTTTTCCAGGCGTCAGAGAGGGGTTGGTGATGGGTGCGAGAGAGATACATCGGGATTTGGAACAATGGGAGATGGATGCCAAGGCCTTGCGCCGGCGGATGATCCTGGCGCCCACGCCCCGGGAGCGGGAGCGGTGGTACGCCGTCTGGCTGCTGGCCCAGGGCTGGACGGCAGCGGCGACGGCGGAGGCGCTGGAGCGGGACCCACACACCATCGGCCGGTGGGCGTCGGCCTTCGGCGAGGGAGGGCCTGCGGCCCTGATATTCGAGCAGTCCGGGGGTTCCCCCCCGCGCTTGACGAGAGGCAGCGGGAGGAGTTGAAGGCGGCGGTGCAGGAGTTGCCGGAGCAGGCAGGTATCCAACTGGCCAACTGGTACTGGAAAGGAGTCCGGCAGTTTGTCTGGGAACGATTCGGCACCAGTTTGAGCCGTAGCAGTTGCCTGAACTGGCTGCACCGCTTGGGGTTTGCCTTCAAGCGGCCCAAGAAGCGGCTGCTCAAGGCGGACGAGGCCAAACGGAAGTCATTCGTGGAGGAGTACGCCGCCCTGTGGGAGGAGGCTCAACGGACTGAAGCCAGAATATTCTTTGCTGATGAGGCCCACTTCCGGGCGGACGCGGAACTGCGGGGCAAGTGGGTGCTGAAGGGTGAACCGGCTCTGGTGGACTCCACCAGCCCGCGGTATGGGGAGAAGGCCAGCTACTACTCGGCGGTGTGCCTGGAGACCGGTGAGGTGGAGTGGATGGAACTGGAGGGCAACAGCAACTCCGGGACCTCGGCGGCCTTCTTGGACCAGTTGAGGAAGGGGCACGCTGGACCGCTGAATGTGATCTGGGACAACGCGCCGGCGCATCGTGGGGAGGCGGTGCGGGAGTACCTCAGGACGCCTGAGCTGGAGCTGAGGTTAATGAACCTGCCGGGCTACAGCCCGGACTTCAATGCCGATGAGGCCATCTGGGGTTGGGCGAGAGAGGAGGCCACTGGAAATCTGTGTCTGGGGACCAAGGCCTTGGTGCAGCAGAGGGTCGGCAACTTCCTGGCCGGACTGGTCAGCCGGAGAGACGAGGTGAGGCGCCGCTGCCGGACGGTCCTGCAGTCAAGGGCCGAAGCACTCCTGCCAAATTCCCCGCCCAATTCCCCGCCTCAGGCGAATGCACATCCCACCTTGGCCTTGGTTTAGTACTCGGTCAAGTTAGGAATCGAAGGTCTCTTGGGAAGCCCCCTACCGAGGCCCAATTTTGCGCACATCTCAACCGCAGCGGTGAGAACTACTATTTCTCGGTTGACTGAGTACTAGTACTCGGTCAAGTTAGGAATTGATGGGGTATAGGCGATGGAGTTTGGTTCTGGCGTCCTGGATGCTGAAGCGCCAGTTGATGCGGGCTTGAGCTTCGTTTCGCTCTATTTCTAGGGCACGGACCTCCCGGCAGAGAGTTTCCTCGTCCGGGAGACGCTGCCTGAGGCAACTGCGGGAGAAAACGCTGAACTCGATTTCAGCCATCCCTTCGGCAAGCTCAGGACAGGATTCAGCCAACTGCCGTGCTTGGGCGTGTGGTGAAACTCCAGCCGCTTGGCAATGCGCCGGGCCTCGTCAGCCGGGAACGCCTCGTAGAGCGATGCCCTGCGATGGGTGTTCAGATTGTCCAGGACCACTCGAACCACCGCGACATCCGGATAGGCCTCATCCACCAGCCAGCGCATCTGGTGGGCAAAGTCCTCCTTGGTGCGCCGTTCCGTTACCTCTACGTGCCGCCACCCTGCCAGGGGTTCGCAGGCCAGGAACAGGTTGCGGGTGCCCTCCCGCCGGTACTCGTAGTCCTCACGCCGGGGGTGTCCGGGTGCCGCCGGGATCGGCGTCCGGACGTCGGCCAGCATCTGGGTGGATGTCTCATCGAAGCAGACCACCGGCCTTTCGGGATTGTAGGGTTCGGCATACAGGTCCAGGACATCCTCCATGTGGGCCACGAAGTCGGCACTCACCTTGGGAATGCACCACTGTTTCTTCTGCCACGGCTTGAGGATGTTTTTTTCAGATGCAGGCGCACCGTCTCGTGGGACAGCGAGTCAACCACGCCCAGTTCAACCATCCGATCCGCCAGCAGGCGCAGATTCCAGTGGTCGTGGCCCTCGGGGGCCAGGCTGCAGGCCAGGGCGATCAGGTGGGCTTCGCCACGGTCATCCAGCTTGCGGTACCGGTGGGGCTGGGTCCGGTCCCTGAGCGCCCCGTCCAACCCATCCTCGGCGAAGCGCCGCTTGAGGCGGAACACCGTGCCCTCGGACACATCCAGAGCCTGGGCTACTCTGGAGGCGGGCCAGCCCTCACCGGTCTTGAGCAGGATGCGCGCCCGGGTCGTAACCCGGGCCGGACTCTTCCCCGCCCGGACCAAATGCTCCAGTTGGTCGCGCTCCTCCGGCGTCAGCCGGACGGCAAATTTCTCCCTGACCACAACACCACCTCACAGCAACACCAATTGCTCAAAGATTAGCACTACCAGTCAATTACCTATGCCACCCTCAAAACCAAGATTGACTGAGTACTAGCAGGGGCAACGCTGCAATGGAACGACCCTTTCGGAGCCTCTGTAAACGACTACGACATCTTCATATGCCCACCGGGCCTGAAGCCGATAAAGTTCAACCTGCAGAACGACATCTGTGAGGCCAGCAATCGGATACAAAATGGCGACGATGATCCGATAGAGGGGCTCTTTTTCTCGGGCTCAGGCGAAGCGGACATCTACATCCGCAAGTTTTCCGGCGACGCCAAGCTCCTGGAGATGTTCGTGCACGAAGGCGTAATCCTGGAGCACGGCGTCCCCGAAGGCGGCATCGTCGGCCATCCAGCGGTGGAAGGTGTATCGGCCGTGGGGGCCATCGGGGCTTCGGATCCAGGCAACGACGACCCTGAGCCCTTCAGCGACCGGGGGCCATCGGTCTTGCTCAATGAGACTAGAAACAAGCCCGACGTCATGGGCATCGACGGCGTCACGGTAACCGGCGTCGGCGGCTTCGGCATACCGCTGTCGGGTATCAATGGGAGCAGGTTCTACGGCACCTCGGCCGCCGCGCCCCACGTCGCCGGCATCGCCGCCCTGGTAATGGAGGCCCAGCGGAAGGTCGATCCCGACATGACCAAGAAGGAGGTTGTCGAAGAGATCACCCGAATAATCAGGGACACAGCCATCGACCTGGGCGACGACGGCCACGACAACACCTTCGGATACGGCCGCGCCGACGCCCTCGCCGCCATCGAGTCCATCACCGATTTCGAAGTTTACTCAAAGGAATCATTCCCATTCACCTACATCGTGGACTCCACCTGCGACGGCGCCGACAGCAACACCGGCGACGTTTCCTGCAACGACGGCAGCGACAACTGCACCCTGCGCGCGGCAATCCAGCAGGCAAATAGATTTGGCGGCGCCGTCATCAAGTTCGATATCTCCGGCAGTGGTACGCAGACCATCAGTCCCGCCTCGGCTCTCCCCACCATCACAATGCCGGTGTTCATCGACGGCTACACCCAGTCCGGCGCCAGCGCGGGGACACTGCTCATCGAACTGGACGGGTCCAGCGCGGGAACGGCCACCAACGGCCTGACCCTGAGCGGCAAGGGTAGCTATGTCCGCGGCCTGGCCGTCAACAACTTCGAGGGCAACGGTATCGTGCTGCAGGGCAGCAGCGGCGGACAGGTCCTCGTCGGCAACCGCATCGGCACCAACGACACCGGCACCAACGACGAGGGCAACGGCGCGGCCGGCGTCTATATCAACGGCACCCTGGGCGTTGTGCTGCGGGACAACGTCATCTCAGGCAACGACACCTACGGCGTCCACATCTCGGGCAGCGGCGCCAAGAGGGCGTGCTCGAGGGAAACACCATCGGCCTAAACGCCTCCGGCAGCGCCGACCTCGGCAACACCCTTGCAGGCGTCTACATCAACGGCGCGGAGGAGACCACACTCCGCGACAACGTCATATCCGGCAACGACACCCATGGCGTGAGTCTCTCGGGCAGTGGCGCACACAACGCGGACATCCAATACAACCTAATAGGGGTCAACGCCTCCGGAACTGACGCCCTCGGCAACACCGGCTCCGGAATCCACATCTCCGGGCCGCGCAACGCCGGCATCTACGAGAACGTGATTGGAGGCAACGACTCCCACGGAATCAGCTTGACCGGGTCGGATACCAAGGACATCTATTTAGGAGGGAACTACATCGGCACCAACGAGAGCGACTCGGATCTCGGCAACGGCGGCTCCGGCGTCCACATCGCCAGCAGCGCCAACAATAACTTCATAGAAGCCAACACCATCGCCAACAACACCGGAGATGGCGTCACTGTTACCTCAACCGCCATCGGGGTCGGCAACATCATCTGGGAAAACTCCATGCACTCCAATGATGGCCTTGGCATCGACCTGGGCGACGACGGCGTCACCGCCAACGACACCGGAGATGTGGACAGCGGACCCAACTTCCTGCAGAACTTCCCGACGAACATCACCTTTGCCACCAGGGACGATGTGGCCTCGGTAAGCTTCACCCTCGAAGTCACGGTGAGCCGCCGGTACATCGTCGATTTCTATTCGTGCGACTCGTCCAGCAGCGGCGAGGGCAAGCGGTGGCTGGGCTCCACTCGCGCACTAGGGTCAGCCTCGGAAGAAAGGACTTTCACCGCCAGCACCTTCCGGGGCCAGATCGGTGATTTCACCGCGCCGACAGCCACGCACATAACCGCCACTGCCACCGATACACTCCTGAACGCAACCTCCGAGTTCGCTCCATGCGTGGCACTCGTCGATCTGCCTGAACTGGGCCTCTCCGTCGATAAAATCGAGGTGACCGAAGATTCAACGACCGAAACGACCTACACCATAGCCCTGGCGTCAGAGCCGTCCGACACCGTCAGGGTGCAGATCGTTGTCCTTTTCGCCTCGAGATCAAACATAGTCAACCCCACCACTGGCTATCCATACACTCTCGTATTCACGACCATGAACTGGGCTGATGCCATACCTATAACCGTATTCGGGGTGTCCGACGACGACGCTCTGCATGAGGCCAACTAGATACAACACTGGATACCCATCGGCGACAGCAATCACATCACAGCGATCGTGCCGGTCGAGGTGACCGATGATGAGGCGCTCGGGCTTACGCTGACCAGCACAACGACCGGAGAATCCTTCCCCAGCGATGTCTCCGAGGGCCACAACTACGACGGGGTATTCGAGCTTAACGAAGGCGATACGTTCACCTACACCGTGAAGATGGATGAAGAGCCGGATGGCGATGTCACCGTCGACACCTCCTACGCGGCAAGCGACGCAATTAGCGTCTCCCCGGGTTCAATAACGTTCACCAAGACCGGTGAGGCTTCAGACGCTGACAAGTGGGAGTGGGACGACCCCCAGACAGTCACCATAATGGCCCTGAACGACCCGGATCTCGCCAGAGAGTTTCGCCAAGTCAAACACGAGGTTACCGTTGGCGACGAGGATTATGTCGTGGCCCAACTGGCAGTCGAAATTCGCGATCAGGGTCTCCCGACTCTGGCTTTTAGCCCGTCCGACAGGAACGTAAGCGTCAACGAGGGCGCCACCGCGACATATACGGTGGCCTTGGCCAGCGACCCCGGCGACGGCGCCACCGCCACCGTTGAAATAAGAGTCGAGTACGGCCCATTTGAGAACGCCATTTACGTTTGGCCAAATGAGCTTTCCTTTACCGGCGGCGCCAGCGGGAACTGGGGTACGCCACAAGCAGTAACCGTAACCGGAGAAAACGATGACGACGAATTCGACGATCTCCCTGAACTCGAACACATCCTGACAGATGGCTCCAAGGCCGCCCTGCGCCCTACGGTCTATGTGACCGTTGTCGACGGCAACCGGGCCCCCTACTTCGTGGAAGGCACGGACGCCACCCGCAGGATCCCTGAGGACGCCGGCCAGGATGACGAAGTCGGCGAGCCGGTCGAAGCGCTGGACCTGAACGCCAGCGACATGCTCACCTACTCGCTGGAGGATACCAGCGGCAAGTTCGCGGTCAACAGCAGCACCGGCCAGGTAACGGTGGCCGCCGATGACTCCCTGAACTACGAGTCGCAGCGGGACCACGAATTCAACCTGATCGTCAAGGACGCAGCCGGGTTGACGGACAAGATTGACGTCAGAGTACTTGTCTCGGACGTCAACGAGCCGCCCGAAATCAGCGGCGATGAAATGCCCACTTTCAACGAGAACGCCAGCATCACCACCCGGGTGGCCCGCTACACTGCCAGAGACCCGGAGGGCGACACGTCCTCGTTCACGTGGTCCGTGGAGGGGTCCGCCGGCAATGAGTTCAACATCGACACCGGCGGCAACCTGAGATTCGACAACCAGCCCGACCACGAGACCAAGGACACCTACTACATCACCATTGTCGCCACCGACGCCACCGACGCCACCGACGCCACCGACACGTCAAACAGGGGAGAACTCCCGGTCAGTGTTGAGGTGCCCAACGTAGACGAGCCGCCGGAAATTCATCTTGGTGACTCAACCCACGAATATGACGACAATAGCATTCAACAGGTTGATCAGTACTTTGCCAACGATCCTGAGGGCGTCACTTCCACGTTCACCTGGACCCTCGGCGGAACTGACCGCGGCGATTTCACCATCAGCAGCAGCGGCCAACTGCAGTTCGCCAGCCCGCCCGACTACGAGCGTCCGGCGGACTCAGTTGGCAACAACGTGTACAACGTCCAGGTCCGCGCCTCCGACGGCAGCCTGACCGGCACCAAGGACGTCACGGTCACTGTTGAAGATTTGAATGAGGCGCCATCGGAACCCACGGGCAGCGCCACCTTCACGGTCACGGAGAACGCCACCGGCAACCTGGGCCGCTACTCGTCCTCCGATCCGGAGCGGCGCACCATCGAGTGGAGCGTCCCAGGAACCGACTCCGCCGCCTTCCGCATCAACTCTTCCGGCAACCTGGCCTTCGATGGCGCCCCAGACTACGAGACTCCCACGGATTCAGACAGCAACAACGTGTACGAAATCTCCGTCACCGCCACCGACGACGGGAACCTAGCCGACGGAACGTCGTCACCGCTCGGGAGGTTGCCCTCCTCTTTCGCTGTAACCGTAACTGTCACCCCCCTTGACGAGCCGCCAGTCATAACCGGCACCTCCACTTTCGACAACTGGCAGGAGAACGACGGCAACACAATCGAGACCTACACCGCCGTCGACCCCGAGGGCGACACGAACATCACCTGGACCCTGGGCGGCACGGACCGGGGCGACTTCACCATCACCGGCGGCGTCCTCAGGTTCGCCAGCACGCCCGACTACGAGCGCCCGGCGGACTCCGGCGGCAACAATCACTACGAGGTCATCGTCGAGGCCACCGACTCCAACAGCAAGCGGGGTGAACTGGAAGTCGACGTCATCGTCCAGAATGTGGACGAACCGCCGGCGCTGACCGGCCCGGACACCGTCGACGACTTCCCGGAGAACTCCAGCATCAGCCGGCAGGTGGCTAGGTACACTGCCTCCGATCCGGAGGGCGCCACGGTCACCTTGAGCCTGTTGTCGGGCGGCGCTGACTTCGCTCTCGCCAGCAACGGCGTCCTTACCTTCAGAGCATCGCCCGACTACGAAAATCAGAGCACCTACAACTTCACCGTGAGGGCCGTGGCAGGCTCCCACACAGTCGACATACCGGTAACCGTCAACATACAAAACGTGGAGGAACCGGGCGCTGTGACCCTATCGGCGGTGCAGCCCCAGTAGGGCACCTCGCTCACCGCCACACTGGATGATGACGACGGACCCACCGTTACAACCTGGCAATGGTACCGCAGTTCTAGCCGGGGTAGCACCGGCACCGCCATCGACAACGTAGCATCCGGTTCAAACACAAGGTTCTACTCGCCCGTCGCGGCCGACGTGGGCAGCTACCTGCGCGCCGTCGCCTCCTACGACGACGGCCACAGCACGGGCAAGTCCGCAACTGCCGTCAGCGCCAACCGGGTGCAGGAAGCTCCGCCACAGCCCGAGCCGCCCGTTTTCCCGGTCGACGGCGACTACGAACGCAGCATCCGCGAGAACACGCGGTCCGGCACCAACCTGGGCGCTCCGGTCAGGGCCACGGACGGCAATAACGACAGGCTGACCTACACCATCCCTGCGTCCGACGACTTCGAGATCGACCCCTCGTCAGGGCAGCTGCGCACCAAGGTCGAGCTAGATCACGAGGCCTCCCCAACCCTCAACATCACAATGACCGCCACCGATCCGGGCGGACTGACTGACACCGTTCCCGTCACCATAACCGTCGAGGACGTGGGCGAGATGCCGGAGATCTCCGGGCCCAACAACCCTGAGGTCGCCGAGAACGGCAGCACGAATGTCGCGACTTACTCCTCAACTGACCCGGACAACAAGGGAATCGACTGGGAACTGACCGGCACGGACAGCGACGATTTCAATCTCAATAGCGGCGGCACCCTCACCTTCAACGCCGTCCCCGACTTCGAGGAGAAAAATAGCTACCGGGTGACCATCGAGGCGCATGAGCAGGGCGATGGCACCAGCGTCGCCCGCCTGAACGTCACCGTCCGCGTCACCAACGTCGACGAGCCGGGTGTGGTCCAGGCGAACTCTCTGGAGCCGCGAGTGGGGCAGCAGTTGACCCCCACACTGGTTGACCCCGACGAGGGAGTCGGATCCAGCGAGTGGAAGTGGGAGCGCCGCGAGTCGGGCGGGGACTGGAGTCCCATCCCGGGTGCTACATCCAGCACCTACACCCCAACAAGAGACGACAACGGGTATGAACTGCGAGTGACAGCGATCTATCGCGACAGGCAGGGCCCCGGCAAGACGTTGACCCACGAATTCGCCAGTCCCGTCGTGCTGCGGCCATATTTTCCCACGGACACCGCTATGCGCACTATCCAGGAGAACACCCCCGAGGGCCGTAACGTTGGAGCGCGGTTCACGGCCAGCCACCCGGACAACGTCAGCCTGACCTACACCTGGGAGGGCGGGACGCCGTTCATTTCACCGTCGATAGCGATGGTCAACTTAAGACCAGCGCCACGCCGTTGGACCACGAGGGGCTGAAAGGCCACGAGACTGAGGTGGAGATCACGGCCGAGGACAACAACGGTCAGACGGCCACCATCACCGTGACCATCAGCGTAACCGACGAGTGCCGGACCGCCGGCGAGCCACCCTGCGCTCCCCGTGTCTCGCCAGCATCCGCAACAAGCCTGGGCGTGTCCTGGTCGGCGCCGTCTGCCGACAGCCACGACATCCAGTACCGGGAGGAGAGCAGCGGTGCATCCTGGACGCAGGAATTGGACGTGGGCGCAAGCCGCTCCCGCATCATTACCGGACTCAACACCGGGACTGAATATGAGGTGCAGGTCAGGACAGTGAACGGGGTAACAAGCAGCGCTTGGTCCCCTTCGGGCATGGGTACTCCCAGGACTCCACCGCCACCACCCGATCCCGACCCCGACCCCGATCCACCTACCACAACCACGACGACGACGTCCACCGGCAGCGGTGGCGGCGGCTCCAGCGGTGTCGGTGGTGGATTCGCTCCGCCACCACGTCCCGCCGCACAGCCGCGGCCGGTGAACAATTTCCAGTCGCCACAGCAGATCTTCCAGCCGCTGATGGACAACGGGACGCTCCGCCGCGTCTGGCGGTTCTTCGCCCTGGGACAGCGGTAGCTGTTCTACGACCCCCGTCCCAGTTTCCTGCGGTTTAATACGCTGAGAACGGTGAACGTGGCATCCAACCCGCCCGCCATCCTGCTGGTGAACTCCATCCGGCGGCAGCAGTTCCGGGGCTACGCCCTTTTCGAGGGTTGGAACTTCATACCCATCGAGGCGGAACAGCCAGCACCCCGACCGGGTAGAAACCTCCAGCGGATCGACCAGTTGCTTCGACCCCTGGTCGACGTCGGAACGCTGGAGCGTGTGTGGCGGCTGGACCCGAGCACGCAGGGGTGGGGGCTCTATGACCCCAACCCGGCATTCGCCAACGTCAACACCCTGAGTACCATCGATTTGAACGCCAACCCGCCGACCGTCCTGGCGGTTGCGGTCAACCAGCGGACAGAGTTCTGCAGCGGCACCCTCTACCCGGGCTGGAATTATGTCGTCATGCGATGAAGTTGATTGTGGTACGGGGGATCAGCCACCCGAGTCTCCTAAAACAGGGTGAGGAACTCGCGGGCCAACAGGGACACGCTGCCGGCAACGGTGACCCCGAGGACCGCGTACCTGAACACACCGAAGGTCATCCGGCGGGCCAGCAAGGCCGCCACCACCGCCCCGGCTGCCACTGCCAAGGCAATCACTCCCATGTTCTGTGCCGTGGACACCCCCACCAGGCTCGTCGCCAGGAACAGCACCATTGCCACGGCCGCCGCCAGGCAGAAGTAGAGCGCCAGGGTCGCGCGAATCTCGTCCCTGGACCAGCCCTGCTCTATCGCGTAGAGGCCAGCCAGAGGGGCACCAACGCCCAGCGTGGTGACCAGGAGGGTGGTGATGAACCCGCACAGAGGGGCCGCCCATGGCCTCTGGGCACCCGGCAGTCGCACCTGAAACAGGCTCACCACTCCCAACCCCAATATGAGGACCACAATGGCTATCCTGAGCGCCGACGGCTCGGCCCCGTACAGCAGGAGGACGCCCAGTGGGACGGGCGGCAGACCGGCGGCTACAAAAGGCCAGGATTTCCGAAGGTTCAGATGACGGCGCGTTTGCATCAGCGTGAGGCCGGTCGTGGGGATGATCATGGCGTTGACTATCACCACCGCCTCCTGGGGAGGCATGACCAGGAGCAGAAATGGCATGGCGACGGTTCCCAGGCCGAAGCCTATGGTCCCCAGGACGACCGCGCCGAAGAAGGTGGATACTACGGCCACGGCAAGTTCCCAACCGCCGAGCATCAGTCGTCACTCACGGGCCAGAGGCATGGATACACGCCGAGAGGCTACCATGGGGCTGAAACTCGGGCCAGCGGAGGGTGCCTTTCCAACAGGGTCTTTTAGTTTTACGGTACGAATAACGCAGTTTCCGCCATTCCCGCTTTCGCGGGAATGACGGATGGCCTTGGGGCCACGCAAGTGTATGAAAATTAACTTCGACGGGAGTTCAGCAAGGATTTCACCCCCACCCTAACCCTCCCCCTCGAGGGAGAGGGAACTGTTTTGCTCCCTATTTTCATGGCAATGACGGCGCTCTGCCTGCCCTCTGCGATAGTCCGAGCCCTTTCGCTGTGTTGTTGACCGCTTGAGCTTCCAGGGGTTAGATTCAACGCTGCAGCAGGCGGCCGGAGCACAGTCGCGTACAAGGCTCATCTTCCTGAATCGCCGTCCCGGATTGCAGTTTGCTTCTCGCCGCAACCGGCCCTGTTCTATGCAACTCTCCTGTGGAGGAACATCGCGATGCCGTTCTACGAAAGAGGATCCACCCGCATCCATTACGAAGAAGTTGGATCGGGATTCCCCCTGATGATCGTACCCGGAGGCGGACTTAATTCGTCCCTTGCCTCGCTGAACACCTCGGTGCCGTTCAATCCCATGGAGACCTACAGGGACGACTTCCGCTGCATCGCCGCAGACCTGCGCAATGCCAACGGCGGCCAGTCCGCCGGCCCCTTGGAGATCGACCGCCCCTGGGACTCCTACGCTGACGACCAGCTCGGGCTGATGGACCATCTGGGCATAGAAAAGTTCGGGGTCATTGGCTTCTGCATCGGCGGGCCGATGATCCACAACCTTCTCCGGCTTGCCCCGGACCGGATAGTGGCGGCGGCACTGATGCAGCCCAGCAGCTACAGGCCGGAAATGCCGGATCTCTTTTACCAGAACAACATCACAGGCTGGGGGCCGCCCCTGTGCGAAAGGCGTCCTGAAATTACGATGGACATGGTCCACGATTTCCTGACAAGCATGTACACCAGCCGCGCCGACTTCGTGTTCACCGTAACCCGCGACTTCGTGCGCAACCTGCAGACGCCGGTCCTGATCGCTGCGGAGGATGTGCCGGCCCACCCCTACGCGGTGGCAATGGAGGTTGCGAGCCTGGCCCCGAACTCGGAGGTTACCATCTATCATTGGAAGGACACCCAGGAGCACATCGACGAGGTCGTGGCCCACGCCCGCCGCTTCCTGAAGGCCCACCAGCCGGCAGCCGCAACGGCCTGACACTTCCGTAGCGCTTGATCCATCAAGGCCCCGTCAGCTTCCCGACATCACTGAGTGATTGCGGGAGTCGCGGGGCTTTTGCTCTTTGATCGACAAACTGGCTTACCGGTGAAATACCCCTCTCAGAGGGTGTGTGACAAGTCTGCCTGGTGCCATAAAGCGCAGGCGGCTGGTCATTCGTTATTACTGATAGAGAGGGGGACACCCTAACCCTCTCCCGGAGGGAGAGGGGATTTGTCGCACACCCCCTGACAAATGTCTCCGGCAAACAATACGGCGGCTCAAGTGCTGTCCGCAAAATCCAGCCGCAAGTAGAGGGACGCCCTCACCCTCACCCTCACCCTCTCCCTCCGGGAGAGGGAATTTGTCACACACCCTCTCACCCAACCGGCAGCTCCCGGCCTGTGTCCGACGCCTGCTTCAGGGTGTCGACGAAGCGGTGCAGGTCGACGGCCGTGTCGAAGTCGGGTGCGCGGTTTTCTCCGGTGCGGATGTCCTCGGCCCACAGGGTGTACAACTGCCCAATGTTGAAGGGGTCACCCTTGGGGAAGTCGGACGGCACATGGACGAAGCGCTCAGGTATGTCCAGGTCCTGCAGCTCGTGGCCTCCCTGGGCGCCCTGCACCCGCAGCATCTCGCCGCGCTGCGACGATACGCTCCCCGTGGTTACCAGCGTGCCCTCCCGTCCGTAGATCTCCATCCGAAAGCCGCTGCCGGCCCAGGGGACGGCACCAACATGGACCGACGCCGCCGCGCCGCTCTCCAGCTGCCCGCTGACTCGCACGTTGTCCGGCGATGTCACATCCACCCACTCCTGAATGTCCGTGTCGAACCACTGGGGCGCCTGGGTGCTGACCATGCAGGCCACCCGGGTGAAGTTGCCGGCCACGAAGCGCAGGGCGTCGATGACGTGCCCATTGGCGATGGTCAGGGTGTGTGCCCCCAGCTCAGCGTCGCGCTGCCAGGTTCGGCTCGAGGGGCGTTCCAGCGCTCCGTCGCGCATGGTGGTCACGGAACACGACAGCACCTCGCCCACATAGCCGGATGCGACCAGCTCCTTGACGTACAGCAGCGCCGGACTGACCCGCGATTGCAGGCCCACCGCGGTCTGCACCCCCTTCTCGCGGGCCAGGGCTGCCAGCTCCACGGCTTCGGCGGTGTTCCGGCCAAGGGGCCACTCGGTTAAGACGTGCTTGCCAGCTTCGATGGCGGCCTTGGTCGGCTCGTAGTGCGACGGCACGCGCACCACCACGGCCACCGCGTCGATCTCGTGAGACGCGGCCATTTGCCGGAAATCATGGAAGGCCAGCTTCGCTCCGAAAGCCTTGCGGGCCTCCTCGGCGCTCTCGGGCCGAGTGGTGCAGACCGCAGTGAACTCTACATCCGGACTCGCGAGGATCGCCGGGAAGTGGGACTGTGTGGCCCAGGTCGAGTTTACATTGGCACCGACGAACCCCAGGCGTATCTTTTCTGGCATGAAACCTGCTCCTCAAATTGCTGGTATCTACAGCCCTTTGACCGCGGCGGCGGGCACGGCGACCGCCAACCAAGAGACTATCTCAAGGCTATCATACCCCGGCGGCATCAACCGGATTCAGCGCTTTGACCACTGGATTCCCGCTTTCGCGGGAATGACGGGGAAGACGGGGAAGGCGGGAACGCGGGAATGAAGGGGAAGGCGGGAATGACGGTTTTCGGCCTGTAGCGGGTCATGAAATAGCTTCCAAATGGCTAACCCCTTGCTGAGCTCAGGCGTCCGAACCCGCTGGCAAACAGCACTTGCGATCTCGAGATGCTCCGCCACCGGTTCCCCGGAAAGTGTGCCGATTTTTGCCGTGTCTGACATTATCTCGCATTATCTGACATTTCTATGGTCCCGGGCCTGTTTCAGCAGGAGACTGTCTGTCTTGAGTATATCGTATTAATGTTCTAATGACTCGATGTTCATGCTACATGGCATTTGTCTCCCAGGCAAGACAGCGAGTGTCATCAATCTGGAATGCGGGCTGGAATGGGCTTGGCAGCAAGCCGGCCTGCTGAAGGACGACGGGAAGGGGCACCACCCGTTTCCGGGCAAGAGATCCCAAAGAAGACGACCGGGGGGGCATTTTCAAGCGCGGCTGCTTCGCAACCCCGTAGGGTTGGGGCGTTACGAAAGCGCTCACAGTCCTGGGATTATCACCTTCCTGAAGGCGTCCACCTCGGCCCGCGGCATGTCGTAGCCGCCCTCCTGGGTGTGGGTTGGAAAGATGAACACGTGCTCTATGCCAGATTCATCCCCGACACGTCTCAGCCGGGCCAGGCACTCCTCAGCCGTGCCGAACAGGCCGAAGGCATCGCAGATTTCGGCCGCCTGGGCGTCGCCGATGCTCTCTGGCACGAAATCGTCGGCCAGATCGATGCCGGCCTCCCGGAGCCAGACGAGGTTGGAATCGCTGGGATACTTCAGGTACGGCTGGTCGGGCCGGAACCACTGCTGGGGAAAACGGCGGGCAGCCGGGCCATCGTCCGACACCGTCGTCGGGGTGATGAAGATCGTCTGGAAACCGTCAAGGGTGCGTCCGGCGCGGGCTGCGCCGACTTCCAACCGGCGGCGGGCCGCTGCGACCGCCTTTGGGTGCAGGCCAACCAGTAGCAGGGCGCCGTCGGCAACCTCCCCGGCCAGCTCCACCATCCGAGGTCCGGCGGCGGTCATGAATATGGGCGTCGGCGGTTCGCTCAAGTTGCGCAGCCGAGTTTCCACCCCGTTGAACTCCACTCGCTCGCCCCGCAGCAGGCGGCGAATGGTCAGGATGGCCTGGCGCATGGCATCCACCGTCGCCCGGGGCCTGCCGATGTTGCCGACGGCCAGGTAGCCTGGACCCACGGTCAGGCGCACCCGCTCCGGCGCGATCTCCTCCAGCGAGTGGGCCAGCGACGCCAGCACCATCGGATGCCGGGTGACCGGGTTGGTGGTCGCCGGGTACACCGTAAGCCGCGAGGTGCGCTCGGCGGCGAGGGCCAGCGTGAGAAAGACATCGCGTCCGCTGTGCTGGTGGTCGTGGACTCCGACCCCGGAGAACCCGGCGGTCTCGCATCCAGCAATGAAGTCCGCGGTCTCCCGGACCGGCAATCCCACGGGCACCCTGATGTCCACTTTCATTGACTGCACCTGCTGGTTCTGCTTCCTGATCTCGGTACGGGCGGCGCCTGCTACGTTTGCTTTCGCAGGGTAACCCTAAGAAAGGAAACAAACATATTGGCACCCATATCGGCAGTTTGCGCATGGCTCAATAATGGCTGGTTTGCTGGCTGCCGTATGTGCATCAACCGCCTTTGCCCTGAGAGTAGGCTCATCAACAGCCCTTGCTCTGTAGGCTTGCTCACAGTTGTAGCACCTCTCGAAATACTCACCAATCATTCGTTTTCTCCTATATATCCGGCCACGGTAGTTGCAGTCAGGGCAATGTCGGTGGTCTCGATCTCTCTCCTGACAGTTCACATGGCAACAGAAGCATCTTGGATACTGACCAGTAATAACATTCCCACACGCGCAATGACGATGAGTCTCCAAGTCCTCCACACAAGATTTGCACAGAAAACAATAACAAGGCTGACTGCCGGTTGGAATGCAATGAGGAATCGGGCCAGCATCGCATCGCTTATGTGGTTCCGGATTCCAACTAGCGGCATCGTCACAGGGAAGTTGTCCGCAGTCGTCGCATTTCTTTTTGTCACAAAGGCAAGGAACATAGTGAACGTCTGGCCTCAATGGTTTGTTCCTAAGGGCCTCTAAGTCGTTCGCAGAAGATACTCTGTAGATCAGCAACGGGACGCCGCGAGACTTTGCAAAATAGTGAGTGTGCGGCTCAGGTTTGTGCGTAACTACAACTTCCTGACAATTCGCTATTTGCCCGCGCTCGTTGTAAGCAATCAGGTCAGGCTTAATTCGCTTGGTGGTGCCGACATATCTTTCCAAATCCACCCTTGCGACCTTCTTGAGAAGATTGCCAGTTTGCCTGCAACCACAGACCGCACATTGCCATCCCATAACAATAGGGTTGCCGGCGAGGATTGAGTTGGAATCTCGTTCGAACAGTATTCGCTTGGCGGTAGCGTGTAGCCAGCTCTCGCAGGACAATTCCTTATCATGGTGAGCGAAATGATGTTGTCTGACAATCCCGGCATTTCGGGCAACCAGGGACTGTTCGCAACCTGGGCAAACCGCTCCACAACCCAAGCCATTAGGAACCTCTGACACGCTGACGAGCTTACCAGTTGCCACGTCCAAGCCGTATGGCATTCTCGCGTCCATGTGTTATCCCTTACCAGTTGACTAGCGCCATCCTGCAAAAGCAAATGGAACCGCGGCGCCTGCTATTCAGCCCAGAGATGGGCGAACTGCCTGGCCACCACCTGCTCATAGGGCACTTCACCTGAGAGGGAGCCGAGGTTCCGGCAGAACTGGTTGAGGCCGCCCACGGCTTCCGGCGAGATTTCGGCGGTGTAGTACGGGGCGTCCCGACGCACGAGGTCCTCAATCAGAGCCGCCTCATCGGAAGGGAACAGCCGCTGTCCGACCTCGGCGGCCAGCGACGGATCGGCCCGCAGCGCCCGCTGTGCCTCCACCACCGCTCGCACCGCTCCCTCAGCCGTGGCCGGTGAGTCCTCGATCAGCCTGTCGGTGGTGACCAGCGCCGCAAAGGTGTAGTCCCTCGCAGTGGACGGCCCAAGGCCCCGCCGCGGGTCCAGCACCACGCTGCCTATTCCGCTCCGCACCGCCACCTCGGCTCCCATCGCGTTGGCCCAGAATCCGTCGATTATTCCGTCCTCGAGGGCCTGGGCTGCATGGACGCCGAAGGACACGCCCGGCTCGCCGCTGCCCGGCACCGGCCCCAGCACGACCCCGTCCCGCGCCGGGTCTATGTCCGCCTCGGCCAGCATCCGGCGCAGCGCGGCGTCGGGACCGGGGGCTGCCCCGATTCGCAGCCCCTTGACCGCTGCCACATCTCCCGGCTGGGCCCCCAGGCCGGAACGCAACACCAGGACCCAGAAGGTATGCTGGGACAGCGCCGCCAGCAGCTTCGCGCCCTGCCAGCCGGGGAAGGCCGACGGAGTTGCGTGGGCAGGACCGGCCACGAAGTCGATGGTGCCGTCCCGCAACCCTTCCATGGCCTTTCCTATCGGAAAGACCATTTCCAGCTCTGCGTCTATTCCCTGAGCCTGAAAGTGCCCCAGCTCCACGGCGGCCACCGCCGGGAAGTATGAGTTGGAAACGAGGTCGGGTACGGCAATCCGCATTTGGGCAGTCTCCTGTCGGACATCGTGGTTCGGCGCAGGGGCAAGTTTACCACCGGTGCTGCATCCAGTATCCTCTGGGCAGTATTCTCTGCGGGAGAGCCACCGGATTCAAGCAGGAGTTAAGCCATGCCTGATACGCCCTTGCACTACCAGACAATCGCGGAAGTGGGCAAACGCCTCCGGTCCCGGGAACTGTCGCCCGTGGAGCTCACCACGGCAATCCTCGAACGCATCGAGGCCCTAGACGGAGACCTGAAGAGCTACGCCACGGTGATGGCCGATTCGGCCATGGCGTCGGCCCGCACCGCCGAGCAGGAAATCGCCGCCGGGAACTACCGGGGCGGACTCCACGGGGTGCCCATCGCCGTCAAGGACCTCTGCTTCACCACCGGCGTCGCCACCATGGGCGGAGCCCAGGTGCTCCGGGACTTCGTGCCCGACTTCGACGGCACAGTCGTGCGGAAGCTGAACGCCGCTGGCGCGGTGATTCTGGGCAAGCTGAACCTGACCGAAGGGGCCATGGCCGGGTACAACCCGCAGTTCCAGATTCCGGTCAACCCCTGGGGCGCGGACCGATGGTCCGGCGCGTCCTCCAGCGGCTCCGGGGTGGCGACCGCCGCCGGACTGTGTTACGGCTCCCTGGGCAGCGATACCGGCGGCTCCATCAGGTTCCCGTCGGCCGCCTGCGGGACCGTGGGGATCAAGCCCACCTGGGGGCGGGTGAGCCGCCACGGAGTGCTGGCGCTGGCCCAGTCCCTCGACCACATCGGCCCCATGACCCGCAGCGCCTCCGATGCCGGTGTCATGCTGCAGGCCATCGCGGGCCACGACCCCAACGACGCCACCTCGCTGACTGTTCCGGTGCCCAACATGCTGGGAGGTCTGGCCCAGGGAGTGCGCGGCGTTCGCATCGGCGTGGACGAGCGGTACATCGGCGACGGCGTCGACTCCGAGCTGGCCGCGGCGGTGCTGGAAGGAGCCCGCCTGCTGGAGAGCATGGGAGCGAGGCTGATGCCGGTGCAGATGCCCGACACCGAGCCATACTCACGCGCCTGGGGGGTGCTGTGCTCCGCAGAGGCAGCCGCGACCCACAGCGATACCTTCCCCTCCCGCTCCGACGAGTACGGCCCCTGGTTCCGCGGCTGGCTGGAGCTGGGCCAACGCCACAGCGCAACGGACTACGCCACCGCCATGTACCAGCGGCTGGCCTGCAACGGGGTACTGTCCCGGATATTCGACGGCGTCGACGTGCTGGTCTGTCCGTCCATGACCACGCCTCCGGAGAGGGTCACGCAGGAAGCGCTCTACGGCCCGATGGACGAGGAGGAATGGACCTGGGGGCGGTTCACCGTACCCTACGACTTCAGCGGTGCGCCCACCATCTCCCTACCCTGCGGCCTGAACAGCGAGGGACTGCCCCTCAGCATCCAGTTCGTCGGCAGGCATCTGACCGAGCCGACGCTGGTCCGGGTGGGCCACGCTTATGAGGAAGCCACCCGGCACCGCTTGCAGCCGCCTGTTTAGACCGGTCTCATCAGGTCGCATTGTCCCTGCTCCGGCGACGAATGGATGCGGCTGTGGGTCGGCCGTCCAGCCCTGGTGTCCAAGGGGAGTGAGAGGTGCGGAAACCTCTGGATTCCCGCTTTCGCGGGAATGACGGAATCAACCGCTGCGAACAACTAAAACGCGATTGCCTTGGGGTTTCCGCTGGGGCAGGAATGAGGACAACTTCCAGATTGCTGCGAAGGAAGAATGGACCACACCATGCGCTGGATATCTATTTGGCTGATTACAGGGACAGGCAAGGGGGTGATTTCGACCTGCTGACCGTATTTCGGCAGGTCCGGGACGAGTTCGGCGGCGGCCGGGTGCTGTATCCCGGAAGCTATCTGCATGTCACTCCATCCATGGTATTCCCCCTGGTGTGTTACGTTGACTCCTTGAGGGGTATTGAGGAAGCGCTGGCCGCCCCCTGTTTGCTTGATTATGTAAACAGCCACAGGGAATACCAGGAAGAAGCCATAATCCGGCGTTATCAGCAGGACTACGAAAGTTTCAATGCAGAACCGGAAGAATCATTTGACCTGCTCATATCACTCAACGCCGGGCTGATCTCGCAAGCCTGCAAGCGGTTTCTGCGTCCTGGGGGGTTGTTGCTGGTGAATGACGGTCATTATGATGCCCGCCGGGCCCACACCGACCGGGACTATCAACTTCTGGGCGGGTTCGAGGGAGAAAATCTCCTCCTGGAGACATCTGAAGACAAGTTGACAGCCTATTTCAAGACGGCCAAGGGGATTCCCTTGACCCTGGAGATGGTGGAGTCCGATGTAGGAAGGCCTCCAAGCCGCGCCAGATTCAAACCGGGCCAATCGGCGGAGATATATCTTTATCAGAAAGGCAATGCCTGAGAGGGTGTGGGACAAGTCTCTTTGGTGCCATAAAGAGCAGGCTGCGGGGCATCCGTTATTCCTGAGAAAGAAGGGGACGCCCTCACCCCTTCGGCAAGCTCAGGACAGGCCTAACCCTCTCCCGGAGGGAGAGGGGATTTGTCACACACCCTCTGAAATAGCTGGAGCCGAACTTCCGGGCAATCAGATTTATAATTCCCCATAGTCCAGGAGGCACGCCGCATGACCACTTCCTCCCGTCCCACCGGATTGCTGCGCTACCAGGCAGCCAGTGCCTACCGGGGATACACGCTCTTCTCACCCAACGGCGGGGACGACGCCTACCTGATCGACATGGAAGGCAACTTCGTCCATCGCTGGCACTATCCCGGCGGCATTGCCTACGGCTACCTGCTGGACAACGGCAACCTGCTCTTCCGGGATATGGGGTCGAACCCTCCCGGCGCCGACCACATCCGGGAAATCGACTGGGACAGCCAGCTCGTCTGGGAGCACTACGACCCGACCCTGCGCCGCCACAACCGCCTGCCCAACGGCAACAACCTGCTCCTGCTGCAACGCGAAAGGATATCCGCCGAACTATCGAGCCAGGTCAGGGGCGGCTTCACCAGGGGCAGCGACCCGGAGCAGATGTTCAGCGACCAGGTCGTGGAGGTGACGCCCGATGGTACCGAGGTGGGCCTGTGGCGCTCCGCCGATCACCTGGACCCGGAAACGGACGAGATCTGCCCCCTGGAAACCCGCGACGCCTGGGGCGGCGCCAACGACCTCACCGCCTCGCCCGACGGCAGCACATTTCTGATCAGCTTCCGCATCCTCGACACCGTGGCACTGGTGGACCGGTCGACTGGCGAAATGACCTGGAAGTGGGGGCCGGGCGTCATCTCCCACCAGCACCATCCCACCTACCTGGACAATGGCAACGTGCTGCTGCTGGACAATGGCTCCCACCGCCGGGGGCTGAGCTACTCCCGCGTAGTCGAGGTGGACCCGTCAACCAGCGAGATCGTGTGGCAGTACCAGGGACTGCCGACGGTCTCCTTCTTCACCCACTTCACAGGCGGAGCGCAGCGCCTGCCCAACGGCAACACCCTGGTAACCGAGGGCCAGCCGGGAAGGCTCTTCGAGGTTACCCCTGGGAACGAGATTGTGTGGGAGTTCGTCAGCCCCTTCGTTGTTCCCTCCCAGTTCGGGATGGCCAACGCCGTGTTCCGAGCCCACCGCTACGGCCCCGACCACCCTGCCTTGCAGGGAAGGGATCTGGACCCCGAGCAGCTCGGCAACCTCAACCGGCTGTACGACGTGGAGTGAGGCCCAGCACGACGATTGCCAAGTCCGTGAGAATCCGTTTGTGGTGAGCTTGTCGAACCATCGGCCGGGCCTGCCGACCCGTCCTTCGACAGGCTCAGGACTAACGGTCAAGGGACATGCGCAATATTGAAATCGTCTTAGTAAGACGGGTCAATCCCATTTGAACCTCAATGGCGGTGGAGTAACGAAAGCAACCCGTCATTCCTGCGAAGGCAGGAATCCAGGGCATTCGTCCTCCTTACCATCCGAGGCCGCCCTGACGGATGGTGCATCATCCGGCAACCGTCGGCCTTTTTTGAGCACTGGATTCCCGCCTTCGCGGGAATGACGGTCAGGGGCGGGAATGACGATCAGAGGCGGGAGTGACGGTCTGAGGCGGGGGAGTCACGTTCAGAGGCGAGGGGATGATGGTAAGAGGCGGGAGCGACGGTCGAAGGCGGGGGAGTCACGTTCAGAGGCGGGGGGATGATGGTAAGAGGCGGGAGCGACGGAATTAGATAAATCCGGATGCGACAGCCTTGGTGGGCCGGCGTACCCAGGTTGACCGGCTGGTACTTGCGGCCTACGATGGCCCGCAAACACGCGGCTCATTCCAGGAGCCGGTAACCGTCGGAGGTCCCTATGGCCGTGAGCGAACTTCCACTACACTCCGTTTCAGCCCTCGCCGGACTCATCGAGAGCAGAGAGGCATCCCCGGTCGAGGTGGTCGAGGCCTACCTGGAACGGATCGACGACCTCGACTTCAAGTTCAACTCCTTCATCACCGTGCTGCATGAGCGAGCACTGGAAGAAGCCCGTCAGGCCGAGCAGGAAATCCAGGCGGGCAGCTACCGCGGCCCGATGCACGGCATCCCGGTGGGGGTCAAGGACCAGATCTGGACGAAGGGCATCCGCACCACCGGCGGCGCCAGGATTACGGCCGACTTCGTGCCCGGCGACGACGCCACGGTGGTTGCCAACCTGAAAAGCGCCGGCGCCGTCCTGCTGGGCAAGACCAACCTCAGCGAGTTCGCCGTCACCGGCCTGACCCACCGGTTCAGCACCCCGCGCAATCCCTGGGACCTGAACATCTCCGCCGGCGGCTCCAGCGGCGGATCGGGGGCGGCCACGGCGGCCTTCCTCTGCGCCACCTCCTTGGGCGAGGACACGGGCGGGTCCATCCGCCGCCCTGCGGCTTGGTGCGGCATCGTCGGGCTGCGGCCCGGCTGGGGACGGGTCAGCCGCTACGGGCTGATGCGGGGCGTGTGGTCCATGGACACCATCGGCCCCATCTCCCGCACCGTCGAGGACGCGGCCATCACCCTGTCGGCCATCGCCGGCCACGACCCGAGGGATCCGACCACCTGGAACACACCGGTCCCCGACTACCGGCAGGCCTTGGACGGCGACATTAGGGGCCGCCGCGTGGGGATCGTCAGGGAGCTGCTTCACAGCGACGTGGTGGAGCCGGACGTGGCCGACGCCGTAACTGCCGCAGCCGGCGTGCTGGCGGAGCTGGGCGCCAATGTAGAGGAGGTCTCCATCCCCTTGGCGGCCCACGCCAACGCCATCTCCGGCACACTACTGGCGGTTGAGCCCGCCATCAACATGCGGGAATGGGTCCGGGAGCGGCTGCACGACTTCGGCCACGACAACCGCATCGGCCTGCTTACCGGCAGCCTCGTCCCGGCACAGGCATACCTCAAGGCCCAGAAGCTCCGCACCCTGCTGCGCAACGATGTTCTGGCGGCCTTCCGGACCTACGACGCGCTGGTGATGCCGACCTCCGGAAGGCAGGCCATCCCGGTGACGGAAGATCCGCCGGTCACCAGCAAGGGGACGGCGTCCCGGCTGCCCTTCATGCGCACCAACACCTTCAACCTTGCCAGCGCACCGGCCATCTCGGTACCCTGCGGGTTCGGAGGAAGGGGCCTGCCGGTGGGTCTCCAGATTGCGGGCCCGCCCGGCGGCGAGGAGATGGTGTTCCGGATGGCCCACGCCTACGAGCAGAACACCCCTTGGCACACCATGCGACCCACAACGGCTGAGATCTAGGAGTCATCTCAGGGAGTGCCTTCCCCATGAAAGGGAAGGGTTAGCGTTCGGGGCGAAGCCCTACACATCTGTGGCTTTGAACCTGACGAAGGAACGCCCTCACCCCAACCCTCTCCCAGAGGGAGAGGGAATTACAAAATGATTTTGCGATTCCCCAAGCACAGCTTTAAGGAGATTGACGATATGTGGAACAAGTCCATGATCAGCATGGAACAGGCCCAGAACGCGATCACGGCAATGATCGCCGACTACAACCGGGACACCAACCGCCGCAAGGTGGACATGGCCGTGGTGGACGATGCCGGCAACCTGCTGGCCTACGCCCGGATGGACCGCTGCCCGCGGCCCACCTTCGCCATCCGCAAGGCCTACACCTCCGCGGTGCGTGGCATCGATACCGTCGCCTTCGCCGACCAGCTCAGCAGCACCGGCAGGTCCCTTGAGTCCTTCGGCGACCCCCAGCTGATTGCGATACCCGGCGGAGTCGCGGTGTTGCACGACGGTGCGGTGGTAGGAGCCATCGGCGTGGGCGGCCTGCCCAGCGGCCTCGACGACGAGGCCATCGCCAAGGCCGGAGTCGCCGCGCTGGGCATCTGACGGTTGGCGTGGTTAATCCCCTCTCCCTCCGGGAGAGGGTTAGGGTGAGGGCGTTCCCTGACTTTCACAGGAACAGGGGATATAGCATTGGTCTCCCTCCAAGACAATCGGACAATCGCATTTCAAATACGCCAGCCCGTCACTCCTGCGAAAGCAGGAGTCCAGAGCGCGCAGTCAGGTTGATTATCGCGACGAATCTACTGCCATTGACCACTGGATTCCCGCTTTCGCGGGAATGACGGGTATGAGTCAATCAAAATGCGATTGCCCCGGGTCTCCCTCATGTCGGCTTGACCCACTTGTCACACCCTCCAGCGACGAACGGTTCCGGTAGCCGGGCGGCGGCGCTATTCTTCTGCGGCCAGTGCGGCTGGGAGGAAGTCGGCGTCGGCGAAGTCCGCGAAGCGGTCCGGCAGGAACTCGCTCATGTCGGAGACGGCCTGGGTTGAACCACGGCGGATGTAGTCGGCGATGATGCGGCCGGTGATCGGGCCCAGATGGATGCCCTTGGTGGTGTGGCCCGTAGCCAGGTAGACGCCTTGCCAGCCGGGGACCGGGCCGATGATGGGCTTGCTGTCTGGGCTCAACGGGCGGGAGCCGGCGAGCTGCTGTACGAGTTCGGCGCGCTCCAGGTCGGGCAGGACATCTATGGCCCGCTGCATGAGCTCCAGCCGACCGGTCTCCGTGGGCTGGCGGTCGAACTCCTCGCCCCAGAACAGCTCCTTCTGGTCGTAGTCCCGCCCGCCGGTGCTGCCGACACTGGTGAGTCCGTCGGTCCGGCTGATCATGTGCCCCCGCTTGGGTGAGCTGATCAGTACCGGAAGGGGTTCGCCGGGGTAGTTGAGCAGCAACCGCTCTCCCTTCATGGGCCGGACGGGAACGGGAAAGCCCAGCCAGGGAGTGAAGGCCCGGCTCCAGGTTCCGGCAGCCACCACCACCGCGCCGCAGTGCATGTCCCCGGAAGCGGTCCTGACGCCGGCAACCGTGGCCCCATTGGTGAGCAGGCCAGTGACTTCCCGGTAGAGGATGTCGGCGCCTTTCAGTTCGGCGCCGCTGGCCAGCGCCAGGTTGAGGCGGTAGCTGTCCAGCTGGGCCGACTCGTCCTCGTAAACGGCTCCAATGATGGAGTGGGACAGGCGGGGCTCGATGGACCGCACCTCCCCGGCGTCAATCCAGCGCATGTTGACGTGGGGCCGCTGCCAGGCCATCAGGCTCCGGATCATGTCGGCCTCTTCGTCGTCCAGGGCCAGCCGCAGGGAGGGGCGGCGCTGGTAGAGCAGGTCCATGCCCGTTGCGGACTCCAGCTCGGGGACGAGCTCGGGAAACTCGGCGTAGGACGCCCGGGCCATTTCGAAAGAGGCCCCAGGCGAGAACTCGGCGCCCAGCAGGCTGAGGGAACCGGTGGCATGAGCGGAGGCCCCGCTGCCGATGGCCTCCCGTTCCAGCAGGGCCACCTTGACGCCCTCCCGGGCCAGGTAATACGCAACCGAGCAACCCACCACACCGGCACCAATGACAACTACGTCGGCACTATCAGGCAAAGTCACGCTCCAATGGAAGTTTTCGGGATTTTCGCCGTGGCTCGCAGCGGTGTCAATCAGGATTCGCAATCCCTACGGAATTCCGTTTCGGTGGTAAGCCATCTTCATC
The DNA here is from genome assembly GCA_965216065.1 of Dehalococcoidia bacterium. Lineage (GTDB taxonomy): Bacteria > Chloroflexota > Dehalococcoidia > Lucifugimonadales > UBA3495 > VXOI01. The sequence goes on from CBDCFB010000001.1 coordinate 507,445, forward strand.
CCCTTCAGGACCATCTCGCCGGACTCGACCACCGGATTCGCAACGCTCCCGCGTTAGGCTGAGCCATTGGCACAACCCGGCTTTTCAACATGGGATAAACTTGGCCCATGAGACGCCGACAGCCTCTCCTCCAGTCGCTGCTGTCCCGCACCCGTGGCCACGACTACTCGTCCTGCTCGGACGAGGAGTTGCGTGCCGCCATCCGGTGCCTCCGCAGCCGTGCGGGCGAGGCTTCGCCGGGAGAACTGCTGCCCGATTGTTTCGCCATCATGGCCGAGGCCATCGACCGGCGGCTTGGGGTGTGGAAGCTCTTCGAAGACACCGCGTCCTACGGCACCGCCGCAGGGGACGCCAGTGTCGTTGCCACCGCCGTCGCCGAGGTGTCCCGCCAGCGCCGGCACCGCAGGGCTGGCTACATCATGCTGCCCACCGGCTTCTACCAAGCCGCCCGTGCCGGAGACGGGGAGGGCCGCCTGATTTTCCGGGCCACCGACGAACAGCTCATGGCAGGGATTCACCTTTTCCATGGCAGGGCGGTGCAGATGGACGCGGGGGAGGGCAAGACCGTTGCCATCGCCTTCGCCGCCGCCCTGCACGCCGTCGCCGGCCGCCGGGTGCACGTGGTCACGGCCAACGACTACCTTGCGGACCGCGACTCGGCATTGCTGGAGCCCGTCTTCCGGTGCCTGGGACTCAGCTCGGGCGCCGTGCTGGGGCACATGGAAGACGGGGAGCGGCGACACCTATACCGCCGGAGCATCGTTTATGGGTCGATGCGCGAGTTCGGGTTCGACTACCTGCGCGACGGCCTCAAGTCATCCGCCAGCGACGTGGTGCAACAGCCCCTCGATGTGGCCATCGTCGACGAGGCCGACCACGCCCTGATCGACGAGGCGTTCACGCCGCTGATCATCTCCGGCAACCCGATGGGCGGCACCCGGATGGCAGTGCGGGTGGACCGGGCCGTCGGGGAGATGATCGGGCTGCAACGGGAACTTGCCGGGGGCCTGGCCGCTGATGCCGGCACCGCGGATGTCGGTCCGATTCCTGCATCCGAGCTGCTGGCAACGCTGCTTCTGGCCGAACCGGATAACCCCATTCTGCAGGGCTGGTCCGTTGCCCGTCCGAGGCTACGGCGCCAGGCCACGGTGCTGGCCGAGGACGAAGCGGCCGCATTGTCGTCGGGGCTCTACTACGCAGTCCATCCCGGCGGGCGGTTCGTCACCCTGACGGAGAAGGGGCGAGTTTACCTGGAACGCAGGCTGGGGAGCTTCCGTGGCGATGCAGGCGTCGGTCTTGCCGTACCGAAGGGGAGGGGGCGGTATATACGGGACGGTGCTCTGTCCCGGCGTGCAGCGAGGCGGTACGCGCTGGAGAACCAGGTCAGCCAGGCGCTCACCGCCCACCTGCTCCTGAAGCGGGATGTCGACTACCTGGTGGACCTGGACGGGGTCGGCGATGACGGCGTTGTGCTGATTGATCCTCACACGGGCCGCCCAAAGCCCGACAGCATCTACCAGCACGGCCTGCAGTCGGCGGTGGAGGCGCGGGAGGGCGTGACGGTCCGCCCGAATGCGGAGACTCTGGCCCAGACGTCGGTGGCCGGATTCGCGGGCCGCTACCGGAGCCTGGCAGGCATCACCGGGACCGCCGTGCCCGCCACCGATGAGTTCCGCCGCAAGTACGGGCTGGAGGTTGCCGTGGTGCCGCCCGCCAAGGCGTCGGGCCGGAGCAGCGTGCCGCCGCGTGTCCACCTGACTCGCGAGGACAAGCTGTCGGCCTTGGTCGACGAGGTGGCATGGCGCCACCGCACAGGCCAGCCGGTGCTGGTGAGCACCCGCACCGTTGAGCAGTCCGGGGAGCTCGCCCTCCTGCTGGAAAATCGGGGCGTGCCCCACCGGGTCCTAAACGCAGTCACCACGCACGCCGAAGCCGCCATCGTGCGGGATGCAGGCTCCTTCGGGGCGGTTACCGTGGCGACGCACATGGCCGGGCGCGGCACCGACATACTGCTGGAGCCCGGCCTCGACGACCTAATCGCCGAGAGGTGTGTCGCAGAAATCGGACGGGTCCTGGATGACGAGAGCGATTCCGCGGGAGCAGTCAAGGTGAGCTGCCCATCTCGCGAGCAGGCCGAAATCCTTTTGGGGCGGCTCAGGCAGAGCGGGCGCTTCCATGCCGAGGAGGCAGACAACGGTTGCGGCATCAGCGTAACTCTCAGCGGAAGGGAAGCCGAAGGGAAGCATATCTCCACGCTTGGGTTTGCCCTGGGGCTGTGCGTAATCGGTACCGAGGTGCACGACTCCAGCCGCATCACGCTGCAGCTCAACGGCAGGAGCGGGCGGCAGGGACAGTTCGGCCTGGCCCAGACCTTCCTGTCGCTGGAGGACCGGCTGGTCAGCCTGGAGGCCGAGGCCATCCTGAAGCTGTCCGGGTGCCGTCAGGCCGATGCTGCGGGGCGCGTGTACTACTCCGGAGCAGATGTCACCCGCCGCATCGAAAGGCTGCAGGCCGACGCCGACCACGAGAGCGAGGCCCAGCGGGCGTTCACGCAGGACTACGCCGCCGAGCTCGACCGGCAGACCGACCTGTACCACCAACGGCGCCGGCAGGTGATTGATGCTGCCGGAGAAAGCACCGCCATCGAGGGGCTCTGGACGGGGGCCGCCGCGCGGTTGGCTGCGAGGCTGGCCGCTGCATACCTGGGCCCTGAAACCGACGATGATTACATGACCCGCTTCGAAGCCCTGTCCGGGGAATTGTTGCAGGAATACGGGGTTGAATGCCCGTCCCTTTACGGGCTGGACCTTTCGCTGGTGCCCGGAGAGCTGGAGAAGCTGCTGATTGCCCGGACTGCGACGCGTGCGAGTGAAGCCAGGAACGGCTCGTTTCCCGAGTTGGCCCGGCTGCTCTACCTGCGGGTATGCGGCGAATTCTGGCCTGCCCACCTGTCCCTGCTGCGAGACACGATTTCCAGCCAGCTGCTCAGTGGCCGCTATCACAAGTCGGCGGTGGCAATGTACATCGGCCGGTGTTCCGAGCACTGGCACGGGTTCTGGGACCATGTCGACGCCGAGTTCCTGTCCCGCTTGGCCACCATGCCCCTGACGGCTGCGAAAGAGCCTGCGTCGCGTACGTTATCCGTAAGCAGCGAGACCGAGCGGCTCCTGTTGCTCCAGGGTCTACCACGGGGAAAACACCAGGAAATGACGGCAGCACCCGATGGCGGTTAAAATAGCAGCACACAAGAGGAGATGAACTGCATGGCGCGGAGACCTTTCAGGCTCGGCACGGCCCTCTCCCTCGGCGGCATCGTCGCCGCCGGGCCTCTGATTGCCGCCTGCGGCGGGCCGTCCTACGAGGACTGGGCGGCCACCGACGGGGCTGCCGGCCGCATCAACCTTGACGATGTACAGCAGGCGTTCAAGGACTCGGACAGCGCCACCGACTTCGAACGCCGTGTGAACGAGATCTACGAGGGAGACGGCATAGTCCTCATCCGCGCCAAGCAGGACGGGGAGGTCCTTACTCTCGAGGGCTGGGAGGACCTGAACAACGACAACGAGATCGACGACGCCAACGACGACCAGCTCTTCGCCATCGTTCGCGACACCAACGGCGACCACGAGATGCGCGGCTACCACTCCAACGGCTACTACAATAGCCACTGGGGGCCGGGCAACTTTCTCTTCACCTACCTCCTGATCTCGGCCGTCACTCCACGCTTCGGCGGCTACTATTATTCCACTCCGCCCACCCGCGGGACGAATATCCGCAGCCAGCGCACCACCTACCGCAACTCTTCGTCCTACGGCGGCCAGGTGCAGCGCAACGCCAGCTACAACCAGAGGCAGTCCTCCTTCGCCGGATCGCGCTACCAGTCCAGCCGGGGCAACGTAAGCTCCAGCCGCAGCTCCTACCAGTCCACCCAAAGGACCAGCGGCTCATTCCGCACCAGCAACTCCATCTCTCGCAGCAGCTCCGTGCGTTCGTCGTCGCGCAGTTACGGCGGCTTCGGTGGAGGCGGCGCCATGCGGGTGCGGCGGAGGGCGTAGGGATCGCCGCTACGGATGCCCACTTCCTGCTGCGGCTCTCGCTGGACGGCATGAGGCAGGAGGACTGCCTGACGGTGGTGCTCCCCCCCAATCTCCTTGATGTTTCCCTTTCGCAGCTCCTGGACGGCGTGTTTCCGCTCGATGATGATACAAGGCAGGAGATAACGGGGAGATTCGACCTCCGCGACAACCCGGACCTGCCGGAGATCTACGCCGTGTTCCTGGCCGTTTGCCAAGAGTGGCGCGACTGGCGCTGCGCCCTCCGGCTATCGGCGGACGGCGTCGAAGTGGCGCTGGATTCCCCCGCCTCAGCGCTGCTTGCATCTCCCGCGGATTCGACATCGGACCCGACCCTTCGGCTGCACCTTGAGCAGCGTTACTCTCTCCTGGAGTACGCGGTGCGGCACGGGCTCTGGGACAGCGACGACGGCCTGCTGGAATGGATGCACTCGCTGACGGCGCTGTATTTCTTGGACAAGCACGAGTTCCTGATCGAGGCCGGAGGCACGCAACAAGCGCCGGGTGCCTGCCTTGCCCGGGCCCTCGATTCCCTGCTGGCCGAGGGACTGATCGCCCCCTCAGAAGCCGGGGAGGATACGATCGTCGAAAACTCGCCCGGAGCGACACTCCACTTTGTAATTACCTCCGACGGAAGGCGGTTCATCGCCCGTTTGCTGGTGGAGACCGAGTCATACATCGACCAGTACGACCACTACCAAGACGTTCTCGACGACCCGGACACCGACATGACGGAATTCGGGAGCGGCCGGGGCGTCGATCTCCGGGTGCAGGCCTTCTTGGCCGACGAGTTGGACCCCGTCCGCACGGTGTTCCTCCTGCGGCTGTACGATGGCACGCTGGACGCCAGGCTGCGGGACTGGGAGGCAGTCATGGAGTCGGGAGAGTTCTTCGAGGCGGTGCTGGAGCCCGTGGTGAACCGCGACAGCGTCACGCCGGAAGATATGGAGCGGGTCATGGACTTCGGCCACGCCTGGCTTGAGGAGCGCCAGGAACAGCAACGCCGGGATGCTGCCGACCAAGACCTGCTGCGCCGGGCCGGCGGCGGGTAGTGTTCCGTTTCAGATCTGACCTGTTTTCTGACCTGGTTCGTCCAGGCAGCATTCCGTCATTGTTATGAAAATCAACTTCGACGGGAGTTCAGCAAGGATTTCACCCCCACCCTAACCCTCCCCCTCAAGGGAAAGGGAACTGTTTTGCTCCCTATTTTCATAATAGTAACGAGTTGTCTTGGCTCGAGTGCCCTGGTCGGCAACGGCTAGATCGCCACGAACAGGACCAGGGCCGCGCTGATCACCACCGCGCTCTCCACCAGGGCGACCCCCACGTTCCGGTCGGTCGACAGGGCCTGCGACACCTTCACTCTGGGAAGGAGAACCAGGTCGAACAGGAGACGCATCACATAGAGCAGGACGAAGCCCAGAACGGCGAAGACCAGGAATGCGGCGATACTCTCACCCCATCCGACAAAACTGCCGAATACCGCCTTCAGCGTAACCAGCCCGATTGCGATCAGGTTGCCGCCCAGCGCCACACCCACGGCGTTATTGCCGTCCTCGATCTCGTCGTGAATCTTGAAGGAGGTGGTGAGCTCATAGGCCAGTGCGAAGACCACCAGCAGGGCCAGCCCCATGCCGAAGAAGGCCAGGGCCACCAGGGCCGCCTCGACCTCGCTGCTGCCGGTGTCGCCTGCCACCGCGCCCGCAATCAGCAGTCCGGTGGCGACGTACATCCCGAACTCGGCGGCCCCGGCCCCGACATTGCGGTCTTCAACCACTTCCTTTTCAAGGTGGAACTGGTACAGAATCAGCCGGTCGAACAGCACCCTGACCAGGTTCAGCGCCACGATTCCGCCCAGCGAGTACAGGAACACCCGCAGCACTTCCTCGCCCAGCTCCCGGTTGAAGCCGAATCCGCTCGCCGCCTCCACTTCGAAAGACAACGATGCTCCGCCGGTGAGCGGCTGGTACAGCACCCCCAGGAACACGAGGATCACGGCGGTCAGGTAGCCGCTCAGCCTCAGGGCGACGGCCAGGTTGGCCTTGGTGGTTATTTCCTCGTCTACCCGGTAATTCCGGGTCACCAGGTCCCGCGCCAGCTTGGCCAGCGCCAGCACGATCAGGCCCTCGACCACAAATACCAACCCCCGCGGGAAGGCCTGCAGCGCGTCGATGAATGCGTCAATCATTGCCTTCTCCGGCTGGTGTATGGGCTGTACGTTGCGGCTTCAGGAGTTCCTCCGCTCGCCCTGGTAGAGTGTGACGCTCTCCGGGGCAACGATATCGCTGAATACCACTTCGAAAGGCTTTTCCGGCCACTTGGATATCGTCAGAGACTGGTCTCCCTGCTCCCGTATGAAGTCCCACTGGTAGTAAGCCTCTCCAGGCCCCTTGCCGTCCCGGAAGAACAGCACCTCGGCGCTGTTGCGGTAACGGTAGTTGTCCTCATCGATTGTCACGAAGTTGTCGATGGAGTGCTCCTCGTCCAGCTGGACCAGGTCATCTTCCGTCAGGCCGGTGGCGGTCAGTCCCATTGGCCCGGTGTCCTCGGTGACGCCTACCGAGAGGTCGCTTCCGTCGGTCCAGTCGACCCAGAGCCGCGTGTCGCCATCGGCGCAGAGCAACTCGTGCCATGAGTCGGCCGCGTTGGAATAGCGATGGATGCGCTCGATGAAAAAGAGCCGTTCGTCGTACTCGACTGAATAACCGGAGATCGTCAGCACATCCCCGACCCGGGCTGCGCGTATGCTCTCGTCGACCGATGGGCCGACCGGCTCCCGTCTCTTCTTTCCCCGGCCAAACAGCGAGCGCAGCATACTCTCTTCTCCGTCAGCCCCCGGCAACTGCGAGTTGAGTGTACTCAGGGCGGGGATGCAGGTCAATCTGCGGCTGCTGGCTGCCAGGGCAATCGCGGTCAATCGCGTTCTAGCAATTCGCGACCGGTCATACCGTCATTCCCGTGAAAGCGGGAATCCAGTGGCCACAATTTCCAGTCATTTGCATGCCTCGGAGACCCGCCTCCCGGGTCCACCAGGGCCAGCCAAGGGCGGGAAACCCCTGGATTCCCGATCCCCGATCAAGCCGGGGACATGTTTCGCGGGAATGGCGGGACAATGGCAACGCCAATGCTGTCAACACGTGATTGCGCTGTGCGCCCGGCAATTTCGGTTGCGGGGAGAGTTGGGCGTAGATTATGCTTGAGTCGTAAGTCCTGTCGTAAGTCCTTCAGTACCAGACGAACCGCAGGATACCGTCAAAAGGAGCCTATATGAGCCCCGCAATGTTATTGATAGTCGGGATTATTGTGCTGCTTCTAGGTGGTGCCCTAGTCGCCGGATGGTTCGACTGGCTGCTGGATGTCCTGGGGTTCATCCTCGTCATCATCGGCATCATCGGCATCGTTGTGGGTGTGATAAACCTGATGAGCGGCAGGAACCGGGGGGGCGGGGGCTTTTGACCCCTCTGCCAGGGTCCTGACGCCAGACCGTAGTCCCAGCAGTAGAGGAGGCGCATCATGGGGATGCTCTCGAGAATGTCCACCATCGTGAAGTCCAAGATGAACCGGATACTGGACAACGCGGAAGACCCGCGTGAGACCCTGGACTACTCGTACGAAAAGCAGCTGGAGATGCTGCGGAACGTCAAGCGCGGCGTCGTGGAGATGGTGGCTGCCAAGCGCCAGATCGTGCAGCAGGCAGACAAGGTCCGGGAAAACATCGCGCGCCTGGAGCGTCAGGCAGAGCAGGCCTTGGACGCGGACCGGGAGGACCTCGCCCTGATGGCTCTGGAGCGCAAGAACACCTCCGCTCTGGAGTTGGAGGGGCTGGATGGACAGATCGCCGGCATGGAAGCCGAGCAGGAAAAGCTGACCCAGGCGGAGGCCCGTCTCTCGGCCAAGGTTGCCGCCTTCCGTAGCAAGAAGGAGGTCATCAAGGCCCAGTACACCGCCGCCCAAGCCCAGGTGCGCATCGGGTCGGCCCTCTCCGGCATCTCCGAGGAGATGGGCGATGTCGGCCTGGCCGTGGAGCGAGCCGAGACCAAGACGGAGAATATGCGCGCACGCGCCGGCGCCATCGACGAGCTGGTCAACACCGGCGTGCTGGAGGAATTCGGCGGCGGCGGCAAGGACGACATCACCCGCGAGTTGGATAAGATGTCGGTCAGCAGCAGCGCCTCCACCGAGCTGGAGGCGCTGAAGGCGCGGCGCTCCGCTTCCTCCCAGGGACAGGGGAATCTGCAATGATCGTCCGCATCAGTTCCGAGGGACAGTACAACCTGCCCGGTTCCTACATCGACCGGCTCAACGAGATCGACAACGCGCTGGTTGAAGCGGTGGAGGCCGAAGACCAGCCCCAGTTCGAGGTGCTCCTCAAGAACATGCTGGACCTGGTGCGGGAACACGGGGAGCCGGTGCCGGTGGACGAACTGGTGGAGTCGGACCTGATCCTGCCCGAGCCCGACCTGACGCTACAGGAAGCCGAGGAGCTGTTCGTCGGGGAGGGGCTGCTGCCGGGGTAGACCCGGCAAGGGCTTGAGTCGGGGTCTCATCCGAATTACGCGCACTCCGCAAAAAGAAGAAGACCGCCGGTTCCAGTTGAACCGGCGGTCTTCTCTTTTGCTGTGGGCAGTGCTATCGGGGGACGAAGTCGAACTGCTCGAACTGGCCGTGAACGATGGGGTCGGGGTCCAGGCCCAGCCAGCGGTCGAGAATGGTGGCGTAGGTGGAGCGGAAGTCGGTGGTGTAGGCCATGTCGCCCTCGGACAGGTCGGCGTCGCGGAGGGACGGGTACTGCCCGAACAGACCGCCCTGCACCGCACCGCCGAAGACGAAGGCCACTCCGCCGGAGCCATGGTCGCAGCCGGTGCCGTTGTCCCTGACGCGGCGGCCGAACTCGGACCACACCAGCACCAATGAGTCCTCCCAGAGGCCCTGCTCCTTCAGGTCCTCGGTGAAGCAGGCGATGGCCGAGGAGGCGTCCTGCCACAGCTTGCCGTGGGCCCGCAGCTCGTCGCTGTGGGTGTCGAAACTGCCGTGCTGGGTGTAGAGGATGCGGGTGCCGAGGCCGGCGCTCATCACCTGGGCAGCGTTGCGCAGGCCGTTGGAGATGGGCGTGTCGGCGTACTCGACACTGGAGGAGTACCGCTCCGGTGCTGTCCGCAGGATGTCGGCGCCCATCAGGGCCTGTGAGCCGTTCTCGCTCAGGGCCTGGGCCACGATGTCCTTGCCGCCCGCGGGGCCGTACATCCGGCCCAGGGCGTCGAGGGCGTGGTACCGAACGTTCTCGTCCTCGATGTCGGGGAGCAGGCCGTAGGTCTCCAGGTTGCCCACGGAGGCCACCGGCACTCCCTTGCCCACCAGCGCCCGGGGCAGGCCGCGGCCGAAGTTAACGCCGGTCAGCACATTCTCGCCCTTGGCGTCTAGGTCGCGTATGGCCGCACCCAGCCAGCCCTCGGTACCGATGGTATCAGGCTCTGCGGTGTACCAGATGTCCCGCGAGCGGAAGTGGGACCGGTTGGGCTGTGGGTAGCCGATGCCGTTGATGATGGCCAGCTGGCCCGAGTCCCACAGGTCCTTCACCGCCGGCATGTTGGGGTTGAAACCGTGTTCACCGTCTATGGGCAGCAGGTCCTGTGGCGCCAGGCCGATGCCAGGGCGATGGTCGTAGTACAGGCTGTTGTTGAAGGGGACGACCGTGTTCAGCGCGTCGTTGCCGCCGTTCAACTCGATGACGACCAGCGTGCGCTCCTTTCTCGTGGATACCATTGTCCTGCTCCTGCCAGGTTGTGTTGGTGAATGTTCCCCGTCATTCCCGCGCAGGCGGGAATCCAGGGCCCGGTGACCAATCAGCGTTGCATCAATCTACAACACCGATGGATTCCCGCTTTCGCGGGAAGGACGGAGTGATGGCCTACTCACTCCTGCGGTAGATCTGGATCCGGTGCCGGTTGGTCTCGGTAACATACAGGCGGCCCTGGCTGTCCAGCTTGACCGAGGACGGGCACCAGAAATATTTTTCGATATGGGACGATTCCTCGTGCGGGTCGTCGATGAAGAAGTCAATCTCCATGTCCAGGTCGGCAGTGGACCTGGCGGCGGCCTCCTCCCTGTTGATGCTGAGGAAATTGGCGGCCCACTCGGAGATTGTAGCCTCTCCCCGCAGCAGTTGCACGGAGTTTCCGTCGGGGTCCAGCACCTGCACCCGCTCGTTGCCCCAGTCGGCGACGTAGATGTAGCCGTCGCCGTCGACGGCAACCGATGCGGGCCGGGTGAACTGGCCCTCGCCACGGCCCGAAGAGCCGAAGGCGGCAAGGAACACGCCGCTGGACGAATATTTCTTGATGGCATCGTTGCCGAAGTCAGCGACATAGACATTGTCTTGGGCGTCGCAGGCCAAACCCCACGGAAGGCTGACGCCCTCCTCGCCCTCACCCCTGATGGTCAGGAGGAAGCGACCGTCGGCGGTGAACTTCTGCACCCGGTTGTTGTAGGTATCGGCGACGTAGATGTTGTCCTCACCGTCGAAGGCCAGGCCGGACGGCGTGTCAAGTTCGCCCTCGCCCGCTCCTCCCTGTCCCCAGTGGAACAGGTAGTTGCCGTCGGCGTCGTAGGCGGTGACGCGGTTCTGCTTCTCGTCGCTGATGAAGTAGCGGCCCTGGCTGTCTACGGCGCCGCAGGCAGGCCAGACGAACTTGCCGGCCTCCGGCCCGTAGCCGCCGAAGTTGCCGAAGTAGCCGCTCTCGCCGTCGCAGATGGTGACGCGTATGCCCCGGGCGGTCTCTTCCTTGCTGCGGCTGATGACGTAGAGGCGGTCATCCTTCCCGACAGCGGCGTCGACGGGGTAGTAGAAGCCCTTGCCCTCCATCACCGTCATGCCCATGGTGTGGGAGTATTCCAGGCGCTTTGTCTGCTGTGCTGTGGTCATAGCTACGCTTCCTTACAGTCCACTCTCCCTATGGGAGAGGGTTGGTGTGAGGGCCGGTTAGAGGTCCGGCTGCCAGATGGGTTGCAGGTCCAGTACGAAGCCGGGCAATTCCGGGTCGCCGGATAGGGATTCAGGGCCCTCGAGCACCTCAACATCCACGCCGGGCCGGTAGACATATACCCGGCGGGACAGGCCTATCGAATCGATCAGCCAGCCCAACCGGACGCCGTTCTCAAGGTACTCCTCCATCTTTCGTTGCAGGCTCAGGAGGGTGTCGGAGGTGGACCGCACTTCCACTACGAAGTCGGGGACAATGGGAGGGAAACCGTGTCGTTTTTGTTCTTCGGTCAGTTCTGCCAGACGGCTCTTGAGAATCCACGAGGAGTCGGGGGAGCGCATTGAGCCGCTGGGAAGGGTGAAACCGACAGAAGATTCGAAGGCTGCGCCACTACCATCAGATCTTGCCCATACTTTCAAATCGGTGGAGACATCGGAATTCTGGCTTGAGGAGGTGATGTTGGCAGGGGGCAAAATCTCCAAGTCTCCTTGCGCGTTGCGCTCGATGCGCAGCACCTCATTGAGCTCGCACAGTTCTGCGAACTGCTCATCGGTGAGCTCCACGGCGGGATGCAGCCGCAACACGATGGGGCCGTATGGCTCCGGCTGTGCCTGTTCCTCCGCCGTGTTCTGTTGAGGTTTTGCCGCCTGCGTGGTCACTGGTGAAGCACCGTCCTGAATCGCTTGGGGGGTACGCCCTCACCCTAACCCTAACCCTCTCCCAGAGGGAGAGGGAACTGCTTATGCCCCCGGAGGGAGGGGGAATTGGTTACGACCGTTGGAACTCCTGGGTGGCCGCCACCATCTGGAGCACATCGGCGATGTGCTGGCGGTCAGTGTTTCCGTCAGTGCTTCCCTGGGCGGAGAAGTCCACCAGCGTGCGGCGGGTGTCCTCGTCCACCGCCAGCGCGCCGACCTCCGCCAGGCAGGCGTCGACGAGCCGCTCGGGCGAGGTGGTCTCGGCGAGTTCATTGCTGATCCGGCCGATCATGGCCTCGATGCCGGGCCTGTCGACATCTCCGATCTGCTGGCTGGCGAAGTTGATGCGCTCCACCAGCGTGCCGCTGTCCAGCCAGTCGGTACCCTGGTGCCACCCCTCGACGCTGGGAGGGTTGTTCAGATACTGGCCCATGAAAGTGGCCTGGTTGAAGCGCTCCAATATCTCATAGCGGGGCCTGTCGAACTCCCTGGTCAGCCGCAGCACGCCGGCCACCAGCTCCACCGGGCTCTTGACCTTGGTGTAGCGGATGTCTTCCGCCTTGAAGAAGTCGGAGTTGAACAGAACGCGGAGCACGGCGCCCATGTTGTAGTCGTTGTCGAAGTAGGCCTGCACCAGGGTCTCGATGGCCTCGGGGTCGCGGGGCGGCGTATAGGGCCACTCCGGCACCGGAGGCTCGTCGGCCACGAAGAAGCTGTAAAGGTGCCGCGCGACGAAGCGGGCCGTGGCGGGCTGCCTGCAGATGATGTCGACGATGTCTTCGCCGTTCCAGCTTCCCGTCTCGCCCAAGAAGGTCTTTTCGCCGAAGTCGTGATCCTCGGGGTGGAACTCGAAGTGCCAGGATATTCGGCCGTAGGGCCAGTCCGAGTCTCGCTGGGAGCGCAGTTCCATGTACTCCCGGTTGGCGATGGTCCAGCCGGTGAAGGCCCGGGCGCACTCCTTGACGTCATCCTCGGTGTAATTGCCCACACCCATGGAGAACAGTTCCAGCAGCTCACGGCCGTAGTTCTCGTTGATGGCGTCCTTGTGGTTGTCCTGGTTGTCCAGCCAGATGATCATGGCCGGGTCCCTGGACAGCTCCACCAGCAGGGTGCGCAGGCTCCCCGTGGCATGGCGGCGGAACATCCTCGTCTGGTCGGACAGCGCCTTGCCATGTATGACCTTGTTGTAACCGGTGGCGAAGATGCCGTGCCAGAACAGGGTCATCTTCTCCTGCAGCGGCGCGGTGGTGGTGGCCATCCGGTAGAGCCAGTTTTCTCCGGGAGCGAGGGGTCCCATCATGCCGGACAGCTCAGGGTGGAAGCGACGCACCAGGTAGTCGCTGATACGCCGCTCTTCTCTCGGCGCCAGCAACTCCTCGACTGCAGCCTCGTACCCCATGGCCGAGTAGTTTGCCAGTTCGTCTCGGGCTGCCCCGAAACCGCCTCGGCGCAGCAGATGGGCCATCAATTCAACATCAACTCTTGTGTCCACCATATGTCCTCTCCGGTGGGTGCGTAGTCAGGGGAATATCGGCATTCTAGGCTTTCAGGCTTGTGTGCGTCAATTTCGCTCGTCACCGCTAAACCTGCATGCAAACCGGCAACTTCGTTGAGAACGATGGGTGAGTGCGATGGGGGAAGGCGGACTTCCGGCTTCATTCCCGGCTTCATTCCTGAGGGGATGGCCGCCGGGTGTGCCCCGGTCAGCCGTCGGGCTGCCCGACCCGAACGGAGATGATGTCGGTGTCGTGGAACTGCTGGTGGCGCACCGACTGGGCAAAGCTGCGAAGCAGGCGGAGGGACAGTTCCTCCTCCACCGGGTCCTGGGTGTCATGCTGCTGGAGCTGGCGGATCCGGTCCTCCAGGTTGTCCACGTTGCCCCCGCCGATAAACTCCAGGTCGGCCACCGGGCCGTCGCTGGCCGCCAGCACGATCAGCCTCCGGCCATTGGCCGCATCGTCGCCCCCTTCGGCATCCAGGTTGAGATCCAATGGAGCCAGGGTCAGGAGCGTCTCTTCCGCGACGGCGCCAAGCCGGTCCTTCATGGCGTCGTTCCACCCCCGGCTGGCGGCGAAGCGGGCCATGAATTCATTGAGGTCGGGCAGGGAATCGATGTGCAGAGGCGACCGGAACCTCATCCTTCTCGGATTGGTGAGCTCCAGGTAGAGAATCATGGCCACCGCGGCCAGTCCTCCGGTGGTGATGGCGCTCTTGAACAGCGAGTCCCACACCAGGCCGAAGGACGGCAGGTAGAACAGGTTGAAATGGAAGGAGGCACCGATCCAGAAGCAGATGCCCGCAACCACCACCTTCTGCCGGTTTGGCTCGTTCTGGATCACCAGCCGGGTGCCGTCCACCAGCAGCGTTCCGGTGACCATCATCAGGTACCCGGTCATCACAGGGGCCGGTATGGAAGCAATCAGGCCCGACACCTTGGGCAGGAAGGCTACTACGATGATGATGGCGGCGATACAGTAGCCAACCCTCCTGGCGGCGAATCCGGTGGTCTGCGAGAAGGATATGATGCCGGAGTTGATGATGTTGGGGACGGCTCCGCCGATGCCGGCAAGCACGTTGCTGACCCCGGCGCCGGCCATCCCGCCCTGCACCTGGCGAAAATCCACCGCCCGGTCTTCCCGCCAGGCCACCCGCTGCTGGGCGATGGTCTCCCCATTGGAGTGGATGGAGAAAATGATGGCCAGGAACAGGAAGGAGGGGAGCAGGACCCAGAAGTGGAGGCCGAAGTCGGGGGTCAGGTTGGGGATATCCGTAGGGACCCCCACCCAGGGAGCTTCAAGGACCAGGCTGAAGTCGAAGATGCCGAACCCGCCCGCGGCGACGCAGCCGACGACGATGCCGATGACCGGGCCCCAGAGTCGCAGCACCGCCGAGCGGCGCAGACTGATGGCGGCAACCACGGCCAGGGTGATCAGGGCGGTCAGCGGTCCGGCCACTGGCTCCTCCCGCGCCGACCCGTCAAGCAGGGCGAAGACCACCGAAGCGAGCGTGACGGACAGGATCATGATCACGATGCCGCTGGCAACGGGCGTAACGATTCTCCGGAGGATCACCACCCACCTGGAGACGATGATCTGGATCACCCCGGTCACGACGATGAGGCTCACCAGTGTTCCCGGCCCGCCGTCCACCACGGCCGTGATGCAGAAGGGTATGGAAACGGCAGCGGTGAACATGGGAAGCAGGGCCCCGGCGCCCACCGGCCCGATGCGGCGGACCTGTATCAGGGTAGACAGCCCCACGGCCAGCAGGGAGGCGAACACCATCCAGAGCAGGTACGATTCGCCCAGGCCCGATTCCTTGGCAACGATGACCGGCGTCACCAGCAGGGTTGCGGACGCGATCAGGTTGAACTGCCCCGCATGCCCCAGCGACGGGAGTACCGGCGGGTTCTCGTGGACCTCGTAGCGCGGGTTCTGGGAAGCCGGCGAAGTCAGGCTGGCCTCCACGGCCCGAGGCAGGCGCAGGCCCCAGGGCTGTAATAGAAAGGATGACTCATCAATCAAGCCAGAGCGCCCGGGGAGTGTACTGTTCAATCCCCGGGCGCCCCGGGCGCCCCGGGCGCAAAACCCGATTTACTCCGGTGTTCTGTTTTCGAGGGCGCCCGGAACCTACTTGAACTTTGGGATCACCTTGTCGGTAAGGCAGCGCATGGTGTTCATGACCACTTCCCGGGGGACCGACGAAGTCCAGTTGACCTCGAACATGATCTCGTCGGTGCTGAAGTCGTCCCGCAGCATCTCGATCTTGTCGCAGACCTCCTCCGGGGTGCCGAACAGGTTGACTTCCTCTGTGGCGTCCGGGCTGGCGGTGCCGGCATCGGTGCTGCCAATGGCCACTCGGCCCGAATAATAGCGGCGGGCCAGGCTCATCAGGTTCTCGGTCTGGCGGTCCGCCTCCTCCTTGGTGTCGGCCACCAGGGTGGGGATTCGTACCACCGTCGTCGGGTCGCCGGGATGCCCCGCGTCGATCCATGCCCTGCGGTAGGCCTGCACATCCTCTTTCAGGACTGCTGAACCACGGGGATTGTGGGGCGAGCTGCCCGCGCCGACGGCGATGCGGTAGCCCTGCTCCCCCATGGGCACGAAGCTCTCCTGGCTGTCCACCGGCAGCAGCATGGGCGGATAGGGCTTCTGGTATGGCTTGGGAATGGCCAAGTACGACTCGTAGAAGGCCGGGTAGTTGTAGTACTTGCCCTCGAACCCGGAGAATTGGTCCTCGCTCCAGAGCTGCTTCATGACCTCCAGGTATTCGAAGAACTGCTCCCGCCGGGTCTCCGAGCCTCGGGTACGCCCGCCCGCGCCGTAGATGAAGCGGCCCCGGCTGACCTGGTCGACGATGGCCACCTGCTCGGCGGTCTGGATGGGGTCTTCCAGCAACAGATTGTCGAAACCGTATCGCTCGTGGGGCAGGGCCGCCGCCGACAGCGTTTCGTCGGGCTGCTTCATCACCGGGCGATGGATGGAGGAGCCGATCCTGATTCGCTCGGTGCGCTCGGCGATGACGGCGGCCAGCATCAGCACCTGGGGATCCATGCTGGCCTGCTTCGAGAAGTGCCCCCCGCCGAGCCAGATGTAGTCCCAGCCCATGTCCTCGACGGCGTCGATCTCTTCGTAGTTCTTGAGGTACGCTTCCTCTTCAAGGAGTTTCCCGCCCTGGTATTCCGAGTGCCAGGGCACTCTGTCCCCTTCGTAGAGGGCGTTCCAAGTGTTGAACAGTCCGAAGTCCATTTCGCCCCTCCTTTATTGTTTCTTCACATTCGGTATCGTCCTCAATCTAGCACCAGCGCCAAACAGCGTCAACGAGTGGGAGACTGGAGGGTAGCCGGGTCATCGCGTCCAGCCAATTCAGGGGTGTTGAAACCTTCATTCCTGTGAAAGCAGGAATCCAGAGCACTCTTTTTCCCAACGGCTACTGGCGAACAATGGCGGTTGGATTGCAGGGAGGCGAATGCGTTCGAGTCTTCTGGCACTGGATTCCTGCTTTCGCAGGAATGACGGCGGGGGACCACAGCAAGTTTAGAGATAGTTTCTAAATATTCAGCCCCATTATGTCCAGTGCCGCTCCGGAGCAAACGCCCGTCACCAGCCCTGCGAGGTGGTAGGACAGGTCGATGCCGGGGTGTCCCGCCGCTTCTGAAATTCCAGCGCCTGTCTTACCCAGACCGTCCCCATGATGACTGCTCCGGCCCATGGACTCCCGGAGAGCAGCAGCCATCCGGAGAGGCCGCCCACGGCCAAGTGCAACAGGTGTTCCCGCCAGTACCGCCGGAAGTTGTCCAGGTACGATGGAGTTGAATCCGGGCTTGGGCCAACCACGGATCAGAGCCTGAAACCGGCGCCGAACTCGGCTTCCAGGACTTCGATGATCTGGGTTTCCAGGGGGCCGTACTCCTCTTCTATCGCAGCCTCCACCTCGGCACGCCAGCGGGCCTCCTGCGCCCTCCGGAGCCGCTCCCGTTCCTCGCGGGCCTTCTTCTCCCTGCCGCGCCTCAGTGCGTCCTCGATGGCCCGCTGGCGGCGCGCCAGAATCTGCAGCTCGATCTCGCGCCTGTCCATGCCCGGCCAGGCGGCATGGCGTACGTCGAGGGCGGGCGGATCTTCCAGCTCCCGGCCTGCGTCGATGGCCGTCATGATATCGGGCACCATCACCCGGTGATAGGACTCGGTATCGCCGCGGTAGAACTCGAAGAACCCGAAGCCGTTGATGGCATTGGCCGGCATCACCCAGTCTTCGGTGACGCCCGACGCCCCGTAGCCGTCGTCCCGGTCGTCGATGAACAGGCCGCGGGTCTGCGCGTGGATGGGGCCGGACCGGGTGCAGAGAAGGCTTCCGTTTTCCGCCAGAGAGAATTGGTAGGTGTTGGGCATGAGCGTAAATCCTCCTGTTCCTTGGTGGTTTTCGCCACGCGGTGTAAGGTCTGTGGATTGGTAATCGGAATGTTTGTTCCAATTACATTCAACCATACGCTGTGCCCGGTTCGTGGTCAATGCCCAACTGTCATCGGGGCAGAGCTATCGCATTTGGACCGCGAGGACGGCGACGTATAGAAATCCACCCGGCATTTCCGCGAAGGAATGTCATCCCGGACTTGATCCGGGACGGGAATCCTGTGGCTGAAGATCAATACTGACGGTTGCCGGATGAGGCACAATCCGCCCTGGCGGCCAAGGGCGGTCAGAAGGACGGAAGCTCTGGATTCCCGCTTTCGCGGGAATGACGGCGCTGTGCCCGGTCCGTGGTCAATGGCCAGCTGTCATCGGAGAGGACTCGTTGGGGCGGTTACCGGCTGCCAACCATCCAGAGCCTGATTACAGGAAGGGCCTCATTGCAGGAAAGAAGGAAGGGCACCGGGATGTCCCGATGCCCTTCGAGCCGTCGATGTGTGGTGGATTCGTTGAGTGAGCCGGGAATTCAAACGATAATCAAGGGGACGATTCCAAGAACCTGCCGCGGCACCTGGCGCTCCATTCCTGATAAAGCTTGAATCTAAGGAGCGGGCTCGGGCAGTTGGCTTTCGCTTTGGCTGACGCTACGGACGGTATCAGCGCTCAAATTACGCCAGGCAAGGCTCTCCGGCGCGATGGCTGGCAGTATGCTCACACATTCGCCACCGCCGGGCGTGCCAACTGGCGGGCGACAAAGCCCTTCATCAGCTCGATGGCCCGGTCCGACTCGGGTCCGGGCGTGTTTCCGAACAGGTGCGGCATTCCAGGGAACAGCTCCAACTCAATGTGGCCTCCGGCCGCACGGTAAGAGGCCTCGAACTTGTGGGGAATGGACTGGGGGATGTTGTTGTCATTGGTGCCCTGGATGATTATCGCTGGGGGCAGCTCCACCGCCTCTCCCCGGTCCAGGAACCCCTGGGGGTTTCCTTCCTGGAGGCTTCCAGGTTCCGCAAAGTAGGACTCGGTGGGGCCGATAAACCGCTCGTCGCCAATTTCGCGGCCCCAGAGATAGCGGGCATAGGGATCAAGGACGGGCCAGCAGCACAGCATGAATCGCAGCGTAGCGTCTATGCCTTCTCCGCCGGGGAGCGGAATGGCCGCATAGCGCGGGTCCCGGGGGCGCATACCGTTCAGAGCCACGGTGTGGCCGCCGCTGGAACAGCCGAGGGCGCCCACGGCCGCGGGGTCGATGTTGAGCAGTCCGGCCTGCGCCTTCATCCAGCGGATAGCATAGTTGCAGTCGGCGACCTGGGCCGGGTAGGGATGGTCGGGAGCCAGCCTGAAATCGACGGCGGCCACCACCATGCCGCTGGCAGCCAGGGCCGAGTTCATGTGGTGGTCGCTGGAGCGGTCGTTCAGGAACCACCTGCCGCCGTGAACGTCCAGCAGGCCCGGGAAGGGCCCTTCACCCTGGGGCTGGTAGATGGTCGCCTCCAGGGTGCCGCTGTCGTGTTCCAGGTAAGCCAGATCGGTGGTCTTTACATCGAACCTCGCTGCCGGGTTGTACTCAACGTTCGTCATGGCTTCTCCATTGTTGTCTGCACGGGGTCGCCGGATGGGCCAGGTGAGGCCCATGCTCACCCGCTGGAGTTCTTCGAAAGGCCTCCCAAGCCTGGTGTCGTGGGAGTCCTGTCTCAGGAGCTTACTGTTGAAGTCTGGGCTGCTCAGGAATCAATCTTCATGTTTTGAATCTTAACATTGATCCCGCTCCAAATTTTAGAGTCAAGCCCGTAACCGGGTTGCTCAGGGCAATCGCGTTTTAATCGAATCAGCTTTGCCGCTCTACCGTCATTCCCGCTTTCGCGGGAATGACGGTGTGAACGGCTGCGGCCGACTAAAGCGCGATTGCCCTGAAGGGTTGTCGATTTGAGGCGAGAGAAGGATTCCCGGGACGAAACGCTGTCGCTCAACGCAGCCTGATCACCACCAGCCCTGCCTCGTGCCCTGGGCCGTCGCACAGGTCCAGACGGTGCAGCAGGTGGCCTCGGGCCTCCATGATGCGAACGGCCACCTCCGGTTCGGCGTCCTGGAACTCCCAGCCTAAGGGAGTGTCCAGAGTCCAGTCTTCTGTGATGGAGCACTCAAGCTGTCCCCTGCGGCATACCTCCAGGAACTGCTGCCGGTCCCGCTCGTATTCCCCCTCGCTGCGGTAGCTGATGGGAGCGATGTAGTAATCGGCGGACAGGTACAGGCCCAGCTCGTTGTCGAACACCTGCATCAGGTCCGAGAAGGGCATCCACCCCTCCAGGGCGAAGAACAGGTTCTCCGGAATGTCCTGCGGCGTGCGGTGATAGTAGAAGAGCTCTTCCGACTCCACCATCCTGACGGGCAGCGGCTGCTTGCCCCGGCATCGCAGCATGGGTTCGGCGTCCGGGCCGCGCAGGAACAGGAAGGGCACGTTCCCGTTGGTGGCGTCCACCAGGACCTCCGAGCCGTCGATCCGATAGAGCAGCGCGGTGTGCTGCCAGTACCGCATGTACCTCTTGCCGAAGCTGGGGTCGAAGGTCTTCAGGATCTCGCGCAGCCTCTCCTCGGGCAGCTGGCCATCCGCGTCCTGGCCCGCGAGAATGTACTCAGACTGGAGACCGTAGTGGTCCGTGAGGAACTTGAGGGCCTGCACCTTTTCCGAGCAGATGGCCCCACCGCCTTCCAGTATGTTGTCGATGGTCTCGTCGCCGGACTTGTAGACCAGCTTCCTGCCCGTGAAGCGGGAGTAGTTTTCGAACGGGCTGTCCCAGATGCGCCGGGCCAGGGACTTCAGGAGCTTGAGCTTCTGCCCGGTGGAGCGCAGCTCGAGCAGGTCGTCGGCCTGCTGCCCGGGAGTGCTGACGGTCAGGGTGTCGTGGACAAACGCATCGTAGCGCTCGGGATCTCGCCGCCACTTGCGTGCGTGAAAGCCCCGCCAGTTGCGGTCGTACTCGCAGGCAATCCGGTCGATGCCTATATCCAGGACCGAGACTTCTTGTCCGGGGTCACGCCCCCACCCTAACCCTCCCCCAGAGGGAGAGGGAATAGGTATGTGGTGGACGGTCGGTGTATCGTCCAGCCCGATGGGGCATCTACCGTCGGTGAATGCCAGGCCGCTGAACATGTCCGTCAGGCGGCCTGCGTCATCGCTTGCGTACACTAGGTCCTGGATGGCGTAGAGGGCTTCGGCGGAGGAGACAGTGATCCGGGAATCCTTCAGCAACCGTTCCAGGGGCGCGTGCTTCAGGTACCGCCCGAGCAGTGCGTCCAGCGGCAGGCCGATGTCCTCCGGCTCCAGCCGCAGGGAGCACTCCCGGGTTGAGACTTCGTCGCGAAGCTGCAGGATGCAGGGAATGGGTGTCGCTGTCTCAGGCAAGGGTTCACCCTAACCTTCCCCCACCCTGACCCTCCCCCACAGGGGGAGGGAGGTCTGGAGGGAGGGAGATTTTTCTTATTATGTCGCCGGAGCCAGCCCCCAGCGGGAGGCAAAGTCGTCGTAGGAGGGGCTGCTCTGAAGAACGAGATCGCCATCAACGGTCAGGGCGTAGACCGAGGGCAGCGCCACGCCGTTGAACATGCTGGCCTTGGTGAGCGTGTAGGAGCCCGAGTTGCTGAACACTACCCTGTCGCCCACCCGCAGCTTGTTCGAAAAGCGATAGGCGCCAAACAGGTCGCCAGCCAGGCAGGTGCAGCCAGCCAGCAGGTACTCGTGGGACGCGTCATCTTCGTGGCCCACCAGGTCCGGCTGGAAGCCATACTCGAACACCTCAGGCATGTGGTTCACCGAGGTGTCCAGCACCGCCACCGTCGCGCCGCCACTTTCGAAGATGTCCAGCACCGTGGACACGAAGTATCCCGCGGCCCGTATGAGGCCCGAGCCCGGCTCGATGAAGACCCTCACGCCGTACTCGGAGCGCAGGGCATCGACGGTGCGGCAGAGGTCGTCCAGCCCGGCGCAGGGTTCGCCCTCCTCCTCGAACAGGTAGCCACCGCCCAGGTTGATCCACTCAAGCCGGGGCAGCAGTTGCGGTATGCACTCGCGCAGGCGGTCGACCGTGACCCGCAGCTCGGCGAAGTCCGGCGAGTCGCAGTTCGAGTGGAACAGCAGACCCTGAACTCCGTCCAGCCGCGCCGGATCGTCGCGCAACAGGGCGGCTAGGCCGTCCAGCGGCACGCCCAGCTTGGAGTGCGGGCGGCACGGGTCGTAGCGGCAGTCGTCGGCGAATGAGAGCTGAGGATTCACCCTGAGGCCGCAGCTGGCACGGCCCTCCATTCGCGGCTGATGTGCGTCCCACTGTCCCATTGAGTTGAAGGCAATGTGGTCGCATAGCGTCCCGACCTCGTCCAGCTCGTCGCCGCGCAGTCCCGGCGTGGTTATGTGGACTGATCCGCTGTCGCCGACGATGCTGCGGGCCAGCCGCGCCTCGTACAGCGAGCTTGCGGCGAACCCGTCCAGCCGCGGCGCCATCACCCTCAGCGCCGGGGCGAAGGAGAAGGACTTGACGGCGAAGAGAACGCTGCACCGCCCGTCTGCCCGCAGGGGTCCGGCGTAGTCGAGCAGACGATGAATGACACGCTCGTCGTAGACGAATGCAGGGGTGCGGATGTCGCCGAACCCGTCGGGGAAGGAGGAGGGACAGTCCAGGGAGGCGGTCATCATTGGGCGATTCTAGCACAGGGGTAGCACATATCTGTGCGCCCCTGCATGGACATGGCAATTGCAGAGTTGTTTGTAACCCGTTGGTGGTGAGCCTGTCGGACCATCACCGGATTCTCCCGACCCGTCCTTCGACAAGCTCAGTACTAACGGTCTCTGCCTCCCAAATTCTCCGCAATCATTCTTCCCAATACCATAGTCGCAGATAGCCGCTTGGGGCGTTGGGTGTTCTTGAAAATCGCAACGCCCAGCTACAGCCACCGTGTGGGCTCTCAGCGAATATATGACCTATGGTTGAGACCGGTTGAGATCGAAATGCCGGGTTATCGTTTGTAGGGGTATAGTGCCAAGCGGGGGCGGAGCGTGAGCGAATCAGCCAGTTGCGTTCATAGGTTTACTGGCTGTCGTCCGAATCATCTGAATATAGAGATAACCAAACCTGCTTCCAACCCTCGTACGACGGTGCAACCACAAGCTTGCCGTGCCACAGCAAACCCTCGCCGTCGAAGACGGTCCAAGAGAACCAGCCAAAGTCGCCGGTGGAGCCCTCGTCGAGAATATCCCAACTTGGATGCTTCAGGCCGTCGCTGTAGAGGCGCACCAACTCGGCGGCGGCCGCATCCGACTTCAGTTCGGCATAAATGTTGACTTGATTGTCGTAAGCCGGCATGGTGCCGCCGGTGCTGAAGCTACTGGTAGTGCCACCGGAGTTGAAGCTAGTGATAGAGCCGTCGGAGTCGAAGGTAGTGCTGGAATTATCGGTCCTGATACTGCCATGCACGACCCTGGTCCCCGGCACTGCCGCAAGAACATCCCCGACCCGTTCAAATTCCAGGCCGGGAATCTGCGGAAATTGGTGCTCCATGGCTCCGGGTTCAGGGGGCCATTCAGATGCCTTATATGGGCAGCCTTCAGCAGCCCAGCCTGCAGGGAACCCTGCCCGCCACTCTCCTCCTTCCAGCGCCACGGGCCACGGGAAAGATAGAGGCTCTTCCGGCCCGCTGACCCGCTCCCTGGTGGTGATTTCAGCAAAGGCCCGACCGGGGTCGGCGACATCCAGGAACACCGAGCGCACTTCGGCTTCCGCAAGAAAATCCTCTCCTTCGTCGATCCAAGACTGCAATCCTTCCAACCCGCAACTCCCGGCCAACTCCCGCGTCAAAAGGGAATGGAAAAGCGCAGCGTCCCTCTCCACCAGCGCCCGGGTCCGAGAATCGAAAAGCAGCTGGACCGCATCCTTGACCTGATCATCGCCGTCCCCCTCGGCGACAGGTACCTCGGCAGCCGGAGGCGCGACAACTTCCGTTGCCGCAGGCTCAAGCCCCATTGTTGGCGTTGCCGCAGACATCGGCGTTGCCGTCTGCCCGCAGGCCAGCAACGTCAGCAGCGCGGAAAGGAGTATCGCCAGCGCAGGCAGCCTGGAAATCATGGGAGGCACCTTGCAGTCATCTGGGATCACCACTTGCATTTACGGGCTGGCATCGGCAGGACTCATGCTTACTGAGAATGCAGGCTGTGCCAGACAAGGAA
Source organism: Dehalococcoidia bacterium (assembly GCA_965216065.1). GTDB lineage: Bacteria > Chloroflexota > Dehalococcoidia > Lucifugimonadales > UBA3495 > VXOI01. The sequence continues at coordinate 531,316 of CBDCFB010000001.1, forward strand.
TCTCTGTTGCTCCTTGCGCCGAGCGTTGACCACAATCTCCGCAGTCAAACGCGACACTAACACCGCCGCAATTCAGCAGCCCAGCCCACTGCCGTTGTCGCCGGGAACGCCGGTGGCGCAACGGACTTTTATGCCCGGAGAGAAGGATTGATTGGATAGCGACGTACCCACGCCCAAGTCGCTACGGTTGTGCGGCTGATACGCGGGACTGAGGGGCTGCGTAGAGTCCACAGTAGTACGACTGTAGTACCAAGCAACTATCTCAAAATACAACGGGTGGCCGAGAATCCGCTGGACTTCAAAGTGGGCCACTGGATTCCTGCTTTCGCAGGAATGACGGAGTGGGTGCAGGCTCCATTTTGAGATAGTTACCAAGCAACTATCTCAAAGCGACCCTTGATCAGGGGACTCTGAACGATTGCCTTCTTGTGCTTGTGCCACTGGATTACTGCTTTCGCAGGAATGGCGGAGGGTGGGCCACAACAAGTATCGAGATAGTTTCTAAATGAGTGGTTCCTGGGAGGCGGGAGGTGCAGCGGCCCGCTCCACCGGCACGGGCGCCAGCGGGCGCCGCACCGACGCGGGGTTGACTCCCGCCTTCAGGGCAGCCATCACACCAGCCGCCTCCCAGTAGTTGGCCACGCGGTGGAACTGCCCCTGACGCCACGGCAGGACTGACAGATCGTTGCGCATCAGGTTGGCGTTCTCCTCCACTTCGATGACCGGGATGCCCTGCTCCAGCGCCGCCAGCGTGGGCAGCCCGAGGCATCCCTCCGGCAGCACCAAGCAGGATACGTCGCGGGCGGTGAGCACCCCCGGCTCCCGCATCCCTTCTCGTTCGGTGATGATCCGCGGGCTCCTCTGCAGCCCCTTCAGCACCGACTGGAGGAAGGTCATGGAGACGGCCTCGGCGGCCATCCGGGGGTCCACCACGCCCACATCCAGGTCCAGCACCTCCTGGGACTCCAGCATCGGCGAGTGGGCCGACGGCACGTCGTAGCGGCTGGAGATGGCATGGGTCAGCATCGCCTCAACTCCGCCCCAGGGGTTGACCATGCCGCCGTCGCTGGTGAAGTAGTCGGCGTGGTACTCGAAAGGAACGGAGATCACCGACGACAGCGCCACGGCGTCGTAATCGCCCCTCCGGGAATCCAGCACCTCGAACAGCCGCTCCACGTCCTCGACGCGCCCGGCGGCGCGGGCCGAATCGGTGTATACCGAGCGCATCACCAGCTGCGGGTCCAGCGTCACCACGCTGGGACACAAAAGGCCGTAGGAGGCGTGGGCGGCGTTCACGGCATTGACCGCCAGCTCGGTGAACAGCGGGTTGGGATGGGAGTCCACGACGGCCAGCACCCGGTTGGCCCGCACTGGTTGCAGGCCCGCCGTACCCATCAGCAACCGGCAGACCACGCTGCCCTCGACGTACAGGGCGTTGGAGGGCATCTCGTTGATGTCGGAGGCGTTGACCACGTTGGGATGGGTGACCAGCGTGTCGCAGACCGAGGCCAGCAACCGGGCCACCGGCGTGGCGTCGCCGGCGTGTCCGCCGATGACCGCGCCAATGCCAGTGGGCACCAGCAGCACGGCGTTGAACTGCGCCGTGTTTTCGGTCAACCGGGGCCGGAACGGAATAGTCCCCTCTCCCTCTGGGAGAGGGTCAGGGTGAGGGCAATCGCCTGCCAGCGTCGTCACCTCACACCGATAACCCCGCTCGTGGGTTTCCGTGACCACCAGCCGGAGCGGAGTCTGTCCCGGCGACAGGCGCTCCGCCATCTGCCCCATCAGCCACGCCAGCAGGCCAGTGCCGGTGGGTGCGAGGGGTAGGTCCAGTGCCGTTTCAGTCAGGTGCACCGATTCTGCTTCTCCTGTCCTTCAACGAAGGACCATTGCAAGGTGGCTGTGAATCCGTTGGTGGTGAGCCAATCGAACCACGAACCGATTCTGGTAACCCGTCCTTCGACAGGCTCAGGACTAACGGTTTGAGCATTTGGAGGACTCTGCAATCGTCACGTCCTTCAACGCAGGTGGTTGGGATTGACAGTATAATCTCTGCGTTCTTTGCGTTGAAATTGAAACACACTTTGGAAGGTTGAAATGCCCGAACACCGGTTGCTTGCCTGCTTTGCCCATCCCGACGATGAGGCGTTCCCGGTCGGCGGGGCGCTGGCGGCCCACTCGCGGCGCGGCGTTGATGTGCGTCTGATCACCACCACGCTGGGCGAGGAGGGCGAGATCCGGCAGGAGGGGTCGGCGACCCGGGAGACGCTGGGCCGGATTCGCGAGGTCGAACTGTCCTGCGCCGTCCAGGCCCTGCGCCTGAACAGCAACGATGTCTGGGGCTACCGGGACTCGGGCATGCAGGGCTGGGAGTCCAACAGCCACCCCAAGGCCTTCATCAACGCCGACACCGATGCGGTGGTGGAGCGGCTGGTGCTGGAGATGCGCCGCTTCCGGCCCCAGGTGGTGCTGTCGTTCGGCCCCGACGGGCTGTACGGCCACCCCGACCACATCGCCATCAGCAACCACGCGACGACGGCCTTTCACCTGGCCGGTGACCCAGACGCCTTCCCGGAGCACCTGTCCGGTGGGCTGGAGCCCCACCAGTCGGAGCGGCTGTTCTACAGCGTGCGGCCACAGGGATTCAGGCGCCAGTGGGCCGAGGCCCTGCGCGGGGAGGGCATCGACTGGCCCTGGCCCAGCCCGGAGCAGGAGCTGCAGGGCGTCCCAGAGGACGAGGTGCACCTGGAGCTGGATGTGTCCGGGGCCGGCGACATGGAGGCCAAGATCGCCTGCATCCTCTGCCACCGGACGCAGGTGGCCCCCGACTGGCCCTACCACCGCGTCCCGCGGCAGGTCACCGCTCGCATCCTTGGCCGCGAGTTCTATGTACGGGCCCACCCTGCCGTCGCCGACGGCGAGACCGTCACCGGCGACTTCTTCGCGGGGCTTTAGCCATCTTGCTCCCTCCCCCTCAGGGGGAGGGCTGGGGTGGGGGTGAGTCGTAGAACAAAGCAGCCCGTCCATCCTTCGACAAGCTCAGGATGAACGGGTTTCAATGCCGTAGCGGCTCTGATGGCAGGGATTTCTCCCCCACCCTGACCCTCCCCCGCTGGGGGAGGGAATTTCTTATAAGGGTTTGAGAGGGGGTTCTACCCCGCCAGAACAACCTTCTCTTGACCGGCGGCCGGGCGCTGGATGATCTCCACGCTGACTTCGTCGGGCGCGACGATGAAGGCGACCGCGGAACCGGAGGGCATCACCCACGGGTCGCAGTTGAAGTGGACATCGTTGGACTTCAGCGTTGCGGCCAGGGTCATGATGTCGTCGGTCTGGAAGCCCAGGTGGTCCAGGCCAAAGCGCGGCTCAGTGGACCCGGCGACGGGGTCCTCACCCTGGGCTTGGCCGGAGATGGTCATCAGGTAGGTGCCGTTCAGCGACAGCTCGATGGACTTGGTGTTGGACAGTGGCCGCTCGGCCACGATCTCGGCCCCGAAGTTGTCGCAGTAGAACTTGGCCGCGTCATCGGGATCGGCGCTGCGGAAGTGCAGGTGATTGTAGAAGACGTTCACGGGTCCCCTCCTGTAAATGTCGAATTGCGATGATAGTTTATCCCAAAACGGCAAGGGTGGGTATTGGCAAAGCTCTCGCCGTCAAAACGCCGTCATTCCCGCGAAAGAACGTCATCCCGGACTTGATCCGGGACGGGAATTCAGAGGGCAAAGCCGCCCTTCGGTCCCACGGGCTCACAGGCACTGGATTCCCGCTTTCGCGGGAATGACCATGGCCTTGGGGCCACGCAAGTGTATGAAAATTGACTTCGACGGGAGTTCAGCAAGGATTTCACCCCCACCCTAACCCTCCCCCTCAAGGGAGAGGGAACTGTTTTGCTCCCTATTTTCATGGCAATGACGGGAGAGACCGCGGGAATGACGGCAGAAACTGGAAATGACCTGAGAGACCGAATAGCAGGCAGGCGTACCACCAATTTGCGGGAACTCAGCTCAGGAAATCTTGCAGCCGCTCAGTTCAGGAAATCCGCCGTCCACTGATGGTAGCTGGCTCGGCGGGTGAACTGGGCCATCTGATCGTCGGTGGCCAGGCTGTCCCGCAGGTCGGCGGGCGCCACGCCGTCACGCAGGGCCTTCAGGGTGTCATAGACCGCCTTGACCGCCGCCGAGAAGGGCAGGTGCCCCTGCAGGGCCACCTTCACGCCGGCGGACCCCAGCCACTCCTTGTCCTGCAGCTCGCCGGTTGTCCCGCCCAGCAGCAGCGGCAGCGACACCTCGGCGGCCACCGCCGACACCTCGTCGCGGGTGTTGGCGCCGGCCAGGAAGATGGCGTCCACGCCGGCGGCCTCGTAGGCCTTGGCCCGCTTGATGGTGTCCTCTACGCCGGTGACGCGCAGGGCGCTGGTGCGACCGGCGATGGTCAGGGCCGGGTCGGTGCGTCCGGCCAGCGCCGCCTTCATCTTGCCCACGCCCTCCTCGACGGACAGCAACTGCACGCCGTTCGCGCCGAAGCTGACGGGCAGCACCGTGTCCTCGATAGTCAGGGCCGACACGCCGGCGGTCTCCAGCTCCTCCACCGTGCGCATCACGTTCAGGGCGTTGCCGTAGCCGTGGTCGGCGTCCACCATCAGCGACAGGTCGCCGGCGCGGCAGATGCGGTGTATCTGCTGGGCGAACTCGGTCAGCGTCAGCACCACGATGTCGGGCGCCCCCAGCACGGTGAACGAGGCGATGGACCCGGCGAACATGCCCACCTCGAATCCCAGGTCCTCGGCAATCCGCGCCGAAATCGGGTCGAACACCGACCCCGGATGCACGCACTTGTCCCCTGCCAGTATCCCCCGGTATCTCGCCCGCCGCGTCGTGAAGTCCATATCAAGCCTCCAGCCGAATTTGATGTATTCTAACCCAATGATTGTGGGAGTGGACTTCAGCGGGGCCAAGTCCGACAACGCAACCTGGGTCACCAAGGCGCTGCTGGAAGAGGAGGGCATTCGCCTCCTTTCATCGCAGCCGACGCGACGGGCCGAACTGGCGGAACTGCTTCCATCCCTGCCCCAGGACACCGTTGTGGCCCTCGATTTCCCGTTTTCCGTCCCCCATGAGTTTGCGGAGCGCTGGGTACCGGGAGCGAATATCATGCCGGCGCTGTGGCAGGCGGCGGCAGCCATGGAATACGAGGAATTCCTCTCCCTGCGTGACTCCTTCTGCGCCGAAAAGGGCGAGCCGATGCGCCGCGGCGACCTCTACTTCCCCGAGTGCTACTCCTGCCTGCACAAGTTCAACCCCAACATGGTGCCCATGACCTTCCGCGGTATGCAGATGCTGCACACGCTCTGGGGAGAGGGGTGCCGGGTGCCGCCCCTCGACGAAACCGGACGGAGCGGACCCCTGCTGCTGGAGTCCATGCCCGGAGCAGTCATCCACGCCCTCGGCCTGCCTCACAAGGGCTACAAGAACGGCAGGCGGAACCTCGAACTGCGGGGGCAGGTGCTGGACGGTCTGGAGAAGCAATCGGGCGTCCGAATCGTCAACCTTGACGAGTCCAGGGACCTCTGCATGGACAGCCACGACTGCCTCGATTCCGTGGTCGCCGCCCTCGCCGCCGCCCTGTGGGTGCGGGACCCGGACATGTTCCGCCGCCCTGGCGACCGCGATGGCGAACCGCCCGCCCTGAACCGCCGACAGGCTTCCCCGGGCGCGATGGCCATGACCGAACTGGAAGCCGCCCGGCTGGAGGGCTGGATCTACGCCCCCTACCCTGTCCGGCAGCGGGAACAGCAATAGGGCGCTGACAACCGCCGGTTGCCACGCGCCACGCCGACCATTAAGCTACGCCGCAGCAACAGGCCGCCACAGGAGAGCGTTATGGGCATCTACCGCCTCTACTCCGGGGACGACGGGCAGAGCCACCTCGAGGAGCTCCAGATCGCCGACCACCCGGGGCTGACGGAGGCCATGGCCGTCTCCACCATCACCTTCCGGGAGTGGCAGCCGGGGCACTTCATCGACTGGCACCCGGCACCGCGGAGGCAGTACATCATCTCGCTCTCGGGCAACATCGAGATCGAGCTGGGCGACGGCACCAAGCACACCTTCAACCCCGGCGACGCCCGGCTTGTCGAAGATCTGACCGGCCAGGGTCACATCACCCGCGTGCCCGGCGACACCCCCAGCATCAGCGCGGTCATCCCGCTGGCCTGATTCGAGGCGGGAGGACGCCCTCACCCTAACCCTCTCCCGGAGAGAGAGGGAACCCGTCATCAGATTAGATACTTTAAGGAGCCGAACATGGGAATCTACCGGATGTACACCGGCGACGACGACCAGACCCACATCGAGGAGCAGAGCATCGCCGACCACCCCGAGCTGAGCAACCCCCGCAATGTCACCACCATCTCCTTCTCCGAGCGGGACTCGGGCCACTTCATCGACTGGCACCCGGCGCCGCGTCGCCAGTACGTGATCTGCGTCCAGGGAGGCATCGAGATTGGCCTGGGCGACGGCTCGGTGCACCAGTTCGGCCCCGGCGACGCCCGCTTGGTCGAGGACACCACCGGGAAGGGCCACACCACCCGCAGCATCGGCGGCGGCCGGTGCATCACCGCCACCATTCCCCTGGCTGACCAGTAATTTCACCGCCGAGGCCCACTGCAGGGGCGTCCCTTGTGGGCGCCCGGCTTGGCGTAACGCAGGCACCAAGGGCAACCGCAAGGGTTGTCCCTACAACTGACTATCAGGAGAAACGACATGAACATAGTCCGCGTCTATTCCGGCGACGACGGTGAGTCCCACTTCCAGGTGGTCACACTCGAGGAGTTCGCCGAGATTTCCAGGCACAAGGGCGGCGGCGATGTGCAGCTCAACGAACGGCCGTCTCCCTCCTTCTCCGACTACCACACCGCTCCGCGGCGCCAGTACGTGGTTGGCCTCAGCGGCCAGTCGGAGTTCGAGTGCGCCGACGGCACGAAGTACCAGATGGGCCCCGGCGACATACTCGTTGCCGAGGACCTGACCGGGCACGGGCACATCGCCCGGGGCCTGGGTGACGAGCCTCGAGTCCTGCTGGCAGTGCCCTTGGCCGGCTGACTAATTTCACCGCTGAATTAGCCAAGAGCGCCGAAAGGACGAATGAATACTCGACGCACTCGGCGTTTAATACACTTTCTGGGAGAATTGCTTTGAAGATTATCCGCGTTTTCGCCGGCGATGACGGCGAGTCCCACTTTGAAGAGGTCCCGTTCGAAGAGATGCAGGGCATCGTGAACCGGGTGGGCACTGGCGACATCAACATCAACCGCCGCGAGGCCCCCAACTTCTCCGACTACCACCAGGCCCCGCGGCGACAGTATGTGGTCAACCTGGAGGGCACCGCCGAGTTCGAGTGCGCCGACGGCTCCAAGGCGCAGCTGGAACCGGGGGACATCCTGGTGGCGGAGGACCTCTCCGGCCATGGCCACATCGCCCGCTCCCCCTTTGCGGGTATGCGCACCTCCTTGGCCATTCCCTTGGCCGAGCCTGACTAGCGTCCAGGAATCCGGAAGAGCATCAGATCAGAAGGGGCGGGTTTGAAACCCGCCCCTTTGCGAATGGCTCCAAGGCCCTACAGGGATCACCGGCTGCCCCTCAGCAGTGCGGCGAGATGCAGCAGCCCCTGCTGGCGGCGCGCACTGTTCACCACCCCTGGCGATTCGCCGGGCAGCAGCTGCTCCGCCATCTCCCTGGTGACCTCGTTGCCCTGCAGCTTGGGGAAGCTGCGGAAGAGGTCCAGGTACCTGGACTCCGCCCCTCCCTCCATGGCGTGCAGCAGGGGCAGCACGACGTTGACTGCCAGGTCCCGCGCTCTTCCGGTGCCCACCGGAGCAGTACCTCCCTTGCCGGACTCGACGGCCAGTGCGGCGACGAGTTGCTTCGGTGAGGTTGACGCCTGTCCCAGGCCCTGCACCAGACCCGGCTCGATAAACCTCGCCACCAGCACTGCCGCACCCTCGACCCGTGCCGAGGGATGGTTTGACGGCCGCACCCGGAACAGGTGCCACTCCTTCCGCTCCATGGCCGGACCCACCCCGCCGGGAAGGTGCTTGACGGCCTCTCCATTTTCGGACAGCGCGGACACGGCCATCAACCAGTGGCGCAGCACCATCGGACGCTGTTCAGCCAGGACAGGCAGCGTCGCCCGGCGCAGCGCGTCAATCGGAGCGGCCTGCGCCAGCTTGACGAATGGCTGCTGGTTGTGCCGGTATCCCAACCCCTCCATCAGGGCCTCGTACATGGCCTGCTCCGGCCCCTGCTCCGCGGCAAACCTTCCCAGCGTGGCCGCCTTGCGCTGGAACCGCTCGTCCCCGGCCCGATCCAGCAGGGCGCCGGCCTCCTGAGCGCTGCGGGGACGGGAATATCCGTGCCCCTCCAGTAACTCCCACAGGCTGGAGGCTACTCCGTTGCCTGCGGGGGCATCTGGACCGGGCTCGCCGGCATCATCCACATCATCCAGAAGTTGCGAAAGGGAAACCACCTGCGCGGAAGTCCCGCTGTGCAGCGCGGTTTCCGGATCGTCCACGTCCAGAGCGCCATGCAGCACGACCCCGTTGTAGTTGGGGTCATCGCCGTGGCCGTGGGAATCCCAGTCCCGCTGGCGCCGGTGGATCTCCACATCGCCGCGGACCAGCCCCAGGCCCTCAACATCCATCAGGGCGTCGCGGAAGTCGGGCCCGGCGGAGGTGCCGGTGCGCCCTGGGTACAACACCCGGACGCGCTTCCCCGTGCCGGTTCGGAATTCCGCCTGGCGGGCGGCGCGGCGTTTCCAGAGCTTCCAGAGCAGCCTCTCCGGCATGTCCGGCTTTCCGCCGCCCCGTTTCTCTGCCACGCCGCGTAATTCCGTCGCCCCGGACTCGATTGTGGCGTAAGTGATCACTCTCACTACATCCGGACGGGGCGGGTGTGAACCCGCCCCGGCGCCCTCAGCCCTGCTGTGAGGTGGAAACTCCCTACCCGGGGATATCGTCGTAGTAGTGTTCTTCGGAGATGACCCGGCCGTCCCGGAAGGACTCGATCTGCTCCTCGCTGTAGCCGAGGATGCCCGAGAGCACCTCCTCGTTGTGCTCCCCAACCTGCGGCGTGCTCCCGATGTTCACCGGCGTCCGCGAGAAGTGCCAGTAATCCCCCGACACCGCAATCTCACCGGCCAGGAAGTCAGGCACCTCCACCATCGCACGCCGCTCCCACGGGTGCGGGTCCTCCGCAGCCTGCGGTATCGTGTTCACCGGCGCCGCCACCACGTCGTGTTCCGTGAAGTGCGCTATCGCCTGCTCCATGGTCCGGTCGGCCAGCAGTTCCCGTATCGCCTGGTTCACCAGTTCCGCGTTGGCCAGGCGCTCGTGCCTCGTGTTGAACCGGGGGTCCTCCAGCCACTCCGGCCTGCCCAGGGCGTTGCACACCCGGTGCCAGTGGTGCTGGTCTCCCGCCGATATCAAGACCCAGCCCTCCCGGCAGGGGTAGATCCCCGAGGGAGGAGCGGTGCTCTCTCCGCGCTTGGGCGGTATCTTCGTCCCGTGGTAGGCGGTGATGGGTATCTCGGTCATGGAGTACCCGGTGTCCGCCAAGCAGACGTCCATGGACTGCCCCTCACCCGAGACCTCCCGCTCGTGGAGCGCCGCCAGCGTCCCTATGGCCGCGTGCAGCGCCGTGATCCGGTCGATGATCGGCACCCCCGTCCGGATGGGCGGCATCCCCTCCTCTCCCGTCACCATGGTGATGCCCGACATGGTCTGGCCGATGGGGTCGTAGCCGATGTTGTCCCGGTAGGGCCCGAACTGCCCGTAGGCTGACACGTTCACCATGATGATGCGGGGGTTCAGTTCCTTCAGTGTCTCGTAGCCGAAGCCCATCTTCTCGATGGTGCCGGGCCTGAAATTCTGGACCACCACGTCTGAGACCTTGACCAGTTCCCGCAGGACGTCCTTGCCCTCCTCCTTGCGGAGGTCGATGGAGAGGGACTTCTTGCCCGAGTTGTACTGGACCCAGTAGGAGGACTGCTTCTTGACCCATGGACCGTGGTATCTGGTCTCCTCGCCGCCCAGTCTCTCCACCTTGATGACCTCGGCGCCCATGCGGGCCAGGACCTGGGCGCAGCGTGGCCCCGCCTGGTGGCGCCCCAGGTCGATGACTCTCACGTTCTCCAGGGGGTGGTTCAGTCCTGCCATCTCGTTCTCCTCTTCTTCTCAACCGGCGGCCCGTTCCCGCCCACGCAGCAAATGGCCTGCCTTCTCCAGCTTTCCGGCATTCTACGGCCCGCGGCCACAGTCGGCAAGAAGCCCAAAAGTTGTATGCAATTCGTAACATTCTTGTAAGGTTTCCAGCTATAATATCTGTTCTGTCTTACCAACTCGACGGCAGAGAACAGCAGAAGGAGGATACCAATGATCAAATTGCGCGGTTGCCCCAAGTGCCACGGAGACCTCTACGCCGGAAGCGATATCCACGGAGCGTACCTGTCCTGCATCCAGTGCGGCCGGTATTTTGATGTCACCGCTGCGTCCCAGCAGGTGGCAGAGGGGGTCAAGGCCGCGACTGCCTCTGGCCCGCCGGAGGAGGTCAGGCTGGACCTGGCCGCTTGATGCGGCCAGTCTACTTGTGTTGGCGAATTTCTAAAAAAGTCAAAGAGATGCGCCAAAATTGTTGACTCCGTGAGCTGGCTGCGGCTAGCGTTTAAGTGGCGGGTATTCTGGACTACTCCAGTGCCCGCCACGCAATATTTTTCCGTTTTCCAACTGTGTGAATGAGGAGGGGAGACATGGTAATGAATAGGGCGCAGGACGGACCCGTGGCCTTGGAGGAAGCCCCAGTCTGCCGGCACCACTGGGTCATCGAGCCGGCCAACGGCCGCTACAGCCGGGGCGAGTGCCGGAACTGCCACGAGGTAAAGTCCTTCTTGAATTCTCTTTACGAGGGCACGGAGCCGGAATCCGAGTAACCCAGAAAAATGTGGAAACGCATCAGGGGCAGGCGTGAAACCTGCCCCTGTTTGTTTCCCCTGACATTGATCTGTATTCCTTTCCCCTTTGGGGAAAGGGAAGGGACTCTCGAACTACAGGATGGCCACAGGGTTGACCGGCGACCCGGTGCCGCCCACCACCCGCAGCGGGTTGATGGTTATCATGAACTCGTAGCGGCCCTCAGCTGCGCAGGCCTCCGCCAGCGGCTGCAGCAGTGCGTTGTCCAGCAGGCCTATGCCGTAGGCGAAGATGGAGCCGTGCACCGCCCACGAGAGCTCGTACCCGTTGGGCGTGTGGTCCATCATGTCCCAGCCCAGCAGGCAGACATCCGACTGCTTGATGAACGGCAGGCAACTCATGTGCAGGCCCGGGCGTTCCAGCGGGTTGCTGCCCCAGATCGGATTGCCGTCGGCGTTCCAGATCTCGCGGCCGCCGTAGACCAGGAGCGCGTCGCCGGGGCGCATCTCGATCCCCTGCTCCTTGGCGATGTCCTCCAGTTCCCATCCGTGGATGGGCGTGTCCATGGTGACATAGGTCCCGCCCCGGTGCTTGGGCACATCCAGCAGCACGCCGCGGGTGATCAGGCCCTGGTTCCAGTGGTGAACCGCGCCCCACTGCGCGCCGTCCATGGTGATCTGCTCGTCGGGATTGCGCCCGTTCCACATCCCGTTCTCGTCCCACACATGGCAGAGGGCATCGAGGTGGGTGGTGGCAGTGCCGTGGTAGGAGATGCCGTAGTAGTCGGCGGAGAACCCGGCGGTGGGGCTGCGGTAGACCTTTTTCATGTAGTGAATGGCCGGAGTCGGGTTGTTGGGTGCCGGTATCACGGGAAAGTCGCGGCTCAGTGAAATGGCCTGCCCCGTCTTCACCAGCCCGGCCGCCTCGATTCGCTTTTCCGGGGTGATCATGTTCACGGCGCCGAGCTGGTCGTCATCGCCCCAGCGCCCCCAGTTGCGGTCGTCCTTCAGATAGGACAGAACCTCATCCTTGGTTGGAATCCTGCGTTCCATCGGGTACCTCCTAGGTGATTAGTCTTTGTCGCAGACGCTCTGGAAGAGTCCAGAGGTGTTAGTTAGCGAGGATTTCACCCTCACCCCAGCCCTCTCCCTTAAGGGAGAGGGAGTCATAGAGGAGGGTCAGCTCTTCGTGGCCGCCTCGGCCAGGCAGTTGAAGAAACGGTCCATCATGGTACGGCCTGCGCTCTCCATCATCCGCTGCCCCACCCGGGCCAGCAGACCCCCCGCCTGCCCGTCGCCGTCGACGCTTACGGTGGTGACGCCGCCATCCTCGTTGAGCGTGACGAAGCACTCGCCGTTGACGAATCCCGGAGTCCCGTTGGCGGAGACGATCATCCTGTACGACTCATAGGGATTCCAGTCCCGGATGGACACCTTGGCGCTGAAGCTGCCCCGGACCGGCCCCAGTGAAGCGCTGATGGAGGCCTCGTAGTTGCCGTCGCCCACATCCTCCAGCTTCTGGCACCCGGGGATGCAGCCCTGCAGCGACGCCGGCTCAGTGATGGTACTCCAGACCGTCTCCCGGGGGGCGCTGATCTCGTATCTGCCGCTCAGTTTCACGATGGTGTTTCCTTATTAAAAGCTTATTGGGGGGCGATGCTCGTGACAGTTCGGGATGTTGGTGTCAACGAATGCCACAGGTGTCATGAGCGGTTCCCAACAACCGGGCTAGCTCCTCGGGGTCCGGCGGGACCTCCGCTTTCATGGCGATCAGTTCCTCGGCCGCTTGGCGGCGCCGTTCCCGCAGCACCTGATCATTCGACCCGGCCATGACCTGCCTGACTATCTCCGCCAGTTCATCCAGCCGCTTCCGGCAGTCCCTGTCCAGCCGTACTTCCAAACGGCTTACCCTCACAAGCTCCGTGCCCGTACGAGTCTATGCGGAAGCAATAGTCCGGCAGTTTGCCGACGCTGTCAACGCAGGGGTGCGTTCCAGTTCAGGTGATTGAGGTGGCTTTCCGTCCTTCAACCGCAACACCACTGGATTCCCGCGAAAGCGGGAATGACGGATCACAGGGTGGCAAACCACCTAAATGTGAACGCTATCGCCGGCAGGGTGCTCCGCTATTCTTCGGGATGGTCTCGTGGCTCACAACCGCTCGTCAGCCAGGAGCAGCAACTCCAGGAGCACCTGGGCCCCGTTGGCGCAGTCCTCTGGCGACGAGTACTCCTCGATGGCGTGGCTGATGCCGCCGACGCTGGGCACGAACACCATGGCCATCGGCGCGATGGTGGCGATGGCCTGGGCGTCGTGGCCCGCACCGCTGGGCACCCGCTCCCAAGTGAACCCGGCCCGCTCTGCGGCCTCTCCCACCCAAGCCTGCATGCCCGGCGTGATGGGCACGGCGTCGGTGAAGCGGTGGCGGTTGATGGTGATTTCGACCCCGTCCTGCTCCTCTGCCTCCCCTGCCATCCGGGTGAGCTCACGCTCGGCGGCGGCCAGCGCATCCATGTCCAGATCACGGAACTCCACGCCGACGGTGGCGCGGCCCGGCACCACGTTAACGGCGTTGGGCAGAACGTCCAGGGCACCGGCGGTGGCGACGCGGCAGATCTCGTCCTCGGCGGCCATCTTCTGCACCTGCACCACGATCTTCGAAGCCGCCACCAAAGCGTCGCGCCGCTCGCCCATGGGGGTGGTGCCCGCGTGGTTGGACATTCCGGTGATGTCCATCTCGAAGACCCCCCGGCCGGTGATGCCGGTGACGACGCCGATGGGCGTGCCGGAGCGGTACAGGTACGGCCCCTGCTCTATGTGCAGCTCGAAGTAAGCCACCAGCTCGCCCGTCTTGCGGGCGGCCTCGTCCACCCGCGGCAGGTCGCCGCCGATGTCCGCCATGCGTTCGGCCAGGGACACGCCCTCGGCGTCCACGGCCGCCAGGTCCTCCGGCTCCAGCATCCCGGCCATGGCCCGGCTGCCGATGAGCCAGCGGTGGAAGCGGGTGCCCTCCTCGTTGGTGAAAACGATCGCCTCGACGGGATGGCGGGCGGTGTGCCCGTTCTCCGCCAGCGTCTTTATCACCTCGATGGCGGCCATAACGCCGAGGGCGCCGTCGTACTTGCCGCCCAGGGGCACCGTGTCGGTGTGGGAACCCATGGCGATGGCGGGAAGGGAGCCATCGGTGCCGGCCTTCCGCCCGATGATGTTGCCCCCTGTGTCGATGCGGACCTCCAGGCCCGCCTCACGCATCAGGCCCATGGTGTACTCGCGGCTCTCCACGTCGGCCGGCGAGAAGGCCAGGCGATCCATCCCCTCCGGCGTCTCGCCGAACTTCCCCAGCTCGTCGAGGGTGCGGTTCAGGCGTTCAGCGTTGATGGAAAATGCGGGCATGGCGTTCTGTCTCCCTTTCTGGAATACCGCCGGTGATTCGCTCAGTCTACAGGAAGGCGAGAAATGCGGACGCGTCCGCATTTTATCGTAATGATTGCACGGCCTTCCAGAGTCGCTTCGTAACGATGAATTATTTCGTCCAAGAGCGCGATGCGCTGGTCAACAGGTACTTCCGGAATACGAACAAGCCCCGCGTGACCTTGGCCCCGTCGAAAGATCAATTCCCCGAAGTCCGTGTCCAGGGTAATCAGTATGCGATTTGAAGACACTGCCAACTGCAGCAAGGCCATGTCTTCGGGGTCAGGCCCCAGCATGTCGGCTTCCACCACATCATGGCCATTTTCGCTGAGCCATTGCGCCAGCCAGCGCCCCACGCACCCGTCTGTAAGGAACCTCACGACGTCGAAACGAATATGGCAGCAAGGGAATCACCCGCAATCACCGCGTGAGCGTATGCGATGCAGGCGCGAATATCCTCTGATTCCAACCTGGGATAGTCATCCAGGATGTCTTCTGGCGTGACTCCCTGGCTCAGCAGGCTGAGTATCAGTTCCACCGAGATGCGCATATCGCGAATGATAGGCTTTCCGCCAAAAACGTCAGCGCGGACAGTGATTCGCTTTAGGAGTTCCTGGCTGTAAGACATTGGTTTCCTGCCAAAAAGAAAACGAATCAGGATCTTTGAGCCCTGCGCCGGCGCTGCGGCCGGATCTCCTTGATCATGTCTTCAAGCGCCTGGCGGTCGATGCCCAGTCCCACCGCGACGTTGACATCACGGCGCACCTCGTCATGCTTCCCTAGCATCGCGTTGGCCGTGGCCCGGTTCACGTAGGCCACGGCGAAGCTCGGCTCCAGTTTGAGGGCCTCGTTCAGGTCCTTGATGGCCCAGTCGAGGGCGCCCGTGGCGATGTAGGCGTCGGCCCGGTTGTTGTAGGGCACGGGGAAGCGTTTCTCCAGCCGGATGGCCTGGGAGAAGTCGTCGATGGCCGGGCCCAGGCGACCCGCCGCCCGGTGGGCCGCCCCCCTGTCGCTGAAGAAGCCGGCGAAGCGGGTATTTATCCTGATGGCCCGGGACAGGTCCTGCACCGCCTCGTCGTGGTTTCCCATGGAGTGATGCGCGTTTCCCCGGATGCTGTACGCCACCGGCTGGCGTGGTTTCCTCTTGATAGACTCGTCAGCGTCGGCGATGGCCAGTTCCGGCTTGCCCAGGTTCAGATAGGCGGAGCCCCGGTTGCTGTACGCCGTGGCCAGCTCGGGGTCCAGCTGCAAGGCCTCGGTGTAGGCCCGCACCGCCTCCTCCAGGTTGCCCCTCCGTTGCTGGTTGACGCCGTAGTCATACCAGCGCTCGGCTTCGGGCTTGCCCATGGCCCCCGGCAGGAAGCGTCCCAACTTTTGCAGTACGCCCGGCAACTTTCTACTGTCTCCTCGATCTCCTGGCTGCGTGCTCGCACGGGAACCCGACACCGGAAATAGCGGCTTTAGACCCCCGCTCTAACCCTGGCGTCGGACAGGTTCTGCTCCAGGACCTCCCGGTCGGCTCCCAATTCCACCGCCCTCTCCAAGTCGTTCAGGGCCTGCTCGTGCCTGCCGGTGAGAGTATACACAACGCTCCGGCTGATCCGGGCATCCAAGTGGCCCGGGTTGTTCTGGATAACCATCGAGAAGTCGCCGAGGGCCCGCTCGGGAGATCCAATGGCCAGGAACAGCAGCCCCCGGTTGTAGTAGGCCTTGGTGCCGCCGCGGTTCATGGTCACCGACCGGTTGAAGTACCACAGAGCCCGGGTGGGCTGGCCCCAGCGGGCGTAGATCATGGCCCACTGGTAGTAGAAGTCGCTGACCAGCACCCGCAGGATCGTGAACGCCTGCCCCAGCAATCGAAGAACAATCATGGCCTTCCCATTTAACCACACGGCTGGGGAAGACCGACAGGTGGCCGTGATGACTAGCGGCATTCCGCCGACGCAAAGACGGCATCATGTTAGACTGAAACATGCACCGCTCTCAGCCTGCTAATTCACCCAACCCCGCATCAGAAATAACAATACCCTCATAATTCACAGGGGCCTGTTACATCGATGGACAAGGTTTTCATCTACTGGGACAACTCCAATATATTCCACGAAGCACAGCGTATTGCCGAAGAGCGCAACAACGGTCCCGATGCCCGATATCGAGTGCGCATCAACTTCGCCAACATGCTCCGCCTGGCCCATGCCGATCGGCCGGTAGAGAGGGCGTACGCCGCCGGCTCGGCTCCACCGGAGATGCGGCATCTGTGGAATCGCTTGGAGGGACAGGGTGTAGAAGTCCATCTGTTCGATCGGGGCAACTTCGGATCAGGCGAGCAGGAAATGCCGGACCGGGTGCTGCAGTTACGAATGCTGGAGGACGCCCTCGATTACAACGGCACACCCGGAATTATAGTCATGTTGACCGGAGACGGCGTCGGCTATCTGGAAGGAGCAGGGTTTCATAGAACCTTGGAACGGATGCACAACCGGGGCTGGCGAGTAGAAATTCTGTCCTGGGCTCACTCCTGCAACCAGAGAATGCGCCAGTGGGCGCAGGACAATGGCGTGTTCGTCGCGCTGGATGATTTCTACGAATCCGCAACTTTTCTGGAACCTTCCCGTCCGGGTCAACGTCTGGCGGAATCACGGGATTCCGCGCCCCTGGATTTGTCGATTAGACCAACTGCTTGATCGCCCGGTCCCCGCTTGCCGCCCGGCACCGACCGGATATAATGTCGCCCAAAGCGCGGAGGGCCGCTTCAACCGCTTCAAATCGACTAATGGAGGAAACCGCCATGGGCGCTACCGAGACCATCGCAAGGTGGGTCGTCAACACCAACTACGAGGACATACCGCCCGACGCCATCCGCGTCGCCAACGAGTCCTGCTTCGACCTGCTGGGGGTCATCCTGGCCGGGTCGGTGCAGCCGGTGGGCCAGATCATCCAGAAGTACGTGAACGACCAGGGCGCCGTCCCCGAGGCCACCGTCCTCTCCGGCGGCAGCCAGACCACGCTGGCCAACGCCGCCCTGGCCAACGGCACCATGGGCCACGCCCTGGACTACGACGACTTCGGCGGCTTCGGCCACCCGACCGTCGCCATCTTCCCGGCACTGCTGGCCATCGGCGAGCAGACCGACGCCACCGGCCGCGACCTGCTGGAGGCCTATGTCGTCGGTTGCGAGGTCGGCTTGGCCCTGCAGCACACCACCAAGTACAAGCAGATGGACCGGGGATTCCACAGCACCGCCGTCATTGGTCGCCTGGCCTGCGCCGCCGCCTGCGCCAAGCTACTCAAGCTGGACGAGGAGCAGACGATCACTGCGCTGGGCATCGCCGGATCCATGGCCTCTGGCCTGATCCACAACTTTGGCACCATGACCAAGCCCCTGCACGCCGGCCTCACCGGCCGCGACGGCGTGACCGCAGTGCAGCTGGCCCAGGCCGGGCTGACTGCCGGCGACCAGGTTGTTGAGCACCCCTTCGGTTTCGCCAACACCGTCCTCGGTCCCGGAATCTACGACTTGGACGAGATGGCCAACAATCTCGGCCAGCCCTTCCGCACCCAGGACGCGCTGATTATCAAGAAGTACCCCTGCTGCGGTGGCAATCACGCCATGCTGGACAGCCTGTTCAGCCTGATGCGCGACAACGACTTCACCTTCGACGATGTGGTCAACGCCGAGGTCGACCAGTCCTACTACTCGGTGGTGATGCTCTACCAGGAGCCTGACGACGACCTGAAGGGCAAGTTCAGCGCCAAGTACAATGTCGCCGCCGCCCTGGTGGACGGCGAGGTCAAGATCGATACCTTCACACAGGAGAAGATTGACGACCCGACCATGGGCGAGGTCATGGACAAGGTTCGCACTCGCGTCATGGCCAAGTCCGAGGAGCTGCTGACCAACTCCGAAGACGGCCTGAAGGTCAGGATCACACTCAAGGACGGCCGTGTCCTGGAGCACACCACGGGCCGTGCCGACATCCTGGGCAGCCAGAAGAACCCGTGGGGCTTCGACAGCATCAGGGCCAAGTTCGAGGAGAACGTCGCCCTCGTCCTGAACGACGGCGACGTCAACCGCGCCGTGCAGGCCTGGTCCGACATCCCCGAGGTCACCAACGTCGCCGAGCTGGTGCGAAGCACCTTGGTCGCGACCAAGGGCTAGCTCCCGACACTCCGGACGGGCTGGAAAAACGCAGGGGCGCACGATTGTGCGCCCCTGCGTCATTCTCGGGGTGCTCCCCCGGACCCCTAGTCGCCGCTGAATATGTCCAGGATCCTCAGCAGGATCAGGAAGATGTTGAGGAAGACCACGTACAGGCCGACCGCGCCCATGATGGCTATCTGGCTGGCGGCCCGTTCATCGCCCCGCGCCGCTGCCTCCAGTGCGAGTTCCTTCACCTGCTTGGTCTGGTAGACGGTGAGGCCGAGGAATATGGGCAGAGCGACCACCGTTATTATCCACGACAGCGCGTTCGAGCCGATGAACCAGTTGACCACCCCCGCGATGATGACCCCGAACAGGCCGATCATGCACATCGCGCCCAGGCTGGACAGGTCGCGCTTCGTGGTGTAGCCGATGACGCTCATCACCGCGAAAACGCCGGTGGTCAGGGCGAAGGCCAGGATGATCGTGTCGCCGGTGTATTCCCAGAAGATCGTCGAGATCATCAGGCCGGTGATGGCGGTGAAGACCAGGTAGGCGCCTCCGGCCACCGCCGGGGGTACGCGGTGGGCGAGGAAGCTCAGGCCAAAGATGAAGGCGATCCACACGCCCAGCAGGATGAAATAACCGATCATCCCGAAGTTGTCGATGATGCTCTCGAGGGCGCCTGCCTGGTGGCTGATCCATGCCACGGCCCCGGTGGTAACCACCCCGAGGGCGACCCAGCCGTACAGCCGGGTCATGGCGCCGGTGAAGATCGCGTCCGCCGTCTGCTGCGAGTAGGACCCGCCCCGCGAGTTGTCGTAGTACAGGTTTGCCATCTTCTGCTCCGCTGTCAGAATCGGAATGACGCCAACCTTTCAGGAAGGCCTACGATACATTTTACAGCGACAGGAAAAGGCCGGGAAAGTGTTTCCCTCCCGGCCTTACAGTAGCCCCAGCCGCCTCTGGTCAGCGGTCGTATTTTTCGCCAGGCTTGCGAAATCCCTCCGCAACTACCACCCTGACGGCCAAACGTGCTTTTGACGACGTGAGGCGCGGGTAATGGATGCTTTTCACGCGGCGACCGAGACCTGAATCCCGTTGGCCGTCTCCTCGGTTCCGCTGGCAGGGAGCGGGGTTCCTTCTTCCTCGAACTCTTCGATTATCATTTCGAGGACTTCACGAATGTAAACAAACGCTTCCTCTTGGGTTGATCCCCAAGTGGAAGCGCCTATCTCCTCCCAATCGGGAAAGAAGATGTGCCATCCCTTCCCGTCGGGTTCCAACTCCACCTGAAAGGTGTAGGACTTCACCGTAGCTCTCCTTCAATCAGCACGGATTGAAGTATGCCCTACGGCTCGACGCGGATGCTGTCGCCGACCTTGATGGGGCCGCCGTTGATCACCGTGCAGAGCATGCCGCGGCGGTGGTTCAGCTCGGCCTGCAGGCCTTGGCGGATGGCGTCCATCTTGCCGCAGGGCTCGCACTCGCCGACGATCTCCATGGTCACCTCGTCGCCGATGAAGACCACGTTGCCAGCCACGGTCTGGGACAGGTCAAGGCCGCTGACGGTGATGTTCTCCTTGATTTGCCCTGGCGCCAGCCCAAACCCACCCAGGGTCTCGTTGTCCATGATCAGCACCTGGCGCATGTTGCCCTGGCGGCAACTCCGGTCGCCCTCCAGCCCCATGCCGGAAATGGCGGTGGCATCCTGGACTGGATCGGACGGCGTTTCCTTGACCCGGGCTATGTGTAGATTGGTTATGCTTCCCTGCTGCATTGCGGCGCTCCTTCTCGCTCGTGCCGGCCTCCGCGGGCCCGGCTCGGCTGTGTTGTGAGACTCTCTGGGCGTATGCTAACCTGCAAGATGGCGACGCGCCGGGGTAGACCCGGCGAGCTGCCGTTGTTTCGGGATTATATGGGCTTCGGCAAGTCCATGCCACCGCAGGGCATGCCGGCGCGGAACTCGAAACAACTCCACCTCTAAATAATACATGGGGCGAGAGCTGATGGCCTACGAATTCATCAAGACCGAAAACCGCGACGGCGTGCTGGTGCTGACCATGCACGACCCGCCCACCCGAAACGCGCTGGGACCGGAGATGTCATCCGAAATCCGGGCAGAGCTGGACCGCTTCGAGGATGACCCCGAGTGCCGCGTGCTGCTGATCACCGGTACCGAACCGTCCTTTTCCTCAGGCGCCAACGTGCGCAACTTCAACCGGAATATCCAAGAAGCCGAGGCTGCCGGCGTCGAGCCGGAACCGCTGCCCTGGGGCAAGATGGAGTCCCGCTTCGCCAACCGCGATGACCGTGTGGAGTACGCTGGAGGCGCGCCACTCGTGCCGCTGCGCATCCACAAGCTGCAGAAGCCGTCCATCGCCGCCGTCAACGGCCACGCCATGGGCGTCGGCATGGGCGTGGCCCTTGCCTGCGACATACGCATCGCCGCCGAGGGCGCCATCTTCTCCGAGGCCTTCTCCCGCATGGGCCTGATCCCCGGCGACGGCTCCTGCTGGCAGCTGCCCCGGCTCATCGGCATGAGCAACACCCTTCTGCTCCAGTACACCGGGGACCGCATCGACGGCAACGAAGCCTACCGGCTGGGCATCGCCAGCCAGGTGGTGCCCAACGACCAGCTGATGGAGGCGTCCATGGAGTTGGCCACCCGGCTGGCCAAGGGCCCGACCCAGTCGCATGCCCTGACCAAGTACCTGGTGCATCGCAGCATGGACATGGGCTTCGAGGAGAGCCTCGATTTGGCCCACGTGGCCCAGGCCCAGGCCCGCAAGACCGAGGACCACAAGGAAGCGGTGCAGGCCTTCCTCGAAAAGCGACCAGCGGTTTTCAAGGGACGATAGCGGCCCGGCCACCCCGGCAATACATCCCTTACCCCCGTCTGAACTGTAATTCGTGGGATTGATTTGATTGCCGTGATTAAATCATGGCAATCCAGGAATCATACGAATCGCAGTTCAGACGATGATGAGGCCGGACGCCCCCGGATACTCCAGCAGGGAGGTCGGGAATGAGCACCACGAAAGGGCCCACCAGGGCGACGTCCTCGCCCGACTTGCTGGCCATCGCCGGGGAGATGCTTCCCGAGATACGGGAGGCCGCAGGCGGCATCGACGAAGCGCGGCGTCTTCCTGGATGGCTGGCCAACCGCCTGGCCGACGCCGGGTTCTTTCACATGCTGACCGGAAGGGAGCATGGCGGCATGGCTGCCGATCCGGTAACCGCCGCCAAGGTCATCGAGACCCTCTCCAGCGCCAGCCCCTCGGTTGGGTGGGTGACCATGATCCTGGCCACCGCCTCCTACTGGACGGTGCGGATGGTCCCGGATGAAGTACGGCGCGAGATCTTCGCCGAAGTCCGGCCCGGCGACATCCAGCCAACGGTCATCGCCGGGACACTGGTGCCCCACGGGAAGGCCCTGCGCGTCGATGGCGGCTGGCGGGTCAGCGGCCAGTGGCCCTTCGCCAGCGGCTGCCACCACGCCTCTTGGATGCCCACGGGCGCTTGGCTTCACGACGGGAACGGCCCCGTAACCGACGAGAACGGCGCCCCCCAGTGGCGTGTCTTCCACCTGCCGGCGTCCGACTGCGAGATTCTCGACACCTGGTACACCTCCGGACTGCGAGGAACCGGCAGCACCGACTACACCATTGACGGCGTCTTCGTGCCTGACAGCCACGTCAAGCGGCACTCGCTACTCGAGGATGCGACCCTGCCCGACCGGCGTTACGGCTACGCGGCCTTCAATGTGCCCATGCTCTCCGCTGTGGCCCTGGGCGCTGCCCACGGGGCCGTCGACTCCTTAGTGGAGCTGTTCGGCGGCAAGGTGGACCGGCGCAACCTGCGCCCGGTGGCTACCGCCTTCGACAAGCAGGCCGACCTGGGCATGGCCAAGGCCACGGTGGACTCGGCCCGCGCCTACCTGTACAACACCACGGCCCTGGTGTGGGAGCTGGTCCTGGCCGGGGAAAAGCTGCCACTGGAACTCCGGGCCGGAATGCGGCTGGCCTGCACTCATGCGGTGACGGCATCTGTGCATGCCGTTGACCGCGCCCATGCGGCGGCCGGGGCCAGTTCGATCTACTCGGCCTCGCCGCTAGACAGGTACTTCCGGGATGTCCACAGCGTTGCAGCCCACGCCTTCGTGCGCCAGACGACCATGGCCGACGGGGGCCAGCTGCTGCTGGGCCAGGAGCCGGCCTTCCGTGTTTTTTAAAGCCAGGTTCTTTTAGGGCCGGCCGCTGCTCTCTGGCCAGGGTAAATGCTGCGTACGCTGGGAGCGCAGCCATCTGGTGGCAATTCTGGCGGCAATTCAGAAATTGCGACGGTTTGCCCCTTGACGGGGCTCAGGGGGCTGTCTATAATCCCTGAGTGCAAGAAGTGAGGCATTCGTATCGATGGTAAAGAACGCCTGACATAGGTGAACCCCACAGGGATACCTGGACAACGGTTCGGGGTAAACCCGAATCGTTTTTTCTTGCCTGCACCTTAAAAAGAGAATACGCAACCAGAAGAAAATCCTGCAAAATCTTCATGTGTGCCCGCAAGCGTTACCGTAGCGTAGCGGGCGCAATCAGACTCCGGCTCAGGCCGGGGTCGCAGTCCGGGGCAAGGGCCCCGGAAGGTTTGAAGTTCCTTGCGTGGGTCAAGTTATTAAGAGCTTACGGTGGATGCCTTGGGACCAAGGGCCGATGAAGGGCGCGGCAAGGCTGCGTTAAGCCTCGGTGAGCCGTCTAGCGGGCATAGCCGGGGATACCCGAATGGGGAAACCTTGACCGGTGTTGAGTCGGTCAACCCACCCGTATTTAAACCCGGGTGGGAGGTAAGTGGGGGAACTGAAACATCTAAGTACCCCGAGGAAAATAAATCAACCGAGATTCCCCTAGTAGTGGCGAACGAACGGGGATCAGCCTAAACCAGTGCGACCTAACGGCATGAGGGCCTATGTCGCATCGGGGTTGTAGGAGTCGCCTGAGACCGCCTCATCAGGTCTGCAGGAGTTACAAATCCGTTCTCTAGTCGAAGGAACCTGGGAAGGACCGCCAGAGAGGGTGAAAGCCCCGTAGGCGAAAGGGAACGGACTCTTGGCGAATTTCCTGAGTACCACGGGGCACGGGAAACCTTGTGGGAATCCGGGGGGACCACCCTCCAAGGCTAAATACCCTTGGTCACCGATAGCGTACCAGTACCGTGAGGGAAAGGTGAAAAGAACCCCTAGCGGGGAGTGAAATAGATCTGAAACCGTAAGCTTACAGAAGGTCGTAGCCTCGATTCGTCGGGGTGGCGGCGTGCCTATTGAAGAATGATCCGGGGACTTAATGTGTGGAGCGAGGTTAAGTAACTGTAGTTACGGAGCCGTAGCGAAAGCGAGTCTGAATAGGGCGACTAGTTCCATGTATTAGACCCGAAACCGGGTGAGCTACCCATGGCCAGGTTGAAGGTTCGATAAAACGGACTGGAGGACCGAACTCGTGGCTAGTACAAAAGCTTGGGATGAGCTGTGGGTAGAGGTGAAATGCCAACCGAACCCGGATATAGCTGGTTCTCCCCGAAATGCATTTAGGTGCAGCCTCGGGTTAGGTGGACGGAGGTAGGGCACTGGATGGGCTAGGGGGCGTGAGCTTACCAAACCCAACCAAACCACCAATGCCGTTTATCCGATGCCCGGGAGTGAGACAGTCACAGATAAGTGCGATTGTCGAAAGGGAAACAGCCCAGACCACCGGCTAAGGCCCCCAAGTGCAGACTAAGTGGGAAAGGAAGTTGGGTTCCCCAGACAACCAGGAGGTTGGCTTAGAAGCAGCCACCCTTTAAAGAGTGCGTAATAGCTCACTGGTCGAGGGGTCCGGCGCCGAAAATGTAACGGGGCTTAAGTCTGCCGCCGAAGCCGTGGATGTACAGGTGCAAGGATAATGGTCCGGCCGACAACGGCCCGCCAATGGGTGAAACCGCCTTCGGGCGGCGGATGCCGGAGGCAGGCCCGCGAGAGCTGGTCCGGAGTCTTTGAATACCGCCTGGGCATGGTAGGGGAGCGTTCCTCGGGCAATGAAGGTGAGTCGTGAGGCTTGCTGGAGCGCGGGGAAGTGAGAATCCCGGAATGAGTAGCGTGAATCAGGGTGAAAATCCCTGACGCCGAAAGCCCAAGGTTTCCTACGCAACGTTTATCGGCGTAGGGTTAGTCGGTCCTAAGCCGTAGGCAAGCGCCGAAGGCGATGGACAGCAGGTTAATATTCCTGCACCGCCATTTTTTCGCTTTAAAACCAAGGAGGGATGCGGGAGGCTAGGCAGGGCATGCCCATTGGACATGGTGTGTCCTTTTCCGTAGGCGAGCCGGGGCAGGCAAATCCACTCCGGCGCAAAGCTGAGGGTTGAGGAAATCGGACCTACGGGTTACGAAATCCTGTTGAAGCCATACCGACCAGAAAAGCTTCGTGGTTATGGAACTGTGGCGACCGTACCGCAAACCGCCACTGGTGGGCTGGGATAAAAGTCCCGAGGCGTTCGAGATAACCTCCGTTAAGGAACTAGACAAAAGAGCCCTGTAACTTTGGGAGAAAGGGCCCCCCGGTGGGTGAAGCCACTAGCTGGTGGAGCGCTCTGGGGGCGCAGATAAGAAGGCCGGGCGACTGTTTAACAAAAACACAGGTCTGTGCTAAGGGGAAACCCTACGTATACAGGCTGACGCCTGCCCAGTGCCGGAAGGTTAAGGGGAGCGGTGCAAGCTGCGAACTGAAGCCCCGGTGAACGGCGGCCGTAACTCTAACGGTCCTAAGGTAGCGAAGTCCCTTGTCGGGTAAGTTCCGACCCGCATGAATGGTTGAACGACTTGGCCATTGTCTCGACGGAGGGCTCGGTGAAATTACGGTGCCCGTGAAGACGCGGGCGACCTGCGGCAGGACAAAAAGACCCCGTGGAGCTTTACTGTAGCCTGGTATTGGGCTGGGAGCTGTCATGTGTAGGATAGGTGGGAGGCTGAGAAGCCCTGACGCCAGTCAGGGTGGAGCCATCGTTGAAATACCACCCTTGTCAGTTTTTGGTTCTAACCTGCATAGCGGGGACAGTGCCTGGTGGGCAGTTTAACTGGGGCGGTTGCCTCCTAAAAAGTAACGGAGGCGCCCAAAGGTCCCCTCAGGACGGATGGAAATCGTCCAGAGAACGCATTGGCATAAGGGGGCTTGACTGCAAGACCTACAAGTCGAGCAGGGACGAAAGTCGGGCAAAGTGATCCTACGGCACCGTGTGGAAGGGCCGTGGCTTATCGGATAAAAGCTACCCCGGGGATAACAGGCTTATCTCGCCCAAGAGTTCACATCGACGGCGAGGTTTGGCACCTCGATGTCGGCTCGTCCCATCCTGGGGCTGAAGGCGGTCCCAAGGGTCCGGCTGTTCGCCGGTTAAAGGGGTACGTGAGTTGGGTTCAGAACGTCGTGAGACAGTTCGGTCTCTATCCGCCGCAGGCGCAGGAGGCTTGAGGGAACCTCTTCCTAGTACGAGAGGACCGGAAGGGACAGACCTATGGTGTTCCGGTTGTTCCGCCAGGAGCAGCGCCGGGTAGCCATGTCTGGTATTGATAAGCGCTGAAGGCATCTAAGCGCGAAGCTACCCCCAAGATGAGGCCTCCCTCCCCTATTGAGTTAGGGGGTAAGACTGCAGAGAGACTATCTGCTTGATAGGCCGGATGTGTAAGGTTGGTAACAACTTCAGCAAACCGGTACTAACCAGTCGAGTGGCTTGACCCACGCAAAGAACTTCAAACCCATCAGAAGTATCGCAGGAACATACACTTTCTTCAGGTCGGCGTGTTCTCTACTACATCGCGGGGTGGAGCAGTGGCAGCTCGTCGGGCTCATAACCCGAAGGTCGTTGGTTCGAGTCCAACCCCCGCTACCAATAACGAACACAAGAAGGCCCCGGCAGAACTGCCGGGGCCTTATTAATTTTGAGCCACTGCCAGGCACCCTAGGCTACACCCGAAAACCCAAAGCGGAGGCAACCGCCCGCTGCCGGATGTCCAAAGTCAGAAAGGCAATCTCAGTGGGATCGGGGAAGGTGAATAACGCCACTGCGAGGTGCCAGAGATCGGCTCCTCGTAGATAACCCACAGTCAGGGTGGCGTCAATCTCGAGAGTCAGCGGACGATTGGGATGAATCTATTCCATACCAGACAGAAGGTCTGGGTTAAATTCCTTGCCTCTTTCTGGGTTTGCAAAGGCTGACCTGACTTCCGCCTCAAGAAACCTCGCTGACACCAACCGGTCAAACTCATTGAGTCGGCCCTCAAGAGTCGGCCCTCAAATTCTGGGCCGCGTGGTTCTTCGAAAGCGACCGCAATGAGCCCCGAAGCATCAACGTAGGCGGTGGGCACTACTCTCGCTCGGCAAGGAATCGCTCCAAGGCGCCAGGTATATGCTCAGTAGCCCTGAAATTCCTTGCGCGGCCCGTTAGACGGGCCAAGCACCCCGCGCCGGCGCATCTCCTCCATGTGCTGGTCCAGCTTGTCGGTACCGTTTGGGTACGGTTCTCGGCGTCCTTCGGGCAGCGGGCGAATCTCAGCCACCGGCACACCCTGCTCGGTGACAGTGATGCTCTCCCCTGCACTGACGGCCTTCAGAATTTCAGGAAGTTTCGACAGTATTTCTTCCGTGGTGTAAATGATCTTCATGGCATCAGCTATATCCCCGGTAGACTTTATCCTGTAAGTATATCCTGTAAGTATATCCTGCCTCATTGTGACAACTGACTCCACCTACCGCCCCCGGCTGAGCCTCCGTCGGCGCTGGAGCTGAGACCACACCAGGGTGCCCACCACCAGCGCCGCAGCAATGGCGACAATGATGAACATGATGTTGAACCCGCCCTCGTCCGAAGCCCGAACAATGAAGGTGTGGCTGGCCGGCCCGAGGGAACTGTCGATGTCCAGCGTAACCGACCATTGTCCCAGGGCGTCCAGGAGCAGGTTGGCTTCGTACAGCTGCGGGCCCTGCGGCGAGTTCACTGCCTGCGCTCGCGCGTTTGAACCAGGGCCGACAATCGACACCAACACCGTAGCGTCGTCCACGGCAATCTCGCCGGTGGCGTCCTGGATCAAGGTGCTGACGTGGAGCGGACCGATGGTGGGGTCACCCGGCAGCACGCCCACCCGCAGCAGGTAGGGACCAGCCACTTCGTCGATAACCACGAGTCGGACGGCACCGTTGGCCGAGGCTGTCCCCGCGAACAGCACTGTGGCCAGTAACAGCAGCCCCAGCAGAGCAGGGAATACGCGAAACCACCCGGAAACCGATGAAAGCATTAAATCGGCTGTCGTCTAGACCGGCGGCAGACCGTCTTCGCCGCGGACATCGTTGATGATACTTCGCACCCACAACTCCAGCGAAGGGTATTCCAGCTCGAACTCGTCCATGAGCCGACTGTTGTCCACCAGGTAGTTGCCCGACTCCTCGCGCCCGCCATCCGCTTCAAAAGAGATACCTGCGTCGGGCAGGAACCCGCGCACGATGTCGGCCAGGTCGCCCATGCTGGTGGGAATGCCGCCCGTGTTATACACGGTGTGAGCGCAGGAGTCGGCCAGCGTAACTCGCACGAAAGCCTCGGCAACATCCTCCACATGGACGGGCAGGCGCATGAAGCCGCTTTTGGGGAAGCTCACGGGTTCCCCCGACGCAGGGAGTACCACGCACCGCACGTGGTCGGTGGAGCCGCGCACCTTGTCCGGGCCGGTCACGTTGGCCGGGCGGATACCGGTGATGTTCATGCCGTAGACGCTGTTGAACTGCTGGGCCTGGAACTCGTTGAACCGCTTGTGCATGGCGTACTGGCTGGTGCCGTGCATCGGATCGTCCTCGTTGACCAGCCGGTCGCCGAAGGCGCTCTGCTGACCGCTGACCGCCACCGAGCTGGCGTAGACCACACGGTCGACGCCGCATACCCGGGCCGCCTCGAAGCAGTTGTCCATCCCCAGCACGTTCAGCTTCATGGTGAAGTGAGGAGTGTCGTCGCCGCTGCCCAGCAGGTAGGCCAGGTTCATGATGCGGTCGGGCCTGGAGGCCAGTACCGCCTTGACCACATCCTCGAACTCGGTGATGTCACCGCGCATCACCGACACCAGGTCGCCGAACTCCTCGTAGGAGACGGCATACGGGTTGATGTCCATCACCGCCACCCGCTCGCCTCTCTCGGCCAGCCGGCGCACGGCTCGCCGCCCTATGAATCCGGTGCCGCCCAATACCAGAGTGGTCATCGCCGCCTCCTGCAGTTCGTGTCGAAAGACGAATGCGCTCTCGATAATCGAGTTTGCCGACAGGTTTGTCAAGCAGGGCAATCGCGTCCCAATTTTCGGCACAGTATTCGGGCCGGCGTGGCCCGGAAATTCCTGTCACTGCCATGATAATAGGGCTCGGGTGGCAGCTGTTTTGACCTTTTTGAGGTAAACGGCGCCTTGGTCTTTTAGTGAGGCAGCCACTTCGGGGAGGGACAAAGCGCTGCTAAGGCCAAGGTGGCGATACTTGTTGTCGCATTAGGATTCAAATCCCAGGGATCCGATACAACAGAGGCAACCTATTCCTTCAACCGGTCTGGTACACGACGCAGGATTGACTCGGCGCCGTAACAGATGTCGTTCATGACCTCGGCGGCAGGGCGGATGGCGTCGATGTGGCCCGCTCCCTGGCCCATGTAGACGGCAGAGAGCTCGGGGTCGCCGCTGGCGCGGGCGGCGGCGACATCGGAGGCCAGTTCCTCGCGGTTGGCCAGGACCTCGGCATCGCGCCCGTCCCACTCGCGGACCAGCCGGTTGCGGTAGACGCGCCCCGCGATCCGGTCGGGCCAGGGACGGGTGCCCAGCAGGTCGTAGAGGCGGGTGAAGATGGTGTCCTGCCCGTCGGACTGCACAATCCGCTCCTTGAATGTGGCGGGGACTTCGACGGCCTCTGGGGTGGCGAGGAAGGCCGTGCCGAGGGATGCGCCCTCCGCTCCGGCGGCGATGGCCCCTGCCAGGGCGCGGCCGCTGGTGATGCCCCCGGCGGCCAGCACGGGAATGCTGGGGTAGCGCTCGACGAGATCGACCAGCAGGGGCAGCAGGTTGGTCTCGCCGGTGTGGCCTCCGGCCTCGTTGCCCTGTGCCAGCAGGATGTCGGCGCCGGCGTCGACCGCCTGTTGTGCCAGGTCAAGGGACTGCACCTGGCAGATGGCGACAGATCCGGCGTCCTTCGCCCGACCCACCCAGGGGTCGGGGTCGGCGAAGGAGAAGATGAACACCGGCACCCGCTCCTCGAGGGCGATCTCGATGTTGGCGGTGTTGTACTCGATGAGCTGGGTGATAAACCCGACGCCGAAGGGGCGGTCCGTCTGGCCGCGGACAAAGGCGATCTGCTCCCGGAGCCAGACGGGGCCGAATTCGTTGGTGCCGCCGAAGGTGCCCAAGCCGCCGGCCTCCGAGACCGCTGCGGCGAGCTGCCCGCCGCTGTGGTTGCTCATTGGCGCGGACATGATGGGGTAGTCGAGGTTGAGCAGTTCGGTGAAGCGGGTGTGGAGCATGACGGGTCCTTTAGTCATCGCCGCGTAAGCGGGAATCCATAATTTCCAGGTTATGCACGCTGGCTCGCAGCAAGGGCCCCTGGATTCCCGCCTACGCGGGAATGAAGGGTAATCTTGCAGAAATGGTGGTCGGCAACTTTACGAGCGTTACCTAAACATCCACCAGTAGGCCGGGGTTGAGGACGCCGTTGGGGTCGAGGGCGCGCTTGGCGGCCTTCAGGGCCTGGGCGAAGGGCTCGGGGCGCTGCTGGTCGTACCAGGGGCGGTGGAGGCGGCCGACGGCGTGATGGTGGGTGATGGTGCCTCCGGCGGCCATGATGGCGTCGGACGCGGCCTGCTTGATTTCGGCGTACATCTCCAGCTCGGCACCGCGGCGTCCCATGCCCTCCCAGGTGTAGTAGGGCGCGGGGCCGTCGGGGTACACATGGGTGAAGCGGCATGAGACCGACCCTCCGCCGCATACCCGGTCCAGCGTTTCCTGCAGCGCGCCGCGGACCATCTCGTCCATGGCTGGCCAGCGGTCCCAGGTGATGGCAGTCTCCAGCGTCTCGGCGACCAGCCCAAGGCCCGTGGTGATGTTGCGCTGGTAGGGGGCGCCGAGGAAGGCGTTGCGCCAGGCGCCGACCGCTCCCTGGCGGCCGGTGTCGCCGGAGGATGATTCGTCGCCGCTGCTACCGGGCGAGGAGATGCGGATGTCGGCCTCGTCGATGGTGCCGCCGGCGTCGCGGGCGATGGCTACCGCCTGGCGGATGTTGTCGTCCTGGGAAAGCTGGTCAGACTCGAAGCCGATGATGAGCAGAGCGCGGGTGCCGTCCATGCCCGCGGCGGCCCGAGCCCCTCCGGGGTCGATCAGGCGGCAGTTGGCGGGCCAGAGCTTGGCTTGGACGACGCGGCGTGCGGCCTCGGCCCCGGCCATGAAGCCGGGATAGGTGACACCGGCGGAGGCCCGGTACTGCGGACGGCCCTGGATGCGCATCCAGGCCTCGGTGATGATGCCCAGGATGCCCTCGCTGCCGATGGCCATGCGGTCGGGGCTGGGGCCGGCACCGCTGCCGGGGAGGCGTCGGGACTCCCAGACGCCGGTGGGCGTGACCATGCGCACCGACTCCACGAAGTCGTCGATGTGGGTGTGGTTGGTGGCGTAGTGTCCGCCAGACCGGGTGGCGATCCAGCCGCCCAGGGAGGAGAATTCGAAGCTCTGGGGGTAGTGGCGCAGGGTGAAGCCGTGGGGGCGCAGTTGCGCCTCGAGGCCTGGGCCGTAGGCGCCCGCCTGGATGCGGGCGGCGCGGGAAACGTCGTCGACCTCGAGGACTTGGTCCAGAGCCGAGAGGTCGATGGTGACGATGCCGTCGTAGCCGTCGGGGGGCTCGAAGCCGGCGACGGTGGAGCTGCCGCCGCCGTAGGGGATGGCGGCGTGGCCGCTGGCGGAGCACCAGTCCAGGACGGCGATGACCTCGTCCTCGGTGGTCGGACGAGCGACGACGTCTGGCGGATTGGGGAACTGCAGGTTGTAGGCCCGGATGCGGTCGCGGAAGCTGCGGCCGTAGGTGTGGACGGCGCGGTCGTGGTCGTCGGTGGCGCAGATGGCGGCGAGGGACGAGGGCGGGCTGATGCGTGGGGCCCTGAGTTTCAGGTTTTCAGCCCTGGGGGGCATGACGGGCTCAACGGGAACGCCGTAACGCTGCGAGAGGCGGGCGGCGGCCTCGCGCACCTGCTGCTCCGTGGGTTCGTCCTGCTCCAGGCCCCAGGCCCAGAAACTTCTGCGGCTCATCAGGTGCTCCTTGCCTTGGGGTAGCTAGCCGTCGGGGCGGAGGCGGCGCAGTTCCTCTTCCAGTTGGCGGATGCGTTCCTGGTCGGCGGCGCGGGCTTCGCGTTCGGCCTGGAGGGCGGCTCTCTCGGCCTGCAGTGCCTCCCGGTCCTGCCGCCAGTTCTCGAGGTATGCGCCGGTAGCTGGGTCGTAGAAGCGGGGCAGGCCTTCGTCCCAGGCGAGGCTGAGCTCCAGTATCTCGCTGTATCCCTTGAGGATGCCGTCGGGTTCGGTGGTCAGGTCGATGGGCTGGTACTCGCCGTCCATCATGCGGAGGCCATCTAGGGAGAAGCCGTAATACCGTCCTCCGGTGGGGTCGAAGCGCCAGAACTCGGGGACGCCTATCTGCTCATAAATTCCAGGCTTCCTGTTGAGGTCGACGCTTCGGGTGCTTTCCGAGGCGATCTCCAAGGCCCAGTCCGGCACCTTGCCCACTTCCCAGGGCAGATAAATTTTGCGTGGGCGAATGGCCTCTGCGTCTACCCCAAAAGTGATGTAGACATCCGGTGCCACTCGGACGTTGAGATTGGTCGGGTCGTAGCAGATGTTGGTGTCGGTGTCGAGAAATACGTCCGGCCTGCGGTCAAAATCAGTATATCGAGCAGTGAGCAGGTTAATCACCGCATAAATCTCGCGGCGCTGTTCCATGTGGTCGGGCGGCACTTCCTTTTTGCCGACGTCGAATTCAAGGCTCGCGTAGTCAATCGGCCCACCCTTGCGGTAGGGCAACATCGTGTACTTGTCCTTCGTCTTTCGGAGAGCCATAGCCGAGCCTCAGGCAGTATCCGCGCCGACTGAGTCGCGAGCTGCCTCAACTATCCGGTCGCCCTGATTTTATCACGCTGCCCTCTTGTCCCCTGTCTGGGAAGGGTCGCGGGCAGCAGCGCCGCCGCTAGTCGACCATGTCGAAGCGCTCTGACTGGGGCGGCTGGGCCCACAGTTCCTCGGCACCGGCCATGGCGACGGCGCGCTCCGGGCTGGCCCGCCAAGCGTCGTAGATATCGTTGCTGTCCCAGGTTACCAGGGTGGAGATCTTGGTGGGGTCGGCCCGGGAGATCAGGGTGTGGCGGGCGCCGAAGCCGGGGGCCTTGCTCTGGGCCAGGCCGTTGCCATCCAGCAGTGTCTTGGCTTCCTCGACCTTGTCGGGCTTGGCCCAATGGTGTGTGAGTACGCCGATCATATTGTCATCTCCTGTTCCAAAGATTGAAAGAAAAGAGCACAGAGACCCATCCGTAGAGGCCCTGCGCTCTCCGGAACTTTCCGAGTCCGCTAGTCTGACTCGCGGCGGACGCCGAGGAGGCGGGCGAATGCGAATGCGAGGGCGGCTACGATCACGCTGAAGACCGCGCCCATCTTGCCAGGGTCGAGGAACTCGGTGCCGACGTAGGCCTTGTTGGCGACGAACAGCGCCACTGTCAACCCCAAGCCCGCGATCAAGCCTGCGACCATCAGGTGGCGAAGACCCATCCCTTCGGGCAGAGGGAATCCGATCCGGGACATTATGAAGGAGAACAGCGACACGCCGACGGTCTTTCCGACGATGAGGGAGAGCAGGATCATCAGGGTGACCTGGTTGATGTTGCCAAAGGCGACGCCCGCATTGGCCCAGGCGAAGAAGAAGAGGCCGAAGTCGACGGGCAGCTTCAGGTGGTGTTCGAACTTCTCCAGGGTGCCCAGGGCGTGGCCGTGCCCGCCGCCTGAGTGATCGTGGGTCGTGGTGGCCTCCGTCGCCTCGTGCTCGCCATGCTGCCCGGTCTCCTCGCCCTCATGACTCGCTGCCTGCAGGGCGGGCAGGAACGGCACAATGACCACCAGCGCCAAGGCTGGCTCCACCCCCGCCTTGACCAGTCCGACCCAGCTCATGCCACCGGCGATGAAGATGAAGACCGGCCAGAAGGTAACTCCCAGCCTGCGGAAGGCGTAGGCGGCCATCACGCCGCCAGCGGTGAGCAGGAGCCAGAGTGGCTGGACGTTTTCCGAGTAGACGACGGCGATAATCACCAGGCCGATTGCGTCGTCGGCCACGGCCAGCAGCAGGAGGAAATTCACCGTCGCGTGTCGGGGCCCGAAGATCACCCGCGCCACCAGCCAGGCCAGCGCGATGTCGGTGGCCGTCGGGATGGCCCAACCCCCGAGGACGCCCTCGGGCGGGTACATCCTACCTAAGTCGTCGCTGCCGCCATAGAAGATGACCGCCAGCAGTAAGAACAACCCCACGGGGCCGAACACGCCGCCGAGGGTGCCCATGATCGGGTTGATGGCCTTGGGCAGGGGGTTCAGCGCGCCGCCGGGCAGTATCGACTCGGTGATCTCCTTGGCCGCGATGCCGAAGAAGAACACCATGAAGACTTCGTTGACGAGGAAGTGGACCGTTACATGCTTTCCAAAGATGTAGAAGTCGTTCCCGTCGTGTCCGTGCCCGTCATCAAGGAAGGGGCCCTGGCCGAAGTTCCAGAAGTCGAACTCGACGACCTCGTGGTAGCTGTGGAAGTCGATGTTGGCCCAGACCAGACCGGCGACAACGCCGATTATCAGGGGAAGGGAATATTCCTGTATGAAGGTGATGTACCGGCGTACCTGGTCCACAGGTTTTCCTCGTACCGGAGTCTGGTGGTCTGGGGCCGGTTTCCGGCTGCCCGAAAGCCGCGCCGATTATACCACCGGATACGAATGGGCTGAAATGCGCGGCTGTGGAGGCCGGCTTCCCTAGCCAATTGAGGTAGTTGGCTGGCCTTCAGGTGTTACCTGGGGTATCGCCCTGCTGAATGACTGCATAAGACTGGCGGATCTGGGAATGGAACGATTGAGGAATTTCCTGCCAGGCGAACAGGTCAACCCGGAAGGGCAGGTCGCTGTCTTCGAATGCCTGACGCAGATCGTTCAGTGGCGTTATGTGTTCTTCAGTGGTGAAAGCAACCAGATCGAGGTCGGAATATTTTCCAGCGTTGCCCTTGACACGGGAACCGTAGGCCCAGATTGCCACGCCGGGCAGATGAGCCCGGAGCGCATCCACTACTACCTCAAGGTGCTCCGGAGAAAGGTCGATGGTTGTGATTGCGCTGTCGCCGGACTATACTCCCATGCGTCACCCGTGATGACCTGGTACAGGTCTGTCGCGTCCCCGATAAAATCGTCAACTCTTTTCAGTGCAGCCTTCGCCTTCTCGCCGCTGTAATCATGCGCTGTTCCAATGCGCAGATTGATGTACTCCATCCAGCGCTCAACAGGAGAGTTCAACAGTCCATTTTCGCCAGCAATGCGGATAACGGACCTTGGTGATCCTGAAACCCCGGGGAACCCCAATTCTTCGATCAGGTAGCGTCGCAGGGTCTTCCAGAGGGTATCGTAACAAATCTCGAACCGTTGGATGACCGATTCGTCTATTCCTTCATGCATTAATTGGGGAAGCTCAAGGGGCAGCTGTTTTCGGTTGGCATTTTGCAACTCCAGGTTCTTCAGCGTACGCCTGAAATTCTCGTAGTCGATCATCCGCAAACCTCCACATCCCCGGTGTCTCCACGGCGAATCGGTGTCTCCATGATAAGGGTAACCAGCGACCTTCGTGGCTTCCATCAGATTGACAAGGGTAGGGTGCTTTGCTACCATCGGCGGAAGCCTGGGGCGGTGAGTGTCAGGCGTTTTTTGCGCCTGCCGTGGTGGGGCGGAGCCTTAACTCGGGGGCTAACTCCGGTTTCCCGCCGGAGAGGAGGAACCAAGGGCAGTGGCTTTCGTTAGTGGTCTCAAGTGCCGTGAGTGCGGGCAAGAGCAGCCCGCCGCCCCCCTCAACGTTTGCGATTTCTGTTTCGGCCCGCTGGAAGTGGTCTACGACTATGCCACCATTTCGGAAGTGGTGAGCCGGGACCGCATCGAAGCCGGGCCGTTGAGCATCTGGCGTTACGCCGACCTTCTTCCCGCCGAGAGCGATAACCGCGTCGATATCATGGCGGGGTACACGCCGCTGCTCAAGGCCCACAACCTGGGCAAAAGGCTGGGGCTGAACAACCTGTATATCAAGAACGACAGCGTCAACCCGTCGTTCTCCTTCAAGGACCGGGTCGTCTCGGTGGCGGCCACCAAAGCTGTGGAATTCGGGTTCGAGACGATTTCCTGCGCCTCCACCGGCAACCTGGCCTGCAGCGTAGCGGCCCATGCCGCTCGCGCGGGGATGCGCGCGGTGGTCTTCATTCCCTCCGACCTGGAACGCGGCAAGATCATCGGTGCGGCCATCTACGGGCCGACGTTGGTCGCGGTGGACGGCACCTACGACCAGGTCAACCGCCTGTGCAGCGAGCTGGCCGACAACGACGACTACAATTGGGCCTTCGTGAACATCAACATGCGCCCCTATTACGCCGAGGGCAGCAAGACGCTGGGGTACGAGGTGGCGGAGCAGCTGGGCTGGAGAGTGCCGGACCATGTGGTGGTGCCTTCGGCCTCCGGCGCGATGTTCACCAAGATCTGGAAGGGCTTCAACGAACTCGCCTGCCTCGGAATGCTGGATGGCGTGGAGGCCAGTTCCTTCGGCCCGGACCAGAACACGGTGCATCACCCGGCGGTCACCACCCGGATGCACATGGCGCAGGCGGAGGGCTGCTCGCCCATCGTCAGCGCGTGGAACAAAGACGAGGCGCGCATCACGCCGGTACGTCCCGACAGCTTGGCCAAGTCGCTGGCCATCGGCAACCCTGCCGACGGCATCTACTCACTGCGGGTGATCAATAACTCCGGCGGGTCGGCCTACGCGGTCCCGGAGGACAGAATAGTCAGTGGCATCCGGCTGCTGGCGGAGACGGAGGGCATCTTCACCGAGACCGCCGGCGGGGTGACCGTGTCGGCCCTCGCTCACCTGGCGGAACAGGGCGCCATCAGGCCGGACGAGCTGACGGTGGTCTACATCACCGGCAACGGCCTCAAGACCCAGGAGGCAGTGGAAGACGAGGTGGTCAACCCATTGTCGATCAAGCCGACAATCACGTCCTTCGAGGCCGCGCTCAACGGCTAGCCGGTTGGTGAGAGATCTAATATGACCACCAGCGCGAATCCAGGTCCCACATTCCCGGCTACGGATGCTTCTCATTCTGAGCTGTCCGAGATATGGCGGGCCATAGGGGGACTGGAAGGTACAGCCGATGCCCTGCTCAGCGGTCAGCAGGAATTGAAGCAAGGGCAGCATGAACTTCACCGCCGCATTGACTGGATGTTTTATGCAATCATTGGTGTCGGCGGCGCGTCGCTGGTAGCGATGTTTGCCAGCCGTTTCGTCGTGAGTTGAGGCCCGCGTCGGTCCTTTTTGCCCATCAGCTTGCTGGCTCAATCTTTTTCCATATAACAGCTAACTCATTGGCAGGAGTTTCCACAGATGAGCGTCGTGGTTCGTATTCCCACCCCGCTGCGGCGGATGACCAACGGGAAGGACAAGGTCCAAGTGGAGTCCGGCAACCTGGGTGCCATGGTCGAGGAGCTGGAGGGCGCGTACCCCGGCTTCAAGGACCGCCTGCTGGACGAGGACGGAGAGTTGCGCTACTTCGTCAACATTTACCTGAACGGCGAGGATGTGCGCTTCCTGGACGGACTGGACACGGCCACGAGCACCGGCGACGAGGTCAGCATTGTGCCGGCAGTGGCCGGCGGCCGCTAACCCACTGACCTAGTCAAACGCCGAGCGCTCGGAGACCGCAGAGGTTCCGGCTAGTCCGATCCCTCTGTGGTCTCTTTTTGCTTCTCGCCGGTGGAAGCTACCCCCGTCCCTGCAGCCAGCGCAGCTTGTGTTCCTGCCTGGATGTTTCGTCGGTGGGCCGGTAGCGGCCGAGGAACTCGCGGCTGAAGCTGTCGAAGCGGTCTTCGAGGATTGACCCGCGGATTCTTTCCATCAGCCGCAGCACGAAGCGCAGGTTGTGGCAAGACGCGAGTCGCAGTCCGAGGATTTCACGCGCCCGGAACAGGTGGTGAATGTAGGCGGCAGAGTAGTTGGCGCAGGCATAGCAATCGCATTCCTCGTCCACCGGGCCGTGCTGCTCCGAGTAGCGTTTCTTCTTTACATCGACGCGGCCGTCGGGGGTGAACATCGCCCCGTTGCGGGCCACCCGCGTGGGCAGGGCGCAGTCGAACATGTCGATTCCCCGGGCCACGCCCTCGACCAGGTCCTCGGGGGAGCCTACGCCCATCAGGTAGCGGGGCTTGTAAGCCGGCATTTGCGACGCGACCTGCTCGGTAAACCCGTAGAGCTGCTCCTTGTTCTCGCCCACGGCCAGGCCTCCGACGGCGTACCCGTCGAAGGGAATGGACCCGATTGCCTTGGATGACTCGTCCCGCAGGTGCTCGAAGGTGCCGCCCTGCACGATGCCGAAGAGGGCCTGTCCGGGCCATGCGCCCGAGTCGCGGTGCACGCGGTGGCACTCGGAGGCCCAGCGGTGAGTGCGCTCCATGGCTTGGCGGACTTCCTTCTCGCTGGCGCCGTAGGCGATGCACTGGTCGAAGCACATGATGATGTCGGCGCCCAGGCCCACCTGGTTCATGGTCGCCAGCTCCGGAGTGAATTGGTGCTCGCTGCCGTCTAGGTGGGAGCGGAAGCGGATGCCCTCGTCGGTGACCTTGCGCAGGGGGCCCATGCTGAAGGCCTGGAAGCCGCCGCTGTCGGTGAGGATGGGGCCATTCCAGCGCATGAAACCGTGCAGCTTGCCCAGGGAGTTAACGGTCTTGACGCCTGGGCGCAGATACAGGTGGTAGGCGTTGCTGAGGACGACCTGACCGCCGACATCCGAGACCTCCTCGGGAGTCAGGCCCTTGACCGTGGCCTGCGTCGCCACGGGCATGAACAACGGCGTCGGCGCCGCCCCGTGGGGGGTACGAATCTCGCCGGCGCGGGCCGGGCCGTCGGTGTGCTGCAACTTGAAGGAAAAGGCGGGAACGGCCATGTCTGCTATCCGATGGGCGGGTTTTGCTTTATCATCCGCTAATCTCTTCGAAGTATAGCCCAATGCAGATATGAACGAGTTCCTGACGGGCCTCAGTTCCAGCCAACCGTTGCTGTGGGCCCTGTTCGTGCTGGGGGTGATGGCAGCGGCCTCCCTGACGCTGACGGTCTTCTGGGGTGCAGTGTTCCGCGTCGCCGAGATGTTCCGCGGCGGGCGGCCGGAGGCGGACGGGGACGATGTACTTTCCTAACGCCGATGTGGTCATACATCCGGCGCTGCTGGTGTTCCTCGGTCTGATCGTCGGGATGCTGGGCGGTTTCTTCGGCGTGGGCGGCGGGTTCCTGATCACCGGGGGCCTGCTGGTGTTCGGGGTGCCGCCGGTGTACGCCGTGGGTACCGGGCTGACGCTGGTGATGGGGACATCCATCATCAACACGCTGAAGCACCGGGACTTAGGCAACGTGGACTTCAAGCTGGGCGCACTGATGGTGACCGGCACCATCCCGGCGATATTCCTGGCCGAATGGGTCAACTCGACCCTGGAGGCGGCGGGCATCGCGGGGCCGGTGATCCGGTACATCTATGTAGGGTTCCTGGCGTCGCTGGGGCTGTTCATACTCTATGACTTCTGGAGGACCTGGCTCCGCAGTGGGGGGTCCAGAGGCCGGGGCGAGGACATCACCACGGCTGGGCTCACCAAGCGGGTCCGTTCCCTCCGCATACCGCCGCACCGGGTGGGCATCCCCGGCGTGGGCGGTGTATCGACCTATGTGGCGCTGCCCGTATCCGGGATAGAGCGGATATCGGTATTCGTCCCCGTAGTCATCGGCTTTGGCATCGGGTTTATAGCGGGGCTCCTGGGAGCAGGCGGTGGGTTCATCCTGATGCCGGTGCTGATCTTCGTGCTCGGCATCCCGACCACCATTGCCATCGGCACCGACTTGTTCCAGATAATCATCACCGGGTCGGTGGGATCGTTCGCGTACGCGCTGTCGGACCGGGTGGACCCGCTGATGGCGGTGCTGATGCTGGCGGCGGCGTCCATTGGTTCGCAACTGGGGGCGAGCGCGACGAGGCGAATCGAGGCGTCGCGAATCCGGTTCCTGTACGGCCTGCTGATCATGACGGGAGCTATTGCGGTGGCGCTGGAGGAGGTGTCGCAGGCCGTGGCGGGGGCGGC
This sequence comes from Dehalococcoidia bacterium, assembly GCA_965216065.1. Classification (GTDB taxonomy): domain Bacteria; phylum Chloroflexota; class Dehalococcoidia; order Lucifugimonadales; family UBA3495; genus VXOI01. Next base: position 571,279 of record CBDCFB010000001.1, read on the forward strand.
GGTTCTGTCGGATGTCGCGTCGGTGGTGCTGCTGGGCAGCGGCGGAGGGATGTGCCTGGTGCTCCTGGTCATGATGGCGCGCTCGCGGGAGCGCCGGACCGGCGGGGGAGGGCACTAGGGCGGGGATGGAGAGTCCGGTTACGAGGCTTCGGTCAGGGGCTGCAGAAGGTCGAGGAGCAACTCCACATCATCGATACCTCTGTTAATTACATCGGGGCGCAGAAATCGCTTTCTTGTGTAATAGAACCCGTGCAACTCGTTGGCGACTCGCCGCAGATTCTCCAGTCGGGAATCCCCGGTCAGGTCCTGGGCCTGATACATGACGGTAAAAAACTCGTCGTGTCGGCTGTACTGCCAACCTTGGGCCTCTGCCGCCGCCTTGGCCATCCACGCGGCGGCTCCCCAGCCCTTCTCTGATGCTTGGTGCAGGTCGCCGTTGGCAAGGTAGTTTCTAGCCTTTCCGAGAAAGTCACGGGACTGTTCCCTGTAATCGGCAACGGAATCCAAGTCGTCACCAAAGGGTTCCATCCGTGTCCTGCTATCGTCTTCCATTGCAGCTAAATCCCAGTCCTTGAGCTTGACCCAGCGCCTTCTGCTCCCAGCCGCGCCAATCATCAATCCACGGAAATCACGGTTCAGACACTAATCCGTCAAATCGCGGACGGTGCGCTCGACCAGCTCCCAGGGCACATCCTGGCGGACTACGGAGCGGCCCACATCCTCGAGCATGACCCAGCGGTTGGTGCCGGACTGGACCTTTTTGTCCAGCGACATGGCGGTGAGTACATCCTCGGCGGGGACACCGGGGGCGCTGATGGGCAGACTGAAACGCTCCAGCAGACGCTGCTGGCGGCCGACGATGGCGGCGGGCATCAGGCCCATCTCGGCGGCCATGCGGGCGGCCCCCATCATGCCCACCGACACGCCCTCTCCGTGGAGGAAACGGCCGTACTCGGTGGATGACTCCAGCGCGTGGCCGATGGTGTGACCGTAGTTGAGCAGGATGCGGATGCCAAGGGTCTCGCGCTCGTCCTGGCTGACGACCTCGGCCTTGATGGCCATGCTGCGCCGGATGACCTCGGCGGAGATCTCCGGGTCCACCTCCATCAGCGCCTCGGCGTGCTCCTCGAACACATCGACCAGCTCGGCGTCGAGGATGAACCCGTGCTTGATGGCCTCGGCCCAGCCCTCGGCCAGTTCCCGCTTGCCCAGGGTGGACAGCGCCGAGGCGTCGGCGAATACGCCCTTGGGCTGGTAGAAGGCGCCGACCAGGTTCTTGGCGGCGGGCAGGTTTATGGCCACCTTGCCGCCGATGGAGGCGTCGACCATGGCGGCCATGCTGGTGGGCACCTGCACGAAGGCCATACCGCGCAGATAGGTGGCGGCCACGAAGCCGCCCAGGTCGCCCGCCACGCCGCCGCCGACGCTGACGATGGTGTGGCCGCGCTCGGCCTTGCGCTCGGCCAGCCACTGGTAGATGGCCTGGGCCAGTTCGAAGCTCTTGCTGGACTCGCCGGCGGGGATGATGAAGCAATGGGTCGGGACGCCCGCCGCCTCCAGCGACCGCTGCACGCGCCGGCCGTAGGGGTTCATCACGTTGTCGTCGGTGATGATGTAGGCCGCGCCCTTCACGCCAACATCGACGAGCCGCTCGCCGAGATCGTCGAGAATGCCCCACCCTGCGACGACGGGATAGGAGCCGCCGGAGTGGTGAACAGTTGCGGCCAGGTTGGGGTCGGTATCCTGAGCTTGCCGAAGGGTGGCGTCGGGCATGGTTGTCGCTCCGTATAAGAAGTCTGTTATGGCGATGTTACTGGAATTTTCAGGTTAGCTCTAGCGAGATGGCTGATTCCAAGAACTGGGAGGAGAGATCTGCAATCTGGCTACAATCCGGTATAGGATAATTTACCAAATTAAGAAAGAAAGGTAATTTTGCAAAATTCCATAATCTCCCCAGCCACGCCGTCCGCCGTCAGCGCGTCCGTCTCCACGGTGTGGTGAGCCTGGGTGTAGGCGGGCGCGCGCTGGGAGAGCAGCTCGGCGATGCGTGCCTCCGGGTCATCCACCGCTAGCAACGGGCGGATGGGGCCGCCGGCGTCCTCCTCGCGGACACGGCGCAGGATTTCGGCGGGGCTGGCGGAAAGAAAGAAGACCCGGCCGCCGGATAGCATGACCTCGCGGTTCCGAGGGTCGACGAAGGCGCCGCCGCCTGAGGCGATGACCTGTCGCTCCCCGGCGCAGAGGTCGGCGACGACCCGGCTCTCCAGCTCACGGAAGGCAGGCTCGCCGTCCTCGGCGAAGATGAGGTGGATGGGCTTGCCGGCGCAGGATACGATCACATCATCGGCGTCGACGAATGTCCAGTCCCCGGCGGAGCGGAGCGCGGTGGTGGCAGACAAGAATTCAGCGAGGGCCCGGCCCACGCCGGTCTTGCCCGAGGCCATGAAGCCGACGAGGATGATGTTGCGGGGCGGCGTTGGCATCCCGTTCCGGCGCTCCGGCTCAGTCGGGGAGGCGGGTCAGGTGCATGCGGGAGCCCAGGCTGGTGTCGGTGTCGAAGTACAGCACCTGCTGGCCGATGGAGTTGGTGGCGGGCGAATCGGCGATGAACTGCAGGCCGCGGTGCCGGCACTCGGGCATGCAGGTGGGGATGTCGCCGACGGCATAGCCGACATGGTCCATCTGGTGGACATCCGCCGGAATTGTGGACGGGTCTCCGGGCTCGATCAGCTCCACCTGCACCTGGCCGAAGTTGACGAAGGCGTTGCGGCCTCCGCGCCTGGATGCGCCGCCGCCCACATGGGTGCCGGAGAAGCGCTGCACATACCAGTCGATGGCGGCATCAAGGTCACTAACCAGGTACCCGGCGTGGACGATGCGCTCCACATCCAGCCCCTCTCCGCCGGGGCCGGACGCGGCGGGGGCGAGCTGGGTCAGGTGCACCAGCGTCCCGTTGGTCGTCCCGGCGTCGAGGTAGAACACCTGGTGGCCGAACACATTTACGAAGGGCTCGTCGCTGCCGAAGGCGAATCCCCGGGTGCGCAGCTGCTCGGCCGCCTGCTCCATGCTCTCCACCACATAGCCGACATGGTGCATGTCGAGGACCTTGCTGCCGACGGCCGACTTGTCGTCGGGCTCGATGATCTCGGCCTCGGCCTGTCCGAATCGCAGGTAGGCGTTGCGTCCTCCGCTGGGCACTGCGTAGCTGGGCGACAGCGGGCCGCCGCCGGCGTTGACTGCACCGAAGGACCGCTCGAACCAGTCTATGGCGGCCTCGAGGTCGGAAGTCAGGTAGCCGATGTGCTGGATTTTGTCGAACATGGCTGGACTCCTGTAGTTAGTCTATGCCTGAATCATCAGGAATCGTAGCAGCAATCAAGAGGATGCTCAGGTGCAAAGGGATTCCTTAATTCCACCTATCCTACTACGCCTGATTTTGAGTGAGCTCCCATTCTGCATTTATTGTGCAAGCCTCGAGACTAATCCGACTGACGGTTATTTTGGCATCAGATCTGTCCAACGAGATTTATGCCGCCTGCTCATTGTCCCGGTAGGAACAAAAGACCCTGGGCCCATCACTGCTGAATTGGGCTGTTGTGGCGGTCTGCAAGGAATCAAATATTTCGGTAGGAATTTCCAAGAGTTGATAACGATTCGGCATCTCGTTTTTCTTCTTGAAGGCACGAAGCATAATAATTGAGTCAACGGCGTCAGTATATTCACGGAAAAGGGCCAGGGTTCTCTCACGGCGTGCGTTCGCGGAACGGGCATCTTGAATCCACGCTGCTTCTGTGAGTTTGGAAATATGGGCAGTCCTGGTTGAAATATTTTGGGCAGCCGTAGACTTTAGCGACAATCGCCGGCTCTTGCCAATGTCGTCAATGACCGTAAGGTCGCTGAAACGGTGGGTCAGCGACTCGGCCCATTCAACTATCCATCCTACCGATTCGCAGGCATTACCGAATGCCGTCTCAAACCCGTTTAGTCCAAGGGCGTCGTTAGTGGTTCCGTGGTGGACAGATAGTGCCAGGCCGAAATACTCCACCCACTCCGGTGTTCTGGAAATCCAGGCGTTGGGGTCTTTGATGGTGGATGTTGGTGGGGAGGAGAGTGAGTCTACCATGCGAACAACGAACCTGATCGCCGTATCGGATAGTTCATCTATTCTTGCCTTGAGCTCCTCTCTGCCGTTCATTCGCTCATGCGTCTCTCAATTATATCGATGTAGGACGACTTTAATTCAACGCCAATCCACATTCGCCTCAAGTCCCGAGCAGCTATAAGCGTAGTACCGGATCCGGCATAGGGATCAAGGATCAGGTCACCGGGACGGCTGGTAATCTTGATGCATCTCTCTGCCTGCCAATTGAGTTGGCATCACCGCCGGATGAGTCCCCTCACTGCAGTTTGTCGGCCTCTGCGGGTCAGTGGAAATTTCCCATGTCGTCCTTAATCTTCTCCTATTCGGTCCTTGAATGGCTTGAATGTCGTAATAGTAGTTTTGACTTTTCGAAAGGAGAAAGACTGTTTCATGATCGACGGTAGGCCGGTCCTGCACGGACTCGGGATAGGCATTTGGCTTTACCCAAATCACTTCTGATCGAACCCACCACCCGGCATCTTGCAGTGCAAAAGCTATTCTCCAGGGAAGACCAATCAGATCCTTTGGCTTCAGTCCCTCTGGTGTCTGAGGACGAACCGACATTGCTCGCGCACGGCTCTTGCGATCCGGCGCTCTATACCTGCGATTGCCGGACGTGTAGGCATCGCCTATGTTCAGCCATACGGTGCCGTTGTCCCTGAGTACCCTCCGCAGTTGATCGAACGTCCGAACGATGGAGTCAACATAGTCAGGAAGTGATTCGTCCCTTCCGATCTGTGAGTCAACATCGTAGTCGCGTAGCGACCAATATGGGGGAGAAGTTACTACCGTTTGTACTGAATTAGCGGGCAGTCGGCTCAGTGCCTCATCGGCACTTCCCCGAATTAGCAGTGGGTGCACAATTGTGCGAATGCGGAAGTCGTCGCAGGTGTCCAACCTTTCATATGAAAAGTTGTTTCGATTCCCAGTTCCATTTGCGAGAAAACGAGGGTCATGGATCCGTGAATCGCCGGGCTTGCCTGAAACGATATTGGGGTTCGCACTCGGATCTGCCTCAGCGCCACCCAGTAGAGTTTCCTCTTGCCCCCGAGAGGTAACTAGCCCGAGGTCGAGCTGACCGTCCAGGTGACTTGCAGATGCCCCTTCTGTCATGGGAAACGTCCTCGCAAGTCTTGGTGATTTTGAGTTCTGGCACTTCCTGTCGGCAGCGACCAAGGGCGCACGGACGTGCGCCCTTGGGTTTGTTTGGAACCTTTCCTTAGCAGCTGGTTGGGCGCGGGGGGGCCGGGGCGTAGCCGCTGGCGGTGCAGAACTCGACGCGGTTGCCGTCCGGGTCGTGGATGAACAGGAAGGCCTGGCCGTCGTAGCGCACGCCCTCGCGCTCGATCTCGAAGCCGTTGTCGGCCAGAGTGGCGCGGGTGCCCTCGAAGTCCTCGACCTCGAAGGCGTGATGGATGCGGTCGGGCTTGGCGGGTGCTTCCTGGGTCTCGATCAGGTGCACCATGATGCCGCTGTCCAGCTGCAGCCAGGTGATCTCCGGGTTGTCGACCTGGCTCTCGATCTGCTTGATGCCCAGCAGGTTGTTGTAGAACTCCATGGCTACGGCGGTGTCCTTCACCATGGTGGTGACATGGTTGATCTTGAGGGTGGTAATCAGTCCGGGCATGGCCCCTCCTCGCGGTGGAAGTGTGGTGTCTCAATTTCTGCTCCACGATTATGCCACAGGCGTGGGGGACGGGCCACACGCCGCCCTCACAGCTGGCTGCCCAGCACCACCAGCGACACGCCCCCGACAGTGATGGCGGTGCCCAGTACCAGCCAGCGGTTGACGTTCTCTTGGACCGACAGGAATATCGCGGCCAGGATCAGCGTGAACAGCGGGTTCGCGGAAACGATGGGCGAGACCACCACCACGTCTGCGCGCTGCAATGCCAGGTAGGTGCAGTTGACGCCCGTCGCTGCGGCCAGCCCCGACAGTCCGGCGTATACCAGGAATGCCGGCGACCGGCGCACCTCCGGCAGGCTGGCAAGGCCCTGCCTCGCGGCCACCGGTGCCACCAGCAACAGCCCGAAGAACAGGCTGATGGTCGAGACCACCAGCGGCGACGTGTAGTCGATGGTCAGTTGCTTCACCACCACGTTGGTGGTCCCGTAGCAGCAGGCCGCCCCTAAGGCCAGCAGATAGCCGATCAACACGGACCTTCGCGCTCGTCCCTCGGCGGGCTGAGCGCCGGGAGAGGATGCCTGACCGCCGCCCCCCAGGATGTTCTTGCCCAGCGCCGTGGCCAGCCCGCCCACCACCACCAGCGTGCCCAGCAGCACGACCCAGTGGGGCCGCTCCCCGGTGAAGACTATGGCCAGGATTGAGGCGAACACCGCCGACGTCCCCACGATGGCCCCGGCGCGCGCTGCCCCGATCCGTCCCACTGCCAGGTAGGACAGGTTGCGGCCGCCCAGGAAGTTGAACGCCCCCAGCATCACGCACCAAGCCAGCACAATGAGGGGCATCGTGGCGAAGTCCCGAAGGGAGAAGATTAGGGCCAGTATCCCCGACGCGGCGAAGCTGAAGAACAGGGATATGAAGACTATCGGCAATGGGCCGACCCTACCCATCCCGAGCCGGGCGAATATGGTGGCGCTGCCGAAGCCCAGGATCGCCAGGAAGGAAAGCCCGATCGCCGTCATCGCGCTCCCCCGGACCGGTTAGCGGAAAATAGCGTCGCCTCGGAGATGCCTGTACGCACCCGGCCGCTCACAGCTGTCCGCCGATTGCCACCGCAACAACGCCGGCCACAGTCACGACGGTGCCGACGGTGAGCCGCAGGGTTATCTGCTCCAAGCGGGCGATGAACATGTGGGACATCAGCAGGGTCCACAGCGGGAAGGTGGCCAGGATGGGGGCAACGATCACCACATCGGCCCTCTGAACGGCAAAGAGCTGGGCCACGATGGATACCGTGGTGCTCAGGCCCGACAGCCCGATGAAGCTCATAGATTTCCAGTCGAAGGTCCTGACGGCAGGGACTCTGGCAGCGATGATGCCGACGGCGGGGACCACGATGAACATCGCGGCCAGCATGCCCAGGGTCGTTATGGTCAGAGGGGAGTCGTACACATTCACCGTCTGCTTGGCCAGCACGGTGCTTGCCCCGGTGGCGGCCCCGGCCATCAGTCCCGAGAGGCAGCCGATGAGATAGCGGCGGTCGGTGCGCCACCCCCGAGTCAGGGAGTCTCCGCTAGCCAGAAGCAGACCGAGCATGACAGCCATCGTGCCCACGGCCACCAGGGGATGGAGGGCTTCTCCGGTGAAAGCAACGGCGAAGAAGGCGGCGAACGGAACCTGGGTCGAAATGAAGAGCGCGACGCGGGATGCGCCGATGATGCTCAGACTGGTGTACGCCGTGGTGCGCCCGACGCCGAACTGCACCAGCCCCAAGGCAACGATCCACGGAAGCGCTTCCTGCGGCACTCGAAACAGCCTGGAAGGGTCGAGGATGAGGTCGACGACGGTTACCCCGACTAACCCCACAACCAAGGCGATCCCGATCACCGCGATGGGGTGCACTCCCTGCATCCCGGCGCGTCCGGCTACGGCGCCGCTGCCGAGACTGGCTGCGGAAAACAGGGATAGGACGATTGCGATCATTGCCGGGACACTTCCAGAGATGGAGATGATGGAAATTCCCTCCCTTTTGGGGGCAGGGTCCGGGCCGTACAGGCTGATCCGGTCACAGGTTGCCTCCCAGGGAAACGGCCATCACGCCCGCCACCGCGAGGAGGGAGCCGATTATCAGGCACAGTGTTATCGCTTCCAGGCGGGCGATAAAGATGTGGGACAGCAGCAGCGTCCACAACGGGAAGGTGGCGATGAGGGGAGCGACGACCTCGACATCGGCCCGCTGTACCGCGAAAAACTGGCCGGTGATGGTCGTAAAGGTGCTCAGGCTGCACAGGATGATGAAGGCCATTGACTTCCGGTCAAGCTCCCTTATCGCCGGGTTGCGGGCCGCAGCGATGCCCAGGGGAGGCACGAGCACTTGAGGCCCACCAGCATGCTGAGCGAGGTTATCACCAGTGGCGAGTTGTAGATGCCGATCGACTGCTTGGCCAGTACGGTGCCCGCGCCCATGGAGGCGCCCGACACCAGCCCCACGAGGTAGCCGGCCAGGTAGCGGCGATCCGTCCGCCAGCCCTGGGTCAGCGAGTCCCCGCTGGCCAGCATCAGGGCGATGACCACGCCGATGGTGCCGACGACCACCAGCGGTCGCAGCGACTCTCCGGTGAATGCGATGGCAAAGAAGGCGGCAAATGGCGCCTGGGCCGCGATGAACCGCGATGAACAGGGAGGTCCGGGACGCACCTACAATGTTGATGGCGACCATTCCGAGGGAGCGGCCCCCGACGAACTGCGCCAGTCCGACCGCCGCCAGCCACGGCAGGACCGCCGCTGGCACCTTGCCAAAGCCGCCTAGAGCGAAGACCAGTACCGCTATCACTGTCATGGCGACGGCCAACGCCATGGAGACGCCGACGACGGCCACGGGGTGCGCCCCCTGCATCGCGCCGCGGGCGGAGACCGCGACCCCGCCGAGTCCGATGGCCCCCAGCAGGGCGAGGGCGGCAGCTATCATCCAGGGGTCAGGTCCGCTGTCCCTCTCCCCCAGGGAGAGGGCTGGAGTGAGGGTGGCCCCTCCCTGCATAGTCAGCGATCGACTGGAATATCAGCGCCCCGTCTGTGCCACCCAGCAGCTCCTCGCAGCATCGTTCGGGGTGGGGCATCATGCCCAGCACGTTGCCCGCCTCGTTGATGATGCCGGCGATGTTGCGTGCCGAGCCGTTGGGGTTGGCCTCGTCAGTGGCCTCGCCGGAGTCGTCGCAGTAGCGGAACAGCACCCGGCCCTCGCGTTCCAACATGTCCAGCGTGTCGGCGTCGGCGTAGTAGTTGCCCTCGCCGTGGGATATCGGGACCTTCAGGACCTGACCGGGGCTGCAGGCGGTGCTGAAGCGGGTGTCGGTGCGCTCCGTCCGCAGGTTCGTCCACTGGCACCGGTATTCCAGCTGTCGGTTGGCCCGCAGGGCGCCGGGAAGGAGGCCGGACTCGCAGAGGATCTGGAAGCCGTTGCAGATGCCGATGACCGTCCCGCCCGAATCCGCGAAGGAGTAAAGGGAGTCCATCACCGGCGAAAAGCGGGCCATGGCGCCGGGCCGCAGGTAGTCCCCGTAGGAGAAGCCGCCGGGCAGGATTACACAGTCGAGGCCCTCAAGGCTGGAGTCCTTGTGCCAGATGTAATCGGCTTGCTGTCCAAGGACTGTGCTGACGGCGTGATGGCAGTCGGTGTCGCTCCAGGTCCCGGGGAACTGCAGGATTCCGAAACGCATTGGATGGTCAGCCGAGAGAGTCCAGAATTTCGCCGGTGAGTCGGTTGACCTCCGCGCCGTCGGCCTTACCGCGGACCTGGGGCATGAGACGGCCCATGACCTTGCCGCGATCGCGAGGTCCGGTGGCGCCGACCTCGGCCACCGCCTCCCGGATGAGCGCGACGATCTCGTCTTCGCCCAACTGCGGCGGCAGGTAATCCTCCAGCACCGTAAGCTCGAAGGCTTCCTTGTCGGCCAACTCGGTCCGCCCGCCATCCCGGAAGGCCTTGACGCTTTCGCGGCGGTCGTTAACCTGCTTGGAGACGACCTGAATCATGGCCTCGTCGTCCAATGTGTCGCGCCTCTCCTTCTCCACCGCCTGCACCGCGAACTTCAGGAAACGCAGGGCGTCGACTCGCGCCTGCTCCCGCTGGCGCATAGAATTCCGGATGTCCTCTTCCAGTCTGTCTCTCAGTGTCATAATCCGCTCCCGCCCGCGGCAGGATCTGCATGCTTGAATTGACCGTTATCCATTCTACCCCCTGCGGGGCCGCCGCGCGAACATCAGCGCCAGCGCTAGATGACCCTTCCCGCTTCGATCAATGGTGTAAACCGCGCGTGAAGACAGTCTTTGGCTTTCACCGTGCAGGGTAATTTGGTATAATAGGATGGCCGCGCCCTGTTCCGGGGACGGCTTCGTTTTGCGCGTTGCGCAAGCTAATTTGTTTTTATCGAAAAGGCGGGTTTAGGATGCCGGCATACGCCGTTATTGGAGGACAGTGGGGCGACGAGGGCAAGGGGAAAGTCATTGACTACCTTGCGGGGGAGGTGGACAGCGTCGTGCGTTTCGCTGGCGGCAACAACGCGGGTCACACGGTGGTGAACGACAATGGCATCTTCCAGCTTCACCTGGTCCCATCCGGCATATGCTGGCCCGACGTTGACGGCATCATAGGCAACGGGGTGGTGGTCGACCCCGACGTGTTGACGCACGAGATGGAGATGCTGCGGGGACGCGGCATCGACACCAGCAAGCTCCACGTCAGCGAGCGGGCCCACGTCATCATGCCGTACCACGTGATGCTTGACGCCCTGGAGGAGAAGGCACGCGGCGCCAGCGCCATCGGTACCACCGGCCGCGGCATAGGCCCGGCGTATGTCGACAAGACGGGCCGCGCGGGTATCCGCGTCGGCGACCTGCTTGACTGGGACACGCTGGCCCCCAAGCTCAAGAGTGTCCTGGAGCAAAAGAACGCCATCATTACCAAGATCCACGGTGCTGAACCGCTGGTCTATGAGGAAGTTAAGGCCAAGTGCCGCGAGTGGGCCGAGCAACTGCGCCCCTACGCTCACCCAACGGAGCAGATCGTGCAGGACCGGCTGGCCATGGGCAAGCGCGTCCTGCTGGAGGGTGCACAGGGTACCCTGCTGGACCTGGACCACGGTTCCTATCCCTATGTCACTTCTTCCTCGCCATCCATTGGCGGTGCCTGCACCGGCCTGGGGCTGAGCCCGCAGTCGATTGCGGGCGTCCTGGGGGTGTTCAAGGCCTACTCGACAAGGGTGGGCGGCGGCCCCATGCCCTCTGAAATAGAGGACGAGTTCGCGGAAAAGATCCGGGAGATCGCACAGGAGTATGGCACCACCACCGGACGGGCCCGCCGTATCGGCTGGTTCGACGGGGTGGCCGCCAAGTACAGCCAGCTGGTCAATGGCTTCACGGGACTGGTGCTGACGAGGCTGGACATCCTGGACGGCTTCGACTCCGTCAAGATCTGCGTCGGCTACACGGTTGATGGCGAGAAGGTCGAGCGCTTCCCGGCCAACACTTCGCTGCTGGCGCGCTGCGAGCCGGTGTACGAGGAGATGCCCGGCTGGAACGAGCCCACTGCCAGCGCCACCAAGATGTGTCAGCTGCCGGCCAACGCCTTAGCATACATCCGCCGGATCGAGGAGCTGGTGGGCTGCCAGGTGCAGATCGTCTCCACCGGTCCGAGCCGTGCTGAGACCATCCAGGTCAGCCCCGTTTTCTAGCCCCGATCGAAGGGGGTACCGTGACCACTATCTCCAACTCCTCCGACGTGCTGAGGCTGTTGCGGGAAGACCCGGATTTCCGGGACGAAGTCCGTCGACTGCTGCTGACCCAGGAACTGATCGAGCTGCCGGAACGTTTCGCCCGGTTCGAGAGCTACGTCGAGCGGCGCTTCAATGAGTTAGCTGGAGTAATCACCGAAATTCGCAGTGAGGTCTCCAGAAACACCAGCGATCTTGGCGGATTGAAAGGAGCAGAGTACGAGCGCCGTGTCGGAAAGAGTTTCGTCAGTTATGCGAGCAGGGAGTTTCGACAGCGTCACGGCCGAAGTCTGCGTCGTAACCGATTGCTTTGCAGCGGCATACTTGGCAGGGAAAGCGGGTTCGAAGAGCTGATTTCCGATGCCGTCGACAACGGATTAATTTCAGACGACGACAGGGCGGAGCTGGAACAGGCGGATGCTGTTATGAGTGGACAAGATGGCGGCGCAACCGTTTACTATGTGGGAGCGATTTCTTTAACGGTCAACAACCACGACATTGACAGAGCCGTCTCCCGAGCAGGGATTCTCAGCAGGGCCACCGGTTCTGATGCCTGGCCCATGGTGGTCGGCGATACCATTCCCGAACCTCAGCGGTCCAGGGTTGAGACAGAGAGAGTAGCGTGGAGGCGGGTCGCCGAATAGTCTTCGCCTGCGCTTGTTCACGGTGCCCCCCAGACAACAATCGGCCCCGCCAACTGGCGGGGCCGATGCATTTCACGGTGTATGTCTCACTGGAGACTAGACTGGCAGGTCGATGGTGTACTGGGACATCACCCGGTCGATCTCGGCGGCTGCCTTTTCGGAGGCGGGTACCAGCGGCAGGCGCGGGTTGCCCACATTGAAGCCCGCCTTGTTCACGCCATACTTCACCGGAATGGGGTTGGACTCGACGAACAGGACCTTGAACATCGGGAGCATGCGCCGGTGCTCGGCGGCGGCCGCCTCCACATCGCCCTCCAGCAGCAGCCCCATCATCTGCTTGATCTGGCTGCCGATGAGGTGCGAGGCCACGCTGACCACGCCGTACCCGCCGGTGGCCATGATGTAGTAGGTCTCGTTGTCGTTGCCGCTCCAAACCAGGAACCCGGGCTTGGCGCCGTCGATGATGCGGGTTATCTGGTCCATGTCGCTGCCCGCTTCCTTAATGCCCACGATCCGCTCGAGCTCGCTGAGCCTTATGGTGGTCTCATGGGACATGTTCAGGCTGGTGCGGCTGGTCACGTTGTACAGGATGGCCGGCAGGTTGGTGCTCTCGGAAATGGCCTTGAAGTGCTGGTACAGCCCTTCCTGCGGAGGTTTGTTGTAGTAGGGGACCACCAGCAGCATTCCGTCCACACCCATCTTCTCAGCTTCCTGGCTGAGCTCGATGCTCTCGGCGGTGTTGTAGCTGCCGGTGCCAGCGATTACCGCCCCCCGGTCGCCAACGGCATCCTTGACCTCGCCGTACAGGCGGAGCTTTTCCTCGGTGCTCAGGGTGGGCGACTCGCCGGTCGTGCCCGAAACGATAACGGCGTCGCTTCCGGAGTCAAGCAGGGCGTTGGCAAGCCGCTTGGCCTGTTCGTAGTCCACCTTGCCCTCGGCGTCGAATGGTGTGACCATTGCGGTTATCAGCCGACCTATTTCAGCCATGGTTGCCCTCCATCCACTGTATCTGCAGAAATCTCTCGTTTGGGCCCATTATACCTGCGACTGTCCCACTCGCAACCCTGCCGGGCGGCAGGGCAACGCGCCTTAACTTTCGGCACGCCAATCTGGCCGGCATGGTGTTCGCCGCCTGCACCGTCTCCTCGAAAGGGTCCAGCCTTTGGGCCAACTGCAGGGTCAGACTGGCGGGTCAGCAGGTAGCGCTGGTGCTGTCCGATGAGGCCCCGGAGGACCTGTTCCAGTTCGTCCTGTCTCTCCCGCAGCCTGCCCTTGGCCAGGTCGGCCAGCAGTCCCGGCCCGAGGCGTCCAGCACGTCGGTAGCCACCCAGGGTCCTTTAGTTTTCCGGCATGATTAACACAGATTCCGGCATTCCCGCTTTCGCGGAAATGACGGGTGAAAACTAAAAGACCCTGGGTAGTCACCGAGGACAGCTTGACGTTGGCGCCCTCCAGCAGCTTCTGGATGCGGTTGGCCTGCCGGCTGCGTTCCTCGTTGAGGCTGCGCCGGCAGCGAGTCAACTCCCGCAACTCCCTTTGGGGCCGGTCGGGGATGAAGCTGGGACTGATCCAGGCCATGTTGCAGCAGTTGGGCGATCCACGGGCATCCTTGACGTCGGTCTTGCGTCCCGGCCCTCTTGATGAGGGCCGCATTGACCACCATCACGGTGAACCCATCCTCGCACTCATCCTCCGGGAGGTAGTAGAGGTTGTAGACCGGTTTCCAGTAGACGCCGGTGCTCTCCTGCTCTTCCGTTCTTCACGGCTCTAGGCCAACCGCACCGCCATGGCCGTGGCTCACAGCATGATGGTGATATTGCATCATGCCATCAGAACCGGACAAGGCTGTAAAGACCTCGAACACGGGTATTTCGAAGAGCGGGACCGGGCAGCCACGACCCGCCGCTCCGTGCGCCGCCTGGAACGCCCGGGGTTCCAGGTAACCCTGCAAACCGCCTGAGCCTTATTTTCATGGCAATGAGGGGTTATTGGACCTCCAGCAAACAAGACGCGATTGCGCTGGTTTGTCAGGGTGGTGACTTTACCTTGACATTCCCATCTGACAGAATCCCTTGGTCAATCTGAAACATGCAGGATGACCAATGGTTGAAGGACCGTTACAGGGGAAGGTGGCCATCGTAACCGGGGCCAGCCGGGGAATCGGGAAAGCCATGGCGCTGGGGCTGGCGCAGGCCGGAGCTTCGGTTGTGGTGGCAGCGCGTACCGCCGAGCCGCGGGCCAACCTGCCCGGCACCATTCACGACACCGTCGCCGAGATCGAGGCCGAGGGAGGCCGGGCACTGGCCGTCGCCTGCAACGTGCGTGAGGAAGAGAGCATCCGTGAAATGGTCAACAACACGCTGGACGAGTTTGGCGCCGTGGACGTCCTGGTCAACAACGCCGGCATTGGGGGCTACGCGCCATTTCTGCAGATGACGCTGCGGGAGTGGGACCTGAATATGGCCATCAACCTGCGGGCACCATTCATAGCCTGCCAGGCATGCGTACCCATCATGATCGAGCAGGGTGGCGGCAGCATCATCAACGTCTCGTCTCACGCGGCCACCAACATCTTCTCTTCCACTCTGGGCGAGGACCACGACGCGGGCATCGCCCTTGTCGGGCAGGCCTACGGGACGGCCAAGGCGGGGCTGGAGCGGTTTACCTGGGGCCTGGCCGCGGAGCTGGGGCCCCATAACATCGCAGTCAACGTCCTGAAGCCACTTCGCCCCGTGGCCACCGAGGGATTCCGTGTCCAGCGACCCGACGCCGACTTCTCAACCTGGGCCACCCCGGAGGACATGGCCAAGGCCACCGTCTACCTCGCCTCACAGGACGCCCGCGGCCTCACCGGCGCCATCGTAACCGACGAGGAACTGGTGCGGCGGCTGGGGTTATAGCTCAGTTCCCGGTCAACGCTTCGCCCAGGTTACCAGCCTGCCGGTTTGGTGATCGTACCAGTGGAGTCCTGCAACTGTGGCGGGAACTGGCAACTGCGTAGGGTGTTCGGACGCAGGCGCCTTAAGGAAGGTGGAAGCGTCGGTGAGCTCCTTGGGCGTATGGGCCTTCTGGTCCAGGTTAGGATTTACAATTCCAATGGGAAATTTCAGCTTGTCGCGCACCATCCCAATCGGCAGGGCCAGATCGGCGTCATTGGAAATCACGACTGCCTGCTCATAGTCGCCGTCAACGCCGTCCATAAGGAGATAGGACGCCAAGTTTACATCCGTCCCCTTCTCTTCCGAATCCCATATCTCGACAGTTCGTGAATATCCAGGAATGGGAGTTACCAGAGGCCTGAATTTGCGTCGGTCCCGAAATTGTCCGTAGTGAATCGTCAGTCCGGGGACTGTTTCAAGGGCCCTGATGTACGTTCTCTGGCGAACCGGACGTTGCGGGTTTCTAATCCTCTCTTGGACCAGCGTAGTGAAATACCTGATACGGTTCACTTGGTGAGTCGGGATCAGCCTCTGGCAGAGCAGGTAGAGGTCAAGCCATTTGAAGGGAGTTCCTCTCAAGGCTAGGTAATAGAGATTGAAGCCGTCTATGTAGAAATTGGTCTTCATTGTCAAGTATCCACCAAAAAAACAGGAGCCGCCCACAGGTGCGGCTCCGACCCTACCGTCGAAACGAATAGGGGAAACACAATCACAATCTATAGTACGCTGGCCTATAGTGTCAATTTCCACAAGGAGCGTCCAATGGACTTTGCATTCACCCCCGAGCAGCGGGCCCTGAAGGACAGCACTCGGCGGCTGGCAGAGGAGCGCATCGCGCCCATCGCCGAGGAGGCCGACGAGTCGCCCACGGTGCACCGGGGCCTGATGGCCATCCTGGCCGAGTCGGAGTTGCTGCGCTACACCGTGCCCGATGACTACGGCGGGTTCGGAGTGCAGGTCATGGACCTCTGCATCATCCGGGAGGAGCTGGCCCGGGTCTCGGCCCAGGCCGACACCAACTTCATCATGCAGGGGCTGGGCAGCTTTCCGATCACCCTGGGCGGTACCCACGAACAGAAGGCCCGCTACCTGCCGCCGGTGGCCCGGGGCGAGTCCATCGCCGCCTTCGCCCTGACCGAGCCCCACGCAGGCTCCGACGTCATCAGCATGACCACCGAGGGGGTGCCCGACGGCGACGACTGGGTGCTGAACGGCCGCAAGAAGTTCATCAGCCAGGCCGGCGACGCCTCCACCTACACCGTCTTCGCCAAGACCGACCCCGGCCAGGGCAGCCGCAGCCTGTCGGCCTTCATCGTTGAGCAGGGCACTCCGGGTTTCGACGACTCGCGGCGGCTGGACCTGATGGCCGCCCATCCCATCGGCGAGCCGGTCTTCGACGACTGCCGAATCCCCCAGGGCAACCTGATCGGCGAACGGGGGCAGGGGCTGCGCCTGGCCCTGGGCACGCTGGACACCTTCCGCACCACCGTTGCCGCCGCCGCCATCGGCATGGGCGTGGCAGCCTACGAGGCCGCCCTGGACTACGCGAAGAACCGGCCCATGTTCGGACAGCAGCTCAGCGACTTCCAGGTCACCCAGTTCAAGCTGGCCGACATGGCCGTGTCGCTGGACGCCGCCCGCCTGCTGGCCCACCGCGCCGCCTGGCTCAAGGACTCGGGAGAGCGGGAGAGCATCATAAAGGAGGCCTCCTTCGCCAAACTCTTCGCGACAGAGGCAGCCTCGCGCATCGTCAACGAGGCGGTGCAGATTCACGGCGGGGCGGGACTGGAGAAGGGGAACCGGGTGGAGCGCCTGTACCGCGAGGTCCGAGCCCTGACCATCTACGAGGGCACCTCGGAGATCCAGCGCCAGACCATCGCCCGCCAGATCCTGCGAGAATAGTGGGAATCAGTCAGGCAGCGTGAATCGTAACCGTGAGCCGTAACCCGGAGGAAAGGGCATGGACGATTCGAGAGTCGTCCTCGTGGAAACGGCAAGGCGCAGGTCCGGTTGCTTTGGAATCCCCATCTCCGGGATATGGCTCTTTTTCACTTTGATGTAGTTCTTCACCGAGGAACGCGCTTTCCCATTGGGGAAGCTGGAGTTCTTCTGGCGCTTCTTCGCCGGACCCTTCAATTTACTCTTCTGAAGCGAATATCCTCTCTTTTCAGGGTGAGGGTGAAAATTCCAGCATGAAATTGACCTTCTTCGGGCACTGCGCCTTTCGCTGGGAGACACCCGGCGGTGTTACCGTCATGGCCGATCCCTACCGAAACCAGGCAGACCGCTACTGGTTCTCCCGTCTGTTCCCGGAGGTCCACTGCGACCTGGGGCTGATCACTCACGCCCACTTCGACCACGACGCGGCAGACCGCCTGCCCGAGGCCGCATCAGTGCTTCGGACGCCTGGCGAGTTCAGTACAGGTGACCTGCATATTCGCGGTATCCGCGACCTGCACTCCGGGGCCTCGCGGCTGCGGGACTTCCCCAACGTGATGTTCCGCCTCGAGGTGGGGGACATCAGCTACCTGCACATAGGCGACAACCGTGCCGACTGGCCGGACGAAGTGGCTGGAGCCATGGGCAAAATCGATGTGCTGATGGTGACCGTTGACGACTCCGTCCACCTGCTCTCATACGAAGAGGTGGATGGCTTGGTCCAGCGCCTTCAGCCCAGCGTGGTCATCCCCATGCACTACTTCATCCCTGGCATTTCTGCCTCAGGTAACGATCTCCTGGCGCCGGAGGGCTGGCTCGAGCGGCAGCAAACGGTGCGCCGCCTCGACTCTCACCAGGCTGAATTTTCCAGGGATGTCCTGCCTTCGAGCACCGAGGTCTGGCTGTTTCAGCCAGCGCCGGAGTCCCTTGATGCGCCTGAAATCAGCCCTGGCTCCCCTGATGCAAAGCAACTCGGCTAGTCCCTGGACGTAGGATAGCGTTCCCATTCAGGTGGTTTGCCAGCTTTTGATCCGTCATTGCCATGAAAGCGGGAATCCCGTGGTGGTGCACTTGCAGGGCGGAAAGCTACCTTGACCACATGAACTTGACCACATGAATTGGAACGCCACCGCGGATGCACCGCTGCCTTGCCGTCAACTGAAGCGGGCCGTAGAATGCCGGAAAGCTGGAGAAGGCAGGCCATTTGCTGCGTGGGCGGGAACGGGCCGCCGGTTGAGAAGAAGAGGAGAACGAGATGGCAGGACTGAACCACCCCCTGGAGAACGTGAGAGTCATCGACCTGGGGCGCCACCAGGCGGGGCCACGCTGCGCCCAGGTCCTGGCCCGCATGGGCGCCGAGGTCATCAAGGTGGAGAGACTGGGCGGCGAGGAGACCAGATACCACGGTCCATGGGTCAAGAAGCAGTCCTCCTACTGGGTCCAGTACAACTCGGGCAAGAAGTCCCTCTCCATCGACCTCCGCAAGGAGGAGGGCAAGGACGTCCTGCGGGAACTGGTCAAGGTCTCAGACGTGGTGGTCCAGAATTTCAGGCCCGGCACCATCGAGAAGATGGGCTTCGGCTACGAGACGCTGAAGGAACTGAACCCCCGCATCATCATGGTGAACGTGTCAGCCTACGGGCAGTTCGGGCCCTACCGGGACAACATCGGCTACGACCCCATCGGCCAGACCATGTCGGGCATCACCATGGTGACGGGAGAGGAGGGGATGCCGCCCATCCGGACGGGGGTGCCGATCATCGACCGGATCACGGCGCTGCACGCGGCCATAGGGACGCTGGCGGCGCTCCACGAGCGGGAGGTCTCGGGTGAGGGGCAGTCCATGGACGTCTGCTTGGCGGACACCGGGTACTCCATGACCGAGATACCCATCACCGCCTACCACGGGACGAAGATACCGCCCAAGCGCGGAGAGAGCACCGCTCCTCCCTCGGGGATCTACCCCTGCCGGGAGGGCTGGGTCTTGATATCGGCGGGAGACCAGCACCACTGGCACCGGGTGTGCAACGCCCTGGGCAGGCCGGAGTGGCTGGAGGACCCCCGGTTCAACACGAGGCACGAGCGCCTGGCCAACGCGGAACTGGTGAACCAGGCGATACGGGAACTGCTGGCCGACCGGACCATGGAGCAGGCGATAGCGCACTTCACGGAACACGACGTGGTGGCGGCGCCGGTGAACACGATACCGCAGGCTGCGGAGGACCCGCACCCGTGGGAGCGGCGTGCGATGGTGGAGGTGCCTGACTTCCTGGCCGGTGAGATTGCGGTGTCGGGGGATTACTGGCACTTCTCGCGGACGCCGGTGAACATCGGGAGCACGCCGCAGGTTGGGGAGCACAACGAGGAGGTGCTCTCGGGCATCCTCGGCTACAGCGAGGAGCAGATCGAGTCCTTCCGGGACGGCCGGGTCATCTCCGAAGAACACTACTACGACGATATCCCCGGGTAGGGTCAAACGAATCGCAATTCGTCGGCAAAGCGTCAGGGCTCACAGTCGTGAGCCCTCGCTTTTTCTATCGGAGTCCTGCCTCTTAAATTGCCGCCAACCTGTTTGACCACAAAGGCGCCCTATGCTAATCTCTCAAACGCACAAACATGTCCCCCAGGTTTGAATGAGATTCTTTCAGGTTTTTACAGGTTTTAGGGCGAGTGGTGACGATTGGTTGAGTTGAATTCCCCGGACAACCTCCCCAGCGCGAAGAGCGACTGGCTCTCGCTCAAGGACGCCTGCCGCCTGCTCGACGTGAGCGACACCACGTTGCGGCAGTGGGCCGACGCGGGACACCTGCGCGTCTACCGGACGCCCGGAGGGCATCGCCGTTTCCTGCGGCAGGACGTTGATACCATGACCGGCGCAGCCCGGCCCACGATGGAACAGGCTCGCAATGACAGGGACGAGGGCCCCGCGCTCCGGCGGATCCGCCGCCGCCTCTCCCAGGACAGCGTGCACCAGCAGCCGTGGTTCCAGGGCGTGGAGCCGGGGGGGCACGACCGAATGCGCCTCTTCGGCCGCCGACTTCTCTCCCTGCTGATGCAGGAGCAGGGGCCGCGCCGCCGCAGGCAGGAGTTGCTGGAGGAGGCTCGTGTCCTGGGCCAGGAATACGGCTTAGAAATGTCGGAAAGAAATGTCGCTCTCACCGACACGGTGGAGGCTTTCGTATTCTTTCGTACCATGGTGCTCGACACCGCGCCGGCCTCCTCTTGGTCAAGGATCCTGGAGACCTCTGACCGGGTTCTGGCCGGTGTTTGCTCCTCCTACCAGCGGGCTGCCGAGACCGCCGCTTCCAAGTAGTTCGCATCCATCTCTTCTGGAAAGGCAACGACAAGGGGCCATTGAAATGACTATGGACATGATCGACCGCAAGCTGCTCAACCTCATACAAGGTCCGTTCCCTATGGTTGAGCAGCCCTACCTTGACCTGGCGCAGCAACTGGAGACCACCGAAGAGGACGTGCTGGCAAGGCTCACGGAGTTGAAGCGACAGAACGTCCTGCGCCAGATCAGCGCCATCTTCGACACCCGTCGCCTGGGCTACAGGACCACGCTGGTGGCCATGGCCTATGAGCCGGACAAGTTGCACCGGGCCGCCATGGAAATCAACCGCCACCCCGGGGTGAGCCACAACTACGCCCGTGAGGGCTCCTACTACAACCTCTGGTTCACCCTCGCCGTGCCCCCGGATCACGACCTGGAAGCGACGGCCAATCACATGGGCCGCAAGACCGGCGCTATGGAATCCCGCATCATGCCGACCATCCGGTTCTTCAAGATCGGAGTCAACTTCGACATGGTGAACCAGCAGGGGTCGTCCTACAACTTCAGACCCGACGGGTTCGATCCGGCGGGCGGGCCGGCAAGAGGCTCAAACCCGGATGAGGCCGACAGCTGGAACAAGCCACAGCCGGTGACCGAGTGGGAGAAGGAAGCCATCCGACAGATGCAGGAGGACCTCCCCCTGGTCCCCCGTCCCTTCAACCCCGTCGCAGAGCGCTTGGGCATTTCGCTCCCTGAGTTGTTTGCCCTTGGCGAGAACTTCCAGGAGCGCCGCATCATGCGCCGGTACAGCGCGGTGCTGCACCACCGCCGCTCCGGCTTCCGCTCCAACGCAATGATCGTCTGGAAGGTTCCGCCGGAACGCTCCGAGGAAGTGGGCTTGATCATGGCTGGCCACAAGGCAGTGACCCACTGCTACGAGCGGCCCACCTTCCCCGATTGGCCCTACACCCACTTCACCATGGTGCACGCCACCACGCCGGAGGGCTGCGAGCAGTACAGCCAGGAGATCTCGGAGGCCACCGGTATCACCGACCGGCTCGCCCTATACAGCTCGCGGGAGTACAAGAAGACCCGGGTGCGATACTTCGTCCCCGACTACGACGAGTACCTGACATCGGAATCGCTGGTTGACCTCGATGCGATGGAAATGGACGAGGAAGAATTCGAGGAGATGGCGCCCCTGGCTTCCTCTGACGACTAGGCGACGACTGGGTTGAAATCTAGGTTTGGAGCTCACTCACCAACTCCCGAAACGCGACGGAGTCTTGAGCAAAGGCACATGACCACCTACTATCCTGTTTACCTCAACCTGCGCGGCCGCCGCTGCGTCATCGTCGGCGGCGGTACGGTTGCCGAAGGGAAGATCAGCCGCCTGCTGGCGTCGGGCGCGGAAATCTGCGTGGTGAGTCCCGACGCCACACCCGGTATCCGGCAGTTCGTCGCCGACGGTGCGGTGCGCTGGGAGCAGCGGCCCTACCGCGAGGGTGACCTGGACGGGGCCTTCATCGCTATCGCCGCCACCAATGTCCGCGAGGTCAACCGCCGCATCTTCGAGGAGGCGGAACAGCGCGGCGTTATGCTCAACGCCGTCGACGACCCTCCCAACTGCAGCTTCATCGCACCCTCCATCGTGCAGCGCGGCCCGGTGACCCTTGCCATCTCCACCGGTGGCGTGTCTCCCGCGTTGGCCCGCAAGCTCCGCGAGTCGCTGCAGACCTCTGAAGCGCTGGCCTGGGCCGACCTCTCCAGCATCATGGCCGTCGCCCGCTCCCACCTCCGGGAGACGGGGCAGTTGGCCAGCGTGGATCCCCAGCGCTGGCAATGCTGCATCACCCCGCAGTTGCTGGGTATGGTGCAGGAGGGGCGCCAGTCCGAGGCCACCGAATCCCTGCTGGCCGGACTGACAGGCGAAGACGGGCGTGGCCTCTGCGAAGACATTTCCAAGTGCCGGTCTGAAGGATGCGAGTCGTCTCGCGGCGGAGAGAGGCAGTGAACTCCTCGCGTCCAATTCGCGTCGGAAGCCGGGGCAGTCCCCTCGCGCTGATCCAGGACGACGAAGCCATCGCCCAACTCAAGGCTCACCACCCCGGGCTGGAGTTCGAGGTCGTGGCAGTCAGGACCAGCGGCGACGCCAATCAGACCTCCCCGCTGGCAGGCATGGGACTGGGCGTGTTCGTCAGCGAACTTGAGGAACGGTTGTTGTCCGGCGACCTGGATATGGCCGTCCACAGCCTCAAGGACATGCCCACGAAGCTCCCCGACGGGCTGACGCTGGGGGCCATTTTGCATCGACGCGATCCGCGTGATGCCCTCGTGAACCGCTGGAACCTCCCCGTCGACGAACTCCCGAACGGGGCGCGCATCGGGACCAGCAGCCCGCGTCGGGCCGCGCAGCTGCGCCGCTTCGCTCCAGGGGTGGAGGTTGTCCCCATCCGGGGCAACGTGGAGACGCGCCTCCGCAAGGCCGAGGGTGAGGAGGCTGACGGCGCGGTGCTGGCCGCAGCGGGCCTGGCCCGGCTGGGCATGGAGGACCGGGTTGCCGACTACCTGTCGCCCCAGCGCTTCGTGCCTCCTCCCGGCCAGGGCGCTCTGGCCGTGGAGGTGCGTGATGACGACCGCCGGATGCTGGGCATCCTGGAATCCATCGAGCACCCGGCCACACGTTTCGAAGTTACCGCTGAACGCGCTTTCCTCGAAACGCTGGGCGGCGGCTGCTCCATCCCCGTGGGAGCCTACGCCCGCTGCATGGGCCACGAGCTCCTGATGACCGTCTTCCTCAGCAACCCTGAGGGTTCACGCGTGTTCACGGCCAAGGTGGACGGGCTCAAGCACGATCCGAAGCAACTGGCCAGCGACGCATACCTGGCCGTCGCCGAGCGAGGCGGCGCCGACCTCCTCCAGGGCGTCCGCCAGCCCCAGGGCCCTCCCGCTACGGAGAACCTGTAGCCAAAAAAGGAAATCAAGGTTGAAGCCATTGGTTGGCAAGGTCTACCTCATAGGTGCAGGGCCCGGGGACCCCGGGCTGCTGACGGTCAAGGGCCTCAAGGCGCTGGAGCGGGCCGATGTGGTCGTCTACGACCGGCTGGCCCACCCGTCGCTTCTGGACCACGCGCCGCCGACCGCCGAGCGCATCTTCGCCGGCAAGGCGCGGGGGCATCAGGAACTGACGCAGGACGGCATCAACGCCTTGCTCGTCGAGAAAGCGCAGGCCGGGCTGCGTGTGGCGCGGCTCAAGGGGGGCGATCCCTTCGTTTTCGGGCGCGGCGGAGAGGAGGCCCTGGAACTGGCCCGCAACGGCATCCCGTTCGAGGTGGTGCCAGGGGTGTCGTCCGCCATTGCCGCCCCGGCCTACGCCGGCATCCCCGTAACCCACCGCGGCATCGCCGCCGGGTTCACCGTGGTCAGCGGCAGCGAGGACCCCTCTAAGCCAGAGTCCACTGTGCGCTGGCAGGAACTGGCCCGCTCACTGGCCTCCCACGGCGGCACCCTGATGACGCTGATGGGCTGGTCCTCCATCGAGAAGAT
This sequence comes from Dehalococcoidia bacterium, assembly GCA_965216065.1. Lineage (GTDB taxonomy): Bacteria > Chloroflexota > Dehalococcoidia > Lucifugimonadales > UBA3495 > VXOI01. The sequence goes on from CBDCFB010000001.1 coordinate 595,156, forward strand.
TTTGGACTCGTTGCAACAGGCTGGACTGCCCAGCGACACTCCCGTCGCGCTGGTGCAGTGGGGAACCTGGAGCCGTCAGAGGACTGTGACCGGCACGCTGGCCGATGCCGCCGAAAAGGGCCGCGCCGCTGGGCTGGCCGCGCCTGTGGTGGCAGTCATCGGCGAGGTCGTGAGCCTGCGCGAGGAGCTGGCATGGTTCGACAACCGGCCGCTCTTCGGAAAGCGAGTGCTGGTCACCCGCTCCCGCACCCAGGCGTCGCGGATGTGCGAGTTGCTGGAGGATTCCGGGGCTACGCCGGTGGAGCTTCCATCCATCGCAATTGCTCCTCCTGAGGACTTCGCTCCTCTTGATGATGCGTTGAGCCGACTGTCGTCCTTCAGCTGGATCATTTTCGCCAGCGTCAACTCCGTTGACTCTGTTTTCGAGCGGCTGGACGCCCAGGGTAAAGACGCTCGCGCCTTCGGGTCCGCCCGCGTAGGTGCCATCGGCCCCGCCACTTCCAGCGCACTGGAACGCCGCGGCATCCGCCCCGACTTCACACCCTCCCGATCAATTTCGTCCGCGGCCCTGGATGAGCTGTCAGCCTACAACTGGAACGGCGTCTCAGTGCTGCTACCCGCCGCCGACATCGGCCGCGACGAGCTGGCCGAGGGGCTATCCTGCCTGGGGGCAGACCTCCAGCGAGTAACTGCCTACCGCACCATCACACCGCCGGATGCCGCACAGCGGGCCCGGGACGCCTTCGCCGACGGCATCGACATCGTGACTTTCACCAGTTCGTCCACGGTCCGCAACCTGCTTTCACTTCTGGACGAGGACGGCGGCCCGGGAAAGGATGCTCTGTCCAGCAGCCTGATCGCCTGCATCGGCCCGGTAACAGCCGGCACAGCCCGTGAGCTGGGTCTCCGCGTGGACATAGAGGCGGAGGAGCACACCGTCGAAGGACTGGCCGATGCGCTGGCAGGGCATTTTTCGGCAACAGTTGCGGTGTGAATATCTTTGAAATTTCAGTCTTCTCGAGACCGTCATTCCTGCTTGCTGGGGAATGAGGAGCAGTTCTTGGTAATTGGAGGAGCAGCGCCATGACCGGCTACAACGCCTATCCCGAGACCCGTCTGCGCCGCCTGCGCGGCACCGACCCATTGCGCAACCTGGTCCGGGAGACCCGTCTCTCGCCGAAGGAGTTCATTTACCCCATGTTCGTCATGCACGGCCACGGGGTGCGTGAGCCCATCGAACCCATGCCCGGCTGCTACCAGGTGTCGCTGGACGTGATGTCGGAGGAGGTGGGTGAGGCCGCTGAGCTGGGCATCGGCGGAGTGCTGCTCTTCGGCCTGCCCGCCGAGAAGGATCCGCTGGGCCTCGAGGGCTACGACCCCGAGGGCATCGTGCAGGAGGCCGTCCGCGTCATCAAGCGCGACCACCCTGACATGCTGGTGTCCACCGATGTCTGCATGTGCGAGTACACCGACCACGGCCACTGCGGCGTCATCGACAACGGCCGCATCGACAACGACGCCACGCTGGAGCTGCTGGCCCGCACCGCCCTGTCCCATGTGCAGGCCGGGGCCGACCTGCCTGCCCCATCGGCCATGATGGACGGCCAGGTCTGGGCCATCCGCCAGGTCCTGAACGCAGAGGGCTACGACGACACGCCCATCATGGGCTACGCCGCCAAGTTCGCCTCTGCCTTCTACGGGCCCTTCCGTGTCGCCGCCGGTTCCACGCCCCAGTTCGGCGACCGCAAGACCTACCAGATGGACCCTGCCAATTCCCGTATGGCCATGCGGGAGATCGAAAGCGACATCGCAGAGGGCGCCGACATCGTGATGGTCAAGCCCGCCATGGCCTACATGGACGTGATCCGCGAGGCCCGCGAGCGCTTCAACCACCCGCTGGCCGCCTACAACGTGAGCGGCGAGTACTCGATGGTCAAGGCCGCCGCCCAGCAGGGCTGGGTCGACGAGCGCCCGGTCACCACGGAACTCCTGACCGGCATCAAGCGCGCCGGCGCCGACATCATCATCAGCTACTTCGCCAAGGACATCGCCCGCTGGCAGCAGGAGTAATCCCCCTTCGCCGGCGGCATCCCCGAAAAGCATTCCCTCCGCTCGGAGGGGGTAGGAATAAGACGTCCAAGTTGCAGAGTCGACCCAATGATTTTTGGCGCCAGCGATAATACATACGAATCCAAAAGGGTGGAAACCCTGGTCTTCGCCGAATTGCTGAAGCGCGGCGTTCTGCCCTACCGGACCACGGGCAGTGGCATCGGTATAAGCACCGTCATGGGCCGTCGACTGGAGCTTCAGACCATTTTGCCTTCCGACGACAGCACGGAAGAAGAATGTTATTTTTCTGTGCCTGACTTCCAGCCACGGCCGGAGCTCTTCCTTCTCTGCGTTGAGCCCTCCGGAGAGGAGATAGACAGCATCTGGGTCTTCCCATCCATTTCCTTTTTCGTCTACGCCGAACCGGTTGAAGAGCTGGGCCTGGTCAGGCTGAGCCTCGATGCGGCACGGCCGGACTCATTCGCCGAGTCCCTGCGCGAGTATGTCTCCTTCTTCCTCAACCGATGGGAACCCATCGTCCAATTCGACCAACTGAAGCGATACATGCCCCCGTTGAACGCGCCCGCGTTCCAGCGTGCCTGGGAAGACTTCGAAGACATCCTGATGCTGATGGAGTTTTCCGAGTCCCGCGACCTCGCCTCCAGAGAGGGCATCCCCTTCGAGCCACCTGACCCCGGCCCCGAATACGGCCGTCCCTCGGTCCAGCTTACCCCCGGGGCTCAGGCTGACCTGGACAGCATCCCGGCAGACGACAGGGACGAGGTCTCGGAGGCCATACGCTCCCTGGCGGACAACCCCACGCCATCCGGGTCCATTCGCCTTGAAGGCGGCCCCGGAAACTACCGCGTTCGTAAGATTCCGTAGATTCCCGCAATAGCACGAGGAACAGCCATGCAGCTCGCCAAGTCCGAAGCCCTGTTCGCCGAAGCCCAGCGCCTGATGCCCGGGGGCGTCAACAGCCCGGTGCGATCGTTCCGAGCCGTCACCGGAACCCCGCCGTTCATTGCGTCGGGCGGCGGCGCACGTGTCACCGACGTCGATGGCAACGAGTACATCGACTACCTCGGGTCATGGGGCCCCCTGGTACTCGGCCACGCCCACCCGTCGGTCGTAACTGTCCTGGAAAGGGCTGCCAGGAGCGGCACCAGCTTCGGCGCACCGGTGGAGCAGGAGGTGCAACTGGCGCGGCTGATCACCGGGGCCCTGCCCAGCATCGAGTCGCTGCGGCTGGTCAACTCCGGAACAGAGGCCTGCATGAGCGCTATCCGGCTGGCCCGCGCCTTCACCGGCCGCGACAAGATCATCAAGTTCGCCGGCAACTACCACGGTCACGCCGACGGCCTGCTGGTCCGCGCCGGGTCCGGCGGGCTGACCCACGGCATCCCCACCAGCGCGGGCGTGCCCGAGTCATACGCCAGCGAGACCCTCGTCGCCGACTTCAACGACCTGGACTCCGTGGAGCTGCTGTTCAACAGCTACCCCAGCGCCATCGCCGGGATCATCGTGGAGCCAGTGGCCGGCAACATGGGGGTGGTGGCGCCAGCACCCGGCTTCCTGGAGGGACTGCGCCGAATCAGCGCCCACGACGGCGCCATGCTGATTTTCGACGAGGTGATCACCGGGTTCCGCGTGGGGCCAGGCGGAGCGCAGGGCCTGTACGGGGTGATGCCCGACATCACGACCTTAGGCAAGATCATCGGCGGCGGTCTGCCGGTGGGCTGCTACGGCGGGCGCCGTGAGATCATGGAGCGCGTGGCACCGCTGGGAGACATGTACCAGGCCGGAACGCTGTCGGGGAACCCGCTGGCCGTCAGCGCGGGCGTCGCCACCCTGACCGAGCTGCAGAAGCCCGGTGTCTACGAGCAGATCGACAGCTTGGCCGCCCGGCTCACCGACGGAATCAGCGCCGCCTTCCGCGACGCCGAGATACCAGGCACCATCAACCGCGTCGGCTCCATGTTCACCGGGTTCTTTAATCCCGGCCCAGTGGAGTCGCTGGCGCAGGTGGAACAGTCCGACGCCGCGACCTACGGCCGCTACTTCCACGCAATGCTGGAGCGGGGCGTATACATCGCCCCGTCGCAGTTCGAGGCAGGCTTCGTCTCCACCGCCCACACCGAGGCCGACATCGACACCACCATCGAGCGCGCCCGGGAAGCACTGGCGTCGCTGGCGTAGCTTCGCGCTGCCGTGTATTGCTATGGGATGTAATGGGATGCGAGGCAGTCAATATCGAACGGCCTGAAAAGGATCTCCAATGGGCTATCCGATGAATGAAATTCCAGATATTCCAGATGGAAAGACCCTGGATCGCCCCATGGGAAGCGTCAAGCACCCCTTTGTTGCGTGGCTTCTGGCATCAGCTAGGATGCTTGCTTTCTCGTTCCGGCATTCTGGCAAGCCAATGCGCGTTGACTACAACACAGGCGACGTTTGGAAGGCTGGTGAGTAGAGAGTCGGAATTCCGTGGCCTATATTCCAGAGCACTGACCCTCGTTACCGCTCTTTCCGTCATGTGCCTGGCTTCTGCCATAGCCCTTTCAATCTATTTGGATTCGCTTGACACACCCGGAAAGGCGGTGGAATCTTCGATTGAGCAACTGTGGCGCGCGTTCTACGTATTGATAGGCGCCGTGGTAGGTTTTCTCACTGGCCCGAGACTTACTACGAATAGAAACTCTGAGAGCTAACCCGCTCCGTCCCCCGCCCCCGTACCGAACTCCACCGCCTCGCCCTCGTTCACCTGGAACCAGCTGTCCCCCGGCTCCTCGGCCGGCTGCGGTTCCTGACGCTGCACCACCCGCACACCCAGCGTTGCCAGCATCACGTCAATGCGCTCCACCGCGGCCCCGGCTGAAGCCGCCTCCCGGCGCAGGGCCAGCAGCTCGGATGTCATCTTGAGGGCGAGCTGCACCCCCGCCAGGTTCAGGCCCATGTCGTCCACGAAGTGCTTGATCAGCCGCAGCCTCGCCACATCCTCGTCCGAGTAGGTGCGGAGTGCCCCCATGCGCAGAGGGATCACAAACCCTGCACGCTCGTATTTGCGCAGGGTCTGCGGGTGCATGTCCAGCGTGTCCGCTACTACGCTGATCAGGTAGATTCCTTGCGCCTGTTGCATCGTCATGGCTGGCTATCCTCGCCGGGCCTTCGTCGACATAGCTTTTTATACTTTTATAGTAGATGTATGTCAATACCACCTAAGGCGTCTTATGTTATTGCAATCAGTTTTCTACTTATTATCAGTAGGTTCTTGACACATTCTATATCAACTGTTATAGTCCTCTCATACAGTAAATGGAGGGGCAGGAAATGGCAGCGACAGAGTTGCAGACCAGGCTCAGGAATGGGGCGGAAATCAAGGCCCGGGCACTGAGCGACAAGGTGTCCGAGCAGGTGTCCGAGATTCTGGAGGAGGCCGTCCAGCAGGAAAAGGCTCCGCAGCCCGTGCTGGCTTACCGCGTGCCCAGCCCTTGCGTCCGCTACTACTTCTAGGCTTACCGGCTTATCCGGGACCCCAGGCAAACACGGAACAGAATATCCAGAGAGTATACCAGAGAGTATAAGAGTAAGGAGGGACTCATGATGTTGCAGAGAAGGAACCTTTTCAGCCCATTCGGCGAGCTCCGGCAGATGCAGGACAACATGGACCGGATGTGGAGACGATTCGGCACTTTCAACCACGAAGACGGCGGCGGCATCGAGGCCTGGGCCGTCCCCCTGGACGTCGCAGCCGACGGTGACGACTTCGTCGTCCGCGCCTCCATGCCCGGTGTGTCCCCGGACAACATCCAGGTGTCTATCGAGGAAAACGTCCTGACCGTCCGCGGCGAGACCGCATCCCACTTCGAGAGCACCGAGGGCAATTACCTCATGCGCGAACGCCGCTGCGGCTCCTTCCACCGCTCCCTGCGCCTGCCCGACACCGTCGACCAGGACAAGGCGGAGCCCCGGTACGAGCACGGGGTGCTGACCATCACCCTGCCAAAGGCCGAAGAGAAGAAGGCAAAGCAGTTCGAGGTGAAGATCGCGGAGGGACCGGCCGCCATCGAGGCCGACTAGTCCACGGTAAACCGGGGGGCACGGCAGACCTCTTTCGTGCCCCCGCCCAACCCAGATGACGCGAGGAGCAGGCCATCAGACCTGCTCCTCGCCTTTTTGTTCATCGGAGTCGCGACAAATAAGTGCAGGGGCGGGTTTGAAACCCGCCCCTGCACATTTTCCTTGGAATACACCTGCTGGCGACGGCTAGGTGCCGTAGCGGGCAGCGGCCAAGGGGTCGCTGTACTCCTGGTTCTTGGTGGCCCAGAACGCGGCAGCGATGTCGTCGCACGCCGCTACCAGGTTCTCGGCGTTCTCCATGCTGACGGTCTGCTTGCACTGGCCGGCTAGCTTGAGGGCAGCATTGAACTTTCCGGCGATCTCGCCGGCGTCAGTGCCAGGCCAGGCGTAGTCGGCCCAGAGGATCCGCAACTCTTCCTTGCACTTCTCGGCGTGCTCTTCCTTCACCTGGACATAGCGATTGAAGGTGTTGGCGAACGCCTGGTGCGCCGACATCTCGGAGCCGGGCGCGGGGTGCTCCAGATTCTGCATCCTGAGAACCATCTTCTGGACGGTCTGCGCCGCTATCTTGGCGGAAACGGGGTCATAAATGCCGCAGGGAATGTCGCAATGTGCCTTGGCTACCTCGGGTTTGAACCATCCAAGGGGGTTAAACATAGTGCCCCTCCAAGTCTTGATTTCCGGATATTTTGGACCCGTCGCCCTTGGGCGCTCGCGTCAATCCAAACTGCCAAAAGGTTAAAGGAAAACCCCAAGCGGCGCAACCCGTCGCTTCTCTCCCGACAATTTAAGGGCCTTCTGAGTCAACTCTCCTCTGATACCCGCCTACCTTCCCTTTATCGCCATTGCCATTACCCTGTTCTCAGTCCAATAACGATATTCGTTGCAACTTTGGAGATATAAATCACAATAAACTACATTTTACGAGAAATTCTTCGTTGGTTAACTTTTATCATCGATGATTTGGGTTGACACTCCGCTATGCACTACCTAATATGGCGCCTATCCAAAACCGAATGAGTCGGTTATTGGCGGATTCCCATTCGCTTCCCAGGAGACTTATGCTCAAGCTGTTTAATTTGTGTCCAAGACTATTGATAATTGTTCTGGTGGCTGTCGCCCTGTCAGCCGTATTGGCCTGCGGCAGCGCCGAGCAGCCGGAGGACCCCACAGCCACCACGGCTCCCACACCCGGGGCCACCACGGCGCCTTCCGGTTCCGGCGCGGCACCGACGGCCGCTCCCACTGCCGTGCCCACACCTCCGCAGGTGGTGACGGCCGTGGTGCCCACTCGTGGTGTGGTTGAAGCAACCGAGGGCGAAAAGCCCTGGGCCAAGTTCGCGGACCAGGGAGTGCAGACCCGCGTCATGAACAATGCGGAGGCGGTGCTGCCCGACCACTGGGACCTGCACCAGTCCTGCTGTAACCCCGGACCGGCTGCATCCCGCGACCTGTTCAACAACCTGCTCATTTACGACCCCACCGACCAGCTGACCATTGTGGGCGACCTGGCAAAGAGCTGGGAATGGTCCGACGACGGTCTGACCGTTACCTTCCAGCTGTGGGAAAACGCCGTCTGGTCGGATGGCGAGCCTGTTACCGCCGATGACGTGGTCTACAGCCTCGATCGCATGATCCAGCAGGACGTTTCCCGCCCCAGGGTGAAGAACATCACCCCGTACTACGACGGCTCTGAGGCGATCGATCCCAACACCGTTGCAGTGAAAACCAAGTTCCCCACTCCTGCCGCGTTCCTCCCCTTCCTCGCGGTGGACTTTATGTCCATTCTGCCCAAGCACGTGCTGGAAGGAAGGGAAGATGCCGAAGAATTCTTCGACGACCCTGATAACATCGTCGGTTCCGGTGCCTTCATCTTCGTTAAGGGCAGCCTGCAGATCGGCGAGGCCTGGGAGTTCGAACGCAACCCCAACTACTTCAAGGACAACCTTCCCTTCGCCGACGGAAAGAAGACCTTTTACATTACTGACAAGGACCGCTTCATCACGGCCTTCCATAATGACCAGGTGGACATAGTCCATCGCGGGTCCCTGCTGCCCCTGACCGACATGGTGTCCTTCAAGAACAATTGGGAATCCGACGGACTGGGCGTGGTCTACTCGCCCGGCTTCACCCTTCAGGGATTGACCAACATGAAATGGACAGCGCCGCCCTTCGAGGATCCCAAGGTGCGCCGCGCCGTGTTCCTGGCCATCGACCGCAAGGAACTGGCCGACGTTGACAAGCTGGGCTTTGCCAAGATGGGGCAGCCCTTCTTCCCAGGCTCTCCCTGGGCCTCCAGCGATGAAACGGTTGCCACTTGGCCCGGCTTCCGCTATGTCGACGCGGACGGCAATCTGTATGAGGGAGACCCCATCGGCGTTGACGGGCTGACCAAGCACCCCGACGACATCGCCGAGGCCAAGCAGCTGATGGTGGATGCGGGATACGCCGACGGCTTCTCCGCCAACTACCATACCTATACGGCCAACAGGAACGTGCCTGTCATCCTGAAGCAGCAACTGTCGGACATCTTGGGAATTGACCTCGACATCAAGATTACCGACACCGCCGCCACTATCGCAGCGGAACAGGAACAGGACTTCAGCCACTTCGTCAGCGTGCACAATGGCCCCAATATAGTCGACCCCGACGACCTTTTGAGCGGCGTGTACCTGGCAGGAGCGCCCCGCAATCCTCTCGATTACGAAGACCCCGAGATACGGGCAATCTTCGAGGAGCAGAAGAGCGAGCCCGACCTGGCCAAGCGCCAGACGCTGATACGGGAGGCCGAGGCCATCATCCTGAAGGGCGAGCACCACATGATCCAGTACTACTGGTACGGCGACCCCCGCTGGATCGTGCCCAGCAGGGTAAAGAACTACGTACCCAGGCAGACCGTCCAGTACGGCATGGGTATCGAGCATCTCTGGATGGAAGAGTAAAAGACCCGGTTGAACCCTGCCGGATTACTCCGGCAGGGGGATCTGGCCATTACGAACCCAGCCATTTAGAACAAAGACCCATCCGGCCGGTGAGCGCCCGAGCCAAAAAGTGGATACGAGCTTATGACTGGCTATATCCTCCAACGGCTGTCCCTTTTTCTTCCGACACTGATCCTTGCTTCTTTCCTGGCATTTGCTGTCATGCGCATATTGCCGGGCGACCCGGCCATTGCCATGCTGGGGGGCGCCGAGGGGAGCTTCACCCAGGAAGACCTCGACCTGGTTCGGGAGAAGCTGGGCACTAACCGTCCACTCCACGTCCAGTACGGCACCTGGATCGGCGACCTCTTCACTGGGGACTTGAACGAGTCCTACTTCCACCATGTGCCAGTGGCCCAGCTCATGAAGGACCGGTTCCCTGTCAGCACCCAGCTGGCAGTTATGGCCCTGATCCTTTCCTACATTGTGGCCATTCCCCTTGGTGTGCTTTCGGCGGTCAAGCAGGACTCCATTTTCGACCACGCCGCCAAGATATTCACCATCGCCGGCGTGGCCCTGCCCACCTTCTGGGTCGGCATCCTGATGCTCTTCGTCCTGGGGTACTACTTCAACTGGGTACCCCCGCTGGACTATGCCGACCTGTGGGAAAACCCGTGGACCAACATGACGCAGATGATCTTCCCGGCCTTGGCGCTTGGCTACTTCAACACCGCCTTCGCCGCCCGGCTCACCCGCTCCACCATGCTGGAGGTGATGCACGAGGACTACATCCGCACCGCCCGCTCCAAGGGACTGAAGGAACTGTCGGTCATCGGACGCCATGCCGTCAAGAACGCCTTCCTTCCGGTGATAACCATCATTGGTTTCCAGCTGGGACGGCTCTTCGGTGGCGCGGTCGTCATTGAAGCGATATTCGTTGTTCCAGGCATGGGTACGCTGCTGGTGCAGAGCGTCCTCATCCGGGACTATCCCGTCGTGCAGGCTATAATCCTGTTGATAGCCCTCGTCGTGCTGGTACTCAACCTCATCGTCGACCTGCTGTATGGTTGGCTGAACCCCAGGATCCGGTACGCCTAGGAAAACATTCCCGGCTACCCAATCCCGGCACCTAATTCCGCCGTCCAGGAGTTCCCATGATTGGAGGATTACCACAGGAGTCAACGGGGGCACGCCAGGACATAAGGCTGCCAGTGTACTCACGTGTCCTGTCCGGGGTGATCGACTTCTCCCGCCGCAAGCCTCTGGGGGCCTTTGGCGGCGGAATACTGCTCACCCTGGTTCTGATCGCCATCTTCTCTCCGCTGATATCTCCTCATGACCCTTATCAAATCCGTGGAAACGCCATACTTCAGGCTCCCGGAAGCGAGTTCTGGCTGGGTGCCGACTCCCTCGGCCGGGATGTGCTTAGCCGCCTGTTCTACGGCGGCCGAATCTCCCTGTACGTCGGGTTGGTCAGCATCGCCATAGGAATCACCGCAGGTTCGTTCCTCGGCGCCGTTAGCGCCTACTTCGGCGGTAAGGTGGACCTGATCGTCCAGAGATTCGTGGACGCCTTCATCGCTTTTCCCGGCATCATCCTGGGGCTGGCCATCATGGCAGTGTTGGGATCATCGGTGAACAACATCATCTTCGCACTTATATTGGTGCTGGCGCCAAGCGCCATCCGCACCATTCGCTCCCAGGCCCTTGCGGTGAAAGAGATGGATTACGTGCTGGCGGCCCGGGCCATGGGCGCGGGCGACATGCGCATCGTCATCCGGCACATCATCCCCAACTGCATGGCCATTTTCATCATCCTCTTCACCCTGAACCTGGGCTACGCCATCATTGTGGAGGCCACGCTCACCTTCCTCGGAGTCGGGGTGCCGCCCGATGTCCCAAGCTGGGGCGGGATGCTCGCAGAAGGCGGCATCGCCTACCTCAGGGATGCCCCCTGGCTGGCAATCGCCCCTGGCATAGCCCTCTCACTTGCGGTCTTCGGTGTGAACCTGCTGGGCGATGCCCTCCGCGACGTGCTCGATCCGCGGTTGAGGGGTACTTAGAAACTGTCCCGGAACTTGCGGTGGCCCCTACCGTCATTCCTGCGAAGGCAGGAGTCCAGAGGCTCTCGCCGGTAACCGTTCAATGGCACCAGACCAAGATAGTTTTGAGCAGGATCGATTTGAGATAGTTTCATAATCTTCCGAAACCAGGGGGTGCAACATGTCCGGGCTTCGTAGGTTGGGCACGAAGAATGTGGTTACCGCACTGATCGCGCTGGCGGTTGTGGCCATACTGGCCTGTGGCAGCGCCGAGGAACCCACGGAAGCACCCGCAACCACGGCTGCGCCGGCTCCGGCAGCTACCGCGGTCTCAACTTCTGCTGCTTCCGGGGCGGCAACGACATCCGCCGCCACCGCCACACCGGCTCCGATCATTGCCCCCACGTCCCCTCCCATTTCCGTGGGCACCGTGGTTGCGCCCACCCGAGGAGTTGCCGGCTCCGCAGCCATAAAGCCCTGGGAGTCCTTCGCGTCCCAGGCCAAGCATGGCGGCCTGCTTCGCAATGCCGAGCCAGTCCTGCCCGATCACTGGGACCTCCACCAGTCCTGCTGTAATCCCGGGCCGGGGGCCGCCCGTGACCTGTACAACAACCTCGTAATGTTCGACCCCACGGACCAGAAGACAATTATTGGGGATTTGGCACAAAGCTGGGAGTGGGCCCCCGACGGCTTGAGTGTCACCTTCCGGATCTGGGATAACGCCGTCTGGTCCGATGGACAGCCCGTCACGGCCGATGATGTTGTGTTCAGCCTGGATCGCATGGTTACGGCGGATGCCTCCCGTCCGAGGGTGAAAAATCTCCGCCCTTACTACGCGGGGTCGGAGGCCGTAGACTCAACTACCATCAAGGTAAACACCCTGTTCCCAAGCCCAGCGGCCTTCTTGCCATTCATGGCCATTGACTTCATGTCAATCGTCCCCAAGCATATCCTGGAAAACGCCGCAGAGCCGGAGGAACTCTTCGACGACCCGGCAACTATAGTGGCGTCCGGCCCCTACCGGTTCGTGAGCCATCAGATCGGCCAGAGCTGGGAATTCGAGAGAAATCCCGACTACTTCAAAGAAGGCCTTCCCTTCGTCGACGGAAAGAAGACCTTCGTAATCATCGACAAAGACCGGTTCATCACCGCATTCCAGACGGACCAGGTCGATATCTCCCATCGGGGGGCTGGAGGGGCCATACCTCTAATCGACATGGTCTCGTTCAAGAACCAGTGGGAGTCAGAGGGACGCGGCGTGGTGCAGCCTCCTGGGGCTACTATCCAGGGGCTGTTCAACATGAACTGGGAGGTGCCGCCCTTTGAAGACCCAAGGGTCCGGCGCGCCATCTTCCTGACCATTGACCGCAAGGTGCTCGCTGAGGTTCAGCAACTCGGTTTCGCCAAGCTGGGCCAGCCTTTCTTCCCCGGAAGTGACTGGGCTTCCCCGGACGAGGTGGTGGCTACCTGGCCGGGATTCCGGTATGTTGACGGGAATGGTGAGCTCTACCTCGGCGACCCCATCGGAGTAGACGGGCTGACGAAGCACCCCGACGACATAGCCGAAGCGAAGCGCCTGATGGTAGAGGCTGGGTACTCCGACGGGTTCGAAGCCAGCTACCACACCTACTCCGTCAACAAGAACATTCCGGTAATCATCAAGCAGGACCTCCTCGACCACTTGGGCATCGATTTGAATATCACCATCACGGACGTCGCAACCGTCATTGACTCCGAACAGAATGTGGACTTCAGCCACTTCGTAAGCGTCCACAACGGCCCGAACATCGTGGACCCCGACGACCTCCTGCTTGGCGTGTACCTGACCGGAGCGCCCCGGAACCCCATAGACTATGAAGACCCCGATCTGCGAGCTGTCTTCGAGATACAGAAGGGTGTGTCCGACCTGGCCGAGCGCCAAGAATTGATCCGGGATGCGGAGGATATAATCCTGAAGGGCGAGCATCACATGATCCAGTACTACTGGTACGGCGACCCCATCTGGATCGTCCCCAACCGGGTCAAGAATTATGTGCCCCGCCAGACGGTACAGTACGGCATGGGCACCGAGCACCTGTGGCTCGACCCGTAACCGCCTCGTCGCCCCGTTTCCGGGATACGTACCCCATAAGTCCTAGCACCGCCGTTTGTGGCGGTGCTAGACTTTTACTATGGAAGCGAAAGAATCCGTCACCATTCGGCGGGAGCACCCTGCATCCGAAGCGGCCAGGCAGCTCATCGCCGAGTTGGACGCATACCTCGGCCCCCTGTACCCCAGGGAAAGCCAGCACGGTTACAGCATCGAGAAGCTCATCAAACAGCAGGTCGAGTTCTTCGTCCTTTTCGATGACGGCCAGCCCGCCGGCTGCGCCGGAGTTCAGTTCTTCAAAGCCGACGGACCGGATGCCCCCTACAGCGAACTGAAGCGCATGTACGTCCGCAACGCCTTCCGCGGCCGAGGCTTCGGCAAGCTGCTGCTGGACCACATCGAGGGTGTCGTCGCGTCAAATGGCGTTTCCATGGTCAGGCTCGAGACCGGCATTTACCAGCCGGAGGCCGTTCGCTTGTACGAGAAGGGCGGATACCACCAGATTCCGCCCTTCAGGGACTACCCTCCCGACGACCCGTTGAGCCTCTGCTACGAGAAGCGGCTACATCTCGGGAATTCAGAACTGCCCGGCAACTAGCAGGCCCCAACGCCCGGACCGGATTGGCGGATTCGCCCATCTTCGAAAACAATGCTTTTCGTCGCGCGCCGCTCATTCCGGACACACTCTCTACATTACCCACTTGAAGGGATATAATTGCGCATTAGGCCAACCCGAAAGCGTCGGGGCGATCCCGCAGCCGGACGTCCGGGACCGGTCTCAATCCTTTATCAACGGAGATGACCCTGTGGCCACCACCAATGCAGCGACAGCGCCAGCCGAACTGGGAACGCCCGCGAAGACAAAGCACCGCAGCGCCGAGATCACCCACGACCCGCAGCGCGCGCCCGCACGAGCCATGCTGATGGCCATGGGCATCACCCACGAGGACATGGAAAAACCCTTCGTCGCCATCGCCAACCTCGCCAGCGACGTCACCCCCTGCAACGTGCACCTGGGCCGCTTTGCCAACGGCGCTAAGGAAGGCGTGCGCGCCGCCGATGGCGTGCCCTTCGAGTTCGGCACCATCACCGTGAGCGACGGCATCTCCATGGGCACCGAGGGCATGAAGACCTCCCTCGTCAGCCGCGAGGTAATCGCCGACTCCATCGAGCTGGTGACCTTCGGCGAGCGGATGGACGGCCTGATCACCATCGCCGGCTGCGACAAGAATATGCCCGGCTGCATGATGGCCCTGGCCCGCCTCAATGTTCCCGGCATCTTCATGTATGGCGGTTCAATCATGCCCGGCCAGTACAACGGCAGGGATGTGAACATCCAGGACGTGTTCGAAGCCGTCGGCGGCTACGCCAAGGGCGACGTCAGTTTCGATGAACTGCGCGCTCTGGAGTGTGTCGCCTGCCCCGGCGAGGGCTCCTGCGCCGGCTTGTTCACCGCCAACACCATGTCCACCGCCATCGAGGTGATGGGCATGTCGCTGCCTGGCGACGCCTCCATCCCGGCCATCGACCCCCGCAAGCTCGGTGAGGCCCGCGACGTGGGCCGCACACTGATGCGCCTGCTGGACGAGGACGTCCGGCCTCGCGACATCATGACCAAGCAGGCATTCGAGAACGCAATCGCGGTGGGCGTTGCCATGGGCGGCTCCACCAACATCGTCCTGCACCTGCTGGCCATCGCCAACGAGGCCGGGGTGCCCCTGGGCCTCGAGGACTTCGAACGGATCAGCGCCTCCACTCCCTACATCGCCGATATGAAGCCCGCCGGCCAATATGTGATGGCCGACCTGTCCCGCTACGGCGGCGTGGCGCTGGTGATGAAGCGCCTGCTGGCGGCTGGCCTGCTCCACGGCGACGCCATGACCGTAACCGGCAAAACCGTCGCTGAGAACCTCGAAGGCATCACCGTGGTCGACGACCAGCCGATAATCACCCAGGTCGACTCGCCGCGCAGCCCGACCGGCGGCCTGGCCATCCTGCGCGGCAACCTCGCCCCCGACGGCGCTGTCATCAAGGTTGCCGGCCATCAGGAGAGGGTGTACCGCGGCCCCGCCCGCGTATTCGACCAGGAACCCGCCGCCTTTCAGGCCATCCAGCGCGGGGAGGTCAAGGCCGGCGACATCGTGATCATCCGCTACGAGGGCCCCAAGGGCGGCCCGGGGATGCAGGAGATGTTGGGGGTTACCGCCGCCATCGTCGGCCAGGGCCTGGGCGACGACGTGGCCCTGGTAACCGACGGCCGTTTCTCCGGCGCCAGCCACGGCCCCATGGTGGGCCACGTGGCCCCCGAGGCAGCGGTGGGCGGTCCCATCGCGCTCCTGCAGGAGGGCGATGAAGTACTGCTGGACATCCCCAATCGCCAGCTGAATGTCATGCTGACGGAGGAGGAGATGACCGACCGCCGCGCCAGCTGGCAGCCCCTGCCTCCCAACTACACCACTGGCGCCCTGGCCAAGTACGCCAAGCTCGCGTCATCAGCCTCCGAAGGTGCCGTGACGGGGTAGGGAGCGGCAGAGGAGTGCTGGACGGGAGGAAGAGAGTGGCGAAGATAAACATAGACCTGCCGGCAGAGTTGCTCAAGTCGATTGATGAGCGATGCGGAAAGACCGCCCCATTGGTCAGCCGCAGCGAGTTTATCCATCTCGCGTTGGTGGAGTATCTGCGAATCGAGGAGGCGAGAAAAGAGGAAGAGAGGCTGTTCTGGACCCGGGAGGAAACCGAAGAGGAACTGGATGCTTGGGTAGAGCAGGCATCTATGATTGGGCTGCGGGAATTCTACAAGGATGAGCCTCCATGGCCCGATTTGAATGGATAGAGGGGATATCTGGTGGGCAACCTTGGATCCCCCAATCGGAATTCGCCCGGTAGTCCTGGTCTCTCGGGAGGGAGCCTATTCAACTCGCCAACAAGTGATTGTCGCCCCGGTATCTACAAGAATTCGCGGAATTACGGCCGAAGTTCCATTGGGTCTTGAAGACGGATTATCCAGACCTTCGGCGGTCAACCTGGACGCTTTGTACACCATCAATAAGTCCCGCTTGCGTACGCAAATTTCCAGTCTCCACCGCGAGAAAATGGAAGCAATCGATGATGCGTTACGGTTTGCATTGGGCTTGTTACCATGAAGCCGAACCGGCGCAACCCAACCCAAACCACGTCAGGAGTGCATACCATGACAATGGACTACGGACAAGAAGCCATCCGGCGGCACCGCGAAAGCCGCGGCAAAGTAAGCATCGCATCCAAGATGACGGTGGAAACGCTGGATGACCTGTCCATCGCCTACACGCCTGGCGTGGCGTCGGTGTGCATGGCGATTCACGCCGACCCCGCGGAATCCTATAACCTCACCAACCGGGGCAACACCATCGCCGTGGTCACCGACGGCTCTGCTGTGCTGGGCCTGGGCAACATCGGCGCCGCAGCCGCCATGCCCGTGATGGAGGGCAAGTCCATCCTGTTCAAGGCCCTCGGCGGCGTTGACGCCTACCCTATCTGCGTCGCGTCCCAGGACAGCGAGACGATCATCAACACCGTGCGGGCCATCGCCCCCAGCCTGGGCGGTGTCAACTTGGAGGATATTGCCGCCCCCAAGTGCTTCGACATCGAGGAAGCCCTGCAGGACCTGGGCATCCCAGTGTTCCACGACGACCAGCACGGCACGGCCATCGCCGTCCTCGCCGCCGTCATCAACGGCCTCGCAGTCACCGGGCGCAAGATCGAGGACTCCTCCTTTGTCTTTGCCGGGGCAGGGGCTGGCGGCATCGCCTCCGCCAAGCTGCTTCTCGACTATGGCGCGACGAATATCATCCTGGTCGACAGCGTTGGCATCATCCACCGGGGCCGCACCGACCTGACGCCTATAAAGTCCTCCATGCTCGACACCACCAATCCCGAGAACCGCACCGGCGGCATAGCCGAGGCCATGCGCGGCGCCGATGTGTTCATCGGCCTGGCCGTCGCCGACATGATCACGCCCGAGATGGTGTCCTCAATGGCCAAGGACTCCGTGGTCTTCGCCATGGCCAATCCCGTACCCGAGATCATGCCCGACCTGGCCGAGGCCGCCGGCGCCGCCGTGGTGGGCACGGGCCGCAGCGACTTCCGCAACCAGATCAACAACAGCCTGGTGTTCCCCGGCGTGTTCCGCGGCGCCCTGGACGCCAAGGCCAGCCGCATCACCACCACCATGAAGCTGGCGGCCGGCGAGGCCCTCGCCGCCCTGGTACCTGAGCCCACACCCGAGCGAGTCATCCCGTGGTCCCTCGACCCCACCGTTCCCGCCGCCGTAGCCAAGGCCTGCGCCGACGCCTGGGCCAGCCACGGCACCGGGGGCTGACCGCCGCCACATTCGCCACCCGACTGCAAACGCAGGGGCGCACAAACGTGCGCCCTTCTTCGTACACCCTCCCCCTGAGGAGGGCTTGGGTAGAGTGAAAATGCACAGGCTCCGGAGTTTTCAGGAGCCTCTCTTGGTGGCGTAAATACAATCTCTTATATCACTCAAGGGAATAGTATACTTTTGCTTATTAAGGGGTGCCTCTGAGGCATTTGATAACAGGAAGGGAGTGAAAATTAAGATCTTACGTATCATACTATCACTCGAACAGTAGCCGCCCCTTGAAGGGGTCTCGTCGGGAGTGTTAAGTATGCAAGCAGCCTTGCCATTGACAGGCTGGGCAGGCGGCAGAGAAATGCCAGCGCAGTTTTCCTTTGTGGACATCTTCGCCGGGATCGGGGGAATGCGGATGGGGTTCGAGGCGATAGGTGGAGAGTGCCTCTTCACCTGTGAATGGAACAAATACAGCCAGCAAACCTACCGCGTCAATTTCGCGACGAGGAGATTACTGGCGACATAAGGCAGCTGGGTCCACAAGACGTGCTACGTCACGATTGACATCGAACGAAGTTTGATTCAGGCTCACGGCTTAGAAAACCAGAGTTGCAGCCACACTAAAATAGTCGCCGAAGGAACCTTATGCCCACGATTTACGAAATGACAGTTCCTCAAATGATCGCTCGTGGTTGGTCGATTATTACCGATAACAAGACAGGAGTTGCTACAGCCATCCGGTCCACTATTCCAGATTGGATGGAACTTACATGGGCGCAACAAACTTACTACATGGGTAAGTACCGGTTTAGTGGACGAGGTATATTAGAAATTAGCCTCTCGGAGATTCGCAGCTCAACCGAGAAGGATATTTGGTATTTTGTCCGCGACATAATTCGTGATAAACACGTAACTCCCGATGGAGCATTAGCTGGATCCAATGACCGACTGAGAGAAATCTTGGAGCGAAGCCGCGTTAATTTGGAACGCAGAGGCTATGACGACTCGGCCTTATTGCACATCGGCTCGGACGGGTCCGCAATTTACACGAATGAAGCGGGCTGGGGGCCACCACTGTATTGGCCTCATGAATTTTACGCTGAATTAGACGACTTCCGAACTTGCCGGTGGGAAATCGGACCCTCTTGGGTGCCCGAGGTTCCTGGGTGGGCCTGCCCCCTTGTAACGGGTTCTAGTTCTTCGTATTTGGACCATTAGCCATGACCTTGACAGCAAGGTGGTCGCGAAAACAACTATTAGTTGCATTTGAGCTGTATACTCGCCTGACTTTTGGACAATTGCATCACCGAAATCCTGAAATTGCTAAGTACGCTGAGGCAATCGGACGCACACCGTCAGCGTTAGCTATGAAGTTGAGCAACATCGCAAGCCTAGACCCTGAGATTACTTCCACGGGACGTTCAGGCTTGAGATCTGCGTCGGCGCTTGACCGTGAAATGTGGAACGAAATGCAAAATGACTGGGAGCAATTTGCATTTGAATCCCAGATGGCTATAGACGAATTTCTTGATGGGCAACTCGACGCCCTTGATCCGGATGACAACCCCGATTATTCCGGCACAGATAGCATTACCACAACCAAGGTTCGCGTAGGCCAAAGATTCTTTCGAAGGGCAGTCCTCAGTGCTTACGACAACCGGTGCTGCGTTACGGGACTAGCTACACCGGCGTTGCTAGTCGCAAGCCACATCGTCCCGTGGAGAGATGATCCAGTGAACCGAGTAAACCCAAGAAACGGTCTGCTGTTGTCAGCTCTGCACGACAAGGCTTTCGATGCCGGACTCATTACAATCAACGACGATCTGACGGTCAGAGTGTCTGACAAAATATCCACGGCAAACAACCCGTTCTTTTCCCGTTCAATCGGGACATACAATGGTAAGGCTATTCGCATTCCTGAAAAGTTTAGCCCTGATACCAAGTTCCTTGCACACCATAGAGAGCATATCTTTGAGAAAGTAATTTGACCCGAGTGACTAGTCCGACTCGCACTGGTCCATCCCAGCTTACAGACGCAGCAAGCCAACTTGCCACACACTGTCAGGAACCCTGCCGGCTACGGGCGGAGGAGGCGGCGGCACGGCTGTGGTTCGAGGGTGAGTTGCTGGAGGGCGGGGAATGGCCGGCGTCAGGGATCAACGACCTACCGCGGAGTCATGCCGGGAATACTGCTTGGTATCATCATCAACAAGTCAAATTTGTCCGGGTCGGATGACGGGAATGCCCGCGCTAGGTAGCTACCCCCCGCGCCCCATCATCGACCGCGGGTCCCGCTCCGTCGGCCCGGATGACCCAGGCCCGGCAGCGGCTGCCGCATTTCTTCTAGCCAACCGCGCCAGCCGGATCTCGTTGTAGCTGTATTCCCCACCCAGTTCATCAAACACCGGTCGCAGCAGTTCGTCCCCAACAATCTCGAACGCCGCCTCGATCTCCAACCGGCGCATTGGGGACGGAAGCAGGTGCCCCCACTCCACCGCAATGCCCTCTTCAACCAGACGCTCCAGGTGTCCGATGACGGTGGTCGCCGCGAGGCTACGGGCTTCGGCCACCTCCTCCAGGGACGCTCCCCCCGAAATGAGTCGCCCGGTCTCCCTGTATGACCCGTTGACGACCCGGGTGGGGGGCCTGGCAACCGCTTGACCGCTTGCCGGTTCTGTCGCCGCCGGCAACCCGTGCTCTTGGGCGTAGGTATTGATACACTCCAGGAACGGCTTCCCAAGGTCCTCCAGCTTCGCCCGGCCTACCCCGGAAACACGACCAAACTCCTCTGTTGTCCGCGGAATTTTTCTGGCCATGTCCTGCAGTGTTCGGTTGTTGAAAATCACATAAGGGGGAACGCCCCGTTCGTCGGCGATGACCCTCCTCAGCGACGCCAGCTCGTTGTACAGCCCGGCATCATAGCCTTCAGCAATGCCACGAGCACCCCTGGGGGCTCGATTATCGGACGCTTTCCGAGAAACGGGCCTGGAGAGCGTCAGCTTCCCACGGTTCTTAAGGAATTCACGCCCACCCTGGGTGACGGCCAGGGTCGGGAACTCGCCTTCGGATACCAGCAGCAACCTCTCCCGCTTCAGGTCTTCGATCAGGTCCCGGAGCTCGTCCTGTGAGTGCCCCGACGCTATCCCGTACACCGAAAGTTGGTCGTGGCCCTGGGCCAGTATCCTTTCACCCCTGCTCCCGCGAAGCACGGCAATAACATGCGCCGCCCCGAACCTTTCGCCGGTACGAATCACGGCCGAAAGCACCTTCTGTGCAACTTCGGTAGCATCGTACTGCTCCTGCGGCTCGACACAGTTGTCGCATGCGCCGCAATTCTCCTCGGGCCACTCCTCTCCCAGGTATTCGAGCACAAACTTGCGCCGGCATGATCTCAGGCCGCACAGGGAAATGATCTTTTCAAGTCGCCATCTGGCCCGTTCCTTCTCTTCACCGTCCTCTATCTGGTTTATGAAGAAATCCTGCTTGGATTTGTCGCCGTAGGAATAAAACAGGGCACACTCCGCGGGCAGCCCGTCCCGTCCGGCGCGTCCTGTTTCCTGGTAGTAGCTCTCGACGCTCTTGGGCAGGTCGTAGTGGACTACCAGGCGCACATCCGGCTTGTTGATTCCCATACCGAACGCTATCGTCGCGACGATAATGTTTGTCCGGTCGCGTATGAAGCGTTCCTGTACCGAACGGCGCACATCGGCATCACGGCCCGCGTGGTAAGCCTCGGAGACGAAGCCGCGGTCCTGTAAAGTCGTCGCTGTCTCCTCGGTCGCCCGGCGAGAGCCGCAGTAAATGATGGCGGGTTCCCCCCGGTACTTCTCCAACAGCGCCAACAGGCCGGACAGGTCCCTCTCCTTGGGGACGATCGAGTAGGTTAGGTTGGGGCGATTGAAGCTGGAGATGAAGGTCTGCGGGCTTCGCAGGCCGAGCTGGGACAGGATGTCCGCTCTTACCCGCTCCGTAGCGGTGGCGGTCAATGCAATGACCGGCGTCTCAGGACAGAACCGGCGCAGGTCAGTAAGTTGCCGGTACGCCGGACGGAAGTCGTGCCCCCACTCGGACACGCAATGCGCCTCGTCGATCGCGATCAGGCTGACATCCAATGTTCCGAGAAAGTCTGCAAACCGGGGCTCGATCACCCGCTCGGGGGCAACGTACAGGAGCTTGATGTCGCCCGACCTTATCCGCCGGACTATCTGGGACAGTTCAGCCGAGGTCTGCGAGCTGTTGATGAACCCACCGGGAATACCGTTAGCCTCCAGGGCATCAACCTGGTCCTTCATCAGCGCTATGAGCGGCGAGACCACCAGCGTCAGTCCCGGCAGGGCCATCGCAGGCAACTGGTAGCACAGCGACTTGCCACCGCCCGTGGGCATCAGCGCGAAGGTGTCCCTCCCCGCGATCACCGACTCGACGATCTCCTCCTGCAATGGCAGGAAGGCATCGTAACCAAAGTGAGTCCTCAGCAATTCCAGCACGCCGCCCATTTTCCCCGCCCGCGGCTTCCTCCGCAACCGTGGCCAGTCCAGTTCCGGTGCATCGTAGTCCGAAGGCGGTTCCCCCTCCAGCATTGGACCCTTGAGAAACTACCTCAAAATTTGCTACGGCCTCCAAACTGTCATTCCCGCTTCCGCGGGAATCCAGGGCTTCCGTCCTTCTGACCGCCCTTGGCTGCCAGGGCGGAATGGGCCGCGTCCGGCAACCGTCAGGCTCATTTTTGGCCACTGGATTCCCGCTTTCGCGGGAATGACGGGGTGATTTCGCTACAACATTGGCCTTGCGGTCCAAATACGATTGCCCTGACTCTCAACCCCGCAAGCTTGCAACCCCACAGGCCCCTGCATAGAATGCCCTCATCCCTGCGGTTGCCGACACCCTTTCAATCCCGCGAGTGCCGGGAACCACACCGGCCGCGTCCCCGTCCTTTCACCATGACCTCTGCCCCAGCTTTCCCGGCAGCGACCGCAATCCAGGCAAGGAGCACCGCCCATGTCCGATGAATCGGTCAAGTTCACCACCTCGGGAGCAGTGGGAATCATCACCCTCAACAGCCCCGAGACCCGCAACGCCCTGACCCCCGGCATGATCGGCGAGCTGGGGCAGGCCGTTGATCGGTGCGCATCGCCCAACATCCGGGCCGTGCTGCTCACAGGCGCGGGCGGCGCCTTCTGCGCCGGGGCCAACGTCCGGCAGCTGGTCGCGACACTCGAGGAGAGCGGACCCGACGGCATCTCGCAAGCCATACGCGAGCTGGCCGACGCCCTCCACGGCCAGGTCGTGTTGCCCCTGCGGCGATTGCCCAAGCCGGTGGTGGCGGGGATCAACGGTGCCGCGGCGGGAGCAGGATTCAGCCTGAGCCTCGCCGCAGACCTGCGCGTCGCCGCCCAGAGCGCCCGCTTCCTGATGGCCTACGCCAACATCGGAGCTCCCGCCGACGGCGGCTCCACCTGGTTGCTGCCCCGCCTTCTGGGTACTGGTCGGGCGATGGAGCTGTACCTTGCCAGCCAGCCCATCGGCGCGCCGCGGGCCCTCGAACTCGGCCTCGTCTCCCAGGTATGCCCCGATGCCGAACTGGACCGCCACGCCCTGGAGACCGCCACGCGCCTCGCCGAAGGCCCCACCGTCGCCTACGGCCGCGTCAAGGAGCTCTACGAACGCTCTTGGGACTCCACCCTGGAGGAACAGCTCGACGCCGAGACCGAGGCCTTCGTCCGCACCGCCCACACCCGCGACTTCCAGGAGGGCATCAAGGCCTTCGCCGACCGCCGCCAGCCCTGGTTCCAGGGGATGTAGCGGTCAACTCAATTGATGACTGTTCGTGTGGTTCTACGAGACGGTTGCGTCGGCAGCCTGTGCCCATTCTATTGACCCAAATTCGAAGACTTGCATCCGGACTGACCTGATCGGAGAAGCTCCTCCATTTACGGCCTGACGGACTGTCTCGGCAGTTTCGAGGCTGACGGATTGTTCTCCGCATCGCGTACAGACGTTCGCTGGAATTTGCTCCACCAGCACATAGCTGCCATCCACTTGGAACACCTCGTCGACCAAGTCAGTCCGGGTCTGTTTACACCCACAGACCGCGCATTCATTCATGGTTATCTCCGAATTGTGTGATTGATCCACTCACCTGGGTCCGGTTCGTAAGCAGTTATCAATCTAAGGGGATCGGCGTCTGCCAGGGAAACCAGGATGTGCAACGGCCTGCCGCCTCTGGAAAACCCCAGAATGAGGCAGCTTGGAGAGAACTTGTCATCCGGATATTCCTCAATAACAATGGCTTCACCTCCCGCTTCCCTGATTTCCCGCTCACTAATTTTACGCTTGATAATATTCCTGGCGGCGTGAAAGGTAAGCTCAACTTCAGCGCTGGATAGTTGCCTTCTGACATAATCCAATGCCTTTACCATAAACGCTTGATATGCCCGGCTTTCCTTCTAACCAAGGTCTTACCGCAGGTGCGCCACCGTCACCCCGTCGCCGCCGGGCCCCTCGCCCTCTGCGGCCTCCTCCACCAGCGGATGGTTGGACAGGTACTCGCGAATGGCCCGCCGCAGCGCCCCGGTCCCCTTGCCGTGGATGATGCGCACCATCCCCACACCGTCCAGCGCCGCATCGTTAAGCGCCGTTTCCACCCTGTCGACTGCCTCGTCCACCCGCAGGCCACGCAGGTCCATCTCCGGGTCGGGGCGCCTCGCAGCCGGTGGCCGGGTCTGCGCCCGGTCCAGGTGGACCCCCTGCCTCGCAGCTACCGGATCGCCCTCAGCCAGTCTCTGCAACTGGTAGACTGGGATCTTGGCCCGCATAGTTCCCAGCAGCACCTCGACTCGCTGGGCCTGCCCTGAGCTGGCCGACGGGTCAGGTGGCGTGATTACTTCCACCGGCTGGCTGATACCCCGCACATAGACCCGGTCGCCGCTCTTGAGCCGCTCCTGCCACGGCGTACGCTTGATCTCGATGGGTTGCCATGCAGCATCATCCAATTCCCGCTGGACTTTCCGCAAGGCCTGCCGGTTCTCCCGAAGGTCACCGTGGCTTTCGGCTGCAGGCACAGCGGGACGGCTCATTCCCACGCTCTGCGTCGCAGCCGCGGCCGCCAGGTCCATCGACCGCTCCGCCCGCTGCAGCCGGTCCAGGATGCCGCTGGTGCGTAGCTGCAGCTCCCGACGTGCCTCCTCCACCAGCTCCGTCTTGGTGGCCTCCACCGACCCCAGTTGCTCCTCCAAGCGCTGTTGCAGGCCAGCCGCAGCCAGCCGCGAAGACTCGGCCTCCTCCTTCAGTCGCTCTACCGTCTGGCGCTCCTGCTGCAGGTCCCGCAGCAGCGTCTCCGTTGCCTGCTCCACAGGCGATATGCCCGCGCTGGCGTCGTTTATGATCTCCGGCGGCAGCCCCAGCCGCGCCGCGATGGTCAGCGCGTAGCTCCGGCCCGGCAGCCCCACGGTCAACTGGTAGGTGGGCGCCAAGGTCGCCGGGTCCAGGTCCACGCTGGCGTTCAGCATCCCCGGGTGCTCCTGCACCGCGCGGGCCACCCCACGCTGGTGAGTTGTGCCGACCAGGAGCACTCCCATTCGCTGGAAGTGCCGTAGCACCGCGCTGGCGAGCGCCGCCCCTTCCTCAGGATCGGTGCTGGTTCCCAACTCGTCCACCAGCACCAGCGAACGGCCGGTGGCTCTCTGCATGATGCCCAGCAGGTTGGTTATGTGTGAGCTGAAGGTCGACAGAGATTCCTGGATGCTCTGCTGGTCCCCGATGTCGGCGTAGATGCCATCGAAGCCTGGGAATCGCGCCTCTTCCGCCGGAACATGCAGGCCCGCGTGGGCCATCATCGCCAGGAGACCCACGGTCTTCAGCGCCACGGTCTTGCCGCCTGCGTTCGGACCCGTGATCAGCAGTACTCCGCGGTCGGAGTCCATCGACAGGCTTATGGGCACCACCGCCGCGTTGAACCCTGCGGCTCCGGCCAGCAGTGGATGCCGGGCCCGGCTCAGTCGCAGGCGCCGCGGTGCTTCTTCCGCCGCTTCTCCATCATCGCGCCCTGCTTCGCCTTCCTCCACGTCCTCGATGATCGGTGGAGTTGCCCGCAGCGCCGAGGAGTACTGGGCCTTGGCCACATCCAGGTCCAGCCGCGCCACGATGTCCAGCGCCAGCATCAGGTCTTCCCCCGTCTCTCCCACCCGGATCGAGAGCTGGCGCAGCACCCGCTCCACCTCCCGGTCCTCCGCCAGGCGGGCCTCCCGCCACCGGTTCCCCATGTCCACCGCGGCCATCGGCTCCACGAACACCGTCGCGCCGCTGTCCGATACATCGTGAACGATCCCCTGAACCCGGTAGCGCATCTCGGTCTTGATCAGCAGCACCATCCGCCCGTTGCGCTGGGTGATCAGCGGCTCCTGCACCACCTCAGACCGCTGGAACCGGCGCAGGTTGCGCTCCATTATGTCGTTCAGGCGGCTCTGGGCCTGCCGCACCTCGGCCCTCAGCCGTCCAAGCAGGGGACTCGCGTAGTCGAGCACCTCTCCCGCCGGGCTGATGGCGGCCCCGATCTCGCTATCCAGGTGCCTGAGCTCCGGAATGTTGCTGGCCAGGCTCGAGAGCAGGGGCAGGTTCTCCTGCCCGCTCAGCTCGTCCCGGTCGAAGCGGGCGGCGCGGGCAAAAGCCCGGACGGCATACAGTTCCGGACCCCGGAGCAGCCCGCCCAGGGCGGCCCGGTTGATCAGCTCGCTGATGTCCTGTTCCGGGCCGAATTCAAGGGACCCGCCCCCGTCGATGTACCGGCGTGCTTCGGTGGTCTCCTGTTGCCGCGTAGCCACCTCCAACAGGTCCTCCGACGGCTCCAGCGCAGCCACCCTCTCGCGGCCCAGGTCAGTCCGCGCGTAACCAGCCAGCTGCCCCAGCACTTGGTCAAACTCCAGCAGCCTCCCCGCCGTATCAAAACCACCCAGGGTCATTCAGCAATCTCCATCCTTACAGGGTTACAAAACCAGGATTACCAAACGCCGAGTTGTCCAAGAACGCCTAGATAGTACAAAAATACCCTTAATTCTCGGCGTACTCGGCGAACTCGGCGAACTCGGCGTTCAACTTAACTCCAGCTCCCAGACCCGGCTCTCGGTCAGCATCGAAGCCACCTGCGGCAGCGTGTCCCGTTTCGGGTCTCGGATATTCAGCCGTCGCTTCAGCGTGATCGGCCCCAGCGCCGAGAGCGCCGGGCACTCCTTCAGCAGCCCGTTCAGCGTGAACCGCTCGCCGCCCAGTACCAGGTAGTCGAGCCGCGCCGAGGGCGGAGCCAGCCGGCCCCGGACCTCCTCGCACACCTTGTCGTAAAGCCGCCTGATCTGCCCTTCGCGGATCCGCGTGTACCGCAGCTGCGAAGTTCCGCCCGCATGATGTTTCCCCTTCACATACCGTGAGTCCGTCTTGGCCTCCACCAGTTCCCCGTCGCGGAACACCGCCACCGAGAACCGGCCCAGCCGCACCAGCACCACCCCAACGGTGTATTCGCCGTCGAGGATGCGGCGCATCGGACCTTCGTCCCAGTCCAGCGACAGAAAGGTCTCCTGCACCGGGAAGGGCGGCGCGATCAGCAGACAGCGCCCCCCGGCTCGCAGCCCCACCAGCCCGCACCCGTCCCGAAGCACCGCCTCCCCCAGCTCCGAGACATGTCCCGCCCAGCCCGTCGCCGCCAGTGCCGACGCATCGGGCGTATCCCCGGGTGCCAGGTACAGGGACGAACAGTCCTCAGACCCAGACTCGGCCGCCAGCGCGTCCAGCATCCGGCGCAGTCGCGCCGCAGGAACCGCCTGACCGGTCATCAGCTTCTCTCCAACCATACCCGTCGATTGTAGCATCGCCGCTCCAACCGACGACGGGTATAATCGCCGCAGCTTGCCTGACAACCGGCTGTGGAGGGCCCCTTGACCCCTGAAGAACGCCAGTCCATCATCCAGCGCCGCGACGCTGCCCTCAAGCGCCTCGACGAGGGCCACGAGATTCTCCTCAAGTCCCTGGAGGGAATGGAGACCGAGGAAGCCTTCCTCGGACAGCGCTGGTCGGTCCGCGACGTCCTGCTTCACCTCGACTCCGAGCGTTATGTCGACGCGCTGGAGCAGATCGCCAGTGGCGAGATGGAGATGCTGCCCTCCTTCACCAGCCGCGAGGAGCACTTTCGCCAGGAACTGGAGCACCAGGAGGCCACCCACCATCGCTTTCGCGCCCTGCTGACAGACCTCACCCCCGAACAGCTGGCCCGCCCGGCTACGCCGCCAAACCCGGCCAACTCCTTCCCCGGCCTGACGCTGCTGGAGCTCCTTGAGCGCTCCGCCGGCCACGAGGCCTCCCACGCCCGCCAGATCGACCTCACCCGCCAGTTCATCGCCGCCTTCGGCTCCCAGGAACGCGCCCTGAATATCGCCGCCCTTGGCGATGGCGACCCGTCCCGCCTCTCCGCAGAGGTCAAGGACATGCTGAACATGGCCGACTACGTGGTCGCCGAGCAGGCAGCCCTCGATGTCGTAGGGCACCTCGTCCGTGGCGTCAAGCTCACCATGCACGCCGGCAACCGCGAGGAGCTGGTCAATCGCGCCGCCCGCGAGTCACGCGACGGCCTCTGGGGCATCGTATGCGTCATGGGCGACGCCGGCGATGACGACGAGACAGTCGCCTTGGCCCGCCGTTTCGCCGATGCCGTCGCCATCCACCGCGTTCGCGAGTAGGCGAGGCCCCCGCCCGGCTACCGATTCGGCATTACCTGTAGTCATGTACTAAAATCCACCGCAAGTACCGGGCAAGTACCGGGCAAGTACCGGGTAAGTAACGGGCGGTTAAGAACGCCCCCGCAGGGAGTAGCAATTCCATGGTCATCGCCAATGTATCATCGCTGGTCGACGCCGAACGAGGGTTAATCAGCCCCCGTATCTTCAGCGAACACGACATTTACCAGGAGGAGCTGGAGCAGATATTCGCCCGCTGCTGGCTCTTCCTCTGCCACGAGACCCAGATTCCCAACCCCGGCGACTTCTTCACCACCTACATGGGCGAGGACCCGGTGCTGGTCACCCGAGACCGGCAGGGCAAGGTCAACGCCTTCCTGAACATCTGCCGACACCGTGGCAACAGGCTGTGCCGCGCCGACGACGGCAACGCCGCCTCCTTCATCTGCGCCTACCACGGCTGGGCCTACAGCGCGGACGGCAACCTGCAGGCGGTCCCCAACCTCCAGGACGCTTACTACAACGAGCTCGACCAGTCAAAGTGGGGCCTCATACCAGTCGCTCAGCTCGACAGCTACAAGGGCCTCATCTTCGCCACCTTCGACCCGGCCGCACCCCCTTTGCTGGACTATCTCGGCCCGATGACCTGGTACATGGACGCATTCTTCGACCGGCGCGAGGGCGGAGTCGAGGTCATCGGCGGCGTCCACAAGTGGGTCGCGCCCTGCAACTGGAAGTTCCCCGCCGACAACTTCATCGGCGACACCTACCACACCCCCTGGTCGCACCTGTCCCCCATCCTCCAGGGGTTCAGCGTGGGGCCGACGATCCAGCCCACCGCCGGTGGCGGCGCCGTCTCCACCGGCAACGGCCACGGCATCTGGTGCGCCGTCAGTGGCTCCACGAGCGAGCCCATGGAAGCCCTCAAGGAATACGAGATTCGAATACGCTCCGAGGTGGAGTCACGCCTGGGCCCACGCGCCGAGACGCTGAACCCCATGGTGGGGACAGTCTTCCCGAACTTCTCCATCCTCAAGGCCAGCTCCCGCACCTTCCGGGTCTGGCATCCCAAGGGACCGAACCAGATCGAAATCTGGTCCTGGGTTTTCACCGACAAGGACGCGCCACCCGAGGTGAAGGAGGCCATACGGTTGATCGCCATCCGCGGCTTCAGTCCCTCCGGCACCCTGGAGCAGGACGACATGGACAACTGGCAGAACTGCACCCTCACCAGCCGGGGCGTGGTGGCCCGCCGCCAGATGCTCAACTACCAGATGGGTCTGGGCCACGACAGCTACAGCGAAGACAACGAAGGGCTGACCAGCGATTTCCGGTTCAGCGACAGCAACCAGCGCCAGTTCTACAAGCGCTGGAGCGAAATGATGGCCGCCCGGTCCTGGTCCGACCTGTAGGGAGGCATGCCCACTGTCCCCTCTCCTTCCTGGAGAGGGTGAGGGTTAGGACGTTCCGACATTCGCCCGGCAGAGTGCACTGCTGTGCGGCCCTTGCACACATCACCCAGCGAAGCTTTCCCCCACAACGAGTCTTATCTTCCCGCCCGGCTTGTAATACAATCCATCAAATGCACTGATTGATCCCGGGGCACACTCGGAGGGAGGTACTATTCCATGGTTTTAGCCGAAGCATCATCGCTGGTAGACCTCGACCGGGGACTGATCAGCCCCCGTATCTTCAGCGAGGATTCCATCTACCAAGAGGAGCTGGAGCAGATCTTCGCCCGCTGCTGGCTCTTCCTCTGCCACGAGACCCAGATCCCCAAGCCGGGCGACTTCCTGACCACCTACATGGGCGAGGATCCGGTGCTGGTCACCCGCGACCGGCAGGGACGGATCAACGCCTTCCTGAACATCTGCCGCCACCGGGGCAACCGCCTGTGCCGCGCCGACGACGGCAACGCGGGCACATTCATCTGCGCCTACCATGGCTGGGCCTACGGCGCCGACGGCAAGCTGGCGGCCGTGCCAAACCTGCAGGACGCCTACTACAACGAGCTCGACCAGTCCCAGTGGGGCCTCATTCCCGTCGCCCAGCTCGACAGCTACAAGGGCCTCATATTCGCGACCTTCGACGCGTCAGCGCCCCCGCTCCTGTACTACCTAGGCCCCATGACCTGGTACCTGGACACACTCTTCGACCGCCGCGAGGGTGGCGTGGAGGTCATTGGCGGCGCGCACAAGTGGGTCGTCCCCTGCAACTGGAAGATGCCCGCCGAGAACTTCATCGGCGACGCCTACCACGTCCAGTGGTCCCACCTGTCTCCCATCAAGGCTGGCTTCAGCGTCGGCGTCACCGCCCAGCCGAAGATGAAGGGCGGTCCGGTCTCCATGGGCAATGGACATGGCATGATCGCCGTGGGCGCAGATCAGTCCGGAGCCCCATTGCAGATCCTCAAGGACTACGAAGACGACACCCGCGAGGAACTGGAAGCCCGCCTCGGCCCGCGCGCCGCGCAGTTGAACCCGGTCGTGGGCACCGTCTTCCCCAACTTCTCACTCCTGCGGGGAAGCTCCCATTCCTTCCGGGTCTGGCACCCCAAGGGGCCCGACAAGGTGGAGATCTGGTCGTGGGCCTTCGCTGACAAGGCCGCCCCGCCGGAGATCAAGGAGGCAGTCCGCAGGACCGCCATCTGGGGTTTCGGTCCCTCTGGCACCTTCGAGCAGGACGACATGGACAACTGGCAGGAATGCACCCAGACCAGCCGGGGCGTCATGGCCCGGCGTGCCATGCTCAACTACCAAATGGGCCTCGGCCACGAGTCATATAACCAGGACTACGAGGCCCTGATAGCTGATTTCCGCTACAGCGACAGCAACCAGCGCCAGTTCTACAAGCGTTGGAGCGAGCTTATGGCCGCCCGCAGCTGGGCCGACCTGTAAATGTCTGAACTGTGATTCCTATGATTCATTTGATAGACATGATTCTCGAATCAAAGATCATGGTTATCATCAAAATCAGATAAATCACAGTTCAGACAGCGGGTGAATGTAAGGTAAGGGGCGATATAGCGGTGCAATACGCGAGGTTCATAGCTGCGTTCCTGGTCTACACTATCATCGACGTGGCGTGGAACCTCTCTCCCCCGGCGCGGGCTATGTACGAAAGATTCCACGAAGCCAGCGGCCACGACGCGCTGCTGGATCAGTTCGGTAGGCCGCTGGACGAGTTGGGCGGTACCGTGCTGCTGGCCGCGTTGGTATTCTTTCTGCTCATCGGCTTGGCGAACAGCGTCCTGGCCATCGAACCCGCCATGCGCGAGGAAAGTTTGCTAATCGCGGCGAAAAACAGCTTCTTGTTCGGCTGTGCGGCCTATGCCACCTACGTGGTGCCCATATACATGATGACCAAGACGTGGTCCGGCGCACTGGTGCCTATCGACATTCTCATCGGCGGCGTGCTGAGCCTGATCACGTCATCAGCCATCACCTACGTATCCCTGCGACTGCGCCACCGCAACGGCTGAAATCGTCTGAATCAGGATTTTCAGGATGGCAGGATTAACAGGATGAATTGACCTGAATCACGAAAATCCCATAATCACCAGAATCACAGTTCAGACAAGGAACCCTTCATCACGCAGGAGGTTCCCATGGCGACGATGCAAATGGCCTCTCTGGTTGACACTGAGACCGGCGTAATCAATCCCCGCATCTTCAGCGACGAGGAAATCTACCAGCAGGAGCTGGAGCAGATCTTTGCCCGCTGCTGGCTGCTTCTCTGCCATGAGACCCAGATCCCCAACCCCGGCGACTTCCTCATCACCTATATGGGCGAGGACCCGGTGCTGGTCGTCCGCGACCGAGCCGGCAAAATTGGCGCATTCCTGAACATCTGCCGCCACCGCGGCAACCGCCTCTGCCGCGCCGACAACGGCAACGCCGCCGCATTCATCTGCGCCTACCACGGCTGGGCCTACAGCAACGACGGCTCCCTCCAGGCTGTTCCCAACCTACAGGACGCCTATTACAACGAGCTCGACCAGTCCCAGTGGGGCCTCATCCCCTTGGCGCAGCTCGACATCTACAAGGGCCTGGTCTTCGCTACCTTCGACCCATCTGCTCCACCCCTGCTGGAATACCTCGGACCCACCATCTGGTACCTCGATGTATTCTTCGACCGCCGCGAGGGCGGTGTCGAGGTCATCGGCGGCGTCCACAAGTGGCAGATTCCCGCCAACTGGAAGATGCCCGCCGAGAACTTCTGCGGGGACGGTTATCACACCGGCTGGAGCCACCTCTCGGCCATTACAAGCGGCTTCGGCGGCAACTTCCGCGGCCGTCCCGCCCGCGAGGGCGCCATCGTCTCGCCTGCCAACGGCCACTGCATCGTCGGCCTGGGCCCGGACGACCCTTCCGACCCCGACGTCCCGGAGATCGTGGCCTACGAGGAGTCTATCCGCGACGAGGTCACCAAGCGCATGGGCGAGCGCCTGCGCCTGATTCGCCCCCACGCCGGAACCATATTCCCCAACCTGTCACTGCTCCGCAGCATTTCCCGCACCTTCCGCATCTGGCAGCCCAAGGGTCCCGGCAAGACCGAGATTCAGGCCTCGGTCTTCGTAGACAAGGCAGCGCCGCCGGAGGTCAAAGAGGCCTTTCGTATCACTGCCATCCGTACTTTCGGGCCGTCAGGCGTGTTCGAGCAGGACGACATGGACAACTGGCAAGGTTGCAGCATGGCCGGACGAGGCGTTGTTTCCCGTCGGCATGACCTCAATATAAGCATGGGCCTCGGCTACTCTCGATATGACGAAGCCCTGGGAGGCGTGGCCAGCGACTACCGTCTCAGCGAGAACAACCACCGCGCCTTCTACCGCCGCTGGAGCCAGCTCATGGACTCCAACGACTGGCCCGATTAGCCGGGCACATGACAAAATTCCCTCTCCCCCCGGGAGAGGGTTAGGGTGAGGGCGTCCACCTACCAAAAAACCTTGTTGCCGGAGAACCCACCTATGCAAGACGACACCATCCGCGAGGTCGAACAGTTCCTGTACCGTGAGGCCCGCCTGCTGGACGCCCGCAGGTTCGACGACTGGCTGGAATTGCTGACCGAGGACATCAAGTACTGGATGCCCCTGCGCTCCAATCGCTACCCCGCCCACAGCAAGGCCATCTCCATCCTCGACGGCTCTCGCTACGAAGAGGGCGACCTCTCCGGCGAAGACGATCTGGCCATCATGGACGAGGACAAGGACTCCCTCACTCGCCGCATACGACGGCTCGACTCGGGCATGGCCTGGGCCGAGGACCCGCCGTCCCGCACCCGCCACTTCGTCTCCAATATCGAGGTCGAGCCGGGGGGAAGGGATTCGGAACTACGGGTGTACTCCAACTTCATCATGTACCGCACCCGC
The DNA here is from genome assembly GCA_965216065.1 of Dehalococcoidia bacterium. GTDB lineage: Bacteria > Chloroflexota > Dehalococcoidia > Lucifugimonadales > UBA3495 > VXOI01. The sequence continues at coordinate 628,777 of CBDCFB010000001.1, forward strand.
GGCGAGACCGAGGAGGACTTCTATGTCGGCAGCCGGGAGGACGTGCTGCGCCGCGAGGCCGGCCAGCTCAGGGTCGCCTACCGCAAGATAGTCCTGGACCAGACCGTCCTCCTCGCCAAGAATGTGAGCAACTTCTTCTGACGGCCGGGTTCTCAGGGCAATCGCGCCTTGAAGGCTGGAAGGCTGGAATCTCATTTTGCTGTCATTTGCTCCTTGCCAAGCCTGGCGCCCTTTCTATAACATTAGTTCTATGTTTATAACGGATGGCAGACAGAACCCGACTGACATCCCTGTGGGTCTCTTGAACCAGCGGCCAGCCCGAAATGTCCAGAAATGACCGGGAAAACGAAAAAATCAGCCCCTGCAAACCGGCAATGTCGGCTCATCCGACCCAACCTGCTGAGTTGCTGAATTCAAGACGCGATTGCCCTGGCCGGGTTCCTTGTCAAATTGCCCACCCATCACACCTTTGGTAAACTAGCGACGGATTGTCCCTAGCGCGATGGTAATTGCACATTACAGGATAATGCCGCCCTTAAGGAGATAGGAAATGATCTACGAAGTCCGTACCTATACGCTGAAACCCGGCAGCGTGCCCGCTTTCGAGGAAAACTTCGCCAAGGCCCTGCCCCACCGCCTCCAGTACTCGCCCCTGGCCGCCTTCTGGCACACCGAGGTTGGCCCCCTGAACCAGGTCATCCACGTCTGGCCCTACGAGAGCATGGACGAGCGCACCCGCATCCGGGCCGAGGCCGCACAGGACCCCAACTGGCCGCCCGCCAACGACCCCGACATGTATGTCAACATGGAGTCCGAGATCTTCATCCCCGCACCCTTCATGCGCCCGCTGGGCGGCGACCAGGCGTTGGGCAATGTCTACGAGATGCGGTCCTACACCTACAAGACCGGCTCAATGGGCGAGGTCCTCAAGCGCTGGGAGGCCGCCGTCCCCCACCGCGAGGAATACTCGCCGCTTGCCGCAGCCTGGCACACCGAGCTGGGCAGGCTAAACAAGTGGGTGCACATCTGGCCCTACAAGGACCTGGACGAGCGCAACCGCGTCCGCGAAGAGGCCGTCAAGTCCCCTCACTGGCCCCCGCCCACGCGTGAGTTCCTGCTCAGTCAGGAGAACAAGATCATGGTCCCGGCCGTCTTCTCGCCCACCCACTAGCCCACAGCGTTTCGGGCCAACGGTATCCGAGAATCCGTGGGGGCGGGTTTGAAACCCGCCCCTGCACCGTTGAGCATCAAAAATCAAGAAACGCCCTCACCCTGATCCTCTCCCGGAGGGAGAGGGGAGAAAAGGGACCCCAACCCCATGAACGACCTCGACCGCCTTCTCCAGGACCTGGTCATCGCGAACCGCATCCTCGCCCGCGAGGACGTGGTCGACGCCTATGGCCACGTCAGCATCCGCCACCCGGACCATCCCGGCCGCTACATCCTTTCCCGGTCCCGGGCGCCTCAGCTGGTGGAACTCGACGACCTGATGGAATTCACCCTCGAGGGAGAACCCCTCTACCAGCAGGGCCGCGAGTTGTACTCCGAACGCCCCATCCATGGCGGCGTCTACGAGGCCCGCCCCGAGGTCATGGCCGTCGTCCACAACCACTCCCAGCCCGTGGTGCCCTTCGGCGTCACTGGCGTCCCTCTGAAGCCGATGTTCCACCTCGCCGCCCTTATCGGTGGCGACATCCCCGTCTGGGACATCCGTGACAATTTCGGCGACACCAACCTGCTGGTTACCACCATGCCCCAGGGCCGCGACCTCGCCGCCACCCTTGGCCCGCGCCGCGTCGCCCTCATGCGCGGCCACGGCTGCGTCGTCGCAGGCGAGTCGCTGAAGGAAGCGATCATGGCCTCCATCTATTTGCAGGTCAACGCCAAGCTCCTGCTCGAGTCTCTCAGGCTGGGCGAGGTCGAGTACCTCTCACCCGGAGAGATCGCCATAATGTCCGAGGGCCAGCTCGGCCTCCGCACCATGGGCCGCGCCTGGGAGTACTGGGCCGTCCGCGCCGGCCGCGAGCCGTAAAGTCCCCCTCAGGGTGAGAGCGTACCCGCCGAACCATGTACAACGAAGAACCCGAAATTGTCGAGGAAATCAGGGCCGCCAACCAGCGGTTCTACGACGCATTCAATGAGCTCAACATCGAGCTCATGGACGACGTCTGGGAGAATTCCGAACGCGCCATGTGCGTCCACCCCGGATGGACTCCCATCGTCGGCTGGGACACCATCCGCGAGAGTTGGGTCCGCATCTTCGACAACGCCAACCTGATGCAATTCACTGTCCGCTACCTGAACGTCGTCGCCCAGGGCGAGTTCGGCTGCGTCACCTGCGTCGAGGTCATCACCAGCGTGGTGCAGGGCCGCGCCTCAAACTTCTCCACCTTCGCCACCAACTTCTTCGCCCGTCACGACGACGGCTGGAAGATGATCGGCCATCACGCCTCCCCCGGCGGCTGAACGCCAACGCCGAATCCAGCCTCACCGTTTGCGCATCCCCCCAGGCAACCCTGCGCCCCCGGCATTGAGCACATTCCCTCGCCCCGGCTAGCCTCTCCAAACCTGCCGTTCATCCGCATCTAAGCTGCCATTCCCGCCTTTTACCGTCATTCCCGCGAAAGCGGGAATCCAGTCCTTCAGTGCACCCCCTCTCCCGTGCGAAAAGGCATTCCCTGATCTCACTGCCAGCAAGACGGACAGAATGCTTTCGACGAATATCGTATTCTCTCTCGCAAAGTACCCTGATCGCCCACAAGTCTTGATACAATATATTCAATAGTTTAGGTGCGCACAGCATTAGCAGAGGAACCACCATGGCCACCGAGCCCATCGCTCTTACCCGGACCGAGAAGAACCTCTGGAACGCGATCGTCTCCGAGGCTCTCGCCAACCTCAAGTACAACGCCTACTCCCAGCGCGCCATGCAGGAGGGCCACCCCGAGGTCGCCCAGATCTTCCAGGAGGTCGCCGGCGCCGAGACCGTCCACGGTATCAACCACCTGCGAGTCTCTGGCGACATGGCCTCCACCATCGAGAACCTGCGCAGCATCATCGAGGGCGAGGCCCAGGAGGCCGCAACAATCTACCCTATGATGATCAGGGAGGCCCTGGAAGAGGGCCACCAAGAAGCCGTCGACTCCTTCACCATGGCCATGGAACGGGAACACCGCCACCTGGAGGCGTTCACAGAGGCCCTCCGGGGCCTCGAAGCCAAGCTTGTGATCCAGGACGGCGCCCCTCGGGCGGCCCCTGTACCCGAGATTCCGGTGATGCCCGCCTCGGAGCCGCCCGCGTCCTTTGCCTCGGTGCCGGACGGGTTGGCCGAAGCAGAGGCCGCCGCAGGCCGCGCCTTCGACCGAGAGACCTACAACACCGCCGCTGCCGAAATCGACCGCGAGATCTGGCGCGTCGCCCGCCTGGGCCGCCTACGCGAGGTGGTATTCGGCGCCCAGGACGGCCTGCTCAGCACCGTTGCCCTGGTCACCAGCGTCGCCGTCGCATTCGAGACCCAGACCGCCGTCTTGGTAGCCGGGTTGGCCGCTGCCCTCCCCGGCATGCTCTCCATGGCCACCGGCGCCCTCCTCGGTTCCCGTGCCGAGCAGGATGTACAGCGCGCCGAGATCGAGCGCGAGGCCCGCGAGCTGGAAACCAACCCCGCCGAGGAGCTGGCCGAGCTGGTGGTCCTGTTCCAGCGGGAGGGCCGGACCTATCGGGAAGCCCGCGAGCTCGCCGACGAAATCTCCCAGGACAGCGACCTGTGGCTCAAAACCCTGGTCGAGAAGGAACTGGGCATCAGCACCGAGGAGACCGCCAACCCGGTCAAGGACGCCCTGGTCATGGGCCTTGCCTTCATCATCGGCGCGGCCGTCCCCCTGGTGCCTCACTTCTTCCTCACTGGCGGCACGGCCATTGGCGTCTCCGTCGGCGCGACCCTTGCCGGCCTCTTTACACTCGGTCTGCTGAAGGGCCGCATAGTCGAGCGCTCACCCATCCTCCAGGGCCTCGAGATCCTGGGCATCGGCACCCTCTCCGCCGGCGTCGGCTACGCCCTAGGCGAGCTCATCCCGAGGCTGTTTTCGTAGCGAGACCGAATCGCTTATCTTAACGGAAATCACTCACGTTCAAATCGAAAACCAAGTAGGGAACCCTCTGGGGAAGAATCTTGGAGCGTTAGCCTCACGAAACGCCGAAAATCAAACTCAGAACCGAATTCATCTTTTGGCACCATGTCCGAGTTCATTGTGCAAATGTATTGCGAGTTAAGTGACTCTGTAGTTCTGTGAGCCAATTCCAATGCCAAAGCGCGCTGTCTTGTGTCCACGGCATCATACATAGAAGTATCATGAATAAGAAAATCGATCCCTTGATCTCGCTCCCTTTGAAGCTGCAGCAAAACAAGGTCGAACCAGAAAATCTTCATCTTCTCAATGCCTTCGCTTCCGCTTCTGTCTATGTCGACCTGAAACTTGTAGCCGACATCCCTCACGTCGATCACAAGTGTTCCTGGCGAGTTGTACAGTGCCTGAGAATGCTCGTTGAAGATTTTCACAGCCTCAGACCAGAGAGGTCTTCTCTCTTCATGATCGCGTTCGGCAACCTGCGCCAACCTCAATTTCTCAGCTCTGATGTTCAATTTAGTCGACTGGATGTCCCTCATTTCTTGCAAGTGTGCTTGAAGCCTTTCGTATTCCGATAGTCTTGAAACATGTTCCTCTTGTAACCTATTCATTTCTTGCAGTGCTCCATGAGTCTCCAAAACTGTCATCAACTCAGATCGCTGATTCGTCAAATAATTAATTGTCCGCAAGTTTTCATCGATCGCCCCTCGTATTCGTTTGACTTCATCTTCCAAGAAAATCCGTCTGTTTTCTACTATCGCCTGGTGAAACGATCGTGCCTCTAGTAAAGTCCGCTTAATTGTGTCGGAAAAAACTATGCCTGCCTCCTCATAAAGTCTTTCCACAGACATACCCGCAAGAGGACTCTCTTCTCTTATTGACTGCTCGTAGAGAGTCAACAGTCGCCTGTATGTTACATTTTCATTTGTAAATCTGTGAATTTCCAACGTTAATCGGTCAGCTTCTTGCTGAATAGACTCATATTGAGGATGAACCCTAAAGGACTCCAGTGCCTTTCCATATTCGGCAACTTCTTGCTGTAATTGGATCCTCCTAGTTTCCAATTCTCCAACCGATCCGAAGTTGTTCTCTCGCACCTCTGAGGTAACCGCCTTTTCAAAGGCTCTTATCCATTCATCACGTTCTTTCAATGCTTGCCATTGTGCGGCGTACTCCCAGTTCATTCCAAGTAAGTAAGCTACGTGCAACTGGCTGTCAAATGTTCCTTGCTGTCGAACGTGCCTAAACGGACTATTGTACGCATCTGGAGTACGTCGAACAAAATAGGAAATCATACTCCTGTAGGAGGGATTGAATTTAGGAAATCGTTCCGGATACGGAATGTCGAAAAAGAGCTTCCCAAGTAGTAGTCTCCACTGTTCGACTTTGAAATAGGCCTTTCCAAAAATATCCATTCCGGGTTGTTCTGTCCAACCTTCCGTCGAGCCATCTATGTAGATATTGTTATGCCTTGAAACAAATCTCGTGACTCTTACGCGATTTCGCCCTATGGAAATATCCAGCGTAAAAGCCCAATCTCTCAATGCATCAAATTGCAGACCCTGTCGCTTAACAGCTCGACCTCCAAGGCAGAAATGTATGATCTCCAACAGTATGGTCTTCCCAACCCCATTACGAGTGTCTCTCTCTGTCGAGTCTTCCGTCCTATCGGCCAGTATGACATTTAAACCTGGACCAAAAGTGACTGCGTTAAATGACTCTTTATTGGCATACACTCCATGTATCATCTCTGTCCTCGTCTGACTAAATCAATGATGCCATCGGCCATTTCTATGGCTCCTATTATGAAGAGCATATCTAGACTCAACACAAACCTTTCGTAAGTACCAATCAATCGGTCATTTCGGACCTTTTCCCATAAACTTGTTACGGTTTGCGGCCTATCTAGATTGTTTATAAGTATCAGTCCAACTCCTAATAACGATTCATGTTCAGTAATATACTTTGTCGGGAGAATCACTTTTCAAACACCTCACAAATCTCAAACAAATAAACCAAAACGGCCCAGCCTGCCGCCTGCTTAGCCGGCTCCATATATCCTCGCTGAGCAAATTTACACATCAAAGCGAATAATTCATCACCGTCTTGACCCTGACGTTTCAGCCGGGAATACTCTTGGAGAAACCCATACTTTAACCGTTCTGGAAAATCCGGGTCCTGCTTTGCCACTTCACCCATGAAGTCTTTGATCATGCCAGATACGGCCAGTGAGTGCTCAATTGTCCATCGACTACTGCTTCCCAATGAGTTCTTATCTATTTTGGCGGAGGTCTTGAGGTGGCTGAAGTCTGGCTGTTCACGTGAGAATTGTCCCTGGGTACACCACTCAACTATACTCTGCAATTCCTCGAATCCAATATTCGGCAGTGCAACCGCTGCCGAATTCCGAATTCTACCTTCATGTTCCTCTTTAATAAGCTTAAGAATCGGAACAGAGTATTTAGCAACTCCAACGGGAATCAAATCTATAGTAGTATGGCAATTAGGGCATAAATAGATCAAATTGTTACAGTGATTCCTTTCTGCATCAGTCATGTTTGGATCGTAACGAGCAGATCCTTTATGTTTGCCTGCAATGTGCGCAGCCACCCCGATATTCCTTGGATTGCTGACATCGTCCGTCGATAGGGACAATCCGCATCCGGGCAATGCACAAATCCCCCCACTAAGATGAGCCAATGCGAGCTTTGTTGAATATAAAACGCTCATGCCCTAATTTCCCTTGTTAGGAGTGTGGCAATATATTGTCAATCCATAATTGTGCCAAAGATAGCGTATTCGTTAAATTTTGCCAAGTGCTCACAATGCATATTCTTCAAGGTAGGGCTTCGAAATGAAGGAATTCGTCTATATTCAGACCATAGCCGGAATGTGAAGACCGCTCAGTAGGAATTTCGCTCGGCGCGGTCTAGGTGCGCCCGCGCCGCCGCCAGGAACTCCGGCGGGTTGTCACCCTGCACCAGGTGCCCGGCGTTCGAGACCGTCACCGTCGTGCAGTCCGCGATCTCCTGCCCCATCCGCTGCAGCGTCTCGTCGGCGAAGATGTCACTCCGGTCGCCTCGCGTCACCAGCGTCGGACAGTCGATGCGCCGCCAGCACTCCCACAGCTGTTCCGGCGACCACAGGTTGTCCCGCCTCCCCCGCTGCCGAATCACCCGGTCGTACTTCCAGGTCCATTTCCCGTCGGGGCCCTGGCGGATGCTGTACTTCAGCGCCCCCAGCACCTGCTCCCTCGTCCGGCCCGTGTACTCCTGGATCCGGTCCGCGAACTCGTCCAGGGTGTCCAGGTTGTCGGGCAACTCCTGAAAGTTCTGGATCCGCTGCCGTCCCCTGCTCGCCGTTTCCGGCCCCGTGTCGACGATGGTCAGCGACCGCAGTGCCCCAGGATGCCGCGACGCCCAGACGAAGCTGTTGCGCCCGCCCATCGAGTGCCCCATCAGGTGAAACTTCTCACTGCCCAGCCCCAGTGCCGGGATGACGGCGTCCAAGTCTCCCACCATCGCGTCCAGCGTGTAGTCTTCGTCGGGAGACCAGTCCGAGTCACCGTGCCCTCGCTGGTCCAGCGACAGCACACGGTAGTCCCGCGAGAGAGGCAGGCTGATGAAGTCCCAGCTGTGAGCCTGCTGCGACACCCCGTGCAGCATCAGCACCGTCGGATTGCCCGGATTGCCCCATTCCAGGTAGTGAAAGCGCAGGCCGTTGACCTCCACGAACCGGTCCACCGGCTCGTTCTCATCGACAAATGGCACGCCCATGCGCCGCGCCGCCTCGTGCAGCGAAAGCCCCAGGGAATGAGACGCCATTTCGCCCTCCGACGGTCTGTCCTGACCCCATAAAATCAGGCCTTATGATAACCCTGCTGTCAATTTATCACGCTCCCATTCGCAGGTATCGCCGGCACCCCAACAGCGGGGATGCAGCACTTTTGGGGTACGCCACACGACCCATTCAGGGCAATCGCGTCTTGAATTCAGCAACTCAGCAGGTTGGGGCGGATGAGCCGACATTGCCGGTTTGCAGGGGCTGATTTTTTCGTTTTCCCGGTCATTTCTGGACATTTCGGGCTGGCCGCTGGTTCAAGAGACCGACAGGGATGTCAGTCGGGTTCTGTTTGCCATCCGCTATAAACATAGAACTAATGTTAGAGAAAGAGCGCCAGGCCTGGCAAGGAGCAAATGACACCAAAATGAGATTCCAGCCTTCCAGCCTTTAAGGCGCGATTGCCCTGACGACCCATTCTTCGGACTCGCAAGAACGGAAAGGAACGGAACAGAATATTAGACCCCGGGAGTAGCGCCGCATCCCTGACTGGCAGGACCACAAAGCCGTGCGCCCTCACGCCACACCAGGGCGGCCCTCTCGTACTAGATAATTGGTCTGATGACGACTCACGATTCAGTCACAGCATTCCCATTCAATGCACAGGGTGTTATCATTCATCGTTGCCAAATACATCAAGGGACAGACCAGCTTATGACTACCAGCGCGGTGCAATTGGAACTCCAGCCAAGAGAGCTTTTGGGCAAGAAGGTCGGGCGGTTACGCCGGGTGGGCATCATTCCCGTCCACCTCTATGGACCCGGGATCGAGCCCCGGTCCCTCCAATGCGCCGCCCCCAGGCTGATCCAGGCCCTCTCCCGTGCCGGCGCCAGTTCCCCCATCACCGTAACCATCGAGGGCGAGTCCGGCTCCCATATGGCATTCACCCGCGAGATTCAGTGGGACCCCAGGCGCGATACGGTGTTGCACGTCGACCTGATGGCGGCCGACGTCTCCCGGCCTGTGACCGCCCAGGTCAGCATCACACTTTACGGTGAAGCCCCGGGGGCTGCCCGCACTAGCGGCAACCTCAACCACCAGTTGCCCGCCGTCGAGATCTCGGCCCTTCCATTGGAGATGCCCGCCCAGGTTGAAGTCGATCTCTCCGTCCTGACCGACCTTAATATGGTGATTCGGGCCGGAGACCTCCAGCTCCCCTCGGGAGCAACCCTGCTCACCGATGCGGAGGAAATCGTCGTCCGCATCGACACCCCCAGGGGTGCAGGTGTCGACGAAGAGGAAGCGGCGGGGGCCGAAGGGGCAGCGGAAGAAGCCGGGGAATAGCCCGTCTGCCCAGCAGGCACACCCTGTTGACGGATTCGGGGTGGATTCAAGAAAAGTCGCGGACGCACCAGGAAGGAGGGCCACGGTATGCACCTGGTATATATGGGACAGTCTGGCATGCCCGGGACCAGTGCAGACGGCTCCTCGGACTCCCACGAGGTCGTGGCCGGGCTGATGATCCACGAGACCCAGATCACCTCCATCAACGGCGAATTCGACGCCCTCTGCAGGCGGCACTTCGGGTCTCCCCTCGGTGGAGACGGTGCCCCCGACATGGTGCGGCCCACGGACCTCTTTGATGGGCAGGACATCTACTCTTCGTGGGAGCCGGAGAGGCGGTCCCAGATGATCCAGGAATGCCTGGACATTCTCATCCGCCGAGAGACCCCGGTGCTCAGCGCCTTCCTCGACAAGCAGGCCCTAACCGACGCCCGTACCGATGGCTCCTCGCCTGCAGCCCTGCTCTGGACCGACCCCATCGGCCCCGTGATGAACCGCTTCCTCTTCGCGTTGAGCATGTTTCTCGACGAGATGAACATGGCCACCCTCAACCACGACCAGATCATGTCCGGTGCGTTCCCCGTCTCCCAGTTCGCCTTGCTCGTCGCCCAGGAGGGCACCAACATCGACCAGCGGATTATGAACGAGTTCCTCCACTCCGATGAGGGCGAAGACGCCACCGGCCTGCACGAGAACTTCGTATTCGTCAGGGCCGAGGACTCCTCAGCCATGCAACTGGCCAACTTTTGCTCCTACTTCACCCAGCGCTGGCTCCAGACCCCCGACAACCCCAACCCATATTTTGAAGCCCTTCGCGACAACAAGGTCATTCAGGTCATCTACCCCGTCAACCTGTAGCTCCCCTGCGCCGTTGTCGGCGATCGTGTCTCAGATGTGCAGTCGGTAGCGCTTCAATTCAGGTCGTCTGCCTGCTAGAGATTCGTCATTCCCGTCAAGATCCGTCATTCCTGCCACAGTCCGCCATTCCTGCGAAAGCAGGAATCCAGGTCTTTCAGGCTTTCAACTGCCCCACGCCTCCAGGCTCGGATTGTGTCCACCCGGCGCCACTCGCTTGCAATTCAGTCCGCTGGATTTCCGCTTTCGCGGGAATGACGGGACGGGTTGTATGATTCCAAACGCGATCCGGTCTTGGGTGCAAGCCCTATAGCGTTACAATTCAGGTGGTCTCTTCGCCAGGGAAACCGTCATTCCCGCGAAAGCGGGAATCCAGTGGCGGTGAACTTGTAGGAAGGAAAGCTACCGCGACTACCTGAATCGGGACGTCACCTGCAATCCCATGCTCCTTTACAAGCCTCGCCTCCATTGCTAGAATCTTCACCAAGATCAGGAGGGTCGCGCTCCGCGTGGACTCTCTTGTGCTTTTTGCCTCCGCCGGAGGGTTCCGCCATGATTCAGCCTAGTTATTTGACCCGCGAGGGAATGGAAAAGCTTCAGGCTGAGTTGACGCAACTGCGTACTGTCCGGCGCCGCGAGGTCGCCGACCGCATCCAGCAGTCCCGCGAGCGCGGCGGCACCGTCAGCAATGCTGAATACGAGGAAGCCATCAACGAGCGGACCTTCGTTGAGGGCCGAATCCAGGCCCTGGACGACATGATCAGCAACGCTGTGATCATTGAAGAGGAGCAGGGTCAGCGCGACTCCGTGGACGTGGGGGCCACCGTTACAGTGCGTAACCAGCAGGGCAAGCCCACGACCTACACGATCACCGGCAGCGCCGAGGCCGACCCCGCCCAGGGCCGGATCTCCAATGTATCCCCCATCGGCAAGAGCCTCCTCGGCAAGAAAGTGGGCGAGACCACGGAGGTCTCCGCCCCATCGGGCAGGATCCAGTTGGAAATCATAGCCATTGAGTAGCCGTAGTTCGCTATGCCGGATCGTCATGAGATAGAGGCGGAAATCACATCCCCAGCTCCCGACTCTGAAACTTCCGTACATATCGCCAGCCGCCAGAACAAGCTGGCACGCCTCCGCGAGAGAGGCATCGACCCATACCCGCCCCGCTATCGCCGCACCTGCGACAACGCCACCGCCATCGCCCTGTTTGAGGCCGTCGAGGCGGAGACGCGCCCCGCGGCCCATGCCGAGGGACTGTCCCTTGTCGGCCGCGTCGTAGCCCTCAGGAATATGGGCCGCTCCGCCTTCCTCGACATACAGGACGAGTCAAGCTCCGTCCAGGCACTCTTGCGCCGCAACAACCTCGGCGAAGACTTTGAACTGCTGAAAGACCTGGACCTCGGCGATCACCTCGGCGTCAGGGGAAACCTGATCCGCACCCGAACCGGCGAGATCACAATCGACGCCTCCGGCGTCGCCATCATCGCCAAGGGAATGCGCCCCCTGCCAGAGAAGTACCACGGCCTTCGCGACACCGAGACCCGGTACCGCCAGCGTTACCTAGACCTCATCGCGAATCGCGAGAACATGGTCGTGTTCCGGCTCCGCAGCCGCGTCATCACAGGCATGCGCCGCTTCCTCGACGAGCGCGGCTTCCTGGAGGTGGAGACGCCGGTGCTGGTGCCCGTTGCCGCCGGCGCCCACGCCCATCCGTTCATCACCCACCACAACGCCCTCGATGAGCAGCTCTATCTCCGCATCGCCACCGAGCTCTACCTCAAGCGCCTGATAGTCGGCGGATTCGACAAGGTCTACGAGATTGGCCGCGTATTCCGCAACGAGGGCATCGACCAGGACCACAATCCCGAGTTCACCCTGTTGGAGAGCTACGAGGCCTACGCCGACTACAACGACGTCATGGAGATGGTGGAGCAGATGGTCTCCGGCCTCGCTGTCGAGGCGACGGGCTCGATGCAGGTCGCCATGGGAGAGCAGGTCATCGACTTCACTCCGCCCTGGCGGCGGGTGTCCCTGAGAGAGGAGCTCCAGAGGCGCAGCGGCATAAACCTCAATGAGTGCGACGACGACGAGCTCCAGCGCCGCGCCGCCGCGCTCCACGTGGACACCGGCATCCGCGAAAGCCGCGGCCGCATCATCGACAAGCTCCTGTCGGCCCTCGTTGAACCCCACCTGGTTCAGCCCACATTCGTCCTGGACTACCCGGAGGAGATGTCTCCCCTCGCCAAGGGCAAGCCCGACGCCCCCGGCTATGTGGAGCGCTTCGAGGCCTTCGCCTGCGGCATGGAGATCGCCAACTCCTACACCGAGCTGAACGATCCCAAGGTCCAGAGAGAGCGCTTCGAGGGGCAGGAGGAAATTCGCCAGCTCTACCAGGATGAGGAAGTCGACCGGTTGGACGAGGACTTCCTCACGGCGATGGAGTACGGCATGCCGCCCACGGGCGGGCTGGGCATCGGCATCGACCGCCTCGTTATGCTCCTCTCCGGCCAGCGCTCCATCCGCGACGTCCTCCTCTTCCCTCAGATGCGCAGTCTCGGCGACTGACCCGAACGGAACTATCCACATGAGACCAACTACAGGCTGTAACGAATGATTGCCATCGACCAGTTGCGGCGCAACCCTGACGCCGTCCGCAAGGCCCTGAAGTCCCGCGGCGAGCCCGACCAGGTGGATGAGATCCTCGAGTTGGACGCTGCCTGGCGCCATGACCGTACCCAGGCCGACGAGATACGCAACCAGCGAAACCAGGTGAACCGGGAGATCGGGCATTCCCGCTCGTCCGGCCAGCCCCCATCTCCGGAAGTCATCGAGGAGATGCGCACGCTGGGCCGCAGGGTCGACGAACTGGAGGCCAGCGCTCAAAATGCCGAGGAACAGATACACCAGATGCTGCTCGGCCTTCCCAACCTGCCCCTGTCCGAGGTCCCGGTGGGCGCCGACTCCGACGACAACCGAATCTACCGCACCGAGGGCACTCCGGCGGAACTCGGCTTTGAGGGACTGCCGCATTGGGACCTGGCAGAACGCCTCGGAATCATAGACTTCCAGAGGGGCGTCAAGCTGTCCGGCAGCCGCTTCTACACCACCATCGGCGCCGGCGCACGACTGGAACGGGCCCTGATCTCCTGGATGCTGGACCTACACACCAGCCAGCACGGCTACACCGAGCTGTCCCTGCCCGCCGTGGTGCGCCGCGATGTAATGGAGGGGTCCGGCAACCTCCCCAAGTTCGCCGACAACCTCTATCACGACGAGGAGGACGACCTCTGGCTGATCCCAACCGCCGAGGTCCCCATCACCAATCTGTACCGCGACGAGATCATCCCCCCAGGGCAATTGCCCCTGTACTATGTTGCACAGACCCCCTGCTTCCGTCGCGAGAGGGCGGCGGCAGGCCGTGACACCCGCGGCATCAAGCGGGTACACCAGTTCAACAAGGTCGAGATGTACCAGTTCGTCGAGCCGGCCTCGTCCGCCGAGCAGTTGGAGCGTTTGCTCGGCCACGCCGAGGAAGTCTGTCGCCAGCTCGGCTTCTCTTGGCGGGTCCTGGAACTCTGCACCGGTGACATTGGTTTCGCCGCCGCCAAGACCTACGACATCGAGGTCTGGGCCGCCGGCTGTCAGGAATGGCTGGAGGTCAGCTCCTGCTCTAACTGCACCGACTTCCAGGCCCACCGGGCCAACATTCGGTACCGTCCAGAGCAGGGCGCTCGCCCCCAGTTTCCTCACACCCTCAACGGCTCCGGCCTAGCTCTGCCCCGGGTCATTATCGCCATTCTGGAAAACAACCAGCAGCCCGACGGCTCGGTCGTTATCCCCGAGGTTCTCCGCCCCTACACCGGGTTCGACCGCATCAACGCGCCCTGACCTGGTTCAAGTTGCCCCTTATAATTACGTTATGTTGACCAACGAATACGTACGAACTGCAAAGCAATTTCTGGTCGATTCGGACCGCTGCTTCGATCAGAGCGACCAGATGCAGGGTTCCGAAAAGCTATGGGGGGCAGCGGCTCATGCCATAGTGGCCGTGGCTCAACACCGTGGCTGGAGATTCGGCAGTCATCGATACATGTGCGACGCTGCCGACAGTCCCGAAGATGAGCTGGGCGATGCGCTCATAGCTTCCGACTTTGGTCTCGCGGAAAAGCTTCACGCAAATTACTACCATGACTTCATGAAAGAATTTCAGTTGCAACGGGACCGGCTTGCCGTGCACCGTTTCGTCGATCGAGTGCTGTCTCTCTCCGAGCTGTCTGCTTCAGAGTGACCACTCCATCCGTGGAATCTCCAGAAACTACGCTGAAGGAGCAAAGCCATGGCAGGAATATGGCCCGACGAAATCCAGTGCGTAGCCATGCTCGGGTTTGATGTGGACGGCGTCTCGTCCTGGCTGAACCGCGACCCAAACTTCAAAAACCACCCCAGCCTGATGTCCATGGCGGAATACGGCCCCAGCGTGGCAACCCCCCGCATCCTCAACCTGCTGGACGCCCACGAGATCCCGGCCAGCTTCTACATCCCCGGCTATGTGGCGGAGACCCACCCCCGGCTGGTGCGCGAGATCGCCGCCCGCGGCCATGAGGTCGCCCACCACGGGTACATGCACGAGCCGCCATCTACCCTCACCCGAGAGCAGGAGGACGAGGTGCTCCGCCGGGGCATCGACATCCTGGGCGACATCACCGGTGAGCGACCTGTCGGCTACCGCTCGCCCAGCTGGGAGCTGAGCGAGCACTCGCTGGACCTCCTGGCTTCCCACGACTTCGTCTACGACAGCAGCCTGATGGGAGACGACGCTCCATACCTGGAGACGGCGCCGCAGACGGGTCAGAAGCTTGTGGAGATCCCCATCCACTGGCTCCTGGACGACGCTCCGAACTTCGTCTATGCCCCCGTGGCAAACCGGCTGGGCCCGATGCGCAACCCGGAGGAGGTGTACGGCACCTGGGCCGCCGAGTTCGAGGGCCTGTACAGGTATGGCCGTGCCTTCGTGCTCACCATGCACCCCCAGTACATCGGTCGCCCCGGCCGCCTCTTGATGCTCGAAAAGCTCATCGAGTTCATCAAGAGCCACCGCAATGTCGAGTTCATGCGCGCCATAGACGCCGCGAAGCTCTTCGCCCCGTAGGTTTGACAGGCAAGCGTTTTTATTCACGGAAAGTCGAAAAGCGTAAATAGCACTGGGCGTTATTCTTGATCTGAAATTAACACCAAGTGCACTTGCCAGGAAGCTGGCAGTTAATTTACGATTGGCCCTGAATTGTAAATAACTGTCGGCGCTATTTTGATTTCGTGAATTAAAGACACACCAGTGAAACGAGAAAATACCGGGCGCTACGAAATAACTCGGACATTTGATGAAGTTGTTCGAGCTTTTGTTCCGGCGCCGCTGCCGCCAGTCCCTAGCCTCGACATTGCATCGTTGCAGTCGGCCTTGGCAAAGGCCCATATAGCCTTGGGGCGACTGGACGGGTTGGCCCTACAATTGCCAGACGCTCCATTGTTCCTTTATTCCTACGTCCGAAAAGAGGCCGTGCTGTCTTCTCAAATCGAAGGCACGCAGTCGTCACTGGCCGACCTGATGTTATTCGAAATGGAAGAAGCGCCGGGTGTGCCTATCGATGACGTGGTCGAGGTATCCAACTATGTGAGGGCAATGGAGCATGGACTGAAGCGGCTTCGAGAGGGGTTTCCCTTATCCAACCGCCTGCTACGGGAAATTCATGCGGAATTGCTATCGCGGGGTCGCGGAAGCGACAAATTACCGGGGGAATTTCGGCGGTCCCAGAACTGGATCGGCGGCAATCGCCCCGGCAACGCATACTATGTCCCGCCTCCACATACCGTCGTTCAAGACTGCATGGGGGATTTGGAGAAATTTCTCCACGCTCAGAACGCAAGCATTCCTCCTCTGGTAAAGGCTGGTCTCAGCCACGCTCAGTTTGAGAGCATACACCCGTTTCTGGACGGCAATGGGCGCGTAGGAAGGTTGCTGATTGCCTTGCTGTTGGTACACGACGACGTGCTGCGAGAACCAATGCTCTATTTGAGCCTGTATTTCAAGCAGCACCGTCAGACATACTACGAGTTGCTGAACGGCCTCAGAGACGATGGTGACTGGGAGGGGTGGATCCTGTTCTTCCTGGAAGGCGTAACGCAAACCGCTGAAAGAGCCGCATTCACCGCACGGCAACTGCTGGACTTGTTCGAGAAAGACGCACTGCAAATTCAGAACCAAGGCAGAGCCGCAAGCTCTGCACTTCGAGTTCACAAGGCTTTGCAGGAGAGGCCCATTACTTCCCTGCAAGAAGTGGGCAGACGGAGTGGTCTCGCCTCCACGGCCAGCACCAACGGAATGCGTGTTTTGGAAGACCTTGAGATTACCCGTGAAATCACAGGTCGGGAACGCGATCGCAGGTATGCCTACCAACGCTACATAGATATCCTCTCCGAAGGCACCGAGCCACTCTAGCCGTCGCCCGCATCTTGCCAACGCCGCTGGGCAGGATTAGCATAGCCGCAACTCACCGGAGGGCGCGTAATGGCCAAGGTTCACGACATGGGCGGGCGGCCCAATGACGACCCCATCGACCAGGGCGAGCATGTGCTGATGGACTGGGAACGCCGCATCGACTCGATCCGGGGTGTCCTCGGGGACAAGGGCTACCTGGGCGTGGACGCATTGCGCCGCGCCATCGAGGCCCTGCCGCCGGAGCGATACGAGTCCCTCAGCTACTACGAGCGCTGGGCCGAGGCGGTCGAGGCGCTGCTCATCGAGAAGGGCGTCCTGACCGCTGTCGAGCTGGATGCAACGATGGCCCTGCAGGAAGGCAAGTCCCCTCTCCCTCCGGGGAAGGGTTAGCGTGGGGGCGTCTCCATGACCTCAGCAGCACAGACCGCCTTCAAGACGGGCGACATGGTAACGGTCCGCACCGGCAACCCGCCGACCCACTACCGCACCCCGGTCTACGTCCAAGGCAAGACCGGGCGCGTGGTTGCTTTGTGCGGCATCTACCCTGACCCGGAATCGTTGGCCCATGGCGGCGACGGCACTCCCCACAAGCCGCTGTATCGCGTGGAGTTTCCCCAGCCAGATTTGTGGGACGACTACGGCGGTCCCTCCACCGACCGGCTGCAGGTGGACATATACGAGCAGTGGCTCGAGAGAATCGGATGAATCACGGCGGTCCAGGGTAAGAAATCCTTGATTGTCCTGTTGCGGCTGCTCAGAAACCCCAGGTGTGGCTGTGGTTGCCTCATCGCGGTTGTTTTAGGGGTTCTGATCATAGTCGCCTCTGCAATAATGCGAATCAACTGAACTCGCCAGTGAAGGCGATCCGGAGGAATCCATGAGCGAAATAGACCACGGCGACCACACCCACCCGGGCATGGACACTGAGGAGTTGAGCTATCACGCCCGCCGCGTCAGGGCCATGGAGACCCTGCTGGCTGAAAAGGGCGTACTAACCCTGGAAGAGGTTCAACGCAACGTGAACGCCGTGGAGTCCCGCTCCCCCGCCGACGGCGCCCGCGTGGTTGCCAAAGCATGGACCGACACGCAGTACAAGACTAAGCTTCTGTCCGACCCAGAGGCAGCGCTGGCCGAACTGGGATACGAGTTGCCCGATCCGACCCCCAAGCTGGGCGTGGTGGAGAACTCGGACGAGGTGCACCATCTGGTGGTCTGCACCCTGTGTTCCTGCTACCCGCGGGCTCTGCTGGGCCGCCCCCCCGACTGGTACAAGAGCTTCGCCTACCGCTCACGGGCCGTCAGCGATCCCCGTGGAGTGCTTCAGGAGTTTGGCACGGAGGTCTCCGAGCAAACCGAAGTGGTCGTGCTGGACAGCACCGCAGACCTGCGCTACCTCGTACTGCCCCAGCAACCTGCGGGAACGGAGGGCATGAGCGAGGAAGACCTGGCCTCACTGGTTACCAGGGACTCGATGATCGGGGTCTCCCGCGCCCTCGCCCCGGAACTGGTTGGCGCCGACGACTAAAGGTCTCCTTTTAGACCAGCCACTACTCCCTCTACCTTGAGGGAGAGGTCCTTCGACAGGCTCTGGAGGCGTGAGGGTAAAATCCCTGGGGATGTGAATGCATTTGCAGAGGAACGCCCTCACCCTAAACCTCTCCCTGAGGGGCAGGGGGCTATTGAAGAGCCCTCCGCGCCCCTGTCCCTAGTCCATCAGCCCTTCAAGCAGGGCCTCGACCACGGATACGCCGGCATCGTCTCCCATGCCCAGCTTCAGCGGGGTGATGGAGACGTAGTTGTTCTTCAGAGCTGTGATGTCGGAGTCCTCCGCCTGTGCCTGGTTGCCCGGGCGGTTGCGGGCGATCCAGTAACGTTTCGAATCCCCATCGGTGCTGTCCAGCCGGACTGACTCACGGTACGATAGTCCGCCCAGTTTCGTGGCCCTGATTCCTTTCACCGACTCGGCGGCTACATTCGGAACATTCAGGTTGAGGAACAGCGGATTGCCCTCCCTTTGAACCAGGCGCCGGGCCAGTCCCTCCAGGATCCGTCCAGCCACGTCATAGCGGGGAGATGTTACGGAGCCTACGGAGACGGCGATGGTGGAATGACCGCGGTTGAATCCCTGGACCGCGCCTCCCACCGTCCCCGACACCATCACATCCCAACCCAGGTTCGACCCGGAGTTAATGCCGGATACCACAAGGTCGATTCCCGTCGTCAGCGATTCCAGGGCCAGGATGCAGCAGTCCCCCGGAGTTCCCTCAGCTGAGAAAGCCGTTACCGGTTGCCTGTCGGATCCCGATTCAACAAACTCATCGGCAGGAACCCAGGGAGTGACCTTCACCGGGGAATGCAGGGTAAGCGACGCTCCCACTCCGCTCTGCTGCTGATGCGGGGCCACGACACACACCTCTCCAACCCGCCGCACGGCCCTGACCGCCGCCCACAGGCCTGCCGATTCGATTCCGTCGTCATTGATTACCAGTATCTTCATTACTTCCTATCTGACCTTGGATTGGTATTTTTGGATGCCACAGATTCAGCCGAACCATCCCAGCCATTTTCGTCCCAACAATGCAACGAAAGCCAGTATGATGGCAATTCCCACCGCCACGGAGAGACATTGGTCGAACAGGCGCTCCTCCGTGTCAGCGAAAACGAGCAGGTAGGTTGGATTCTCTGACACCATCGCCCTTTCCAGCTTGTGGGCGTCGCGCTCGCGGTCCAGGTCTATGGAATACGCCATCAAGAATATGAGCACGGCCGAAACCAGCATGGCGAACAGGTCCAGCGCGAGTCGCAGCCAGGCCCCCTCTTCTGACGGCCTGGTAAAAATCGTCAGGAATATTGTAATCCCGGCAAACACCAGCAACGCAAATATCTCGCCGAGGACAGGCGAAACCTGATTAGACCGCACCAGCACATCAAGGTCGGCCTCACACCTGTTTAACGCCTGACGGTCGGCGCTGTTCAGAGGAACTGCATTGGCAATGTGGCTCCGGACTTTGAGATAGTTCTCCCGGATTACGGTCAGGCCTTTGGACTCATCGATGGCCAGCAGGCACCGGCGGGCCTCGTCGTTCAAGACACCCCTTCTGACCAGCGAGTCCATTCTTCTCAAGATGCTGAAAGTACGGTTTTCTTCGTCGGTCGTGCGTGCCACCAGCCTCGTCACACGGAAGGCCAGCAGTACGGTGAAGACCGTAGCTCCCAGCGCCACAGAGGCAAAGTATCCGTCACCAACCCAGCTCCAATGCGGAATGCCGAACAGCTGGAAGACGTCCTCCCTGAAGTAAACGACAATTCCACAGCCGACGAGTCCCAGAATCAGTACTTCGAAGCTCCATCTGACTTCCGCGTCAAAGTTAATCAGAAGATTTGCGGTAATTATCAGAATGGTGCCCACAACCAGGAAATCGACGTGGGCAATCTGGAGTTGCGAGAATAGCGCCAGCCACACCAGGGCGAATATAGGCGTTGTATAGCTGATTGCGTTGACCCCGAGATTGCTGGTGAAAGAGTTCGCCAGCCTGAACACAACGTCGCCCATCCCTGCGACCAGCGCTCCTCCCGCTATGGAAATCAGGAACAGAGGCCAGCTTAAGTGCTCTCCTGCCGCAAATCCAATTGCCAGGCAAAGAACCATGCAGGCGAACTGGGCAATGCATTGCCCCAGCACGGTGCCGAACATGATCATGGAGTCCCTGCTTTCCGCAGCAACGCTGGCATATTCGGGAAGTTCCCTGCACCTGTCCAGCTTGCGTCCCAGCACGTCGCCCCACTTGAAGATTATTGCGTTATGGGAGCCCCCTACAAATGCAGCAGCCACGACGAGTGCAGTGGCCAACAGGTAGTCACCCCTCACAAGCCCGGTTCTTTCGGGCATTACCACCATGGCAAAGCCGATCAGGCATACAACCAGCATTGCAAAGGTACCTGTATTGGTCCTTTGAAATCTTTCCTCGCCTCTGAAAAGAAGCGTCATCACTATAACCAGCACGATGGGCCATATCTCATAAGTCACAGCAACGGCGTAGATGGCAATGACCTGAGCGGCGTAGGCGAAGAATACGTACTCGAACTTTCCAAATGCCGCGTAGGTCAGCCCCCATCCATAGCGGTTGCGGAGGCTGAAGTGGCCACGAATTTCCTGGCGTGCCTCACCATTAGATTGGATTCCCGGCGCGAGGAAATTGGCCCTCCAGAGAGTGGTAAACAGGTTTGAGTAGCGGAATAGCAGGAATTCCAGGCAGCCGATCACTCCGCCTATCCTGAATCCGCCGGTGAACAGGAAGGGGTGCTCCACGCCGCCGGTGTAGTCCATGGTCAGAGGCACTATCGCCCATATCGCGGTTGCGCCCAACATGGCGCTCACCGCAACGAGGTGGCGGCTTCTCCCTTCGCCGTTTCGCTCTGCCTTAGTCACGGTGTCAACGGACACGGCGGATTCGCTCTCGTACCGGGCGGGTCAAACGGAGATTCATCCACCGAGCCACCCCAGCCACTTGTGCGCCAGCAGGCCGGCGTAGACCAGGATGATTATCGCTCCGACGCCGACGGACAGCCATTGATCGAACAGCCTGCGCTCCGTGTCAGGGAACAGCAGCAGAAGATTGTCATCGTCCGCAGACGCCCTCTCCAGCTTGTGCGCATCCCTTTCCCGGTCCAGGTCGATGGAGTAGATCATCAGGAAGATGATGACTGAGGACACCAGCATTGCGAACATATCGAGGAGCAGGCGGATCCAGCCGTCGGGTTCCGACGGCCTGGTAAATATGGTCAGGAATATGGTGATTCCCGCAAAGACCAGCAAGGCGAATATCTCGCCCAGGACCGGCGACACCTGCTTGGAACGGACCAGCATGTCCAATTCTGCTTCCGTCTCATTCAGCGACTGCCGGTCGGCATCGTCCTCCGGGATTGCGGTGGCAATGTAACCGCGCGTCTTCAGGTAAACTCTTTGAGTACCGCCTGGTTGTTGGACTCGTCAATGACCATGATGCATTGACGCACATCGCGATTGACGATGTCCCGTCGCGCCAGCGCATCCAGCTTCCTCAGGATACTGAACGTACGGTTCTCCTCGTCGCTGGTCCTTGCCACGAGCCGGGCCACCCGGAAGGCCAGCAGCAGCGTGAACACCGTCGCGGACAGCGCTATCGCGGCGAAGTACCCGTCCCCAGACCATGCCCAGTCTGTAACGCCCATCCACTCAAACAGGTCTGCCCTGAAATATACGAGGGTCCCGCAGCCGCCCAGCGCCAGGATCAGGGCCTCGAAGCTCCACCGCACTTCCGCTTCGAAGTTGATGAGCAGATTGGCCACGATGATTGCCGTGGCCCCAAGTATCAGGTAGTCCACCCGTGTGATGGCCGCCTGCTGGAAGATGAGGAGAAACAGGAGAGCTAGAATGGGAATCGCGTAGCCCAGCGCATTGAAGCTGATATCGTCGTCCGCCATGTTGGCCTTCCGCCACATGAGGCCGGCAGTCGTGTTGAACGCCAGCCCCGCAACGAAGGCCACTCCCAGCAGTCCGATATCAAAGGTTTCGCCTCTGGCCGAGCCAACCACGAAGCCGACTCCGGCGGCACCCAGGCTGCTGAACAGGAAGGAGATAATGACGAAGAACATCGCCGGGTTGCTGCCAAGCCCCCTCAGGCTCCCTGACAGCTGGTTTCCCAGGTTTCGTCCCCATTCAATGCCGAAAGCCTTCAGATTACTGAGGACCATTGCTCCCAAGGCCAGCACCAGGCCGTAGATCAGGTGGGAAAGCCCGATCTCTCCGAAACCCGATGATGAACCCAAGACCCATCAGCAAGATAAGTGAGAGAGTCCCCTTGCCCGACGGGTCGATACTGACATCCCTCCGCAGGAACACCGCCGTGAGAAGGAGGAAGAATATAGGCCAAGACTGGAACAGCAGCGTGGTTACGGCAATATCTATGAACTGAAGCGACCAGGCGAAGAGGGCGTATCCGCAGTTGCCAAGGATGGTCAGGAGAATTCGCCAGTCAATGAAATCCCCCGGCACTTTCCACTTGACCAGGGGAATCCGCAGTTCGTCCACGCGGAGGTGCAGCCCGATAACCGGAAATTTCCAGTCTACGGCCTTGGTCTCGGAAGTGGAGAGGTGGTACTTGAACCTGCCCCAGTTGTATCTGTTGAACCAAAGGGGGAGGTAGAAGACGACCAGTATGGCCAGACAGCCAACTGCAACGCCCGCCCGCCATGCGCCCATGAAATAGAAGGGCAGCTCCTTGCCGCCTATGTACCCGATTACCGTGGGTATGATGGCGTAGGAAATAACCGCGATGAATATGTAGCCCAACGCAATACGATTGAACTTCGCCGGCGTCGCCTCTGAGGGGGTTGTCAGTTCCGTTGACAATGCGAGCAACCTCCTTTCAGGACCTTGGGCAGATTCACGCGGTCAGCACGGGCCTCCGTTTAGAAACCAAGTTTATTCGCGGCATATTCACCAGAGCTCGAATAACGACAACGGAGCGAAGACACTGCCCGGATTCTCTGCCGGGGGCCTTCGCTCCGTTGCTGAAAGGTGCGTTCCTAGTGGTGGGCCAGACCCACAGCGTGGTACAGCGCGTGTTTCAACTCTACTGCGGCCATGCTGCGCCGGTAGTCGGCCGAAGCGTACAAGTCACCCAAAATGTCGTCGCCCAGGTCGCCGGATACGTGGGCGGTGGCTTGTGCAATGGAATCCAGGGTAAGGTCCGTCCCCGCCAGTGCGGCCTCAACTGTGGGCGAGCGGGTCGGCCTGGGGGTCAGACCACCCACAGCCACCCGTGCGGCGGTGCAATGCGGGGCGTGACCATGCCCGTGGTCATGGTCGTGCCCGTGATCATGGCCATGGCCGTGTCCTCCGCCACCTTCCAGCGTCACAACGGCTGCGGCTCCCACCACCGCGAAGGAAGTGGCGGGATGGGCCATCTTCGCGTACTCGGCGACCTGGTTGGCTGCCAGTACCGGCACACTCACGCTGGTCAGCACCTCGTTGGCCCCAACCGCCGTCTCGAAGGGCCCGGTGAAGAAGTCGTCCGCCGAGACTGTTCTCGTGCCCGACGGCCCCTGGAGGTTGAAGCTGGCCCCCAGCGCTGTCAGCACCGTGGGGTAGTCCGAGGCGGGGTCGGCGTGCGCCGCATTGCCGCCGATGGTCCCCCTGTTTCGCACCGCCGGGTCGCCGATACCGCCCGCCGCTTCGGCCAGTATGCCGCAATTGCTATGGACGGCCTCAGAAGATGTGACTTCCTGATGGGTGGTCAGCGCTCCGATGCTCACCACTCCGCCGCTGACGCTGATCCCCCGGAGATCGGCTATGCCGCCGATGTCCACCACTCGGGAGGGACGGGCCAGCCGCAGCTTCATCAGCGGGATGAGGCTGTGGCCCCCGGCGATGATCTTGGCGTCAGGATCGCCCTGCAGGATCTGGATGGCCTCGGCCACCGAACCCGCCTTTGTATATTCAAACTGCGCCGGATACATCTCTATTCTCCTGGCGTATTCCTTCGAATCCCGGAATCCCCTGAGTCGGCCCCAGCCCCCTTAATGGGGGAAGGGAGGCTGGGGGTGATAATCTGACGGTCATACGCTCTCTTTGACAGTGATTGTCGCCTGTGATTTCACCCCCACCCCAGCCCTCCCCCTCAGGGGGAGGGAGCTAATTGCTATGCCTTGGCGTCCTGGATTGCCTGCCACACGCGCTCGGGCGTCAGCGGCATATCCAGCCTGGTTATGCCCAGGGGTCGCAAGGCGTCTATGACTGCGTTGTAGATGGTGACCGTCGAGGCGATGGTGCCGGTTTCGCCGATGCCCTTGACTCCCAGCGGGTTGTGGGGCGACGGCGTCTCCGACGACAAGGTCTCGATGTCGGGGACCATGTGGGCCTTTGGCAGGGCGTAGTCCTGCATGGTGCCGGTGAGCAGTTGCCCCTCGTCACTGTAGACCGCTCCTTCCCACAGGGCCTGGCCGGCCCCCTGCACCACACCGCCGTGGACCTGGCCCTCGACGATCATCGGGTTGATCTGTGGGCCGCAGTCGTCCACCGCCAAGTAGCGGCGCAGCACGACGTGGCCATTGTCGGTATCGATGTCCACCACCGCGATGTGGGCGCCGAAGGGGTAGACGAAGTTGGGCGGATCGTAGAAGGCCGAGGCCTCCAGGCCCGGCTCCATGCCCTCCGGCATGTTCCAAGCCACGTTGGCCATAAGCGCGATTTCCTGGATGGACTTGGACTGGTCGGGCGCGCCGCGAACGAAGAACTGCCCATCGGCGTACTCGATGTCCGCCTCCGCAGCCTCCAGCAGGTGTGCCGCCAGCGCCCGGGCCTTGTCCTTGATCTTGTTCAAACCCAGCAGCAGCGCCCCGGCGCCCACCGCCGTCGTGCGGCTGCCGTACGTGCCCCAGCCCATGGGTGTGTTATCGGTGTCGCCGTGGACGATCGAGACGTCCTCCACCGGCACTCCCAGAGTGTCGGAAACTACCTGCGCGAAGGTGGTCTCCTCACCCTGGCCGTGGGGCGATACGCCCACATAGGCGTTGACCTTGCCCGACGGGTGGAAGCGCACCACGGCGCTCTCCCACAGCCCGCCGCCGAAACCGACGGCGCCGGCCACCTGGGACGGGCCAAGCCCGCAGATCTCGCAGTAGGTGGAAACGCCGATTCCCATGTAGTGGCCATGTTCCCTGGAGTGAGCTTGTTCCTCGCGCAGGCCCGTGTATCCCACGTGGTCCAGCGCCATGTCCAGAGCGGCTTCATAGTCACCGCTGTCGTAGGTCAGGCCCGCACAGACATCGTGGCCGTTGTCGAACTTGGGAATCAGGTTGAGCCTGCGTACCTCCGCCGGGTCCTTGCCAACCTCGGCGGCGACCAAGTCGACCAGCCGCTCCAGCAGGAAGGTGGCCTCGGGGCGGCCGGCGCCACGGTAGGCGTCGACCGGCGTGGTGTTGGTGAACACGCCATAGATGTCGGCCTTGGTGCCGGTCAGGTCGTAGGGTCCGCTGTACATCAGCCCGTGCAGGATCGTCGGCACCCCCGGAGCTGCAGTGGACAGGTATGCGCCCATCCCGGCATGCACCACAGACCGGACTCCGGTGATCTTGCCTTCCCGGTTGGCAGCCATTTCCACGCGCTCCACGTGGTCTCGGCCGTGGATGGTGGCCTGGAAATTCTCAGAGCGGGTCTCGGTCCACTTCACTGGGCGGTTGAGCCGCATGGCGCAGAATGCGGTGATCATCTCGTCGGCGTAGACCGGGATCTTGCTGCCGAACCCGCCGCCCACCTCGGTGGCGATCACCCTTATCTTGTGTTCCGGCACCCCGGTTATCAGCGAGCCCAGGAACCGGGCTATGTGGGGGTTCTGGCTGGTGCTCCAGAGGGTCAGCTCGCCCATCGATCCCAGCCAGCTTGCCAGCGCCGACCTCGGTTCCATGGCGTTGGGCACCAGCCGCTGCTGGATGATTGTGTCGCGGACGACCACATCGGCCTCGGCGAATGCGGCATCGGGATCACCCCCGACGGCCACCCAGTGAAACGCCTGATTGTTGGGAGCATCCTCGTGCAACTGCGGCGCTCCCTCCTCCATCGCTGCTACCGGGTTCACCACCGCCGGCAGCGTCTCGTAGCTGACGCTGATCGACTCCAGCGCGTCCTCGGCCTGGTAGCGGGTTTCAGCCACCACCACCGCCACGGCGTCCCCCTGGTAGCGCACCACGTCCTTGGCGATGGCTGGGTGGGCGACGGCCTTCACATCGGATTCCGGCGGAATCCACGCGCACGGAATGGGCGCCAGCGCACCTTCGGTGTCCGCGCCGGTGTACACCGCAATCACTCCCGGCGCAGCCGACGCAGCAGATGTATCGATGCCGGTGATGCGGGCGTGGGCATGAGGGCTGCGCAGGATGGCGGCATGCACCATGCCCGGCAGCGTTACGTCGTCGGTGTAAGTGGAGCCGCCTGTGATGAGGCGCGGGTCCTCGCGGCGGCGGATGCCTGAGCCGAAAATTCTGGTAGTCATCGTCTAGCCTCCCTTGGCTTCGGCAGCCGCCAGGACTGCCTTGACGATGTTGTGATAGCCGGTGCAACGGCAGATGTTGCCCTCCAACCCATCGCGGACCTCCTGCGATGTCGGGTTGGGATTGCGCTCCAGCAGTTCCACGGCCGTCATGATCATGCCGGCAGTACAGAAGCCGCACTGAAGACCGTGTTTGTTCCAGAAGGCCTCCTGCATCGCGTGCAGCTCGCCGTCGGCGGCGAGCCCCTCGATGGTGGCAATCTCGGCTCCATCAGCCTGTACCGCCAGGGTGGTACAGGACTTGACGGTCACTCCGTTCATACGCACCACGCAAGACCCGCACTGGCTGGTGTCGCAACCGATCTTGGTGCCGGTCAGCCCCAGGTTCTCCCGCAGGAAATGCACCAGTAACAGGCGGGGCTCAACATCCCCTCCCCGGGACTGCCCGTTGACAGTCATTTGAATATTCAAATCAGCACCCCCTCAGGTGTAGGGTTCTGTAGCTTCGGCCACCTTCGCCGAAGTGCCCGCAGTATAATGTTGCCCTTATATGACGGTCAACGCGAACGGGATTGCGCGAGTGCCACGTCAAGGCCTATGATTTCTGAGGTGCTTGGGGTTTGAGGCTTCCTCTGGAAAAACATGCCAACTGTGTTGCGGCAAGGGCCGTATCGCTTGTTTTTCTATTCCGGCGACGGTTCTGAACCATCTCATGCTCATGTTTATGCGGACCGTGACGACCGAATTTGCTAGCTCTGGCTTGACCCTGTTCGGATGCAGGGAAGCGGCTGGCTGGACGCATAGAGATTCGCCGAATTGTGAGGATTGTTGAAGAGCATCAAGCTCCCTTGATCGAAGCGTGGAATGATTATTTCAACTACTGACGTAAGTGTCCCCGGCGCAGAAGCTATAGACGTCTCCGAGGACACCCTTACTGCCGAGCTATCCGATGGACGGACGATATCTGTCCCGGTGGCCTGGTACCCTCGATTGCTGCATGGAACAGTTGCCGAGAGGAATAACTGGCGGTTGATTGGCAGCGGCCAGGGGATCCACTGGCCCGACCTTGACGAAGACATCAGTATTGAGCGCCTGCTGGCGGGAAGACCTTCCGCTGAGGGCCAGAGCCCCCTCAAGCGTTGGTTGGAATCCAGACAAGATGGCGGTAGCGCATCTGAAGTCAGCTAGCGGCCGCGATTCAACAGGAGGAACCCCGCATGTTCCCCAAATCAGTCTTTCCCGACACCGCTGAGATCAACTCTCAGGGGCACCTCGTCATCGCCGGATGCAGTGCCCTGGATCTGGCTGAGGAGTACGGCACACCTGTCTACGTCCTGGACGAGGCCACCATTCGTGCCAGGTGCCGGGCGTTTGTCAACGAGTTCAGCCAGCGCGCGCCCGGCGCCAAGGTGGCCTATGCCTGCAAGGCTTTCATCAACCCGGCCCTCGCCCGCGTGCTCGCCGAAGAGGGACTCGGTTTCGACGTCGTATCCGGCGGCGAGCTGGCCACCATCGTCAACTCCGGAGCAACCCTCGAGGACGTCTATTTCCACGGCAACAACAAGACTCCTCAGGAGCTTGAGGAGGCCATCGACCAGTCCATCGGCTGGGTCGTCGTCGACAGCTTCCATGAGCTGGAACTGCTGGACCGCCTGGCTGGCGAGGCCAACAAGACCCAGGACATCCTGCTCCGCGTTTCCCCGGGCATCGACCCTCACACCCATGTCTATACCACCACCGGCATCCTCGACTCCAAGTTCGGCTTCTCCATCCAGACCGGCCACGCCGCCCAGGCGGTCCGGCAGGCACTCGCCGCCAAGAACCTGAACCTACGCGGCCTGCACTTCCACCTAGGGTCCCCGGTGTTTGAGCTGGAACCTTACAGCGTGGCCACCGACCTGGTCCTGCGCTTTGCCGCCGAGTTCCGCGAGGAGGGGTTGCAGCTTCAGCAATTCAGCCCGGGCGGCGGGTTCGCCGTGGCCTACACCCGAGACCAAGAGCCGCCTTCGGTTGCCGAATACGCAGAGGCCATCTGCTCGGCCATGACGGCCACCTGCCAGGATCTCAGCATGGAGTTGCCCACCCTCGTCGTAGAGCCCGGCCGCTCCATCATCGGCCCCTCCGGCGTCGCCATCTACCGTGTCGGCGCCATCAAGGACATCCCTGGCGTACGCAAGTTCGTCAGCGTGGACGGCGGCATGGGCGACAACATCCGCCCCGCCCTCTACGAAGCACAGTACGAGGTAGTGGTGGCCAACAAGGCCAATGCCGAGCCGTCAGAAACGGTAACCATTGCCGGGAAATACTGCGAGTCCGGCGACTTGCTGGCCCAGGGGGTTTCGCTGCCGGAGATCGAGTCGGGCGACCTCATCGCCATTCCGGTCGCCGGCGCTTACTGCCCGTCCATGGCCAGCAACTACAACCTCAACCCGCGTCCGCCAATGGTCCTGGCTGCTGACGGCAGTAGCCGCCTGATCAGGCGCCGGGAGAGCTATCAGGACCTGATGTACTGCGACGTGGTGTAGCGATGTCGCTGGCCACCCGCACATTCGCCTGAAGCCATGCCTTGGCGCACGCTGGGACAGGACCATCTGCTGGCGAGACTGCAACCGGCGTTGGAGCTGGGCCGTGAGTCCCACGCCTACCTGCTGACCGGCCCTCCCCATGTGGGCAAAATGACTCTCGCCCGCGAGGTTGCCCAAGCGGTCAACTGCCTCCGCGGACCCGGCGATCCCTGCGGCCAATGCACCCAGTGCCAGCGCATCGCCGACGGTCTCCACGCCGATGTGCGGGTCGTAGACATCGAGTTCAGCCGAAAGGTGGAAGAACGGAACACCGTTACCACCATCACCATCGGCGCCATCCGTGAAGTCGAACGCGTCGTCAACCTCAACCCCTTCGAGGGCTCCCGTACGGTCATCATCATCGGCGGCGCCGGCTCGATGACCATCGATGCCGCCAACGCACTGCTGAAGACGCTCGAAGAACCTCCCCCAGGCGTACTGTTCCTGTTGCTCGGCGAAGACGAGGAAGCCCTGCTGCCCACGATTCGTTCCCGCTGCCAGACGCTCCCACTGCTCCCGATGTCCCGCCAGCAGATGATGGCTTTCCTGTCAGAGAGATACGATGTTCCGGAGAACGAGGCCGACACGCTCTACCGGCTTTCCCGCGGCTGTCTCGGATGGGCCCTACAGGCGCTGGATGATCCACAGATCCTGGACCAGCGGCTGGCCGACCTGGAGCGGATGCGGGAGACGATCGGCGCGGGCCTGGCCTCGCGATTCGGCTACGCCAACGAGGTGGCTGCGCTCTTCAGTTCCGACCGGCCTGCCGCCCGCGACCTGCTGGCCCTCTGGCTGCGGTGGTGGCGGGACCTGCTTCTGATCAAGGAGGGTGCCGACGAGTACCTGCACAACGCCGACCTCGCCGAAGATCTGCGCGCCCACGCGGAGACGCTGACCACCGCCCAGATCGCCGCCTTCATCCGCCGCTTGCTGCACACCCTAGAGGCCCTCGACGCCAACGCCAGCCCCCGCCTGGCCCTCGAAACGCTGATGCTGAACGTGGAGTGAGCCAGAACCGTTGAATCCGAGAGCACGAGTGGGATCAGTGGCAAGGAAATTGAGAGGGGCTCACGTCAGGGAAATTGCCAAGACTTCTTGGATATTCCTGAAGAAGGGATCGCTTGCGATTGCGGACGGAGTCATCTCCCTTTCTCTTTTGAGACAAGGCACTCGGCCAAAGCCGGGGACGAGGACATCTTGGCCCAAGGGTCTAAGAGAAAGGCTCTATCGTGAACAGAACGGGCTTTGTATGTATTCTCGGGAAAGACTGACGATGGGCGCATCGCACATCGATCATATAGTTCCAGTTAATCAAGGGGGAACCAATGACCCCGAAAACCTGCAATTGCTCTGCCCGGGCTGCAATCTAAGAAAGTCCGACCGGAACGACGCTGAATTCCACCACAGGTACCGTAGCCTGTTGCCGCAGGAAAGACACAGGATGCCGGCCCGTCGCATTAGGCATTCCGAGTTCCGGACAGTTACAAAGACCAGCTCAGACGCTGACACCTACACGAGATTCAAGGCAGGAAAATACCTGACTTCGACTCAGAAGGTAAACAGTGGAGCACTTGCGACTGCAGCCGTGGTAGCCCTGGCAATATTCGTACCCATTTACCAAGCTGCAACGCCGGAAGACGCCAGTGCTCTGCTCTTCGCCAGCGTGGCGACCGGCGCGGCGACCTGATTTGGAGTCCGTCTAAGGGCGAGGTACACAGGCAAGGACCAAGAGGATTGAGGGTTAAGGACCGTAACTCCCAATAACCTGCAGAATCACTGCCAGCAACCACTGGTAGTGCGACCCAATCGGGTTAGTACGTGTCCCAGTGCCGTTCTCACTCCAGGTTCCAGGGGATGTATGGCTTCCAGACTTCTAGGATGGTACGGTTCTGGAGGATCAGGTAGGGGTTGGGGTCGGGCACGCGGGGAACGGTGCGAAGTTTCATCTTCGCCTCAGCCGGGGTGTGGCCGGCCTTTCGCAGGTTGCAGCGGTTGCAGGCAGCGACCACGTTCTCCCAGGTGTGGGGGCCGTGCTGTCGGCGGGGAATGACGTGGTCGAGGGTCAGGTCCTGGGCTTTCTTCCCGCAGTACTGGCAGGTAAAGCGGTCGCGCAGGAAAACCTCTTTCTTGGAGAGCTTTCGGGGCAGAAACGGCCGCTTGACGAGATAGACCAGCCGGATGATTGCCGGGGCTTCAACTTCTCCCGACACGGTATGCAGGCTGCCTTCATGCTGTTCCAGCAACTCCGCCTTGCCCTTGTCCACCATTACGATGGCCCGGCGTACGGAACACACGTTGACCGGAACATAGTTGAGGTTCAGCACCAATACGGGAGCGCGAATCAGGACTGCGGGATCGGGCGGCTTTCCTTCCTCTGGAGCGGAATCGGCCACGCCATTAACGGGGGCAGCCTTGGACTTTTCAACCACTGTCGCCAATAGACGCGCCTCCCCGTCGGAATGTCATTGGTGCTGTTGATAAGTGCCCGGTTGTACGCTCGTTTTCTGCAGCCTCTTGTTGTTCGCTACTGTACGATGCCCATTATAGCGCAAAGGAAGGAACGCCTCGCCACCTCCCCTTTCCGCTAGTCGAAGTCGTCCCAATCGGACGAAATTTCGATGGAAGCCACATACCGGTCCACCCATCCTATGGGCCTTTGGGCGAACGACGACTCCTGCAACCCCCTCGCGACCGTGCCCACCGGCCACTGATGCAAGCCGATGAGTATCACCGAAACGAATATGCAGCCATATAACGGCCCGGCCACCAACCCGCCGCCCCGGTTGAGCAGGGCACCCATGGGAAACACTGAGACCAACGCTGACGCTATGGCCATCAAGTGGCGCGTGGTGTAAGCAATGAACGCGCCCAGCAACTGCGTAACGGCAAACACCGCAAAGAAAGCCGCCGTCAACTGCGCGCCCTTGGTTTCCAGGACTCCGGAAAGGCTGGGACCAAAGGCTAAAGCCAAGGCTCCGGCGAACCCCACGCCGGCGATCAAGAATGCAAAGGGGACCCAAATCCTGATGAACCCGAAGAACAGACCAATGGCTGCGCCCACCACCCAAGCCATCAACGATATTGTGTCAACCCAGTTCACTCTTCCAGTCTAGCATCGGTACACCGACACTGGCCCAACGGTCATAGCTATTTCGTTATACACACCGAGAATGGCGCCTGATCCCTCTTGGCCGGAGCAGCACAATCAGCGTCCCGAGGTACAGTCCGCCGAACAGGAATCCGGCAATCACGTCACTTGGCCAGTGCACTCCCAGGTAAACTCGCGATGCTCCGACTGCGAGGATAGACAGTAACAGGGCTCCCTGCAGAACTCGCCTCAACCTGGCACGGCCGCGGAAGAAGCTGGATTCCTCGGCTAGTACAATCACGGCTCCCCAAAACGCCGCAACAAACACGGCGTGGCCACTGGGAAAGGCGTATCCCGATTCCCCAACCAGAGCCAGATGAACGTCAGGCCGCGGTCGTGTAACCAGTTCTTTGAGGCCCAGGTTCACCACCGGAGCTAACGAAGCTGCGGCCAGAAAGAGACTTCCTTTCCACTGCCCGGCCGCCAGCAGTCCAGCCATCAACCCGATGGGAATGAACGGAATACCTACCCAATCAAATCCGCCCGACCCAACTGCGGAAATGAGGGCAGCGGCATCGTTCAACCAGTCCCTTCGAGATTCCCGGATCAGATGCAAGGCCTTCTCATCACCAGGAAACGTAGGGTATGCGCTTCCCAGGCCGAGCAGCACTGCTACAACCACAAGGCCGATGAGCCACGGTGCGAGCTTCTTGAACTGAATGAGGGGTCTGCAATTGTCGGGAGGATTTACCACCCTTCGAGGATAATCCCTGTCAGCCTCGATAGTTCTGCCGAATTGGCCCGGTGATATAATCGGCAAGCCATGATCAGGACCATAGCCATAGACGGACCCGCAGCGTCCGGAAAGACTGTCGTTGGACGAAAACTAGCACACTGCCTGGGCTTCTGGTTCCTCGACACCGGCCTCATGTACCGGGCGGTCACCTGGATGGCATCGCAGCAAGGCATAGCATCCGACGATGCCGACCGTCTGGGAAATCTTGCGGCAACAGCAGAGGTGCGTCCCGTCTCGAAGGACGGCGATTCGGTTGAAATTGCCGGGCGCAGTGTGGGCCCTGAGTTGCATGATACTCAGATAAACCGGAATGTCTCCTTGGTGTCTCGTCACTCCAGCGTGCGTCGCGCCTTGGTGGACCAGCAACGCCGGTATGCCTGCGAAGTCGTCCATGGCGCCCAGGAGACGGGAGCTGTCGAATCCCTCCAAGGTATCGTGATGATTGGCAGGGATATCGGAACCGTCGTGATGCCGGACGCTGAGCTCAAGGTCTTTCTCACCGCCTCGGGCCAGCAACGCGCCCTTCGGCGATGGCGGGAGATGAAGGAGCGCGGCGACAATGTCGACTTGGAATCTATTCTTTCCGAAATCGAAGCGAGGGACTCCATAGATTCCTCGCGCGACGACTCGCCCCTGCGACCCGCCGACGATGCCTGGCAACTGGATACAAGCGATCTTGCGGTAGAAGAGGTGGTTGAGGCTATCCTGAGGAAATCCCGGGAGAAATGATGCAGGGAGAAAGCGCCACCCTCATGTATCGACTGGGCCGCCCCCTGGCCCGCTTCTGTTTTGGCACTTTTGGGCGATTGGAAGTCATCGGCAAAGAGAACATTCCTCCCCGGGGTCCGGTGATCCTGGCCTGCAACCACATGGCCTTCACTGACCCTCCCCTTCTGGTCGCCGCTATTCCCCGCAGTCTGCACTTCATGGGGAAAAAGGAGCTGTTCGTCAATCCTCTCACGCGCTTCATCATGCGGGGTTTCCATGTGTTCCCCTACGAGCGTGGAAAGGCAAGCACCGACACTCTTCGCACCCTGTTAGGTCTGCTGGAACAGGACCGCACAGTGGTGGTGTTTCCGGAAGGAACGCGCAGCAAGAACCATGCTCTGCAGAAAGCCCAGTTGGGAATTGTTTACCTGGCTCTTAAGTCCCAGGCGCCCATTCTGCCGGTTGGAGTGACTGGTACTCAGAATCTGAAAGCCTGGCGAATGCCCATGCCTCTTTGCCGGCTCACGGCCAATATAGGGGCGCCATTCTCGCTGCCGGTGATCGAAGGGCGCACGCCCAGACCGGTGATGCAGAGCATGTTGCGCATGATCATGGAGCGGGTTGCATTACAACTCCCTCCGGAATTCCGCGGCGTATACGACCCCGCGAGGAGTCAGCTTGCGGGAAATCGCGAAGTTTGGAGCAGTTAAATGCAGACATCCAGGTTCGGCATCTACGTTAACGACGGGGAGAAGAAGGTGGTCCGCATCAACTCTCCCTACTGGTTCCCCGAAGAACCGGAATGGGCATTCGTAACCCCAGAGGTCAATGCCACCCTTCTGAGCATCCGCGAGATGGCCCGCGAGCAGGGGCTCAGCACCGACGCCGACACGCTGACCTGGGGCACGATTCCGATGCGGGAAGAATAAGTTAATAGCCCCTCATGCGGGAAGCATAAGGGGCCTGTGGTTCCACTGCCTAGCAGGATGTGCCGCGTCAGACCAGACGCTCAGCGTCATCTATGTATATCGCGGTCTCTCTGATGCGCCGCTCAGTCTGGTCGTTGCAGTGGCCAACATAGAAGCACAACCCGTGAAGTTGGCTAATCCGGCTGTAGTAACGACCCAACAACGAATTCACGGCATCGTTCCGTCTGGCCAAGTTGTCCAGCAAGTCGGAGGTCATGGCTGTCGGCCCAGGCTCCTCGCCGGTACGGGCCAGGATCAAAGCATCCGTGGCCCGCTTCGTGGCACACCAAGCCTTTTCAGCGGCGTCGCGGATGTCTCCAGCCTCCAGCCGTTGCAACGCCTCGGCGTGCATGGCCCTGGCATCGTCGAAAATCGCCTGAACCCTGCTGGTCGCTACCATCGCTTCTCCGTCGCCCTGGGGCCTAGCCCTTGAATGCGGGCATCACTTCCTCGGCGAAGATGCTGAGCTGGTCCTTGAAGACCTCCAATGGCATTCCCATGACGGAACCGATGTTGACACGCTCGACGCCCGGATAGTTTTCTTCCGCTAGCTTGAGGGCCTCCACTGCCGTCTCCGGAGTGCCACAGATCCATCCGCCGCCCTCGACCGCTTCTTCCAGCGTCGGCAGCTTGACGCCCCGGCTTCGGCCTCCAGCGGCTACAGCGTCAATCTGATCCTGGCTTAGCGCCATCAGGCCCAGCGGCGCGGCGAACTTCATTGCCTCTTCAAAGTAGGGCTTGGCCTTCTCGATAGCCTTTTCCTTCGACTCGGCAAGGAACAAACGGAACCCAAGGGCGGCATTCTCTCCCAGTTGGGTTTCGTGCCCCCGGTCGAGCTGGGCCTGCTGGAACATTCGCATGCGTTCGCCCAGCGTGGGCTCTGGCGTATTGGCGAGGAGCGGCTTGATGCCCACTCTGGCCATGAACTCGACTCCCCGGGGGTTCCCGCTGACCAGCGGCTGCCATATATCCACAGGCCGGTTGAGCGGCCGGGGCACCAGGGTCAGCTTCTCAAGCTCATATCCCCGGTACGGCACCCGTGCGGGGATCTGGAAGTGCTTGCCCTGGTGAGAGAAAGAGTCTTCGTTGAAGGCCTTGATCATGACCTCAATTTGTTCCTCGAACAGCTCGCGGTTGGCATCGGAGTCGCGCATCGGCGCGCCGAAGGTTTCGACTTCCCGCGTGTGATATCCGCGCCCCACGCCGAATATGATACGGCCCTTGGTGAGTATGTCCGCCATCGCGAAGTCTTCAGCCAGACGGAGCGGGTGCCACATGGGAGTGATGTTGAACCCACAACCGTACTTGAGCGTCTTGGTTTGTGTAGCCAGGTACAGGCCCAGCATCAGCAGATTGGGAATGCCCTCATACCCTTCCGGCTGGAAGTGGTGCTCGGCCATCCAGAACTCGTCGTAGCCGCTGGACTCGAGGTGCTGAGCAATCTCCAGGGCCCAATCGTAGGTCTCCGCCAGCTTCTCGTTGGTATACCAGCGGTCGTTTGCAGGGGTCCCGGCGAACCCCAGGTTATCGTCAACAACATGCCCGGCGTATGATGCGGAGAAGTTCTTAAACATCAGTGCTCTCGACTCTGGAAGATAGGGATTCTCTCCATTGGCTGCTTTGCCCAGGGACTCTCCCCCAGGTTGACTATTGCTCTAGTCCCGCACCTGGCTGGGAGCGGGGTTGTAAAGCTCCAGCCCAATGGTGGCGGGAAAGACGCGGGCGATTTCCTCGACAGTCCACTTTCCGTCTTTCTGAATTGTCTTCACCGGTTCCGGACTGTTGAGCAGGTTCACCAGTCCCTCGGTCACGTGGAAGACCTGACCGTTAACGTGCTGCGCTTCGTCGGATGCAAGCCAGGCAACCATCGGCGCGACGTCGTCGGGACCGCCGCGCATGGTGACGCTGGCGCCAGTGCTGATCCCACGGGCAGCGCGCAATTCGCGGGCCTCGTCCGGAATGCTGGTTGTCATGCGTGTTGCCGCGCTTGGCGAGATCGAGTTCGCTGTGACGCCGTAGCGCCCCATATCTCGGGCCACAACGCGGGTGAATCCCGCAATCCCGTCTTTGGCCGCACCGTAATTGGCCTGGCCTGAGTTCCCGTACAGCCCGGAAGTTGAACTGAAAGTTATGATCCGTCCCGACCGCTGCTGTCGGAACAGCACCGACGCGTTCTTGACCACCGAGAAAGTACCCTTCAGGTGGACGGCAATGACGTCGTCCCACTCCTGCTCGGTCATGTTGAACACCATGCGGTCTCGCAGGATGCCGGCAACGGTAACCACGATGTCCAGCTTGCCGAAGCTATCCAGAGCGGTCTGCACGATCTTCTCGCCGCCATCCATGCTGGCGACGTTCTCGGTGCACGCCACTGCTTCACCGCCGGCCTCCTTAATCTCGGAGACCACCATCTCGGCCACGGACATATCAGCCCCGGAACCGTCTACGTTGACACCCAGGTCGCATACCACAACCTTGGCGCCTTCCTCGGCCATCAGCCGGGCCACCCCGCGACCGATGCCGCGTCCCGCTCCTGTTACGATCGCCACCTTGTCATTAAGCCGGTCAGCCATTCCTGTGCCCCTTTAATAATCCGGCGGAAAAGCCCGCCGTGGTTCTCGTAAGCCCAATTCCTGCCAGCCTCGCAGAGCTACCGAGAGGATCTCCTCAGTGAAACTGCTCAACTGGCCCGCTCCCAGAGCAATACCACAGTCAGGTCAGCCCTCGATCCCTTGATTGGCAGCGTCCGGAGTTCAAGCCGTCCGTCGTCACTGAACTCGAACTTTCTTACCTGGTGTTCTCCGATCCAGTTGGGGAAGAAGCTCCCTTCTACTTCGTGGAGCATCAGTCCCTCACTTTCGTCAACCGAATAGCTGCCGTAGTAGGCCACATAGCCCTCGAATGCCGCCCGTACCTCGCCGTCACTGCCCTTGAGCAGGTTTCCGGTAGCGAAGGCAGGCCTGCCCTGTGTCATTATCTGGCCCGAAAAGCTGCCCTTACCGTCGTATACCAGCATCCCGTCGGGTTTCTCGCCGTAGGGCCGGGTGATGCGGCCGTCGGACCAGCGGCCCTCGCAAGCCAAGAGCCTCCACGTTCCGGTGAAATTGTCTGCCGCTGTCAACTCACGCCCTCTCCCGGTCTACGCGGGGAGTCGTTCAAGGACTCTCAGGTTCAGAGCAATGATACCGCCCCCTAAACCAGCAGCCAGAGCGGCTCCAATGGAGAGCGCAACGATGAACAAGTTCCGGGAATCTCTCCGGACCGAGTCAACCAATTGGTGTGTCTCATGACGCAAGGCCCTGATTTCCTCCCGCGCTTCCTGACGGGTTGCCTCGTTCATCTCCCGCACTTCCTGGCGGACTGCCTCGATCAAGTTAATAGCTTGGTCAAGACGTGACAACACCAGTGCCAACTGCTGGGTGTTGGCTTCCTGAATCGCCTCAAGACGAGTGATGCGCTCTTCGGGCGTTACCATTCAGTCCTTTCGAACCGCACGGTTCCTAGTTGCTCGCCTCCCTACTCGCGTGGCGGTGTGGGAGGCGCCGGATTGGTTACGTCTGCGGTCAGCACATCCCTGGCCAGGGGTGCAAGCGTGTCCAGGTCCCAATGGCCGGACGGCTCGTAGATCGAGCGCTCCGGGCGAGGTTGCGACATCAAGGAAATGCTGTCGCCATAGACGAGGAACGTCTGCCCGTTGACATTGGCTGCGTAGTCGCTGGCCAGGTAGCATATAAAAGGCGCGATGTGGGTAGGATTCAGCTCGGTCAGCGTGTCCTCGCCCGGAATCGCGGCCACGCCGCTGCGGGCCCTGATCTCGGCAGCGCTGGCAGGAATGTCTCCGATCATCCTAGTATTGGCCCTCGGCGCGATGGCATTGGCCGTCACACCGTAGCGGCCCATGTCCTTGGCCACCACCTTGGTGAATCCGGCGATGCCTGACTTGGCCGCGCCGTAATTGGCCTGCCCCGAGTTGCCAATCAACCCGGACTCCGAAGAGAACGTGACTATCCGC
The DNA here is from genome assembly GCA_965216065.1 of Dehalococcoidia bacterium. Taxonomy (GTDB): domain Bacteria; phylum Chloroflexota; class Dehalococcoidia; order Lucifugimonadales; family UBA3495; genus VXOI01. The sequence continues at coordinate 667,537 of CBDCFB010000001.1, forward strand.
CCGGAACGCTGCTGGCGAAACAGGATGCAGGCGTGCTTTACCACGGTGAAAGTGCCCTTCAGGTGGACGGCTATGACGTCGTCCCATTCCTGTTCGGTCATGTTGAAGATCATCCTGTCGCGCAGGATTCCTGCACAGGTGACGACAATGTCCAACTTGCCGAAGTTGTCGACGGCGGTCTGGATGATCCTTTCCCCGCCTTCCATCGAGGTCACCGACTCCATGCAGGGAACGGCCTCTCCCCCGGCAGCCTTGATCTCTTCGCATACCTGCGCGGCCACCGAGTGGTCCTGCCCGCTTCCGTCCACATTGACGCCGGGGTCCACCACGACCACTTTGGCGCCCTCCGCTGCCATTTCCATCGCGATGCCCCGGCCGATGCCCCGGCCCGAGCCGGTTACGATGGCCACCTTGTCCAACAGTGAATCAACCAATGTCCTACCCCTGGGAACTCAGAATTTTCGTGCCCGAGCCGCTATGCTTGGCTCCTGGGCAGAGAGACCGTGGCACGTCCGGGCGTAGTGCGCTGGCCATTCTCGTTTTCCAGCCAGATATCGCAATCCACGAAGTACTCGCCGCCGTCCTCGTACTTGCTGGTTACCACGCCCCTGGCAGAAATGGGATGCCCCGGGATGTCCATTCCACGGTACTGGCACGACAGCCTGCGGAGGTTCCCGGCGGGGCCCATCCAGTCGGTAACCAAGGAGCCCAGGAACGCGTTCTTCAGTGCTCCGTGGAGGATGATGTCCTCCAGTCCGGTACCCTGGGCAAAGTCCTTGTCGTAGTGGATCTGGTAATAATCGCCCGAAGCCCCCGCGTATTTGACCAGTTGCTGACTTGTGGGGTGGCGCACAACGGGTCCGATTTCGAGGCCCTCGTCGACCTCATCCCACACTATCTGATTCCCCATACTCAGTCCTCCAGGGTAGCAGCGCCAGCGGGTTGCAGCGCCAGCGCTCTGGCAAAAATGATGATCCCCCCGACTAAAGGGGGAGTCCCCACCACGGCATCAGCGCCGGGAAAAGTACGTTGCCTAGTACCGTACGAAAGTGCCTCGCCTAGTACCGTATGGAGGTACTGGTCTGGGTGGCAACCACCTGACCAAACTGGTTGGTGTAGGTGACCACGATGGTATAGATAAGCATCAGTCCGATACTGCCGTTGCGCTCATTCATGTCCTCTATGCGCGAGACGGAGGTGATCTGGTCTCCCGGGCGCACAGGCACGAAATATTCCCAGTCGCTGCCGCCGTCCAGAACCCTCTCGAATGGAACCTCAAAAGGCAGCCCGGGCCTGGCGGATACCGCTGAGCGCAGGAAAGTCGGCGGAGCGATCAAGCCCCCGAAGCGCGACTCTCGGGCCGCCACCTCGTCGTTGTACAGCGGGTTGTCGTCGCCAATGGCCTGGGCGAACTTGATGATGGCGCCCTTCTCCACCTCCATAGTCTGCGCGGCACTCTCCTGGCCGATTGCCCGCTGGCGCATTTCCTCTGTCAGAAAACCGGGTAGAGAAGAGGGAGAGGTGGACACGTGGAGCCCTCCAGTGCGATCAACGCCACGGTTTGCAATTAGATCAGGCTGCTTGGCGGTGTTAACAAAGTGTTAACAACCCGCGAGTCTATCCATGGACGGCAAGGGTGTCAAGTTCGAAACACAACCACGAAATGGTTGGATTGATACTGAACCTGTCGCACCCTTGAACGTTACGCTATATAGTTCAATGGCATGGATATGCCCAAACTTGTCACGAGTGGCGCCGGTCGCGACGAAACGGTTCCGGCTGGAATTTCACCCCAACCCTCCCCCACAGGGGGAGGGAATAATCAAGGCGTCCCGATCAGGCGCCGAGACCCCGCTGCATGCCCCGAAGGTACCCAGCCTGGCCCCCGTGCTGATTGACCTCCCATATGAGCATGCGGAACATCGTCGCCAAGGTAATCTCGTTGCCTTGGCGGTTGGTCATGGTGGTGCTGGCAAGAGACTCGTCGTCGTGCTCGCCAAGAAACCCCAGAAAGTTATCGCGCGCTGCAGTGGCGTACTGGACCAGGAGCTCCTTTCCGGGGCACTGCCAATTCGACAGGTCTTCGGCCGAATACCCGAAGCCGACGTCCATAGCCTGAGGGGTCAAACCAAGATGTTCCGCCCATTGCTCTTCATAAAGCTGCGGCTGCTTGCGAGCCAGCGTCTGTGTCCACATGTCGAGAGCCCGCCCGTAGTGCCAGACGATGAAACCAATGGAATGGCACTGGTCATTGGGGCGATACTCGATCTCTTCTTGGGAAAGTCCTTCCAGGTAGCGCTCCAGCCACTCCCAGTTAGTCTCGATGGACTCCCTGATAAATTCCTGCAATGCCATAGCGCGCTCCTCTCCCAACTTGGTCTGAAATCCTTGGTCTGAAACCTGGGGCTCAGGCTTTACGGCCAAGCTTATTGTCGCCATCAGGGCTGGCGCAACGCCATCTCGGGGGGCGGGCCGGCATGGCGTTTGAGAAGCCCGGATGGGGTATGCACTCGCAAACGAATCGATACAGGATTTTACTCTCCGGGAACAACAGGACGCCAATTCCCGTGTGCTAAAATCGGGGCCGTAAAGGCCTGAGCCGGAGGAGTAGTTTGGAATTCGGTTTTTATCTACCCAACAGTGGCGAGGGCGCTCAGCCCGATGCCTTGGCCAGTATTGCCAAACTGGGAGACCAGCTTGGCTTTTATTGCATGGTCGCGCCCGACCATATCCTGATGCCGCGAAGTGTTGATTCGGTCTACCCGTACAGCGTTACCGGCAACATACTCGCCGGCGGTAATTCAGGCGCAGGCGAGTGGCCGGAGCAGATCACCACGCTGGCCTATCTTGCCGGAGTGACCGAAAGCATCCGTCTGGTCACCAGCGTGATGATCGTTCCCTACCGCAATCCTCTGCTCTGCGCCAAGATGCTGGCCACCCTGGATATGCTGTCGAAAGGGAGGCTCATCGTTGGCGCTGGCGTTGGCTGGATGGAGGAGGAGTTCGAGCTGCTGGATGCGCCTCCCTTCGCCGAGCGCGGCGCCGCCACCGACGAGTACCTAAGAGCGTTCATTGAGCTGTGGACCTCCGACAACCCAAGTTTTGACGGCAAGCATGTCAAGTTCTCCGACATAGTATTTCTGCCCAAGCCGGCGCAAAAGCCCCATCCCCCGATCTGGATCGGCGGCCAGAGCCGGGCCGCGCTGCGACGTACGGCGCGCCTGGGCAACGCCTGGCATCCCGTGGGCGCCATCCCCGCAGCGCCGCTGGAACCGGAAGAGCTGGCCGAGAACCTGGCCTACATGCACCGCCACGCCGAGCGGGCAGGCCGCGACACCTCAGAGATACAGGTTTCCATGAAGGCGCCCCTGTACGACGCATCCAGCGATAACGACGGGAGCCGACGCCGGTTCTCAGGCCCAACGGAAGCAGTGCTGCAGGATATTCACGCCTATGCCGAGGTTGGCGTTACCCACCTGATATTCGACTTCCGCAGCCCAAGCCATACCGAGACCGAGGAGCGTATGTCCCGCTTCGCCGATGAGGTGATGGCGGCGTAACGACCCCTCCCCGAACCGGGCATGGGCAAATTTACGGAGCGACAGGAGTAAAGTAAGTTGGAGACATTGGACGACCGCTTCAATCGAGGAATGGAAATGCGCAGGCGCATGGCGGGCGGCAACCAGAGCCATTACAGCCTGCCGGGCATTGACCAGCTCGCGCCCGACCTGAAGCGCATCGTGGACGAGGCGCTCTGGGGGTCGGTGTGGACCAGGGCGGGACTGGACATGGAGCGACGCTGCATGTGCACCGTAGCCGCCCTCACCGCCCTGGGGCAGACACCACTGCTGCGCCGCAACATTGAACGCGCCCTGAACCTTGGGGTCACTCCAGACCAGATAGTGGAAATCATGATCCAGATGACCTTCCTGGTTGGAATCCCGTCCGTGGAATCGGCCATGAAGCTGACCAAGGACATCTTCGAAGAGCAGGGCATCGAGTACACCCCCACCTATGCATACGACACCACCCGCACTGTGGAAGAACTGCACCAGAACGGCCTGCGTATCTACGACGAACAGATGGGAGCGCCGCCGCTCTACCCAGTGGATGACCCGAACTCAGTGGAGATGCAGGTCCAGAGATTCATCGAGGAGTACCACTGGGGCGCCATCCACGCCCGCCCCGGTCTGGATGCAAAGACCCGGGCTCTGTGCAGTCTCTCCGCCATGACCGTGCTGGGCCAGTACGACCGCCAGATACGGCGCCTCATAGAGGGTGCACTGCATGTGGGCGCGTCGTCCGAAGAGATCATGGAAGTCTTCTTCCAACTGGTCTTCTACGGCAGCTACACCAATTCCCGCACGGCTATGAGGGTGGCCCGCTCGGTATTCGTTGAGCAGGGCATCCAGCCCTCCTCGGCGGACTGAGACCGCTCACCACCAAGGAAACGCAACCGACTTTTACCCGGAAGACTACCCGGGCGACACCGGAGGCAGCATGAGACTGCGACTGGACGACGGAACAGAACTGTTCTACACGGTGGACGACTTTACCGACCCATGGGCTGAGTCAGATACGGTGCTGATGCACCACGGGATGGCCAAGAACCACAGGATGTGGTTTGGCTGGGTGCCCACCATCGCCCGCCACTACCGCGTCATCCGCTTTGACATGCGCGGTATGGGCCAGTCCGACGTTCCGGAAGAAGGCTACCACTGGTCGCTGGACAACTTTACCAACGACCTCGAGGAGGTGGCCGACAAACTGGGTCTGGAGCGGTTCCATCTCATCGGCGAAACGGTGGGAGGCTCCATTTCCATGAACTACTCGACGCGGCACGAGGAGCGGCTGCGCTCCCTGACCGTCTGCACTTCCCCCACCAGCTTCGACTCTCACCACCAGGAGAGCGCCAGCCTCATCGAGAGGGAAGGTATCGAGGCCTGGGTCGACGACTCCATTGGCCGGAGGCTGGACCCGGACCTGGTCCCGCCCGAGTACATTCGCTGGTACGCAGACCAGATGAAAGCGACTCCAGCCCATGTGGTCCAAGGGTTCCAATCGAACGCAGGAGGTGACCTGGGACCAGCGCTGACGAAGGTCCAGACACCGGTGCTGGTGCTGGCGGCGGCGAGCCTGCGCGAGGAGGTGCTGGGCGACTTTCGGGGAGCAGCCGACCTCTTCCCCAACGGCGAGAGAGTGGTGTTCCCCGGCATTACCGGCTTCGTGCAGCACATACTGCCCACCGCCTGCGCCCGGGTCTGGCTGGACTGGGTGCGGTCGCTCTAGCTTATGATCTTCTGGGGCCGTCGGGGGCGCAGGGGACGCCGCGGACGCATGGCCGCAATCCTCCTGGCCGGGATGCTGCAGCGAAGGCGGCAACGGCCCCTGGACTACGATCTCATCTTCCTGCGGCTGATCTCGGGGCGGGACCCGGAGACCGGGGACAGGTGGGTTTGGCGGGACCCTGGGTTCGCCAGCCATCCGTGGGCCTTCGCTTCCCAGGCCGTCCTCGCCACCGTGGTAATGCTGGTCATACTCGCCTTCGTCAACTCTCTGTCCGCCGCCGCCATCGCCGCTGGCCTCGCCTCCAGCGTCGTCGGTATCTTCATCGGCCCTTCCAACCGCACCGCCAGCGTCCGCTCCGTCGTCGGCGGCCACGCCCTCGCCCTCCTTCTGGGTTCCCTTTTCTCCGTCCTGCTGTTCCTCGGGCCCATCGAGGGCTTCCTGACGGACAGAACCCTCATGCACAATGCCTCCCTCGCCCTCGCCGTCGGAGTCGCCATGCTCTTCATGGCCTTCACCAACACCGAGCACCCCCCAGCAGCCGGGACGGCGCTTGGAATGGCCAGCAGGGAGTTCGATATACTTATCTTCCTCAGCATCATCGGAGCCGTCGCCCTCCTCGCCGTCATGAAGCTGGCCATCCGCCCCTACCTCCGGGACCTGACCTAGCACCCACGGATGTGAGAACCCTATCAATCCGGACCTTGCGCACAAAATCGCAAATCTTCGTCCGACAGGCCACAACAGGAAGACTTATTCTCCAGGAGCTCCATCTATGCCCGAAGCACTTGCGCGCACCTACGCCCGGTTTGTGTCCGGGTTGGAATTTTCGCAGCTCCCACCGCCTGCGGTGAACAAGCTGAAGGCCTCGCTGTTGCATGCCACATTCGTTTCGCTGGTGGGTTCGCGCACGGCCCATGGCAAGGCGGCCATCGAGCTCGTGAAGGAAGAGGAATCCAACACCAGGGGAGCAACGTTGCTGGCGGACGGGGCCAAGGCGACCCGGAGCGGTGCAGCCTTCGTGAACAGCAAGCTGATGCACGCCACAAATCAGACCGACTCGTACCGGATGCTGATTCACCCCGGCCCCTGCATCATTCCGGCAGCCCTGGCGTCAGCGGAGATCTCGAGCGCGACCGGGCAACAGTTGCTGACTGCAATGGCCGCTGGTTACGAAGTGGAAGCCCGCATCGCAGGCGACTTCATCCCGGCGACACAGGCCAGGGGGTTCAGGTGCAGCCCGGTATATGGGACGCTGGGCGCTGCGGTCGCAACGGCCAAACTGCTGGAGCTCGATGAGGACCAGACCGTCACGGCGCTGGCCTTGGCCTGCACTTTCACCGGGGGCACCACCGAGGGGCCACGGGTGAGCGGGCGTGAGATGTTGTACCACGAGCCCAACGCCACTCGAAGCGGCATTATGGCCGCGCTCCTGGCCCGCGAGAACCTGCGCGGGTCAGAGACCTGCCTGGAGGGAGACGCCGGGTTCTACAACGCGTTTGTTGGCAACAACCGCGGCGAGCTCTCCTACACCTTCTCCGCCAACCCGCCCGGCGACTGCGGTCCAGGCACCACCGACCTTGCGGCGACCGTCGAGGGCCTTGGCGACCGCTGGGAGTTGATGCACATCACTCCCAAGATTTATCCCACGGCAGGATACAATTGCCCGGTCATAGAGCTGACCACCCGGATGCGTGCCGCCCACGATGTCCCGCCTGAAGACATCGAAAGCATCTCGGTCGAGATGAACTGGCTGGAGACAACATATCCGTCGCCCGCCTTTCCCAACACCGACCGCCGCATGCCGGGAGTGGGGAGTACCCACTACTTCACAGCCTACACCTGGGTTCATGGAAGCTACCCACCCCTGCGCCAGCGGCTCGATCCCGGCATTGACTCTGCAGACTTCGACCGGCAGGTGATGGCCCTGCAGGAGCGCGTAGAAGTCGTGGGCCAACGCACTCGCGGGTCGTTCGCTCCGAGGATCACCGTCCGAACCCGCTCCGGCGAGGAGATTGTCGACGAGTTCACCGGCAACGAGCTGAAGTGGGACTTCGCCACTGAGAAGTCCCGGATTGGCGAACTGTTCCCGCAGATGGACTGGCCCCTGGACAAGCTGGAAGGGCTGGTGTCGTCGGTTTCCGACATCGATCGAGCTGCGGATATTGGACAGCTGATATCTCGCTGTGTGCCCGAGTAACGGCGTGAAGCGGCATTTGAGTTAAAATCCCCGCAGTCAACTGACCTCAGGAGTGTCAAATGGACCTGGGACTGGAAGGAAAGGTCGCCATCGTCACGGGCGGCAGCAAGGGCATCGGGCGGGCCACCGCCCTGGCGCTGGCCCAAGAAGGCGTGGACGTCGCCATCTGCGCCCGCGGAGTTGAGGAGCTTGAGGACGCGGCTACCGAGATTCGGCACCGCACCGGACGACGAGCGCTGGCGGTACGGGCCGACACCGGGGTGCTGGAGGACATCCAGAACCTGGTGGCGACCACCGTCGCCGAGCTGGGCGGCGTGGACATCCTGATCAACAACGCGGTGAACTCCACCGCCGCCCCGTTCATGGAACTGGCTGACGAAGACTGGCTGAACCACATCAACGTCAAGATCATGGGCTACGTCCGCTGCGCCAGGGAGTGTATTCCTCACATGCAGCAGCGGGGCGGCGGGCGCATCATCAACATCGGCGGCATGGCGGCACGCTCGGCCAGCCGGCTGACCAACAGCAACGGCGTCACCAATGCCTCGGTCTCCAACATGGCAAAGAACCTGGCAGACCAAGTGGCCTCCGACGGCATCCTCGTCAACTGCATCCACCCCGGCACCACGCGTACTCCGCGACAGACCATGCTGCTGGAGCGTCGGGCGCAGGATGCGGGTGTCACCATGGAGGAAGCGGAAGCGCAGGCCGTGGCCGGCATACCCATCGGGCGCATGGTGGAGCCGGAGGACATCGCCGACCTCATCCTGTTCCTGGTCTCCGGCCGCGCCGGGGCCATCACCGGGCAGACCATCGGCGTGGAAGGCGGCGCAGTCAGCGCCATCAACTACTAGCGTGGTTTCCAGTCTGCGGAACCTGGGCTCACTTCCCAGGATGCTGGCATCCTCCATAGGAGCTTTGTGCCTGATTGCGGGCCTGGCGGCATGTGGAGGCGCCAGCGACAACGTCATCGTCCCTCCGACGGAAGAGTTCGGCGGTCCGGAGTACGCCGCCGTGGTGATCACCACCGACATGGCCGTCGGCAGTGAGCGGCTTGTGTTCGGAGTGCTTACCCGGGAAGGCGGACCCCTTAAGGCGGAGGAAGCCGTCGTCCGCACCTACTACCTGCCGGAGAATACAGAGGAAAGGCAGGCCCGGCAGATTCTCAGCGCGGAGTTCCTCCCGTGGCCGACCGTTGCCGGGGTGTTCGTAGCTTATCCGGAGTTCAACATCGCTGGATCATGGGAGCTGGAGGCGGAACTCACAACCGCCGATGGAACGGAGGTGGTGGCCAGGTCTGCGTTTCCAGTGAAGGAGTCCAGCGATACCCCGGCCATCGGCGCGGCGGCACCCGCAAGCATCACCCTCAAGGCCTCCGACGTGGAGGACCTGTCTCACATCACGACCTCTGCAGAACCCGACCCTGACCTCTACGCGGTGTCCATCCAGGAAGCGGTGTCTGAAAGCAAGCCCTTCGTCGTGCTGTTCGCCACCCCCGCCTACTGCGTAAGCTTCACCTGCGGACCCCAGGTGGCGGAACTCTCCACCCTCCGGGACGAGTACGTCGGGCAGGCCAACTTCATTCACGTCGAGGTGTTCAATGACCCGCACCTGATCGAAGGGGGACGCCCCACCGGCGGGTTGGTGGACGCGGTGAAGGAGTGGGGTCTTCCAACGGAGCCGTGGACCTTCGTGGTGGACGGCGGGGGCATCGTGCGGGCCAAGTTCGAGCAGTACACGCCAGCCCCGGTCATCGAGGCCGCCCTGCTGGCAGTGCTCAACTGAACTCCAGCCGGTAAAGTCCCCTCCCTCTTGAGACCATTGACCAGCAAGCCATTTCTCTGCGTTCTCTGTGTGCTCTGCGTTTTTCTACTGGCCTGCGCCCGCCCCTCGGACTCGGTGCGCGGATTGATCGTCGAGGTCAGCGACCGCAACCTGGCGGAGATCGAGACCCTGACAATCCGCGATGACGGCGGTCGCGAGTGGACCTTCACCACGACCGAGGCGCTGGAGAAGAACGGGGCACACCTCCGGCTGCACCAGGTGCTGGGTCAGACGATCGAAGTACAGTACGAAGAGCGCGCAGGACGCCTGATAGCCATCGCCCTGCGGGACTGAGGCGACCCCGCACAATCGCCCTGCCCGTAGGTTCCGAGCCTGTCGAAGGACGAACCGGAAGCCACCGCCGCTAGACTAAGCTCGACTTTACGCAAAATCCAGGAAAAGTAATGGATGACATCACCTTTGTGCGTAGCCACTGGTGGTTGGTGTCGGAGGGTTTTTCACTATCGACCGCCAACTCCGATGTACAGAAACTCCCCGCCACTCTGTACCATCGTATTGCAGATTCCCTCGCTTATGCCGCTTAAAATGCGTAAAGTCCAGCTAAGAAACTATCTCAAAACGCGCGCACCGGTGTGAAAATCTGCAGGACTTCAGATTGGGCCACTGGATCCCTGCTTTCGCAGGAATGACGGTTCGGGAGCCGTAGCAGGTCTTCAAATAGTTACTACGCCAGCTGCTCCGCGTCGTTGATGTAATCCGCTGTCTCCCGGATGCGGCGCTCGGTGTCAGGGGACGCGCAACGGCCGTCGTAGAAGCACTGGCCGTGGACCTGGCTGATACGGCTGTAGTAGCGACCGACCAGTGACTTGGCACGCTAGTCTGCACGAGCGAGGTCATCCAGGCCATCCGATGTCATGGCGGTGGTTCCGGGTTCTACGCCAGTCCGGGCAAGGATCAGGGCGTCGGTTGCCCGCTTGGTGGCGCACCAGGCCTTTTCAGCGGCATCCCGGATATCGCCGGCTACCAACCGCTCCAACGATGACTGGTGCTGCGCCCGTGCGTCGTCAAATATTTCGTTCACTCTGTCGGTCGCGCTCACCTGCCCTTGGATGGTACATACATTATACCCATCAACTGAAGCGGAAGACGCGGACTGCGATGAGGGCGGTGGCGACGGCCCAGGCCCCGAGGGCGGCGAGCTGGGGCCAGGTGTCCCAGAGGGGAGCGCTGTTAATTGCGACCTCCCTGAGGGCGTCCAGCATCGGCGTGAGGGGCAGGACCTGCGCGGCGTAGGGCAGCAGCCACGGGAGGGAGGCGGTGGAGAAGAAGGTGCCGGCCAGGAACATCATGGGCAGGGCGACGGCGTTGCCCATCCCGGAGGCGGCGGCCGGGCTGCGGGCCCAGGCCGAGAGTATGAAGCCGATGTTCAGGAACACCACCGTGCCCAGCAGGACTATCAGCAGCACCCAGCCGAGGCTGCCGTGGATGTCGCCCCCGAAGACGAACACACCGACGGCAAGGATGATCAGGGCCTGCACCAGGGCGAGCAGCAGGTGGGCGATGATCTCGCCGGCGAAGAACTTCCAGACCGGCAGTGGCGTCACGAGGAGGCGCTTCAGTACGGACTGGTTGCGGTAGGTGCTGATGCGCACGGCGATGGAGATGATGCTGTTGGTCATTATGCCCAAGCCCAGCAGACCCAGCAGCACGGTGTCGAAGTAGTCGACCTCCGGGGTCTCGATGACCTCGGAGACCACTAGGTGTTCTGGCAGGATGGGGAGGCCATCGGAACGGAGCTCGATGACCAGGCTGTGGACCGCTCCCTCCACCAGCTGGTTCCGCTCCGGGTTGCGGGTGGAGTATACGAGGGTCACCGGCTGAAGGGCACCGGCACCGCTCTCCTCGGCAGGGTCGTCAATGCCGTGAGGGATGAGCAGCAGGTAGCCGAGGTCGCCATCGACGAGGCGCCGACGGGCATCATCAAGGACAGCGGGATCTTCCACCGACAGATCCTCGGGGTCCAGGAAGGCGATTCCGCCGAGGTGCTCCCGGAGCAGCTCGGCCCTGGGTCCGCCGGAGAAGTCGGCGATGGCGATGCCGGTGGGGGTGACGCCGCGGAAGTCGAACAGGCCGAAGACCACCACCAATAGCAACGGGAAGGCGAGGGCCCAGAAGAGGCCCTGCCGGTTGCGCGCCATCATCTTCAAGTTGGCGATGGTGATTGCCAGCAAGCTCTTGTCCTACTTCCGGTCGCGCCGGTCGCGACTGGGTGTCAGTTGCGGGTCAGCTCGAGGAAGACGTCCTCGAGGGTTACCGGGGTGATTTCGATTTGCTCGAGGGCGACACCAGTTTCCTCGACCCGGTGCAGCAGGTCCTGGAGGGCGGCGGGGGAGCCGTCCAGGCGCAGGAGGGCGGCGTTGCCATCGACGACGGGAGGTCCGTGCCCTTTCAGGGCCAGGGATTCGAGCTGCTCTCCCGAGAGGGGCCCGGCAGTCACCAGCTTGACGGCGTAGGAGGCCTCGATACGACCGACCAGTTCCCGCGGGGAGCCCTCGGCCAGGAGCCGGCCGTGGTTGATAATGGCCACACGGTCACACATCTCCTCGGCTTCCTCCATGTAGTGGGTGGTAACGATGACCGTGGCGCCGCGCTGGCGGACCTGCTGGACCAGGGCCCATAGTTCCCGGCGGGAGAGGGGGTCGAGGCCGGTGGTGGGTTCGTCGAGGATAACCAGTTCGGGGTCGTTGACGAGGCTGGCGGCAAGAGCGAAGCGCTGCTGTTCGCCACCGGACAGGTGCCGGATGCGGCGGTCCTTCTTGTCGGCCAGTGCGACGAGCTCTAGGAGCTGGGAAGGGGGCAGCCGCTTGGGGTAGAAGCGGCCGAGAAGGGCGAGGATCTCGGCCAGGGTGAGATATTCGTAGTAGGAGGAAGACTGGAGCTGCACGCCGGTGCGGGACTTGATGGTGCGGCCCTGGGTGGCGGCGTCGAGGCCGAGGACGGTCACCCTGCCGGAGTCGGGTCGCAGCAGCCCCTCGACGATTTCCAGGGTGGTGGTCTTTCCGGCGCCGTTCGGGCCAAGCAGGCCGTAGATTTCGCCGCGTTCCACGGAAAATGAAAGGCCGTCCACGGCAAGTACGTCGCCATACCGCTTGACCAGATCTTCCACCAGCAGGGCCTGAGACATAGCAAGTAGAGATGTTATCACAGGCGGTTGCCGGGAAGGGCCAGCGGGAGCCCTAGGCAGCGGCTATTTTCGGGTGGTGCATTTACATTTACATGGATGAACAGGATGGACAGGATTTGGGGATCTCAACTCCCAATCGAGCCGAGGGCATGATTCGCCAGGACGGCTCGAACGATACCCCCTGAATAGCGACGCTGTCGGAGTCTTTCGTGGGGCTGCGTTTCGGGTGGACGGAGGGACGCGCGGTTGTGCAACTTCAGGCCCAGAGCAGGACTTTCGAGGTGCTATCCTCCTGCTGCTCTTGGGATACGGGATCGGCGGCGTGGGCGCCTGAAGGTTCCTGGGAAAGGGTTGGGAACCATAGGTGAAGGTCCCACGGCCAGTCTTCCCGGGCCATGATGGGGAACTCGGGCGGGAGGTCTGCGGGGTCGATGGTCGTCTGCTCGGGCGCCCGGCGTGGAGGCCGGTCTTTGAACAGGTGGCTGTTCTCGAAGATGCTGTCGATGATGGTTCGGTACTTGCCCCAGGGCCAGGGGATGAGGGCCTTTACTATGTCATAGGCCTTCGGCGCCTCCTTCTGCTCGGTGCAGCGCCTGATGCAGTCGAAGAGGCGGTTGAGGCTCCTGGGACGGTATCCCCGCTTGATGAACCACTGGCCGGATTCTATGGTATTCATTGCGGGCTTTCCCTCCTCGCGGCTGGCGTCCCACTCGTCGCAGAATTCCTGGGCGAGGCGTCGGAGGCGGACGACGGCGAGGGCCTTGGCGTACTTGCGCTTGAGGGCGTTTACCTCTCGCTTGATCTGGCTGAGGGTCATGGTTCTCCTCCTTGCTGGGCGGGATCGGCAGGTAGGTCGGGGCTGAAAAACCCTGTTTTTCCGTTCATTTCCGAGCGTTTCCGAGCATTTCCGAGCATTCGGGGCTGGCGGACTGGGGGACGATGTGGGAGCCGGGTGTAGGGTTCGCACCTGCGTGCGTTCATAGAATGTATGTGCGTATTCACTTGAACAAGAGTAACGAGGAATGTGCTGCTGAGTCAAGGGGGCGGTGTCAGCGGGGGGGGGGGGCGTTCCGAATCAGATGATCGAGGTAGCTTTCCGTCCTACAAGGGCACCACCACTGGATTCCCGCTTTCGCGGGAATGACGGATTGTGGTCAGGCAGACCATCTAAATGGGAGCGCTGTGGAGTCAGTGTCTGAACTGTGATTTGTGTGATTGAGGGATTTTCATGATTCCGGTCATTGCGGCGATGGCCGGGTGGAGAGCCGGCGGTGTTTCGGCCGAGGTGCGGGGGAGGGCAACCACAAGGGTTGCCTCTACAGGGGGGAAGCAGCCTGGATTGGAACATTGTCTGAACTGTGATTCGTGTGATTGAGGGATTTTCATGATTCTGGGCATTCTGGAGATGGCCGGGTGGAGAGCCGGCGGCGTTTCGGCCGAGGTGCGGGGGAGGGCAACCACAAGGGTTGCCCCTACAGGGGAGAAGCAGCCTGGATGGGAGCGCTATGGTGCCGGGGTGCCGGGCTAGGGAGTGGGTTATAGTATCCGGAGCAGAATTTCCGGGGGGGGGGGGGGGGGGTGCCCGTGCCGGACGGTGAGCAGCGATTCAGCGGGGTCTCCAGCGAGACGGTCGCCAAGGCGACTGGCCTGGACTGGGAGCAGTGGCTGGTGTTCCTCGACGGCCTCGGGGCGCAGGACATGAGCCACAAGGAGATCGTGGCGCTGGTGGCGGGGCCGGGTGAGCTGGACAACGGGTGGTGGCAGCAGTCGGTTACGGTGGGCTACGAGCAGGCGCGAGGGCTCAGGGTCGTGGGGCAGACATCGACGGCGGACTTCCAGATCGGAGTGCAGAAAACGCTGCCGTTGCCGATCGAAGCGGCCTGGGGGCTGGTGGCAGACGGACCGGGGAGGGACGTGTGGCTGGGGAAGGTTGAAGGCCTGGAGTTCCGGAAGGGGGAGAAGTACCAGGCCTCCGACGGCGCCTGGGGCGAGGTCAGGTCGGCGGCGCCGGGGCAGAGGGTCAGGCTGACCTGGTGCAGTCCGGATCTGGAGCAGCAGTCGACCCTGCAGGTTACGCTGGTGGAGTCGGGGGAGAAGACCTCGGTGCGCTTTCACCAGGAAGGGCTGGCGAACGCGGAGGAGCGGGAGAGGATGAGGTCGCACTGGCGGGCCGTGCTGGAGAGGCTGCTGGAGATGGCAGAGTCCGGAGGCGCGGGGTAGCCTCGTAGAGTGGCGAGTCGCGCAGGTGCTGGAGCGGAGGGCTTCACCCCTACCCCAGCCCTCCCCCTGAGGGGGAGGGAGTTGTGAGGGACGAAGCAACTATGTCAAATCGACGCTAGTACCAAGAAACTATCTCAAAACGACCACACTCTGATGGCATTGAGCATTTATCAGCAAGTGCCACTGGATTCCCGCTTTCGCGGGAATGACGGATTGAGGGCCGCAGCAAGTTTTGAGATAGTTTCATAGTAGACCAACCCCTTTTGAAATGATGGGCAACGAGGGCAACCACAAGGGTTGCCCCTACTGCCGAAGGATGTCCCGTAGGGGCGTCCCTGGTGGACACCCATTGAGTACGAAACTAACGTAGTCATGGCTACCCATCATTACAAAGATGTCGCACTATTAGTCATGTTTGGTATCAAAGGGTTCAGCGTCCCCTGCAATGCCGGCTGGACAACCACTCTGGCGTCGCAATGTTCCAAGGATGATTCGATTCCACGGTTGACTGACTACTAGCCTGGTGCCATTGAACGGCTGCTGTCCAGAGCTTCTGGGTTCCTGCCAGGGTCTTTTAGTTTTCACCCGTCCCGGATCAAGTCCGGGATGACGTTCTTTCGCGGGAATGCGTTCTTTCGCGGGAATGACGGAAACTGTGTTATTCGTACCGGAAAACCTAAAGGCCCTGAGCGGACGGTGAGGCGATTGACAGGGTTGTGCGGATGGGGCATTATTGTTCGTGCGAGTGTAGCCACTTGCGCTTTTACAGTTGAATATCCCGACGCTGGGAGTACCCCTCACGGGGATTAAACGAGGAAGCTGGTCAAAGTCCAGCGCTGTCCCGCAACGGTAGGTCCCGACCAAGTCAGCAGGTCGGGATGAGTCCGGTCCACGGCTGCCAGCGATGTATCGGCCTTCGAGGAAAGGCGTCAGCATGGCTCGGACCGTATTACGCGCTCTGCCCTTTCCAAGGGTAGGGCTTTTTTTTGGTCAATACCCACAAGGGCTGGGAAATACCCGGCCTCGATACCGAAAACAAGAGACCAAGAAACGGGGAGCAAGGCATTGCGAACTCTTAAGTACCTGATACCCGCGGTGGCGATTTTGATGCTGATTGCGTTGGCGGCAACGGCCTGCGGCTCAGAGCCGACTGCCGAGCCGACCGTGCAGTCGGCTCCCGAGGCAACGGCTACGCCTGAACCAGCGCCGGCAACAGCCACCCCCGAGCCGGCAACGGCGACACCGGAGCCTGCGGCGCCGACGCCGCGTCCCACTGAGCCGCCGGCGACGGCGATGCCCGTGCCCGCAACGACGGCGCCGGAGCCAACGGCCACGCCGACTCCGGTACCGGCCACGGCGGTCCCGGAACCCGAGCCGGTGACGGTGACTGCATCGGACGGGACTGAGGTCGTGTTCGAAACGCCGCCGGAGCGGATGGTGGTGTATGACGGAGCGGCGGTGGAGATGCTGTTCGCCATCGGGCAGGGGCACCGGATAGCGGGAACGCACAGCTATGTGACCTATCCGGCTGAGACGGAGAGCATCGCCAAGGTGGGCGACGCGTTCAACATGGACATCGAGGCGATCGTGGCGCTGGCCCCGGACCTGGTGTACGTGTTCTACGACCGGTTCAACGAGGACCTGGAGCGGGCGGGGCTGAAGGTGCTGTACGTCAAGACCCTGTCCCACGGGTTCACCGACATATCGGACCAGATCCGGATGTGGGGGGCGATCACGGGGGCAACGGAGGCTGCGGAGGCTGCGGCGTCGGAGTTCGACGCCCGGGTGGCAGCCGTCGAGGAGAAGATGGAGACGGTGGAGCCGACCCGGCGGGTCTACAATCACGGCTTCGACTGGTGGACGGCGGGCCGGGACACGCTGGTGAACGACGTGTTCGAACTGCTGAAGCTGGAGAATGTGGCGGATTTCGAGGGGTACCAGCAGATCAGCCCGGAGGTCATCGTGGGCAACGAGCCCGATATCATCCTGGCCGACTCGATGGAGAGCGTGACCGAAACCACTGCGTTGGCGGGAATGCACATGATGGAGGACCATCATCACCTTGAGGACCACATATTCGTGCTGAGCGCGGGGAATTCGTTCAGCGTGGCCGGGCCGCGATTCATGGACGCCGTGGAGGAGTTCGCGGCGTGGGTGTATCCGGACTTGTTCCCGTAGTCTGAACTGTGATTCTTGTGATTGCGTTGATGTCCATGATTTGTTCGTACCAGCCGGGATCATCGGGAAGGCCGGCATCGGCCGGGCCCGGAATTCAGTTCGTGGAGACCCACGGGGATTTGTCGTCGCACTACGTGCGATTGTCGGACAGGGACGGAGAGACTCTGGTGCGGGCGTACATGCCCAAGGGAACCGGCAAAGAGGAAAGCGCGCCGGAGCCTGGTAGCGCGGCGTTCGAGGACATGCGGGTACGGTTGAGGGAAATGACGGTGGAGTCCGTGCGCCGGGAAGTGCTGATGTCGTCGTTCCGGTGAACCGGCTTTACAGGACAACCAACGCACAGGGCATGAAGAGGTACAGAGTCCGGCACTAGGGGCATACGGTTAAAGGGCAGGGAGGCTCTGGATTCCCGCTTTCGCGGGAATGACGGTTTCAGTCCCTTGGCGCGTTTCGAGATAGTTTCCAACCCTGAGAAAGAAGGAGTCGCAGTCAGCTAGTGGCAGGGATACGGTTAAAAGGCAGGAGGGCCTTGGATTCCCGCTTTCGCGGGAATGACGGGGCTGCGCGGGAAGCCGGGGCTGCGCGGGATGGCAGGGCGTCGTCGGAAGTCGGCGTTGCGCGGAATGGCAGTACGTCGCCGGAAGTCGGGGCTGAGCGGGATGGCAGGGCGTCGCCGGAAGCCGGCGCGCTGGTCCGCCCGCGGATTGCTTCGGGGCTGGTGGGGCTGCGCTACCCGTGGTGGCGGATCGCCCTGGGGCTGGCAGCGCTGGCAGTGGCAGCGATCTTTGCAGCCTCCATCGGCTCGGTGCACATCCCGTTCGGTACGGTGGTGGAGATCGTGGCGGCGCGGCTGCCGGGGATTGACCTGCCGCAGGACGCACCGGCCTCATGGAACACCATCCTGTGGCAACTGCGGCTGCCGCGGGTGGCGCAGGCGGCGGTGGTCGGCGCGGCGCTGGCGATGTCGGGGGCGGCGTACCAAGGGCTGTTCAAGAACCCGCTTGCAGACCCGTACCTGGTGGGAGTGGCGTCGGGGGCCGGACTGGGCGCTGTTGTGGTGCTGCTGACCGGGGTGCCGCTGTACCTGGCTGGAATCAGCCTGTTGCCGGTGGCGGCGTTCGCGGGAGGGACCGGCGCGGTGGTGGTGGCGTACTCGATCGCCCGGAACTCGCGGGGGACGCCGACGACCACGCTGATCCTGGCGGGAGTGGCCATCGCGTCGCTGACGGCGGCGGTGTCGAGCCTGCTGATCCTGCGGAGCGACCCGGAGCTGAGGCCGGTGCTGTCGTGGCTGATGGGGAGCCTGATATCGTCGGAATGGAAAGAGAGCGCCATCGTGCTGGCCTACGCGGTGCCGGGGATGGCGATTCTGCTGGGCTTCGGGCGGATGCTGAACGTGCTGCAACTGAGCGAGGAGCACGCGGCGATGCTGGGCGTGCCGGTGGAGAAGGTGAAACTGCTGCTGATCGCGGCGGCGACGATGGTGACCGCGGCGGCGGTGTCGTTCTCGGGGCTGATCGGGTTCGTCGGACTGGTGGCGCCGCACGTGGTGCGGCTGATCTGGGGGCCGGACTACCGGTTCCTGCTGCCGATGTCGGCGATCGTGGGAGCGACCTTCCTGGTGCTGGCGGACCTCGTGGCGCGGACCATCGTGTCGCCGGGGGAACTGCCAGTGGGGATGGTCACGGCCTTCTGCGGGGCTCCGTTTTTCCTGTACCTGCTGCGGCGGCGCAGGCTGGTGGTGTAGCGGGCGATGCGGGAGCGAATGAACGGACATTCCGCCGAGGGGTTCCCGGGCAACGGGCACAAGGCCGTTGTGTCGGCGCGGCCTTCGACGAGCCCGGTGATCGCTGACGCCTCCGGGTTGGACGCCTCCGGGTTGAATGGGTTAAATGCCCCAGGGCCAAGTGCGCCGGGGATCAGCGCGGCGGGTGTGTGGGTGTCGTACGGTGATCGGGATGTGCTGCGAGGGCTGGACCTGGAGGTGACCCAGGGAACGCTGACGGCACTTGCGGGGCCTAACGGGGTGGGAAAGTCGACGCTGCTGCGGGCAATCTCAGGGGCGCTGCGTCCGGCGCGGGGGAGCGTTGCGGTGCTTGGGAACGACATCGCCGCGCTGAGCGGCCGGGAGCGGGCGCGACTGGTGGCGATGGTGCCGCAGAACCCGGACCTGCCGCGGGGGGTGTCGGCGCTGGAGGTGGCTCTGATGGGGCGCAACCCTCACCTGCGACTGCTGTCGTGGGAGACGGCCGCGGACGTGGAGATCGCGCTGGAGTCGCTGCGGTCGACGGACGCCGAGGAACTGGCCGGGCGGCCGGTACACCAGCTGTCAGGCGGGGAGCGTCAACGGGTGGCGATCGCGATGGCGCTGGCGCAGCAGACGCCGGTGATCCTGCTGGACGAGCCGACGGCGAACCTGGACCTGGCGTACCAGCCGGCGATCATGCGGCTGCTGCGGGAACTGGCCAGCGAGGGACGGACGGTGATCACGGCAGTGCACGACCTGACGCTGGCAGGACAGTTCTGCGACGAGGTGGCGCTGGTCAGCGAGGGCCGGGTTGTCGCCAGCGGAAGTCCGGAGGAGACGCTGACGGCCGAGGCCATCCAGCGGGTGTACGGGGCGGACACGCTGGTGCTGGAGCACCCGGAGACAGGGAAGCCCATCGTGGTGGCACGCTGAATTTTTCCGGCCTCTCCCTTGCGGGAGGGGCATCCGGGGATGAGGGGACCGCGGGGGATTCCCCTCATCCCGCCCACCACTTTCCGTCGGGTCGGTCGGGGGCCTGGATCCTCCACCGGCTCCAGGCCGTTCCGGCTGAGAGGGTGTGCCGCAATGCTGCTCGACAGCAAGATCGTCCTTCCCGCTTTCGCAGGAATGACGGGGATTTTTCCGGCCATCTCGGCCCGATTAGTCTGCCGAAAGTTAAGACGCGATTGCCCTAACCTTTAAGAAACTATCTCAAAACGATCACGCCCTGATGGCATAGAGCAGTTACCAGCAAGTGCCACTGAATTCCCGCTCCCCGATCGAGTCGAGGACATGCTTCGCGGGAATTACTATGGCCTTGGGGCCACGCAAGTGTATGAAAATTAACTTCGACGGGAGTTCAGCAAGGATTTCACCCCCACCCCTTCGACAGGCTCAGGACAGGCCTAACCCTCCCCCTCAAGGGAGAGGGAACTGTTTTGCTCCCTATTTTCATGGCGATGAGGGTTTGGGGGGTGTGGAAAGTTTTGAGATAGTTTATCTGAGCCAAATCAGTTCAGGCTGAACCTGCGTGGTCTGTGGGAGCCGTCCATGTTCAAACTGTCGCGGCTGTTGCCGTCCAGCTTGAGGGAATTTAGCACCCCGTCCCAGACCTTTCGAGCGCGAGCGATGTGTTCAGGCCAGAAGTCCAGGGTCACCAAGGCATGAGCGGCGGGTCCCCTGGCAATGCCAATGCGAGAATGGGCAAGACGGTTTTCCGTGGGGTCGATGAAGTCCATCTGAATCCAGGCGGTCTCCAAGGTCGCCCGATGCATCTCGTGAACCGGCCCGCGGTCAGCGATGGCACGGGACTCACCGGAGAGGGTCGAATCCTGGACGAGCTGGGTGAGGGGGAGGCCGGTCCAGTCCACGTGCGGCGGGGCATATAACAGGGAGACCTCCAGCCGCATGTCGGCGGCTACTTCGTCCTCCTTGTCGAAGAAGCGAATGGAGCCTGCCTCTCCGGGCTTGATGAACCAGTCGCGAGGTATCTCGAACTGCATGGCACCGGCGTCGGCAACGAAAATCTTGTTTCCGGGGGCCGCAGTCCACTGGTGGTCATCGGCCATGCGGTGGGTGGTTTGCTGCCACTTTCGTTTTTTCTTTTTCGCCATGCTCCGTCCGTTTCCTGGGAGGGATGACGCACATTTTACCCCAGCGGCAGGTGGTTAAGGAGAGGTTAAGCGGACTGAGCCAAGGCTGTCGCATTTGGATTTATATTATGCCGTTATTCCCGCCTCTGACCGTCATTCTCGGGAAGGCGGGAATCCGGTGGCCTGAAATGCAAGCGAATGGCGACGGTTGGGCACAATCCGGGTCTGCAGGTCTGGAGCAGTTGGAAGCCTGAAAGCCCTGGATTCCCGCTTTCGCGGGAATGACGGGAATGACGGTTGGGGGCCAGAGAAAGTGCTGAAATAGTTTCTTGGAAGGCCCCGGGCGTCTGCCTGGGGTCCTTCGGTTACCCCAGAGTCCTTCGGTTGTCGGAGAGAGGTTGGTCCTATCGGGTCAATGGGGACTATCCTGCGCCGAGATGCGTTGCCTTTTGGTAGGAGTTCACCCCGCCCCAGCCCTCCCCCTCAGGGAGAGGGAGTATGGAAGGGCCTGCGGCGGGGACAGGGTCTTGACGTTGCCTTTGCCCAGGTGTTTCTGCGAGGGTTATCTTGCGGCTGATAGCATTGCTTCCTGCGAGGATTTCACCCTCACCCCTTCGGCAAGCTCAGGACAGGCCTAACCCTCTCCCTCAAGGGAGAGGGAATAATCGAAAGGCCCTGTGGCGGGGAAGGTCTGATTGACAGTGTGGTTCGGGCGATGATACGGTTTTCGTTGCCACGTCCTCAGTGCGGGGCTCGGTCAAGCCTGGGCCAGGAGCACCGTTCTTCCTCTGCCATGGCACTTTCCTCTTTCTTGACGCCACTGTCCACCTGCGCCCGCGGCCAAGGCCTGCAAGAGCCGCTGGCGGTCAAGTGCATCCTGCTATTCCTCGCCTTATTCCTCGCCGACTGCGGTGTCGCATGGCAGTAGCGGCCAAGGGCAGGTTCCGGGCGGACGGCGCGGCCGCGGACGGCTGGTTCCAGGGGCTGTGCTGGGCCACCGCGGTGTCGGTTTTCGCCATGCTGGTGCTGGGCGGAGTGGTGCGGGTAACGGAGTCGGGCCTGGGCTGCGGGGACGACTGGCCGCTCTGCGACGGGGGGTGGCTGCCGGCGCTGAGGTCTGATGCGATAATCGAGTATGCCCACCGGGTGGCGGCATCGTTCCTGGTGGGTCCACTGATAGCCGCGACTTTCGTCGGCGCGTGGGCACGCTACCGGAGGGAACCGTGGGTCATGTGGCCGGTGACAGCTGCGCTGGTCCTGGTGATCGTACAGGCCCTGCTCGGGGCGGTGACGGTCACGACGGAACTGGCGGGCCACGTGGTGCTGACGCACCTGGCGGTGGCGGAACTGACGATGGCCTGCTGCGTGCTGGTGCTGATCATGGCGTACCGGGGAGGGATCAGGATGGAGGCACCCTCATGGGCAGCAGGGAAGGCGCGGCTCTTTCCGCCGCTGGCACTGGCGGCGACGGGGGCGCTGTTCATCCTGTTGCTGTCGGGGTCATACCTGACCAATACGGAGTCGGCCACCTGGGCCTGCGCCACCTGGCCGCTGTGCACGAACGAGTGGGGAGGGGTGTTTCCCGGGAACAAGCTGGCCATGATCCACATGGCGCACCGGTATGTGGCGCTGCTGGCGGGGCTGCTGGTGATGTATGCTCTGCACCTCGGGTTTCGGGGCCCTTCGACAAGCTCAGGACCAACAAGCTCAAGACCAGAAAGCTCAGGACAGCGGCAGCCGCCGATAATCCGGATGCTGTCCATGGGTGCGCTGGCGTTGTTTGCAGCGCAGGTACTGGCCGGGGCCGGGGTGATTTGGGCAGGGTTCGGCAGTGATGTAGAATTACGTGCGTTGCACTTGGCGCTGGCATCGGGCGTGTGGGCCACCGTTTCGGCGCTGGCGGTGCTGGCCTACTCGCGGGAGCCGGTGCGCTCCAGCGGTTCCCTGTAAAACAAAAAAGGTAAACCAGGAAGGTCCAAGGCGAGATGGCGGACCAAGCCGGACATATAGAAGTGGAAAGGCCTACGGCGGACAGGGAGGGACTCATTCATCCCAGCCCTCTACCCGAGGGAGAGGGAGCGCTTGGGCCGGACTCCGGGCGAAGGCAGCGGAGCGGGCTGGCAGGGCTCGTGGCGGACTACGTGGCGCTGATGAAGCCGCCGATCATCTCCCTGCTGCTGGTCACGGCTATCGGGGGTATGTTCCTGGCGGCGGAGGGGGTCCCGAACCTGCTGACGCTGCTGCTGGTGTGCGTGGGCGGAACGCTGGGCGCGGGCGGGGCCAACGCGATCAACCACTACCTGGACCAGGACATCGACGCGTTGATGTCGCGAACGGCGCAGCGGCCGGTGCCGGGGAACAGGGTACGCCCGATGATGGCGCTGTCGTTCGGGATAGCACTGAATGTGGTGGCCTTCGGGGTCCTCTTCTACTGGGTCAACTGGATGGCGGCGGCGCTGACGCTGACGGCGACGCTCTTCTACGTGCTGGTCTACACCAGCTGGCTGAAGCGCAGCACACCGCAGAACATCGTGATCGGGGGAGCGGCAGGCGGCTTTCCGCCGGTGGTCGGATGGGTGGCGGTCACCGGAGGCTTCGACCTTCCGGCGCTGTACATGTTCAGCATCATCTTCTTCTGGACGCCGCCGCACTTCTGGGCGCTGTCGCTGCTGATACAGCGGGACTACGAACGAGCCGGGGTGCCGATGCTGCCGGTGGTGGTTGGACCGGAGAAGACGGCCGACAACATTTTCGCGTACTCGCTGGTGCTAGTGGCGCTGACGCTGGTGTTCGCGGCGACCGGGGCGGTGGGAGTTATCTACCTGGCCTCGGCGGCGGTGCTGGGCGCGCTCTTCCTGTGGGGGGCCTGGCGACTGCGGAGGGAACAGACCCGTCCGAAGGCGCGTAGCCTGTACCTGTACTCGCTGCTGTACCTGGCGCTGCTGTTCGGGGCGATGATGGCGGACGGCGTGTACGGGATGTGGCTGTAACTGCGGCCGACACGGCGCGGCGGCCCGGCTCCCGGACTACGCCTTAATCGCCGCGCAAACGGCGGAGTTGCTCTTTCAGCTCCCTGACCTCGACCTCAGCGGCATCGGCGCGCGCCTTCACTTCACTGTAGGGTTGCATGCGTTGTCCGGTCGCCGGATCGTGGACGCACACCAGCTCGTCGCCGCTTTCCAGCGGTTCCCATGTGAAATAGAGGTCCAATGTTGGGCTGTACCCTTTGACTGAGCCGTCGACCTGGGCTACAACATCGAAGGGCTCATAGCGGCCATTAACCAACCGCTCGCCGATCATGGGGACCCCGTAGTGGCGCCCCCCCGTAGAGTCAAACCGCCAGTATTCGCCAACTCCTATGGACTGATAAATTTCCCTCTTGGGGCCGATGTCATTTCCCGCCGTGCTGTCCGAGGCCCATTCCAGGACGAAGTCGGGCGGCTTGCCCGCTTCCCAGGGCAGGTATAACCGTCGCTCCCGAATGGCAAGGGCGTCGACGCCGATGGCCACCATGCAATCGGGTCCGATGCGGACATTCAGGTTGCTGCGGTCATAGCAGATGAAGGCGGCGCCGGTAACAAGGACGTCCTGCCTGCCAGTGGATCCGACAAAATGGTCGCTCAGCAGGTATATGGCTTCCAGAAGGGCCGGTTGTTGAAACATGTTGTCTGGCCACAGCTCCAGTTCGCCCGGGTCGAACTCCAGGCCGTCGTAGATGTCGCGGTCTTCCCTCTGGTAGGGAATCATCGAGAATTTCGGTCTGGTAGTCATGTGGGATTCTCCGGAGCGGTGCCGCCCTTAGGGTGTCCGGCCACTTGCCGATGGTAGCACAACGGGGATATTAGGGAGGAGAATAAGACTCCAAGGACAGCAGGGTATTTCAATTGACAGCTAACACTGGCTATGGTACCGTTCCGCGCGGTAGTGAAAAAAAGCACATAGTCCAGTTGGCTAACGAACCAGGGGAGTCCTCACATGGGGTTGTTGCCCAGGAAGCGGGCGACCGGGTCTTATCCCCGCGGAGCCGGCCCGCCGGAACCCACAAGCCCAGAAATGCGTCCTCAAGACTCTGAACGATCCGCTCCGCGCCGCTACAAGCCTCACCGCATGTTGGTGTTTGGCGCGCTGGCGGCTCTTTTCTTGCTGACCGTGGCCTGCAGCCAGGGCTTCCAGTCGACCTGGGACCCCAAGGGCCCGGTCGCCGAGAAGCAGTTGCAGCTGTTCAACGTGCTGCTGTGGACGATGGTGGCGGTGTTTGTGCTGGTTGAAGGCGCACTGCTGTACATTGTCATCCGCTACCGGAGGCGTCCGGGGCAGCCGAGGCCACCGCAGATACACGGGCACACGGCCTTGGAAGTCACTTGGACCATCGTCCCGACAATACTGATCCTCGGGCTGGGAATCTGGTCAGTGTTCACCCTGTTCGAGCTGGACCAGCCTCCCACGGACCAGGGTGAGATTCTCGAGGTGACTGTTACCGGCCACCAGTGGTACTTCGAGTTCGAGTACCCAGATGCCGACGGCAACGGCAAGCGGATCAGCACGGCCAACGATCTGAAGATACCGGTGGACCGTCCCGTCTCATTCATCCTGGAAAGCGACGACGTGCTCCACAGCTTCTGGGTGCCGAAGCTCGGCGGGAAGGTGGACGTGGTGCCGACGCGGCAGAATACGCTTTGGCTGATGGCGGACTCTGACCTAATCGACCAGCCGCTGCCCGCCACCTACTACGGACAGTGCGCGGAGTTGTGCGGCGTGGCCCACGCGCAGATGCGCTTCCGGGTCACGGTGCTGTCGGAGGAAGACTACCAGGCGTGGGTGCGGGACTACAGCCCGCCTGCCGCAATCACGCCGAGGGCGCAGAGGGGCCAGACGCTGTTCAGCATCCACTGCTCGCTGTGCCACACGGTCAACGGACCTGAGGTCAACACGGTGGCGCAGGTCAGGCTGGACCAGTTCCTGACGGGCGAAGAGAACGCGGCGGTGCCCGGTCCGAACCTGACCGACCTGCGAACGCGACAGACGCTGGCCGCGGGCATCACGGACCTGACGATCGAAAACCTCAGGGCATGGATCAAGAACCCTGACTCGATCAAGCCGGGTAACTTGATGTACAGGAACGCCCTGCTGTACGACGAGGGTGGCGACGCCAGCCTCACGGACGAAGAAATCGACCTGTTAATTGAGTATCTACTGAACCTGCGCTAGACTGGGTCTGCGTTAAAATCGGGGAGGGGACGGAGAGGTCCGTGCCTGCCCAATCTGGTTGCTGGAAAGACAAACGATGGCTGCAATAACCGAGGTTCTGCCCCGTCCATCGTCCGCCACGTACGGTATATGGAGTTGGATAACTACCGTAGACCACAAGCGGATCGGCGTACTGTATGGCGGTACCGCACTGGTCTTCATGCTGCTGTCCGGCATCGAGGCCGGCCTCATACGCATGCAGCTGGCCACGCCGGACACGGACATCCTCGGGCCAGAGCGCTACAACCAGATGTTCACGATGCACGCCACGGTGATGATCTTCATGGTCATCATGCCGATGAGTGTAGCGTTCTTCAACTTCGTGGTGCCGCTGGCGATCGGTGCGCGGGACGTTGCGTTCCCCCGGCTGAACGCGCTCTCGTACTGGATATTCCTGTTCGGCGCCATCCTGATGCACTTCAGCTTCATCGTGAACCAGGTGCCGGATGCTGGCTGGTTCTCGTACGCCAACCTGACGGAACAGCCATTCAGCACGAACGCCGGCCTAGACTTCTGGGCCATCGGCCTGCTGATACTGGGAACATCATCGGTGGCGGGCGGTCTCAACTTCGTAGTGACGATTATCAACCTGCGGGCGCCGGGCATGTCGCTAATGCGGATGCCGGTGTTCGTGTGGATGACGCTGATCACGTCGCTCCTGCTGATCCTGGCGATGCCGGTGATCACGGTCGGTCTGATCGAGCTGGTGATGGACCGGAACTTCGGCACACATTTCTTCGTACCCGGCGGGGGCGGCGACCCGATCCTGTGGCAGCACCTCTTCTGGGTGTTCGGGCATCCGGAGGTGTACATCCTGATCCTGCCGCCCATGGGGATAGTGTCGGAGATACTGCCGACATTCTCCAGGAAGCCGCTGTTCGGCTACCCGTTCGTGATCTTCTCGGGGATCGTCATCGGCATCATGGGCTGGGCGGTATGGAGCCACCACATGTTCACCGTGGGGCTGGGCCCGATCGCCAACTCGGTGTTCACCATCACGACGATGCTGATCGCCGTGCCCACGGGTGTGAAGATATTCAACTGGCTGGGCACGATGTGGAAGGGCAGCATAGAGTTAACCACGCCGATGCTGTACGCCCTGGGCTTCATTGTCCTGTTCATCGTGGGCGGGCTGAGCGGAGTGTCGCACGCGGTCTCGCCGTCGGACTTCCAGCAGCAGGACACCTACTACATCGTCGCCCACCTGCACTACGTGCTGTTCGGCGGCTCGATAATGGGCATCTTCGCCGGCATCTACTACTGGTGGCCCAAGCTGACCGGGAGACTGCTGAACGAAAAACTGGGCAAGCTGAACTTCTGGCTGATATTCATAGGCATGAACGTGACCTTCTTCCCCATGCACTTCGTGGGGCTGAACGGAATGCCGCGCCGGATCTACACCTACTCCAGCGAGTTTGGCTGGGGCAACCTGAACCTGCTGGCCAGCATCGGCTACCTGGTACTGTTCGTCGGCTTCCTGGTGTTCCTGTACAACCTCCTGCAGCACCGCAACGCCCGGCGGGTCAGCCACGACCCGTGGGATGCCCCGGGAGTGGAATGGAGCATCGCCTCCCCGCCGCCGGCGTACAACTTTGCCGAGGTACCGACCATCCGGGGGCGCGACCACTACTGGATAGTGAAGGACGAGGCCCGCGAGGCCGGGAACCCGATCACTCAGCCGGAACAGGCGGTTGATCCCAGGACCATTCACATGCCGAGCCCATCGTACTGGCCATTGATAACGGCGATGGGGGTGGGGCTTATCGGCGGAGGACTGCTGTCGCACTACGGTGTCAGCTTCCTGGGCGGGCTCATCGCATTCATCGGCGTAATCGGGTGGGCTAACGAACCGCCAGCCGCCGAAGAACACTAGGAGAGACAGGCAGGAGACAGGCATCTTGGCCCACGCACCTGAAACGGCCCATCATAGCGAAGGGACCCACGCCGCGCACGGCGAGGCACTGACGCAGCACGGAGGCACCGGACACGGAGAGCACTCCGGGTCTGTGGGGCACGACTACACCACGACCGGCCTCAACCACCGGAAGATGCTGATGTGGGTGTTCCTCGGGTCGGACTGCCTGTTCTTCGGCTCGCTGATTGCCACCTACATGGTCTATCGAGGGCAGAGCCTGCAGGGACCCTACCCGATAGACATCATCGACATTCCGATTACCACCATCAGCACCTTCGTGCTGCTGTGCTCCAGCTTTGCGATGGTGCGGGCCCTGGCGGCAACCAACGAGAACAACCAGAAAGCAATAAAGATCTGGTTGCTGGCGACGGCAATCCTGGGCGGCATATTCATCGGGTTCCAGATCTACGAGTTCAACCTGTTCAAGAACGAGGGGCTGACTCTGGGCCAGAACCTGTTTGGCGCCACCTTCTTCACGCTGACGGGATTCCACGGTGCCCACGTAACTCTTGGAATCATCTGGTTGCTGGCCCTGTTCGTGATTTCCTTCAAGGGGCGGCTGCACCCGGGCACGGCCTTGGACGTGGAGATCTGCGGCCTGTACTGGCACTTTGTCGACATCGTATGGATCGTAATCTTCACGCTGCTGTACCTCGTCGGCGGATTTGATGCCGGGCCGGCGGTACCGGGCCACTGAGGAACGGGCATAGCGACGGCAACGGCAATACTGTCTCTCTGATAACGGCTTCAGAAAACCTGGAGAACATCCCAGATGGCGACAACGCACGAAACTGAACACGGCGGCGGGCACCCTTCGCTCGGCCAGTACATCATCATAGCGATACTGCTGTTCGCTATAACCATCGTCGAGTTCGTGATCATCATGGACTTCCCCGGCGAAGCGGAAAAGGTGATCAGCGAAACGCTTGGGGAGCCATCCACCACCATCCTGCTGTTCCTGCTGTCGGGCATCAAGTTCGCCATCGTCATCCTGTTCTACATGCACCTGAAGTTCGACAACAAGTTATTCTTCTGGACATTTGTTGGGGGGATGGCGCTGGCGGTGATGGTGGGACTGTCACTGATCGGGTTGTTCACGGCAATCAAGGGCGGGGAACTGAGGGCCGACGACTCTTTCTCCGAGCCCTGCTACTTCGACCACAGCATCGGAGCGCACGGCGAAAACGTGTGCCCGGACCTGGTAGCCGACCCGGCCCCGACGCCGGCGCCCATCGTGGTCCCGCTGGCGCAGTACACCGACCCGCCCACGAGAGTGGAGGGCAGCACCTCCGACTCTCCGGTGCAGGACCTGTCCGGACCACCGGACGCGGACATCGGGTTCACGCTGGTGGGGAATTATGGCTGCGCGGCCTGCCACTCCATTGACGGAAGCGTACTGACCGGACCGAGCTGGCAGGGCATCTACGGCAGTCAAGAAGCACTGGCCGACGGGACATCGGCAACGGTAGACGACGAGTACATCACGGAGTCAATACAGAACCCCGACGCCAAGGTCGTGGAGGGGTTCACGGCGGGTCTGATGCCACCCACGCTGGGTGTGCAGGACGACGAGATCCCGCACATCATCGAGTACATCAAGTCGCTGCAGTAGGGTTAGGCCAGATGGCCCCACGCGTGCACCCGGACCCTCTCCCCCAAAGGGGAGAGGGAATTTTTTCGCCCTCTAACAGGGGCGTCTTCGATGGAGCGGCGCAGGGATCCGGACGAAGGAGCCGCGACGAAGGTGCGACATCGGGAATACAGGGGCGGCAGGACTTACTCAGAGTTTTGAGGCTGTCTCAAAACGATCCTGGTCAGGTGCCATTCCACGGTAACCCGGCCGAGCCTCTGGATTCCCGCTTTCGCGGGAATGACGGTTGGGGGGGCACACGCTTTCATAGCAATGACGGTAGGGGGCACGCACTTTCGCGGGAATGACGGGGGGGACCACGGCGAGTTGCGAGGTAGTTTCCTGATGGAGCCAGCTATCCAGACGAGCCTATCCTGTTGATGCCTTCAAGAATACACACACTGATGCTCAACCTGAGTCGTTCCTGCCTGAAGCGTCGAAGCGGGTTCCCGGTTGCAGGGGCAGTTCTCGTGCTGGCCGTGGCGTTGCTCCTTGCGGCATGTGGCGGCGGGCCTGCGCCGGCGCCGACGCAGATGCCGGCCCTGCCGCTTATCGACTACGACGCGGAGTCTGCGGCGATCGGGGCTGGGCTGGTGGAGCAGTACGGTTGCAACGCCTGTCATTCGACGGACGGGACCACGCTGGTGGGGCCGACCTGGCAGGGCCTGTACGGAACGCAGGAGGAGCTGGAGGACGGGACCTCAGAAACGGTTAGCGACGAGTACATCAGGGAGTCGATCCGGACACCGGACCTGAAGGTGGTGGAAGGGTTCACGGCGGGGCTGATGCCGGCGACGATTGGGGTAGAGGACGAAGAAATCCCGCACATCATCGAGTACATGAAGTCGTTGCGGTAGGGTGTCACTGCCTGCGATTTCACCCGCACCCTGACCCTCTCCCTCAAGGGAGAGGGTATTTTTGGAGCCGCCGCCATCAGGCTATACGGCGGGGCGGTAGGCCTTTAGGAAGGCGTCTCGGAGGGGAGGGATTATGTCCTCTCCGAGGCGGCGGGCGGCCATGGAGAGGCCCTGCTGCACGAACTTGAGGTCGCGCGCGAGGATATCCTCGCGGGTGGCGCGGGCCATCTGGCTGCCGTACTCGCGCAGGAAGTCGTCCATCTCGGCGCGGCTGTCGGCCATGCCGGCGAAGATGCGGTACATCGGGAGGGTGCGGACGAAGTTGTGGACCTCCTCCCGGGAGTATTCGGGGTGGCGGTCGAGGAGGAGGGAGACGCCGAAGTCGATGAGGGTGCAGCCGCCGTCGTCCGCGATGATCAGGTGGGAGCGGCCCTCGGGGTCGGAGAGAGAAGCGTCGTTGTAGTATATTCCAGCATCGTGGAGACGCCGCAGCATCCCGCCGAGAGCATGGCCGACGGAGCGCATTGTGCCGGAATCGCGGCGTTCCGGGGGCAGGTCGGTGAAGAATACGCCGTCGGCAAACCACTCGGTAAGGTAGCCGGGCAACGATTCGTACTGGGCCGGACCGGCGCCCACGGAGGCGGCGATGCGGATGATCTCGTCCTCGCGTGAGTTCTGGAAGGGCTTGACGGCGATGGCCTCATCAACAGATCTCAGGACGGCGACGGGGCCGCGGGTGCGGCCGGTCATGGTCCTGCCGGGGATGGGACGTCCCTTGCTCCGCCAGGCCAGGACCGGCGGGAAGAAGGCGTATTGCGACAGGGCTACGACCCATGGGTCCTCTGACACACGGACGAAAAGGTCCGACTCCAGGTCGCTCAGTTTCCAGAACGGCTGCATCCACTCGGGCGGCAAGGTCCCCATCACTCCGACGAATTCCGATGGCGGCGGCGGCGCGATCGCCCTGCCAATCGCGGCCAGTTCTTCGCTCGAGTACGGCACGGCTGCTTCGTTCATCATCCGCTCATAGTCCTGGGGACGCCCTCACCAAAACCCTCTCCAGAGGGAGGGGGAACTCCTACGAGAGGCTGTGGTGGCCGCCGGCGTCGAGAGTCAGGTCGCGGACGCGGGTAACTGCGTCGAGGTTTATCCGGCCGTAGATGTGGGGGTAGATCTCGCCGGAGCGGCTGGGCTCGCGCTTGACCTCGGCGTTCAGCGTGCCGAGGTCCACGTCGAGAAGCTGCATGCCGGTCGCGCCGCTGTAGAGCCGCTCGGCGACGCGGAGGGCCTGGGCCTCGTCGAACGAGCAGTGAATGAATCCCTCGTCGGCGAGGCTGGGGGCCTCGTACACTCCGGCGGCCTGTGCGGCGGTCCAGGCCTCTTGGGTGGTCAGGTGGTGGATGGTGCTCAAGTCTGAACTCCGACGCCGGTTTTGCCGGTTTTAAAGAGTGTGTGGCTGTTTGATTTTCTCCCCTTATTCAATCCAGCCTCTCTTGGAAACTACCCCAAAACCATCCTGGTCTGGGTACTCTGACTGCCTTCGCAGCGTCTTGCGGTGTGAGGGGATTGTACACCAACTGGCATTCCGCTCCGTGTTACCATGGAATTCAAGACTCAAGGGCAGAGGAAAGGATGCAAGGCGAAATTCATGACGGGCCGGGGCTGAAATACCTGACGGTGCTGCCTGACGACTACGACCCGGAAGAGTCCTACCCACTGGTGATAATGCTGCACGGGTTCGGGGCGAATATGCACGACCTAGCGGGGCTGGCCCCGGCGATCAACTCGTCAGGGTATGTCTATGCCTGCCCCAACGCGCCGATACCGTTCAACCTGGGCCTGGGACATGCCGGGTTCGGCTGGATGACGCCGAGGGGAGGCTCCACGCCGGAGGAAATCGCGAACTCGGAGACGCTGCTGGGGAACTTCTTCGACGAGGTGCTGGGGAAGTTCAAGGTGGAGCCGGGGAACTGCCTGCTGCTGGGATTCTCGCAGGGAGGGGGCATGACCTACCGCTGCGGGCTGGGCCGGGCGGACACCTTCGCCGGACTGGCGGCGCTGAGCGCGACGCTGCCGGGTGCGGAGGAGCTGGACCCACGGCTACCGGCGGAGCGCGCACAGCCGATCTTCGTGGCCCACGGGCGCCACGACCAGATGATCGCGGAGTCGACGGCCCACGCGGCCAAGGACTACCTGGAGAAAGCGGGGTACAGTCCCGAGTTTCACGTGTACGAAATGGGACACGAAATCAGCGGCGAGGTCATCCGGGACCTAGTGGCATGGATGACGACAGTGTTGCCGCCGCGAGTAACGGCCTCGAGCTGACTTTTACACCCCTTTTACACCCACGGTGAAACCGGGGAATCGCATCGTACCTTCAGTCTTCATCTTCGTCGCCTTCCTTCCAGGACATGATGCGGTCGGGAAAGATGGCGATGAGGGTGAGGCGCTCGTCTACGAGCAGCTCGTCGGCGAACTCGGCACCGCGTTCGGGCCCCTCGTAGAGGACGCAGGTACGGTTCACCATGTCTTCCAGTCCTGCGGTCTCGATGCTGGCCATGCCTTCGACGGTTACGAACGAGTAGGGATGACCGGGCGAGGAGACGCAGAGGGAGACGGCGGCGTTGCGGCGGATGTTGCGGACCTTGACGGCTCCTGCGTCGGCCATCACGAGGGCGCGCCCATTGTCCCAGAGATACCACACCGGCGCCACGTGGGCAGTGCCGGAGGGCCGCAGGGTGACCAAGTGGCCGACCCTGGGATGGGACAGGAATTCGTTTACCTCTTCCCGTGTAAGGCTGGCCATGATGTCTGTCCCTCAACACTTGCAGTTTCCCGTGAAGTGGGGAATATACCATCTTCTTCCGCAAGAGTGCCGGAAAATGGCCTCCGTATCCGGGGCATTTCCGGCAACTTACCGAAACGGTCGACCCTGGTATGCGAAACACGCTTCTACGGTTGCGGATACGTGGTGAATACCCTCGAACCTGGGCAAGGGATAGCATGTCCGGTCGCACTTCGCCCTGCCATCAGTCTCCCGGATTGCCTGCCTAATTCTTCTATGGTTGTGACATTTCCTGACATCGCCGTCAGTTGCGGCGTGCTTGGAGAGGACAGCTCAGAAACTATCTCCAGACGATAATCTTCCCGTGTAGTTGAGCAGTTAACTGGTAAAGCCCCGGATTCCCGCTCTCGCGGGAATGAGGGATCATTGACTGGCAAACCACCTGAATGGGAACGCCATCCCGTGGCTGGGCGCGGATTGGATGTAACGTTGATTCGAGGGTAAAATGCCGGGAAGCGAAGAACCAGACTACATGAAAGAGAGGGATACGATGGCCGAGACGATCCGCGAAGCCTATATCCGGAGGAATCCCAAGTCGGCGGCGCTGTTTCCCCGGTTCCAGCAGCATTTCCCGTCAGGGGGCGCTGGGCACGATGGGTATGTGGCCGACCCATTCCCGATCACCATCGAGCGGGGGCAGGGGCCGCGCAAGTGGGATGTGGACGGAAACGAGTACATCGACTACGGGCTGGGCTCGGCCTCGCTGCTGCTGGGCCACTCGCACCCGGAGGTTGTCGAGGCCCTGGTACGGGCGGCGCCGAACGGCTCGCATTACGGGTCGCCGGTTGAGACGGTGCTGGAATGGGGCGAGCGGGTATGCAATCTGATGCCCTGCGCCGACAAGGTGCGGTTCGTGGGGTCGGGCGCCGAGGCGACCTCGCTGGCGATGCGGGTGGCGCGGGCCTTCTCGGGCAAGGAGAAGATCGTGCGCTGGGAGTCCCACTATCACGGCTGGCACGACTATGTCATGCCGGGGAACCTAGCGCCGTTCGATGTTCCCTCGTCGACCGGGATTCCGCAGGGGACGGTGGACTCGATGATCGTGCTGCCGCCGGACCTGAACGCGCTGGAGCAGGTGCTGTCGACGGACAACAACATCGCCGGGGTTATCACGGAGGGCTCGGGGGCGTCGTACGGGACGGTGCCGAGGCAGCCGGGGTTTGTCGAGGGAGTGCGGGAGCTGACAGAGAAGTACGGCGTGGTGATGATCCTGGACGAGGTGATCACCGGCTTCCGCTGGAGCCCCGGTGGGCTGCAGGAGGTGCTGAACATCCGGCCGGACCTGTGCACGATGGCCAAGATCCTGACCGGCGGCCTTCCCGGCGGTGCGGTGGCGGGCCGGGGTGACGTGATGGCGGTGATGGAGCAGACGGGTGACTCGCACCACGACAGGTTCGAGCGCGTGTACCACGGCGGGACCTTCAACGCAAACCCTTACTGCGCGGCCACGGGCAACGCGGCGCTGCGGATAGTGGCGACCGGCGAGATGCAGGCGCAGGCGGACGCGATGGCGGCACGGCTGAGGACGGGACTGCGCGAGGTCGTGGACCGGTACGAAGTCTCCGCGGCGGTGTACGGGGAGTCCTCAACCTTCCACATCTATTTCGGCGGGACCTCCGTCGAGGGCCTGGGCGCCAACGCGCTGAAGGGAGTGTCGTCCGAGATTCAGAGCAACTTCCGGCAGGCGCTGCAGGTGCGGGGCGTTGACCTGATGTCGCGGACGAGCGGTGTGCTGTCGGGGGTGCACACGGAGTCGGACATCGACCAATCGATCGAGGCGTTCGACGGGGCCATCCAAGCGATGATGGACGAGGGGTTGATCAGCCACCGGTAGGGGCGGCTGGCAAGGCCCTGTGGCGAATGCGCCCGATTGAATCGGAGCCGAAGGACAGCCAGGGACAGGCCACCTCCTTCGGCTTCGTGCTGTCGTCTGTGTCGTCCGGAAGATCCTGCAGTCTCGTTCCTGTCGCACCCATCGGACCGGAGGGAGCAGGTTACAATCGAAGAAACCTGTGCCAGGAACCGACGAGCGCCTGATGCCTAAATGGACCCGATTGTCACTCACCGCCTGGTGCAGAAACGCCGGCCTGCTCTTGGCGGCGCTGGCGGCACTGGCACTGGCGTTCTCCGGGTGCGCAGCGGAGCCGACAAGCACCACGGTACCCACGGCGACTCCTGCGGCGACTCCTACGCCTGCGCCGGAACCGCTGATCTTCCTGCCGCAGGACGAGGCTCCGCACGATGCGCCGGTGGAGTGGTGGTACTTCAACGGAATGCTTACCGACGATGCAGGAGGGGAGTACAGCTACCACTTCGTGACCTTCCAGTCGCCTGGGCCGCAGGGGGTTGTTCCGCACCTGCTGCAGGCGACGCTGGGCGACCACAGCCGGGGGGTACATTACACCGGGGAGCAGCCTTTACTGGCGCCGGAGGACCCTGAAGCCCGGAGCGTGGATGTGGCGACAGGCGGCTGGTTGATGCGGGGCGACGGGAACGGGTACGAAATGCGGATGCGATTCAGTGGCGCGGGCGGGACGATCGACCTGGAGTTGACGGCAGTCCCGCAGCGGGATGCGGTGTTGCACGGTGGGACGGGCCTGGTGCACATGGGGGCTGAGGCGGGTTCGACCTACTATTACTCTCGCACCCGGCTGGACGTCGGGGGCTGGATCGAAGAGGCGGGAGAAAAACGCCCGGTAAGCGGCCCAGGGTGGATGGACCACCAATGGGGAGAGGTCACCAGCAACCGTGTGGGTTGGGACTGGACCAGCGTGCAACTGGACGACGGGGCGGATGTGATGGCGGCGGTGATCTGGCACCCGGAAGGACGCCGAAGGCTGGCAGCGCACGGGACCTACGTGGCCCCTGACGGGGAACCCGTGTATTTCCATGAGGACGACATTTCGATAACGGCTGAGGGGTCGTGGACCAGCCCTGCGACAGGAGTCGAATATCCCATGGGGTGGCGGATGTCGATTCACCCCCTGGAGATGGAACTTGAGCTGCTGCCATACCTGGAACAGGCGGAGTTTGCA
Organism: Dehalococcoidia bacterium; assembly: GCA_965216065.1. Taxonomy (GTDB): domain Bacteria; phylum Chloroflexota; class Dehalococcoidia; order Lucifugimonadales; family UBA3495; genus VXOI01. The sequence goes on from CBDCFB010000001.1 coordinate 703,759, forward strand.
AGCGAAGTCCTGGGCGCAGCCTACTGGGAGGGAGCGGCGGCAGTATCCGGGGAAAGGGGCGGCGAGCCGGTAACGGGATGGGCGTTCGTGGAGCTGGTGGGGTACGACCCCAGGCAGGCCGAGGTGACGCCGCCGGCGCCCGCTGCGCGGCCGTAGCGGCGGCCGTGAACGGGCAATAATTAGCATCTTGGCAGCGGAGGCATAGCCGGAGGACCGAAAGCGGGGTGGCAGGTTCGTGTTGGCACAGGAATATGGGTTTGCTCATGTTTTTGCAGTGAATGTGGAGAGCCTGCAACAAGCCACGGACCCGGCGGCGGCCGATAACTAAGAAAATATCTCAAACCGATCACGCCCTGATGGCACAGAGCAGTTACCAGCAAGTGCCACTGGATTCCCGCTTTCGCGGGAATGACGGTTTGGGGGCCGTAGCAAGTTTTGAGATAGTTACTAAGTTCTGGAGGCATAGGAACTAGGTCTAACTTAGAAACTATCTCAAAACGGTTGCGCTCCGATGGCATTGAGCAGTTACCAGCAAGCGCCACTGGATTCCCGTCTTGGATCAAGCCCGGGATGACGTTCTTTCGCGGGAATGAGGGTTTGGGGTCCGTCGCAAGTTTTGAGACAGTTTCTCAATCAGACTGGCGTGGGACAGGGAAATGCGAGCGCCGGGCGCGAGAGGCGGTAGAACAGGTGAAAAGACGGGGATTGAAACGGCCGACGGGGATTGAAACGGCAATTGTGACGCAATGAATACGCTGACTATATATGACGAGCGGCGACTGGAAGGTATGGTGGGTTCCGGGCCGGTGACGGATACGGAGCGGGTAACCACGCTCGACCTGGTCCGCGGGGTGGCAGTGTTGGGAATGCTGCTGATGAACGTCGTGGCGATCAAAATGGGGATGGCAGCGTACCTGAATCTGAACGCGGGCGGGTCGGACACCTGGCTGGACTGGGCTATCGGGATCGTGTGCGAGATATTCATTGACCAGAAGTGCATGGCGCTGTTCTCCCTGCTCTTTGGGGCAGGAGTCCTGCTGTTCCTAGAGAGGGTGGAGAACCGGGAATCACGTCCGGTCCTCGTGAGCGTGTGGCGGAACGTGCTGCTGCTGGGCATCGGACTGCTCCATGGCCTGCTGTGGGCCGGGGACGTGCTGGCAGTGTACGCGGTGTGCGGGGTGATTCTCATATTCCTGCGGAATCTGCCGGCTGCGGCCCTCATAGGGACCGGACTGGCGGTATTCATGATGTCGATCCCCACCGCCCTGCTGATGCAGTACATCGCAAACACCACGGACGTGCCCCTAGCCGGGGTATGGGAATCCGGAGGAATGGAAGGGCCTCAGATGCTGCTGCGGATGTGGCTGGACGGGTCGATGGAGGGCGGGATCACGCTGTTTCTGTGCAGCAACATGCAGGAGCTGACGCTGACAGGATTCTTTTTGAGGGCGCTCGGGCTGATCCTGACGGGCGCAGGGCTGTACCAGCTGGGGTTCATGCACGGCCGCCTTTCCACGGGGCTCTACCAGCTGATTGCCGCAGGTGGACTGGGCATCGGGCTGTCGCTGGCCACTCTGGGGGTGATATTCACAGCGGTTGGCGACTATTCCCGGGAAGTAGCCTTCATCGGACAGATCCCCAACACGTTGGGAACCGTTCCCGCCGCGCTGGGACTGATCAGCCTGATCATTCTGTGGGAACAGGGCGACGACAACTGGTTGAGACGGCGGCTGAGGGCCGTCGGGCAGATGGCGCTGACGAACTACCTGGCACAGTCGGTGATCGCCGTGCTGGTATTGAATGTGGCACTCGGCAGCGTTGAACTGACGCGAACTTGGCTCCTGCTCTTCTGTCTGGCCATGTGGGTGGCCCACCTGTTGTGGTCGCCGTTCTGGCTGAGGCACTATCGCTTCGGGCCGGTTGAGTGGATCTGGCGGTCGGCGACCTATCGCAAGCGCCAATTCCTCTGCCGAGCTGCCACGCCGCCATACCTGGGACGACCTGCGGGTGTACAATAGCGGCCCACTTCCGAAGGATGCTCCCTCATGTCCGAGACGCCGGAATTCCTGGCGGCCACCAATCTCCACAAGTCCTTCGGCGGACTGACCGCAGTGAACGGCGTATCGTTCGGCATCGGCAAGCAGGAGATCTTCGGGCTGCTGGGGCCGAACGGCGCAGGCAAGACCACGACCATCAGGATGCTGTCGACGGTGCTGGCTCCGGATGAAGGAGACGTGGTCATCGGCGGGCATTCGGTCATCCGGGACAGCGACGCCGTACGGCGACTGGTGGGAGTATGCCCGCAGGAGCTTGCACTCTACCCGGAGCTTTCGGCCACGGACAACCTGGTGTTCTTCGGTCGAATGACCGGCCTCAGCGGACGGGAAGCGAAGAGCGCGGCGGCGGAGCACCTGGAATCGGTGGGGCTGACGGAGCGGGCCCGGGACAAGGTGGACAAGTTCTCGGGGGGGATGAAGCGGCGCGTGAACCTGGCTGTGGCGCTGATGGGCCGTCCGCAGTTGCTGTTCTTGGACGAGCCGACAGTGGGTATCGACCCGCAGTCGCGCAGCCACATCTTCGACACTGTGGAGTCGCTGCGGGACGAGGGGATGACGGTGCTCTACACCACGCACTACATGGAGGAGGCCGACCGCCTCTGCAACCGGCTGGCGATCATGGACCACGGCGAGATCATCCGGATGGGAACGCCCATTGAGCTGAAGGCGGAGATCGGCGACCCGGCCGAGGTGACTCTGGAGAGCGTTTTCCTGGAGCTCACGGGGCGGAGCCTGCGTGACTAGGCTTGACTGTTTTCTGCAAGCGGATGGGCAGGACTTTGGGTGTTCTGACAGCGCGGATTTCACCCCCACCCCAACCCTCCCCCTGAGGGGGAGGGAGTTTCAGGTTCAGGCGCTCTAAGGCACCTCCATGCTGCGCCCGCTTTACATTGCCCTGCTGGAACTGAAGCTGTTCCTGAACAACCGGGCCGAGCTCGCCTTCAGCATCGCGTTGCCGATACTGCTGTTCGCGCTGATGTATGGAGCGCTGAGCAGCGAAAGCGATGTCTTCACGCCTGCCAGCGTGGTGGACCTGGATGGGGGAGTCCACGCGCGGGAGCTGGTGGAGCGGCTGGACTCGCTGGCCGCCGTGGAGGTGGAGGAGCGCAGCGAATCCAGCGCCGAAGGTGCCCTCGACCGGTCGGCCATCCTGTTCGTGGTGGTCATACCCGAGGGGTTCAGCGAGGCGATGGAGGCGGGGGAGCCAGTGCCGCTGGTGTTCCGCCAGCGGGGGAACGGAGGTGACACCGGGCAGATCGTCGCCGCCATCGTGCGGGGGATAACGCGGGACATGGCCACCGACTCGCGCGTGAGGGTGCAGACGCAGCGGGCCCTGGCGGGCTCCAATGTGGCGCCGGCCCGGGTCGAAGCCGAGATCGAGGGGCAGCTCGCCTCAATGCGCTCCAGCCCGCCCGTGGTGGTGGAAGTGAGGCGCTCCTCCGACAAGCTCAGGACAGGGGAGGGCACGAGCGAGGGATCGACCGACGATCTGTTCTCGCGGCTGCTGCCGGGACTGATTGTGATGTTCGTGATGTTCTCGGTGACGCTGGCGGCGCAAGCGATGGTGGAGGACCGGCGGACGGGGACCCTGGAGCGGCTGATGACCACGAGGCTGGGGGTGAACCAGCTCTTTGCGGGGAAGCTGCTGTCGGGGGTGTTCCGGGCGATGTTCCAGACGGTGGTGATGCTGTCGCTGGCGTTCATCGTGTTCCAGCCGGGAGGGGCGCTGGCATTCGGCGAGCTGCTGGCGTTCGCGCTGCTGGCGGCGGCGGCGTTTACCGGGGTGTCGCTGGTCATCGGGGCCGTGGCGCGCACGCGAAACCAGGCCGCGTGGGCCGCGGTGTTCTTCACGCTGCTGATGGTGGTCTTCAGCGGCACCTTCTTCCAGATCACCGAGGGCAGCCTGTTGCATACCATTTCCCGGGCCACCATCAACGCCTACGCCATCGACGCGATGCAGAACATCATCGGCCGCGGCGAGCACCTGGGGCAGCAGTGGCTGGAGATGGCGGTTATGGCGGGAGTCGCCGTGGTGGGGCTTGTGGTTGCACGAATGCTGTTCCGAATCACGCCGGAGGGACGTTAGCAGCCGATGAAGACCGTCCTGCGGCAGGCAATGCTGCTGGCATCCAAGGACACCCGGATATTCTTCCGGGACCGGGCGGCCATGGCCTTTGCCTTCCTGCTGCCTTTCATTTTCGTCATTGGGTTCACGCTGGCGTTGCGGGATGTGGGGCCGGAAGACGCGGCCCTGCGGTTTGTTGTAGCAACGCAGGACGCGGAATTCGGCCTCAGCCATGGGGCCATCACGACGATGATCGAGGCGGGCGAGGGCAGCGTAGAGGAGAGGAACTACGAGGAAGCGCTGGCAGCGGTGGAGGCCGGGGACATCAACGGGTTCGTGTCATTCCAGACCGATTTCACCCAGCGGTTCCTTGCGGGGGAGACGGCGGCGCTGGAGGTTATCGTGGGCGACGGGGTGCAGCCGGCGGACGAGGCGGCTCTGCGGGGGTTCGCGCAGGAGATCGCGGCGCGTTTCTCGGAAGCACGGGCCACACTGTCGACGGTCATAGCGCTGGGGAGTCCGCAGGAAGTGGCAGCCGCGATGGAGGAGCTGCTGTCGGACGCCGCCGGGCCGGCCGTGGGGGTACAGGTGGAGCAGATCGGGGAGATCGCGCCGTTCAACACCTCGAACTTCGTGCTGCCCGGCTACCTGACGATGTTCGTGTTCTTCACGGCGGCGATGGGGGCGGAGGCGCTGGCCCGGGAGCGGCAGACGCACACGCTGGAGCGGCTGATGGCCAACGGGGTGAGGCGGGAGTCGCTGATCGTGGGCAAGTTCCTCGCCGGTGGAATCATCGGGGTGGTGCAGGTCATCGTGATGTGGGTGGTCGGTGCGCTGGCGTTCAACATCGACCTGGGCGCCTCGCCCGCTGCTGTGATACTGCTGTCGCTGCTTATGGTGGTGGCATCGGCGGCGTTCGGGGTGCTGCTGGCCAGCTTCGTGAGCAACGTGCGGACGGCATCGGCGGCGGGGGTGCTGACCTCGCTGGTGCTGGCGCCGATCGGGGGGAGCTGGTGGCCGCTGTTCATCACGCCGCCGTTCATGCAGTCGCTGGCCAAGCTGACGCCCCACGGGTGGGCCAACGACGCGCTGAACCGGCTGATGCTGTTCGGTGCGGAGTTCGGGGACGTGCTGCCATCGATGGTGGCGCTGCTGGTGTTTGCCGCGGTGTTCCTGTCGGCGGCGCTGTGGCGGTTCCGGCTGGCGCCGGGGGAGTGAAGGGCGAAGGTCGGGGCTGAAGGACGAAGTTGTCAAACAGGCTCCCCGCAACTAATGTTGAACGAGTAACAGACAGCAGTAAAGGTTTGCCAACAGTGAAGGCCAAATCGGAAGTCGCGCCCTGGCGCCGCCGTCTTTATCTACCAGCCTATCGTGTCTCTGATGCTGGCAGATATGTGGGCGTGTCTGCTCGGTCCGTCAGCTATTGGCATTTTGGAGGGAGCAATGCAGGGGCAGCATTGCCGGGGCGCTCAAGAAGGGAGGACCTGTCCTATCTTGAATTGGTCGAAGTAGCGTTTGTAGCCACATTTCGTGATTTCGGTGTCCCGTTGCAGCGCATCCGCCGTGCCAGGGATTATGCAGCCCAGGTGCTGAAGTCCGAATATCCCTTTGCTGAGTATTCCTGGCTGACCGAGGGCCACCAGGTGTTGCTCGACCTGCGCACCGTCGAGGGTGATGCCTCCATTGGGCGCCTGGTTGCTGCCGATCGGCAGGGCCAAGTCGCTTGGAAGGAAGTCGTGAGCGACCGCTTCCACCAGTTCGATTATGAAAACGGGCTCGCACTTGTATGGCACCTGGACAGCAGGAGAAGTCCGGTTGTGATAGACCCAAGAGTATCCTTCGGAGCGCCGAGCGTAAGCGGCGTGCCCACCTGGACACTGAAGGGTCGTTGGGATGCTGGCGAAAGCGTCTCCGAAATGCAGGACGACTATGGCCTTAGCGAGGACGAAATCCGATACGGCCTCAGGTTCGAGGGAGTCGATCTGGATAATGCACCGCAGGCAGCTTAAGTGACCGTCGACCCCGCTAACACTTCTGACCTTGGGTTGCCCCCGGTACTGTTCTTTGACCGAGACGTTGGAACCGCCCTCCCGCGCGCACTGGAAATATTGAGGCTGCCGACGCCGGTGGAATACCTCCAGAACCATTTTCCCGGAGACACCCGGGATGACGACTGGATGCCCGTCGTAGGGTCGAGAGGATAGGTGCTGATCGGACACGACCGCATGCACCACCTCCGGTCTCCGGAGCGGTCGGCCATTCGCGAATACCAGATGGGGTGCTTCTACCTTTGGGGGGCGAGTGCTCCCCGGTGGCAGAAGATGCGCTGCTTTCTCAATGCTTATGAGAGACTGCTGGAGGCGATCGACACGACTCCCAAGCCGTTCATATACCGGGTCAATCGCTTCAGCAGGTTGGAACCCGTGACAATTCAATGACTGGGCATTAATGGTCTGCTGCCAATAAGGAACTATCTCAAAACGATCACGCTCTGATTCCTTTGAGTGTTTATCAGCAAGCGCCACTGGATTCCCGCCTTCGCGGGAATGACGGATTGAGGGCCACAGCAGGGTTTAAGATAGTTTCCAAATCCGGCACTCCAGGGGTCGCCAAAGTTGCGGCAGATGCTTGCGTTGTTTATCATCGAAGTAACGGGTTAGCGCCATATAATGGCTTAATACAACCACTTGAATCGGGATAGTTGAATTGGACTCCATCAATCTGCGGACGCCGCTTTATGAGACGCATGTGGCCCTGGGGGGGCGGATGGTGCCCTTCGGGGGGTGGGACATGCCGGTGCAGTATCCGGAGGGCATACTGGCCGAGGTGCGGGCGGTGCGGACCGGCGCCGGGCTCTTCGATGTTTCGCACATGGGGCGGGTGTACATCTCGGGGCCGTCGGCTACCGGCTTCCTCGACTGGGCGCTGACTGGGTCGGCATCGACGCTGGCCGTGGGGCGGGCGCGGTACTGTCTGATCTGCAACACGCGCGGCGGCGTGATCGACGACACGATCTTCTACAAGCTGGCCGAAGACCGGTACCTGCTGATCCCCAACGCGGGCAACAGGCCCCGGGTGCTGGACTGGTTCGGGCAGGTGATCGGACAGCGGTTCGGAGACGAGAAGTCGCTCGGATGGCTGACGGGCAATGGGGAAGCGGGCGTCACCCTTGACGATCAGACGATGCAGACCTCCCTGCTGGCATGCCAGGGGCCGGAGGCGCTGGGGATCGCAGCAGCACTGACGGAGAACGGCCTGGAGGGGCTGCGGCCGTTTGCCTGGACGGGAACGCGGATGTGCGGCGCCGAGGTCCTGGTTGGACGCACGGGGTACACCGGTGAGGACGGCGTGGAGGTCCTGGCACCGGCTGCGGCCGCCGCGGACATCTGGCAGGCGCTGACGGAGGCCGGGGCGGTCCCCTGCGGGCTGGGAGCACGGGATGTGCTTCGGACCGAGGCGGGGCTGCCGCTGCACGGCCACGAGCTGGACGAGTCAACCACGCCCGTTGAGGCCCGGCTGGAACGGTTCGTCGATTTCGACAAGGATTTCGTCGGGCGGGACGCGCTGGTGAAGCAACACCAGACGGGCGTCGGGTTCACGCTGGTCGGGCTGCAGATGCCGGGGCGGTCGGCGCCGCGGGCGACCTACGCGCTCACCGTGCTGGGCCAGCCGGCGGGGCAGGTGACCAGCGGCTGCTACTCGCCCACGCTTGACACAAGCCTGGGTATGGGCTACGTTTTTCCTGAATTTTCGCGCCCGGGAACCATCCTCGAACTGGATAAGCGGGGTCTCATAGAGGAGATTACCGTTACCGCACTTCCTCATTACCGTCGCCCCCGTCGACCCAAAGCCAGCCAGCCCTCCTAGCCTGCACGTCTGGCTGCGGATGCTGGCAGAAGGAGCAGTCAATCCTTGAGCAGTCCCAGCGATCGCAGCTACACCAAAGAGCACGAGTGGATCATCATTGAGGATGCCGCGACCAGCAGGGCGCTGGTGGGCATCACCCACTTCGCCCAGGACCAGCTGGGCGACATTGTCTACTTTGAGCTTCCCAAGGTCGGCGACACCGTCTCGCACCTGGGCAAGATGGGCGAGGTGGAATCGGTGAAGGCCGTGTCGGACCTGTACTCGCCGGTCAGCGGCGAGGTCATCGAGGTGAACGGCGCCCTGACCGACCAACCTGAGCTGACCAACAGCGACCCCTTCGGCGAGGGGTGGCTGATCCGCGTGACGATGAGCGACATGTCCGAGTTGGACTCGCTATTGTCTTCGGAAGAATACAACGCCTATGTGGCCGAGCAGCACTGATGGCTTCGGGCAGCGCCGGCAACGGCAGCGGAAACGGGCACTTCCAGTCCCATTACATTCCCAACACGCCGGCCGAGCAGGCGGGGATGCTGGCCTCGCTGGGCATCTCGTCGATTGACGAACTGTTCGCCGACATACCGGAGGAGCACCGCAACCCGCCGCTGAACATTCCAGCTCCGCTGTCGGAGCTGGAGATACAGCGGGAGCTGGGGGCGCTGGCGGGTCGGAACCGGACGCTGGGGAGCGGGCCTTCCTTCCTGGGCGCAGGGGCGTATCACCACTTCATACCGGCCATCGTCAAATCGCTGGTCACCCGCGGCGAGTTCATCACCGCATACACGCCCTACCAGGCAGAGGCCAGCCAGGGCACGCTGCAGGTCATTTACGAGTTCCAGACTCTGATCTGCAATCTGTACGGAATGGAAGTAGCCAACGCCGGGATGTACGACGGCGCCACCAGCCTGGCCGAGGCCGCGCTGATGGCCTGCCGCGTCACCAGACGCGAGCGAGTTGCGGTGCTGGACACGGTGTCGCCCGCATACCGGGCTGTCATTGAGTCCTACTGCCGTCCCCAGAACCTTGAGGTGGAAACGATCAGCGACGCCGGGACGGACGTCAATGATGCCACGGCCTGCCTGGTCACCCAGTACCCCAACTTCTACGGCGGCATCGAGGACCTGGGCGCGCAGGTGGATACTGCGCACAACGCGGGCGCGCTGGCGGTGGTGTCCTGCGACCCCATCGCGGTGGGGATGTTCCAGCCGCCGGGACACTACGGTGCCGACATCGTCACAGGTGAGGGGCAACCGCTGGGGATTCCGCCCAGCTACGGAGGGCCGTATGTGGGGCTGTTCTCCACGAAGCAGGAGTACATCCGCCAGATGCCCAGCCGCCTATCGGGCCGCACCGTGGACCGCAACGGCGAGACGGGGTATGTCCTGACGCTGCAGACGCGGGAGCAACACATCCGGCGGGAACGGGCGACGTCCAACATCTGCACCAACGAGGCGCTCTACGCACTTGCCTCCACCATCTACCTGTCGGCGCTGGGGAAATCCGGGCTGCGACAGGTGGCGGAATTGTGCTACCAGAAGTCGCGGTACGCCGCATCGCAGATCGCCGCGCTGCCAGGCTACTCGGTGCCGGGTTATTCAGGGAACGGCGGAGCGCCGTTCTTCCGGGAGTTCGTGGCCCAGTGCCCGGCGCCTCCTGCGGAGATCAACCGGCGGCTGATGGAGCAGAACATCCTCGGCGGGCTGGATGTCAGCGACCGCTACCCCAACGGGATGCTGCTCTGCGTTACCGAGATGAACACCAAGGACGAGATCGACCAGCTGGCGGCGGCGCTTGCGTCCGTGTAGCTGATTACTTGCTAGACGATTAACGCACGACGTAAGGAGTATGGGTCGGGCAGATGAGAGTGCGCGGTTGCCGTCGGAAACTGACCCTCCCAAAGCGATATGTATGACGAATATAACCGACAATGAAAGCCCTTATCTGCTGTGGCGACTACGCACCCCGGATAAGTACAGCGCTATGGCATATCTATCGTCTGAGTATGTCTTGGGTGGGGCACTTCCAAAGTACTTGATCTTAGACAAAGCCAACTACGGCCCGGAAGGATCCGAAAACGATGAGAGCTCCTTCTATGTATCACTCTTACCCCAAGGTGAGGGAACTTCTCAGCATATTGGAGCAGTCAATAGTCTAATTGAGGGGATCCGACTATCCGAGGCTCACTGGGACTCCACAAAATAGCCGGTCGGTCGGGCACTACTGGCAGGAGATCGAGAAATGCGTCAAGGCGGAAACCGCGACACTTCCAAACTGCTGATGGAGCGCAGCGTGCCGGGGCGGGCCGGGGCAGTGCTGCCGGAATCGGACGTGCCGCCGCAACCGCTGCCCGACGCGGCGCTGCTGCGGGACGACCTGCCGCTGCCGGAGCTTTCGGAGCCGGAGGTTGTGCAATACTTCACCGGCCTCAGCCAGCGCAACTTCTCCATCGACACGCATTTCTATCCCCTGGGCAGTTGTACCATGAAGTACAACCCCAAGATCAACGACGAGACCGCCTTCCTGCCCGGGTTCGCCGGCATCCACCCGATGCAGCCTGCCGCGCAGTCACAGGGGGCGCTGGAGCTGCTGCACCGGCTGCAGGAGTTCCTCGCTGAGATAACCGGCCTGCCGGATGTGAGCCTGGCCACGCTGGCCGGCGCCCACGGCGAGCTGGCGGGAATGCTGATGGTCAAAGCCTACCTGCAGTCCCGTGGCGAGACCGGGCGAACGAAGGTTGCGATTCCCGACAGCGCCCACGGCACCAACCCGGCGTCGGCAGCGATGGCCGGGTTCCAGGTGGTGGAGCTGGCGTCGGACAGCCAGGGCAACGTGGACCTCGAGGCGCTGCACGACGTGGCCAACGACAGCCTGGCCGGGGTGATGATCACGCTGCCCAGCACGCTGGGACTGTTCGACACCAACATCGTCGAGGTGTGCCGCATCGTCCACGAGGCGGGGGGCCTGGTCTATGGGGACGGTGCGAACATGAACGCGCTGCTGGGCCGGGTGAAGCTGGGCGACCTGGGCTTCGATGTTTGCCACCTGAACCTGCACAAGACCTTCAGCACGCCCCACGGCGGCGGCGGGCCGGGCGCGGGGCCTGTGTGCGCCACCGAGCGGCTGGCGCCCTACCTGGCTGCACCTGTGGTTACCGCGCACACCTTCGTCTCCATGTCGGGCGGCGACCCTGACGAAGGGCAGAGCGGCGATAGCCACTCCTTCTATCACCTCCATACGCCGGAGGAGAGCATCGGCAAGCTGGCGGGGTTCCACGGAAACTTCGGGGTGCTGGTGCGGGCCTACACCTACATCCGGACGCTGGGCGCTGCGGGCGTCACGTCGATCAGCGGCAACGCGGTGCTGAACGCCAACTACATGATGAACGAGCTGCGGGACGTCTACCACCTGCCCTACGACCGCACCTGCATGCATGAGGCCGTCTTCTCCGCGGACTGGCAGAAGGCGCGGGGCGCGGGAGGGCTGGAGATCGCCAAGCGGCTGCTGGACTACGGCTTCCACGCGCCAACGATGTACTTCCCGCTGATTGTGCCGGAGTGCCTGATGATCGAGCCGACGGAGTCGGAGACGCAGGAGACGATCGACGACTTCGTGGCGGCGCTGAAGCAGATCAACGCGGAGATCGACGAGGACCTGGACCTGGTCAAGGACGCGCCGCACACCACACCGGTGGCGCGGCTGGACGAGGCGCTGGCGGCGCGGCGTCCGAACCTGCGGTGGACGGGTGACGGCTAGAACTGCCAGCCCTCCCGTTCCATCAATTCCTGCAGATTGATGCACTCGATTCCAAAGTGGTCGCATACATTAGGGATTCTTGCAGCATTGGGGCGACGCGCTTCTTCGGTTACGACGTACATTCCAGGGAATACTCGAGCCTTGGCTATTACGAATGGATCGGCCACTGGGGATCCTCTAGCTGCAGCTCCTCCTCCTAGCATACTGCGAAACCTTCTGACTCTGAATATTTCTGCTACATATTCCTGTTCCAAAGATGATGGTAGGGAGAAAAATTCTTGATTCAGTTGCTTCAATTCCTCCACTGCCGAAACAAGTCCGGAACTCCGAGAAAGCTCGACTTCTACTTCGCTCACTGAAATCGCTCTCCCAGACTTTACTAACTCGCTGAAGTTTTCCCAAAAGCTAGGAAATCTATCCTTGTAGTAAAAGCGGTATACGGAGCTAATTGTATTTGTATCTAAGCAGTAATCAGTCATCTAGAAGCTAGGTTTTTATACAACCAGTTTTCCCAGTTCTCCAAGTTAACGACGTTCGGAGCTCTTATATCAAGGTATTCAACCAATTGATCAACCTCGTAAGCACCTTGGTAATAGCCTCGGAAAACTAGGCCCGTATATTTCGCCCCTAGGTTCGCACGTTGAACCGCGTAGAAGCTACCGCCTCCTTTTCCTCCTGATTCAGAAGGTTCCACTTTGCTCCATTCCCTCAGCTTCTCGTTGTATTGCTGTAGGTCAATAAATTTTTGATCCAGATATTTTCGTAGAACAACCTCCTTTCCCACTCGGTATTTGCGCGCGACAGACGTCAAGGCTAGCTCATCTGTGACCGACATCGCCCCGAACGCAGCGTTTTCCAAAAAATGCTCCGTTGGAATCAACACTTCGCTTGCAATCCTACCGCAAGCAATTTCGACGTCTCTGTCATGTCCTTTCAGCTCACTCAAGTAATGATCCATCTGCCAGCACTCCAAGTGGCTGGTCTTGAAAATCAAGTGCGCTAACTGGTTGAAAAGTGTAAGCATTTGCCGCCCAACAGATTGTCCACTATTCAAGTAGATCAGAGGTTGAGTCCGATCGTAGAGGCAAAATCCAGCGACGTCGTCCTGTCTGAAACGTCTTTTGAACACCCACACCCCTGCCTCTTGTATGGCGTTTCGCCAATTTTCTAGAGCTACCCGCTCTGATTGCCAATCCAATTGGCTCTCCAATTGGATGTGCAAGTATTCCCGGACATCCGCTGCTATGGAAGGCGCATTGTTAGGATCTGCGGATTCCGTCAAGTCCCCAAGAATCCGCCGTTCACGTGAGTCATCGAACGGAGCCAATTCAGCCAAGTCCAATTGGCGTGCCTTGGCGTGACGGACCGCAAACCAAGTATCCGGTTCTAGATCCTCGATCATTCCTTTCGGAAGATGTTGAAATTCTGTAGCTGGAGTTTTCTCCATTGGAGGGGACGGCAGGAAGAACAGAGCTGTTGGGCGACGATAAAGATCTCTCGCCATCCGCTCGAATTGGCGCCACGTCGGAAACTTAGCGCCCGATTCCCAGGCTTCAATCTCCTCTGGAGGGCGTTTCAGGCGGGCAGCAACCGCATCGACGGTTGCATACCCCGCCTGTTCACGTGCCCAACGAAGCATAGCGGGATTGATCCCCGTTGCCCTGTCTGCCATTGGATGAACCTCGCCTTGCGGGTTGAGGTTTAATGAGTGCCGATTTTACTACACTAACCCCCCGACTGGCGTTCCTCCTCAAGCAGCGCGTTGAGCAGGGCTTCGTCTACGCGGACCTCTACGCCGGCGCGCTCTTCCTGGAGGAGCATGGCGACGCGGGAGTCGCGGTGGCCCCAGCCGCGGTTGAGGGCCTCGGTCATCTCCTGGAGGGTGAGCTGGGCCAGGCGCATGGGGACGTCGTACTCGCGGCCCACGCCGACGGCGAGGTCGACGTCCTTCCGGGCGAGACGGAGAGCGAAGTCGGGCGGGTCGAACTTGCCAGGCAGCAGGTGCTCGGCGAGGCCCTCGAAGGTACCTCGGCGGCCCTGGGCGCCCTTGCGTACGGCCTGCCAGAGTGCAAGGGGCTCGACGCCGGCCTTGACGCCCATGGTGAAGACCTCGGCGAGGGCGGCCTGGACGATGTAGCCGGTGCAGTTGTGGACCAGCTTGGCGATGGCGCCGCAGCCGATGGGGCCAACGTAGTAGGCCTTGTCGCCGATGCTGTCGAGGACGGGCTTGCAGCGGTCGAAGACCTCCTTGTCGCCGCCGACCCAGATGGCCAGGTTCCCAGAAGCGGCCCCGCGCGGCCCGCCGCTGACCGGAGCGTCGAGGACATGGATACCGCGGGCGGCGGCCTGCTCGTGGATGCGGCGGATGAGCGTGGGGGTGCTGGTGCTGAGATCGAAGTAGACCTTGCCCTCGCTCATGCCTTCGAGGATGCCGTCTTCGCCCAAGCCCACGGCCTCAACCTCGGTGGGGCCGGGGAGGGACGTGAACACGATCTCCGAGGACTCGGCCACCTCGCGGGGGGAATCGGCCCACACCGCGCCTGCTTCGAGGTGCTGGGTGGCGGACTCCCGCCGGATGTCGTGGACGACCATCTCGTTGCCGCCCTGCAGGCAGTTGTAGGCCATGCTGGCCCCCATTGTTCCCAGTCCGATGAATCCTACCTTCATTTCTGCGCCTCCGATGGAGTTTGGCCCCTATCATACCGTAGCCGGTTCCTGGCCTGACCACTCTGACTGAGAATGCTCGTCTCGCGGGAAATATCTTAAGGATTAGGGGGCTATCTCAAAGCGACCAAGTTCCGGGGCCATTCCGGATTTTGCAGCCAGAGCCACTGGATTCCCGCTTTCGCGGGAATGACGGTTGGGGCCGCGGCAAGTTTTACGGTTGGGGGCCGTCGCAAGTTTTAGGGTGGGGGGCCGCAGCAGGTTTGAGATGGTTTCCAGACACCGCTGGATAGACTCACATCGTTTTCACAAAGACTGCACATGTTTTCCACGCAAACCCCTTTCCGAATCAATGCCGAGTTATTAGGATATTTTATATAGATAATCAATCGGATAGATTAAGAATCATACCTGCAAGAGATTATCGAGAGTCTTTATAAGTGCGCGGAGGGATCCAAAATGAACGAGACAGGAGAGAGTATTGTTGGTAGATGGGTGATCCTCGTTGGGTTAGCCATTTTGGTGGGAATGACCGGACTTCTCTGGTCCAGCCTCCACGGCCCGGCCGCGGTGTCAGCGGACGGCACCAGGTCCAACTTCGAGTGTCCCTACACCGCATCCGAGGAGTGCGAGGGAGTTGCAATCGCAGTCAGGCCCATTGTTCAGCCCACGGCGGAGAAGACTCTGAGCTACCAGTGGTGCGTGCCCCTGAACCTTTGCTTCGGAACCAGCGGAATCAGTTTTTTCAGTGAGGGGGCCGCAGAGGGTGCCTTCCAGGGCATCCCCAACCTCGAAAACGGTGGAGCAGGCTCCTGGCAGGAGACAGTCGAGAATAGATGCTTTTTGGGCGTTCCCTGCTGGCTAAATGACGGCGGCGTGATCGGGGAGCAGGCGACAGAGGGACGCGGCTCGTACGGTATCCCGAGTCTGGAGAATGCCGGCTATCAGACCATTCAGGAGTGCTTCCCCGCCATTCCCTGCCGGGAAGGTGAGGGCGGCGTGATCGGCGAGCGGGTTGGCGCAGGGCCCGGACTCTATAGCATCCCAACCTACTAAAGGCACGCTAGAAGCACGAACCGGCCTCCCTGGGGGTGGAACACAGGGGAGACCTTCGGCCAAGCTAAAATTCTTGCAGGCAAGCGAGCACCCCCTTCCCGTTGACTGGGAAGGGGGTGTTTCTTGTGCAGGGGTGCATCGGATGGGGCTGCTAGCTGTTGGTCTCGCTTTCCAGGGCGGCGGCCTGGGCGGCAAGGCTGGCGAACTCGGCGACGTCGGTGGACTCGGGGAGGAGCTGCTGCAGGCGCTGGGCCTCTTCGGCCACTGCCTGCAGGGTACCTTCCTTGGCCCAGTAGCTGCCCCGGAGTACCTCGGCGAACTCGGCCACGACGGCGGAGAGCTGGAAGCGGGAGGAGGCTTCCTCGAAGGAGACGGCGAGGTCGGTGCTCTGAAGCTCCCGGTTGATCTCGACGATCTCGTTCATGCCGATGTCTTCGTAGCGCATGTAGACGGTGCCAAGGGTGCCTTCGGCGCCCTCGCGGAGCTTCAGCTCGTAGAGAGCGGTGACGCTGTGGCCGGCGCCGATCTCTCCCGCGTCGACGGCGTCGTTGCGGAAGTCCTCGTCGGCCACGTCGCGGTTCTCGTAGCCGAGGAGGCGGTAACGGCTAACGGTGTCGGGGTTGAAGTCGACCTGGACCTTGGCGTCCTTGGCGATGAACTGGAGGGTGCCGGTCAGGTCGTCAACGAAGATGCGCTGAGCCTCGGAGAGGGCGTCGACATAGTAGTAGGCGCCGTCGCCGTCGTTGGCGAGCTGCTCCATCAGGATGTCGTTGTAGTTGCCCATGCCGAAGCCGATGGTGGTGAGGGTGACGCCCTGGTCTACGTATTCCTGGATCTGGTTGAGTATAGAGTCGGGGCCGGTGTTGCCCACATTGCCCACTCCGTCGGAGAGGACCATGACTCGGGTGATGCGGCCGGGCTCGACCTCGTCGACGGCCAGCCTGTAGGCGACCTTCAGGCCGTCCTCGACATAGGTTGAGCCACCGGACTGCAAGGAGTCGATTGCCTGCAGAATCTCGCCCTTGTTGCGGCCTTCGGTGGCCTCGAGCAGGACCGAGCCTCGGTCGCCGTAGGTCACGATGGCGACCTTGTCGTCGGAGCGGAGCTCATCCACCAGCAGGTGGAGGGACTGCTTGACCAAGCCCAGCCGGTCCTCGCGGGCCATGGAGCCGGAGATGTCGATGGTGAATACCAAGGTGGCGTCCTGGCGCTCCTCTTCGAGGAGGTCCTTGCCCTGCAGGCCGACGCGCATCAGCCAGTGGCTGCTGCCGCCGAAGGGCGAGGGTGAGCCCTCGATGTGGATGGCGAAGGCGTCCTCGGTGGGTACCTCGTATCCTTGGTCGAAGTAGTTGACGAACTCCTCGACGCGGACGGCGTTCTGGTCGGGGAGGAAGCCGTCGTCGAGGAACTTGCGGGCGACGGTGTAGGACGCGGTGTCCACATCGATGGCGAAGGTGGAGAACTGGTCGTCCTCCGTGTCTATGAAGGGGTTGACGCCGTAGTGCTGGAAGAAGGTCAGGTCGTAGGCGGCGTCGTTGACGGTGGCGGAGCCGCCGATGGTATTGAAGCCCTCGGGCTGTTCGGACTCGGTCTCCACGAAAACTGGCTGTTCCTGCGCGGGGGCCGCGGCCCCCGCTTCCCCTGCGGGGGCTGCCGGAGCTGTGGTGGCTTCGGGGGCGGCCGTTGTGGCCGCCGGGGCCTCAGCGGGGGCGGCCGTGGCCGCCGGGGCCGCCACTCGCGTGACTCCGACCGGGGTGGGGGGTGCTGCCTCGCCGCCGCAGGCCATGACGGCCAGCAACAGCACCATTGCCAGGGGCGCGAATGCCTTGATCAGGATCTGGTACATCTCATTGCCTCCATGAATTTGGTTTGGCAATGGCGATTCTGGCCTTTCACCGGGTGTACATTGGACGACAGATGTGTAACATTCCGCCTGTATTGTGTAGCGGAGTTGTATCACTTGCCAACTTTCGGCGAGCTTCTGACCGGCCACATCGAGCGGTCCGGGATAGGTGATTCGGACCTGGCGAGGCGCATCGGGGTCAGCCGACTGACGCTGATCCGGTGGAAAGAGGGGGTAACCTCAAGGCCCCGGTACCGGGAGGACGTGCTCCGCTGCGCAGAGTTGCTGCGGCTGACGCCGGAGGAGCGGGACGACCTGCTGGTGTCGGCGGAGTTCGAGCCTGAGGGCTTTCCCCCTGCACCCGTTTCACCTGTACCTGTTTCCCCTGCACCCGGGCCGGCGGAGTCGCAGGCGGTCGCCGTGGCACCGGCCGGGCCCCAGCCCTCAACGGTCTCCATCGTCAACGTTACACAGGCGCCCACGGTTGCCGGGAACGGCAGGCGCCGGCGCGGTTTTCGCGTAGCAGGCGGAGCGGCGGTTGTGGCGGCAGCAGTCGCGGTTGCCGTTTTCATCGTCATTTCCCGGCTTCCCGCCAGCGGCCCGGACTTTCCCGTCGCCTCGGCCAACGAGTCGCTGATCGTGATCGCACCCTTCGCCAACTACACGGCGGGGCAGCAGGGGTTCAACATCCGGGGGCGCCTCCGGACCAGCATTGACCGGGAGATCGTTACTGCCGGGCTGACGGATGTGAGGACCGTGGAGTGGCCCGAGGCCCTGACAGGCGAGGGGGAGGCGTCTTCGGCGGGGGAGCGATCCGGGGCCGCCATCGTGATCTGGGGGGAGTACGACAGCGGGCGGGTGCTGGCCAACCTGACTTCAACACGAACGGAGAGCGAGTCCTTCGGGCCGCAGGTGGTGGACATCGCATCGTCGCCGTCGGAGTTGCCGACGTCCATCAACATCGACCTCACGGCCGAGGTGCGGTCCGTGGCGCTTCTGACCCTCAGCCAACTGTACCTGGAGCAGGAGGAGTTCGACCTGGCCAAGACGGTGCTGATCCGGGCGCTGGAGCAGCCTCCGTCCGATCCGGCGGCGCTGGCGAACCTGCGCTACCGCCTGGGGCACGCGTACCTGGGCGGAAAGTATGCCGACCTGGACGAGGCCATCTGGCGGTTCACCCAGGTGCTGACGGTGCAGCCGAGATCGGCGGACACCTACAGCAGCCGGGGCCTGGCCTACCTGGAGCGAGGCAGGCCGGGGGACGAGGACCTGGCAATCAGGGACCTGACACGGGCGTCGGAACTGGACCCGCGAATGCCCGGCCCGTACTTCAACCGGGCCGTAGCCTACATGGAGCGGGGCCAGCCGGGTGACCTGGACCGGGCACTGCGAGACCTTGAGCGGGCCATCGATGCCGGATCGGAGGGGTCGGGCGTTTATGTGAACCGGGCGGCGGCGTATTTGGCGCGGGGGAACGACGACGACCTGGACCTGGCCTTCGACGACCTGGAGGAGGCGATCGACATCGACCCGGAACTGGCGACGGCGTGGGTGAACCGGGGCAGTGCTTACCTGCAGCGCGGAGAGGACGGCGATACCGAGCGGGCCATAGCCGATTTCACGAAGGCCATCGAGCTGTCGCCGGAGGCCGCGGCGGGGTACTACAACCGGGGGCTGGTGTACTCGGACCTGGAGGACTGGGAGCGGTCCAACGCAGATTTGAGAGCGGCGCAGGAGCGGGAGCCCCGCAATCCGGCGTTCAGCAACACGCTGTGCTGGCAACTGGAGGTGCAGCAGCGGCCGGAGGAAGCCCTGCCGTACTGCAACCTGGCGCTGGAGGACGACCCGGACGGGCCGTCGCGGGACAGCCGGGGGCTGGTCTACGGCGTGATGGGGAGGAGCGATGAGTCCACCGACGACTTCCGGGCGTTCGTGGCGTGGGTGGATGCCTCGGTGAAGGAGAGCTGCCGTCCCCATTTCCGGCCAAGCCGGGAGTCGTGGATCGGGACGCTGCAGTCGGGGGGCAACCCGTTCGACCGCGAGACGCTCAGGGGGCTGCGGGTGCGGCCGGGCGCGCCGGGGGCTGCGCCGTGCTGATACGGTGCGGTTCATCAGTCCAGACTGCGGTCTTTTCGACTTGGGCATTCGTCTCACAGAGGTGTCGAATCAAGTTCTCTTTTTTTCAAATAAGTCTGTCATTATCTAACATTCTCTGCTATTTCCCGTCACGATGGGCTTTGCCAGTCCGGTGGGAATTTTGATTTCGCGGCTTTCTTTCGCGGCTTTCTAGGGGTGGCAGAAAACCTTCGACGGAAGCACTTATGTTCGATAACTGCATTCATCAATGGTACCCAGAGTCCTGATGGATGGCAAGGGGTCGAGTGTCAGCAATCAGGACGATTGCAATGTAGTTGTCTGAACTGTGATTCGTTTGATTCTGGGATTTCGCTGATGGGGCTCCCATCCTGCTCATCCGTTAATCCGGTGAATCCTGATTCAGACAAAATAAAGAGCCAACAAGCTTGGTACGTTTGAACCCTTGGGCTATCGCATTTGGACTCCGAGTTTCTGGCATTCCCGTTTAGCCGGACTTCGTACGTCCCAACCAGTGTAAGAAGCGTCAAAAATATGGGCCGAGAGGGCGGCGGCGCTGTCTGATGCGAGGGATTTCACCCTCACCCTAACCCTCTCCCTCAAGGGAGAGGGGATTTCATTTCCAAATGCGATGGCCCTGGTTTGAACCCTGACCTTCGTTGACACTGGGCCTTATGATTGGAAAGCGCACAAGCAAGAACCGTCCTGCAGGTGCCGAGGGCGGCGGGACCGGCTTCAGCATCGTCAATACTCACGGATTGCAATTCGGGGGGCCCATGCCTGAATCGACCGAACGGCCCAGCCTGGACCAGTCGGAAGCGAGCGCGTCCAGACCGGAAGGCAGGGGATCGCTGGCGGGGTATGTGGTGTCGCTGCCGGAGCGGCTGCTGCGCGCCACGGCGGCCGGTGGCGGCGGACTGCTGCTGGAAGCCGCGGACCATATTCTGCCGACGGTGGCGCGGGGCTCGAAGTTTTACCAGTGTACGATCGCGCGTCCCTTCAGGATAACGGTGGAATTTGTGGGCGGCGTTGAAGGGCGTTTTCCAGAGGAGATGCCGGCCCCGGAACTGGTGAAACGCAAGGTCGCCGGCAACGTGGTGGAGATGGGGTGCGTCTTCACAGTGGGATTCTCGCCCCTGTGGTTCCTTGCGGCAGCCTCCGATGCGACCAACGGGACTCGCGCCTATCTCCACGCCTTTGTCGGGGAACTCAAGCACGTGGGAGTGATGCCAGAAAGCACCGATGTCTCCACGGTCAACGACCTGCTCACCGTGCTGGACGGGGCTTCCAGCCAGGCGGCGGACGCCATTGACATCCCGCCTGCGGCCATCGCGGACATGCGAGACGGCGTTGCCCTGCTGCGGGAGCACGCCGAGCTGATTCCGGGGCCGCAACGGCTGGCCGAAGTGTTCGCGCAACTGAACGACGCAGCGAGAGAGCAGAAGCATTCGCTGCTGGCGGTCTCAACACTGGTTGCTGCGGGAGCGGTGGGGGCTGGCCTACAGTTGGGAAGCAACCACATATTTTCGTTCTACTCCGACGCCCTCAAGGCCATTCGTGCGGAGGGCGTCTCGGCGTATCTCGGGCGTATCAGCCAGCCCTACGTGGAAGCGGCCACCCGGCACCTGGACCCGAACAACCCGGCGCATACGCCACGACTGATACGGCAGGTGCTCGATCATGTACCGACCTCGGGGCCGGACACCAACAACCTGACGGATTTCAGGTAGCGGCAGGCACTGGCATGGAGTAGTCAGGGTCTTCTAGTTTTCCATGGCAACCTTGCGAGTCCGTTCGTGGTGAGCTAGTCGAACCATGAAGGGGCGGCCCTTCGACAGGCTCAGGACCAACGGGTTTGCCGACAATAAAAAGAACCTGATGGAGTAGCGATAATGGTTGAAATGGCGGAACGGCTGTGGACTTATGACGTAGTTGAGGCGGGACAACGGGGCGCGGAAACGACGGTGGCGATCACCCCCGAAAACGTCGCCGGGTACGCAGAGGTGGCCCTCAACGACGACCCTCGCTATAGGGGACCATCCCCGATACTGGCAATGCCAACGATGGTGCTGAGCTACGCCGTGCTGCTGCGGGAGGAGATCGCGGAAGCAAATGGGTTCGTCGGCTTCGAGCAGTCGCGGACCGCCCGAAAGCAGACTCCATTCGCGAAGTGCGAAATCCGCTGGCACCAGCCCGTGTGCGTCGGAGACGTCATCACCGGCACGCGAGGGGTGTTGGAGAAATACGAGCGGCGGGGCAGCCGATTCGTGACCTTCCACGTTGAGGGAATCAACCAACACGGCATAAAGGCCGTCGAGTACGACTACACCTGCATCTTCGACTACGCCAAGGGACAGCGCGAAGTGCCCGCGAGTTCCGGCCGCCCCAACCCTCCTCCTCAGGGGGAGGGGACACGCCCCGGTCCTTCGACAGGCTCAGGACCAGCGTCATCGCGGAAGTTGCTGGACTTCGATTCGGCGGTGGAGGGGACAGCGCTGGCAGAACTCAGCATCACCGAAAGACAGGACGTAATAAATCGCCGCGGCGCCTTCCGTCTGGCGGGACGGCCGCCCAGCGAAAGCAACATCCATACTGATGAGGAGTTCGCCCGACAGAACATTTTCGGCAGCATTGTGAACTCGGGGCCGGCGACGATGTCGTACGTGGACCAGATGCTGCAGCTTTCGTTTCCGCCTGAGGCTTTTTACAACGGCGGGTCGCTGCTGATGCGGGCGATCACACCCTTCCGGAGCGGGGACACGGTGACCTTCGCTGGCGAGGTTACGGGACGGCGGCGCGAGGGAGACCGTGGGATCGTGGAGTGCCGGGTGCGGGGGACGAACCAGCGGGGGGACCTGGTGTGCCTGGCGGACGCGTCGCTGGGGGTGGGCTAGGCGGGAACCTCGCTTGGGTGGGGTATTTCCATCGTCTCGGCCCACGATGACGGCTCCGGCAACTGTTCTCCCTTTAGTTCCATTGCTGCCAGATAGTCGGCGACGGCCTTCCTGAGATTCTGCCGGGCTTCCTCAACCGAACCGCCGGTAACCTCACATTCCGGCAGGAAGTCGGGGACATAGGCGCAAAAACCGTCGAGGTCCTTCTCGTAGACGGCCAAGTAATTCCGACCCTCAATCGTAATCGTTTCGACCACAGATGAAGGAATTGGAATCTGATCTCCATCAAACTCCATTCCTTCGAAGTGGAATTCAAGGGCCTCCCGTATCATTTCCCTCATTTCTTCGGGAGTTTTCCCTACTGATACGCAACCGAGCACGTCAGGTGAGTATGCTGAGTAATTGTTGGGAGTCTCCCCAATAACCACAGTGTATTTCATGGCCAAATATCTCTTGGCAACTCTGCCTGCTTTAGAATGCTTCTCCAAGTTTCCGGTCGGAGGTCTTCTCCCAAGTTTCCGGGAATGGTAACCAATTGCCGCTTTACCGGATGTTTGAAGTGACGGTGGCTGCCTCGTGTTCTCACATGATACCACCCGTCATCCTGCACGATGCGGATTGCTTCCCTGACTTTTGGTGGCAAGAGACCTGGCTCCCTGCGCTGTGTTCCGACCGCGGGGTTTATAGCACCCCGCAGTCACACGTTCTCGGACGCCTAGCCCCGGATGCGGCCGTAGATTCGCTCAGGCTCCACGAGGACGATTACGCCGTCCTGGTTGACCATCGCTTGATCGTATTCCTCCCAGTCGGGGTGGTCGCCGTGGGCGCTGCAGGCGCGGAAGACCTCACGGAGCTCGACGCGCATGGTCTCGGCGTCGGTGTCGTGGTAGCTCATCGTCGTCGCCGGGCCCTCGACGTTGACGCAGCTGCGCCAGTCCTCGCTGACGGCCATGATGGTGCAGCGTTTATCGTTCCGCAGGTTGCGAACCTTGACCGAGCTGCCGTAGACGATGACGTAGGCCGCCTTGCCCTTGTAGGCGCCGCATACGACGATGCTGGTGTGACCTGTCCCATTGCGTCGGTAGGTGGTGATGACTCCCCGGTGGTTGTTGTTAACGAAATTCTCGTAGTCCTGAAATTCCATTCCTGCACCTCGTGGCAAAAGCCCTGTTAATTAACCAGACTGGTATAACATAGCCGGATACATCCTGCATCCTGCGGAGCCGGAGGGGCCGATGGAATACCGGGAACTGGGGAGGACGGGAGTGATGATTCCCGAGGTGGGCCTGGGAACCTGGAAGTACCGGGGCGGGCCGGAGCCGCTGCGGCGGGGCGTCGAGCTGGGGGCGAACCTGATCGATACGGCGGAGATGTACCGTACCGAGGACGCCGTGGGGGCGGCCATCAAGGGCATGCGCGACCGGGTGTTCGTGGCAACGAAGGTGCTGGGCAGCAACCTTCGCTACGACGAGGTGCTCCGGGCGGCGGAGAAGAGCCTGCGGCTGCTGGACGACGATGTGATCGACCTGTACCAGATCCACTGGCCCAGCAACAGCGTGCCCATCGCGGAGACGATGCGGGCGATGGAGGAGCTGGTGGACCGGGGGATGGTGCGCTACATCGGCGTGAGCAACTTCTCGGTGGCGCAGATGCAGGAAGCCCAGGCGGCGATGTCCAACAACACCATCGTCTGCAACCAGGTGCTGTACAACCTGAAGCGGCGGGGGATCGAGCGGGACCTGATCCCATACTGCGAGGAGCGCGGCATCACGGTGATGGCGTACACGCCGCTGGCCGACGGGTCACTGGCGGTGCGTCCGCGGGTGCGCGCCGGACGCAACTGGGAGGCACTGGAAGGCGTGGCACGAGGGGCGGGGAAGACCCCGGCTCAGGTGGCGCTGAACTGGTGCCTGACCCGTCCGCCGGTGGTGGTGATCCCCAAGACCAATGGCGTAGGGCGCACCGAGGGGAACTGCGGTGCGTCGGGCTGGCGGCTGACCGAGGCGCAGGTGCAGCGGCTGGAGGCGGCGTTTCCGGTCTGAGCCGCCCAGTGAGTCGCACTTTCCCGTGGCGATGAGCAAGGAAATTGTCTCCGGCACATCGGCCTAGCAGCCCGTCTGAGAATTGACCAACTGGCGGTGTCGGTCAGCCGGGATTACCCTGCAGCAACAGTTCGTGCGTGGTGCGGATAGGCACATGCGGATTGTCGCTTGAAAATCCCGCTGCCCATGGCCCGGCACGTGGCCCTGTTGTTCCCAGTGGCGCCTTTGCCTCCCACCCTGCCGGACATCCCGGCCCCATACCGGAACAGCTTCAGCAGGTTGTGGCCGGCGCAGATCAGCAGCCATTCCCGGTTCACCTTCGCCAGACCCCGCAGCAGGAACTGCCGGTAGCCCCGGCCCTGCTTGATCTGGCCGAACACCGGCTCCACCGTCTCCATCCGGAGGGCGTAGCGTTCACGTCCCTGTTTCGTCCGCAGCTTACGTCGCATCCGTTCCCTGGTGGACAGTCCCTTCGGTATGCGGCCACGGGGCGCGGGCGGAACCACCCAGCCGTGGCGGGTCTTCTCCGGCGCGACGAACGGGTCGACACCAAGGGCGTATAGCCCATCCACCGCCTTGGCCGAGTAGTACCCGGCGTCGGCGGATACCTCTTTCGGCACCGCGCCCGCGTTCAGGATGGTCTCCTCAATCATGGGTACCGCCTGCCCCTTGTCCGAGGGCTGGTTGGTGGCACGGGCCGCCACAATCACCTGGTGGTCGCTGTCCACCACTGCCTGGCAGTTGTAAGACTGCTGGAAGTCCCTCCCTCCCGGGCCGGGCATGATGCGGGAGTCGGGATCGGTGAAGTTCCGCTGCGCCTTGTCATCAGGCACCCCGGGACGATTCCGTCCTTCGGTCTCGGCCTGCTCTGCCTCTGCCCGGGCCCCGGCCTCCAGCGCCGCCTTGGCCACCCTTATCCTCCGCAGCCGGCTCTCCCGGAAGGCCAGTTCCTCCGGCAACTCGTCCCCACGCTTGTCCTTGCCGTACCTGCGGTCCTCGTCATCGTCCACCTCTCCGGCCCTCCGTAACAACTCCGCCACCTCCGCAGACAACTGCCCTTCCCTCTCCTTCATCCGCCCGTAGCTCATCGCCTTGTGCCTGGAGGCATTGGCCCTCACCTTGGTCCCATCCAGGGCCACGTGCCCCAGCTTCACCAGTCCTGCCTGTCGGCAAAGCTCCAGCACCTGCAAAAACAGATCGGCCAACGCCTCCAGATAGTCCTTGCGGAAATCGGAGACGGTGCGGAAGTCCGGCGTGTTGTTGGCCGCCAGCACCCGGAAGGCGATGTCCTCGTGGAGCCTCTGGGCGATGCGCCTCGAGGAGGCCACGCCGTTGCAGTAGCCGTAAAGCAGCACCTTGACCATCATCCTGGGATGGTAGGGAGGGCCGCCCCGCCTTTCCTGCTCGTAGCGGGCGGTGATGGCCGAGAGGTCCAGCTGGTCCACCACGTCGGAGATGAAGTAGGCCAGGTGGGCCTCGGGCAGCCATTCCTGCAGTGCCGCGGGCAGCAGCAACTGCTGGTCCGGATCGTAGGGAAGGTAGGTCTTGCTCATCGACCGCTCCGCTCGTCTAATGCTCCGACCATCATACCCTCAACGGCTCACCAACCCCGTTTCTCGGACGGGCTGCTAGAATCAGTCGGAGTGGTAAAGCCTGAGCAATCCAGCGCTGCGATGGTAGTCCATACGCAAGAGTCCCAGCACATCGTTACCTACCAGGGAAGGCAGATTGCGATTGCCAAGCGCAGGTTTGGCTATGTTCATTCTGATGTCTGTGAACCTGTACACCACACCTTCTCCGGAGAAGATAATGATTGCCCCATCTTCGGGTAGTAGTCCTGCTGTCCTCCGACACCGCCAACACTCCGCGGGCTCCCCAAAAGGTCAAAGCGGCAATTGAGCCGCTCCCCGTCCGTGGGATGCAATACCGTTGAGTCAGCTCCCGTGTCCACCAAGAATTGGACTCGTCCGTCAATCTCCAGGCGCTCAATGACAAGACGGCCTTCGATAAAAGGCCGCCCACGTTGGTCGAAATAAGCCTGGATCACAGAATCAACAAACGAGGAGGCGTTTCCATAAATTTCGTCGCGGCGTTGTTCTTGTGAAGCCCCTTCCGTTCCAGTTTTTCAATTATCTCCGTCATAGTCGGCGCGGCTACCAGCGTTCCGTTGGAGGCTAAAGCCACCCACTGGTCAGGATATTTTTTTACCAACTCGGCATGGTTAGCGTCCAGGAAGAGTAACCTCCTCCGGTAGTCACGAAGATCCTGGGCCACCCATGCAGGCCCGCCGAGGCTTTTCAGACGATGCGAATCACTGATGGGGATTAGTTCCAAAGCGACGGCCATCTAAAATTTCCCCCAAATAGCCTAGAGAAGAAACCGTAATGAGTCGTCTATCGAATGTCAATCCGCCCGGTCGCCTCGCTCACGGCCTCCGTTGAGGAGGGCAAAGGGGATGGCGGCCAGGGAGATGATGGCGGCGGTGCGGAAGAAGGCGCGGAATACCGTCAGGCCGGCGGTGTTCACGTCCTCGGTGTACTGCGCTACGCGGGCGTTCAGGGCCTCGGTGGACTCTCCGGCCTGGGCGAGGGGCAGGACGAGGTCGGAGGTCAGTACCTGGAAGTGTTCGACGCCCCAGGCGGACATGGCGGCGAGGCCGAGGGTCATGCCCATCATACGGGCCACGGTCACGAAGGATGCGGCGGTGGCGCGGTAGTCTTTGCCAACGGCCTGCAGGGCCCGGTGCAGGATGGGGGCGATTACGAGGCCGAACCCGGCGCCGGCCAGTAGCAGCTGCAGGGTGAGCTCGGGGTCGTCGACGCCGATCTCCCAGAGGGAGCATAGGAAGAGGCCTGCGGCAACCATCAGAAGGCCTGCGACGGTGAGGATACGTTCGCCAGCCCTCGGAAGGAGCCAGCCGCCCACGACCGAGGCCAAGGGTATGACACCGGTCATTCGCAGCAGCCACATGGCGCCGGTGAATGGGTCCTTCTGCATCACGGTGTCGGCGGTCAGCGGGACGGTGACCATCGCCAGGATCAGGGCCACACCCACAAGGGCCTGAGTGAAGTTGGCCATGATGAAAGCCCAGGACCTCAGGAACACATGGGCCAGGAGGGGCTGCAGGGTCCGCCGCTCCACGGCGACAAGGATACCGCCAAATCCCAGACCGGCCACGGCCAGGATGAAGGGCACCGGGGACTGGATGGTGAACAGGTCACTGCGGGAGAGGGCGAGGGACACCAGGAGGAGGGACGCGATGAGCAGCATCCCGCCGAGGTAGTCCACTCTTGCGCCCGGAGTACGCCGGTTGGGCAGGCGCATGAGGGCGACGAAGACTATGGCGCTCTGGGGTACGTTCAGCCAGAAGATCCAGCGCCAACTGGACAGCTCGACGATGATGCCTCCGTAGGCGGGGCCGAGCATGGAGCCGGCCTCGGCGGCGCCGCCCACCACTCCGAGGGCGAAGGCCCGCTTCTCGGGAGGAACCAGGGAGGTTGCCAGCGCCATTCCGAGGGGGACAGTGGCGCCACCGCCGATGGCCTGGATGACTCGGGCGCCGATCATGAACTCGAAGCTCTGGGCCACGGCCACGAGGCTGGTGCCAATGCAGAAGACGACGAGGGACGCCTGGTAAACCCGTGGGTAACCGTAGACGTCGCCGAGGCGCCCGATGAGGGGCATGACCACGGTGTAGCCCAGCAGGTATGCGGTGATGATCCACGACACCCGGTCGATCTGGGTAATGGGGATCTTGAGGTCCAGCATGACGCTGGGGAGGGCGGTAACTACGACGGTCTGGTCGAGGGCCGTGATGAATGTCCCCAAGCCCGCGATAGCGAGGATTGCCCAGGTGGAGAACTCTCGGACTTCAGAAGGCCCCTGCGTGGCGGACTCAGAGGTCACGACCAGTCCAGCAAAGGCTCTCCATGGTGCGGGAGAGGGGCACCGTGAACCTGGAATCGCGCTTGGGCCTCTGGATTCCCCCTTTCGCGGGAATGACGGTCTTGGTTGCGAATGACCTTGGCACACACCCTCTTGGAAGCTATCTCAAAGCGATCCTGATCAAGTGGCTTTGTACACTTACCGGCTCGGGCCTCTGGATTCCCGCTTTCGCGGGAATGACGGCCTTCGTTGCGCTCCGGTGGCTCTGAGCTGTTACCGGCTTGGGCCCCTGGATTCCTGCTTTCGCGGGGATGACGGGTTGGGTGAGTGGGCGGGTTTTGGGAGAGTTTCCGGGTTGTTCCTTCTCCCTCTGGGGGTAGGTAAGGGTGTGGGCTTGTGCTCGCGGGATGCGAGGGTGCTGACCGCAACGTTTCACCCCCACCCCAACCCTCCCCCTGAGGGGGAGGGAGATTTGGAACTCCCCTTCTGAGGGTGAGGGAGAATCGGAACCCTCTGCGAGGGGGCAGATTCGGAACCCTCCTTCTGCGGGGGAGGGAGAATCGGAACGGTTCTCAAGGAGGTCAGGAGTCGGCTCCGAGTCCGGGAGGTGGGGAGATGGTGACGGGCTGATCGATGTCATCAAGGGTCAGCTTGCGCTGGGCGTCGATGACATCGGTGGCGACGACCTGGCCGGTTATGAGGGCCAGCCGGAGGGCTCCGGTTTCCTTTTCGATCCAGATTTCGAGGGCCACCCGGTATCCGGTGGCTGCGGCAGGCACAAGGACCACCAGGTCCTCGGACATGACATCACCGGCAATCCGGTAGGCTCGTACTCCACCAATCTCGTCTTCGCCCAACAGTTCGGGGTCCTGGACCTTATCAACGATCCCGGCCAGGGTGCTGCCGAAGTCGGCCAGGTTGATGGGGAGGGAACCGGGGGGCACCTCAGCCCATTCTCCGTTCAGGACGTTGGTCATGTACGCGGCACCGTCGACGCTGATCATGCCAATCTCGAGGTAGGAGCGAGGGAAGAGCAGCTCGGACTCGACGGTGACCTCGAACTGACCTGGCACCACCGCCCGGCCATAGGCACGGTGCATGATGACACCGGGCAGGAGATTGGTGGTGCCGACGATGTGCTCCAGGTCGAATGAGGCTGATCGAAGGTCAATCAGCCGCTGTACGGTGCGCTGCAGCTCCTCCTTGGGGTCGACGGGTTCCGGTGTGGGCGTGGGCGTGGGTGCACCGCAGGCGATGGCCAGGATGACGGCAAGGGATGCCACCAAGACCATGAGGGCCTGCAGGCTGCGACCGTTTACTCCCGTTGCGCCGCTCTTCATATGGGGGCTCAGTTCCAGGACCAGAAGGCCGCCTTGCCCGAGGCCACACGCCGGGACTCGCCAGTGCTGACGTCGATGACGTAGACCTGCCCGCCGGACGGAACACTGCCGTTCCGCCTGCCCGGCTCGTGTCCCTCGGTGGCCGTGATAACGAGGGCGGAGCCGTCGGGGGACCAGAGGGAATGGGAATAGGCATATTGGTCGAAAAAGCTGAACATGGTGAACAGCTCTCCGGTGGGGCTGAAACGAAACAGCCGCCGGGGCTCGCCCACCGAACCCTCGGAGTCCACGGTGGAAACTGCAAGCTCCATCTCCCGCGTTTGGGACTCGAGCGCGATCCAGGCTATCCTGTCTCCCTGCGGGGACCAGAAGAAGGCCAGCATCCGCTCCTCGGCCACGGTTGAGCGTACCTGCCCGTCCGCGGATACCAGGTTCAGCCGATCGAAGGCGGGGACTCCTGTCCGCAACTGCTCGGCCACTGCGAGGGAGGACCCGTCGGGGGCCCAGGTGAAGGCCACGAGGCCCTGGGTTTCCATCAGCAGCCTCGGAGGCTCGGCGGAGTCCGGCACCGCCGGAGCAACGTAAATTCCCTCAACTCCCCCGTTGATGCCAGCAAAAGCGAACTGGGAACCATCGGGAGAGACGGCAGGGGCCCGGAAACTAAATGCGTCGACTGCCACACGCGTCTCTCTTCCATCAGGGGCCGGTTCCCGAAGGACCACCCGGTCCTCGCTGTGGACGGCCAGAAGGGATGAGCTGGAGGTCCAGTGGTAGTAAAGCGGGGCTCCGATCACCACCCGGTGTGCATCCTCCGGGGATTGGAAGTCGCGCAGGAACAGCGCCAACCCCTCGCGAGTCGGCGCAAGAATGGAAAGGTAACGGTCATCGGGCGACCAGTAGAGGTAGTGGGCCGTGCCGTCGGCCACCGGAGCAGGTATCTCGTTGGTATATGCCGTGGACATGCCGCCCGACGACAGGTCAAACACCTGCACGGTGAGCTCGGCGCTTCTACCGCTGACCGCCACCCGAGACGCGGCCAGGCGGGTGCCGTCGTGCGACCAAGTCGGCCAGCTGTATGAATCGCCGCGGTCCAGGGCCTGGGACAGGAGCCCGGCACGCGCATCGCCGGTCAGCCTCCGCTGGCCAGTCCCGTCAGCGCCAATGACCAGGAGATCACCGCTGTTGTCGACGTATGCAATCAGATCAACCATGTGTTCATCAGACTCAAGGATACCGGACTCCGGGGAAGTTTCCGCGCTGTCTGATCCCGCAGCTCCACAGCCGGGCAGAATTATCAGCCACAGCATCGAGGCCAGAGCGAGAACCAGCCGTAGCCTTCGACTCATCTCGTGCCCTCAAAACAGGTCGTGCCCTCAAAACAAGGGCGGTGGCGAGGGATCACTGGGATATGATAACAAACTCGTTATGTTGATAAGTGGCGATCCCATGGCGGATAACCCTGCATTCCAAGTATACGAAATGCCGCACGGCCGGGATTCCTATGGAAGCTGGCGATGAACCCCCCGACCGGGATCCCCGGCGTACCCGCCGTTGCAGGTCATGATGCAACGCGATGTCCACGAATTAAGCAATCTCTTCCATGCTAGAATTAAGGCTAGAATCAAGCTTGAGACCAAGTTCCAGCGAGACTGGTCCATCCTGAGATGAAACCCATATCTGGGAACTTGTCCACTATGTCAACTGTCTTATTCTTATTGTTACTTTCAAATCCATATAATTGCTGAATTGATATTTTCTTAATTACGATAACCGGGATTGTGGGCAATTACTCAGGCCATGCTAGAGACGGCAGATAATGATTGATACAGTCAGATTGAACATAAGGGCAGGCCACGGCGGGAATGGCTGTGCCAGTTTCCTCAGAGAGAAGTACCGGCCCCGCGGTGGTCCCAATGGAGGCGATGGCGGAGATGGAGGAAGCGCCTACCTGGCTGGCGACACTTCCTTCAATACGCTGCTGCACATCAAGTTCAACAGCACGGTGTACTGCGAAGCGGGCAAGCATGGGAAGGGGAAGAACCGCAGGGGCGGCAACGGGGACGATACGGTCATCCCGGTACCCATCGGCACCGTGGTCTGGCGTATGAACCCTGATGGCAGCAGGGACTTCCTGACCGACATCCGGAGCGACACCCCCTACCTGGTCGGGCGCGGAGGCCGCGGAGGCTGGGGAAACGCACGGTTTGCGACCTCCACGAACCAGGAGCCGGTGCTGTCGGAACGCGGCGAGCGGGGCGAAGGGGCTGTGCTGTTCCTCGAGCTGAAGCTGCTGGCTGACGTGGGTCTGCTGGCGCGTCCCAATGCCGGGAAGTCGACGCTGATCTCGCGTTGCTCTGCGGCGAAGGCAAGGGTGGCGGACTATCCCTTCACTACGGTTGAGCCGGTCCTGGGAGTTGTGCAGTCCGGCAAGAGCGACTTCGTGATGATGGAGGTGCCCGGACTTCTGGAGGGAGCCCACAAGGGCGTGGGCCTAGGGCACCAGTTCCTGAGGCATGCCGAACGGGCGAGGCTGTATGTTCATCTCATCGACGGCCTGACGGAGGACCCGGGAGACGACTACCGGATGGTCAGGGAGGAGCTTCTGCAATTCAACCCTGAGCTGGCCGAGAAGCGGCAGCTTGTGGTGGTGAACAAGCTGGACGTTACCGAGGTCCGGGAACAGCGTAGTGGGATTGTGGTGCGACTGGCCGAGGCCATGAGGCAGCAGGGTGTTGGAGGCGGGGAGGTCCTGTTCATTTCCGCGGTCACCGGTGAGGGCGTGGGGGCGATGCTGGGGCGGATCGTCGGGATCCTGGAGGAGCTGCCGAAGGATGATCTGGTCGAAGATGAGACGGAGGTAGTGAAGGTTTCTCCGTCTTGGCGCAGGGACCGAGGGCCGGAGGCGGTAAGGGTGGAAGACGGTGTCTTCGTGATCGAGTCGGAGCGCCTGGAGCGGCTGAGCGCGCTGGCGGATACCCGGGACCAGCGGGTGCTGCTGCAGCTGTGGCGGGAGATGCGCCGGACCGGCATGGCGGAGAAGCTGATCGACGAGGGCATCGAGGTTGGGGACACCATTCGCATCGGCAGAGTGGAAGTCGAATGGTTCTGAGACGGGTGGGTATACTTGGCGGGACTTTCGATCCCGTCCATCGCGGCCACTTGGAGATCGCTCGCCACGCCATTGACGAAGCTGGACTGGAGCGGGTTGTCTTTGTGCCTGCGGGTCAGCCGCGCCTGAAGTCCGGCGCGCAGAGCGCCTCGGCAGAAGAGCGCCTGGAGATGATCAGGCTGGCGGTTGAGGGGAATCCGGGTTTCAATGTTTCTGATATTGAGGTCGGCAGGTCTGGTTCCACGCTCACGGTGGAGACACTGACAGAACTGTCGGCGACCCTGGATGCCGGCGTCGAGATGGTATTCATCCTGGGCTTGGACGTGCTGGCTAGGTTCGACGAGTGGGTGGAGCCCGAGAGTGTCGTGGAACTGGCCCTCCTGCTTGCGGTGGACCGGGCAGGATACGCGGGGTTCGACTGGGACGGGTTCTACGCCCGCAACCCGTATGCCCGCGGGCGGGTGGAGTGCATCCACAGCACGGCGGTGGACGTGAGCGCGAGCGAGCTGAGGTCCCGGCTGGCGGCGGGCAGTCCGGTGAGTGGGCTGATTCCCGAGCAGGTGGAGCGGTTCATCCGGGAGAAGGGACTGTACGGAACGGAGTAGGAGCTGAAAATGGCTATTGATTCCTTCAGCGTTACGGCAGAGGAAGAAGCGGACCCGATCCGTTTGCTGGAAGATTCAGGGGCGCTGCTGTTCGGCGAATTCACGCTTTCGTCCGGCAGGAAATCGAGCTATTACTTCGATTCGAAGAAGCTGACAATGGACCCGGCAGGGGCACGTTTCGTTGCCCGTCACCTGGTCGATCGTCTTGACGCTGAAGGAATCCGGTATGTTGGCGGAGTTGCCTACGGAGGGATCCCGATCGTGTCCCACATAGTGATGATGACGGGGATGCGGGAGGGAGTGCCGATACGGGCTTTCTACCACCGGAAGGACTCCAAGGAGCACGGTACCGGCTCCAATGTGGAAGGGCAGTTTCCGCCCTTGGGCGAGCCTGTTGCCATCGTCGAGGATGTGGTAACCACCGGGGGGTCGCTGCTGCAATCGATACGCAGCGCGGAGGAGGAGGGTTACAAGGTAACCCATGCGCTGACCCTGGTCGACCGGGACGAGGGCGGCCGTGAGGTTGTGGAGGCTGCGGGGTACAAGTTCTGGTCGCTGTTCCGGGTGGAGAGGAGCGGGGACGAGGTCTCGTTCGTTTACAACGGCGGGTAGGTAGTCGCTATTGCCTGACGTCGATGCGTGAGAGCTGGCCGGGCCATCTGAGGATACGTTCGTCGGCGGTGACAAGCTCGTGGCCTTCCAGTGCGGTGGAGATGATTAGCCGGTCGCAGGGATCGCCGTGAATATCTGGCAGCAACCCGGCCCTCACTGTGATGTTGCCGTCCAATGGAATTTCGGCCAGCCCCTGTTTCATTAGATCCAGCCGCCAAGCAAAGGGCTCAAGAAAGAAATCTAGTTGGCCTTTCTGGACTCGCATAGCTACTTCCCAGAAAGATATGACCGATATTGCCGCGTTGCCCTCTCCGAGTGCGGTGTCAATTTCCTCCCTTGTACGTGTCCCTAGCCGACGGTCTCCCCGCTCACGCCAAAGCAGAACGTGGGTATCTAGCAACCTCAAGGCGAACTCTCAAGAGATGTGTCCGAATCGGTTGACCAGTCTGGCGGAATGGGCGCCATAATAGGGTCGGTGTTGGCGTATTCCTCGGGAATGGCGAACCACTCCGGAGGCATGGGAGATACTATGTCGCCGTGGATTACGATTTTGTCCTGATATCGCCCGAAGGTAAATTCGGGTGTCTCCCGGTAGGGCGTGAGCTTCGCCACCGGCTTGCCGTTTTTGGTGATGACTATTTCCTCCCCGCTGTCGGCCACTTCGTCCATGAGTTTCAGGCACTTTGCCT
This sequence comes from Dehalococcoidia bacterium, assembly GCA_965216065.1. GTDB lineage: Bacteria > Chloroflexota > Dehalococcoidia > Lucifugimonadales > UBA3495 > VXOI01. The sequence continues at coordinate 738,331 of CBDCFB010000001.1, forward strand.
TGAACTCGGATGCCGTGATAGTCCGGATGGCGGAGGGTGTTCCCATGTCCGTCGACATACTTGTCTCCTAGCTGAAGTCCTGGCCGGGGCCGAAGAGCTTGGGGGTGTCCTCGACGGTGGCGGTGCCGGTCGCGGGAGATGCGACCTCCAGGACCTGGCCGGGAGTGGCGGAGGCGGTGCGGACGAAGCCGAGGCCGCGGAGCTCGCCGCCGGGTGTGCGGTAGACGGAGGTGACCGTACCTGCCTGCCTGCCGTCGATGTACAGGGGCGTACTAGCGTTGGCCTCGCAGCTGTCGGAGAAGCGGAGGACCGAGAGGTACCTCTGGACGCGCTCGTAGCTGTCGAGGCGGGCGATGACCTCTTGGCCGATGTAGCAGCCCTTGGTGAAGTCGATGGCGCCGATCAGGCCGGCTTCGAGGGGGTTGTAGGGCTCACCCATCTCGGGGCCGAAGGCGGGGGCGCCACTGGCGACGCGGAGTGCCTCCCACGCCTCGACGCCGGCTTCCACGGCGCCCGTGGCGGCGAGTGCTTCCACGATCCCGGCAGCCTCCCCGGACGGGGCGACCAGCAGGCAGCACGGGGTGGCGCCCATGGGGCGGCTGAGGGCTATGGCGTCGTGGCCGCCGACATTCACCGTGGCTGTGGGGTACTGCAACCCGGGCAGAGGTTCGGGGCCGGTGGACTCCAGGCCCAGGGCGGCGCCAGCCCCGTCACCCGCAAGGGCGACGACCGTGGTGGAGTTAGAGACGTCTTCGACTTCCAGGTCCTCCATGATGGTGTACTTGTCCAGCCACTCGATGACCGGCTGCTGCTGGCCGGGGCTGGTGAGGAGGTAGACGAAGTCGCCGGCGTGGATGACGGTCAGGAGGTCTACGATACGGCCGCGGTCGCTGGTGAGCACAGTGGGGGCCCAGTTGCCGGGCTGCAGGTGGTCGACCCTGTTGGTGGAGAGACGGTTGAGCAGGTCCAGGGTGTCCTCGCCGGTGGCTTTCAGGCAGCCGTAGCCGGAGTTCAGGCGGACGGACAGCGCGCTTGGCGCGAGGGCCTCAGCTGCGGGCTGGCCCGTGGACTGTTGCAGGGTCATGCGGTGGCCTCCGGTTGATGGCTGAATCGCCGAGGTAATGAGTAAGCGCCGCCTTCATCCGGTGAAGACGACGCTCAGGTTTGCATCCAAGGCTGCTGCTGACTGGTTCCGGCGCGCGGCCGGCCGGGTGCGGGTGGGCTAGACGCTAAAGGAGGTGCCGCAGCCGCAGGCCTTCTTGGCGTTCGGGTTTTCAAATATGAAACCCTTGCCGTTGAGCCCGTCCGAGAAGTCAAGCTGAGTGCCAACCAAGTAGATGTAGCTCTTCTTGTCGACGATTACCTTGACGCCATACTGCTCAACGACCTTGTCGGTGTCGTTGTGCTCGCCGGAAATCTTCAGGTCATAGGTGAGGCCGGAGCATCCGCCGCCCTTGACGGCCACGCGGACTCCGATGTTGTCTTCCTGGCCATCCTTTTCGGCGAAATACTTGATTTTCTCGGCGGCCTTTTCGGAGATTTCTACTGTAAGTTCCACACCGTTTCTGGTAATAGGCATATATCCCTCCCGGGGCTGTGTCTCAGATCACAACACAGCGCGCCGCCCCATCAGGTCGGACAGGGCTATTGTAGGCGCCGGGGTAGCTAGCGTCAAGGCGAGATGGTCCGGCGGGTGGGGTCTTTTAATTCTCCCCCCACCTTTAGGAGGAAGGTTGGGTTGGGGTGAGATTCTGCGGTTCGACTGCTCGCGACATGATGAGGGAACGCCCTCACCCCTTCGGCAAGCTCAGGACAGGCCTAACCCTCTCCCGGGGGATAGGGAACAATTAAAAGGCCCTGAGCCCTGTAAAAGGCCCTGAGCCCTGTCCGGTGCGGGCTTGCGGACCAGCCGTGGCTGGTGTTAAAAGGGCCGAGGCCGGGCTGGTGCGGATGCAGGACAGGAGCGCATCGCTTTCCATGCAGATTTTATTCCGGTGTGGCGTTCTTCGACTACTGCAGAGCGCGGCAGTGGCGGCGGCAGCTGGGTTGCTGGCGCTGGCTGCCGCCGTCTCATTGGCTGCATGCGGCCAATACGTGGTGACAGCTCCCGCAGAGACGGAGGGGGTTCCGGGTCAGGTCTCGACTGCTACGACTGCGTTTCTCCCCACGCCCACGACGTCGGTCGCGCCCACGCCGGGGCCCACAAGTACGCGGCCAGCGCCGCCGTCGGCTACGGCCATTCCGGCGGGTTTCGCGAGATTCATAGCAGACCCGTGCACAAGGCTGCCTGGAACCTCGGAGGCCGAGCTTCGCGCGGAACTTGAGGCCCTTGAATGGATCGGCGACAATCCGAGTTCAGGGGACCCGAGTTTAGACGAGGATGTCGCGGTATGGGAGGAGGAGACAATTGCAGTGCTGGAAAGGATGCTGGTCCAGTGCCCCGAGGTGTTCAGAGCGGTCGTGGCCAGCGAGTGGATGCGGAACGACGAAGTTGATATCACCTGGGACCGATGGGTCTCGGCGAGTGACATCCTGCAAATTGCCTGGGTGGATGAGGCATCGGCGTTGGCCATTCTCAAACTGCCATTTCTTGAGACCATGGAACAGGACGACGGTTTCACCCTGGAATTTCTACGAGATGTTTTCAAGGCAGTGCCCTTCGAAGGACGGCAATTGATTGCCGACCCGGCCATACAGAATGCGGCCACCGGGAGTCTGCCCACAGACTTTTACCTCGTGTACCTGCGGTTGCAGGGGCGGGCTGTTTCGGGAGCCCTTGATTCGATGCAGTGGATTGGCGACGGGATTGACCCATTCTGGGACCCTCGGGATCCCTCCCGTTTCGACAGCAACTACTACGAGTCTGAAGCGCTGGCTGCGCTCGTCACCCTTTACCTGAAGTCTCCGGAAGCGTTTCTGGCGATGGCGAGGCGTACCTGGCTGCAGGAGTCAATTAGCCCCGAAAACTACACTGCTCTCTCAAATGTCCTGGACTTTGCCTATGACTCCCCGGAGAGATCCGCCCGCGTTGCCGAAATGGCCTTCCTGGACACTTTCGAAGAGAGCGACCTGATGATAGTGCAGACAATGCTGGAGATCGCCGATGACGATCCCGGACGTTTGGAAGAAATACTGGCGAACCCCGCACTGGCAGATGAGCTGGTCCATGGCTGTTGCAATTGATCAGTTACCAGCAAAAGCCACTGGATTCCCGCGTTCGCGGGAATGACGGTTGGGGCCAGTGAAAGTACGGTTGGGGCCAGTGAAAGTTCTGAGATAGTTTCTAATTATTCAAGCCAGCGAAAAGCCAACCAGACCACAATCCGTCGTTTAACTAAGGATACGGGGGACGCCCTCACGCCTTCGGCCAGCTCAGGACAGGCCTAACCCTCTCCCGGAAGGAGAGGGGAGTTCGTGGGCGGAACGATGTGCGGGCCGGTTGCTCAGAGCTCGATGTTCTCGGCCTCGGCTACTATGCCGATATCCTTGTCGCCGCGGCCGCTCAGGCAGACTAGGATGATGCTGTCCTGGGGCAGGGTGGGGGCCAGCTCGGCGGCGCCATAGATGGCATGGGCCGACTCGAGGGCGGGGATGATCCCCTCAGTGCGGCAGAGAAGGTGGAAGCCCTCCAGGGCCTGGGGGTCGGTGACCTCGCGGTACACGGCGCGTTCCGTGTCCTTCAGGTAACTGTGCTCAGGTCCCACGCCGGGGTAGTCGAGACCGGCCGAGATACTATGGGCCGGGGCGACCTGTCCGTCTTCGTCCTGAAGCAGGTAGGTCATTGCCCCGTGCAGCACGCCGGGGCGCCCGGCGGTGAGGGTGGCGGAGTGCTCGCCGGAGTCCAGGCCCTTGCCGCCGGCCTCAAGGCCCACGAGGCGTACTTCCTCGTCGGGCAGGAACGGGTGGAAAGTACCCATGGCGTTGCTGCCGCCTCCGACGCAGGCCATGACGTAGTCGGGCAGGCGGCCCTCGGCTTCCAGGACCTGGGCCCGGGCCTCACGCCCGATAACGCACTGGAAGTCGCGCACCATAACCGGGTAGGGGTGGGGGCCGACGACGCTGCCGATGAGGTAATGGGTGGTCTCGACGTTGGTCACCCAGTCGCGAATGGCCTCGTTGATTGCGTCCTTCAGGGTGCGGGTGCCGGACTCGACGCTGATGACCTCCGCTTCCAGCAGGCGCATGCGGAAGACGTTGAGGGACTGGCGGCGGATGTCCTCCTCGCCCATGTAGACGATGCACTGAAGGCCTAGCATGGCGCATGCGGTAGCGGCGGCGACGCCGTGCTGCCCGGCGCCGGTCTCGGCGATGATGCGCCGTTTTCCCATGTGCTGGGCAAGGAGGGCCTGGCCGAGGGCGTTGTTTATCTTGTGGGCGCCGGTGTGGGCGAGGTCCTCGCGCTTGAGGTATATCTTCGCGCCGCCCAGATGGCGGGAGAGATTTTCGGCGTAGTAGAGGGGTGTGGGACGGCCGACGTAGGTGTCCAGCAGGCTGGCGAGGCGGGCCTGAAAGTCCTCGTCGCCCTTGACGGTGTTGTAGGCGTCTTCGAGCTCGGCGACCGCGGCCATGAGGGTTTCAGGGATGAACTTGCCGCCAAAGTCGCCGAAGCGGCCATGGTCGTCGGGGAAGAGAGCTGGGGGCTGTGTGGTCATTGGTTCTCCGTTTGTTCTTGGATTAAGTTGCGCCCACCCCCACCCTGACCCTCCCCCTCAGGGGGAGGGGAGCCAGCCGATTCTACGCTCCTCCAGAGAGGGCGGCGTCGGCGTGTCTTGCGTTTTCGACGAACCGCTGTATCTTGCGGCGATCCTTTCTGCCGAGGGTTTCGACGCCGCTGGATACATCGACTCCCCAGGGGCGGACGGCGCTGATGACGCGGCCGACGCTGGCGGGGGTGAGGCCGCCGGCCAGCAGGAATTCGCCGCCGCGGTGGGCCAGGGACGCGGCGACGTCGAGGTTGAAGCTCTGGCCGGTGCCGCCCTGGATTCCTTCGACCAGACGGTCCAGGGTGACGAGGCAGCCGGCGTCGGCAAACTCGCGGACGCGTTCGGCCAGTGCGGGAACATCGTCGGGGGACCGGTACGAGGCCGGGACGTGGACCACCTTGATGACCTGGCAGTCAACGGCCGCGGTGTAGTCGACGCTCTCCTTGCCGCAGAGCTGCACGGCGTCAAGGCCACAGTGGGCGATGGTCTCGTTCACCTCTTCCAGGGGCTGGTCTGCGAAGAGGCCGACCATGCGAGGCGCCGGACCGTCCAGTGCGCGGACTGCGTCGACGATTTCACGGGCGTCGTCGGCGGTGATGCGCCGGTGGCGCTCGGGTACGAAGACCATGCCGATGAAGTCGGCCCCTGCCTCGGCGGCCACGCAGGCGTCAACGGTGGTGCCGATGCCGCAGATCTTGACGCGGATCATGCTGGGGAAGCCCCCACCCTAACCCTCCCCCGGAGGGAGAGGGGACTTGGAGGGCTCTTGGTGGCCGGAGAGCTCGCGCACCTTGGCGGCAATGTCGGGGGCGGTGACGATGGCCTCGCCCACCAGGACGGCGTTGACGCGGACGCTTTCTAGCAGACTCAGGTCGCCGGGGGTGAAGATGCCGCTCTCGCTTACAAGCACCCTGTCGGCGGGCACCTTGGGAGCCAGCCGCTGGGTTACGGCGAGGTCGGTGGTGAAGGTGTGCAGATCTCTGTTGTTGATGCCTATTATTTCGGCGCCCGACTCCACCGCCGTTTCCAGTTCGCTATCGTCGTGTACCTCGACGAGGCACTGCATCCCGAGGGACCGGGCGATTTCCAGCAGCTCCCTGAGCCGGGCGGGTTCGAGGATGGCGACGATGAGCAGAATAGCGTCGGCGCCGGCGGCCCGGGCCTCGTGGACCTGATAGGGGTCGAAGATGAAGTCCTTGCGAAGAACGGGGGCGTGCGCGGATGCGCCGCTGCGTTTGATGGCGGACAGGTGGGCGAGCTCGCCCTGGAAGCGGGGGTCGGTGAGACAGGAGACGGCGGCGGCCCCGTTGGCGACATAGGTCCCGGCGAGGCGCACGGGGTCGAAGTCCGGGGACAGCAGGCCTCGGGAGGGCGAGGCCTTCTTGACCTCGGCGATGAGGCGGATTCCGTCGCCGGTGAGGGCAGCGGACAAGTCCAGGGGGCGCGGCCGGTCCGCCGCTTCCTGCCGGACCTCAGCGAGGGGTGAGGCCAGTTTCGCTTCGGCCAGCTCTTCGCGCTTGGCGGCTACGATCTTGTCGAGGATGCTGGGCATGTCAGGCAATGGTCACCTCATCGTGAAGCAGAACGCTCTGCATTATTCCCAGCACGAACTCACGAGCTTTCTGTATTTCCAAACCTGCAGGAAGTTCGTTCTGGTCGTAATAGACGGCGACTTCGTGATTGCGGCGGCATATATCTTCATCCCCGGAGCCGAATTTCACTATCAAGGTGTCGCTGCCAGCGTGGTAGTTGAAGCGCAGGTCGGCATCGCCCTTGGGAATTGTCCGTACCGGCACCTCCCGGTTCTTGGTGTAGGGAACACCGGATACAGCCGGATTTGTTACTTCCTTGCCGGTTACCAGGCCGGTATTGGCAAACATCACGAACAGCCTGGCGTCCAGAATCTCAAGAGACAGAGGATTCCCGTACGTACCGTGATGGACAATTACCCCTTCGTTGTCTTCGCCATATCCGTATTCGCCTTCAGATATGGCCACCTTCAGGATATCGACTTCGGGGCTGTAACTAGACTTCATACTGCCGCCTGGCACCAACGTATACGGTGATTATAACCAATCCCCCGTTCTCTTCCTCAAAAAGTACCCGCAAGAGATGGCGGTCGTCTATCGGAGACTGAGCAAAGCTCCTGCCCGACCTGGCAGGTACCACCTGACTTGGGTGCATCAGGATCGACTTGGCGAGGCCTTAATCCACGTCGAATCCCCGCTGTCTTTCCTCCTGCAACTCTCGGAGAGCAGGGTCGGTTATCCTGATGGGGCGATCGGTCACTCTGCGTTGCTCAGCTCCACCATCGCCTCCAGCCGCTGGCGGGCGGCGCCGCTGTCGATGGATTGGGCGGCGGCATGGATGCCGTCGGGGATGGTTTCAGCGGTGCCGGCGGCGAGGAGGACGCCGGCGGTGTTGAGGAGGACGGCGTCGCGGATGGGGCCGCCCTCGCCGCCGAGCAGGCGCCGCATGACGGCGGCGCTGGCCGGAGGGTCGCCGCCTCGGAGGTCGTCGACGCTCCAGCGGCCGAGGCCGAGGCCGTCGGGGCTGAAGGTCCATCCCTCCACCCGGCCGTCGCGCAGCTCCCAGACAGAGGTGTCGCCGTCGAGGGCGATTTCGTCCATGCCGCCTGCCCCGTGTACCACCAGGCTGCGTTCTGAGCCGAGAAGGCGCATGACTTCGGCCATCTTCTCGCCGAGCTGGGGGAAGGCCACGCCGATGAGCTGGCGCTGGGCGGCGGCGGGATTGGTCAGAGGGCCGAGGATGTTGAAGACGGTGCGGATGCCGATCTCGCGGCGCACCGGTCCGGCGTGGCGCATGGAGGGATGAAAGGCCTGGGCGAACATGAACCCGATGCCGGCCTCGTTGATGCAGCGCTCCACGCCCTCGGGCGGCAGCTCGATGCGTACGCCGAGGGCTTCGAGTATGTCGGCGGCGCCGCAGCTTCCGGAGGCGGCGCGGTTGCCGTGCTTGGCGATGCGGACTCCTGCGCCGGCGGCCACCAGGGCGGCGGCGGTGGAGATGTTGAAGGTGTTGGTGCCGTCGCCACCGGTGCCCACGGAGTCGACGACCGTCCCTTCGACGCGGACCCTGAGGGAGAACTCCCGCATGACGGTGGCCATGCCGGCGATCTCCTCCGTGGACTCGCCTCTGAGCCGCAGGGCGGTGAGGAAGGAGCCGAGCTGGGCGGGGGTGGCCTCGCCCTGCATGATCTGGCGCATGACGGCCGCCGCGTCGTCCATGCTCAGCGGGCGGCCCGAGACTACGGCGTCTATGGCTTCGCGTATTTCCATGGTGGGTTGCTCCGTCCGAGGAATGACTGCACTGACAGTTCAGAGGGGAAGGTCTGATGGTCCTATCAAGCGGGATCCGTGGATGATTCTGGAGATCTCGGCATCACTATCCTGAACCAGGTAGATCAGACGATGGCGGCGAACTATCAACACTCGAACATTTTCCTAATTTGTGTCAGGGAAAACTCTTCCGAGGTAAGGAAATTCGCTCAACTGGTCAGCCATAGCAATGAAGTCCTCGGCTAGCTCCTCCGCGGCCTGTGTGGATTCGAGGGTTAAGTCTCGTACTATGGCCTCGAGATCGTTCAGGCTGTGGGGCGACCAAGTTATTGTAGCCACTGGCGAATTCGCCTCTTGGCTTCTTCATGGGGTATGCCCTCCCCGTTGTCGAGTTGCTCCAGACCTTGCTGTACCTGGTACAGGATAATCAGCCTCTCAATGGCGTCTTCGATGGTTGCGTTCTCGGGTAGCTGTTCCATCAACGCCAGTATCTCTTCCTTCGCCGTCATCACGCCTCCGGGTTGTTGTGGGCGGCAACCTGGTTGAGGTAGTTCTGGAGCAGGGCCTTGCCGTCGGGGGTCATTATGGACTCGGGGTGGAACTGGATGCCCTCGACGGGATGCTTCTTGTGGCGGATGCCCATGATCAGGCCGTTCTCGCTGCGGGCGGTAACTTCCAGGGAGTCGGGGACAGTCTCGGGGTAGACCACCAGCGAGTGATAGCGGATGGCCTCGAAGGGGTTGGGCAGGCCCTGCAGCACACCCGCGCCGTTGTGGCTGATCATCGAAGTCTTGCCGTGGCGTATCTCGCCGGCCCGGTCAACCCGGGCGCCGTAGACGTAGCCGACGCACTGGTGGCCGAGGCACACGCCCAGAGTCGGGATGCTCGGCCCGAAGCGGCGGATGACGTCGTTGGAGACGCCCGCTTCCATCGGCGTGCAGGGTCCCGGGGAGATGACGATGCCGTCGGGGGCCATATCCTCGATCTCGTCGAGGGTGATCCTGTCGTTGCGGTGGGTGTCCACCTCGGCGCCCAGCTCGGTCAGGTACTGGTACAGGTTGTAGGTGAAGCTGTCGTAGTTGTCTATCAGCAGCAGCATGGCGGCTCCTGGGGTGACTTTTGGACGGTTCTGGTAGGTAAGGATCTCACCCTCACCCTCTCCCTTGAGGGAGAGGGTGAGGGCGTCTGGACGGATTTGGGCGGTTCTGGTGGCGGGGAATTCACCCCCACCCTAGCCCTCCCCCTCAGGGGGAGGGGATTTTGCCCAGGGGTGCGCACGGATCGTCAGAAAAGCTCGACGAACTCCAGCCAGTTGCCGTCGGGGTCGCGGGCGTAGCAGGCCTTGCGGGACAGGTTGCCGTTCTCGTCGGACATGGACGCGGGAGGGTTATTGTACTGGAGGCCCTTTTCCCTGGTGTCCTGGTAGAACCTGTCCAGGTCTTCGACGAAGAAGGCCAGGTGCGCCGCGCCCAGGTCGTTGCGCTCGACAGTGTTGGGGCCGCTATGCGGCGATAGGTACTGGATCAGCTCGAGTTGGTGTCCCTCCCCCATGTCGACGAAGCCGCCCTTGATGTGAGCGCCGGGGAAGGCCAGCACCTGCTCTACGAACTCACCGTGGCGCTCGGTTCGGCCGGCTATGCGCATCCCCAGGATTTCCGAGTAGAACCTGACCGACTCCTCGATGTCCCGGACCACGAAACCGGTGTGGAAGAATGACTTTAGCATGGTTGTGTTCTCCTTTTTTCGGCGGTTTTAGTGGGCGAGGATTCTACCCCCACCCTGACCCTCCCCCTCAGGGGGAGGGAATGGTTGCGTTTTCCTTTCGTTGGGTCTTTGGCGGTTTTGGTAGCGGGGTTCTCCCCCTCAAGGGGAGGGAATTGATAGTTGGGGCGGAAAGAGTTTCAGAAGCCTGCCTCGGCCATGTCGATGGCGCGCATGAGGGCGCCGGACTTGTGGCGGGTTTCCTGGTATTCGTCCTCGGCGACGCTGTCGGCGACTATGCCGCCGCCGGCCTGCACGTACATGGTGCCGTCCTTGTAGATGCCGGTGCGAAGGACGAGGGCTGTGTCCATGTTGCCGGAGTAGCTGAAGTACCCGACGGCGCCGCCGTAGGGGCCGCGCTTCTCGCCCTCAACCTCGGCGATGATCTCCATTGCCCGGATCTTGGGGGCGCCGGAGACGGTGCCAGCGGGGAAGCAGGAGCGCAGGGCGTCGTAGGGAGTCAGCTCTTGGCGGAGCCGCCCCTCCACGTGGGAAACCAGGTGCATGACGTGGGAGAAGCGCTCGACCTCCATCATCTTGGTGACTTCGACGGTGCCGGGGTCGCTGACCCGCCCGATGTCGTTGCGGCCAAGGTCCAGCAGCATGACATGCTCGGCGCGCTGCTTCTCGCTGCCCTTCAGCTCCGCCTCGTTGGCCTCGTCCTCGCCGGGGGTGTGGCCCCGGGGCCGGGTGCCGGCGATGGGGTGGGTGGACGCTGTGCCGTCCTCGACCTTGACCACCGACTCGATGGCCGCGCCGACTATCTGGAACCCGTCAAGGTCCAAGTAGTACATATAAGGCGAGGGGTTGACGCTGCGCAGGGCGCGGTATATCTGGAAGGGGTGGGCGCCGGTCTGGCGGGAGAACCGTTGGGAGTTGACTACCTGGATAACGTCGCCGGCGTAGACGTACTCGACGCACTTTTCGATGGCGTCGGCGTAGCGGTCGGGGGTGAAGTTGGACTCGATGGGGCTGGGCGGCACGGAAACGCCCTGCAACTCCTCGGGCAGCGTCAGCGGGCGGGACAGCAGGGCGACCATCTCCTCGATGCGGGCCACGGCGTCGGCGTAAGCCCGCTCAACCTCGCGGGGTTCGTGCCCCTCGAGGCGGGCATGGGAGACTACCTTGATGTCGTGGCGCAGGTGGTCGAAGATCAGGATGGTCTCGCCGAACATGAAGATGGATTCCGGCACGCCCTGGGGGTCCTCGGGCATGACAGGCACGCGCGGCTCGAAGTAGCGGATGGCGTCGTAGGCCACATAGCCCACCGCGCCTCCGTGGAAGCCGGGCAGTCCCTCGACGGGGATGAGCTTGTGGCGGGACATCTCCTCTTCCACCAGCGTCAGCGGGTCCACCTCGCCGTACTCCTGGCCGGGGCCGGTGGTGATGATCCGGTAGGGGTTGGTGCCGATGAAGCTGTAGCGGCCAAGCCGCTCGCCGCCCTCCACGCTTTCCAGCAGGTAGGAGTAGGGGCCTCGGGCGACCTTCAGGTAGGCCGACACCGGGGTTTCCAGATCGGCGTGAATTGAGCGGTAGACCGGGATGGTGTTGCCTTCCCGGGCCCGCGCCTTGACCTGCTCCAGGGTTGGGTAGTACATATCGCCCCGCGTAAGCTAATTTAGACTTGAAAACAAAAAGACCCGTCCCTCAAGGGACGAGTCTGAGTCGCGTTGCCACCCTTCTTCTCCGGTACCGGCCCTAGGTAGGGGGCCGTATCCGGAATCTCAACCGGCGGGGGGACGGATTTCCAGCTTTAGCTGGCGCTACGCTGCCCCAGCTTTAACACGCGCTACGTTGCTGAAGGGCGTCCCATGCCGCGGGCTTTTAACGGTGCCCTGACCGGCTCAGTCTAGCCCGTTGCGCCTTGGTTCTTAAAACCCGGTGGCGCTGTGGGTTCGGCCTGCGGCTCCGGGGTCCATTCGCACTTCTGCGCTGGGCGCCGGCTTTCACCAAACCCGGCTCGCTTGTTGCCCTGCTGGAAGCTTACTACTCCCCATCACAGCCTTTAGATGTATTCAATTGTCGTTTCATAACAGGATAAAACCGTGCCTGCGGGTGTGTCAAGCGGGGATGGGTTAGAGGCAGGGTCTTTTAGTTGTCGACAAACCCGTTGGTCCTGAGCCTGTCGAAGGTCCGTCGGTTCATGGTTCGACAAGCTCACCACGAACGGAATTACTCACCACGAACGGAATGACAAGGTTGCCATAGAGAACTAAAGGACACTGGGGCGAATTGGCACCAAAGGAGTTTCGCTTGCCTAGAATGTGGGTTGGGGCTATCATCGAATCTGGGGAAGGCGAGGCAGAAGGGTGCCTCTTTTCGACTCCGTTCCACTCTCATGCGCAGGATTTCAGTTGACTTCGGGCAGTAACGCAGGCATTGCCAGAGGCGGCGGAATAGCTGCCTTCGGCGCTGAAGGTTTTGTGGACCGGCTCCGGCAGATCGCCGGGACCGGCAATGTCGTGTGGCATCCGGATGACCTGCTGGTCTTCGAGTACGACGGGTCGATAGACCGGGGAATGCCCAGCGCCGTGGTGTTTCCGTTGAACACCCACGAGGTGAGCCGGGTGATGGCCCTGGCCTGGGAGGCCGGCGTGCCGGTGGTGGGCCGCGGCTCCGGGACCGGGCTGAGCGGCGGCGCAATCTCACAACCCGACGGCATTCAGATCGCCTTTACCCGGATGAACCGCATTCTCGAGGTAAATACCGAGAACCGGCATGCGATCGTTGAGCCGGGTGTCATCAACCTTGACCTGGACACCTACGTGCGGCGTTCCGGCATGCGTTACGCCCCGGACCCGTCGAGCCAGCGGGCCTGCAGCCTGGGCGGCAATATAGCCGAGAACGCGGGAGGGCCGCACTGCCTAGCCTACGGTACCACCACCAACCACGTGCTGGGCATGGAGGTGGTGTTGGAAGACGGCACCGTGGTTGCCCTGGGCGGCTTGGCCCGGGAGAATCCGGGGTACGACCTGCGGGGCGTGTTCACCGGGTCGGAAGGCACATTCGGCATCGCGACGCGCATCATGGTGCGGCTGCTGCCGGAACCGGAGGCGGTCAAGACCTACCTGGGCATCTTCCCGGATGTGGAGTCGGCGTGCACGGCGGTGTCGGCCGTCATCGGCCACGGCATCGTTCCCGCCGCGCTGGAGATGATCGATGCACTGAGCATACAGGCTGTGCAGAACGTGTCGGACGCCGGGTATCCGGACGACGCCGGCGCCGTTCTTCTCATCGAGCTGGAAGGCCTGACCGAGGAAGTGGACGAAATCGGGCTGGAGGTGGAGGCGGCGCTGTGGGATACCGGAGCCAGCCAGGTCAGGTTTGCTGCCGAAGCCACGGAGAGGGAACAACTCTGGAAGGGACGCAAGGGGGCCCTGGGTGCACTGGGGAGCCTGGCTCCCAATTACTACCTGGTGGACGGAGTGGTGCCGAGGACGCAGCTGGCCACGGTGCTGCATCAGGTGGCCGAGTTGGGGCGCAAGCACGGGGTCTTGATCGCCAACGTGTTCCACGCCGGCGACGGCAACCTGCACCCATGCCTGCTGTTCGACGAGCGTCAGCCTGGAGAGTTGGAGAAAATCACGGTTGCCGGCGCTGAAGTGCTGGAAGTGTGCGTGGCGGCCGGGGGCACACTCACCGGCGAGCACGGGGTGGGGCTGGAGAAGAAGGAGCAGATGCCTCTGGTGTATTCACCTGAGGACATGCTGGCCATGCGCCGGGTGCGCGACGCCTTTGCCCCGCACAACAACATCAATCCCGGCAAGATCTTCCCAGACGGCCACCGCCACCACGCGGCTGCACATCGCCCGGCTCCGGGTCTGTACGCCTAGCGGGCGTGGGATCGCCGCACTTCTCCGCAATCCACGAAAGATCTCTGGCCGCCGGAGCGGGTTCATGACAGCCGGACACTATGTCACGCCTCCGTTGGAAGTAACCATTGAGCGCGCCTACCAGGACAGAATCAGACCCCTGATTGGACCTGGATACGGATTGAACCTCATTTTTGTAGTGGTCTACAACGGCGAAGGGAGGTACGACGACAGGTTTGGCGACATGGTGAACTATGCCTTGAAACGAGGCATTATCACCTCAGAGGAAAGGGAGGAAATCTGGAATTTCCGTACTACCGTGTTCGTGGGGCAAAGTCTGAAGGATGAGTCAGCGGCATTCGGCGTTGTTGACGTTGCTCTCGAAATCAATCACTCTCATGTCGACAGGGTAGTCGCGCGGGCAGCCATTCTGCGACGGATTATTCAAGAACCTGTGATCCCGGCAATTGTCGGTGCCTTCATCAGCGATGATTCAGTGCGGCAGCTCGCCGAGCAACGGGGCGTCAGCCTCTTTCCACGCAGCTTAGATGACGCCAAGATGTATAGGTACTTCAGACAAGATGTCCTGGAAGACCTGTATGCGGGGAAGATTGAACTCTAAGATGGGGTGTGAATAGTGGCTCGTACCCACTGGTTGTGGGCCTGGGTGGCGATTGCCGTTGCTGTGAGCCTAAGGAGGACGCCCTCACCCTAACCCTCTCCCGGAGGGAGAGGGGATTTTCCAAGCACTCTCCGATGCGTCGAGAGGAGGCTGCTTGGCGTCAACGCTATACTAGAGAGGCGGCTGTCCTTTACTCCTAAGCTCATGCCTCCGCGATTTCAACCTAACCTTGTTTCGAATACCCTAGCGTCGGAGTGCCAGTTGACCACCTCGTATGCCTATGAGCTGAGCCGGATCGTGCCGCCGGGTGCCCTGCCTCCGGCCTATGTGCATTCGGAGTACGCCATCGACGGGCTGAGTCCAATGGCGGTGGTGGTGCCCGAGGACCGCGCCCAGGTGGTCGACGTGATGCGGTGGGCGGCCGAAAACGGGGTCACCGTTTACCCGCGGGGTGGCGGTACCAAGACGGCCCTGGGAAATCCTCCAGACAGTGTGGGCGTGGTAGTGGACCTGTCCCGCCTGAACCGGGTGATCGACTACCAGCCGGGGGACATGACAGCTACTGTGGAAGCAGGCATGACGATGGACGCGCTGCAGCGGGAACTGGGCCTTTCGCGCCAGTTCGTGCCGCTTGAGTCGCCGCTGCCAGGCCGGGCCACGGTCGGGGGCACGCTGTCGACCGCCTGCACCGGGCCGATGGCCCATGCCTACGGGCCGCCTCGGGACTGGCTCATCGGCATCGGCGTGGTGGGGGCAGACGGTGTGTTCACCAAGGCCGGGGGCCGGGTGGTCAAGAACGTAACCGGCTATGACCTGAACAAGCTGTATACCGGCTCGCTGGGTACGCTCGGGGTTATCGTGGAAGCCTCGTTCAAGGTGTCTCCGATTCAGCCGGAAAACTGCGCCCTGGTGGCTCCGTTCGATTCGATGGAGGAGGCGGTGGTGGCCGGAAGGGAGGCCCTGAGCCTGGCTGCGGGCCCGATGAGCTACCTGGCGGTCACCGGCGGACTGGCGAGGCACTTCCTGGCAACGCACCCGGGATCGCCACTGAGCCAGGCCCTCAGTGAAAGGCTGGGCGGGCTGGGGCTCTGTTTCTTTTCCGGAAGAGCCGGGGCGGTGCAGCGGCGTATTGAGGATACATCGGCGGCGTTGCTGAACTCGGGGGCGGTTGACGCGGTGGCGTTTGACGGTGACGGTCCGCTGGCAGCGCGGCAGTGGGCCACGGACCTGGGATGGCAGGAGGACGCTCTGCCTGCACTGGCGATTCGAATCGCAGCGCCCCGCAGGATCATCCCCGCTATTACCGAGACCTGCCTGGGAATCGGCCTGGGGGAGTCGCCGTCGGAGATTCTGGCCGACCCCGGCTTCGGCACAGTGCGTGTGCTGTTCTGGGGAGAGGCTGAGGAGGACGCCATTCTGACCACGATTGGAGACGTGAGGCAGGCCGCCAGGCAGCACGGCGGCACGGCGGTTATTGAGATCTGCCATCCTTCGATCAAGGTGAAGCTCGACGTGTGGGGAGAGGAGCCATCGGGCATGGAGATAATGCGGAGGATCAAGGAACAGTTCGACCCGCAGGGCCTTTTGAACCGCGGACGTTTCCTGGGGCGCCTCTGATGGCGACTCCGGAACTGACAGAACCGGATGCCGATGCCGTTGACGCCCTGACCGAAGCGGCCGAGGTCGACGGGACCGGGACCATCGCCGTTGCGGATGCGACTGCGCAAACCCGATCGCAGCCTCCTCTGGCGGCCCTCTTCGCGGGCTTCACGGACACGGATGCGCCCGCCGAAGCCGACATGTACCGCTGCGTGCACTGTGGGCTGTGCCTGAGCGCGTGCCCAACCTATGGCGTCACAGGGCTGGAGATGGAGTCGCCCCGCGGCCGCATTGCCCTGATGAAGGCGGTCAACGAGGGACGGGTTGGGATCAGCGACCGCATCGTCTCCCACTGGGAGGCCTGCCTGAACTGCCGTGCCTGCGAGGCGGTCTGTCCTTCCGGCGTCCCGTACGGGCGGATGATGGAGCGTACGCGGGCTCAGGTGCGATCCAGGGGCCGGCAATCGGAAGGCATGAAGCGCATGACCCGCTGGTTCCTGAGGGCAGCGCTGCCGCGGCCAGGGCTGATGCGCTTCGGGGCCTCGCTGATGCGACTGTACCAGCACCTGGGAGTTCAGAGGATGGTGCGGCGGACGAGGCTGCTCAGGCTGCTGCCGCGTGGGCTGCAGCAGCTGGAGGCCCAGCTGCCTCGGATGAGCGGCCGGTTCTTCGGCCCCTCGCGCCGCAGATACCAGCCCTCCGAAGGTGAGGCGCGGATGAAGGTGGCGCTGCTTTCCGGATGCGTCATGCCGCTGATGCAGGCCGAGACGATGAACGCCACGGTGCGCACCCTGACGCGCAACGGGTGCGAGGTGGCAGTGCCCCTTCGGCAGGGTTGTTGCGGCGCCCTCAACTCGCACGCCGGGGACCTGCAAACGGCGCGGGCGATGGCCAGGAAGAACATCGACGCCCTGCTGTCCACGGGTCCTGACCGTATCGTCACCAGCTCCGCCGGGTGCGGCTCGACGATGAAGGAATACCACGACCTGCTGAAGGACGACCCGGACTACGCGGAAAAGGCGCGGCAGGCCAGCGAGATCACCCGGGACATCACCGAGTTGCTGCTGGAGTTGCCCTTCCGGCGTCCCCTGGCGCACATGGAGCGCATGGTCACCTACCAGGACCCCTGCCACCTGGCCCATGCCCAGCGGATTACGGCTGCGCCCCGGACGATCCTTGAGTCCTTGCCCGGGGTACAGCTCCAGGAGATGGAGAACCCGTCAATGTGCTGCGGGGGCGCGGGCCTCTACTCCTCGGTCCAGCCGACCCTGTCCCGCAGGATCCTCAGCCGCAAGGTAGAGATGATCATCGAGACCGGGGCGGCCGAGACGATCACGGCCAACCCTGGCTGCATGCTGCAACTGGAGCAGGGCCTGCGAAGCGCCGGACAAGACACCCCGGTGCGGCATATAGTCGACATTCTGGACGAGGCCTACCGGCGGGAGGAGCCGGAGCCGATGCGGACCCGCCGGGAAAGGGCGACCCGCAGCCGGACGCGGCTCCTCCAGATGGACCTGGAGGAAGCCCGGGCCAAGCAGTTCGAAGGACAAAGGCGGCGAGGGCTTTTCGGGCTGCTGCCGGACTTGGGCAAGGGACGAAGTCGCAGGCGTTCTCGTTAGGAAGAGGCCTGGGCACCCTCTGTTTCTTCGGATCAGCCGATGTGACCGCAGCGGGATCCTTTAGAAACTATCTCAAAATACAACGGGTGGCCGAAAATCCGCTGGACTTCAAAGTGGGCCACTGGATTCCTGCTTTCGCAGGAATGACGGAGTGGGTGCTGGCTCCATTTTGAGATAGTTACTTAGTTCTATGGCAGCCTTTCGAGTCCGTTCGTGGTGAGTTTGTCGAACCATGAACGGACGGAACGGACGGAACGGACGGCCCTTAGACAGGCTCAGGACCGACGGGTTTGTCGAAAGCTAAAAGACCCTGGGGACCGCAGCCAGCTGCTTGAAGAGCGTCAGGAGTTGCCGGTGGAATGGCAGTTCCGTTGCAATGCGGGCATGCACAGCACGCCTCGTGAATCAGCAGAGGCGACAGGCCCGTAGCCCGCAATTCGCTCGGCAAAGCTCCCTGGGTATGGGCAACTACAGCGAAGACGCAGGCGAAGGGTCGGCGGTTGTCTGAGAGGCCGTCATCTCCTGGGTCAGCCGGGCAAACAGGAAGAAAATCTCACCGGTGGTGTTGGTGACCTTGAGGATGGTGACCTGCAAGGCTTCGCCGGGCGGGGGCTCACTCGACAGGTAGTTGCTCCTGATCTGGCGCAGGAGCTCGGAACGGTCGCGGGTAAGCTGCCTGATCGTTGCCCAGCTCTCGGGGTCCGGGCTGGTCAAGCCGTCAATGATCACCAGGACCACGGCATCTATGCCCTCAACGAAAACGGACTTCAGCTGACTTGTGGCCGTGTCGTCGGGCAACTGGTTGAGGTCCTCGCACAGTTCCCCGAATTGTTCTTCCAGCCAGATGACCAGGCGCTGCTGCGCCAGCGCCGAATTGACTTCATCAATGCCATAGCCAGGGTGGTGAACGCGGACCTCAGTGAGGAAATCGTCAATTTCCCTGATCAGTGTCCTCACGGATGTCCTGAGGGGATCGACCGTTGTTCCCTGGCGCACGGCGTCCAGGTAAGACGAGAAGCCAGACAGGACACGACGCTGCTCCAAGGCGATGAGCTCAAGCGCGGCTGAGACGTTTACATAGGACCGACTATGAATGAACTCAGGCCGCGACATGGTCTCGGCGGCGGTCGTCGGCCACCACCGGGCGAAGAGCCACGCCACCAACGGCAGAAGCAGGACCACAAGGGTCACTCCAAATAAGTCGCTGGCCAAGCCCAGGAAGGCCATGGGCTGGTCCAGGGGGACGGACAAAACCAGGGACTTCATCAACGGCAGATCCGTCCACAGCTCGACGTACAAGAGCGGGACGAATACCGAGAGCAAGAGCAGGTTGTAAAACACCTGGAACATGGCAACCTGGCGCCCGGATCCTTTCAGGGTCCACGACAGGGCCAGGAGGGTAACCGTCGTTCCGAGGAATGAGCCGTAGATGGACATGTAAACCTGGTCGTTGGTCAGGATGCCAATGGATCCCATGCTGATCGCGAACACGGCCACTGCGGCGGATGACTGGACGGCAAAAGAGATCAACGCCGCCCCGAAAAAGGCGAGCAGCAGGGACTGCCCGGACATCTGGGAAAATCCGTCAAAAAGTGGCTGCACGGCCACTGAAGCGGCGGAATCCTTGACGAGTCCGAGGCCGACATACATCAGGGCGACCCCAAACATGACGGCGCCGATGTTGCGGAATCTGATGGCCCGATCGCTGACCATGAAGACACTGGCGACGCCGAGGATGTAGAGGGCGGCCAACTGGATATCGAGGGAAACCAACAGGACGAGGATGCCGACGCCGAGGTTTCCGCCCAGGATGAAGGCGAGAGCCCGCTCCGTTGAAACCAGGTTGGCTCGAAGGAGGCTGACGGCAATGAAGGTCATTGCCGCCATGCTCTGGATGATGCCGCCGGCCAGGGCGCCCCAACCCAGGGCGGCGTAACGGTTGGGAACCCAGTGGGCTGCAATCGTGCGAAGCCGGCGGGTGGCCAGACGCTTGAGGCTCTCGGAGAGCATCCACATGCCCACGAAGAACATGCCAAGCCCCCCGAGGAGACCTCCGAGGGCTTCAATCATCTTCTAACCGGCGGGCCAGATGGGCGCTAACCGGAAAATGTCGCAAGCGTACGCTGGGCTGCTGCCAGGCTGGAACCGTAAGCCACCTCGTAGCCGTTCTCGTTGAGGATCTGCTCCAGGGCCGACAGCAGGGCCAGCACATTGCGGTCCCGGGCTGAGTCGCCCATCAGGCCGATGCGCCAGGCCTTGCCGCGGAACTCGCCAAGCCCGCCGCCGATCTCAATCGAGTAGTCGTTGAGCAGGGTGGCGCGTACCTTTGCGTCGTCGATACCGTCCGGGATACTTACGGTGGTCAGCGGATTGAGGCGGTAGTCAGGGTCGGCCAGCAGCTCGAGTCCCAGGGCCTCGAGACCGGCCCGAAGTGCGGCTGCGGCCTTGGCGTGCCGGTCGATGCGGTTCTCGATGCCCTCCTCCATCATCATCCGCAGGGCCTCCCGCAGGGCGTAGGTCATGGAGATAGGCGCGGTGTGATGGTAGCTGCGGCTCTGTCCCCAGTAGCTCTCCAGGTCCTGCAGGTTGAAGTAGAAGCTCTGCACCGGGGTCTCGCGGGTCTTGACCACCTCCATGGCGGCTTCGCTGAGGGTTATGGGCGCGAGGCCCGGAGGGGCGCCCAGGCACTTCTGGGTGCCGCTGTAGCAGACGTCGACGCCCCAGTCGTCGACCCTCATGTCATGTCCGCCGAGGGAGGTGACCGCGTCGACGATGGCGACGGCGCCGTGGCGGTGGATTACGTCGATGATGTCAGGCAGAGGAGTCAGCACGCCGGTGGAAGTCTCGGCGTGGACCACGCCCACGGCCTTGACCTTCGGGTGCTTCTGCAGTTCGTCCTCCAGTGCCTGTGGGTCAACGGGCCTGCCCCAAGGAGAGTCGACCTCATGGACTACAGCTCCGCAGCGCTCGGCTATGTTGCCGAGACGGATGCCGAAGTAGCCGTTGCGGCAGACGACCATGGCGTCGCCGCGCTCGAGGATGTTGGCGCAGGCGGTCTCCATGGCGCCGGTGCCGGTGGCGGACACGGGCATGGTCATGACGTTCGATGTGCGGTAGACCTCGCGCAGCATGTCCCCGATGTCGTTCATGACCTGGAAGAAGTCGGGGTCGAGGTGGCCCATCACCGGCAGGGTCATGGCCTGTAGCACGCGGGGATGCACCGAGCTGGGCCCTGGGCCCAGCAGGAGCCGGGCGTTGGGCTGCAGTTCGGCAAGGAATGAAGCGGTCACGGTTGTCCTCCAGATACTACACCGCGGCGAATCGGACTCGTGGCGGTGGTTGAATTTCTACCCGCATGTTCTCAATCGAACCATAGGGGCGCACTGCTCTGCGCCCCTACAATCCGGGTTCAGCCTCTACACGTCCTCATCCGTAATGTTTTCACAAGTAAACGGGCGGGACTGCTTACGCACAACTGCCTTGGTATTAGACGACGGCGGATGCTCCACCGTCGAGGTTGACGGCAATACCGGTGAGGTAGCTGGCCCGCTCGGAGGCGAGGAAGGCGATTACATCGCCGGCTTCCTCCGGCTCGCCAACGCGGCCCAGCGGCACCTGACGCCCGACAGCGAGTTGGTCGTAGAAGGTGTCGATGTTGAGGCTCGGGTCGGACTGGATGCGTGCGTCGTAGCGCTTCTGGTGCTGGCCGCTCTTGATCAGGCCGATGCAGACGGTCGAGACCAGAATGTTGTCCTTGGCCAGATCCTTGGACAGGCCCTTGGTGATGGCGATGCCGGCGGCACGGGAGATGGAGGTGGGCATGGAAGAGGGACCGGGGGTGCGGCCGCCGAGGTTGGTGACATTGATGATGCGCCCGCCGCCGACCTTGCGCATTTCGGGCAGCGACTCCTGGATCAGGCGGACAGCGCCCCAGACCTTGAGTTCGAAGTCGAACTCCCAGTCCTCGTGGGACACATCCTCGAAGGACTTGGCCATGGAGGTACCGGCGTTGTTTACCAGGATATCGACTCGCCCGTACTTGTTCACGGTGCTTTCGACAATACTCTTTGCGGAGCCAGGTTCCATCACGTCGGCGGAGATGGACATGACCTGGCCCTCGGTGGCCGTCAGGATTTCCTGCTCGGCCTGGTCGAGAACTTCCTGCCTGCGGGCGACGATGACTACCGAGGCGCCTTCCTTGGCCATGCTGAGGGCGGCGGCCTTGCCGATGCCGTCGCTGCCGCCGGTGATGATGGCAACCTTATCCTGGAGTCCCAAGTCCATGACGCGCTCCCTGCCGTAGCAATAGTGAATAATGCGCTGCTAATTATATCACAGGACAGGCGGGAATTTGCTTTGTCGAGGCGTGCCGGGGCATGGCTATCGCACTTGGAATCATACAATTCGTCATTCCCGAGGAAGCGGGGATCCAGCGGCCTGAAATGCAAGCGAATGGCGCCGGTTAGACACAATCAGAGCTTGCAGGTCTGGGGCAGTTGGAAGCCTCAAAGCACTGGATTCCCGCTTTCGCGGGAATGACGGAGCTCTGCCATCCAAATGCGATAGCCCTGCGTGCTGGGGGGGTCGGGGAGCGCTAAAGAAAGGGAATGCCGCGTGAAGCCGCTAGGCCAGCCAGCCGTCCAGCGCATCCGCGGTTGCGCGCTGCCTCAGCAGTGCGGCGAAGTGGCGGGCCTTGGCCAGGCTGTGGACGGTCGACGAGTCGATGATGTGGTCGAGAGCGTCGGCGGTCTCGATGGTGGAGGAGAAGACCTGGAGCAGGGGGATGTCGCGCTCCATGGCCTCGGCCTTCACATACTCGGAGGGCTCGCCGGGGCCGGTGAGCACCAGGCAGCGGGTCTGCGGCAGCATGCTGGCCAGCTGGATGTCGGGCCGCTGGGCGCGGGTGATGACCGCCTGGTTGGCGTAGCGGCCGTAGTAGGTGGGCCCGTGGTCCATGATGTTGCCGCCGATGAGGAAGCGCTCGACGGGGGCGTCGGCGTTCACTGGGTCGAGCGTCCAGACCGCGTCGAGGTGCTCAGCGACCTGGGCCACCGTGGGGGCCAGCATGACGCGGCTCTCAGGGATGACGACGGCGTCGAC
Source organism: Dehalococcoidia bacterium (assembly GCA_965216065.1). Lineage (GTDB taxonomy): Bacteria > Chloroflexota > Dehalococcoidia > Lucifugimonadales > UBA3495 > VXOI01. The sequence goes on from CBDCFB010000001.1 coordinate 760,846, forward strand.
TTCGGCGGACGACTCGGCGGCGGAGGCGACGACGGCTTCCCCCTTGTAGGGAGGCACAGAGTTGACTACCAGGCAGGCGAGGCGGTTTCCCCAGCGGCCGGCGGCCTGGTCGGCTGCCGAGGCCCAGTCGGTATCAGGAGCGTAGGCGTTGACCTCGAGGACGCGGGCGTCGATGGCTGCGGCGAGGTCGGCTGCAGGCGAGCCGGGGGCGGCTTCAACGATCACCAGGTCCGCGTTGCTGCGCAGGCCGGCGACGGCGTTGGCGGCTTCATCCGGGCTTGACGTGAGTTGGCCAGGAGGCTGGCCGACGGAAATGCCGAACCCTTCCGCAAGGGTCTCGGCGGCGAAGGCGTGGTCGGCGTCGTTGGCCCCGTCCGCCGAGAAGGGTTTGCAGTACGCGGCGGAGCGGCCGCCGTCGCGGGCGTGGGCCAGCAGGCCAGCGGCGAGGCTGGTCTTGCCGGAGCGTGCGGGGCCGGTTATGAGGATGGTGGGCATATCAGACTTGTGCCTCAGCCGCTGTTTGTGCTAGACGCCGACGTCCAAAAATTCGATGTTGTTGGGGTCGAAGCCCTTGGGGAAGGTGGTGGTGTCGTCCCACTTGGCGAGGGTGAAGTCGGAGCGGTGGAGGCTGGCCTGGTCAAAGTTGGCGCCGGTCATGTTGCTGGCGATCCACATGGAGTCGCGGATCATGGCGCGGGTGAAGTCGGCGCCCTGCATGCTGCAGCGGGAGAGATCAGCCCCGTTCATGTTGGTGGAGACGAACTGGGCGCCGGTTAGGTCGGCGTTGCGCAGGTCGGCCTCGATCATGTTGGACTGGCCGAAGTCGGTGCCCCTCAGGTTGGCTCCGATGAGGGAGACGCGGTTCATGCGGCAGTGCCGCACGGTCGCGCCCTCCAGGTTTGCGCCCTTGAGGTCGGCCCAGAACAGGTTGACGTTGGTCAGGTTGGCGCCGGACAGGTTGGCGCCGGAGAGAGAGGCGCGGCCGAGGTCGGCCCTCTCCAGGTTGGCGCCAGACAGATCGGCGGCGGGGAGCCCCACCTGCGTGAAACGGGCATCGGTCAGGTTGGCGCCGCGCAGGTTGACGTTCTCGAGGCGGACGCGTTCCAGTTCCATACCACTGAGGTCGGCGCCGCTGAGGTCCAGCGCCGCGCCGGGGTTGTCGGTGCGCCACCGGGCGAGGGCTTCCGGTCCCGCCCGCAGGATGGCCACATGTTCTTGATCAGCCACGGCTGCACCTATTGCAGGGCAACACCCCAACCCTAACCCTCCCCCACAGGGGGAGGGAATTTCTGTTGTCGTTCCCTGCGGGCGCGGGGCTAAGCATCTTCGAGGTCGAAGAGCTTCTCGGCGATGGTCATCTTGAGCTCGTTGACCTTGCCGAGATCGGGGAAGCCACCGTCAGTCTTGCGGTCGAAGATTACATCGCCGTCCAGGTACACCTCGAGACGGCCCCTGTCGGAGGGAGTCATCTTGATGGCGACATCGCCGGGTGCGTCGGACTTGAAGAACTCCGTCGCCAGCCACGTGGCGACCGGGAAGTAGCCTCAAGCCACACAGTAGACAATTTCAGCTTCGACCTTGCCGTGTTCGGAACCTGGCATGTTTATCTTCTCTACTTTTCGTGTGGTGGTAACGGGGTGCCTGTCTATGCTGCCGAGGCCAGATTCCTGGCCTCCTGGATGTAGGAGTCAGTGTCCCGGATGAGGGCTGTCATCTCCTCTTCGGGTTCGCAGTTGCCGTCGTAGAAGCAATTGACGTGCAGGAGTTCCGACCGGATGCTGTAATCACCATGAAGGGCCACGAATTGCGGTCCGTCGTTTCTCATCCGAAGCAGAGCGCGCCTAGCCTGTCCTGCTGACTGCGGTTCCTGTCCCGTTCGGGCGAGCACCATGGCGTCGGTGGAGCGCTTGGTGGCGCCCCAAGCCTTTTCGGCGGCGTTGCGTAGCCTTTCCTGCACAAGCATTTCCAGCGCGTCGCTGTAAAGTACTTGCGCGTCAGCAAAGAGCTCGCTCACTCGGTCGGTGGTGGTTGTCATTGCGGCGCCGTACGCCCTCACCCTAACCCTCTCCCAGCGGGAGGGGGAACAATTGGTGCGGAGCTTCCGTCTCCTACCTGATAACGGCTCTGATGACGGCGGTGCCGATGCCCACAGCCGTGCGGTCGCCGTCCTGGTTCTCGCAGAACAGGTTGACGAAGATGCGGTCGCCGTCGTCGGTCTCCTCGCGGGTGGACACCTCGCCCGTGACCGTGACGGTGTCGCCACCCTTGACGGGGCGCAGGAACTTGAGGTTGACGCTGCCGGTGTGGTTGAAGACCTCGGGGCCGAAGAAGCGGCGCAGGCTCTCAGCGGCGAATGCCACGGACATCCGGCCGGACGCGATGGGGTAGGTGGTGCCGAGACGCTTCTGGGCCAGCTCGGGGTCGTTGTGGATGTTCTGGCGGTCGAGTATGCCGCAGTTTTCGAACTGGTTGATGGTGTCCTGGGTCACGGCCTTGGTAACCGAGGGGATCTGCTGTCCGGGTTCTATGTCTGCGGATGCCATTTCTTGCCCACCTCATCAGGCTTCTTCATCTGGTAGGTGCGGAGCTTCTCCAGCAGGCGGCCGTCTTCGTCGATGGCGGTGGCCTCGATGACCATGTAGGGCTTGTCGCGGCGCAGGTACTTGTCGGCGATGCGGCCCGTCACTCGGATCTTCTTGCCCGGAACCGGCGGGTTGAAGAACTCGACCTCGTTGCCGGCGTTGACTCCGCCTGTCTGGTCGTCGTAGACCATGGCGAAGGCGGTGGCGTCGTGCTTGACCGCCAGCGTGGGGAAGACGGCGTCCGGATCGTTGATGGAGGCGCGGAAGTTGTCCAGCATCTCCTGGGTCAGGGTGTACTCGTAGGAGCCGAGCTCCTCGCCGATTTCTATCTTGTCGTAGTCAAAGATTTTGACTTCGGGACTTGCCATATCCCGCTCCTTGGCAGGCAGCCTAATGTGCCTTTACTGATTGGATATACGATACTTTCTTTGCCGAATGGCGTCAACGACAGCCGACTGCGGGAGCGGTCCGGGCAATCGCGTCTTATCTTCGGCACACCAACTAGGGCCGACATGGCCAGAAAGAGCCCCGTCATTCCTGCGAAAGCAGGAATCCAGAGGTGAATTGCCAGTGAATCGCGACCTGCCTCAAGGCCCCTGGATTCCCGCTTTCGCGGGAATGACGGGTTGCGGGGCCTCCGGCTATTAAGACGCGATTGCCATGTGAGAGCGGTCCGGTCCGGGAAGGCCGGTAATGCCGCGATGCTATAATTCGATTCTGGGCGACTAGCGCAATTCGGGGGCCCCGAAACGGCAAATCGGCGCCTACAGGCGGGTGGCATTGAAATGGACCTTTACTTCGACCGAGGGGACCAGGAAAACCCGGTGGGGCACGCGCTGGTGTACTTCAGAGTGGACACTGAGCCAGACAAGGTCTATGCCAGCTACGTGGTGACTCTGCCCATCAAGTCTGACCTCACCAAGTTCCTGCCGCCGTTCCTGGCCTCGCACCTTGGGGCGCTGCCGCTCAATGACCTCTCGTCCTTCGCGATGCCGCCGGTGCCGGAGCCAGTCGACGGCTTCGGGGAGCTCGAGCGGCTGAGCAGGCAGCGGGGGGACGACCTGGTGTACGCGGGGAGCATGTTCTCCTACGACCTGCCCAGGATGATGGAGTCGGTCACGGAGGCGGTGCAGACCTACGGGGAACTGTACTCCGCCTCGGGGAAGAGCGCGACAGTCGCCGGCGAGGCCGCGGTGGTCGAAGAGGAGCGCCTGCCTGCAGCCGATGGGCCAGAGGAAGAGCAGGACGGGTCCCTCAACGTAAACGAGGTTCTGCTCAGCTTCATGAGCGAGAGCGACAAGCTGGGCGAGCTGTCGCGGCTGCTGGGTAGGCTGCGCTTCGCGCTGGAGGGAGCCGACAGCGCGGCGGCGGCGGAGGTGGGCGACGAGATACGGGCGCTGGCGCGGCACCTGCCGGAGGAGTTCCAGGTGGCCAGCCTCCTGGCGGTGGCGCAGGACACCTCGGAGCGCAGCTCGCAACTCGCCAAGCTGTACCTGGACCGGTGCTTCCGGCTGTCGGCGGGGGAGACCGGTCAGGCTGCGGAGCTGGAGGAGCAGATACGGCGCCTGCAGGGGTAGTAGGGAGCTTTAGCAGTCGACTGTGAGTTTCCCGATGATTCTGCTGGACATACCGCAGGGCGTAGCGACTCTGGCGTCCGCCATTTTTGCAGCCTGGATAGCTGTTGCCGGTAGTGTAAGTGTAGCAGCTGTGGGAGTAGCCCTTTCCTTTCAGAGGCGACTCACCGCCGTAGAGGTGGAACTGAGAGAGTTAAGGAACAGTCGACGAGAACCAAGATTTGTTTATTCTCGGAATATTGATCCTCCGGGGAATCCGATGAAACAGGAACGATGGGACGAACTCCTCAAAAAGCTGGAGCTCGAACTGCTTTCGGACGAAGAGGCGCAGGAATTGAAAGGTGCGCTCAAGCAACGCCGCAGGCAGGCCAGAGAGGAAAATGACAAGACAACTATGGTGATTATGAGTGGTGCCTTGCGTGCCACAGAGGTGCAAATCCACTTGGCCGAACTGCGAAATACGCCTTGGTGGCAAAACCTGCTCACAATGCTAGGCTTACGGCCTGACCACCACGAAATCTGGTTAAGAGAGATAGAGCGCCTAAAGAGAGCGGAGCAGATAGCAGATTTGAGGCTGGAGTATATAGAGTCAGCACCTTCGATTCCCCAGCAGCGATGGGACGAACTGTGCAGAAAACTAGAGAATGAAAGCCTTTCTCACCCCGAGGCTGCAGAGTTGTATGAAACCCTCACCCGGCGCTTTGAAAAGGCTAAAGAGGAAGGCGATTCCGAAACAGCGGAACGACTGAGCACTGCAAGGATATTTGCTGAATCGAATATTCGCGAAGTTGCTCGGAAAGGCCGGTAGAAGTAGTCGTAGGTGCCGCTTTCTCGTCTTCGGCTGAGCAACTTCCGCAACCTCGTTGAAGTGGACCTGGAGATACCTACGGGTGTTTCGGTCTACTTCGGAGAGAACGCGCAGGGGAAGACGGCGCTGGTTGAAGCGGTGTACATCTTGGCAATCGCCCGGTCGTTCCGGGCCGAGAACGAGCGAGAGTTGGTCAACTTCGGTGCTGCGAAGGATGGCGAGCTGGCCGTGGTCGAAGGGGTTGTTGAGGACCCGGAAAATCCCTCTGAACGACAGCGGGTGATTGTTGGCTGGAGGATACACCCCCACCCTAACCCTCCCCCTCGAGGGAAAGGGAATGTGGGGGGCCCCGGCTACCGGGTGAGCAAGGAGATACGGGTAAACCGGCTGCGACGCACCGCGGGACAGCTGGTGGGGCTGGTCCATGCGGTGCTGTTCAGCGCACTGGACATCGATCTGGTGCAGGGACCGCCCTCAGCGCGCAGGCGCTTCCTCGACATTCTCATTTCTCAAGCCGACTCCGAGTACCTGAAGTCGCTACAGCGCTACCAGCAGGTGCTGCGGCAGCGCAACCGGCTTCTCCGGCTCAGGCGCGAGGGGCGGGCCGCGGCCGACGAGATGGAGTATTGGGACGGAGAGCTGGTGAGGGAAGGGTCCTGGCTTACCTGGCGGCGGCACGAAATAATGGAGTCGCTGGCGCCGGCCTTCGTATGCCATCACCAGGACCTCAGCGGTCCGGGGGAAGTTGCGGACCTGCATTACCGGCCAAGCGTGTCCCTCTCCGATGGCCGCGAAGGAATGGCGGAGCGCTACCGCGAAGCGTTGCAGGGGGTCGCCGGAAAGGAGCAGGCCACCGCAGCCACCGCTGTGGGCCCGCACCGTGATGATTTCGACATTTCGGTCAACGAGGTGGACATGCGCGCCTTCGCATCCCGAGGGCAGGCGCGGACGCTGGCGTTGTCCCTGAGATTGGCCGAGGCTGAGACGCTGTCGGCGGCACGGGGCACCGGGCCGCTGCTGCTGCTGGACGACGCGCTGTCGGAGATGGACGCTTCGCGGCGCGTCCGGGTGCTGGAGAAGGCCAGCGCATACCCGCAGGTGATGATCACCACCACCGACCCCGAGCAGGTGTCGGGTTTCTTTGGCGCGACGGCAACTTACTTCAGAGTCGATGGCGGCGAAGTCACACTGCAGGGAACGTTGTCCGCTGGCTCGCCTTCTGTTGGTGGCACTGAAGCGGTACGCAACCCGGAATCCCCAGAAGAATAAGTCCCACGGCCGTTGTCCCTTCGGCATAGATGCTAGGCGAACAGGGCCTTTTAGTTTTCTATAGCAACTTTGCGAGTCCGTTCGTGGTGAGCTTGTCGAACCATGAAGGGACGGCCCTTCGACAGGCTCAGGACCAACGGGTTTGTCGACAACGAAAAGACCCTGGCTTGGCGGACCAAAGACATTCCCCGTAGAGAGTCGCGGTGGTAGTATTGCCTGAGAGCCCGATCCTATCCCCGTGGTGAACCATGCCCGTCAGCCAGGAAACTCTGGACGAAATCGCCCTCACGCGCACGGAGTACGACCTGATCGTGGAGCGGCTTGGCCGTGAACCCAACTCCGTGGAGTTGGGGATGTTCGGGGCGCTGTGGAGCGAACACTGCGGCTACAAGCACTCCCGGCCCTTGCTGCGCATGTTCAGTCGCCCCCACCCTAACCCTCCCCCAGCGGGAGAGGAAAGAGTTGGAGCGGTGCTGTCGGAGACAGGAGCGGAGAACGCGGGCGCAGTGGACATCGGCGATGGTCTTGCCGTGGTGTTCAAGGTGGAGTCGCACAATCACCCTTCGGCAGTGGAGCCGTTCCAGGGGGCGGCGACGGGCGTGGGCGGAATCGTGCGGGACATACTGGCGATGGGAGCGCGGCCCATGGCGCTGCTGAACTCGCTGCGGTTCGGGCCGCTGGACGACACAGGCTATCCCTCGGCAAGCTCTGACCCGGCGAATTCACCCTCACCCCAACCCTCTCCCTCCAGGGAGAGGGAGATAGCCACCAATCGGCACCTGTTCGGCGGGGTGGTCCGGGGGATCTCGTGGTACGGCAACTGCATCGGTGTTCCCGATGTGGGCGGCGAGATCTACTTCGACCCGTCCTACTCCCACAACCCCCTGGTCAACGCCATGTGCGTTGGTCTTATCAACAAGGACCGCCTCGCCTCTGCGGCAGCGCGGGTGCCGGGGAGTGTCTTGCTGCTTGCGGGTGCCGACACCGGGCGCGACGGCATCCACGGGGCGTCGGGACTGGCCTCGCGTACCTTCGAGGAGGAGGCGGAGCTCCGTCCCACAGTGCAGGTGGGCAATCCCTTCCTCGAGAAGGTGCTGATCGAGGCCTGCCTGGAGGCGTTGGACACGGACGCGGTGCTGGCGATACAGGACCTTGGCGCCGCGGGGCTGACCAGCGCGGCCATCGAGTCGGCGGCCCGGGCCGGCCGGGGCATCCGGCTGGACCTTGGGCAGGTGCGCCGGCGCGAGACCGGCATGAACGCCTACGAAGTGATGCTGTCGGAGTCGCAGGAGCGAATGCTGCTGGTGGCACTGCCGGAACGGGTAGGCGAGGTGATGTCGGTATTCGAACGGTGGGATGTGGACTGCCGGGAGATAGGGAGGGTCATCGCAGAGCCCGAGGCGCGCATCTTTGACGGCACCGATCCTTCGGGTCAGCCCCGGGAGGTGGCCCACCTGCCCATACAGCCACTCTCCGAGGCCCCGGCGTACAGGCTGGAGGGCAAGCCCTCGGCACTGGACCTGGAGCGCCGGGAGATGTCGCTGGCCCACCTGCCGCTACCGGAGTGCGGACCGTCTGAGACACTGCTTCGGCTGCTGGCGTCGCCCAACATCGCCAGCAAGCGCGCTGTATACCGGCAGTACGACCACCAGGTGCAGACCAACACCATGCTGGGGCCGGGGGGCAGCGACGCCGCAGTGCTACGGGTCAAGGGGACGAGCAAAGCCATCGCCGTGGCCGTAGACGGGAACGGGAGGCACTGCTTCCTGGACCCCTTTGTGGGAGGCCAGATTGCAGTCGCCGAGGTGTGCCGGAACGTCTCGTGCACGGGCGCGCGGCCGCTGGCGCTTACCGACTGCCTGAACTTCGGCAACCCGCTGAGGCCCGACATCTATTACCAGCTGGAGGAGTGCATCCGGGGAATGGCGCTGGCCAGCGAAACGCTTGACGCTCCGGTGGTCAGCGGGAATGTGAGCCTGTTCAACGAGACGCAGGGTCAGGCGGTACATCCCACGCCGGTGGTCGGCGCGCTGGGTCTGCTCGATGACGCGGCCAAGGCCGTAGGGGCGGGCTTCCCGCGAGAAGGGCTGGCAGTGATGCTGCTTGGGCCGGGACTGGGGGCCGCTTCGCCGCAGGACCTGGCGGGGAGCGAGTACCTGAGCGTGATGCATGGCCTCACGGCGGGGCAGCCCGGCATCGACCTGGACCTGGAACGGCGGGTGCAGGAGACCTGCCGAGAGGGAATCAAACAGGGACTGGCGCTCTCGGCCCACGACTGCTCCGACGGGGGGCTGGCGGTGGCGCTGGCGGAAAGCTGCATCCTGGGTGGTGTGGGGTTCCGCGGCAATCTGGACGCCGCCCGCTGGGACGCGGCGCTGTTCGGGGAGAAGCAGTCCCGCATCGTCGTATCGCTGGAACCCGCCGACCTGCCGGCGCTGGCGGACCTGGCACGCTTTAGAGGCGTGCCGCTGCTGTCCCTGGGGCGCACTGGCGGCGACCGGCTCGTCCTTCGCATCGGGGACGAGGCCACCAACGATGGCTCCAACGGCGGCCCGCCTGCCGTCGACCTGGCGGTAGGCGAGCTGGCGTCTGTCTGGATGAATGCGCTGGAGGAAGCCGGTGGATAGCGCGCCGCTGCGCGTTATGTACCTGACCCCTTATTACCGGCCCTACCTGGGGGGCATCGAACGCGCCATAGAAGAGCTCTCCCACCAGATCCTGCTGTCGCCGGAGGTGGAGGCAGTGGGAGTGCTCACGACGAAATATTCATTTCCTCGTGTGGCGCAGCCGGAATGGCCCGACCGGGAAACGCTGCCCGACGGGGTGCAGGTGTTCCGGCTTCCCGGCTTTCCCCGGCGGTCGCTTCCCATCTACTCGGTGCCGCTGGTGTGGTTCTCCCCCCGAAGAGTGAAGGAGTACCTGGACGAGTTCCGTCCCAACGTCATTCACTTCGTGGGCGACGGATGGTTCTGGGGGCACTACTGGGCCAGGCTTCTTGCCCCTAAATTCCCTCCCCCTCCGGGGGAGGGCCAGGGTGGGGGGCGTCCGCGGTTCGTTTTCACGCCGTCTTTTCACACGCTGCCACTGGTGCGGTGGTGGCTGGCGCCGCTGAACGCCGCCCTGTGTCGCGCTGTTGACGACATCGTTCCGCTGACGCAGCAGGAGGCGATGGGGCTGAGGCGGGCGTACCTGGCGCCACGGCGCAAGCAGAGTGTCATCGGTTGGGGAGCGCCGCCACCCGAAGCAAGTGTATTGGAGCGCGTTCAAGAGGAACGCGGACTGGATTCGATCGAGTCGGGGAATGCGCTGACCGTGCTCTGCGTTGGGCGGCTGGGGCGTCACAAGGCCCAGTTGTGGCTGCTGGAGGCGTACCTTCAGGCGCGGGTCAGCTTCAACAAGGCGGTGCGACTCGTGCTGGTGGGGCGCGACGAGGGGGATGCCGGCGCCATTGCCAGCTTCCTGCAGCAGCACGGGCTTGAGGGCGAAGTTGTCGTTACGGGAGAGGTGTCGGACGAGGAGCTGGCTTCGTGGTACGCGCGGGCGGACCTGTTCGCGCTGTTCTCCCACTACGAGGCCTTCGGCTTGGTCTATTTCGAGGCCATGGCCTACGGGGCGCCGGTGCTGACCCACGATGTGGGCTCGAATCTGGAGCTGCTGCACCGGGGCGCGGTAGTGACGCGCCGGTTCGACCGGGACGCCGCCGCGGCCAGCCTGGCCGAACTGGTCAACGACGACGCCGCGCGCCTGCGGCTGGGGGAGGACGCACGAGACTACGCGCTGGCGGAGTTCACCTGGCCTGCAGTTGCGCAGAAATACCTGGAGGTTTACCGGGGCGGGAGGTAGGCCCAAGTCGGTCCTCTCTACATGGAGCGGAGTCAACCCCGAATTGCCATATCAGGGCTGTATGCCTAAACTCTGACCAAGCATCACTGTGGAACTGAAAATCATGAAGAGGATCACTGTATCCGTCGACGAAGAAACACACCGCTTGGCCAAGCTCAAGGCTGCAGAAAGGGGGACATCTGTCTCGGGGCTCGTCAGAGAGTACCTTGTCAGGCTTACCAAGGAGTCTTCCGAAGCAGGGGAACCTGAATCAAAGGGATCGGAAAAATCCGACAAGACCTTGAGCGAAGTAATCGCGGACATATTTGCCAGAGGTGGGGGGCTGGATCCCAGAGACAACCTGACCCGTGAGGAATTGCACGACCGCAGTGCGTTTCGTTGACACGAACATACCCATCTACGCAGTGAGCCTTCGTTCGGAGGACATTTCAAAGATGGTAATATCAAGGGATTTGCTCGCACAAGATGCGGGAAGTCTTGCGGTTTCTATTCAAGTGCTGGGCGAATTTTATGCCCAAGTGACACGCCCATCGCGGCCTGGGGCACTCACCCACCAAGAGGCAATGGCGTTCATAAGGGAGCTCAAAAGACACCACGTCCAACCCCTCACCGAAGTCACCTTTGAGAGGGCAATGCAATACCGGGAACAGTTCAGCCTTTCGTACTGGGACTGCCTGATACTGGCGGCCGCAAGGCAGAGCGGCAGTGATGCCGTGTATTCCGAGGACATGAGTGCTGCCCAGGATTACGACGGTATCAGGGTCATAAACCCCTTCGAAGCGGTTGGTGAACCGACATCGGTTTAGGGAAACTCCACGCGGACCACAACCTCAATTCGAAATAAATCCGAAATATTCCGAAATATCCGGGAGGTCGCAGATGACAAGCGCCATAACGCGGGAGGAACTGGAGGAGGGAGCGCGGCGGATACTGCTGTCGAACCTGCGCGAGGGAGTGGCCGACTGGAATGGGAAGGAGTTCAGCTTCGTCTGTCCCTCGCTGACGGGGTATCCCTTCCAGTGGTTCTGGGACTCCTGCTTCCATGCCCTGGCGCTGCTGCACCTGGACCCGGAGCAGGCCAAGAAGGAAATGCGGACGCTGATGAGCGGAGCGCAGCCCAGCGGCTTCATCCCGCACATCACTTTCTGGGAGATGGAGAAGCAGCCGGACTTCCTGAGCCGGAACATCGTGGGAATGACCCAGCCGAACTACAGCGCGACGATTCAGCCGCCGATCATCGCCTACACCGTGGCGCGTGTGTACCGGGCTACCGGTGATGAGGAGTTCCTGCGTGAGGCGCTGCCCATCCTGACCCGCTACTACCGCTACCTGCGGGAGGCCCGCGACCCGGACAACGATGGGCTGATCGCTGTGATCCAGCCGGAGGAGGCGGGTACGGACTGCTCGCCCAAGTACGACGAGATCCTGGGACTGGAAGAGCTCTCGAACCGGGGTTTCATCACCGCGTTGCGGAAGGTGTACGAGGCCTATGAGCCGCTGCGGCACGACGATCACGCGGTTCTGGCCGCCGACATATTCCACGTGGAGGACGTGCTGGTCAACTCGATCTACTGCTTCTGCCTGCGGGCGCTGGCGCGGCTCCATACAGAGGTCGGGGGAGAGGACTCGCCGGAGGCTGCCGAGTTCAACCGCGAGGCGGACAGGACGATGAACGCCCTGGTGGAGAAGTGCTGGGACGAGGAGGCGGGTGCCTTCTTCGATCTGTCGGGCGTGGACGAGAAGCCGCTCAAGACGGTAACTATCAGCTCGCTCATGCCGCTGATCATGGCCGACCTGCCCCGGCACCAGGTGGAGACGCTGGTCGAAAGGTGGGTGCGCCCGCCAGAACACTTCTGGACGCCGTACCCGCTGCCCTCGGTGCCGGCATCGGACCCGAAGTTCATGCCGGGGAACCCGGGCGGCTTCATCTGGCGGGGGCCGTCGTGGATGAACACCAACTACTTCCTGTCCCACTCGCTGCGGGGGCACGGGTACCCGGAGCTCAGCGAGCCGCTGGTGGAGAAGAGCAGGGAGTGCATCGCCAAGTCGGGGTTCCGGGAGTACTACCATCCCTACACCGCCGAGGGCCTGGGGGCGCGGGACTTCGGCTGGTCGACGCTGATCCTGGACTTCTAGGGTCGGGCCGAATGAGGAAACTCCAAGGGGCGCACAATCGTGCGCCCCTTGGAGTTTGCGGGGCAATGCTGGTCAGCTGCGGAGGAGGCGGCTGGTGAAGGGGCGGCGACGACGGGTGCTGTGGGGCTGGGGCTCGTCTTCGTAGTCCTCGGCGGCGGCTTCGCCAACGGCGGGCGTCTGGGTCTCATCAGCGGCCGTGGTCTGGGGTTCGTCGTCGTCGGTCGCCTGGGTCTCATCGGCGGCCGTGGTCTGGGGTTCGTCGTTGGGTTCAGGTTCAGGTTCGGGTTCCGGCTCCGGCTCCGGCTCCGGCGCGGTGTCGCTGTCGACGAGGGCCAACTGCTCGATGACGGGCTGGGGTTCGCCGGATGGCTGATGTTCGACAGAGTCGTCCAGATCGGCTGTAGTTGATGCGCCGTTGACGGAGGGCTCTTCGGGCGGGGCGGCAACTGCGGCCGGGCCAAGGCGCGCGGTAAGCATCCGGACAATGAGCTCGTTGTCGCGGTCGAGGTTGAAGGTCTGGCGCTGACGTCGGCGCCCGCTCTCTTCGTCGCGGAAGGAGTGCCTGGCGCGGCGGAAGAAGCCGCCATCGGTGAGGGCACGCAGCACCTTGCCGATGTAGTCGCGGTTGGCGGTACCGGTCCAGCGCTGGGCGATCTGCTGGTTGCCAGCCTCCAGGCCCTGCTCGAGGGCGGTGCAGACCTCGGCGACGAGGAAGTTGAAGGCCACGCGGCTCACGCCCTGGCGGTGCTCCAAGTGGTCGGCCATGACGATGAGGTCGGAGACTCGCTCGGGGACCAGGCCGTCCTCCGGCTCGGCGGGCAGGGAGATGGCGGACAGGGCCGCCTGCACGGCGGAGGCGAGTTCGGCGTCGTTGCCGAATATGTCCTCCTCCGGCTGAGCCTCTGCGTCGGGCTCTACGGCAACTTCGGCGACCGGTTCCTCTTCGTACGATTCTCTGGATTCGACTGGTTCGATGAAGTCGGGAACGGTGTTGGGATCGTCCAGGACCAGCTCCTCGCTCAACCCCGGATCTTCGACACTCTCGAGGTCGAAGTCGGTGGCGGCGGTCTCCTCCAGAGCCTCCACGAAGTCAGCACCGTCGTCATCGGCGACCGCGTCATCAGTCTGCTCGTCGGAGTCGGAGTCTTCGGAGTCGGCGTCCCTCTGGCCTCCGTGGCGCCTGCGACCGCCGCGGCGGCGGCCGGGCCTGGCGGCCACGCCCGAGGGGCTCTCTTCCGTGGTGCCCTCGGGGGTCTCCTCTTCGGCCATGATGGCCCAGTCGACGAGGCCGGCGTGGATCAGCTTGATGTTGCCGTCCTCGGCGGCGCGGGCCATGAGCTTCTTGAAGCCGGAGAAGCCCAGCTTCTTCTCGTCGAAGCTGGGGTAGCGGCGCATGAGGCGCTGCTTGATGGATGTGAGGAGGGGGTTGCTGCCGGCGGCGCGTTCCTCGCGGATGATGTCCTCGATGGCGCGGATGACCGCGGCCAGCTCGGGCACATCGTTCTGGGCCTCGCGCTGCGGGACGTGCTGGGGAAGGACCGCAGGCTGAGGGGCGATAGCGTCGACGTCCTTGTCGTAGAGCAGCAGGGAGTCGACCTGGTCGGCGAGGCGGCGGGAGGTGCTCCAGGAGACGCCGATTACGACCACCTGCTTGCCCATAGTGCGCAGGGCGTTGACCACGTGGAGGAAATCGGAGTCGCCCGACACGAGGACAAAGGTGCTGATGTTGGGATAGGAGTGGGCGCACTCAATGCAGTCGGCGGTCATCTTGACGTCGACGGAGTTCTTGACGCGGTAGGTGCGCATGCCGTTGGCGGTGGAAGCCTGGGTGGAAGGGATGCGGGTGGGGACGAAGACGGGCTCGATCCCTGCGGCGTAGAGGGAAGGAGGGTCGTTGTTGAACTGGCTGGCGCCGCGGAGCTCGGGGGCCCGGGTCACCCAGTCGGCGTAGGCCTTGGCGACCACCACGCGGCCCAGATTTGAGACTTCCTCTTTAAGGGCCGAGAGGTTGGGGGTGCGGCTACCGGCTGCGAGGCTGATCTTGAAGTTTTCCCAATCGATGAACAAAGCGACGTCGCCGCCGCGGAGAGTTCGTTCTACCATTCGTTCGAATCTTCCGGCCTGGATGTTTCCGGCCTCAAATACTCCGGCCTTCGGGCCGGTGGGGGTTTCGGGAGTGGAATTGTTTCCAGAATCCACTGGCGTCAGTCTAGGGGATGGGCGGACAGGGCGTCAAGGAAGGGGGTTGGGGCGTTTGGGCGGGAATGGGGTGTGGGGCGGGGTGCTGTGGTGGGAAGTTTTTGTTTTCCCGGTCGTTTGCGGACATTTGCGGTCGCTGGTGGTGGCCGATGCGGAAGGGGGTGTTGAGGTTGCGCGATAAGATTGTGGGGGGATTTTTCTTCTGGCATGACATTATGTGACATTGTCTGATATTTGCTGAGGAGGATGGGATTGGGTAAGGGTTTGATGGGAGAAATTGGATTGCAGTTTCGGAGGGGCTGACATGTTTCACTGGTGTGGCTGTGCCTTGCAGGGCGGTTTAGGGGAGTGCAAATGGAATATTTGTTCGCAATTGTCGAAGGCTCATTGTACGGGGATGGTGGGGGGTTGGCAAGTGGTGTGAGGGCATCAAACCTGATGATTGGAATCCAGGAGAGATCCTTGCCCGTGTTAGTTTGGATATGACCTAAACTAAAGCCGTGGTGGGATCTACATTTCTGGGACGTCTAAAGCAGGTCAGCGCTACCGAGTAAAGCTCTCCCGTCCGCACATTGAAGTCAGTCCGACCTCTGTAGCCGGGCATTCATCAAATGCGTATTTCACCTTGGCTCTGGTTTAGTAGACCGGCCCCCTTGAAATGATGGGCAACGAGGGCAACCACAAGGGTTGCCCCTACCTGCCGAAGGATTTCACGTAGGGGCATCCCTGGTGGACGCCCATTGAGTACGAAACTAACGTAGTCATGGCTGCCCATCATTACAAAGATGTCGCGCTACTAGCTGACCCGGCAGATGCAACCGTCCGGCGCATCTCCTGGGGAATAGGACTCCAGTGCGTCGAGCAGTTGTTCTGCTACATGTGTGGCGGAGTCGAGTACTTGCTCGGAGGTGACCGGTCTTCCATTGAGACGCATCTGTCCCAAGTCGTAGTCCGCCAATGTTCTGTATCGTCTCAGGGTATCCAAGAGATTTCCTATTTTTGTTGATGCGGCGTCAGATGGCTGGTTGAATCTCCTCTGCAATGAAACATGCCTGCTAAAACGCTCCAAGGAGGCCGATTCCGGGTTAACTCGGTAATAGCGGCAGCAGGCTTCGTGGTGGAGACCATAGTACAGCCGCCCCACCACCGTTCGCTGTACTGGTTCTGAAACCGCGCTGGGAGCCATGGCGACAGCCAGCCGATAAAACTCAATGGGCCTCATATACGAGAGGGAGTCAAGCTGAAAAAGATCCAGCGACCATAGTCTTCCAGTTCTTTTTCCAGCCAGTCCTTGGACCAATCGGAGATATTGGTGAGGATCTGATCATGTAGCGTGTCAAGCTCGTTCCACCCCATATCTATCGTCAGAGCTAGGTGCAAATGGAGGGAGTCCTCTTCGTCGGGGTCGCTGACAGCTTCGACCGTTGCGGAATCCAAGAGGCCACTGGACAGACCTAGCGCGGTGCGATAGATGTAGCTAAGCACTTGCTCTCTGAAAGGTGTCAGTGCGCCTTGGGTATTTATGGAGAAGTGGAGCATATCGACCCAAGGGATGAAGGGGCCGAAACGCCACCACTCATTTTCCACAGCCGTAGATGTTATTAGCGCTAAACTCATGCGGCCACTCTTTTACTACGATGAAACTACTTGGATCAGGATCTTTGCGAAGTCACGAAGTCGTTCGGCTTCTTCCTCATTGTATGCACACCAATAGGGACTAAGGGATGTCGACCCAGCCAACCGGCACAAAACGTTGAGCAATGATTTTTGTGTCCGCGGAAGAGTCGGGATGAGGCCCGTGTGGAGTATAACTTCTGAGAATGCCCCATAAGGACTAACCGAAATGGCGCTTGCATCGCTATTCTCGTCAGCCTCGATGTCCACGATTTTGCCATCCCCTACGACGGCAATATTTCGGATAGTCGAATCTTGGCTGACCCTGAAATATATCCCTTTGGGTTCAGGGATAAATGCCGATGCCAAATACAGTTCCCAATATCTCTCAAAGGTCTGGTGGGGACCCTGTGAGAGCATATGATTTACTGCGTTGTCCAAGTCTTTTGCGTAGCGTTGGTCGGGCATTAGGACGTGCTCCCACAGGAGGGCTGGCGAGAATCAAGGAAATAATCACGAATAAAGATGGGATCTTTAGGTTGAAAGTAGACCACCGAAAGACAAATTACAAGGCCGGGCGCCCAGAGGTCAAAGGGACCTGGGACAATTGCAGAGGGCCTTTTACGCTAGATGCCTATCACCCAGGTCTCGAGTTAAGCGATGTCTTTTAGAATAGGCTGGCCTTGACAAGGCGGCGGGGGTTGGCCGATTGTAGCCTGGCGGCGGGGTGGGACTGGTGGCGTGAATTGAGAGCGATTTTGCAGGAGTTAGACCCATGGCAGAGCGGGCTCCGAGGCTTGAGGGCAAGGTGGCGATTATCACGGGGGCCGGGTCCTCGGGCGAGGGGATCGGGAACGGGAAGGCGGCGGCGATCCTGATGGCCCGCGAGGGCGCGAGGGTGCTGCTGGTGGACCAGGTGGAGGACCGGGCCAAGGAAACGCTTCGGATTATCGAATCGGAGGGTGGCGAGGCGTCGACCTTCCAGGGCGACATGACGAAACTGGACGACTGCGAGCGCATGGCGCAGGCGGCCATGGACCGCTACGGGCGAGTGGACATTCTCGACAACAACGTGGGCATCTCGCAGCGCGGCACGGTGGTGGAGGTCAGCGAGGAGGACTGGGACCGGGTGATGAACGTCAACCTCAAGACCATGGTGCTGGCGGCCAAGGCGGTGATACCCCGGATGATGCAGACGGGCGGCGGATCGATCATCAACATCTCGTCCATCGCCGGGCTGCGGGCGCACATGAGCACGCCATACACCACGTCGAAGGCGGGCGTGATCGGGCTGACAATCTCCATGGCGGCCGACCACGCGATGGACAACATCCGGGTGAACGCCATCGCGCCGGGGCTGGTGTACACGCCGATGGTTGCGCCGCGGATGGACGACGACCTGCGGCAGTACCGGCGGAACTCGGCGCCGATGCAGGTGGAAGGCACCGGTTGGGACGTTGGCTACGCTGCGCTGTACCTGGCCAGCGACGAGGCGCGTTGGGTCACGGGGATCGTGCTGCCGGTGGACGCCGGGCTGTGCGCGGTGCATCCGGGGACCTACACGCCGATGGGCCAGCAGACGCGGTATTAGGGTGGCGATATTCCCTTTCCCTCCCACTGAGGGGGAGTGGAATGAGCGTCAATTACCCGAAAGGACGCCCTCACCCTAACCCTCTCCCTCCGGGAGAGGGGACTGGAGGGAGGTTGGCTGTGCGTTTGGGCCGTGCGTTTGGAAGGAAGGGTTGCGCCGATCGGCGGCGGAGCGCGGGGGATGGGCGCCGAGGAGGCCCTGCTGGTTGCCAAGGAAGAAAGGGTTAACCAGGTAGCTTATGGCCCGGCCTCTGTCTCCGGAAGCCTTCAGGAGCGCTTGAATTCGGTGGTATCTCAGGCGCCGCCCAGGCGCAACTGCCTGGAGAACAGGACTGCCGCCAGGACGCTTACGACTGTGGCTCCGATGCAGAGGTACGCTATTCCCTGGTAGCCCGTGCTCGCCAGGAGTACGCCTGAAATCGCCGCGCCCAATACGCCTCCCATCTGGTTGCTCAGGCCCATCATGCCTACGCCGGTGGACTTTGATTCTCCCGAATGCTCGGTGCTGGCGGCAACCATGGTAGGGAAGTTGACGCTCAGCAGGCCCGTCCCCAGCGTTGCCACGGCCACGGCCACCCAGAGCTGGAGATCGACAGCGAAGAACAGGAACCCGCAGGCCCCTCCGGCGGCGCAGATGGCGGCAATGAGGACGGGGCGGTGCCTGCTTCCCGCCATCACTCCGCCTGCGTAACTTCCCACCACCTGGCCTATCGCTATTATCGCCAAGGGCAGAGCCACAAACCGAAGGCTGACATCGTAGGTATGGATCATAAAGGCGGCGAAGAAGCTGACCATGGCCCAGAAGACGATGCGGTGGGCAAGATTGACCGTCAGGGCCACTTGGAAGAAACCCAGGCGGATGAGGGACCAGTACCGGGAGAAAATGACGAGGTCGCGGACCCGCTCCCCGCTGTCCTTTGGCAACCATAACCAGTTGGCAACCAAGCCCGTTGCGCACAGCAAACCCGAGGCGATGAAAGCGATTTGCCATCCGCCCCAGTCAGCCAGCACGGCCACCGCCGGGACACTGACCACCGTGGACAGCATGCCAACGGCCAGCAGTGAGCCGACCGCTCGAGCCCGCCTTTCCGGGGAAATAACATCGGAAATAGCGCCCACCAGGGTGGGAGGCAACATTCCTCCGCCGAGGCCGGTGAGGACCCTGAGGACCAGCAGCGTCTCGAAATTGGGAGCGAACGCAGACCCGATCAGGGACCCGGCGATCAGCAGCAATCCGGCAAGGGCAATGGGGCGACGGCCAAAGGAATCGGACAGCGGGCCCACCGAAAAGACCGAGACACCCCAGGCGGCAAAGGTAGCGGTGGCCAACTGCCCGGCGGCCGCCACTGAGATTTGCATATCATCCGATATCTCGACCAGTAGAGCGGTGATCATCAAGGTCGAGTTCATGGCGCCGAACACGCCCACGAAAAGGCCCGCAAGGAACAGCGCCTTGTTTACCTCTCTTGCCCTTACCTGCAGCACTTGCGTGTCGATTTTGCTTTTCCCCTTCAGCAGAGTGCCCGGGCACTCCACGAGTATGCTATGCC
This sequence comes from Dehalococcoidia bacterium, assembly GCA_965216065.1. Classification (GTDB taxonomy): domain Bacteria; phylum Chloroflexota; class Dehalococcoidia; order Lucifugimonadales; family UBA3495; genus VXOI01. The sequence goes on from CBDCFB010000001.1 coordinate 780,011, forward strand.
CAAGCCGGTGTATACAGGCGCTGGTAGACCAACCCCTTTGAAATGATGGGCAACGAGGGCAACCACAAGGGTTGCCCCTACCTGCCGAAGGATGTCCCGTAGGGGCGTCCCTGGTGGACGCCCATTGAGTACGAAACTAACGTAGTCATGGCTACCCATCTTTACAAAGATGTTGCACTACTAGTCGTCGTCAGCGAGAGCGTATCTTGCGAACGCAGAGCTTTCGGGAGTTTGGATTCGCTCGAATTCCAATTGTTTTCCGGCGAGGTTCACGGCGGTTGCTAATTTTGTGGCTGGGGATTGGGGGCGGCAGGAACCGTTGGCTTGGCCGGTGCGCGGCTGCTGACGGCAAGCGCGCCGGCCATGATCAGCGCCAGGCCGAGGAAGGCCTCGAGCGGCAGCCGCTCGCCCAGCACCAGCGTGCCCAGAACCACGGCGACCACCGGAAAGAACAGCGGCACCAGCGAACTGCGCATGGCCCCAACCCGGCTGATTACCAGGAAGTACAGGCAGAAACCCGTCCCTGTGAAGACCCCGGTGGCTATTATGGCGGCGATCGCTCCCATACCGGGGTCCAGCGTGATGGGTGCCTCCACCGCAAACGCCAGCGGCACCAGCACCACGCTGCCGAAGATCATGGAGCCGGTGACCATGGCCCGCGGATTCAGGTCGGTCTGCCGGCGGGCATAGATCGCGCCCAACGTGTGGCTTACGGGGCCGAGAAAAGTAATGACGATACCCAGGATCTGGTTGCTCGCGTTGGCCAGCACCGACGGACCCATCAGCAGGATGATTCCGGCGAACCCGACCACGCCGCCGACCAGCGCCCTGCGGGTGAATGTTTCCTCGGCCAGGAACAGGGGCGCCAGCACCACTGCCAGGATCGGCATGGTGCCGAACAGGATGCCGCCCATGCCGCTCTCGATATGCTGCTGACCCCAGGCGACCGTGCTGAAGGGGATCGCGCACGTCAGCAGGCCCAGCCAGAACAGCGCGGTCCATCCCCGGCGGGTGCTTGGCAGACGCACCCCGTAAGTCCGCATCACGACCCAGCATATCAGCGCCGAGATCAGCGCCCGGAGCGTGGCGATGGCAAGGGGAGAGATCTCCTTGACAGCGATGTTTATGAACAGGAAGGTGCTGCCGACGAGCACCGATGCCCCGAGGAGCAGGCCCCAGTCTGCCAGTGTGATCGAACGGTTCATTGTGCTGAAGTCCTCGGACTTGAAGATAACCGCTTGTGAATTGCAAGGCATTATACAGAAACACTTGCCGTTTGCAAGTGAAATTCAACATTGGTATGCTACGCCCATGATTTATGAGCCCAAGCGGTGCCCGGTCCGGTTCGTCATGGGCGTGTTCGGGGACCGTTGGTCCCTATTGATCATCCGCGACATGATGTTCCGCGGCTACACGCGCTTCCAGGACTTCCTCAAGGCAGGCGAAGGCATTTCGACCAACATCCTGTCTGACCGGCTGAGCAGGCTGGAGGCGCAGGAGATCATCACCAGGCAAAAGGACCCGGCCAACGGTCGGCAGGTCCTGTACGAACTCACCGACAAGGGCAGAGACCTCCTGCCGGTATTACTGGCCGCCATCAGCTGGGCCGAGAAGTATGACTCCGAGACCGATGTATCCAGCGAGTTCGCCGAACGGGTCCGGACCGATATGTCAGGTGTCCGTGATGAAATGCTGGATGCCATGAGAAGGCCGGGCGCGGGACCGGACTCGCCACGCCCCATTAACCTCATCACCGGTGGGCTGGCCGGGTAGCAAGGCAGCCAGGGATGGCACATCCCGCGTATCCTTCCTCCGGCACGCTCTTGGTTCGGCTCGTCCGCGGCCCGGACCTTACCCTACAACGGACGCAGGACGGCAACGCAGGTAACGTCGATTTGCGGCCAACCGGCTTCCGGTCAGCCCCGCAAATTCAAAAACAGCGGAAATCGAGCAACCAACAGGAGGTTGGCCATGCGTTTGGAAGGAAAGGTTGCGCTGATCAGCGGAGGCGCGCGCGGCATGGGCGCCGAGGAGGCGCTGCTGTTCGCCCAGGAGGGGGCGAGGGTCGTCATCGGGGACTTGCTGGAGGCGGAGGGGCGAGCCGTGGCGGAGTCGATCCCGGAGGGAGCGGCAGTGTTCTCGCGCCTGGATGTGACCAGCGAGGATGACTGGCGGCAGGCGGTGGCACTGGCGGAAGAGCGCTACGGCAGGCTGGACATACTGGTGAACAACGCCGGGGTCAGCGCCGTGGGCGGAATCGAGGACACCACCGTCGAGGAATGGGACCGGGTGATGGATGTGAACGCCAAGGGGGTGTTCCTGGGGACCAAGCACGCGATCCCGGCGATGCAGCGGTCCGGGGGCGGGTCGATCATCAACATCTCGTCGCAGCTGGGAATCGTGGCGATGAACGAGTCGAGCCCGCAGTACATCGCGTCCAAGGGGGCGGTGCGGCTGCTGACCAAGTCAACGGCGATCCAGTACGCGGAGGAGGGGATACGCTGCAACTCGGTGCATCCGGGGCCGATCGTTACGCCGATGACCGAGGGGCGGCGTTCGGACGCGGGGGTGCGGGAGCTTATGGAGTCGCGGATACCGCTGGGCCGGTACGGCGAGGCCATCGATGTGGCCTACGGGGTGCTGTACCTCGCGTCGGACGAGGCCTCGTTCGTCACGGGGAGCGAGCTGGTGATCGACGGCGGCTGGGTGGCGCAGTAGGGGGCGGGCCGCCAGGGGGGGTGGGTGACATATCCATTTGGCTGCGTTACAACGCAGGTCTCCGGGGTGTGCGCTATTGGTGAGAAACAGGGTACGCCCTCACCCTAACCCTCTCCCAGAGGGAGAGGGTATTTGTGACACACTCACTAAGGGGGATCCGGATTCGGTATGTTCTATAATGACCGCAGTCCATCCGTCCCCTCCAATTCGTGAGGAAAGCAATGACCAGCAAACCAAAGCAAAAAAGCGTGGAATTCGGTACGCTGGAAATATTCCCGGACTTTCCGCCGAGGGACGATTTGCAGAATTCCATCTATCTGGACCGTCCCGCGCATCAAGCGGCCCTTGAAGAGTATTTGGGTAACCCTGACACCACCATCGTCCTGAGCGAGATTCCGGTGAGGTTGACACCGAGCCAGCAACGGGGCCATCGCATCCCCGACCTGCTCGTGGCCTTCGGCATAGACCGGGAGCAGGCTGTGTATCAGAACGGCTACTCGATCCGGGACCTGGGCAAGCCTCCCGATTTCGTGCTGGAAGTGGCGTCGGTCAGGACGGCCGACAATGATGTGGGAGGCAAGCGGGAGGACTACGCCGCGTTCGGGATTCCCGAGTACTGGCGGTTCGACCCCACTGGCGGGCGCAGGTACGATGCTCCGCTTGCGGGTGACCGGCTGGTGGATGGGGCTTACCAGCCTATCGAGGTTGTCGAAGTCGAACCGGAGCATCTGCACGGGCATAGCGATGTCCTGAATCTGGACCCCTGCTGGGATCACGGCCAACTGCGCTGGTATGACGCCGTCGCGCAGGAGCACTTACTGACTTTCTTGGAGGAAAGGGAAGGGCGGTTGGCGGCCGAAGCGCGGGTTAGGGAGTTGGAGGAGGAGTTGCGGCGACGAGAGCAGGGCTAATCCGGCTGGGCCGGCGTAGGGCGCCCTCGGCCCGGCACCTGCAAGCCCTCAGTTTGGCTCAGTAGTCGGAGGAAGGCTGCTTCCCTTTGGTCTGTGGAACCGTCTTTTATTGGAAGAGGTTCCTCTTGCGAAGGACTCACCCCCACCCTAACCCTCCCCCTCCAGGGGGAGGGGATTTTATTGCTTGAGAGCGAGCGGGCTGAGTAGCGTCCGCATTCTACAAACAAACTGATGGATGCCCTCACCCCTTCGGCAAGCTCAGGACAGGCCTAGCCCTCTCCCGGAGGGAGAGGGAATTCTTTTGTTTGGCCCAAGACCTGCCTGGCGGCTACGGCGTGAGCAGTATCTTGCCTGTGGTCTCGCGGCCTTCGAGCTTGCGGTGGGCTTCGCGGGCTTCGGACAGGGGGAGCTCAAGGCCCACATAGAGCTTGACCTCGCCGGACTGGACCCAGTTGAGCACATCGGTGGCGCGCTGGACCAGCTCGTCGCGGGTGGCGGTGTAGTCGCCGAGGCTGGGGCGGGTCAGGAACAGGGAGCCGTTGCGGAGGGCGCCGGTGTCAACCTGCCCGACGGGGCCTCCGGCTGCGCCGTAGAGGGCCATGTAGCCGCGGCGTCCGAGGAGTCGCATGCCCTTGTCGAAGGTAGTGGCGCCGACGGCGTCCATGACCATCTTCAGGCCTTGGCCGTTGGTGTCCTTGCGGATTTCCTCCTCGAAGTCCTGGGTGGTGTAGTTGATGACATGGTCGGCGCCTGCTCCGCTGGCAAGCTCGGCCTTCTCGTCGGTGGAGACGGTGGTGTGGACGTAGACGCCGATGTTCTTCAGCATCTGGATGAGCCACAGGCCCATGCCGCCGGCGCCGGCGTGTACGAGGACGCGGTCGCCCTCCTTCAGGTGGGCGATGCCGTAGACGAGAAAGTGGGCGGTCATGCCCTGCAGCATGGTGGCGGCGGCAGTGGCGAAGTCCATGCCGTCGGGGATCTTCACCAGCAGCCACGACGGGACGGAGTGGACCTGCGAGTAGGTGCCGGTGTGCATGGCGTAGGCCACGCGGTCGCCGACGGCCACCTCGGTGACGCCCTTGCCGATGGAGGTGACGACGCCAGCGGCCTCGCGGCCGGGGGTCCAGGGGAAGGCGTCGGGTGGGTTGGTGCCCTTGCGGCTGGAGACATCGGTGTAGTTGACGCCAATGGACCTGATCTCGACGAGGGCGTGGCCGGGCGCGGGTGACGGCTCGGGGGCGTCCTCGTAGTTCAGGACCTCGGGCCCGCCGGTCTGGTGGATGCGGACGGTCTTCATGGTCTGGCTCCTTGAGTTGGTTTTACTTACATGGATGGACAGGATATACAGGATAGTGGGACGCAGGTTAGGGGGACGCCCTCACCCTAACCCTCTCCCGGAGGGAGAGGGGATTTATCTCTCTATGGAGAATTGTCTCTCTACGCCGGCGGGTAGTGTTCCTTCCACCAGCGGGCTATGTCGAGGCGGCGGGCGAACCAGACGCCCTCCTTCTCGGAGGCGTACTTGAGGAACTGGTCGAGGGCGCGGGCGCGGCTGGGCTTGCCGATGATGCGGCAGTGGAGGCCGACGGACATCATCTTTGGGTGGGTGGCGCCCTCCTCGTAGAGCTGGTCGAAGGAGGCCTTGGCGACCTGGAAGAAGTGCTCGGGAGTGAGGAGGTCGCCGCGCCAGTACTTGTAGTCGTTGACCTCAAGGGAGTAGGGGACGACCAGCCAGGGGTTGCCGTGGACCTGGGTCCAGTAGGGCAGGTCGTCGTTGTAGGAGTTGCAGTCGTACTCGAAGCCGCCCTCCTCGACCACCAGCTCGCGCGTGTTGACGCTGGGGCCGTAGCGCGTGTACCAGCCCAGGGGCCGCTGCCCGCATATGCGCTCGATGGTGTCGACCGCCTCGCGGATGGCCTGCCGCTCGGCGTCGCGGTCCATCCGATAGTACTCCTCCCAGCGGTTGCCGTGGCCCATGACCTCGTGGCCGCGGCGGATGGCCTCGGGGCCGACGTCGGGGTTGCGCTCGAGGGCGAGGGCGCAGGCGTAGAAGGTGCTGGGGACGCTGTTGCGCTCGAGGATGTCCATGAGGCGCCAGACGCCGACGCGGCTGCCGTACTCGAAGAAGGACTCGTTGGCAAGGTCGCGCTCTCCCGGGCCGAGGGGCGAGGGAGACTCGCCGGAGGTCTCGCCGGCGGGGTCGCCGTCGAGGGTGGAGTACTCGGAGCCCTCCTCGTAGTTGACGACCACGGAGACGGCGATGCGTGCGTCGTTGGGCCAGCGGAACTGCGGCGGGTTGTGGCCGTAGCCGACGAAGTCGCGTTGCTGCATGGGGGCCTCCTTGACTGTCCCTGGCGGTATGAGGTGTGGCCAGAGAAGATGCCTATGGAGATTTTCCAAAGTATACTAGCGGCTAATATGATAGGGTTCCAGATTCGATAGTGAGCATCCGGAAGAGGCGGGTTTCAAGCTCGCCCCTAAAGTCCGAGATCGTCACTACGCGAGGCTTCAAATGCCCATCACCGAGCGGGAAATGGAGAACGTCAAGGGAATAATTCTCGACGGAGTGAAAACTCACTTCCCGCCCACCGTCCAATTTCAGGACGCCAACGTCACCGTCAAACTGGACGCTGACGACGAAGAGTTCATCAACGTCGAACTCTTATACACTGCGCTTAACCCAGTGCTCGACGGGCACCTGATGAACACTTTATTCAGGGTCATTGACGGGCCCATTCGCGCCTCCGGCATCACAGCACGTACCTTGATCCACTATATTGAAATCAACGACCCAACCAGGCGGCAATTCTACAGGTGTCCAACTTCGCCGTCTCCCGCGTCGTGATCGACCCACAGGAACTCGTCAACACCTGCCATAAACTTGTGCCGCAGGCGGCGACCCCACCACCCTCGCAAGCGGACATGCGGCGTGCAATCAGCACCGCATACTATGCCGTATTCCACACCCTGGCGACATCCAATGCCCAACTCATCGCTGGTCAACCGCAATCCAATATGTCCTCGTATGCGTGGGAGCGGGTCTATCGACGCCTTGACCACGGCAGAGCCCAGAACAACCTGCGCGCAGCACTCAACCTGTTGTCGCAAACCGGAGAAAACTTCGCCCGGGCCTTCATCGACCTGCAGGAACAGCGCCAAGAGGCCGACTACAACCCCAACGCCTTGATTACCCGCTCAGGCACTGTCAATATCATCGCGCGGGCCCAAGCTGCTATCAGGGAGTTCGCCGAGCTAACTCAGGAGGAAAAGAGACTCCTCGCCGCACAGTCGATGTTCGACAGACGCTAACATGTACTCCTGAACGGCGATACCTCTACCGGTCAACATAGACTTCGACAGACGCCTTCCCTGCACCATCTGGGACAAGACAGTACCGTGGTCCTCCGAACTGCGAGCAAAGAAGTAATTGCCACAGCAGAGAGATCTCGTTAGTCGACAGCGCGTACTTCACTGCGCACCGAATCGTTCTCAACCGTTCCTCTGTATGTAAGCTCTCCCCAAATCGAACTCTACCCGCCACTGGTAACGGTTTGCATTGCGGGGGTGGTTGTGCTTTATTTATGAGGTTGTCTGCGGCACTGCACCGCGACGCCGTGAATGAGTAAAACACGCCTCGCCTGTCAGGCGGGGCGACTGAGGAGTCTTTGCTGATATGGCCTTTGAGATGATCTCCACCGACCAGGTGGACCGGGTTGCGATCGTTACCCTGAACCGGCCGGAGGTTCTGAACGCACTCAACCTGAAGCTGGTTCGGGAGCTGGACGAGTTTCTGACCGAGGCGGAGGCCGACGACGGCATCGGCGCGGTGATCATCACCGGGGCCGGCGAGCGGGCCTTCTCCGCCGGCGCCGACATCCACGAGAACCGTGAATTCACCCAGGAGCAGCGGGACGCAGGGGCGGAGGAACGGTCCAATTACACTTGGCATATTGCCACCTGCAGCAAGCCCGTCATCGGTGCCGTCAACGGACTGTGCTACGGCGGTGGCACGGTCATGGCCACCAGCCTGGACTTCCTGATCGGGTGCGAGAAGAGCAGCTTCCGTTTTCTCGCAGTCAACTACGGACAGCTCAACGCCACATGGAGCCTGCCGACGCTGGTGGGCTGGGGCAAGGCCAAGGAGCTGCTGTACAGCGGGCGTGAGGTCTTTGCCGAAGAGGCCTACCACATTGGATTGATCAACCACCTGGTGCCCTCGGAGAACCTGATGGAGAAGACCATCGAGGTAGCGGCGGGCATCGCCAAGAACCGGCCCGAGGGGGTCAACAACATCAAGCAACTGCTGATCGAGCACACCGGCAACTCGCTGGAGCAGCAGTTCTGGACCGAGATCGAGGGCCGGCAGGGGCGCTTCCGGGGCCTGACCGTGGAGGAGGGCTTCAGTGATTTCCTCAGCCGCAAGGGGCGCAAGCCAGCGGTCTCCTAGCCGGGAAGGACAGTCGCAGACAAGGCCAGGACCCCCGGGGTGCACTCCGGGGGTCTTGCCATTTGCGCCCCCGGCATTTTCCCGGAGCGAGAGGGAACACTCAGGGGGCCTTGGGCCCGGACTGGCCACGGACGGACTTAGAAAATATCTCAAAACGATCACGCCCTGATGGCATAGAGCAGTTACCAGCAAGTGCCTCTGGATTCCTGCTTTCGCAGGAATGACGGATGGTCTTGGGGCCACGCGAGTGTGTGAAAATTAACTTCGACGGGAGTTCAGCAAGGATTTCGCTCCCACCCCTTCGACAGGCTCAGGACAGGCCTAACCCTCCCCTTCAAGGGAGAGGGAACTGTCTTGCTCCCTATTTTCATGGCAATGACGGTTTGGGGACCGTAGCAAGTTTTGAGATAGTTACTTAGAGGGGCATAGCGACTGGCGGATGACGGTGTACGAGCGGACACGGGTATTGAAGGCCCTTGGCGACCGGCCGGGAGTTGCGGCGGTGAAGTTCGGGGCGCCGCTGCTGGCGTTTGCGGCGGTGCTGCTGGTGGCGACTCCGGAGGGGCTGTCGACCGAGGGGCAGCGGTCCTTGGCGGTGATGGCGCTGGCAGTCGGGTTCTGGGCGACCGGAGCCCTGCCGCTGGCGGTCACGGGAGTGGCGGGGGTTGTCCTGCTGACGCTGATGGGGGCGGTGCCGGATATCGAGGCCGCGCTGTACGGGTTCTCTCAGCCGGTCCCCTATTTCCTTGTTGGGGTGCTGACGCTGGGCCTGGGCGTACAGCAGTCCGGGCTGGCCAACCGGATGGCGGCGTACCTGATTCGCCTGGCTCGCGGCAGCCCGAAAGCGCTTTATGTGCAGATGCTGGTGTCCTTCGCCGCCCTGACCTTTGCGCTTCCGTCGGCAACGACGCGAGGGGCGATCCTGGTGCATGTGTACGAAGACGTGATGGGGCGCTGGAACATCGAGAGGGAACACCCGCTGAACAAGGGGGTGATGATGGCGATGGGGTCGCTCAACCGGCTGGGCTCCACGGCCCTGCTGGCAGGGGGGATCACCCCCATCGTGGCCTCCTCTCTGATTGGCGACTTCTCATGGACGAGCTGGTTCGTGCTGATGGCGCTGCCCTTCTGGCTGATCCTGGTGGTGGGAGGGCTGGCCGTGTTCCTGATGCACCGGTCAGGGTTCTCCGGATTCACGGTGGACGAGAGAGACGGAGACGGCGAGACGGGGTCCGGTGGGTTCGCTACGGCTGAGATGAAGGCGGCGCTGATCGCCGCGGGCGTGGCGCTGCTGTGGTTCACCGACTTCGCCCACGGCCTGTCGCCCGCCGTTCCTGCGCTGATCGCGATGGTGGCAATACTGCTGCCGGGGATCGGGCTGCTTTCGTGGCGGGTGTTCGAGCAGAACCTGGGGTGGAGCAACTTCTTCATCATCGCCACCTCGCTGTCGCTGTCCAACGCGCTGGTTGAGAGCGGAGCGGCCGCCTGGTTCGCCGGTACGCTGGTTTCGGCGGCTGGAGGCTTGGGGGACTCGCCGTGGGTGCTGTTGCTGGCGATGGCGGGGGCGGCGTCGGTGGTGCGGTTCGTGATGCCCAACATTGCAGGCTACCTGGCGTTCATCATACCGGTGGCGATGTCCACCGGCGCGTCGCTGGGCCTCAACCCGATGGTCTGCGGGCTGGCGGTGGTGATCGTCGGGGATTCGGTGGTGTACTACCCGGCAGCGGCTGCGGGAAGCGTGTTCATCTACCAGCGGGCGGAGATCTCGTCTGCCGAGGTCCTGCGTACGGGCATCGTCATGACCGTGGTGGCAGTGGCGGTGCTGATGGCCTTCGCAGTGCCGTACTGGGCAGTCTTGGGAGAGGGACTGACTGCGGCCGCGGGATGAGGTGTGCGGCGACAAGGGACGCAATGGGCGAGTGCCGGTCCTGCGGGTATGCCCTCATACGGTTCCTCCCTGGCCGGGGTGTATGGGGAAGTTAAGCGGTCTTATGAAAGTTATATGGATACGCTAAATGAGCAGTAAATCACAGCTGCCAGCGGTTCGCCGGAGGCCCGGGGAGCCGGATGTGTACGCTCCGGACGGGTCGGAGATACGGCTGCTGGCCGACGACAGGAACGGCGCCGCAAAGAGCAGTACGGTGGAGGTGGAGGTGGCGCTGCCGGCGGGGCAGGTGTCGCGGCCGGTGTATCACCGGACGGTGGAGGAGACCTGGTACATCCTGGAGGGCCGGGGCCGAGTGTGGCGCTGCCCGCCGGACGCCGATGCGGCTTCCGTTCCGCCGCAGGATGTGTCGGCGGGCGACGCGCTGGTGATCCCCACGGGGTGGCGCTTCCAGTTCGCCGCCGGACCGGCCGGAGAGCTGCGGTTCCTGTGCCACACAACGCCGCCGTGGCCCGGTGAGGACGAGGCCGCGCCCGTCGAGCGTGGTGGGCTGGGAGAGCCGACGGTGTAGCCGGGCGCTGCAGCGTGCGTCCTCGTCTAGTTATCAGCCGCCATGGCCTCTTCGGTCCCCCGCCTGCCTTGCTACCTCTTCACTGGTTCCAAGTCCTCTCCTTCCCTTCTTTTTAGCGGGTTCGTGACAAGTCCACTTTCCGCTGTGCAGACCTAAACCAAAGCCAAGGTGGGATGTGCATTTGCCGGAGGCTGAGAATCGGTCCGGGAGGCTCGCAGGAGCGCCTCACCCCGTGACTGCAAGACTGTTCGGCACCGCCGTCTCACCTCGTCTTTGCGGCTGGCCAGTCCGGCAAGGAATTTGCCGACCTTTTCCTGCACCGCCTCCCTGCTTCCCAAGCACAGATTGCCGGTGGCCTCCTCTCTCGCCCAACCCCAGATCGCCTCATCCCCGTTGAAGTCCGGGCTGTACCCCGGCAGGTTCACCAACCTCAACTCCAGCCCAGGCGTCCTGAGGTACTCCCGCATCGCCTCCCCACGGTGGGCCGGGGCGTTGTCCCAGATGACCCGCATCGGCTCAGGGTGTTTTCCCCTCAGTTGCTTCAGGAAGTCAACCGAGGTCCCGGCGTTGCTGTTCCCCTGCAACTCCATCCACTCCACCTCACCAGTCTCCAGGCACACCGCCGAATAATAGCTGGCCTTCTCCCCATACCGCGGACTGGTCGAGTCCACCAGAGCAGCCTCTCCTCTCAGCACCCACTTGCCCCGCAACTCTGCATCGGCCCGGAAGTGGGCCTCATCGGCGAAGAATATCCTGGCTCCGGTCCGTTGGGCCTCCTCCCTCAGGGCGGCATACTCCGCCACGAAGGCCTCCCGCTTGCCCTCATCCGCCTTGAGCAGACGCTTCTTGGGCCGCTTGAAGGCAAATCCCAACCGGTGCAGCCAGTTCAGACAACTGCTGCGGCTCAAACTGACCCCGAACCGTCCCAAGACAAACTGCCGGACTCCTTTCCAATACCAGTTGGCCAGTTCGATGCCCGCCTCAGCGGGCGGTTGCCCTACCGCCCCTTTCAACTCCGCCTGCTGCGTCTCGTCAAGGACGGGGGGGAACCACCGGTCTGCTCAAATATCAAGGCCGCTGGCCCTCCCTCGCCGAAAACCGAAGCCCACCGTCCTATGGTGTGGGGGTCCCGCTCCAGCGCCTCCGCCGTGGCCGTTGCTGTCCAGCCCTGCGCCAAGAGCCAGATGGCGTACCACCGCTCCCGCTCCCTGGGTGTGGGCGCCAGAATCATCCGCCGGCGCAAATCCTTGACCCCCATCTGCCATTGTTCCAGAGACCGGTCTATCTCCCTCACACCCATCACCAACCCCCCGCTACTCCTGAGACCGGCTAACCCAGTTCCCTCACAAATTTACCCTATGCGTCTGCGTATTTCACCTTGGCTTTGGTTTAGTAGACCAACCCTTTTGAAATGATGGGCAACGAGGGCAACCACAAGGGTTGCCCCTACCTGCCGAAGGATGTCCCATAGGGGCGTCCCTGGTGGACGCCCATTGAGTACGAAACTAACGTAGTCATGGCTACTCATCACTACAAAGATGTCGCACTACTAGCTGCAGGGCATTGGCTATTCCAGCGAAATCGGAGACGCCCTCACCCCTTCGGCAGGCTCAGGACAGGCCTGACCCTCTCCCGGAGGGAGTGGGAAATTGCCAGGTACCTTCTTCTACCCGCTCTCCCGCTCTTCTACCCGCTTTCTCAGTACGCGCAGCTGAGTTGTGGGATATGAAGGATTTGTGAAAGAGATACTACTTATCTATAATTCGGTTGATATACTATTTAGTGATGATATATATTTGATTACAAGACATCACAGATATGCACCCCGCAAGGGACGGGAGGTGGGGAAATGAAATGGACAATCACCGAAAGTGACATTCTGCTGCGGGACTTCAGCGGCGTCGAGGGCCTGATCGAGCGGATGGAGAAGGAGTTGCGGGCGGGTGGCACGCCGATCGAGGGGTTCCGGTTCCTCAGCGACGCCGCGGAGATGCTGGACTTCAGCCGGGAGATTGAGCGGGAAATCAGGGACAGTCCCCAGGGGGCCGACCTGTACGTGGGATTCCAGACGGCGGACGGGTTGATCGGTGAGGCCGAGCAGTACCGGCTGCTGGCGCGGGTGGGAGTGAGGGTGCTGGGGTTCGGGCAGTGCCCGCTCGAGGAGGCGCCGGAGGGGTTGGAGGGTGTCTGGACGCCGTTGCCGAGGGACACGCGGTCGCTGGAGAACCAGTGGTTCCTGGTGTCGTCGCATCCCACGCCCATCGCGTTCGTGGGCTGGGAGACCTCGCCGGAGAAGATGTTCGGGGTGGGGGGAATTTCCGCTCCGGGGAAGCAGTTCCGGGGATTCGTCACCAACGACGTACGGGTGGTGCACGCCATCATCGCCCACTTAGAGTCGGTGCGCGCACGGGTGGCGAAGTCCTGCGATCCGGAGGCGGAAGGTGTGGTGCGGAGGGTGCTGGCGGTGACCAGCCTGGACGATTCCCCGGAGTATGCTGCGGTGCGCGCCTGCGCGTCGGGGCTGGCGGCCGCCGATGGAGGTGAGGTGGTGCTGTTCGAGATCTCGGCGGCGTCGTACCTGGTCAGCCCGTACCCGGAGAAGAACCGGCGGCAGTGGATCCGGGCGCTCGGCGAGCCGGAGCTGCGGCGGCTGGGACGCTCGGTGGTGGCCAAGCAGATGGAGATGATCCGGGCGAGGGGTGCGGGGGCGCAGGCCATACTGCCGACGGCACATGGGTTCAGGCACCTGGCGGAGTGGGCGGAGCGTGAGGATGCGGACCTGATCCTGATTCCGGTCTCGCTGGTGAACCCGGGGCTGTTCGAGCGTCTGCGGGGCTACAGTCTCAAGACGCTGCTGGAGCACACCAAGAGGCCGGTGGTGGTGGTGTACCCCGACGGGTCGACCTGGCGGGCCAACCCGGACGGACCGGGTGAAGGCAGGGATCGGATGCCGTTGGCGATGGCGGCGTAAGCGGCGGATGTGCGGATGTGTTGAGGAGGCCTCCGGCTGGCTTCCTGCGGCTCCCCCTCCAGTGCGCGGGAGGGGGAGCTTTTTGCGTGCGTTCGGGGAGACCTTAGTCGCCCCGGAGGCGGCGGAGTTCGGATTCGAGCTCCTGGACACGGTCCTCGGCTGCGAGGCGGGCGTCTTCGGTCTCGTCGAAAGTGAGGAGGTAGCGCTGGGCAACTGGGTCGTACCAGCGCAGCTGGGTGTCCTCCCAGCAGATGTCGAGTCCGAGGATCTCGCTGTGGCCCCAGAAAAGGGTGTCCCCTGTCTGCGTGATTTCGATGGGCTGGTACGCGCCGTCCACCAGGCGGTCCCCGGCCAGACCGGCGTCGTATCGGTCGCCGTTGGTTGGGTCGAAGCGCCAGTACTCTGGTACTCCGAAAGCGGCGTAGTCGACCCGCTTTACGGTGTAGTCGTTCTCGGCGGTGGTGAGTGAGGCGACTTCGAGGACGAAATCAGGCGGCTTGCTATGGTCGTCGATGGAGTAACCGTTGTTGTCGATGACAGCGGCCCGGTCCACGTTGAAGGCGATGGTCAGATCGGGAATGCGCAGTCCACGGCGCCGGCGGACATTCCAGCCGACGGGGACCTCTCCGAGGACGATGGTGGTGTCGGGACTGCCGAAATGGCGCGCCAGGGCGGCCAGGTGCCCCGGCAGGTAGAGGTAGACGGGGTTCTGCATGTCGCCTCTGGGCGAAAACACGGGGAATTTGCCCTCGGGATGGCCCAACACCTTACGCGGCGGGGGCTGGAAGCGTTCCGCCGGGGATTTTGACGGTTGATGTTTGGGCTTGCTGGTCATGGGGATTTGTTGGGGCGGCTACCCGGGTCCAGAGTAAGCCGCTTCTGTTCCTCGCCCAGGATCAGGGCGCGCACGGCCTCCTTCCACTCCGGGTTTTCCCGGAGGGCGCGGAGGAAGTCTTCCTGGCTGTTGATGGTGGTCATGGTGTGTGCCTTAGTGAACATTCTATGGGTGAGGGAGAGAGGTTGGCAATTTGGGCCGATTGATATTGAGCTTCTATTGGGTCTGCGTTTTGGGCATGAGCCGGAAACGGAATGGAAATGAAACGGAAACGAAAGGCAGCATATGATATAAATTAGATACGAAAATGTGAAATGGCCCGGAAATGAAATCGAAATGACTAGTGCAAAAGTACACCCGTATGCCCCTCCTAGCCATTGGATCCACTACGATAGGGGCGCGATATTCGAGCAGCTTGTAGAAGCTAGGACGGCAGCCAGTGTGCTGAGTCAGTTGCCCTATCTATCCCAGTGGATTGAATCAGTTCATCAGGAGCAAATCAGGTTGGAGGCTGCCGGAACCTCCCGCATCGAAGGGGCGGAGTTTACTCCCCAGGAAGAGAGAGAGGCCTTGGCGCCTGCAGCCGTTTACCGCACCGATTTGACCTATTCCCAAAGGCAATTGCGGTCCGCAGAAGCTACCTATCGGTGGCTAGCGACTCAGCCGGCGGAACACCCCATAAACCGGGAGTTCGTACTGGACGTACATCGCAGGATTGTAACCGGGTGCGACGATGACCATTGCGAGCCAGGAGCTCTCAGGGGTCCTGATCACAATGTAAGCTTCGGGATGCCGCGCTGCCGGGGAGCGAATGGCGGAGATGGCTGTGTTGAGTCCTTTGATGCTCTCCTTGATGCGGTTGCAGGCGAGTTTCGGGGGCACGACCGCATTATTCAGGCCATGGCCGTACATTACCACATCGGCGCCATGCATCCATTCGGCGATGGCAATGGTCGAACCGCTCGAGCGGTGGAGGCCTTCATGCTCAAGCAGGCTGGTGTTAACGACCGGATAATGGTCAGCTTGTCGAACTACTACTACGAACACAAAGGCGAATACTTGGCCGCGATGTTTGAGACTCGCGGGAGAGGCCATGATCTGACGCCGTACCTACAGTTCGCCCTACCAGCGGTCTCTGAGCGATGCAAGGCGGTAACCGAGGAAATACTGGGCCATCACAGCAAGATATTGTTCCAGCAGTTCGCACGCTCCTTGTTTGGACAACTCCGCAGCCCGCGCCGCAGAGTTCTGGCGGAACGACAGCTACAAATACTGGACACCTTACTAGACAGGGGCCCCTTGGGGTTAAGAGACCTCATCGCCAGCACTCAAGGTAACTATCGAGATCTCAAGTACGGTTTAAGAGCGCAGATGAGGGATGTTGTAGGGCTGATTGAACTCGAAGCCGTCGAGTTTAAGGATGAGCTTATCCAGGCAAAGCTGGAGTGGCCGGAACAGTTTTCTCAGTCGGAACTCCTGGAACGTTACGAAAATATGCCTTCAGCTGTGTCGACAAGCCATCCCGCCATGGAGGAATTATCGAGGCTGCTAGGGCGACACAGGTAATGACTTAACGGGGGAATGAGCAAACCGCTTTTAAGCGTAATCGAAAGCCGAGTTTCCGTAGAACCGCCCCACCCCGCCGCTTCCCCTTCCTTGGTATACTGTCGGCGGTTTTTGCGGCTGGAGGTTTGGCCTTGGAGTTCAAGATTGCGGTCATGGGCGGCGACGGGATCGGGCCGGAGGTTACGGACCAGGGCGTCCGGGCGCTGGAGGCCGTGGGGTCGGCCTTCGGGCACTCGTTCGACCTGTCGTACGGGGACATCGGCGGGATATCCATCGACAAGCACGGCATCCCCTTCACCGACGAGGTGCGGGCGATGTCGGGGGACAACGACGCGGTGCTGTTCGGCGCCGTGGGCGGTCCCAAGTGGGACGACCCCAACGCCACGGTGCGCCCGGAGCAGGGGCTGCTGGCCATCCGGGCCCACATGGGGGTGTTCGCCAACATCCGCCCGGTGAAAGTCTACCCGTTGCTGGCCGACGCCAGCCCGCTGAAGCCTGGCGTCCTCGAGGGCGTGGACATGGTGGTGGTGCGGGAGCTGACGGGGGGCCTCTACTACGCCGAGCCCCGGGGCCGGCGGGAGACGCCGGGCGGAATCATCGCCGAGGACACCATGCGCTACACCGAGGGTGAGATCGAGCGGGTGCTGCGCGTGGGGTTCGAGCTGGCGCGGGGCCGTCGCAAGAAGCTGACCTCGGTGGACAAGGCAAACGTCCTGGAGTGCTCGCGACTGTGGCGCACGGTGGCGACACGGCTGGGCGAGGAGTACCCGGACATTGAGCTGGAGCACGTGCTGGTGGACGCCTGCGCCATGCAGCTGATCCAGGTGCCGTCGCGGTTCGATGTGATCGTGGCCGAGAACACCTTCGGGGACATCCTGACCGACGAGGCCTCGGTGCTGGGGGCGTCCATGGGGATGCTGCCATCGGCCAGCCTGGCCGGCGTGCCGGTGGAGGGGCAGCCGTCGGTGGGTATGTACGAGCCGATCCACGGCACGGCGCCGGATATCGCGGGCAAGGGGATCGCCAATCCCATCGGCTCAATCCTGAGCATGGCCATGATGCTGCGCTACTCGCTGGGGTTGACCGAGGAAGCCGCCGCGGTGGAGCTTGCCGTAGAGCAGACGCTGGAGAGCGGGCTGCGAACTGCCGACATCGCAGGCGGCGGCAGCTCGGTCGGCACGGTGGAGATCGGCGACCGGATCGTCGCGGCCATCGGCGGTGGTGCGTGACCGGTAACGACTGCATTTCCAATCCTCCCGCCAGGATTACGCCGCCCCCTGAACGGACCGGACAGGACCAGTAATGCATCTAGCCATCCTGTGGCTCCAGCTTGCCGGAGCAGCGATCGTCATCCTGGGAGCATCCAACTTCCTGGCCAAATCGGCCGACGTCATTGCCTTCAAGACAGGCCTGGGCCGGGCGTTCATCGGGGTGATCCTGCTGGCCACGGCCACATCCCTTCCCGAGCTGGGCACCGGCGTCAGTTCAATCACCCTGGTGGACAAGCCGGACCTGGCGGTGGGGGACGCCTTCGGAAGCAACCTGTTCAACCTCCTGATCATCGGCCTGCTGGACCTCTTCTGGCGGAACGGGCCGATTCTCGGCAGCGTCAGCATTACGGCCGTGCTCATCGGGTCGCTGGGAATCCTGGTGATCTCCCTGGGCGCCACGGCCATGCTGATCCACAGCTACACGACCTCCATGGGGAACTGGACCCTCAGCCCGGTCTCAGTCCTGATACTGGGCGTATTCCTGATCGCCATGTTCCTGATCTACAAGTTCGAGCAGCGGGAACGCAACGACGGGGACTACGCTGTTGCGGTCGCGACGGACGAGGGCGAAGAGGAAGGGGGGCAGTACGCTGACGAGAGCATGACCAAGACGGTCGTGATCTATGCTCTTGCCGCGGGCTTCGTGGTTGGAGCAGCGATCTGGCTGTCGATCATCGGCGAGAAGATCACCGAAGAGATGGGCTGGGAGGCCAGCTTCGTGGGCACCCAATTCCTGGCCTTCAGCACCTCGCTGCCGGAACTGGCGGCGTCCTTCGCGGCCATACGCATCAACGCGCCGGAGCTGGCGATCACGGGCGTGCTGGGGAGCAACCTGTTCAACATGGGGTTCATCCTGTTCATGGATGACGTGGCGCTGGTGGGAGCGCCGCTGTGGGACCATGTATCCAGCATTCACATGCTGACGGCGGTGGTTGCGATCCTGATGACGGCGGTGGTGATTGGCGCCGTCATCACGCGAGGACGTGGACGGCCAAACAGGTTCTTCACCCTGGAGGCCCTGGCGTTGATCGGCCTCTACATCGGAGCGAGCGTGCTGGTCTTCGTGCTCGGGTGACTGAAGGGCCCTGGCCCCCGCGGGAGATTTGCGCCCTCTGTGCAATCAGGCACGTCAAAACTTTGGTGGTCGCTGGGTGCCCGGACCAGCCTACAAATTGGGGCGATAACCGCCAATCAGAGCTGAGTGGGTAGTGGTTACTGAAGCCGAAGCGAACGATCTGCTCCGAGAGGATAAAGTGATCTGGGCCAACTTGGCGTGGAGCCCCGATGGAATCAACATCCGATTGGAAGCGAAAGTGCTAGGCTTAGAATCAGAGGAAATTCTTACCCTACGAGGCACGATTGGGCGCAAGAACCGGAGTTTTGTCTTGCTGTACCAAAACACGCCAATCCGAAAGTACACTGTTCATGCTTTCCACCGGGATCCTGTGACTCACGAGCGAGTGACTCAACCTCACAAGCATTGGTGGGATGATGAGTGGGAAGATAGACGGGTGTACATTCCTAATGACATTCGGATCGGTGACCCCAATAATGAACTAATGGATTTCCTTCAGGAATGTAATATTGCGCTGAGAGGCAATTACGCTCCGCAAATGTTCCCATTAACAGGAGCACCAGGGGGTTGAAGTCATGACCATGCCCTCATGCCAGGAGGTAATCGATAATTACCTTGATCGACTAAGAGTCGATTTTGAATGTACCCCTTCGGGGGGAGGCTGGTTCCTGTCCACGCCATTTGTGAGGCCCGATGGCGAAGGAATAGAGATTGAGTTACAGGCTTTGTCTAACGGACTCATCAGCCTTACTGACATGGGGGATACTTTTGGCTACTTGTACGTCAACGGTCTCGCTTTGAGTCAAAAGGTGATAGCGGATACTCGTCAAATGGCCAAATCTCACGGCGTGTCGCTACAGCGAGCGCAGCTTGTAACACAGGTGGCTCCCGAATCAATCGGTGCCGGTGTTCAAGACCTAATCCAAACTGTGCTGGCGGTTACCGATCTCATACAGAAACGTCGGCCTACATCAAATGTGCGTTTCGATGATGAAGTCGAGTCCTTTATCATCCACAAGGGAGTTCAATACGATGTTGGTTTTCAGGTAGCGGGAAGCCGAGAAACGCATATAGTCAAGTTCCACGTAAATTCCGGTAAGAATCTTCTGATTCAACCAGTATCCGCTGCCGGGGAAGGGCCCGCTCGGAACTGGGCCGAGCGTCTGTATTACAGGTTCGCAGATATTCTTGGACAGAATTCAAGGTGGCGCCCAATCGTTGTGCTGGACGACCGGGGCACTCGCTCCGAGGTATGGAGTTCCCATGCCCGGACGCCGATCCTTGAATATTCAGTAATGTGGTCGGAAAGAACACGGCTAGAGACGATTCTCCAGGTAGACAATCCCGTAGACCAGTAGGTTGGAAAACGAAACTACGCGAGACGATTGACTACATCAGGGACGCAGAGGCGCTGGCCTTCCGCGGCGAGGGCCGGTAGAGGCTAGACCTCCTCTCCCTCGTAGGTTTTTATCTGCACGAACCCTTCCTCTTCGTCGGACCAGGCGAACAGCGCCGCTGCCTCCACGCGGGTCTCCGTTATCCCCACGACGAGCTGCTGCACCGGATAGGCGGGGCCGTCGCCCCAGGGGCTGGTGGCGACTTCCCGGTCGGTGGGCGAGAAGTAGGCCCGGCCGTTGGGGTGCGAGTGGAAGATTACCTTGGCGGGGGCTTCGCCATCGATGCTCTGGTTCAGGGACAGCAGGTCACCGCCGGTGATGACGTAGGCCGTTTCGGCGCCGCGGGCAGCCTGCGTGGGGTGGGTGCCAGAGTCCTGGGCGTTCTCGCAGGGCCGGACGGCATCGACCGCGGGGCTGTCGGCGGGGCCGGCGAGCCAGCCGCAGCATTCGAACGGGAAGGCTCTGCGGGCTTCCCGGTAGACTTCCGCGAGAATCTCCGCTGGTATTTCCAGGGGTGTCGGCGATTCGGCCATTAGCGGGCTCCTTTCAGGGGTATTAAACAGGGGATCAAGCCCGGAGGGCTGGCGATTTGCTGGGGAATAACACGGTTGAGGTGGCTTGAGACTCACTCGGACTGTGGCCCCTGGATTCCCGCGTGCGCGGGAATGACGGGTTCAGGGGAATGACGGGCGCTACCCGGCGGAATCGGCTCCTGCGCTGTGGCGGCGGGCGTACTCGAAGACCGCGGCCTCCTGCTCAGGGGTCTGGATGGAGCCGGGGCGACGGCGGCGGACCTCGATGATGGCATCGGAGGGTTCGGAACCGCAGCTGACGAGATAGCAGGCCAGCACGGTGCCGGTGCGGCCGATGCCGGCGTAGCATGACACGACCACGGGCCGGTCGTTCCAGACGGCCTGCTCGTCGATGAACTTGACCATCTGGTCGATCTGCTCCTGGGCAGGGGCGGTGAAGTCGGTCACCGGCATGTACATGTCGACGATGTCGACATGGCCGCCGGAGTCGGCGGCGATGGTGCGCTCTTCCATGCGGATCACGGCCCGGACGCCCTGCTCGTATAGGAAGAACAGGTCCTCTACGCTGACCGGCCCCTGGGACCCGGCCACCTCGTTGTCAAGCACCCACCCGAAGTTCATGTACTGCATCTGCGTGTCTCGCTGTCCAGTTGCGTGTTAACTCGCCCGGGGTTGCACCCCTCTGCTGAGGCGCCGCTCAACTTCTTCGCCAGTCATGCCATCCACGGCGATTACCTTGTCGCGGGACGAGTGGCCCCGCACGATGCGGAGTTGGGACTTTGCTACCCCCAGCGCGTCGGCAATCACCTCCAGCACCGCGGCGTTGGCCCGGCCATCCTGGGGTGGAGAGGTAACGCTGACCCGCAGCGTCCCGTCGCGGTATTCGCCGACGCGGTTGCGGGACGCACGGGGCTGGACGCGGACGCTCAGGGTGCAGCCGCTGGAGCCGTCGATGAGTCCCCCTTTCTGCGCGGAGGGCGCCAAGTCGGGTATAGTATACGGTATATCAATATATCACCGGAGTTGTTTTGGAATACACCAATGTGAAGCTGTCAAAAGAGGATGGCATCGCCACCATCCTCCTGAACCGCCCGGACGCGATGAACGCACTGGGCCGTGAACTGGTCACGGATCTGTCGGCGGCGCTTACGAATGTCGCCGGCGACGACTCGGTCAAAGCCATGGTGCTGCGGGGCGAGGGCCGGTGTTTCTGCGCCGGTGCGGACCTGAAGTATTTCCAGGACGCCTTCCAGAGCCCGGAGTCGCTGCGAGATTACCTGACCGAGATCAACAAGGTGATCTTCCAGGTGGAAGACATGCCCATCCCGGTGATTGCCGTGGTTCACGGGTTCGCGCTGGCCGGCGGGCTGGAGCTGATGATGGCCTGCGACATGGCCCTCGTGGCCGACAACGCTCGCATCGGCGACCAGCATGTGAACTTCGGACTGATGCCCGGCGGCGGCTCGACCATCCGGCTGCCGCGGCTGGTGGGGCCACAGAGGGCGATGGAACTGCTGACCACCGGCCGCTGGTTGAGCGGCCCTGAGGCGGTGGAGTGGGGGCTGGCCCTGCGCTCGGCGCCTCTGGAAGAGCTGGACGAGGAGCTGGAGAAGCTGGTGGCCCCGCTGCGGGGCAAGAGCCGTCCCGGACTGGGGTGGATCAAGCAGGTGGCGCACCAAGGCCGCGACCTGACGGTGCGGGACGGCTCGGCCGTCGAGCAGATGGCCTTCGCGCAGTATGTTGCGACTTCCGGCCACCCGGCCGAGGGAGTCCAGGCGTTCGTGGAGAAGCGCACGCCACAGTTCTGAAAGGGGACGATTTCGGGCTTGCCGCCTTAAATTTGTGAGAGTGGATAGGGGTGCAGAGAAAAAACACGGAGGAACAGTTTACAGGTTTTGAAGATACGCGAAATGCTCCGGAAGGGGCGCACCATATCATTTGAATTCTTTCCGCCGCGGGCTGCCGACGGCATTCCCGGCGTGCTGGACACGGTGGCGGAATTGACCGCCGGATACAGCCCGGACTTCGTCTCGGTGACCTATGGCGCGGGCGGTTCGACCCGGCAGTTCACCGAGGAGATCACCGTCAAGGCCAAGGAGTCTGCAGGCGTCGAGGTGATGGCGCACCTGACCTGCGCCGGGCAGACCGTCGATGAACTGGACGAAGTGCTGCAGAGGCTGGAGGGAGCGGGCATCGAGAATGTGATCGCCCTGCGAGGCGATCCGCCGCGAGGGGAGAACGAGTTCACGGTCACGGAGGGTGGGTTCAGCAACGCCTCGGAGTTGGTGAGCCACATCAAGGCCAATTACGAGTTCGGAATCGCCGCCGCCTGCTACCCCGAGGGCCACACCGAAGCGGTCAGCCTGGAGCAGGACCTGGAGTACGCCAAGCTGAAGGTGGACAACGGGGCGGAATTCCTGATCACCCAGCTCTTTTTCGACAACGACGACTACTTCGAGTTCGCCAACCGGGCAGAAGCAGCCGGTATCGGCGTTCCTGTGGTGCCGGGCATCCTGCCAGTGCTCAGCGGCCCGCAGATCCGGCGCTTCACCTCGCTGTGCGGGTCAAGGATACCGGACGACCTGAACGCGGAGCTTGACCGGCTGGGCGATGACGACGACAGCGTGCGTGAGCTTGGCATCGACTACGCCGCGCGGCAGGTGCAGGGTCTGTGGGAGGCGGGAGTTCCCGGCGTGCACTTCTATGTGCTCAACCGCAGCTACTCCGTCTCGAAGATTCTGGACCGGCTCGGCATCGCCGGGCACATACCGGACTAGCCCGCTCCCAGGGTCTGAAACGGTCTGCCGTTCCCCGGTCTGGGGCACGGGCTGAAGGCATATCCGCCATGCTTTCCACCGGCGTTGACATCATCGAGATCGACCGGATAGCCGGAGTGCTGGAGCGCTACGGCCACCGTTTCCTGCACCGCATCTACACGCCGGACGAGCTGGAGTACTGTCGTGGCCGCGCCTCCAAGCTGGCATCTCGCTTTGCCGCCAAGGAAGCGACGATGAAGGCGCTGGGCACCGGCGTCCGGGGCGTGGGCTGGAAGGACATCGAGGTTGTCCGTGCTCCCAGCGGCGCTCCCAGCATCCTGTTGCACGGCCGCGCCAAGACCCGTGCCGAGCGCCTCGGCGTAGTGGAGATCTCGGTCAGCATGTCGGATGGCCGCGAGCAGGCCGTCGCCTTCGTCGTGGCCCGCCGCGAGGAGCCGGAGTAGGCGCTCAGGCTATAATGCAACAAACGGACCCTCGAACACAGGGAACCCTGTCAGACCGTGGTATCGGTTGGCAGGCAGCGGGCTTTACCTTCACAGGCATAGCCTGCCTTGCCATTCTCAAGTCAGTTGAAGCCAGTGAGTCCTGGCCTTACCAGTGGTTTGAAACGGCAGCAGTAGACCTGTACTGGTCTGCCATCGTACCTTTGGCATTTCTGTTTGATGGGGTGAGGAAATGTTCGAGAGCGCAAAGGCCATACGTGAAGCACAAAAGGCTCGTATGGTGGGAAAAGCGGCACGAAAAGCCAAGGAAGAAGAAAAAAGCGGATTATGAGGGAGCTCGAAGCGACTGGGATAGAGTTTCCGGCATTTGTAGCAGAGGTCGTACTCGAAAAAAGGTCGGGAGACGACTCCTGAGCGGAACATGCCTGGGCGGTGCATGAAGGTCGTAACCGCAGCGCAGATGGCGGCCATCGAGCAGGCTTCGGAGCGGGCCGGGGTCAGCACCGACACGCTGATGGAGAACGCCGGACTGGCTGTGGCACGGGCGGCGCGGGAAGAGCTGGATGGCGCTGCCGGGGCGCGGATCGTCGTCCTCGTGGGGTCCGGCAACAACGGCGCCGACGGGCTGGTGGCGGCCCGGCACCTGCGGCGCTGGGGCGCGGAGGTCGTGTGCTGCCTGCTGACGCGGCGGCCCGACGCTGACCCCAAGCTGGAACTCGCTGTCGAGTACGGTGTCGAGATCGTCGCAGGGCCTGATGGCGATACGTTGGAGCGGCTGGTGCGCCGCTCGCGTCTGGTCATCGACGCGGTGCTTGGCACGGGGCGGTCGCGACCGCTGGCCGGTCCGATGCGGGATGCGATGGTGCTGCTGCAGAAGTCCCGGGAGTCGCGAAATGCTCCGTCGCTGCTGGCACTCGACCTCCCCACGGGCTTGAACGCCGACACCGGCGAGGTCGATCCGGCCTGTCCCCGGTTCGATGTCACGCTGGCGCTGGGGTACCCGAAGGTTGGGTTGCTCAGCTTCCCCGGCGCTGAGCGTGCGGGACGCCTGCAGGTGCTGGGTATCGGGGTGCCGCCGGGCCTGCCCGAAGAGCGCTCGGTCGATGTTGAAATGCTGACGCCGGATTGGGTGGCGTCGCGACTGCCTTCCCGCACCCTGAACTCGCACAAGGGCACCTACGGACATGCCCTGGTCATCGCCGGGTCACGGCACTATGTCGGCGCGGCGTGGCTTGCCTCGCAGGCGTCGGTGCGTACCGGCTCCGGCCTGACCACGCTGGCCAGTCCCCTGGGGGTGTACCCAATCGCGGCGGCGAAGGGGGCCGAGGCCATCCATCTCCCGCTTCCCGAGGACGCTGAGGGGCGAATCAGCCCTGAGGCAGTAAAAGTCGTCGGCGAGTCGGGCCGCCGGTTCACTGCGGTGCTGGCAGGATGCGGAATGGGCTGGTCCGAGGGAACGACGGAGTTCCTGAGGGAGCTGCTGCTTTCCGGCGCCCTTCGACAGGCTCAGGGTGAGCGGGGTGCGTCAGCTCAGGGCGAAGGGAGGGTGTCCTCGGACGGGCTCCCGCTGCTGATTGACGCCGACGGGTTGAACAACCTTTCCTGCATCGACGGATGGCACGGGCTGGTCGATTCTCCGCTGGTGCTCACGCCCCATCCAGGGGAGATGTCGACGCTGACCGGGATACCAGTCGGGCACATTCAGGCGGACCGGGTGGCGGTTGCGCGCGAGTGGGCGGAGCGATGGGGAGCAACCGTCGTTCTGAAGGGTGCATACACGGCGATCGCCAGCCCTGGGGAGCCGGTGCGGATCGCTCCCTTTGCCAACCCCGGCCTGGCCACCGGCGGCACCGGCGATGTGCTGAGCGGCGTTATCGTGTCGCTGCTGGCCCAGGGGTTGGCGCCCGCCGATGCCGCCTCGGTGGGGGTATACCTGCACGCCGCCGCCGGCGAGGCGGTCACCAGCCGCATCGGCCAGGCAGGTCTCGCGGCCTCCGACCTGCTGGAGGAACTGCCCCCGGCCTTGGCCTCCCTGCGCCGTGCTACACTGGAGTAGTTATGGCCATTGAAGTGTTCCTGGAAGCCATTGCAGACCAGTCGGAGCCGCTCTCCGACGCACCCTTTCATGAAGCGTCCGATCCGACGCCCGATGAGGTCTCAGAGTTTGCCCGCGCAGTAGCGGGAATGGAAGAGGACCGCGGGCGCGAAATTCTCGGGGCGATGGTCGAGCAGGCCGAGGAGAACCTGGAGCTGGACTTCACCGCCATTTTCCGCCGGTGCCTGAGGCACGACGACGACTGGCTGGTGCAACTCGGGATTGAGGGCCTGTGGGAAGAGGAGGATCGGTGGCTGATCACGGAGCTGGTCGAGCTGCTGCGGTCGGAGCGGGGGGCGCAGGTGCGGGCTGCGGCCGCGCTGGCGATGGGCAAGTTCCCCGTGCTGGCACAGGAGGGCAAGGTCCCACCTCAGGACGGCGAGCTGGTCTACCGGATGCTGATGGACTTTCTTGAGGACGAGATCGAGGACCTGGAAGTACGGCGACGCTGCCTGGAAGCCGTCGCGCCCTTCAACACCGAGGAAGTGCAGGACTACATCCGGTGGGCATACGACAACGAAAACGATGACCTGCGCTCCAGCTCGGTATACGCCATGGGCAGGACCGGCGACACGGCCTGGCTGCCGACACTGCTGCGGGAGCTGGAAAGCTACGACCCGGCGGTGCGCTACGAGACGGCCAGCGCCTGTGGCGACCTGGGTGAACAGGAGGCCATTCCGCCACTGGTCGAGTTGCTGCAGGACGAGGACCCGGAGGTGCGGCTGGCCGCCATATCGGCACTCGGCAAGATTGGCGGAGCGCTGGCCCGGCGGGCGCTGATCGACTGCGTGCGGGACGGCGACGCGGCGATGTCGGAAGCGGCCCAGGAAGAGCTGGAGAACCTGCAGTTTCTCGACGACCCGATGCGCCTTCTTCCCGGCGATACCTAGCCTGGGAGTCATCTTGCCGCCGCTGACCGAGTCGCAGGCCCGATTCCTGGCCGAAGCCCGGGTTGGTCGCCTGGCCACGGCGGATTCCGAAGGGCGACCCCATGTCATCCCCGTGTGTTTCGCCTTCGACGGCGAGGCGATCTACATCGTCTTGGACCAGAAGCCGAAGAGCGTCGAGCTGACCCGGTTGCGGCGGGTCCGCAACATCCTCGACAACCCGCAGGCCGCGCTAGTGGTGGACCACTGGGACGAGGACTGGAAGGCCCTGCGGTACGTGCTCGTGTCATGCCGCGCGGTACTGCTGACCGGCGACGGTGAAGAGGAGGCGGAGGCCGTGGCTCTTCTTCGGGCGAAATACCGGCAGTACCGCGAGATGGACCTGGAAGGCAACCCGGTCATCAGGCTGACGCCGCGGAGGTTCACCGCGTGGAGCTTCAGCGGGGAGTAGGGCTACCCGCACTTTCCCGTCCACTCCCCGGCTTGGAACGGCCGTGGCACGAATTCCCCTCGTTGCAGGCTTTCCTTGACACCCCCATGGGCGCTCCATAGACTTGCCCTCAGTTTGAGTTCTGGAAACTGGAGAGGCAGACAGATGGACGGAGTTACCGCTATTGCCAACATCCTGCGGATGGAAGGCGTGGAATTCATAGGGTGCGTGCCGTACCAGCCGCTGCTGGAGGCGGCGGCCATCGCCGGAATCCGCCCGATTATCTTCCGGCAGGAAGTCACGGGCATTCACATGGTGGACGGCTACTCGCGGGCGACCAACGGCAAAAAGGTCGGCGTGTTCATGATGCAGAACGGGCCAGGGGCGGAGAACGGCTTCGGCGGGGTTGCGCAGGCTTACTCCGAGTCGGTGCCAATCCTGCTGCTTCCTGCCGGAATGGCGCGGGACAAGCGGGGCGTCCATCCCAACTTCTACCCCACTCGCAGCTACGAGACCATCACCAAGTGGTCCGACGAGTTCAACATGGTGGAGCGCATTCCGTCGATGATGCGCCGGGCCTTCACCAAGCTGCGCAGCGGGCGCCCCGGTCCGGTGCTGCTGGAGATTCCGGCCGATGTGGCCACCGCCGAGTTGCCGGAGGAGCTGTTCGACTACGAGTCGCCCCGGTCCGTGCTGCAGCAGGCCGACCCTGCGGATGTGAGCCGGGCGGCCGCCGCGCTGCTGGCCGCCGAGCGCCCGGTGATACAGGCCGGGCAGGGCGTGCTGTACGCCGAGGCGACGGACGAACTGGTGGAGCTGGCCGAGTTCCTGCAGGCGCCGGTTATGACCACGCTGCCGGGGAAGAGCGCGTTCCCGGAGAACCACCCTCTGGCGCTGGGCGCCGGCGGCCCCAGCACGACGGCGATGGTCAACAAGTACCTGCACGGTGCCGACACCGTGTTCGGGGTGGGGGCCAGCCTGACCAAGAGCTTCTTCGCGGTGCCCATCGCCGACAACAAGACCTTCGTTCACCTGACCAACGATGAGGACGCCATAGGGCGTGAGTACAAGTGCAACTACCCCTTGCTGGGAGACGCCAGGCTGGTGCTGCGGCAGCTGCTGAACGAGCTCAAGGAGCGTGCCGGAGGGCCGCGTCCGGTGAACCACGCGCTGCAGGCCGACATCCGGTCGGTGAAGGAGGCGTGGCTGGCCCAGTGGATGCCGAAGCTCACCTCCAACGAGAAGCCGATGAACCCATACCGGGTCGTGTGGGACCTGCTGCACACGGTGGACCTGGACAACACCATGGTCACCCACGAGTCGGGCAGCGCACGGGAGTACATGTCCCCCTTCTGGGAAGCCCGCAAGCCCCGCAGCTTCATCGGCTGGGGCAAGTCGACGCAGCTGGGCTACAGCCTGGGACTGGCGATGGGCGCCAAGATGGCGCACCCGGACAAGCAGGTCATAAACGTGATGGGCGATCTGGCCTTCAGCACGGTGGGACTGGATGTGGAGACTGCGGTGCGCTGCAACATCCCGACCCTGACGGTGATCATCAACAACGCCTACATGTCGATCTACGACGACAGCCGTTTCCCGGTGGCGATCCAGAAGTACAACGTCAAGACCCTGGGCGGGCAATTCGCCGAGGTGGCGGCGGCCATGGGCGCCTACGCCGAGAAGATCATCGAGCCGGACGACATTGTTCCGGCCATCAAGCGGGGACTGGCCGCCACTGCGTCGGGAGAGCCGGTGGTGCTGGAGTTCATAACCCGCGACGAGGGGTCGTTCTCCAAGTACTGACCTGCAACGAATTTCGTTCACTCGCCAACAGGGGCGCACGGCTGTGCGCCCCTGCATCTTTCCTGATATCGGGCTGTCGCGAGCCGGGGCAGCGACATTTGATGACAGTTGCCTGTTGCGCCTTACCCATGCCTTCCGTTGAAATGTCATCAGCGAACAGGTGTACGGGAGCGACGACATGGCAGCGACGACGGTTGGCGAAGAGCTGGCGGGCAGAAACGGCGCAGGGCCGACGGTGCGGGAGATGCCCAGCGAGGAGCGGCCCCGAGAGCGGCTGGCGGCCTACGGTCCGCGCCACCTGAGCAACACCGAGCTGATCGCCATCCTGCTGCGGGCAGGGTCGGCGGGGGACAACGTCATCGCCCAGTCGTCTCGGCTGCTGTCGCAGTTCGACGGGCTGCGTGGGCTGGGCAAGGCCACATACAACGAGCTGTGCTCGGTGAAGGGTGTCAGCGAGGCCAAGGCGTGCCAGGTGCTGGCGGCGCTGGAGCTGGGGCGGCGGTTCGTGTCCCTGGCTCCCGAGGAGCGGGCGACTATCAACTGCCCGGAGGACGTGGTCAACCTGCTGTCGGCGGAGATGTCGGTCCTGGAGCAGGAACACCTGCGGGTGCTGCTGCTGAACACCCGCAACGAGGTGATGGGCGTCGAGGAGATCTACATCGGCAACGTGAACAGCTCGGTGGTGCGGCCAGCCGAGGTGTTCCGGCCGGGAGTACGGGCCAACGCAACCTCCATCGTGGCAGTCCACAATCACCCGTCGGGAGACCCGACGCCCAGCGGCGCCGACGTGTCCATCACCCGGGACCTCGTGCAGGCGGGCCAGCTGCTGGGAATGGAGCTTCTGGACCACCTGGTCATCGGCAGCGGACAGCGCTACGTCAGCATGAAGGAAGCGAGGCTGGGTTTTGCGTAGGGCAATGATTCCTCTCCGTTTCCCTCGGTGTTATCGACGACATGAGGTGGAGGATAAGATGCTGAATTTCCAGGGGTCCCGGTAATGCCATCCGCATCGCGGGTACCCCTGTTTCTGTTCGTGTTCACGGCGCTGTTCGTCTTTGCTTTGGCGGTAACGATCGCCTCCCAGTTCTCTGATGTAAAATGGATATCAACAATCGTAAAGGTGGGAGAAGGCTTGGGACGACTCACGTTCGTCTCCATCGCCATTACATTCATCCTGGTGGAGGGCATTCCCATGCTGGCCGCGTGGTACAAGAAGCAGATGATAAAAGAGGCCGAGGAAAAAGGCCGGGAAGAAGGCCGGGAATCAGAACGCAAGGCTTGGCAGGACTGGCGCATGGAACTGCAGGCATGGGAGCGCCGGAAAGCAGAAGCGGAACGAGCTGGCTTAGCCTTCGCCGAATCACCCCCGGCCGCTCCCGACGCCGATCAAGTCAACGCGGTCTGAGGGCATTCCAATGCTGGCGGACAAATAGGGAATCAGATCGAGGCCGCAGACATGGGCCGTGTTGAGGTGGATGAGTTGTGGCTGGAATGGTTCGGGAAATGGGAGGCTTGGGACCAGCTAAGGTCGGTTGCCATGAAGGAGAGCAGGTCGTTCGTTGAAGCCCGACCTGCATCGCCCTAGAGAATATATAACGGCGCTCCATACCGGTCACAAAGAGAACACGCGGCGAGATTATTCGCCGCCTGTTTTGTCGTCAAGGGTGCTGGCCTACTGCTGCGTGGCGAGCCAGCGCTCGTTGGCATCGGCGAAGGCGCGCATGGCGCCCTCGACGCTGTAGGGGGCCTCGGGTGAGGACTCGTCGGCCCACTCGCTACGGGGCTTGGCGAAGAAGTCGCCGCCGTAGATGTGAATGGCTCCGGTGTACATCTGCCGGGGGTTGTGGACGGCGTGGATGGCGTCGCGGCCGAGGTTGATGGCGTCCTGGGTCTGCAACTCGCGGAAGCCGGCCCGCTCGAGGCCATCGCCGCTGGGGTTGCGGCGGAAGAAGGTGTTGTCCTCCTGGCCACCGTAGAGACCGATGACCGCCCAGAGCTGGTGGTCGTGGGGGTAGATGGCCATTCCCGGGGGCCAGATCACGTTTACGATGGTGAGCTCATCGGAGCGGAGCAGGGTGGTGATGCCCCCGTCCTCCGGGGTGCCGAGGGCGGCCTCAATCTCGCCGGGCCTGGCAATGGCTTCGCTCAGCAACTCCTTTACCGCCAGCTCCGGGGTGTGTTCCTTCAGCGCTCCCTGGCAGGAGGCTACGAATTCCTCAACGTCGAACATGGTCGTTATTCCTCGTATCTTTCATGGTCTTGGCGCAAGCCGGTGCGCCCCGCAGGCAGCGGAAAGCTACAGCAAGTCGGCGAGGCGGTCGAACTGGTCCATGTCGGCAACGCTGGGGAGGAAAACGACCTCATCCATGCCGATGCCTTCCATATCCCTGATGGTGTCCTTGACGGCCTCGGGGCTGGAGATGGCGTTCTGGGCCATCGTCTCCGCGGTCTCGCCCAGGAAGGAGTAGTAGTGGCGGATGTAACTGCCCACCTTGTCGGCGGCGCCCGGCCCCAGGGCGTAGGAAGCGACCCCGGCGAGGCGGGGAGTGCTCTCTCGCTTGTGCAGATTCCATGACTCGACGGCCTGCTCGTACAGTTCCGCGACGGCGGCGGCGTTGCCCGCAGCGGCGATAAAGCCGTCGGCGTACCGGCCGACCCGCCGGATGGCCTGGGGGGTGCCAGCGCCTATGAGCACCTCGGGTCCTCCGGGCTGCACTGGCGCGGGGCCCATCGGTCCCACACCGTCGGCGGCGGCGCCGCCCCGCCAGATGCCCCGCATGGTGGCGAGGGAGCGGCTCATCTGCCTTCCGCGCTGCTCGAACTGTGAGGGGGCAGCCCGGTAGTCGTCGGCCCGTCTACCGACGCCGACGCCCAGCGTCAGGCGCCCGTTGGAAATGGCGTCGAGGCTGGCGGCCTGCTTGGCGAGGATGCCGGGGTTGTGTAGCGGTGCCAACAGCACGCAGGTCAGCAGGCGCACGCGGCTGGTGGCGCCAGCGGCGGCGGCGAGGGTGATCAGGGGGTCATAGTTGTCGTAGACCAGCCGGTCAATAGTGCCAAGGCTGGAGAACG
Source organism: Dehalococcoidia bacterium (assembly GCA_965216065.1). Taxonomy (GTDB): domain Bacteria; phylum Chloroflexota; class Dehalococcoidia; order Lucifugimonadales; family UBA3495; genus VXOI01. Next base: position 811,695 of record CBDCFB010000001.1, read on the forward strand.
GCCCCTCATCGGCCCGCCGTGCCCATTCGAGTATGATGTCGCCCTTGGTACCAGGTATGTTACCCGGAAGTCCTATGCCAACTTTCACTTCCCCACTCCACTTGTGGTCGAATTCGGATGCCCTGTGCCGGGAGAGTAATGGGTGGCCGGTCTCCTGCCCCTGCGGAGAATCGAGAGTGTCGCGCCGCCGGTTCAGCGGTCGCGCACGAGGTCGAGCTGCTCGAAGTTGCCGCCGACTATGGGCTGGGCGTCGAGACCGAGCCATTGCTCCAAGACTGTGGAATAGACGCCGCGGAAGTCGACCTGGAAGCGCAGGTCGCCGTCCAGCAGGTCCTCTTCTCTCAGCGACGGGTAGATGCCGTGCATGCCGCCGGCCACGGCGTCGCCGATGACAAAGGCGGCGCCTCCCGACCCGTGGTCGGTGCCCGAGCCGTTGTCCTTGACCCGTCGGCCGAACTCGGTGAAGACCAGCATCAGCGCTTCGGCGGAGGCGTCGTGCTCGCGCAGGTCGGCGAAGAAGTCGCCGATGCCTTGGGCCAGCTCGCTCAGCAACTGGGTCTGCACGGGCATCTGGCCGGAATGGGTGTCATAGCCGGCCTGGGCGGTGTAGAAGATGCGGGTGCCGAGCCCCGCCAGGTGGGTCTTCGCAACGCCCTTCAGGTTCTGGGCGATGGGCGTCGCGGCGTATTCCACGGTGGAGGAGTAGTCCTGGGTGGCGGTGCGCAGGATGTCCGCGCCCTTCAGGGCGTCGGTGCCGGTGCGGCCGAGGTAGTCGAGGGCCGCGCCAGTGCCGATGGCGGGAGCATACATGCGGGCGAAGACTTCCAGGGCCCGGGTGCGGCGTTCCTCGTCGGAAATGCCCGTGAGGAAGCCGTGGTTTTCGAGTGAGCCTACGGAGGCAACCGGAACGCCGGACATCGCCAGCGCTCGGGGGAGGCCCCGGCCGAAGTTGACGCCGGTGAGGACGTTCTCGCCGTGGGGGTCGAGGTCCCGGATGGCGCGGCCCAGCCAGCCCTCTGTGGCGACACGCTCCGGCTCGCAGGTGTGCCATATGTCCATGGCGCGGAAGTGAGAGCGGTTCGGGTTGGGATAGCCAATGCCGTTGACTACGGCCACTCGCCCGTCGTCGTAGAGCCCCTTCAGAGGAGCGAGTACGGGGTTGAACCCGAGGCGGTCGTCGATGTGCAGGATGTCCTCCTCCGCCACGCTGACGGTGGAGCGGTTGTCGCGGTACAGGGGGTCGGCGTAGGGCACGACTGTGTTCATGTAGTCGTTGCCGCCGGTCAGCTGGACGACGATGAGGACGGGGTCGCGGTGCAGGCTGGTCATTGCACCCTCCATGCGGGGCCGCGGTCAGGCCCGGTATTCGTACTGTTCTCAATCGGAACCATTGTATTCGGTGGGGAATGAGGATTCAATTCGGCGTCGTATCTGGAAATGTGAGCAAAAAGTGAAAGACCCCGGACATTTCCGGGGCCCGCTTGCACGCTGGAGATGGCAGGAGCGGCAGGATTCGAACCCGCGACCACTGGTTTTGGAGACCAGCGCTCTGGCCAGACTGAGCTACGCTCCTGCGTTAATTCGATTGTAGCGCACGGGTCGCGGGTTTTCAACGCAGCGGCAGGAGGGCTAGATATCAAGACGCTCCTGCCCAACGGGAACGGCGCGAGATCCCCTGCCTTGTCGACCCCTACGCCTTGGAGGTAGCGGAGGAACGTCGACGCCGGCATAGACCCGGTGGAGATGACGTTCCATAAATTCTTCAGCTGTGGTTTTCCTACAACCCTTGGAATGGACGACAACCCTTCCCCCATGCGGGTTATTGTTGAACCATTGGGACCATTCGTCGTAAGTTACAGTAATCTTGCCCAAGGCTTGCACACAAGATTGGCTACTATCACCAGCTATTCTAAGAATACGTCCCCCTTTGTGGTAAATCTCTGGAAAGAGTTGCATTTCAGTCTCAGTGTCTCTGTGTTGGTCATGGCAAACTAAAATACGCCTTCTCCTTCTGGCGTAGCGCAGTACTTCCACGTCATTTCGGATGAGTGGGTTGTCGCGAGGAGCAAAGAGGACATCAAATCCTACTGCTTTCAAATAGTCAGCCAACTCTGGGTCTATGTCACCGTCTAAGAGCAACCTCTCCAACCGCGGCAATCGGCGAATTAAGATATTTTTCGTACTCAATCGCGCTCTCGATGCATTCCCTAGATATCGGATGGTACAACTCTGTTAACCTATCTAAGGATGTTCCTTTTTTGAACTTAATTGCAACGCTAGCGGTTGGGATTCTTGTATTCCTTATGACGGGAGCACCACTCATGACATCAGGTTGAATAGAGATACATTGAGAAAAGCCCTTGGGAAGCAAGATATTGCCTTCTTCGTCCATTTGCCGAAGGATATCAAATACATCATCAAAAAGCCTGGTTTCTATACGCTGTCCCCCAACGTCTGCTGTCGTCACATCCCATTCGTCGGACTCTTCCGCATATACATGGTTGTTCGCAATATAAACGTGAACGTCGGACCACCCATCGCTAGGTTCTCCAAACCGGTCAATCATGTGTCGCAGTGCGATGCAGACTGAGCGCATGTCAAGTCGCTTGTCGCGGATGGCACGGCACAGCCGCAGAATTGTCAGGTCTGCATAAGAATACCCTTCGTCGACCAATTGATCGCCGCTAAATATTCGCACCGAAGGCTTTAGGATATTTTTCTTTTTCCAAGCGTGCAGAGTGCTAAGCGGGATCCTTGCTAAGCGAGAGACTTGGGAAGTGGAATAAAAGCCTTGCCATCCTTCCATTGCATGTTAACCCCACTCTGAAAGAATCAAATTGTAATTGTTCGTAAAAACTAAACTAGAATCCTCTACAATCCGTTGAGTGATTTCTATCCTAATGGAAACCAATGGTTGAAATGACGGAACTGCATGGTAACACGTTCGGCCCTCCATATTTTCATTTGGGTATGCGGTAGAGATTCCATCCGGATTACCGGGGCCAGCGGAGCTTCCAAAGAAAATTCGGTCCCCCGGAGGGGCAATTCAGCTCCCCGGGGGGCGGTCCTGGACGGGATACTCGAAATAGGCGGCGGTGACCAGGTAGTGGAGCTCGCCGCAGAACTCGGAGACCTCCCGGAGCACTTCGACATGGTCATCGCGGTCGGGCCAATCGTTGTTGATCATGGATGAGAGGCGGCCGGTGAGGCGCTGCACGGCGCGGCTGGAGTGGCGGCGAGGCCCGCGGCCGATCACGTCGATCTCGGAGGCCGCTAGGTTGATGGAGCGGCTCAGCGACTCGGGCAGGAGGGGGTCGCTGACCAGCAGATCGAGGACCTGTCCGGGCACCACGTCGGCGCTGTGGATGCGATTGTAGGCCTCGAGGGCATGGTAGACGCGGAGGAGGGAAATCCAGTCGGCCTCGTAGACCTCCAGGCTGGCGCTGGACTCGCTGGTGTCGACCTGTGAGAGGAGCAGAGAGGCCGAGGCCTGGGCGCGTTCGATGTAGCGGCCGAGCTGGAGGAAGCTCCAGCCCTCGTCGTGGTACATGGTCGTTTCGGTAAGGCCGCCGAAGGTGTTGATCACCGCCACCGTGTCGTCGTAGAAGGCTCGTGGGTCGCTGCTCCAGACCCCGGCCATGTCCTGCTGCTGCAGGTGGAGGTACGAGGAGTTGAGGCAGGTCCAGACCTCCGGGCTGATGCAGTGGCGGGTGTGCCGGGCATTCTCCCGTCCCTGGGAGAAGCAGCTGTACACCGACATTGGGTTGCCGCGCTCGAAGGTGAGGTCGTCGGCCAGGGTGAAGGAGTCGGCCAGGGCGAACTCCTCGTCGCCGAAGAGGTCGGCGCGGCCTCCCATGGGCTGGGTGCCGATGCTGTTGTAGATACGGTTCCAGCCGAAGTGAATCTCGCGGACGGGACGATCTACGAGGGCCTCGGACTGCAACCGGAGCAGGCGGCAGAGACGCCCGGCGCGCTCGAGGTAGCGTCCGATCCAGTAGAGGCTCTGTGCGTGACGGGAAAGCATGGCTGCCTCCTGCCGTGGGGTTGGGGGTGGCGCAGCGCCGGCCCAAGCGGGGCCAGGCCCGGCTCAGTTGCGGAGGGAGGGCTGTTTTAGGAGGCTGCGTCCTGGGCCTGTTCGGGGTCTTCGAGGACCCAGACGTCCTTGCCGCCCCCGCCCTGGCTGGAGTTGACGACCAGGCTGCCCCGGCGCAGGGCCACGCGGCAGAAGGCGCCGGGAACGATGCGGGTCTGTCGGCCGGTGAGGATGAAGGGCCGCAGATCGACGTGGCGGGGTTCGAACCTGCCGTCGATGAGGCAGGGTGAGCGGGAGAGGTCCAGCACCGGCTGGGCGATGAATCCCGCGGGGTCGGCGCGGAGGACCTTCGCGTAGTCGTCCAGCTCCTGCTGGGTGGCGTGGGGGCCGATGATCATGCCGTAGCCGCCGGACTCGCCGACGCGCTTGACCACGAGGTTGGCAATGTTGTCGAGGGTGTACTCCAGGTCCTCTGGGCGGCGGCAGAGGTAGGTCTCCACGTTCTGGAGCATGGGTTCCTGGCCGAGGTAGTAGCGGATCATGTCGGGGACGTAGGCGTAGACGCTCTTGTCGTCGGCCACACCGGTGCCGGGGGCGTTGGCCAGGGTCACATTGCCCAGCTGGGCGGCGTCGATGAGGCCGGGAACCCCGAGCAGGGAGTCGGGCCGGAAGACCAGCGGGTCTATGAAGTCGTCGTCGATGCGGCGGTAGATGACGTCCACCTGCTCGAGTCCGTCGGTGGTGCGCATGTAGACGATGCCGTTGCGGACGGCGAGATCGCGGCCCTCGACCAGCTCGGCGCCGATCTCGCGGGCGAGGAACATGTGCTCGTAGTAGGCGGAGTTGTAGACGCCCGGGGTCAGCAGGGCGATGACCGGGTTGGCCTTGCCGCCGGGGGCCAGCTCGGCGAGGGTGGTGTGCAGGGTGGCGCCGTACTGCTCGACCTCCTGGACGCGGGAGCTGCGATAGAGGCGGGGCAGGCTGGCCTTGGCGGCCTTCCGGTTGGCGATCATGTAGGAGACGCCGGAGGGAACCCGCAGATTGTCCTCGAGTACGCTGTAGCCGTCGTTGGTGCGGACGACGTCGCTGCCGCAGACTGCGACCCAGGTGCCGTTGGGCGGGGCAAAGTCGCGCATCTCCTCCCGGTAGTGGGGGCAGCCGCGGACCATGTCCTCGGGAATGACGCCGTCGTCGATGATGCGGCCCTCGCTGTAGACATCTTCCAGGAAGTAGTTGAGGGCGCGGACCCGCTGCTTCAGCCCGTCGGAGACCCCCTGCCAGTCGGCGGAGGTGAGCACCCGGGGTATCGGGTCGAAGGGAATGATGCGCTCTTCGGCCTCGGCGTCGCCATAGACGGTGAAAGAGATGCTCTCACTGGAGAAGGTGCGGTTGACGCGGCCCTGAACGGTGGCTAGTTCCTCGGCGGACATGCGGACCAGCGCGTCGTACAGGTGGCGGGCGTGCTCGCGGGGAGCGCCGTCGGGCAGGAACATCTCGTCGTAGACGGCGGGGTCAAGGTTGTAACCCTCAAAGTCCATCGCACCCCCCTCGTCGTCCGGGACGCCGGACCGTCCTTAGCTACGCAACGTGCAGGCCCCGGGTTAGCCCTGGATTAACAGGGTCTTCACACCACGATTATACAGGGATGCGGGAGTTGCCACACGGAGCATCCAGCCGGGCGACAGGGCTATCGCGGTCGAACCAGTCAAATTGGGCTTCGACCAAACAGTTGAGTTGATGGGGAAAGTTTAATTCGCCACAATCTACTTCGTTGTTGCGGCGTCGGTAGGATAAAAAGGCCGATGCTCTTATTGGAGGCGAATAAAAATTAACGTTTGAAATCAGCAATAGGCCGCGTTTAGAGTATAGAGTATCAACATTTAACCGCGTTGTACTGCTAGTGAAGGTGTCATCGGCACGTTTTCTCAGCCCTAGAAGGAGGAATTGGAGTGCTGAAACTCTTGCTTGGGTTTATCCCCGCCAAGTGGAAGTTACGTGAAGAGGTAAAGGCCAGAGGAGAAGGAAATCTCGCGTTAGGTCAACAATCTTTGGAGTTTTGGGAGTACCGTCTCGGGTGGTCCCCCCCGGCTGCAAGGTATCTGGCTACGGCGTTTGCGTTTGGGGTCAAAGAGAATGTCGCTGCGGTTTTGGAGAGAGCTCAGCAACTCTCGCCCTCAGTAGATTTCGAGCGACAGTTCTTGCTGCGCGCCGAACAGGACTCATCTGTTGTTGGAGCCACGTTGGAGGCATCTAGATTCACTACTGCCGAAGAGCTCCGTGATTTACTTGGCCGCATTCTTGCTGAGGAGGTGAACGAACCCGGGTCGGTATCTGTTCGGGCGGTTTCGGTAGCTAAAGACCTATCGCCTAACGATCTTCGTGAATTTCTTAAACTCAGGGCAGTTGCATGGCGAGGTTTCGAACCCGGCGACGACAGTTGCTTTCTCGTATTGGGCAAGACGCCAAACTTGTACTCGTCAGAATTCCTTTCATTTGGGTCAGTTGAACTTGGGGTGAACTACCATACTTTCGGAGACCTCCAATCCCTAGGTTTACTACAAGAGCGTCCTCATGGAATCCTGCTTACTCTCCATCTCGACGGTAAGACAGTTCGCTTTTCGCACGGTAACCGAATCCTATCGCTTCGGCCTACTATATCGGATCCTGCCATTGGAATTGGCATGTATGACCTAACAAACGCAGGAAAGGAAATACTGAAGCTTTACTTGGACGAAGAGTTTCCGTTTTTAGAAGGGTACTTTGATGAAGTTTCCGATATCTGGCGTGGAATGGGATTCGAGGTTGAGGAGGTGACTTTTTAGGGTACGCAATAACGCCATTGATGTTCTGCTCCTTCAACACTGGGCCATGATTAAGGCGAGTCTTGTGAGATGATTTCAATTTAACTTCTGATTAGAAGAGAGAAGTTTTCTTCTGTGAGAGGCCCGTCAAGTCCCTGACAAGTTCTCTCCCACGAGTGTGAGATTCTGAGCGGAGCGAAGAATGATACGCCGAGACAAGTAGGAATGAGTGAGAATCCAAGGGCTGTGGCGAACTGCAGGGGCGGGTTTCGAGCCCGCCCCTGCAAGATTCATGCCCTGCAAACCGGAGCACTGCGTCCGGGCCGCGGGCCGTGGCGGCCGCACGACCCGTTGCGAGGCCGAGGGCTAAAGGGGCATTGAGCTGGCAGCGGATCCGTCGGAGGCGGCCTGCACGACCTCGGGCGGAGGCGTCCGGGGTATGGTGATGATCATCTCCGTGTAATCGTCGAGCTCGGACTCCACCCGGATGGTGCCGCCGTGCTGCCGGACGATGTCGCTGGTGATGGCCAGCCCCAGTCCGGTACCCTGGTTGGTGGGCTTGGTGGTGAAGAAGGGGTTGAAGATCTTCTCCACGATGTCGTCGGGGATGCCTGGGCCGTTGTCGCGGATGCGGATCTCCACCTCGTTCTCAAGGCCGCGGGTGTATAGCCAGACAGTCGGTGTGTATCCCTCGAACCCGATGCCCTCGGCGGCGAACTTCCGGCGCCTCTCGTCGGTTGCCTGGCCGGCGTTGCCGACGATGTTGAGGAAGGTGCGGCCCAGGTCTTGGGGGATCGCTTCCACGTAGCCCACATCCTCGTCCAGTTCCTGCTCCACGGTGAGCTGGAACTCCGTATCGGTGGCGCGGGCGCTGTGGTAGGCCAGCATGGCGTGCTCTACCAGCAGGGTGTTGAGGTCGATGGATTGCCAGTTGCTGGAGCCGCGGCCCATGAGCAGCATGTCGTTGACGATGCGGTTGGCACGGTCGCCGTGATGGCGGATGCGTTCCAGGTTCTCCACCAGGTCCTTTGAGATGTCGGCGATCAGGGAGACGTCGGGGCTGTCACCCTCTTCGAGGGCCTCACGCATCTCGGTGAGCAGCTCTTCGGAGGCTTCGGAGAAATTCTTGACGAAGTTCAAGGGGTTGCGGATCTCGTGCGCTACGCCTGCGGTGACCTCACCAAGGGCGGCCAGCTTCTCCCGCATGACGATCTGGTCCTGGGCGGTATGGAGGTCGGACAGCACAACTTCCAGCTCGGTGTTCTTGCCCTCCAGCTCGGTGTTCTTGCCGTCGAGTTCGCTCAGCACGGACTCCAGCTCGGTATTCTTGCCTTCGAGCTCCGTGTTGAGTTCCTCCACCAGGTTCAGGCGCAGCGCCTCGAGGGAGTTGTGGCGGAAGACCTCCAGAGCGCCAGCCATCTCGGCGATCTCGTCGTGGCCGCTGACTTCCACCTCCTCTTCCAGTTGGCCGGCGGCCATGCGGCGCATCCTGGCCGACAGGATGTTGATGCGGTGCAGCAGGACGCGGCCGACGAAGAGCCAGCTGATGAGCAGGGCGCTGCCGACGCTGATGACGCTGATGGCAATTAGCAGGCTGCTGCCGGTGGAGATGGCTTGGTCGGAAGCCTCGGTGGCTTCCTCGGCGGAGGCCACGGCGGCGGTTACCAGGCTGTCGACCTCGGCTGCCAGGCTGGCGGACTGGCCGCGGCTGAGGCCGACGAGCACAACCTGTTCCTCGTTCAGCTGGAGCCGGGAGCGCAGGACCACGAAGACGCCATCGCTGTCGAGGCCCAGGCGTTCCAGGCGGGTGTAGAGCGGAACCAGCCTGGCCTCGAGCTCGGGGTCGTTCAGGGAAGCGAGATTGCGCTTGATGCTGCCCATGCTGGACTCGAACCGTTCCTGCTGTGCTTCGACCAGGTCGGGGTCGAAGATGCTGAAAACCGAGGAAAGCTGCTGGAGTGCGATGTTGGTGTCGGCCTGCAGGGCCGACAGGTGGCGGTAGGTGCCGAATTCGTCTTCCGAGAAGTGCACGGGGTAGGGGGCGACAAAGCCCTCAATGTCGCTCCGGCCGGTGAAAATGTAGAAGAGCTGGTCGTCCGCGGAGGGGGTGAGGGTCTGCTCGAGCTCGGCCCGCAGCTGGACCATGTCCTCCAGGAGCGCGTCGGACTGCTGGTTGAGGTCGAAGGCCCGGCCCATGTTGGCCCGGATGGTCTCGATGTAATTCTGGAGTCCGTCCGAATATCCGCTGATTCGCTGGGCGCCCACCGGGTTGGCTTCCTCGAGGTCCTCCAGGCGGCCCTGGATGCGATCAGTGGCGGCAACGATCTCCGCCCAGACCTCGGCGACCTCTTCCTCGTTGGCGGCTGTGGTGAGGCGAGGTGCGGCGGCGACAAGGGCGCTGCTGTGCTCGGCGACACCGAAGGCGGCCTCGATCTCGGGCACACTGCCCTCGTTGACCTTGGCCTGGGCTTCGTCGACCCGCTGGAAGCTGAACCAGCCGATGAGACTGGCGGCCACGGTGAGGGCAACGGCAACGCCGAAGGCGGCGAAGAGCTGGGTCGAGATGCGGAAACGGAGGGCGATCAGGCGTTTCAAAGAGTCCATTTTCGTCAGCGTCCCGCGAGAGTGAATGATGAGAACGGGCGGGGCCCGTCAGTTCAAGGCGTCCTGCAGGGTCTCGATGGGCCTGTAGCTGCCGTCGGGGCCGATGACCGTTAGGAACACGGTGTCGGACCCCTGGTTGTCGGCGGCACCGGTGTAGCTGAGCCGGAAGCCGTCGAGGTCAAGTTCACCGGCGTGAAGGAGATTGTCGACGAAACACTCACGAGTGACATCCCGGCCGCAGAATTCGAGCCCGGCGATGGCCAGCCGGCCGGCCAGGTAGCCCTCGAAGGAGACGAAACCCGGCTGGGCGCCGGGGTCGAACTCGGAAAGCGAAGCCAGGTAGGAAGCCACGACGGGTATGGAGCTATCGGTGGGGAAGGGGACGACCTGGGTCACATAGACGCCCTCGCCGTCTGGGCCCAGCATCTCCGCCAGGGCGTTGGAGCCTACGAAGGAGATGACGATGAAGTAGGCGTCCACCAGCTTGGTCAGCCGGGCCCACTGGATGAAGGTGCCGATTGGCTCGTAGGCTCCGACCATGATGATGCCTTCGGGGCGGCCCTTGGCCAGATCGAGGAGGGCGGTCTTGACGGCGGTGGTGTTGCGAGGGTACAGGCCGACGGACACGGGGTCCATGCCCCGGCTCTTCAGGGCGGCCAGTGCACCGTTGTAGCCGGCGCGTCCAAAGGAGTCGTCCTGGTAGAGCACGGCGATGCGTTCAAGGCCGAGGTCAGTGGTGAACCTCTCCACCATCTCCTCGGTCTCGTCGTTGTATGAAGCCCGCATGTTGATGATGTTTTTGAACAGGCCGGTGTCCCGCAGGAAGGCCGCTCCCGTGAACGGGGCGATGAAGGGGACCCCGGCACTGGCGGCCACGGGGGTGGCGGAGCGGGAGGTAGGAGTGCCCACCTCGCCGATCAAGGCGAACACCAGCTGGTCCTCGATGAGGCTGCGGGTGTTGAGGGCGGCGGCTTCCGGCTCGTAGGTATCGTCCAGGGAGGTGAGCTTCAGCTGCCTTCCGTGGACGCCTCCGTTGAGGTTGACCTCGGCGAAGGCGGCTTCGATGCCGAGGCGCATGTTGGTTCCCAGGGCCTGGGCGGGACCGCTGAAGGCTGCTGACTGCCCGAACAGGACGGTGTCTCCGGTGACGCCGGGTACCCCCCCCGGGGCGGAGGCAGAGGTGGGAGAGGGCGCCTCCGTGGGAGCCTGGGACGGAGGGGTGGTCTCGTCGCTCCCTCCGGTGCAGGCCGCCGCGACCATGACCAGCGCAGCAATCCCGAAGCAACAGACGCCTCGGATGCTGTGCACCAGTGCCACTGCACGGTCAGGTCTGTTCATCGGGTTCATCCAAGCCTGTGTCTCCAAGAGACGCGAATCGCCTGTTCCGGCTGTTGCGCACGCCCTAAAATCAGAAAACGCCCCCCGCTCGGCGCCTGCCCCGAACGGGGAAGGGCTACAGGGGCGTTTCCACTCAACCGGCCTACACCCGGACGGCCCCTCACTCCCTCCTGGCGACCATGGTCAGGTGGTTTCTGCCGGCGCTACGTTCGTAAGTCAGGTCATCCATCAAGGTTTTGACCAGGTGGACTCCCAGGCCGCCGATGGGACGGTCGCCGAGCATGGCTTCGACATCGGGGGTTTCGGCGTCATGCAGGGGGTTGAAAGGCAGCCCGTCGTCGACTACCTCGATGGTCAACGAGTCGTCCTCGGAAATGAGGACAATCTCGACTTCGGGGCTCTGGTCTTTTGCCGGTTCCCCGTAGCTGAGAATGTTCAGGCCAAGCTCTTCGAGGACGAGGTTCACCTTGAAGGTCAGGCTGTCGGGCCAGGATTCCCGCTGGCCCAACTCCTCCACCGACCCCTGTATGTACTGCAGGCTGTCGGCGTGGCTGGCGTCGGAATCTGGCCCGATTCTGAGCCGAATCGTCTCGCTCAAGTCCTACCCTCCGGTCCGCCGCAGAACTAGACAGGTAACGTCGTCGGACTGCGGCGTCTCGCCGGCAAAGTCGGAGACTGCCTGCAGGATCGCCTCGTTGGCCTCGCGCGCTGAGGCGGGCGGGTGGTCGATGAAAATGTTCTGCAGTCGCTCAACCCCGAACTCCTCGTCCCCCGAGTTCATGGCCTCGGACACACCGTCGGTGTACAGGACCAGGGTATCGCCCTGAGCCAGAGAGACGCTGTTCTGCCGGTACTCCAGTTCCGGCATAACGCCGAGGGCAATGCCGCCGGTCATGGGCAACTCCTCGGAGCTGCCGTCGGGGCGTACCAGCAGGGGGGTGTTGTGCCCGCCGTTGGCGTAGATCAGGTCTCCGGTGGCCGGGTCGAAGACCGTATAGATCACGGTGACGAACATGAACGTTTCGTTGTCCTCGTTGAGGAGGTCGTTGACCTCCGACAGGACATCTCCCGGCGCGCTGTGGCCGATGGCCGAGCCCTTGAGCAGGGTGCGGCTGGACATCATGAACAGGGCTGCCGGGACCCCCTTGTCGGACACATCGGCCACGGCGAGACCAAGCTTGTCGTTTTCCAAGAGGATCACGTCGAAGAAGTCGCCGCCCACGTTGCGCGCGGGGGCCATGTTGCCGTAGACCTCGTAGCCCGCTCCCTCGGGGAAGCTGGTTGGGAGGATGGACTGCTGGATCTTGCTGGCGACGTCCAGCTCGTTCTGCAGGGCGACGAGCTTGTCCCTGGACAGGAGCGCCTCCTTCCACTCGGCCATGTGAGTGAGGGTGCGTTCTATGGTGATCTGCAAGTCCTCGAAGTCCAGCGGCTTGGTGACGAAATCGAAGGCGCCCCGGTTCATTGCCGTGCGAATGTTGCGCATGTCTCCGTAGGCGGAGACTATGATGGAACGGATATTGGGGTCGACCTTGGGAATCTGCTCCAAGAGGGTCAGGCCGTCCATCTGGGGCATGTTGATGTCGGAGACGACCATGTCGATGTCGGGGTCTCGCTGGAGTACTTCCAGGGCCTCGACCCCGTTGTGGGCAAATACGAAGGCGTAACGGCCGGAGCGGATGTTACGCCGCATCCGCTGGAGGATCAGGGGTTCCAGGTCAGGCTCGTCGTCAACTACCAGGATCTTGTAGGAGTAGGTCTGCGCGTCCTGCGTCGCCATTTAATGCGGCTCTCAAAGAAGATTTATGCGGACTGAGTTCGGCGCGGCAGGAAAGTTACCGCGGCTTCGCCACCGCTAGCTGCTAACTGCAGAACGGGCCGCCTGCTGGTCGTTGTGAATGTCGATAATCTGGTCGAATCCGCTGATGGTGAAGACGTCGCGAACCGACTGGGTGAGGGAGCAGACAGCGAACTTGACATTGGCGGTCCGCATGTCCTTGGCGGTGAGCAGGATTACCCTGAGTCCAGCGCTGCTGATGTAGGAAAGGTCTTCGAAGTCCAGGATAACGGCCTTATCTTCAGGAGCGATGGCGCCCTTCAGTGCATCCTGGAACTCCGAGGCGTTGGTGCCGTCGACGCGTCCACCAGTCTTGGCGATCAGAGTTCCGCTGTTTCTTTCAGTGTTAATTTCCATGTGCGCACATCCTCCTCGGGCAAACTGACCCGAATATGCAGATTGCTTAAAAGCCTGCTCCCCTCCACGCAGCCGGGCGGCGCCCAAAGCTGACCTGGGCAGGCTTTTTTGTCAGTATAATACAGTATCCCATAAGCCTTTAGATAGGCCAATTGCCGCCCTGAAGCCGCAAGTGATCCGGGTGTTGTGAAAACATCTTCACCGTGGCGGGTGCCCTGGCCGGGCCACGGTGATGCACATCCACGGGAAGATTCAGACCCACGCAGCGAATCGAATGCCCCCGGCGACAGCCCTACGACGGATAGGACAGCGTTCCCTTTTTAGAGGTGTGCGAGTTTGTTATCCGTCATTCCCGCGAAAGCGGGAATCCAGTGCCCGGATACCTGTGGTCGTGTTGTAGGCAGTTGGCCTTCTGGATTCCCGCTTTCGCGGGAATGACGGAAACTGTGTTATTCGCACCGGAAAACTAGAAGACCCTGGCGACAGGCAGGGCTGCTATTGCAATTGACAATAGCTTGATGTACTGTCGCGGGAATCCGGCCCCTCATTGGGCACGGACCGAGGGTTGTTGGATGGCCTTTCACCGCAGAGGCCGAAATCCGGCGACCCCGGAGATGTAGAGATTCAGCGTTTTATCCTGCTAAGAATCGGCCAGGCGTTACTCTCCCTCTGGGTGGTGAGCATCATCGTGTTCGGCTTGGGGCGCGTTACCGGCGACCCGGTGGATGTGCTGCTGCCGATCGATGCCACGCACGACGAGCGGGAGCAACTCAGGGAGGAGTTGGGCTTCAACAACCCAATCTGGGCGCAATACGCCAGCTACATGCGAAACAGCTTCAAGGGCGAGTTCGGCGAATCGATCAAGTACCCGGACTACGAGGCGATGGGGCTGGTGATCACCCGGTTCCCAACGACCATCAAGCTGGCCGTGGTTGCGATCATTTTCTCGATACTGGTGGCCATACCCATCGGGGTGCTGTCCGCAGTCAAGAGGGACTCCATCTTCGACTGGACGGGCAAGACCATCGCCCTTCTGGGGCAGTCGTTCCCTCCATTCTGGCTGGGCCTGATCATGATGTGGATCTTCGCGGTCCAGTTGGAGTTGGTGCCGACTTCCCAGTGCCAGGGGACGACTTCCTACATATTGCCGGCCATCACCATTGGCTGGTTCCTGGTAGCGGCGCTTATGCGCCTGATGCGCTCGTCGATGCTGGAAATACTGGACAGCGAGTTCATCAACCTGGCGCGTACCAAGGGGCTGCGGGAGTCGAAGGTCGTCTGGAAGCACGCCGTGCGCAACGCGGCGATCGCTCCCCTGACCTACTTCGGGATCATTTTCGGCGGTCTCCTGGTGGGGTCGGTATCGGCGGAGACGGTGTTCAACTGCAAGGGCATCGGGCTGCTAGCGTTCGAGGCGGTGCTGGCGCGCGACTTCCCGCTGATGCAGGCGATCGTGGTGTTCTTCGCGGGCGTCTACGTCCTCACCAACCTGGCAATCGACGTACTGTACGCCTACCTGGACCCGCGGATCCGCTACTCGTAGGCTTCGAAAGGCATAGCCCAAAGAAGAATCCCTCTCCGTCCAGGAGAGGGATTTTCGTTTTGCGCCGCCTTGGTAGCCGTGGACGAAGCAGCGGCTGCGATCGGGTGCCCGCGCCTCGGGCTCTCTCGTTCAGAGGGAGCTGCACGAGTCGATCCGGGCGAGATCTGGGTAATATCCGGGTGAGACGCGGGTGAGACGCGGGTGAGACGTGGGTGAGACGTGGGTGACGTGGGTGAGACGCGAGGTGAGTGAGACGCGGGTGAGACGCGGGTGAGACGCGGGTGAGACGCGGGTGAGACGCGGGTGAGACGCGGGTGAGACGCGGGTGAGACGCGGGTGAGACGCGGGTGAGACGCGGGTGAGACGCGGGTGAGACGCGGGTGAGACGCGGGTGAGACGCGGGTGAGACGCGGGTGAGACGCGGGTGAGACGCGGGTGAGACGCGGGTGAGACGCGGGTGAGACGCGGGTGAGACGCGGGTGAGACGCGGGTGAGACGCGGGTGATATACGGGCGATATACGGGTGGCAGTAAGCTACGGCTCGGTTACGGTCAGCACTTGGTTGGGGGCTACATCCTCGAGAGTCTGAACGGCGCCGCTGGGCCAGCGGATGGTGAGTTCATCGGCCGTATCGGCGTCGCCCAGGCCGAAGTGCACCGGCAGCATGTTCTGTGAAGAGTTGCTGGCGCCGGCGGTTACCTCGCGTATCTGGGTGCGGCCATTGGCGGTCAGCTCGACCCGGGCGCCGATGCCGTCGCGGTTGCTGGCAGTGCCGACTGTCCTGACGATGAGCCAGTTGTTGTCCCAGTCGCAGCGGTTGTGGTAGAGCCGGGCCGGTTCGCCCCTGGCCGCCGAGCGGCCCATGTTGACGAGGAAGACATCCAGGCACCCGTCGCCGTCGAAGTCGGTGTAGGCGACCCCGCGGCCGGTGCCCCAGTCGGCGGCGCCGCTGATCCCGGAGACGTCGTCGAACCCGCCCTCGCCGTTGTTGCGGAACAGCAGGTTGGGCTGCTCACGGCGGTTGATGTCGTCGGTGTCCAGGTAGCCGCTGGCCACGTACAGGTCCTCGTAGCCGTCGTTGTCGTAGTCGAAGAACACGGTGCCCCAGGTGACGCGCTGTTGGCGGCGGAACTCGCCGTAGCCCAGGCCAAGGCCGGCGGCGTCGTTCCGAAAGCCAGCGCCGTCGTCGTTGGTCAGCAGCACGTTGTCCCCGATGTTCGTGACGAACAGGTCCAGGAAGCCGTCGGAGTTGTAGTCGGCGACGGCCAGGCCCATTCCGAACATTGCGGTGCCCGCGTCTGACTCCTGTGAAATATCGGTGAAGCCCCATTCCGTTCCTTCGCCAGAGCCACCGGCCAGGGGCCCGTCGTTGCGCCACAGGACGTTGGGGTGGACGTACTCGCCGAAGTCGTTGACGACATACAGGTCCAGGTCGCCGTCGTTGTCGAAGTCCACCCAGGCGGGCTGGAAGCCGGCGCCCCAGGTGCGGCCGAAGGCCCCCGCCTCCCGGGTCGGCTGGGGTGTGGCCCCCAGCAGGTGCGTCACCTCGGTGAAGGTGCCGTCGCCGTCGTTGTGAAACAGGGCCAGGGGACGCACGTCGAGGTAGTAGACGCGCTGGGTGAAGGCGTCGGGGTTGGACTCGTCGATGTGCCGCACCACGATGAAGTCCAGCCAGCCGTCCCGGTCATAGTCGCCCCAGGCGCAGCCCATGGAGCGGTAGGTGCCATCCGGGTCGGACAGGCCTGCGGTTTCGGACACGTCGGCGAAGGTGCCGTCGCTTTCGTTTCGGAAGAGCTTGCTGGCGCCCCAGCTGGCGACGAACAGGTCCCGGTCGCCGTCGTTGTCGTAGTCGGCGGCGCACCCCCCGTTCCCCTTGGCCGCGGCATCGGTCACGCCGGCCTCAGCGGCCACGTCGGTGAAGGTGCCGTCGCCGTTGTTGCGGAACAGGGCGTTTTCGTGGTCGTCCTGGGGGGCCAGTCCGGCGATGTCGGGCAAGTCGGTGATGTAGGCGTCCTGCCAGCCGTCTCCGTTGTAGTCGAACACGACGACCCCCGCACTCAGGGGGATGATGTCCAGGATGTCGCGGTAGTGCATGAACTCCACGCCGGCCTGCTCACCGACCTCCTCGAACACCGGCATCCGGTAGGTGAGGGCGTCCGGCAGGGCCACGGAGGAGCCATCGGGGTTGGTGACCGCCACGTCGACGGTTCCCTCAGCGTGGGCGGGAGCCAGGGCCACGAGCCGGTCATGGCCGAGGAAGGCCCAGGCGGACTCGACACCGTCGATGGTCACGCCGGCCCCGTCGACGAAGCTGGTGCCGTGGACGGTTATGAGCACGTCGCCGTTGGTGCCCACCATCGACGGCTCCAGGCGCCTGAGGCGCAGGACGCCGTCGTCGACTATGACCTCTGGCTGCTCGGTGCCCGCCGGTGCCCCGGTCACGGAGGCGCGGATGCCGATGCCCTGGCCTCCGACCAGCGGGGCGATGACGAGCAGGCTCAGGCCGGCCAGGAGGCCGAGGCCCCAGGTGCTGGCGGCGAGGGCGGCGACGGTCCGCCGGGGCATGGCGCGGGCCAGCCCCCAGAAGGTGACCGGGCCGCCCGCTGCTGCAGCGAACAGCAGTGTGGCGGCCGGGGCCTCGCCCATGCCCACCAGCAGGAGCGCGGCGACGAGGGGGATCTCGAACATGAGGGGCACGTTGATCAGCAGGCCTAGGGTGGCGGCGATGGCAACGCCCTGCGGGTTGTTCCCCAGGTACTGGCCGACGACTTCGGGGCTGATCCACTGGATGGCCAGGGCGCTGGCGAAGCCCGCCAGCACCATCACCGGGGCGAGGCGGAAGAAGTAGCGCAGGCTGGCCCTCGCCCAGGCCTTCAGGCCCACGAACAGGACGCGAGGCCATGAGGACGAGTCGGGGAGGGCAGAAGCCGATGCCAGGTCTTCCAGGTCCGGGGGGGCCACCGGCTGATCGTCAGACCCTCCGCTGCGCCGCACCAGCCAGGCCACCAGGGGTCCCAGCAGCAGGGCGGCAATGATGCTGATGCCCACTCGGCTGCCCGCCAGCATGGGGGTGAATACCAGCGCGGCCATGAGTAGCGCCGGGACGTTCATGGTGCTGGAACCGTGGACGATGGCGATGGCGGCCTCGGTGCCCGCTCCCCGCTGCCGGAAGGCGTTGGCGATGGGGACGATGCAGGCGGAGCAGAGGTTCATGGCGGGGCCGACCAGCAGGCCGCCGAGGGAGCCGCGCACTCCTCGCCGGGTCCAGGCGCCGTAGACGCTGCCGGGAGGCAGCAGGAACGTCTCGGTCAGGCCCGCCATCAGGAAGGCGAAGACCATGCCGAGAGATATGAGCTTCAGGTAGGCGAGGGAAAAGTCCCACCACCGGGAGAACAGCGTCGAGTCAGGCTCGCTCTCGAGGCAGAAGCCCTGGAAGCACTCGACCTGGGCGGCCGTGGCGCCGGCCAGGTCGGCCTCGACGATGTCCAGCTTGGGTATGCGGTTGAACCAGAGGAAGAGCCCTAGGAGGACCGCCAGGAAGAGGAAGCCGAGGGCGAGCTGTTTCCTGCGAGAGGTGGCGAACATAGGCCAACAGTATACCCGCCATTCGCGGCCTACCAACCAATGGGCCAGGGCGGTGTTGGGAAGGGCAATCGCACCTTATCTGGAGGCACACTAATTGGGCTGATATGGCCGGAAAAATCCCCGTCATTCCCGCGAAAGCGGGAATCCAGGGCTTCCGTCTTTCCGGCTGCTCTTGGCCGCCAGGGCGGATTGTGCCTCATCCGGCAATCGTCAGGCTTAACATTTTGGCCACTGGATTCCCGCCTTCGCGGGAATGACGGGTTGAGTTCGCTGCAGCACTCTCCCAGGAGAGGGAGCTATGGAAGGAATGCCCGAACGTTCCAGAAACGGCGGAAGGGGGAATGCCACCGGTTTGCCACTGTAGATCGGGGACGATCAGGACGATTGCAATGTCCTCCAAATGCCCAACCGTTAATCCTGAGCCTGTCGAAGGACGGGTAATCAGAAGCCCTTCGTGGTTCGACAGGCTCACCACCAACGGATTCGCAGACACTTTGCAATCATCCTGCGGGGACGATGAAGAGAAGCGAGATCCAGGAAAAAGAGAATTCCCGCGAAAGCGGGAATCCAGAGCCCCACCACCATACCCGAACCCGAGGAATACTGCTCCTGCCTGCTCTGGACCCCCCAGTTTCACGGGAATTCACAACGCTCAGTTGGGTTATGTGAATTTAAACTTCCTGTATTCCCCGTGTCAATCTGTTTTTGTGGAATTCTGGGAAAATTCTGAAAAGACTATCGCAATTCGCAGCAGGTTGGATATCAAAAATTCACGAGTTCTGTAAAACAGTGCATATCAACGCTCCAGGGAGTGCGAAGAAAAGACCTATGGCAGGACTCCCTTCGACAGGAAATTCATTGACGCAGGTCCGTTTCGTTCTTCGCCGTCTTCTCGGTAACGGCCGCTGCCGGTGTCCGGCCTGTCCCTCCGTGGGGGACCCGGGGAGGACCCGGGGAGGACCTGGTCTGGCGTCCCTGCGTTTTCCCTCGAGAAACGGGAGCTTCCGGATGATGGGCGCGGGGACGCCCCCACCCAGAGCCTCCCCCGGAGGGAGAGGGGAATTGCCATAGACCCTTTGGGAGAATGAGGAAGGGGCGGCCCGTGCGGGCCGCCCCTGGTTTGCCGTACCGGCCTGACAGGCCGACGAGACAGTCCCGGCTAGTTGCAGGGATCCGTGGTTTTGCAGGCGTAGATCAGCCAAGTGTGGCCGACGTCGCCGCCGTCCCAGCCGGGGAAGGTCCAGGTCTGGACGATGTTCGGATCGAAGATAACCTCGATGAACACCTCGAACAGCGGGATGTTCTCGAACTGCTCGAACTTGATGTTGCCGATCTGTTTCAGCAACTCGGACCGTTCGTCGAGGGGCGCCGTGTTCCGCAGATTGTCCCAGAGGTTGAACAGCTCGTCCGTCTCATACTGGTGGGTTACGTTGTAGCCCGCGTTGAAGGCGGCGATCTGGGTCTCCACGACCTTCTTGGAAGGCGGGATGGCCCACATGTAGCCCGGGAAGTCGCGGCTGTTCAGAGCCGGGATGACCGTTCCGGCCCAGTCCGCCTCCTGCAGGGTCAAGTCGATGCCGATTTCCTGCAGATAAATCTGGACCTGCTCCATCACCGGTATCAGCTCCGGAGCGCCGGGGAAGGGGAACAGCCAGGCGTTGGCTTCGAAGCCGTCGGCGTAGCCAGCCTCGGCCATCAGGGCCTTGGCGGCTTCCACATCGTAGCCGTACAGGTCGTCGAAGCGGTCGGCCCAGGTGGGATCCCAGCCGGGCAGCCCTTCGTAGAAGCCATGGACATAGGACGGGGTTACGCGACCCTTGTACAGCTCGAGCCGCAGGGTATCGCGGTCGATGGCCCGGTTGATGGCTTGCCGTACCCGTTGGTCGGTGAAGGGCAGGTCCTCATCCAGCTTGCCGGTGGTGCCCACGTACTTGTCCCTGGACACGTCCTCGGTGCCGAAGTACAGTCCGGTGAAGTTGATCTGCACCTGCTGGGCGGGGCCGGTGCTTTTCACCAGGCTGTAGCCCTTGTTGACCAGCTGGTCGGTGAGGTCCTTGTTGACCTCGGTCAGGTGGGTCTCACCGGTCTCGAACTGTGCCAGCCTGGTCGCTTCTTCCAGCGTCCAGGTCATGATCAGTTCGTTCCAGTCCACGGGGTGTACCCAGTGCTCTCCGGGGGCCTTCTCGTACAGGACCGACTCGCCCAGCTTGTGCTCCTTGAGCACGTAGGGACCGGTGCCGGCGACGTGGCTCTCGTAGGCCCTCTCGCCCTCAGTGTCCCACTGCTCCTTGCTGAACTGCACCATGTCGGTGGCCTCGGAGTAGTAGAAGGGCAGGTCGGGGCAGGGCACGTTACAGAGCATGTTCACTTCGTGGTCGCTGATGATCTCCACATCCTCGACCTGGCACATGCCCACCTTGTAACCGGAGCTGGGATTGTCCTCCCGGCCCTCGTAGGTGGGGTTGCACCAGATGTCGTGGCTGTGGGCCACATCGTCGGCGGTGAACATTCCGAAATCGGTGCCGTTCTTGTTGTTCCACGGCACGTTTTCAGCCAGCTGTATGTTCCAGGACATGGAGTCGCTGGCCATTGTGGCATCGGTGGCGAGCCAGCCGCTCATTGTGTTGGTGACCGGGCTGATCTCGAACAGCCACTCCTGCATGGGGTCCTGCTTGATCAGCTGGTCGGCGCTGCCGCGGATCCAGACGCGGAAGTAGTCGCGGGTGGGGGAGATCAGGCCCATGATGAGCCTGTCGACCTTGGCATCGCCTTCCTGCCTGTTGCCGGGCTGCTCACGGATCAGCTGCACCCTGAGCAACTCGGGTTCCGCCTCGGGCATGGCGGTGGTGCCGGCTGCTGCTTCCGTGGGTGCGGGCGCCTCGGTGGGAGCGGGTGCTTCGGTGGCCGCCGGAGCCTCTGTTGGTGCCTCTGTCGGCGCTGGTACCGGTGTCGCGGTGGCTGAGGCGCCGCAGGCAACGGCGAAGGCCACCAGCAGAATTACCAGGAGGGCGACGGGCCTCCTACACAGTTGGATACATGTCATGGGCGAACTCCTATATTCAGCGCACGACTTTTCATGGCGCCGTAAGGGCCATGTATAGCAAACGGGACTGTCATAAGTCAATAGCTCCGTGATTTGGAGGCAGTAACCGAGGGTGGGGTTTTCGTCGAAATCCGCAAACAAAGCTACGCAATATGGAATATTCCTTGACACTCCGTGATGGTGTATATACAGTGCCACAAGTGACTTTCGCCGCTTCCTAAAGAGTCTGACCTCGGTGCAAGTGGGGCGGGACGGAAGGGCGAGGGTTTTCCTGCCAGGAGGTACTCCCGTTGGCGCTACCACGGATTGAATCCCTGCCCGGTTTGGCCGGTGCCGTTACGCCGTCGCCCCTGCGGAAGCTGCTCGGCATCTGGGGGTTCGTGCGTCGCTTCCCCATCATTCCCATCTCAATTGTGATGGTGGTGATGATCATCCCGGCCATATTCGCGCCGCTGATCGCCCCCCATCCGCCGAAGAGGGGTGACCTGAAGGAAGCCAGGCTTGTGCCTCCCTTCTGGATCGGCGACAACGCCCAAACGCTCAGGGCCGAGACCGAGATAATCCGGTCGGACCTGACTCCCCAGATCACCGTTGCGGAGGCCCAGGAACTGTTGCGCGTTGGCAACGCCAGGATCGAGGGCGGCGGTGAGATCGTTTCGCCGGGCGACAGGATCCTCAAGCTCAAGACCGTCGTGGCGGAAACCCCGCCCGAAGGCGGCTCCCAGTACGAGATCGGCCTGGAGGACGCCCGGTCTTTAGTCGGGCGCGGCAAGTTGCGCATCGTCGGGGTTGAATCGGTCAAGGAAAGCAGCCAGATGACCGTCGCGGAGGGTCAGCAGGTCGAGGAGATCATTGCCCGCGGCGGATCCTTGGACCACCTCCTGGGCACAGACAAGGTGGGGCGGGACATCCTCAGCCGTATCATCTACGGCTCCCGCATTTCAATCGTGGTGTCGGGCGTAGCGATCTTCATTGCCGGGTTCATTGGGACTTCGCTGGGAATCAGCGCCGGTTTCTTCGGCAGGTGGCTGGATGCGGTGATCATGAGGGCTGTGGACATTTCGCTGTCCATCCCCATCATCCTGCTGGCGCTGGCGCTGGTGGCGGCCCTGGGAGCCAGCTTCGCCACGGTGGTGGCGGTTCTGGTGCTGCTGCTGTGGGCGCACTACGCGCGCATGGCGCGGGGCGTTACCCTTTCGGTGCGGTCGGCGGACTTCATCTCACGGGCCAGGGTGGCCGGTTCATCCGACATCCGCATCATGATCAAGCACATACTGCCCAATGTGTTCAACAGCCTGGTGGTGCTGGCGACGCTGCAGGTCGGCTTCGTGATCGTCATTGAGTCGACCCTCAGCTTCCTCGGCGCGGGCATACCCAAGCCCAACCCGGCGTGGGGTCTGATGGTGGCCGATGGCAGGGACCTGATAGCGACCACCTCGGGCTGGTGGGTGTCATTCTTCCCAGGCCTTGCCATCATGCTGGTGGTGCTTTCGATGAACCTGCTGGGCGACTGGCTGCGGGACAAGCTGGATCCCCGACAGAGGCAGGTATAGGAGAGATGCGGATATGCCCGGTGATGTAATTCTTGATGTCCGAGACCTCCACACCTACTTCTTCAACCGGCGCGGCGTCACCAAGGCCGTTGACGGCGTCAGCTTCCAGCTCCACGAGGGAGAGACGCTGGGCATAGTCGGCGAGTCGGGCTGCGGCAAGACCATGACCGCCCGCTCCCTGCTGCGCATCATCCCAAAGCCCGCCGCCCGCATCGTATCCGGCGAGGTGATCCTCGAAGGCGAGGACCTGACCAAGCTGTCGGACGAGGAAATGCGGCACGTGCGGGGAAAGAAGATCTCCATGATCTTCCAGGACCCGCAGACCTCGCTGAACCCGGTGTTCTCCATCGGCAACCAGGTGGTGGAGGCGCTGGGCACCCACGAGGGAGGCCGCAACCGGAATCTCTGGGACCGGGCGGTGGACTCCCTCCGGAGCGTGCGAGTGGCGGCCCCGGAGCAGCGAATGCGCGACTATCCCCACCAGATGAGTGGGGGCATGAAGCAGCGCGTGCTGGGCGCCATCGCCATCGCCGGCGCGCCGAAGGTGATCATCGCCGACGAGCCCACCACGGCTCTCGACGCCACCATCCAGCTCCAGTACCTGCGCCTCCTCAAGGAGATCCAAGAACAGACGGGGATGGCCATCATCTTCATAACCCACGACTTCGGCATCGTGGCGAGGATGTGCGACACGGTGGCGGTGATGTACGCCGGGCGTGTGGTGGAGCGGGGCGAGGTACGTCCGATCTTCAACAACCCCAGCCACCCGTACACGCAGGCGCTGATGGCGTCGGTGCCGCAGATGGAGCGCACCGACCGGCTCTTCGCCATCGACGGCCAGCCTCCGGCGCTGTACGCGCTGCCCGACGGCTGCCGCTTCGCCGACCGCTGCGGGTTCGTCCGCGACATCTGCCAGCGGGAATACCCACCGCTGGGCGGGGCGGACGCAGAGCACACGGCCCACTGCTGGATGCTGCACCGGGAGTGGAACGACGCATTGCCCGTGGTGGTGGCGGCGGCCGAGACGGCCTAGCGATTCAACTTCTTTGGATTGATGGTTTATTCTCCCGTTCGCCCTGAGCTTGTGGAAGGGCCGCGCGTCCATGGTTCGACAAGCTCACGACGAACGGGCTCGAGGTTTACCCATCACTAGAATAAAGTTGAACTACTAGCCCTTACCTCAAAGTCCGGAGCCTGCACCCAATTCGTCATTCCCGCGAAAGCGGGAATCCAGTGCCACAGTCTGCAGACCTGTAAATTCTGCCGCAGTCGGCGTGGATTGAGATAATTTCCTAGCCCCGCAGTATTCCCCTCGAGACCAGGGTCCTCTTCACTGTGCCGGCCACCACGGCGCAGTAGCCGCCTATCACGGTGCCTATCAGTGCGCCCAGTGCGATGCACATGATGATGAATCCCAGGACCTCGGCCCCGCCGATGTGGTAGGTGTCGCCGGTCAGCACCAGTATAAGCAGGATGCAGGGGGCAAGCCCGGCCACCGTACCCGCCACCGCGCCGGGGAACATGCCCCGCTTGAACATCGCGGTCGCCTGCCGCACGGCCTCGTTCCTTCGTGGACTTTCCATGGCATTTCTTCCTGAGTGTGGCTGAATGCGACTGAATGTGGGCGCTGTCCGGTGAGGAAACCCAGCGCCCACTGCTATCGTATCGCGTGGAGCCTGCCGTCCTCGGTGTGGGCGTAGACCGTCCCGTCCGCGTAGCTGAGGGGAGCAACCGGCGGCGACTCCAGCGAGAGGGCCCAGGCTTCTTCGCGGGTGAAGCGGTCGATGGCCCGAACGGTGCCGTTTTTGTGGATCACGACCAGCAGGTCGCCCGCCACCAGCACCGGTGCAGCAACATCTGTGGCGGTCGACATCCGCCACGAGAGGTTGCCGTCCACCCGGCGCAGTTCGGACACGGGCGGAATCTGCCAGAGCTCGCTGCCGTCCTGCGGGTCGAGGGCCAGGACACATCCATTGTCGGTACCGAGGTAGAGGGCCTCGGGGGTTACGGCCGGCGGATGGATGAAGTCTCCCTCACACCCGGCCGGCGAGACCCGCCACTGCAGTCCCGCGTGCTCCGGGGGTGCCGGCAGGGGGAACCCCCAGACCCAGAGTTGCGCCCAGATGAGCTCGGTGGGGTAGCGTCCCGGCATCTCGCGGCCGTTGGCGTCGAAGGCCAGCAGGTCGCCGTTGGATAGCAGGTAGACCCGGTCGCCGGCGAGCACCGGCGGCACCACCAGCACGGCGCCGGTGCGTATTCTGGCGCGCTTGTCGCCGGTCCGGGAGTGGCGGATGTACAGCACTCCTTCCGTGGAGGCGGCGAACATCTTGCCTTCAGACGCGGCCGCCGGGGCCACCACCGGGCTTCCGGTGCCGACCTTCCAGAGCAGGTCGCCCGACTCGGCGTCCAGGGCGTGGACATCCCCGCCCCGTGAAGCGGCGTAGACGATGCCGTCCCAAACTCCCATCGACCCCGGGAAGGGGGCGTCTCCCATGTATTCCCACGCGACATCGCCGCTGGCTGCGTCGATGGCCAGCACCTGCTTGCCCAGCATACCCAGGTAGACCAGCCCGTCGGCGACCGCCGGGGTGCCGTGGGCCGGGCCATTGACCGGAAGCTCCCAGAGCTGCTCGCCGGTTTCTGCCGCGAAGGCGGCGATGCGGGACTGCCCGCCGATGTAAACTGTGCCGCCGTCAACCGCAGGGGCGGAGCGGACGCTGCCGTCGACCTCGATGGAGTAGGCGACGACGCCCTCAGGCGCGGCCGCGTCGGGAATGAAGTTGGTCCCTTGGGCGTTGGCTCCGTACGAGGCCCACCGCTGCGGAGTGGAGACGGCGGAGGCGTCCCCATCGGGCTGGCGGAACAGCACAGCCCAGGGGTTCGGTATGAACGGATAGTTGGACCAGACGGCGAAGATGACCAGCACTATCACCACCGGCCAGGCAAGGCGGCGCCGCAGGGTCGTGCGCCAGCCCCGCCATCCCCTGTCGCCCGTCGAGCCGCCGGCGGAGCGGGCCCACCGGGGCATCGAGAGCCCGGAGGAAGGGGGCTCCTGTGGGTCTTCGCCGCCATCGGAACGGGCCCAGGATGGTACCGAGAAGCGGGAGGGTGAGGCGTCGCCCAGGGTCTCGGGGCCCTCCGGGCCGTGATCCCCGCCGTCCGGCCTCTCCTGGTCGTCGTGCTGGTCTTGCTGCCTGCCGGTCATTCATCCCCCGGTCAAAGGATTGCCCTCATGTTAACCCATCTGCGGGGGACAGGTGGTATGGCGCGCATCCTGCACAGGGCGCTTCCGGAGTCAGGGCAGGTGGGGGACGACCTTGTCCATGAGCAGGCCCATAGACTTCATCTGCAGTTCGTGGGGAATGAGCCGCCCGGGGTTGTGCTCGAAGACGATGTGGGAGAGTTGCAGCTCCTCGGTGAGCTGGAGCAGCCGGTCCAGCACGGAGTCGGGGGTACCGAAGACCACCTTGTCCCGCAGCCAGTCGTCGTAGGTCATGTTCATGATGTGGTCCGACTCGGCGTGCCAGTTGCCGGTGGTGCCCGTTCTATCGGCGCTGGCCGCCACCCGCTGCCACAGACCAGCCATCTGGGTGGTCATGCTCTGCTTCGGTTCCTCGTGGGCCTGCTCCTTGGTGTCGGCCAGGTAGACCGGCAGCCGGATGCCTATGCTGCCCTCGCCCTCGTGGCCCGCGTCCTTCCAAGCCTTCTGGTAGGCCTCGACGTGCTCCGCCAGGTCGGACAGCGCGAAGACCCGGGACGGGTTGACGAACAGCGGGTACCCCATGCGCCCGATGATGGGGAAGGTCTCCGCCGAGGTGACGCCGATGCGGATGGGAGGATGGGGCTTCTGGTAGGGCTTGGGCCGCACCGCCAGGTCGTGGCACTTGTAGTGCTCGCCCTCGAAGGAGAACTGCTCGGTGGTCCAGGCCTTCAGGATGATCTCCAGGTACTCCTCGAAGCGCCCCCTGCTCTCGGGGTAGGGCGACAGGAAGGCGTCGTGGTGCTCGGGGAATGTGCCCCGGCCGATGCCGAAGTCCAGCCGTCCCTGGCAGATGTGGTCGAGGGTGGCGATCTCCTCGGCGATGCGGATGGGGTTGCCCAGCGGCAGTAGCAGCACGCCCAGGCCGATGCGCACCCGCTCCGTGCGGGCGGCGATGGCGGTGGCCACCATCGGGGGCGCCGACAGCACACTGAAGGGGATGAAATGGTACTCGGCCAGCCACACCGACTCCACACCCATCTGCTCGGCCTCGACCGCCATCTGGAATCCTTGCTGAAAGGCCTGCTGGTCGGTCACATCGTCGAGGGCCGGGAATTCGAGGAACACTCCGGTCTGCATGATGCCTCCTCTGGCCTGGGCAGGATGGCGAGCTGGTTGACGCGACTGTGTGCCGCGGTGCCGCGACAGGCCTCGAATATACCAGATTCGAGGGCACCAGGGGCGCCTGTGGCGCAGTTCCCCGAAGCCATTGCATTTGGCTGGCAAAGCCCCGTCATTCCCGCGAAGGCGGGAATCCAGTGCCCGGCTACCTGTGGCCGTGTTGTAGCCAGTTGGACCTCTGGATTCCCGCCTTCGCGGGAATGACGGGTTGATTTCGTTACGTTACTGGCGTTGCGCGATACCGGGGGGGACTCGTGTTTCAGAAAAATAATGTTAGTTAGGTAAGATTCATAAAAGATATAATATCCCCATACCCAGTATTGCCTGGATCGTCAGGCTCGCTTCTCCTTAATGTCGCGCACAAACGTAATGGGGGACTATAGGAGAGTTTGGGCAAGTTATGAACTGGAACTAATACCAATAAACTCCCCATATACAGAAATGTGTTCCGGGTATGCCGTTTCGAGGGATAACGGTCTTAGAAACGCGATCTTATGAGGCAGTTTGGTAATTTAGGGATAAAACGTAACTAGCCTAATCTACCAATAGACGAAGCGTATGGACCCTATCCGAAACCCGTTTGCCCCCGGAGCGGGAACGCCGCCGCCGGAACTGGCCGGCCGGGACGACCTGCGCGAGATGGTGAGGGTGGCCTTGGAGCGCAGCATGGTGGGGCGTTCCAGCAAGAGCCTGATGATGGTCGGTCTCAGGGGCGTGGGTAAGACCGTCCTGCTGGATCGGATGCGGCTGGACGCCGAAGGCTCGGGCGCCCATACCCTGGAGATCGAGGCGCGGGAGACCCGCTCCCTGCCCGCGGTGCTGGCGCCGCAGCTGCGCTTGGCCCTCCTTCGGATGTCCCGGTCGGCGGCCGCCAAGGACCTGGCGCAGCGGGCCCTGTCGGGGCTCGCCGGATTCGTCGGCGCCCTGAAAGGTGAAATTCCAGGACATCGAGGTGGGCTTGGACTTCGAACCGGAGCCTGGCCTGGCCGACAACGGCGAGTTGGAGTTGGACCTGCAGGACCTGCTGGAGGCGGCGGGCCGGGCCGCCCAGGCTGGCGATAGCTGCGTCGCCTTCTTCGTCGACGAGCTCCAGTATGTGAGCGAGGAGGAGCTGGCGGCTCTGATCATCGCCCTGCACCGCACCTCCCAGCGCCGGCTGCCAGTGGTGCTGGTCGGTGCGGGCCTGCCCCAGCTGCGGGCACGAACGGGCGCGGCCAGGTCCTACGCGGAAAGGCTGTTCGAGTTCCCGGTACTCGGAGCGTTGTCCCCCGAGGATGCCGGGGCCGCCATCGCGCTGCCCCTGATTGCCGAGGGGGTGGACATCGAAGGCGACGCCCTGGATTCTGTGGTTGCTCGGACGATGGGTTACCCCTATTTCCGTGCAGGAGTGGGGCAAGCACCTGTGGGATGTGGCTGAGGGATCTCCGATCACGGCTTCCGATGTGGAGGCGGCCTCCCGGCAGGCGGTGGCGGGGCTGGACGAGGGCTTCTTCCGGGTGCGGTACGACCGGCTGACACCGGTTGAGAGGATGTACCTGCGCGGGATGGCCGAGCTGGGGGCGGGGCCGCACCGGTCGGGTGACATCGCCAAGGCGCTGGGCAGGAGGGTCAGCTCGGTGGCCCCCTACCGGGGCCAGCTGATCGACAAGGGGATTATCTGGAGTCCGGGGCACGGAGACACCGCATTCACTGTCCCGATGTTCGACGAGTTCATGCGCCGGATCATGCCCGGCGACGGCTGGAAAGGCGAGGCCTAGCGGAGGGAAGGCTGCCGGGCCGGTGAATCCTACAGCGGTGGGACCTCCGTATATCTGCTGACAGCGTTCGGTGGACTGATTTCTTCGCTTGGAATGAACGAGCTGGAACGGGCGTCGGACTTGGAATCTAACTCAAATGTCCCCTCTCCCTCGAGGGGGAGGGTTAGAGTGGGGGTGAAAAGGTAGTCTGGAGAAGCTGTCGAGAAAGCAATCGCAGGTTGTGAGACAGTTTCTCACTGCCGGAGGCGAACGCAACGAGGGCGGCAGGCTACCTTGAACTGAACTGATGAAGCTCTTTATTGCATTGCTCGCAGCTTTTGTTATGTTAGCCGGGTTTTCGGCCTGTGGCGGAGAACCCGAAGCGTCGCCAACCGGTGTGACGCCAACTTCTGCCCCCTCTCCCACGGCCACGACCGCGCCGTCCCCCAGGGCCACGGGCACCCCCGGGGCGGGCAGCGAAGACCGCGGTGGGCCAGTGGCCTCTCCGGTGCCGACGCTGACGGTAGCTCCGGATCCTGACCCCACACGGGTTGATCCGACCGTCACCCCCGTACCGGCGCCGGCGCCGGCGCCGACAGCCGAGGCCGATCCCACCGCTGCCGCCGACCCGACGCCTGAGCCCACGCCGGAGGTGGTGCGGGTCTCGCGTTCCACCGAGGAGCGGGACACCGCCCCGGAGGCATCCGAGTTCGATGTCGCAGCCTTGGTCGCGGGCAACAGCGCCTTCGCCTTCGACCTGTACCGTGTCCTGAGCGATTCCGACGGAAACCTGTTCTTCTCGCCCCATAGCATCTCACTCGCACTGGCCATGGCCTACTCCGGAGCCAGGGGCGAGACGGAGAGCCAGATGGCGGACACCCTCCGGTTCGACCTTCCCCAGGACAGGCTGCACCCGGCCTTCAACGCCCTGGACCTCATGCTCGAGCCGGCAGAGACGGATGTGGGCGGCGAAGACTTCCGCCTCAACGTGGCCAACTCAGTCTGGGGACAGGAGGGCTACGGCTTCCTGCCGGATTTCATCGACGGGCTGGCCGTGAACTACGGCGAGGAAGTGAGGCCGGTGGACTTCCGGCGCGACCCCGAGGATGCGCGGGTCCGCATCAACGACTGGGTTGCCGACGAGACCGAGGAGCGGATCAAGGACCTGATCCCACAAGGCGCCATCGACGACCTCACGCGGTTGGTCCTGGCCAACGCCATCTACTTCAACGCCGCTTGGCGCACCGCCTTCAGCGAGCAAGCCACCACGGACCGTCCTTTCCACCTGCTGGACGGCACCGAGCGCGAGGTGCCGATGATGCGGCAGCAGTCGAACCTGCTCTACGCCGCCGGCGACGGGTTCCAGGCAGTGGAACTTCCCTACGAGGGCGACGAGGTGGCGATGACCATCCTGGTGCCCGACTCCGGCAGGTTCGAGGGGTTCCAGGATTCCCTGGATGGGCCTTCGGTCCAAGGCATCGTCGACAGCCTGGAAAGTGAGCGCGTCATCCTGTCGATGCCCCGGTTCGAGATGGAGTCGTCCTTCAGCCTGACCGATGCGCTCCAGGCAATGGGAATGACCGACGCCTTCGACGACCAGTCGGCCGATTTCTCCGGCATGGATGGCCGGCTGTGCCGGGCCAGGGGCGACATCTGCCTGCTGATTTCCGATGTGCTTCACAAGGCATTCGTCTCTGTGGACGAGGAGGGAACGGAGGCCGCTGCGGCGACGGCGGTGATCATCGGCATCACCCGGGCGGTTGAGGTCGAGCCGGAGCCCATCGAGCTGGTCATCGACCGTCCCTTCCTGTTCGTCATCCGACACCAGGAGACGGGTGCGCTGCTGTTCGTGGGGCGGGTGCTGGACCCGTAACCGTGGCGGCGACGGCCCCGGTTTCCGTAGCTGGACCTTCCGCAGAATCGACACGGGACACAGGCCCACACCGCGGGAGATAGCAAGGCGTGCGGCTCATGCTGGCCGCCGACCGATGACTGGAAGGAGAGGGAAAGTGGTACCCCTGGAGGGACTCGAACCCCCGACGCGCAACTTAGGACGCTGCCGCTCTATCCTCTGAGCTACAGGGGCAGGTAACCGGTTGTCCGGGCGATAGCAAGCATCCGCTCGATAACGAGGGACGGCTGCCCGCATATCCCATACTCAAAGCATCCCAAATGGCCGCATGGCTGTCAAGTGCCGCACCGCAGGGCATAGGGCCTTAAATGCTGGAGGCCCCGTAGTCCGTCATTCCCGCGAAAGCGGGAATCCAGTGGCCCTGAGGCTGGTCGCGATTCATTGGGGAATGACCTCTGGATTCCCGCTTTCGCGGGAATGACGGGTGAAAACTGAAAGACCTTGCCTGACGGGGCCGTTCGGATTGGATCGACGGGGTTCCCCGGGTTACCCAAACAGGCCATTTGGTATGAATTCTTACTGTTGTCCTATGCAGACCAGGGGTAACTGCGTGTACATCGGCCACCGGACAGCCAATTTTGCGCACGTATTCAGTAGGGAGCCGTCCGAAAATCGCGTTAAGGCTGGTAAGCACAGACTGGCGGAATTGCCGCGGTTATCATCTGGCGTTGGTGGGGTCGCCTTTGGGTCGCCCGGTTGGTGAAGTGGTGTGGTTAGGCCTCGCGGCTCCATCACTGTATTTCGAAACAGTCATGCCGATGTTCTACGGGCACGGTCATCGGAACGAAACCCTGCTGAACGACGCCAGGCCGTTTTTTGAAACTAGCTCAAATCGATGACGCTCTGATGGCATTTAGGCTGTTACCGGCAAATGCCACTGGATTCCCGCTTCTGCGGGAATGACGGATTGTGGGGCCTCCAAAATTTAAGACACCATTGCTTTCTATCCAACGCTAACTGCCTTGACGCCCGGAAGTATCGGAGGCTCAAAAGGGGGCCCACCGGCGGGCCAGCCGGCAACCCGGCCCGGCGGGAAGGCAGGGGCGTGCCAAGGCGAGACGCTATCTGGTTGCGGCTATCCGTCGCCTGAGATCGAGCGCAGGTGGCCAAGGAGCCCAAGCGGCCCTCCGGGGGCATTCCCCCGGATATACATCTGGATAAACACCCCGGATATACAGGGGGCCGTTAGTAGAGGTGGCAGGCTACGTTGTGGCCCGCTTCGAGCTCCCGGTACTCCGGGATTTCGGTGCGGCACCGCTCCGTCGCAAAGGGGCACCGGGTGTGGAAGGTGCAGCCCGACGGAGGGTTGAGGGGCGACGGGACCTCGCCAGGCAGCACTATTTCCTCCCGCTGGCGCCGGGGGTCTGCGGGCAGCGACGCCGAGATCAGGGCCTTGGTGTAGGGGTGCAGCGGGTTGGAGAAGATGGTCTCGGGGTCGCTCTCTTCCACGATCTTGCCCAGGTACATCACCCCGACCCGGTGGCTCATGTAGCGTACCGTGGCCAGGTTGTGGGCGATTAGCAGGTAGCTGAGGCCCTGGGACGACTGGAGCTCCTTGAGCAGGTTCAGTATCTGGGCCCTGATGGACACGTCCAGCGCCGAGACCGGCTCGTCCAGCACGATCAGCTTGGGCTGGGTCGAAAGCGCCCGGGCGATGGCGATGCGCTGCCGCTGCCCCCCGCTGAACTCGTGGGGATACCGGTCGCCGTGGAACGGGTGCAACCCCACTACTCTCAACAGGTCATCGAGGCGAGATTTGACCTCTTTCCGGCTCACCCTTTGCTGCGTTATCAGCGGCTCCGAGATTATTGGACCTACCCGCATACGCGGATTTAGGGAGCTCCACGGATCTTGGAATACCGCCTTTGCGGATGCCCGGAACTCCCGCGTTTCCGACCTCGTGAGGCGCGCCATCGACTTCCCTTGGAAGTATGCCTCGCCTTCAGTGGGCTGTTCCACCATCAATACTATCCGGGAGGTGGTGGTCTTGCCGCAGCCTGATTCCCCCACCAGGCTGTAGGTCTCTCCTTCGGGGAGGGTGAGGGAAATTCCGTCTACGGCCTTTACCTGTCCAATGGTCCTTTGCAGGACCAGACCGGTCGTGACCGGGTAGTGCTTCTTAACCCCGTCCAGCCTGAGCAGTTCCCGCGTACCGGCACCATGCTCAGTCTGCATCATGGTATCTCCAGCAGCGGGCCACCTGGCCGGCTCCGATCGCAAACTCCGGCGGGTATTCGCTGCACTTGTCGAAGACGTAAGGGCATCGCGGAGCGAAGGCGCATCCCTCGGGCAGGTCGCCCAGAGAGGGAGGCTGACCTTCGATAGACGGCAGCAGGTCCACGTTGACGTCCAGGTCCGGCACGGACTGGAGGAGGGCCTCGGTGTAGGGGTGGGCCGGCCGGTCAAACAGCTGGATGACGTCGGCCTGCTCCACTATCTTCCCGGCATACATCACCGCGACCCGGTCGCACATTCGGGCCACGATGCCGAAGTCATGGGTGATGAAGATGATCGCCGCCCCGGTCTGGGCCTGGATTTCCTTGAGCATCTCTAGGTATTGAAGCTGGATGGTGGCGTCCAGCGAAGTTGTTGGTTCATCCGCGATCAGAAGATTGGGTGAGCGCGATATGGCTATGGCGCCCACCACGCGCTGCCTCATTCCGCCGCTCATCTGGTGAGGAAAGGCTGCGAGCCGGGTCTCGGCAGCAGGTATCTTCACCTTGGACAGGAGGTTGATCGCCTGGTCGCGGAAGCTGGTTGTGGAACGCTCCGAGTTCATCCGCAGGCATTCCAGGATCTGGTTGCCGATGTTGAACACGGGGTTGAGGGATGTGAGAGGGTCCTGCATCACCATGCAGATGCCGCTGCCCCGGATCCGCTGCATCTCGCTTTCGCTCTTGTTCAGGAGGTCCTCACCCTGGTAGAGGATGCGCCCTCCCACGATGCGGCCAGCCGGCTTGGGAACCAGTCCCAAGATTGACCAGGCGGTCATGCTCTTGCCCGAGCCGGATTCGCCCACAATGCCCAGCGTTTCGCCCTTCCCCAGCTCGAAACTAATCCCGTCGACAGCTTTGACTATGCCGGAGCGGGTGAAGAAGTAGGTCTGTAAGTCCTCGACCTTAAGTATCGGTTCATCCTGCACGGTCCATTTCCCTCTGTGCCCCAGGCTACCGGGACTGCCTCAATTTGGGGTCCATGGTGTCCCTCAGCCAGTCTCCAATGAAGTTGAATGCCAGTACCACTATGGTGATGGCCAGGCCGGGGAATAGAGAGAGCCACCATACGTCAATGATGACTTCCTTACCCTCAGCCACCATGATGCCCCAGGACGAGGCACCCGGCGGCAGCCCCAAACCCAGGTAGCTGAGCGCGGCCTCCAGCAGAATCACCTGCCCCACCAGTAGGCTGGTTATGACCATCAGGGTGTTGATTACATTGGGGAAGATGTGCCTCAAAATCAGTATCGCGGGGTTTACACCGTCAATCCGTGCCAGGGTGACGAAGTCCAGGGTCTTAACTGACAGCACATCCCCCCGGATCATCCGCGCAAACCTGGCCCATACGGTCAGCAACACCGCCAGGATGATCACGCCTATCCCCGTACCCAGAATGACCACGATGACCAGCGCCACCAGGATGGTGGGAAACCCCAGGGCAGCATCGGCAATCCGCATGATTATGGTATCGGTCCATCCCCCTGCGTAGCCGGAAACCAGGCCGAGCAAAGTCCCCACTACTCCCCCGGTTCCCAGGGCCACCAAGCTGATGACCACCGTGGTGCGGGCGCCGTATATCATCCTGCTCAACAGGTCCCGCCCCAGGGTATCGGTGCCCAGGAGGTGCTCGGAGGTTTCGCCCGGAGGGATCTTGCTTGCCAGGATGTTCAGTTTGTCCGTGTCATGGGGCGCCAGAAGAGGCGCAAAAACGGCGCACACCAGCAGAACGGCAAAGACGACAATCGGAACCCAGGGCAGCCGGTACTCCTGTAGCCGCCGGCGCACCTGCCGCCATCGGTCACCGCGTGTCAACAGTATGTTTTCGGTAGTTGCCGTAACAGCCTCCCGCCAAGCCAGTAGCTAGTTAAACCGGATTCTTGGGTCCGTGTATGCGTAAAGGATGTCCACGATCAAGGCCGTCAAAAGGTAGAACAACGCGGAAGCGAGCACCGTGGCCTGGAGTACCGGAAAGTCTCGATTGATCACCGCCTCCAGCAGCAGGCGCCCTACCCCGGGCCAGGCAAAGACCACCTCCACAATTACGGAGCCGTTCAGCAACCCCGCCAGGCTGATCCCGCTGAAGGTCAGCAGAGGAATAATGGCGTTTCTCAGGGCGTGCTTCCAGAGGATCAGATTTTCCTGCAAACCCTTGACCCTAGTGAACTTGATGAACTCGCTGTCCAGGATCTCCAGCATGCTGGATCGGGTCAGGCGCATCATGCCCGCCATGATGGGCCATGAAAGCACAAAGGCTGGCAGGATGTAGTGGTCCGGGCCACCTCGCCCGAAGGTGGGCAGCACTTTGAGATAGGCCCCAAAAAAGAGCACGGCCATGATGGCCACCCAAAACTGGGGCGCCGCCATACCGATCACGGCAAAAAACTTGGAAAGGTAGTCGAAAATCGAGTTGGGCCGCACCGCCGCCAGCATCCCCAGAGGAACACCCACGATTACGGCCAGCCCCATTCCCGCCACCGTAAGCTGGAGGGTGGCGGGTATCCGCTCGGCCAAGACCTCCAAAGCCGGGCGGTACTCCCGGACAGACTGGCCGAAGTCCAATTGGACGGCGTTCTTCATGAAAATCAGGTATTGTTCGGGCTTGGACTTGTCCAGGCCGAATCTTTCCCGCAACCTCTGGATACCCTCTTCGTCGGCAAGTTCCAAGGGCAGTAGCGCCAGGGCCGGGTCTCCGGTCAGGTGGGCGCTGATGAATACGACGAAGCTGAGTGCCCAAAGGGTAAAGAACGATTGGACGAAACGGGCGAGAATAAAACGCTGCATAGCCGCCTTGCTTCGGGGCTAAATTCCGCAGGGAACTGCTAGAGGGCATATTGCGAATCCCGTCTCTCTCCGGGAGAGGGTAGAGCTTGCCCCGCACTTTTTGCAGGGGTGAGGGCGCGCCCTGCTTTTTTGAGAGTACCGGCACGGGAGAATTCACCCGCACCCTCCTGAGCCTGTCGAAGGGGCTCCCCCCAAGGAGGAGGAAGAGTTGAAAGACCCTGCCCGCCGCCCAAGGGTGATCCACCCCTGGGCGGCACGGGCGGGAAGAACCTTTGCAGAGCCGCCTTGGTTCCGCGCCTTAATTCCGCACTTTACTTCAGGGTAATGGTATGGAAGGCGCTGTTGTAGGGCGTCATGGGCCAGGGCTCCCAGCCGGAGATCCTGGGACCCACGCCCCAAGGAAGGTTTAGGATCCCCAGGGAAGTCATGTAGTGCTCTTCCCGGATTGCCATCCACATCTTGTTATAGGCTGCGTGCCGTTTGTCCGGGTCTACAACACCCAGTGTTTCCTGTACCAGCTTGCGAAGTTCCGGGTCCTCCGTATGGCGGGACCTGCTATCGAGTTGGCCGCAGCAGCCGTTGGCTCCGCCGCCCCCGTCCCATTCGATCTCGTTTGGCCGAACGTGCCAGTCGCCGTCAATCTCGCGTCCCCACCACAGTTCCCTGGACCGGGCGCCATCGGTTACCTCGACCGTCGAGTTTATGTTCAGGTGTTCCTTCCACATGTCTGACATCAGTTGGGCCAGTTCCGGCATGAAGGGCGCCTCACCCGCCGGGTAGGTCCAGAGCTTGAACTCCGGGAAGCCCTCACCGTTCGGGTATCCTGCCTCCGCCAGCAACTCCCGCGCCTTCTCGGGATCAAAGGGGAAGGGGTCCAGGCCGGGCTCGTAACCCAGGGAGCTGATTCCCACACGCCCGTATCCAGCGACGGTTGCTGTCGGGGGCCCTCCGTAGAGGCCGTTCATGATGGCTTCCTTGTCTAAGGCGTAGTCGAACGCATGACGCACTGCCTTGTGGTGGCAGGGATGTTCCGGCTTCCAGCAACCTATCCCGAGGTTGAATATGTAGACGCCTTCCCTGGTGTAAACGATTCTGCCGCCGGCATCCTCCACCTGTTTCCCCACTGCCAGGTTGACCTCGGCGATGTCTGCCTCACCGGCCCGGAGGGCGGCCACCCGGATGGCCGGCTCCGGTACCAGCCTCAGGTCCAGGGTCTGGAACCTGGCCCGCCGGTTCTCGTCCAGCCCGTTTTCCGGATGGTAGTAGTACTCGTCAAAGCGCTCGACCAATATCTGCTCATTGGGCCTGATGTCGAGCACGCTGAAAGGCCCGGCGCCAATGGGAGCATCGGAAAAGGCTTGACGGCGTGACGCCGAGTCTGTGCCTCCCCCTTCGTAGTAGGCTTTGGGCATCAGCACACCGCTGAAACTCCCGCTCATGTCCGACATGTGACGGAAAGGGAAGTAGGACAGGGGCCGCTCGTGGGTTATGTTCACTGACATTGGGCCAATCAGTTCTATCTTCTCAGTAATCGAGGCTAGGCTGGCTATGCTCGGGCTCAGGCCATTTTCTCGGGCGTCTGCACCCCAGGCATGCTCCGCGCTGAAGAGGAGGTCCTCGCCGGTTGCCTCCTCCCCGTTGTGGAACTTGATCCTTTCCCTCAGATTGAGGGTCCAGGTCAGGCCATCCGGGGAAACCTCCCAGCTCTCGGCCGCGCCCGGGAGCAACTCGACATTGGCGCTGCCGGTAATCCAGGTGGAGTGAATGGCCCGGTGGTAGTTGTGGTCCTCACCTACCGCGTCTCTCGGGACCCGGGGCCCGGTGCCCCAGAGGCCGTTCATGATGGTCACCGTGCCGGGGTTGACCAGTGCTTCTTCGCGGATCGCCTCGACACTGAGGGGCGTGGGCGTCGGCACCGGAGTCGGTACGGCGGCACTCACGATCCGGGCGATCTCTGCTTCCGTCAGCGGCTCAGGCGCGTCTGCAGACGCGGCGGCTACTGCGTTCGCCACTATTTGTTGAACTTCCTCTTCGGTCATCCCTTCTGGGACTTCTATTCCGGACACTGCGTCCGAGATAGACTCGCGCAATTCCGACGTGATCGCTGATAGGTCCACCGGCGTCGGCGTCGGCGCTGCTGGTGGCGCAGTGGGTGCAGGTGCCTCCGTCGCGTCCCCACCGCAACTGATTGCGAAAATCGTTGCGAGTGTGAGACAGATAACGAATAGTCGTATTAGAGTGTTGCGAGCTGAGTTGAGATACATCTTCGATTTCTCCATTGATGAGTTCGATTCGAGTCTGTCCGCAAAAAGTTATTCGGGGAGTCTAGACTAGTCCCCTATTGAAGTCAAACCGTATTTTTCGACGAATGTATCGGTTATCGTCGTAAGATAGGTTAATTGCACCGAATATTTATATACCTTGTCGAAATAGCTACATATCATCGTAAATATCCATCAGGCCGAGTCCGGCGGCCGGAGACGCTGGCCCGGCCCTGATGCCGAGAGCGCAGAAGGAGTCCACAGCGGACGTGGGGGCGAAGCCGCAAGCACAGCAGGCCGCCTCCCTGCCGGGGAAGCAGGCGAAGACAGCCAGGAGACGGACAGGAGGATGGGAGTCAAGTGCCGTTAGCCGGCACACACGGCCCGGCGCTAACGGCCCCTGAGACTCAGCCTTTCTGGAGGGGCCTGTCAGATCAGGGCAGCGGGCTCCAGCGGAGGCCCAGGGCGCCCGCGGCCAGCGCGAGGACCGCGCTGATGGCGGTCAGCACGGCCGACACCTCCATGCGCACCTTCTTCTTCTCGATCTGCACCGGGATCTCCGAAAAGACTTCGAAGAGCTCATCCGCGCTGCCCGCCAGGAAGTACTCGGCCTCCGTGATCTCGGCGACCCGGCTCAGGGTGCGCTCGTCAAGGCTCAGGAAGTTCCCGCCAATCCTCCCGCCTCCGCGACCGCCGAATCCTCCCCGCCTGAGCTGGAAGGGCAGATCCTCCCCGCCAAGCTGCTCCGGCGTGCATCTGAGCACCGCAGGGCTGGAGGTGCCGAAGCCGATGGTGTACACCTGCACGCCCCGGTCCCGGGCGGCGCGGGCGGCGTCCAGCGGCGGCACTCCCCGGGTGTTGGCGCCGTCGGTCAGCAGCACGACCACGTCCGGCTGGAGGAACGCCTCCGAGCCGGGCTCTGCCGCCTCGCTGCGACGGGGCACGTGCGCGCTGGGGCGCGCGATGGCCGGGTTAACTTCCGACAGCGCGTCCAGCGAGCGGACGATGGCGCTGCCCACCGCCGTGCGCCGCGCCGTCGTCAGGTTCGACACCGCCTCGACCAGAGCCTCCCTGTCGGTCGTGGGAGGCACGATGAGCTGGGCGAAGCCTGCAAAGGCCACAATTCCCACGCGGGTGTCCGGCTCCTGGCTCTCGATGAACCTCACGGCGGCCTCCTGGGCCACCGTCAGCCGGTTTGGGTCGATGTCGTCAGCGCACATGCTCAGCGACACATCCAAGGCCAGGATCACGGTGGTCCGGCTGGCGGCCACGGTCACATTCGCGTACGGCCGGGAAAGCGCCACGATGAGCAGCCCGATGGCTAGCAGGGCCAGGGCGAAGGGCAAATGCCTTCTCCACCGGATTCCCCCGGGCATCGCCCGCGTAATCAGCGACAGGCTGGAGT
Source organism: Dehalococcoidia bacterium (assembly GCA_965216065.1). Classification (GTDB taxonomy): domain Bacteria; phylum Chloroflexota; class Dehalococcoidia; order Lucifugimonadales; family UBA3495; genus VXOI01. The sequence goes on from CBDCFB010000001.1 coordinate 851,081, forward strand.
AATGGACGGCAAACCGCCGCCTCCGCTTCAGCACCAGGACATACGCCAGCACGATCAGCGGCACTGCTGCCATGAGAAGGAGAAAGGCCGGCGAAAGCACTCCCATGAATCCTCCTCCGTCTAGGGTGCGCGCCCGAACCAGAATAGTGAAAGCGCCCCGCTGGTCAGGAGCAGCAGCGCGCCGATGCCGCCCACAGCGGAAGTGACCTCCACCTCCCGGGATTCAACCACGAACTCGGTCTCCAGCTCCTCGTACACCGACGGGATGTCGTCCCTGTCCTCCAGCCGGAAGTAGGTGCCTTCCGCCAGCAGGGAGATCTGCTGGAGGACCGGCTCGTTCAGCTGAGTGAACAGGCTGAAGCCGTCGACTTCCACGGCCGTTCCCTGCGAGGTCCCTACTCCCACGGTATGGATCCGCACTCCCCGCTCGATGGCCAGTTGCGCCACTTCCACCGGGTCGGGGGCCTCGGTATTTTCCCCGTCGGTAATCATGACTATGATCGCTGGCGCGAAGGTTCCCCGGGTCTCCGTCTCTTCGGCCTCCGAGTCCTGTCCCGTGCCAGACCCAGGCTCCGGCGCGACCAGGTTCAGCGCCGTCAGCAGCCCGCGGCCCAGCGAGGTCCCGCTCTGAGGCACCAGCCGGTCGATGGTGGCGTTCACCGCATCGTCGTCGCCAGTCGGCGGCTGCACGATCAGCCCGCCTTCCCCGAAGGCCACCACGGCCATCATGGCGCTGTCCGGACGCCGCTCCGCCAGCGACTTGGCCGCCAGCTTGGCCGCCTCCATCCGGTTCGGCTCCACGTCATCGGCGGCCATGCTGGCCGAGACGTCCATGGCCAGCACCACTGTGCCCTCCATCCGGGGCAGGGGCAGCATGAGCTGCGGGCGGGCGGTGGCCATCACCAGGAGCGCAACGCCAACCAGCAGGATGGTGGGCGGGACATGGCGGCGCCTCCCCGCCAGCACGGCTGTCCCTCCCGGCGCCGCGCCCATGCTGCCCAGCCCGGCCGCGGCCGTACTTCGCCTGCGCTGAAGCCGCATGTACCCCAGGACGCACAGGGGCAGCGTGAGCAGGGACAGCAGGACCCACGGCCAGATGAACGGCACCACTCGCTCCCCTACCGTCTCCTGAGCTTGCCGAAGGACCGGCTCCGCAGCGAGGCGAACCGGAGGATGGCGAGGACGATGTCCTCCGCCGTTGACAGCGTCAGTTCGTCAACGCCGGCGTGCTTGAATGCCTGCGCCAGTTCCTCCTCGCGCTGTTGCGCCGCTTCGTGGAACCGCCGCCGGAATCCCCTGTCGCTGGTGTCCACGGTCAGTTGCGCGCCCGTCTCCGAGTCTTCGACGACCACCACGCCGATATCAGGAAGCTCCGTTTCCCGAGGGTCCCACACCCGCACGGCCAGCAACTCGTGCTTCCGGTTCAGGCGGTCCATGGCTCCATCCCACCCGGGCAGGCAGATGAAGTCGGAAACCACGAACACCAGGGAACGCCGACTGATGCTGTTGTAGGCCGACTGGAGCAGCCCTGCCAGGTCCGTCATCCCATCGTGAGCTTGTCGAAGGGCCGGCGACGACTGCCTCCTCTGGATGTCGTTGATCAGCCGCAGCACCTGTGGGCGGCCGCTGCGAGGGGGAATCGTGAGCTCGATGCGGTTGTCGTAGAGGATGGCGCCGACCCGGTTTCCGTTGCGCGTGAGCAGCCTGGCCAGCAGCCCCACCAGGTCCACGATGACCGACTCCTTCTGCCGCTCGACCGCGCCGAAGGCCATCGAGGGGCTCAGGTCCACCAGGAACCAGGCCGTAACCTCCCGGTCTTCCAGGAACCGGCGCACATAAGGGCTGTCCATCCGCGCCGTTACATTCCAGTCGATGTGGCGGATGTCATCCGGCGGCTGGTACTCCCGAAGCTCGGCGAAGTCCAGGCCGCCACCCATGAACAGGCTGCGGTAGTCCCCCTGGAGCATCCCATCGAGCCGCCGCAGCACCTGCCAGTCAAGGCGGTGGAGCAGCCGTTGGGGCGTCTCCCGGTCAGTGGACGGGGCTGGTGTTTGCGTGCTCACGCAGTGGTACCTCCGGCATCGGGACCGCCTCCATCACCCTGCCCAGTATCTCGTCGCTCTGGACATCGTCCGAGAGGGCCTCGTAGGAGAGAACAAGCCGGTGCCGCATCACATCCAGGGCCACATCCCGGAGGTCCTGCGGCAGTGCGTAGTCGCGGCCTCGCATGAAAGCCAGGGCCCGGCCGGCGACGACCATGTTGATCGACGCCCGGGGACTGGCCCCGTACAGTATGTAGCGCTTCAGGCTGCCCAGGCCCACCGTTTCAGGCTGCCGCGTCGCCGTGACCAGCTTCACCGAGTAATCGATCAGCGACGGGTCCACGTAGACGCTGTCCGCCCGTCGTTGCAGGGCGATCAGGTCTTCGGTTTCGAGGACCGCCTGCACCTCCTGAAGGGCCCCGGTCATCCGCTCCACGATCACGAACTCCTCGGTGGCGCTGGGGTAGCCCACCACCACCTTCAGCATGAAGCGGTCAACCTGGGCGTCGGGCAATGGATAGGTGCCCTCCGACTCGATGGGGTTCTGGGTCGCCATCACGAGGAACGGCCGCGGCACCGGAAGGCTCTCCCGCCCTATGGTCACCTGCCGCTCCTGCATGACTTCCAGAAGCGCGCTCTGCACCTTGGCCGGGGCGCGGTTGATCTCGTCCGCCAGCAGGAGGTTGGTGAAGACCGGCCCCACCGAGGTGTTGAACTCCCCCGTCCTCTGGTTGTAAATGCGGGTGCCCACAAGGTCGGCGGGCATGAGGTCGGGCGTGAACTGGATGCGCTGGAACTGCCCGTTTATCGCCTGGGCCAGTGTCTTCACGGCCATCGTCTTAGCCAGCCCCGGGACACCCTCCACCAAGACGTGCCCTCTCCCCAGCAGCGCCACAACCATGCGTTCCAGTAGGTGGTCCTGGCCCACGATGACCTTCTTCACCTCGTACAGCAGCCGTTCCATGGGCTGGCTGTCTGCGTTGTTGACCATGCGGGTTAAGTACCTCCCGGTTGACTATTGTCCCGGCCCGCCGGCGGCGTCGGCGGCAACGTCGATTGGCACCGCGAACCCCAGGCCGATGAACACATCGTGCTCCGTCGGGTTGCTCAGCCCGATTACGATGCCCACGACCTGGCCTCCCCGGTTGAGCAGCGGCCCCCCCGAATTACCTGGATTCACCGCTGCGTCGAACTGTATCAGCCCCAGGATTGGTTGCCCCCCTTCAGACGGCTCGAACTCGCGGTCGAAGCCGGATGCCACCCCCGCGCTCAACGAGCCTGCCAGTCCCAGCGGGTGCCCGACCGCAAACACCTCGTCGCCGACCCGCATCGCACCGGCATTGCCGATGGTCGCGGGCACGACCAGGCTGGGCAGCGCTGCCGGCGCCAGCACGGCGATGTCCTTCTCAGGGTCCACGCTGGCCACTGTTGCAGTCGTGCTGGTGCCGTCCGCGAAGCCGATCTGTATCTCCTCAGCGCCTTCTACTACATGCAGCGCGGTGAGGACGAAGCCGTCGCTGTTGATCACCACTCCGCTTCCTATGCCGAATAGGCCGCTGTCGTCATCCGCTTCAGTTTGCACCACGACGAGGGACGGCAGAATCGACTGGTAGACCAGTGCCGCGATGGGAGGAGAGGGCGGCTGCGAGTTCAGGGCCTCCGCGACGGCCGCTTCCACGTCGACGGGCGGTGGTGCCTGCTGGCCGTCCGTGCTGAATGACCTCCAGAGCAGCAGGGCGAACAGGAACGCCACCACACCGAGGGCGAACAGCAACGGCACCGCGGGCCGCTCCCGCAGGGCCCGCAGGCCTCTTCTCCAGGCTGGCGACCGGGTGGCTGGCGAACCGGCGGCCGACGCTTCCGCGGGTTGACCGTCCCCATCGGGGCCGTCCGGTGGAATCGTTCTGGCGCGCGAAACCTGCCTCCGTGCCGCTGGACGATTGCCCGGTGTTGGCGCCTGGACAGCGGTTCCTTCAGGCGAAACCTGTGGATGCTCCCGGAATCGTAACACAGTATTTTGAGGAAATTGTGAAGGTACCCTGCCCCGCCCTCAGGGTCTTTTGGTTGTCGACAAAGCCGTTGGTCCTGAGCCCGTCGAAGGGACGGCCCTTTGAAGGGCCGTCCCTTCAGGGCAATCGCGCCTTGAAGGCTTAAATGCTTGAAGGCTGGAATCTCATTTTGGTGTCATTTGCTCCTTGCCAAGCCTGGCGCCCCTTCTCTAACATTAGTTCTATGTTTATAACGGATGGCAGACAGAACCCGGATGACATCCCTATGGGTCTCTTGAAACAGCGGCCAGCCCGGAATGTCCAGAAATGACCGGGAAAATGAAAAAATCAGCCCCGGCAAACCGGCAATGTCGGCTCATCCGACCCAACCTGCTGAGTTGCTAAATTCAAGACGCGATTGCCCTGGCCGCCCCTTCATGGTTCGACAAGCGCACCACGTACGGACTCGCAAGGTTGCCATGGAAAACTAAAAGACCCTGTGGCGAGCTTGCCCTGTTCTTGTCATGTGTCTATGTTTTACTCAAAGGGCAGCTCAGGACGGATGAGGTGAAGTACTCTGGAGTTCCGTATGAGGTCTCAGCAGTCCCGGAATAATCGGGTCGCCTTCGTTTCGGCCAGTGTTGCCCACGTTCTGGCTTGGGCTGCCTTCCTGTGGGTTGCGTTCTGGCCCAACTCATATCAGGGCGTAGCCGTGACTCCCGTCGACGTCCGGGAGGCTGGGACAGCGGAAGTGGAAACCGTGCGACTCTCCGCTTCATACGTCGAGGTGAATGGCCCCGCGGTGTTGGTTCCGATGTTTGTGCCCGTGCTGCTGACGGCGCTGGTACTGATGTTTGTGTTGACCAGGACTGAATGGCGATTGGGGAGCGCTCTGATACTGTGGCTGCTGACTGTCTCTCTTCTGGCGTTTTGCGTTCTCGGCGCCCTGTCATTTGGAGTTTTGTACTTGCCTGCGGCCCTGGCTTCAGTCGTCACTGCCCTCGTCTGCACGCAGCACAGTCCGAGTTGACACGGGGATTGGCTGGTTCCGGGGAAAGGCAGACTACTTCGCAGAATGTCATACGAAATCTTCTGTCCCAACTCCCCAGGGTCTGCCGGTCGTCTCAAGATCCTCTTTCGCAGGGGTGACGTGTTCGCGTATTTGTAATGCGCTTGCCCTGCGTCGCCCTGTAACATCGTTGAAACATATAAGGCCCGGGAGTAGAATGGGCCATCCCCAGAAACCCACCCCCTAGGCGGCTTTTGATGTTCGGTCTCGGCATGCGGCCCGAAGGGCTGGTAATTGGCAAACGCCAGGTCCACTACGCTTGGGTCATCGTCGGCGTCGCTACGGTCATGTGGATGACCAGCTCCAGCATGCGCTTCGCCGTGCCGATTCTTGTGCCGCGGATGGAAGAAAAGTTCGGCTGGTCAATTGGCGCTATTACCTTGGGATTCACCATCCAATGGCTACTGTCCGCCACCCTCAGTCCGATATGTGGCTGGCTGAGTGACCGCTACGGTGTGCGACGGGTGATGTGGGGTGGCGGCCTGATGTTCATGCTCGGCATGATCATGACCGGATTCATGAGCGGCCTGTGGGAATACTACCTTTACTTCGGCCTGGTGCTGGCTGTCGGCACGGCGTCCTTCCAGGTCACCCTGGTCTCCGGAGTCACCCTCTGGTTCCGCAGGAGACTGGGACTGGCCATGGGCATCCTGCAGGCCCTTCAGGGCCTTGGAACGGGACTGGCCATCCTGATGGTATATCTCCTCTATGAACGGTACGGCTGGGAGATTACCTTCTTGATTCCGGGGATAGCCGGCGGAATCATCCTGCTGACCCTCACTAATTGGTTCTACAACGAGCCGGCGGATCGTGGCATCACCCAATGGGGAGCCCCCGAGGATGAGCCGGTGCGCCGTCTTCAGAATAACGCGGTTGCCAAGCTCCGCACCGGCGTCTTCCTGAAACAGGTGCAGAAGACCTCGGCATTCTGGAATCTCGCTGCCATCCATGGTCTGGGTTGCGCCGGACACAACGTCATCCTGATCCTGCTGGTTGCCATCGCCGAGAATTCGGGAATTCAACCGGCCCTGGCAGCGACGATCTACTTGACCCTCACCCTGGTGAGTGCCGCGACCCGCTTCGCTACCCCTGTCCTCGCCGACATCATCGGCAGCAAGTGGGTGATGTTGGTCTGCTTCGCACTCCAGACATTCCCGATCCTGATTCTAATGGTGGCCGGCGACAGCTTGGGCCTCTACTTCCTGTTTGCCGTGCTGTTCGGCATCGGGATGGGCGGCGAGATGACCGCCTTCCCCATCATCAACCGCCAGTATTACGCAGACGCCCCCACGGCCACGGCCTACGGGTGGCAGATGATGGGCGCCGGCTTGGGCATGGCATTGGGCCCGGTGTCGGCGGGGTTCCTGCGCGACATCACCGGCACCTATGTCTCCTCCCTCTGGCTGTCTTTCGGTCTCAGCATCTTCGCGGTCGTTGCCATTCTGTTCCTGCCCAACACCAAGCGGCTTCAACTGCCCGACTGGGAGGAAGCCCTGCCGCCCGAGGCCCGCGGCAACGTCAGCAGGACCCAGGAGGCCCCTGTGGCGACACGCTCCGGACAGCCCGCTCCGGCCACAAGCGGCGACGGTGACGGGGACGGAGACTAGCCGCTGGCGTCCCCAACGAACTCAATCGCAAAGAGCGTCAAAGTCCCCTCTCCCTCAGGGAGAGGGCTGGGGCCGGCCCCAGCGAAGGCGGTGGGAGGGCGTGGATGCGCACCTTGACCATCTCCGCCACGGGCATGGCAGTCCCCCCTCTCTCGGGCAGATGGCTGTCCAGAAACCCTCTCCCCCTGGGATAGGGAGAGGGATAAGGTGAGGGCGTAAATGTCCGCCCTGACCATCTCGGCCACCGAGCTCGGCAGCTACGCCGGATTCGGCTTCTGCGCCCGCTGTGCCTGGATCAGGATGCACGTGAAGCAGCTCCCGTGGCAGGGCTTCCCTGGCATCTTCAGCAGCATCGACCGCTACACCAAGCAGGTCGTCCTCTCTCACCTCGAACGGGAGGACCGCCTCCCCCCGTGGATGGACGGCATCGGCGAAACCGTCGAACACCTGGACCCACCCCACTGGTCCCGGTTCCATGCCACCGACGAGGCCAGCGGCGTCACCCTCCGTGGAGAGGCCGACGCCGTCTTCCGCCTCGCCGACGGCACCTGCGCCATCGTCGACTACAAGACCTCTCGCTACAACCCCGACAACCGCAGCCAGCACCGTGTCTACCGGGGCCAGCTCAACGCATACGCGTGGATCGCCAGCCGCCTCGATTTCCCGCCCGTCTCCCGCCTGGCCCTGGCCTACATGGAGCCAGCCACCGGCGACGAATCGATCCAGTCGCCCGACGCCGTTGACCTGGCCGGATTCTCCCTTGGTTTCCGCCCCCGGCTGGTCGAAGTCGACCTCGACCCCGAACGCCTCATCCCGCCCCTCTTCCGCCAGGCCGCACGCATCCACGCCCTGTCGGAACCTCCCAACTCCCGCGCCAACTGCCGCGACTGCGCTGCGCTGGAGGGCCTGCTCGCTGCGCTGGGGCGTTAGCCGCCCTGCAGAGGCGCGTTATAGTAGAATCAACCATAGACATCCAACCTCCGGGTGAGACCATGACGAGCGCAAAAAACAAGCTGCTGAGCGCCGATGACCTGCTGCGACTCCACAGCCTTGGAATCAAGGGTGAGCTTATCGAAGGAGTGTTGCGAAAGAAGGTGTCAGCTGGCACAGAGCATTCGTTTATTGGAATTCGGCTGGGCGGCGAGTTTGACCGCCACGCACGACGGCACCGGTTGGGCAGGGTCGGCGGAACAGATGGTGGAGTCCTGATAGACCGCAACCCAGACACTGTGCGTGAACCCGACATTTTCTTTGTTTCCGCCGAAAGATTGCCCTTGGACGCGCGAGTTCAAGGCTACTTGGAGGTGGTGCCGGAACTGGTGGTGGAAATCGTGTCACCCAGCGATTCGGAGCAGGATGTGAGCGAGAAGATCGCCATGTGGCTCGAACATGGCGTGGCCATGGCCCTGGAAGTGCGCCCTTCGACACGGACCATCCAGGTTCGCCGGCCCGGCGTTCCCACCATTTTGCTGACCGGCGATGATGCGCTGGACGGCGGCGACATCCTCCCTGGCTTCACCCTTCCCCTCAGCGATATATTCGACCCGTAAAGCCGCTCAGCAGGCCTCGCCCTCGTAGATCCCCTCGTTCACCTGCAATTGCCGTATGTAGCAGATGATGTCGTTCACATCGCTCCCCGAAAGTCCGGGGCGTGGCTCCATATCGCCGAAGGCCCAGTGATGCTGTGGCACCCCGTTGTTAACGGCGTTGTGAAAGGCGAAGTCCGGGTGATGGTTGGGGTTGTAGATGGCATGTACCAAGGCCGGCCCAACGGTTGTCCCTTCGCCGGCCGCGCCATGGCAGGCGGCGCAGTTGTCGCCGAACAGTCCCTCACCGTCTTCGGACGACCCGGTTCGGCTCTGTTGTGATGAAGCGCTGCTGCCGCCCTGGTCCCCTCCGCCGCAGGCCGCCAGCAGTGCCACGATCAGCAGGGCTGCCGTGCAGAGAAGCCCGGCCCGAAAATTCATCGCAAACAGCCTCACCGTTCCCCTCCCAATACTTGCCTCCGGCTAGGTGCTCGACCGCCCGCGCCGTAGGGCCCGGCCCGGCAGTACGCCGGTGTTCTCGCCGTTGTCGATTACCACCTGCCCATTGACGATGACATAGTCAATTCCGACGGGATACTGCTTGGGGTCCTCCTTGGTGGCCAGGGCTTTAACGGTGTTGGGGTTGAAGACAACGACGTCGGCCTTGAACCCGTCGCGCAGGATGCCCCGGTCGGGCAGGCCGAGTCGCTGGGCCGGGAAGGAGGTCATCTTGCGGATGGCCTCGGGCAGCTTCAGGTGCTGCTCGGCACGCACGAACTCTGCCAGCACGATGGGGAAGCACCCGTAGCTGCGCGGATTTGGGTACTCGCCGAACAGGATGGCGTCGCTGGCGATCATGCCCGCCGGGTGCGACACGAAGGCGTAGAGCGTCTGGGCGTTGGTGCCCAGTCCCACGGTGGAGATACCCAGGTTCTCCTCCAGCAGCAGGTCGAACAGCGCGTCCTCCGGGTCTTGGTCGCGCATCTCGGCGATGTCTGTGATCAGGCGGCCGTCGTACTGCCTGTTCTGCGGCTGAGTGAAGTTGGTCAGCCAGTTGTTCTCCAGCCGTTCTCGGGAGAGTTCCCGCTTCATCCGCTGGCGGTCATCCCGGTCGCGCAGGGCGTCCATCAGCCGCTCCGGGCCGCCGTCCTTGGCCCAGTGGGGCAGGCCGATGGTGACCGTGGTGCCCGAGTAGGGGTAGGTGTAGCAATCGAAGGTGACGTCCATGCCCTCGTCGCGGCCTCGCTCCACCAGCCCCAGGTAGTCCAGGTGACTTCCGACGCCGGAGGCACCCTGCCGGTAGTGGGTCAGGTGTACCGGGCAGTCGCCCAGCCTGCCGATCTGCAGCGCCTCCTCCCAGGGGGCCATCAGCCCCTGAGAGCGCAGGCTGGCGCGGGTGTGGGTGTGGTAGTGGCCGCCCATGCGGGCTGCGACGCCGGCCAGAGCGCCCAGTTCCTCGGTGGACGCGTAGGAGCCGGGCGGATAGTCCAGGCCTGTCGACAGCCCCCAGGCCCCCTCCTCCATGGCCTCGCGGGTGACGGCCTTCATGTCCTCCATCTCCGCGGGAGTGGCCGGGCGGTCGTTCCAGCCGACGCTCCAGATGCGAACCGGCGAGTTGCCCAGGATGTACGCCATGTTGATGGCAACGGAGTTGTCGTATTTGTCCAGGAGCTGAGCCACGGTGAGCCAGTCGGCGGGCAGGGGAGGGTAGCCGTTCAGCCCCGAGTCAAGCCAGATGTACCGCTCCAGATCCTCGCGGGTCTTGAACGGCGCGTGGGAGATGCCGTCGATTCCCACCAGCTCGGTGGTCACGCCCTGCCGCACCTTGGGGTCGTGGTGCGGCTCGCCCAGGATGGTCAGACCGGCGTGGGAGTGCAGGTCCACGAAGCCGGGGCAGACCACATACCCGGTGGCATCGATGGTCCGCGCCGCCTCCATCCCCGACACATCGCCGCGGTGGATGCTGACCCGGTCGCCCTCCACCGCCACGGCGGCAAAGAACCCGGGGCTGCCGGTGCCGTCGACCACCATCCCGTTGGCAATCAGCAAATCAATCATGGCCGGACCTCGCGGGTGTGGGGTGCGCAGGAGAAACCTACTCCATTATAGACCGCAGGGCCGAGCACAGAGTAACCGTTGCCAAATCCCATTTGCGCAATTATAGTATTACCTAATTGGTAACGTTCTCGGGGTATTGGGTGGAGATTTCGTTCCGCACGAGAAAGCTGGAGAGAGCCTTCAGTTCAATTGCCCAGTTACGCAGAGATTACGGGGATCGAGCGGAGACCATTTCCATTCGGATTGCAGTGCTGAAGAATGCCCAGAGTCTAGCGATGGTTCCTACCAGCAGACCGGAGCGTCTGCATCAGCTCGAAGAAAATAGAAGAGGGCAGTTCTCCGTCGACGTCGGCCATCCGTATCGAATGATTCTTCGGCCTAACCATGATCCGATTCCGAAGTATGCTGATGGAGGGATAGATCTAACGAGAGTGACTGCAATCACCATTCTTGGAGTGATTGACTATCACTAGGAGAGGTGGAGCAAATGGCGATTTCAACAAATCAATTCGCGCCTGATTATGCGGTTTCACCTGGACAAGTCCTGCAAGAACGTCTCGAAGTGATGGGGGTGTCACAAGCTGAGTTCGCTAGGCGATGTGGTCGCACACCCAAGTTGATCAGCGAAATTATTGCAGGTAAAGCACCTGTGGAAACCGAAACGGCGATTCAATTCGAAAGAGTGACCGGGCTGCACGCCAGTATTTGGCTTGGTATTGAATCCGACTACAGGCTTCTATTGGCCCGGCAGTCTGAAGCTGAGCGATCGAAGGAGGTGGGTGAATGGGTGAAAGAATTTCCTGTGAGGGAATTGGTCAAGAGAGGCATATTAGCCAAGCCATCAACCCTTGCTGAAACTGTGTCGGCTCTACTGGCGTTTTTCGGGGTTGGGTCTATAGAAGCTTGGCAATCAAAGCACAACGCAACCGCGGTAGCATACCGGCACTCGCCGAGTTTCCAGAGCAATCCCAAGTCGCTGGCTACTTGGCTGCGCCTGGGGGAAGTCAAAGCTGAACAGGCGGAAATTCCTGACTACAGTGAATCGGCGTTCAGACGTGCCCTGAAGAGCATAAGAGCGATCAGCAGAAATGCCACGGGGCCTATCTATAGGGAGGCGCAGGAACTATGCAGGCAGGCAGGGGTATATCTGTCGTTTGTTAAGCCTTTGGAAAAGGTACGTCTGAGCGGTGCCGCATGGTGGGTTTCGCCTCGTAGGCCGGTCATTCTACTTAGCGCTCGATATATGAGCGACGACCACGTATGGTTCAGCTTGTTTCACGAAGCAGCACATATATTGCTACACAGTAAGAGGCAAGTATTCCTTGATGCCATTCGGGGCAAGACAGACCGCAATGGTGAGGAAGAAAGTGAGGCTGAAGCTGACGCTTGGGCTCGAAATTTTCTAGTGCCACCTTCCGATTGGAATAAATTCGCTGCCACCTTTTTGGGAGGTGAAGGCCCGGTCAAGCTTTTCGCCGAAGAGCAAGGTATTGCTCCAGGAATTATTGTGGGGCGATTGCAGCGCGAAGGGATTCTTGGGTGGAACCGCCTGAACTCTCTTAAGCGAAAGCTTGCTTGGACTGAGGCTTAACCCAACCCTGATTCGCCCCTGGCCCTCATCGCCTGCAGCACCCTCTCCGCGGTGAGCGGCAGGCTGGTGACGGGGGCGCCGATGGCGTCGGCTACGGCGTTTGCGATGGCGGCGGCCACCGGGATGTTGGCGCTCTCGCCGATGCCCTTGCTGCGGTAAGGGGCCGGGCCGTTATTGCCTTCGACAAGCACGGTGACCAGTTCGGGTATGTCGGCTATGGTGGGAATCTTGTAGTCGCCGAAGCTCACGGTGGAGATGTGGCCGTCCTCGGTCTGAAGTTCCTCCATCAGCGCATATCCCAGACCCTGGATCACGCCACCTTCCACCTGGCCCTGGTGCATCAGCGGGTTCAGGATGGCACCCACATCGTGGGCGGAGACGAGGCGCTTGACCGTGACGGCGCCGGTCTCCGGGTCGATCTCCACCTCCGCGGCCTGGGCGCAGAAGGAGGTCATGTCCGGAGGCTCCGACGCGAACTCATACTCGGCTACGATCCTGCCCTCGTCGCCCACATGGGCCACGACCTCGCCGATGTTGATGGTGCGGTAGTACGCCGGCCGGAGCTCCGACGGGCCGACCACCACCCGGCCGCTCTGCAGCGAAACATCCTCCTTCGGCGAGTCCAGCAGGGGAGCGGCGGCGCGGATCAGCTGCCTCTTCAGTTCGCGGGCCGCACCCACCACGGCCTGCCCGGCGGTGTAGGTCACCCGAGTGCCACCCGATCCTGAACTGAAGGGCATCTCCGAGGTATCCAGCAGCTCGATGTCCACCTCGTCCACGGGCACCGACAGCTCCTGCGCCACCATCTGGCGCAGCACGGTGTGGGAGCCGGTGCCCGTATCCCAGAATGCCATGTGCAGCGTCGGCCTGCCTGTGGAATTCATGCTTATCTTTGCCGCAAAGCGGCCCACGCCCTGCGACAGGTCGGTGATGGCCAGCCCGCGCCCGGTCAGCATTCCTTCATTAACAGTTCCCTCTCCCCCTGGGAGAGGGTTAGGGTGAGGGCGGGGAGCATCCCAGCCCACGGCGTCGGCGGCTCGTCGCAGGGTCTCCTCGGCGCGGACGTCCTGCCAGACATGGCCCACCGGGGAGGCGTCGCCTTCCTGGAGCAGGTTCATCCTGCGGAATTCGTAGGGGTCAATTCCCATCCCGCGAGCAATGAGGTCGGTGTGGGCCTCCACCGCGAACACCACCTGCGGCTTGGCGGGGCTGCGCATGTGTCCCTTGGGAACATTGTTGGTGTACACCATGTAGCTGTCGATGCGGACGTGGGGAATGCGGTACACGCCGCACAGGTGGTCGGCGCCCCGCAGGTACACCGTCGGCTTGAAGGCACCGTAGCCGCCGCTGTCGAACACCACCCTCGCCTGCCGGGCAACCAGCGTGCCGTCGCGCTTCACCCCGCTCCGAATGGTCATGGTCGCCGGGTGGCGCGGGTTGGCCGCCATCAGCTCCTGGATGTAGTCCATGACCATCTTGACCGGGCGCCCCGAGTGCAGCGACAGGTAGTAGCACAGCGGCGCGTCCATGAACGAGCCCTTGCCGCCGAAGTCGCCCCCGATGCTGCATGGGTGCAGAACGATGCGCTCCTCGTCGATCCCCCAGACCGCAGCCAGTTGCTCGCGCAGGGCATAGGGGTCCTTGTTGTTGATCCAGATTTCTACCTGGGCCCCTTCGACAGGCTCAGGACCAGCGGGGATGGCGCTGACCACGCAGGCGTGGGGCTCGATGTAGGCCTGGTGCATCAGTTGGGCGTTGAAGGTGTGCTCGAATACCAGTTCGGCCTCTGCGAAGCCCTCGTCCACATCGCCCTGCCCCCAGGTGATGTGGGCGAACACATTGTTGATGTCGGACTCGGGCTGGGGCAGGCCTTCATAACCAGACATACCAGGGTGAAGAGCCGGAGCCCCTGGCTCCATGGCCTCGTGGGCGTCGAAGACGGCAGGCAACTCCGCGTACTCCACATCGATGAGCAGCAGGGCCTCCTCGGCGGCCTCCTGGGTTTCGGCAGCCACTGCGGCCACCTTCTCACCGACGAACCGCACGACATCGCGGGCGAGGACCGGCATGTCCCGCAGCCGCCGTCCCACCAGCGAGACGGGCAGGTCGGCGGCGGTGATGACCGCGTGCACGCCGGGGAAGGCCTTGGCCTGTTCCGTGTCGATGCTGACGATTCTGGCGTGGGGAAATGGCGACCGCAGCACCTTTCCCCAAAGCATCCCCGGCAGGGATACATCGGCGGCGTAGATGGATTTGCCGGTGACCTTGTCCGGCCCCTCGCCGCGGACGACGGACTGGCCGATGGCGCGCGTGGTGGTGGTCATAATGACGCTCACTTACCGGTGAAATATTCCAAGGTCTTGTCACTAACCAGGCCGTTGATCACAACTCGAATCGCATTCTTTTCGAAGTGCGGCTTCAGATGAAATACGGCTTGAATTACCTTGTTGAAGTCGCTCTCATTTTTTGGGCGGATCTTATTCCAGACAAAAATCGAAGTTGTTCTCAGTTCGAGTTCTCTGGCATTGAATGAACCAAAACGTGCTACCAATTCGTTCAGTTTGTCTTCATAGCTCGCTGTTGGTATACTTTGTTCTACGTGTGCATCGGCTCTCTCACCTGTCGAAATCCTGAATCCTCCTTTCGGATCTCCCGAATACTCCACATTCACCTGGCGGCGCTGTTTCGCATATTCTAAATCAGCCAGGACTTCTGGCGAGTAGGGGCCATAGGTATAGAGTGAGAACCTGTAGCCTAGCGGTACTCCATACAATTCTTGCAACAGATAGACCAGCTTCATAAACACAGTCTTCCCAAATTGTGGGGACTTGTCCTGCAATCTCCTTGCTAGCTCGAGCGGCAATTGCCTCTTTAATTCCCTTTTGTCGAAGTCTTGGTTCATTGCGACTCCCATTCTTTCTGTAACTCTGTAAGAATGCTCTTAGCTCCGTCTCTGTCTTCTAATCTTACGAAAATTCCTTGCTGACTGGACGCAGTTAGATTCTTGACCACATTTGAATGAAAAGACAAAGGGTCCCCATGCACGGGCCCCTCCGATTCATCGGGAACAATTAGCAGGTCTTGACCGCCCAGAGAATACCAGGACTTGGAAGCATCCCCCACAAAAGCGACTAATTCACCTAGTTTAGAACTACATTCTTCAAGAAACTTAAGTTCATTCTCACTAGGGATCTCTTCAGTACGCCAGATGCACCTGTGATGAGTCCTATTTTTTATGTGTTCACCATGCTCACCATAATTTCTGGAAGATATTTCACCGAACACTCTCCAATCATCCCAATCAAGATATTCTCTAAGCATGTCGACTGTCGTTGGTAGAGGAAAGAGTCCTTGCGCATCTAAGTTCACTTTGCCACCCAACAGGTGAGAGAGAGTACCCTCAACATGGTGATCTAAAGCTTGGCGCACATGATGAAAATAAACTTGAGTGAACATCATATAGCGAGAGATGATGAGTCCTTCCGCGGCATGGGAACCGCCTTGCTCTATGGCAATTACCGGCTCATCCTCGCTCCCTAGTCCTAGTGTAACAGTTGCTAAGATTCGGTCTAGATCATATCGGCCATACGAAACACCGGCATGCAACGAATCACGTAGCAAGTAGTCAGCTCGGTCCGCATCAAGCTGGCTAGACACGATGGGTCTCCACAGCAGCCGTCGCCCAGAAGCCTGGGAAATTCGAGACAGATCAGTTACTCCTTCTATTAAATCTGCAACATCATCTGCTGATATGTCATAGTTGGCGTTTTCAGAATGGCCTTCCAAAGTATCCTTTAATATGGTTCTAATTATGCCTGCAGAATAGTCCTCGTGTTGGAATCGCCTATTCTCCTCTTCGTTGAATGGAAACAAATTCTCGCTCGAATGAGAAAAAGGGGAGTGTCCTATGTCGTGCAATAGTGCTGAGAAACGGACAACCCTTTTGTCTCTATCCAACCCTGCCTGATCGTAGCCACGCTGGCTTTCGAGGTAATGCCTATGGCGAGCCACAATTGCGTCGTACATCTTGGTCGCGACATGCATCGTGCCGAGGGCGTGCTCAAATCTCGTATGCGTAGCCCCCGGGTAAACAAAATCAGCGAGCGCCAATTGCCTGATTCGCCGCAGGCGCTGAAACGCTGGATGGTTGATTACCTCGCGTTCCCAATCGTCGTACTCTATGAACCCGTGAACGGGGTCCCTAATCTGGTAGATGGCCAAACTTCTAACTCTTTACCCTCAAATAACCAATTGCCCTGAAAAATTCGAAAACTAAACAGTATCAGTCTGCTCCTCCTTTGTTCAATTACCTATCGTCACCAAAATTAGTGCACCAAGACCATGCCGACATTAAATCTAACCAGACCGTCCGGGCAGGATGCGCCCGGTGCCGGGCGTCAGGTCCCAGTCCTCCTCCTGCAGGCCGCGCAGGTAGTCGATCTGGCCGTGGTGGTTGTTCTTGTGGACGATCACGTGCCGCAGCGAGTCGCTCACGGTCTCCTGCTGCTCATGGCCGCCCATGAATTCAGCCAGCCGTGCGTCGCCCAACGACTCGAGGAACCGCATGGTGCGCGCACTCACTGCCTGGGCGTAGCTGATCAGCACCTCGGGCGCGGGAATGGCCAGGCTGCGCAGTCCCAGCCGGTCGCCTGGGTCGGGCGCCGTCTCCTGCTGGCCGAACCGTTTGAACCAGCCTCCCGACACCCACAGGTCCTGCTCGTAGTCGCCCTGACGGCCAGCGGTGCGGGTGATGCGGGCGTCCTCATTTCGTGTCAAGTGCCACAGGATGAAGCCGATGTTGTTGGCAGTCGGCGCGGGCCGCCACGCCATCTGCTCGTCGCTCAGCCCCTCGCAGGTCGCCATCAGCCGGATGTGCGTCTGCGCCAGGCAATCAGAAATGAATTGGACTGTGTTCATTGGCGGTTAGATTCCTCAAAATTATGATTTTTGATTTCGTACCCAATCCCGCTCGAACCGTTTAGAGGCTTTGCCCGTGCAATCGCTGGCGAAGAGTACCAGTGGTCGTCAGGAACCTGGCAAAGGGACGGGGTGTGCTGTTGTGAAGCTGCTCAAGCTCATTCCAGCTATCAACTACCAACTGAATTAAGTCTTCCAATGGCTGCTGTCCGGAAGTCAGGAACACCACACCCAGATTGTTGTCAATAAGCGCTTGCTTTTCGTCGGCGTCATCAAGCATTGACCTGTCTCGACTCAATATCAGCAAGTCCTCCATTTGTCTTGCACCGGGCAGCCATTGTAAATCGGGCCTGCTCAGCCAGCCCAACATATGAAATGAGCGGGCATCCCGCCCAATCTGACGAAGAGCTTCCGGCACTTTGGGACTGATGTTTTCATCGCAAAGCAATATCAATGCGCTTTCTGCAAGGCATATCGAAGGGCCGACTCGACTTGGAAAGGAGTAAGGTCAAAGTCACGAGCCAATGCTTCAATGGACTCTCCGCCGACAAAAAAGTCACTGATGTCCACTACCCTAACCCTTCTGCCTTTAATGGCCGGTTGACCGCCAGCACGTTTTGGGTCAAGCGCCAACGCTCCGTCTTTACCAAAGGGACACCATCGAGAAACAAATCCGTCCTCATATTCCATTTGTTCCAGCGTCTTGACTGCTTGCTCGGGCAATCTCTCTTTATAGGCTAGCAAATTCTGGTGGGCGAAAGGGAATTGCGTACCCCATTCCGCCGCGAGGCTGTCATGGAACTGGCGGACTTGCCTGTAGTCTCTGTATTGTCCAGCTTTTATTTTTCCAGCGATTAGGATTTCGACAAACTCGAGAAAGGATAGCCGGGTCAGATTGGTCCAGGGCCTCCCCATACCATCCTTCCAGGGCGGCTTTAAGTCCGAAATGTGGTCAGGGTAGTCATGCAGCCAACGCTTGATTGAATCGCTGGATACTCCGGTCAAGCGATTGGCTTCGCCAATTCGATACTTGGCGTTGGTGCGCCAGGACCCCAATCGCTCCACCGTATCCAGCATGGCGGCCATACCCGTGCCCTCTCCCGATGCGGGAGAGGGCGTTACTGTCCGATCGGCATCTGGAGTGGTCACGACCGGCGCTCCTAGTAGTACACCGCGGCGCCGGTGCCGCCACCGGCAGCTATCAACTCGCCGGTCACCGCCCAGGCCTTGTCCGAGGCCAGATAGCATGTCAGGAACCCGATTTCCGACCCGTCCACCATCCGGCAGATGTGGTTGCCCCGGGGCGAGTCGGGGGAGAAGTCATGCGCCTCGGCCTCCTCGGGACTGACGCCCAGCTGGGCCGCACGGGCCTCCAGCAGCCCCGGCGTGCGCTCGGTGCGGGTGGTCCCCGGATGAATGCAGTTAACCGTGATGCCGAACCTGCCCAGCTGCATCGCCAGCGTCTTCGTCAGGTGCACCATGGACACATTCCGGGCCCCACCGCTGAGGTTACCGGCGGTGCGCCCGTTGCCGCCACTGATGTTGATGATCCGGCCCCAGCCCTGCTCTCTCAGGTGGGGAATGGCCGCCCGTGCACAACGGAGAGCGCCGACATACTTCACATCGAAATCGCTGAGGAGGGAGTCTTCGTTGACGGTATCAATGGGGCCGACTGCATCCGCCGATCCACCGGGCAGCGACGCGCTGTTGACCAGGATGTGCAGCCCGCCCAGCCGCTGGGCGGCCTCCGTGACCGCTGCGTCGACCTGCTCGCGGCTGGTGGCGTCCATGGCGATGGGGATGATGTTGCGCCCGGTGGCCTCGGCGATCTCCTGGGCCGAAGTCTCCAGGTCGGCCATGGTGCGGGATGCGATGACAACATCGCAGCCCTCCCGCGCCAGCTCCAGCGCGATGGCCTTGCCTATGCCACGGCTGGCGCCTCCGACGAATGCCTTCTTGTCCATTAGTCCGAAGTCCATAGCTACACCTCTTCTTCAGTTGGGGAAATTGAATGGTGGGGCGGGAGGCGGCGGCGCATCCGTCGGGGCAGCCTCCAGCCAATCCTCGGCGATGATTTCAATGGTGCCGCTGTCCAGGGCCACATAGTAAACATTGGGTAAACCCGCCTCCAGTTCCAGCCAGGTGCCGGTCCAGTCGTCGGTCATCTGCGGCGCGATGACCCCCAGCGTCCCTTGGGAACTCTCCGAGGGCTGGCGGTGCTTGCCCCCGCCGCGCCGGCGAATCTGCACACGCTGGGCAACATTGAATCTGTAGGGCGATACCATGATTGAATTGCTCCTAGATGCGTTGGCAATCGCATTATAAAGGAATTGCCCGCCTTTTCCCTTGTGTCGACTGGAGGAGACTCCACAGCCGCCCATCCCATCCCATCCCATCCCATCCCATCCTCGCCTACATTTGCCCGCCGAAAACGCCTGTCGGTAGCTGGTTTGCCCAAAACAGCCAAACCCTAGCCGTAACCTAGCTATTTCCAAGTAGTCCAAGACGATTGGGTGGTAATAATGAGATTCAAGGATTCCATATCGGGTGAACAGGCGCGAATAAGCGACGGATGAGATGAAAATTGTGAACGGTAGCACAGTAAGAAAAGTGGGCAAGATGTGGGCGCACTTTCTCGCTGTGGTCGCCATCGCGGCCGCGATGGCGCTGTTGGCGGGGTGGCCTGCGGCGGCGATGACAACGGCGGAGACTCGCGCCCCACCAGCAGGCCGTCGGGAGAGCGTGAGTCTACCGGGGACAGCGACAGCGAGGAACGAGAGGATGACGAGGATGAAGAATATGAGTCCGCTACTTCACCCAGGCCCAGCAGCGCAGATGGAGGAGTTTCAGTACAGGACTTGGAATCAGTGCCGAACCTCCAGTATGACCGGGTGGTGCTGGTCGATGTGAAAGCACTGCTCTCGGGTGAAGCTCCAAGCCAAGTGGCAAATGTCGAGGGCATCCGCAGGGTGTGGCAAAGGTTGCAGGAAGATTTGGGGAACACCGAGGAAAACCCGATTGACTTGTCCTTATCGGACCTGGGAACCTTCTTTGCCCTGGAATGGGGTCATTGGTATGAAGGCTACTAGGACAGAGGAAACGGGTTTGCTATCCAGGGAGATTACCACGCTGAGTCAATTAGGGAGTCCCTGAGCGCCTCGGAAGACGCTGAACTGCTCTAGGAACCGTCCGGCGAATTGGAGGTCTGGCGTCTTACCGGCTACTATTCCGGCAATACCAGTACTGTCATTTTTTCCGATGACCGAGTTTATGGGGTAAACCGTGACTTTGAAGATTCAAGCTTATTCCTAGTAGACCATCAGTGTTGTATTGGTGGGTAGAGGGACTTGAGCTTGATGCGGGCATCCTCGGTGGTGAAGCGCCAGTCCACCCGTATTGCGTCCCGGTTGCGCTGTTGCTGCCACGCTCCCACCTCCCGCCGCAGAGCGCTTTGGTCGGGAATACGGCGGTTCAGGCATTGCCGGGCCATCACCCCGATTTCGATCTCCGCCATCCCTTCGGCAAGCTCAGGACAGGATCCAGCCAACTGCCATGCTTGGGAGTGTAATGGACCTCCAACCGTTCGGCGATGCGCCGCGCTTCGGCAGGCTCAAAGGCTTCATACAATGAGGCTGGGTGGTGGGTGTTCAAGTTGTCCATCACCAGCACAATACGGTCCTTGTGCGGGTAGTCCTCGTCCACCAGTTGCTTGAGCACCCGGGCCCAATCGGCTTTCGTGCGCCGGTCCGTCACTTCCACCCGGCGCCACCCTTCCAGCGGAGCGAACAACATGAAGAGGTTGCTTACCCCGTTGCGCTCGTATTCATAATCGTAGGAGCCCGCCGCCCCAGGCCGGGCCGGACGCGGCCGGCGCGTCTCTTTCACCTGTTGCTTGCTGGTCTCGTCCAGACAGACCAGAACTTCGTTGTCCCCATACTGGCGCTGATAGACTTCCAGCACGTCTTCCATCGCACAGACGAACTCGGCGCTGCCTTGCGGCGGGATGCACCAGCACTCTTTCAGCCAAGGCTTGAGTTCGTTTTTTTGAGCGTCTGGCGCACCGTTTCAGTGCTGATGCTCTCCACTACCTCGCATTCGACCAGCCGGTCGGCCAATAGTTTCAGTGTCCAACTCGCCCGGCCCTCCGGCGGTTCTCCGCAGGCCAAGGCAATCAGGTGGGCTTCCCCTTGACCGTCCAACCGCTTCGGACGCCGGTTAACCTGCCGCTTTCGTCCCAGCGCCGCCTCAATCCCTTCCTCTACGCAGCGCCGGCGCACCCGTTCCACCGTCGCACGGCCAATCTGGAGAACCCGGGCAATGTCTTCATCCTTCATGGCCCCGTCCACTTGGGCCTCATCACTCAGCAGCAGGACGCGCCCGTGGGTCTGCTTGTAAGCCGCCCCCCGGCCACGGGACACCAATGTCTTCAGTTCCTGCCGCTCCTCCGCACTCAGCTTGACCCGGTATCTCTTCATCGCCATCCCCTCCTCACACGTCCCAATCCTCTTCGCCCTATGCTTGGTACAATACACTCGCTCAGTACTCATTTCAAAGATGTTGGACTACTAGGCTCGTTGGCCCAAGGCAACTGGCTACGGGAGGATTCAGATAACCCTACAGTACAGGCCTTTGAAAAGTTGGGGGCAAGCTGGTTGATGTTCGCCAAAACCGACTATTGCGATGCCGGCTGCCTGGTCTCTGCATTCGCCGTTTCTGGCGCAAGCGAAATAGCCGTAGAAGCCACCTGGGTGGTGCTATTCGAAAACGATGACATCGCAAAGCAAGCAGAGGAGGCATCTGAGGAGGTTCTGGATGCAGGAGAAATCATCGCCTTCGCAGCAGATGGTGACTGGGCCGACCCGAGCTGGATAACCGACGTGTACACTGACGACGCATTTCTGGTGTTCGAGGCGTCCGTACCCATCGAGGAAGCCGCTTTTCTATTCGCCGCACTGATCGGAGGGCTGAAACATCCTTAAATAAGCCCGAACAGCGTCACCGCAGCTCCCTGAAGAACGCGCGGACATCCTCGGCCAGGAGCGCGGGCTGCTCCATGGCCGCGAAGTGTCCGCCGCGAGGCATCTCGGTCCAGCGCTGCATGTTGTGGGTGCGCTCGGCCCACTCCCTGGGCGGGCGGTTGATCTCGACAGGGAACAGCGCCAGGGCGCAGGGGACCTCCACCCGCTCGCCCGGCTGGAAGCGCCAGTTGTCCACCCGGTTCTCGTAGTAGTGCCGCACCGATGACGCCGCGCTCTGCGTGACCCAGTAGACCATGATGTTGGTCAGCAGCTCGTCGCGGGTGTAGCTGTTCTCCAGGTTGCCGCCGCAGTCGGACCAGGTGCGGAACTTCTCGATGATCCACGCCGCCAGCCCCACCGGCGAATCGTTGAGACCGAAGCCCAGCGTCTGCGGCTTGGTCCGCTGGATGTGGAAGTAGCCGCCCTCGTCATCGAACCACCGGCGGGCCTGGCGCAGGAACTCCTGCTCGGCCTCGGTAAGCGGCGGGTCTGGCGCACCCCGGAAGGCGGGCACGCCGGTCATCAGGTTCAGGTGCACGCCCGCCACCGACTGCGGGAAGTCGAAGCCCAGCCGCGAGCTGATCATCCCGCCCCAGTCGCCGCCCTGCGCCCCGAACCGGGTGTAGCCCAGCCCCTCGGTCATCAGCGTGTGCCACATCCCCGCGATGCGCCTGTTGCTCATACCACGGTCGACGGGCTTGTCCGAGAACCCGTATCCCGGCAGCGAGGGCACAACCACGTCGAAGGAGTCGGCAGGGTCGCCGCCGTGGGCTGCCGGGTCGGTCAGCATGGGAATGATCCGCAGCATCTCCACCACAGACCCCGGCCAGCCGTGGGAGATGATCAGCGGGAACGGGTCCGGCCCTTTGCCGCGCTCGTGGATGAAGTGCACGCCCAGCCCGTCCACCGTCGCCCGGAAGTGCTCAAGCTCGTTGAGCGCCCGCTCCTGTGCCCGCCAGTCGTATTCCGTCCGCCAGTACTCCGCCAGCTCCCGCAGGTAGGCCGGATCCGTGCCGTAGTCCCACCCCGTGCCCGGAATCTCGTCCGGCCACCGGGTGTCCGCCAGCCGAGTAGCCAGGTCGTCCAGCACGGATTGCGAGATGCTGATGGTGAAGCGTTCAATGTCCACAGGGATGCCTCATGATCCTGGAATTCACCCCCACCCTAACCCTCGCCCTGAGGGGGAGGGCACTACGCTCTAGTCGGTGAACCCCGAGTCCCGGCGCCATTGGAGGTAGTCGGCGATTCCGGCCCGCAGGTCGTACTGTGGCTGCCATCGCAGGTCCTGCCACAGGCGGTGCCCCGAGAGCGGCCCCCGGCCCGACACAGAGGCCGTTGCCCTGTCCGTGGCATCCTGACCTCCCGTTGTCACTGACGAGGCGCTGTCCGGCGCCAGCTCGGCCAGCGCTTCCAGGATATCCCGGTAGGTGATCCAGGGCCCGGAGGTCAGGTTGTACAGGTCATGGGCCAGTTCCGGCGCGTCCAGTATCGCCCGCAGTCCCCGGGCCGTGTCGACCACGTAGGTGTAGTCGCGCCCGTCGTCAGGGGCGAAGGAATCGGCATCCACCGACAGCGTCTCGCCCCGGACCACCTGCCCTGTCCACTGGTACAGGGCGGACATCACCGCGCGATGCCCGGTGACCCGCTCCATCGGCCCGTAGGGTGTGCTCAGCCGGACGCTGGCCGCGGAGAAGCCGTACAGCTCTCCGTAGCGGCGAGTGATCATCTCTCCAGCGTACTTGGTGATGCCGTACATCGAGTCCGGGGCCACCGCCATGTCCTCGCTGTAGATCTGGTCGGTGCCTGCCGCCAGCCCGTAGGCCGCCCCCGAGCTGACATACACGAATCGCTGCGCGCCCACGTTGCGCGCCAGCTCCAGCACGTTGGCCAGCCCCCCGACGTTGATGCCGACCACATCCCGCGCCCGTTCCATCTCCAGCGAGTGCTGGTTCACGGTGTAGGTGACTGCGTGTATGACCTTGTCGATGCTGTGCGCCCCTGCCAGGTCCTCGACGGCGTCCCGGTCGCGGACATCCCCCTGCACGAAGGTGATGCTGCCGGCCCAATCGGCGACGAAGCTATGCATCAGCTCATCGGCGGGGGCCACATCGTAGCTGACCACCTCGTGCCCTGCCCGTGCCAGCTCGCGGACGATGTTCGCGCCGACGAATCCGGTCCCACCCGTAACCAGCGTAGCCATGATCGTGCCCCCAACAGTTTCGCTTCCGTTGAGGGGCAATTGTAGCACCGGAGCCCCTCCCGTTCCGCCTGTCACTTGCGGACACCAGCGTGCTCAAGGACTGTCGCATTTGGCTGGCAGAGCGCCGACATTCCCGCGAAACACGTCCTCGACTCGATCGGGGAGCGGGATTCCAGGCCCTCCGTCCTTCTGACCGCCCTTGTCCACCAGGGCGGAACAGGCCTCATCCGGCAACCGTCAGCCTCAATTTTTGGCAACTGGATTCCCGCTTTCGCGGGAATGACGAGTTGATTTCGTTACATCGCTGGCCTTACGGTCCAAGTGAAATTGCCCTGCGGCGTGGCCGCCGTCCGCCAGGGTCTTTTAGTTGTCGACAAACCCGTTGGTCCTGAGCCTGTGAAGGGCCGTCCCTTCATGGTTCGACAAGCTCACCACGAACGGACTCGCAAAGTTGCCATAGAATACTAAAAGGCCCTGCCCGCCCGCATTGCGACTTGACAGTAAACCGCGCACAGCCCTACGATTTGAAGTGAGCCCCGAATGTTCCGCTCGTTCCGGTTGGCTCACAGTGGGGACATAGCTCAATTGGGAGAGCGCGGCGTTCGCAATGCCGAGGTTGGGGGTTCGACCCCCCCTGTCTCCACCACTCCTTCTTCCTCCTGCTGCCCATGCCGGCCCATTTCTCGCCGAATTCGTATCTAATTCCCCCTTCCGTGGCAATTATTGCCAACCCAACCAGCGTCAACACGGCCCCGGCAGTGGGATGGAGAGGCTGGCCATCCTTCGAGCTTCTCCGGAACACTCTTGAATTCTCCCGGGAGTGGCCAACCAGTGCGGGTGAACTAAATGAGCCTGTCTACCTGCTTCGGCGTGGGCTGGTCGTCAGTATTACCTGCTGCCAAGGGCAGCGGGGTCAATAATACGCGCCAACGGGGAGTTTCCCTGGACGCCTCGACCAAGAGTTCTCCCAGCGGGACATCGACGTCAATATCGTCGAATTCGAAGTTGAGGGCGGCCTTCACGTCGGCGGAGCATACGACGCCCGCCGTCGCGTTGTTATCGCGTCCCACCCGCCTCAGTTCCTCGCGTTCGGCGAGGGTGATTTTGATCCGGCGGTGGCAGCCGGGAATGGCGCATTTGACCGGGACTTTGCTGGGCATTACCCCAATATTACAACGACAGCGCAAGGAGGGGGGGTTCTGGCAGGCGCGCGGGGTGTTCAGCATCAACTGGCATCCTGATTGCGTTGTGGGAAATTCACTGAAGCAGGGTGGTCCTTGGTGCGGCAGATCGACGTCAACTGGGTCGCAGCAGGCCGAATAGTAGCAAGGGTCGCCGAACCTATGATGTGTGGTGCGAAGTGTTGTTGCGGCCTCAGAAGGACCCCCACGCCCACGCCAAGGATCTGCTGGCACGGCTTTGGTCAGCCCATCCAGGACGGCGCAGCGACGCCCCGGTGCGGACCCTGCAGCGCGGAGTGAAGGGCTGTCGCGGCGTCATGGCCAAGAGACTGGTCTACGTTTCTTCCGATGAGCGTGCAGTGGAACAGCGTTACGGAGGCGAATCAGCTTTGGCCGGAACGGGAATCAGCGGCTAGAATGTCAGTAACATAATCTGGTTAGGCAACAGGCGTGGAAGCAGGGTTCTGTCCCTCGCTATATCTGGACGTTGCATTTTGCATGAGCGCCAAGGGTGACCGTCAATTTGGGCAGACCAAAGGGCACTGTGACCAGAGGGCATTGCTCGGAGGGGTGTAGTGTCGGACATAGCCATGCTCAGGCTCCTTAGTGTCACCAACTTCGCCACCATAGAACAGCTCGACATTGAGCTGGCTCCCGGCTTTAGTGTGCTGACCGGGGAGACGGGGGCCGGCAAGTCGATCATCGTGGATGCGCTTGGCTTTCTGATTGGAGGACGCGCCGATGTTGGCATGGTTCGCTCCGGTGCGCGCCAGTCCAGAGTGGAAGGCATCTTCCTGCTTGGCGGCGGCATCTCTCAGGAAGTCAAAATTGCCCTGGATGAGTACGAAATTGAAGTTGGCGAAGAGGAGATAATTCTCGCTCGGGAGGTCAACCTGGACGGGCGCAACACCTGCCGCGTGAATGGGCGAATCGTACCTCTCAGACTGTTGAGCACACTGGCCCAATACTTGGTGGACATCCATGGCCAGAATCAGCACCTATCCCTTTTCCGCGTACGTGAGCACCTGGATATTCTGGACAAATATGGAGGGCTATGGCAGCTTCGCACAGGGGTTGCAGAGGGGGCCCGCCAGCTGACGGAGGTGCGCCAGGAGCTGGACCGGCTGCGGAGGGATGAAGCGGAGGTTGCTCAACGGGCGGATTTTCTGGAGTATCAGGTAGGGGAAATCAGCACAGCAAATCTACGCCCGAGTGAATATGATGACCTGACCCTGGAGAGGGACCGGGTCGCCAACGCGGAACGAATTATCACACTGTCCGACCACGCCTACGGAGCCTTATACGATAGCGTCGACCGGCGCGAATCGGTGATTGACCTTATCGGGGAGGTGTCCAAGGACCTTTCCCAATTGGAGCAATTGGACCCCTCATTGACGCAGACCCTCGAGTCTGTGAATGCCTTGATGCACCAGGTGGACGAGTTGGCGCGAGTACTCCGAAGCTATCGTGACGGCATCGAATACAGCCCGGACCGTCTTCAGGAGCTTGAGGAGCGTCTGGACTTGATCAACCGTCTCAAGAGGAAGTACGGCAGCACCATCGGGGAAATCCTGGCCTTCGGCGAGAGGGCCTCGCAGGAGCTGGAAAAGCTAAACCACAGGGAAGAGCGTGTGGAGGATTTGAAGGCTAGAGAGATGGACCTTCGAAGGCAGGTCGGCAGGCTTGCGGGTCAGCTCTCCGAAGCCCGGCAACACGCAGCCAGGGGCTTGGCCGATGCGATACAGGAGGAGGCCGCCGGGCTGGCCTTCGGGTATGCCCAAGTGCTTGTGGATATCCGTCAATCAGATTCTGAGGACGGTGTGCCGGTTGGGACCGCGGCTGGGGTCCCGTACGCAACACCTTCTTTGGAAGGGGAGTCTATCAGGCACCTCGCGTTCAACGAGACCGGTATAGACTCCGTGGAATTCTTGATCTCGCTGAACCCGGGCGAACCGCCACGGCCCCTGGCCAGGATCGCCTCGGGTGGGGAAGCCTCCAGGTTGATGCTCGCCATAAAGACCATCCTGTCCACGGCTGACCAGATCCCAATACTAGTGTTCGACGAGGTGGATGCGGGTGTAGGTGGTCGAGTCGGGAGTGTTCTGGGTCAGAAACTATGGGGTCTTTCCCAGAGCCACTTGGTGCTATGTGTAACTCACCTCCCGCAAATAGCGTGCTACGCAGACCACCACGCCAAGGTTACGAAACTTGCCTCGCATGATAGGACCGTCACATCCGTGGAGGTTCTGGACGGCGAGGCCAGGGTGACGGAGCTCAGTCAGATGCTGGGTTCCGATAGCGGCGCAACCCGCACCAACGCGTCGGAGATGCTACGCCAGGCCAGGAACTGGAAGGAGACCAAAGGGCCGCCCCCCTGATCAACGACAATTAGAGGGTGTGTGGCAAATCCCCTCTCCCTCTCCCTCTGCCCGCCATACCCTCTGCCCGTCATTCCCGCAGTACGTCCTACCCGTCATACCCTCGGTCCGTCATTCCCGTTCTACCCGCCATTCCCACGTTCCGTCCTACCCGCCATATCCGCAGTCCGTCATTCCCGCGAAAGCGGGAATCCAGTGGCCTCCGTACTTCCGACCGTCGTTGGCCGCCAGTTGGCATGGGAGCGTGTGGCCTTATCGTTCGGCCTTCGGGCGTCCTCTAGCCACAGCTACTCAACGAACGGGCGCGCCCGTTCCCTCGAGAGGCGTCGCACCGGGTGCCGTACCGTCAGGCCGGGACCGCCACCTCAGTCCCGTCGTTGAAGAATCCCGTCGTTTAAGTGCTGGCGTACGGGAGCCGTGGTTGTGTCCCGTGCCTGCTCCGTCTAGATCTCCGGTGCTGGGATGTCGGGCGGTTCTCCCGGCCCCATGTGGAGCTCGACGGCCCGCTGCGAGGCGGCGCGGTAGATGTCCTGCATTGCCGGGACGAATTCCAGATTGCCCTGCCATAGCGGGAACCGGCCCAGCTGCTGGGGCAGCGCGGCAGCCAGGTCGGGTATGACGGCCGGGCCAGCGTGGTCCTTTTCCCGCAGCGCCGCCAGCGGGCTGGACCAGAACTCGCCGGGTTCCGCCGGCAGGGGCTCGGCGGGCAGTGTGGGTCCCTCCAGGGTCTGGGCCGAGCGGCGGAACTCCGGGCCCAGCAGGTCCTCCCGGTCCATGCCCCGCATCCGGAAGATCAGGAAGGGGTCCCGGTCGAACTCCTCGCCCAGAAGCAGATAGACGGCGGCAACGTGCTTGCATGGATTGGACCAGTCGGGACACGAGCAGTCCGTCTCCAGGTCGCCCTGCCGGTCGGGGAACATGGACAGGCCGGCGACCCGGAAGGTGTCCTCGATGTTGTCCGGCATGCGCCCCGACAGCAGGCTAGCGGCGATGATGGGCTGTTCCGCCATGGCCGCCTGGAGGCGTTCCCAGTCCGGTGGGCTGATGGTCCGGACCTCGATGCTAACGTTGTAGGGACGCTTGCGGGAGCCCTGCACCTTGGCCGTGACGCCGCCGGGCTGAATGTCGATGGACATGACCTGTCCCCGGCGGGCGTAGGAGCGGCCCCGGCCGAGGCGGCTGCCGATCTGGAATTCCTCCAAGGTGTGGAGCCACCGCTTGGCCCACCAGCTGGAGCCGAAGGCGCCTCGTTTCGACCCGGCCCGGATGCCGCCTCTGACTTCAATCGGCTTGGTGTACAGGTAGTCGTTGTAGCTCATCATCGTTCCTGCTCTGGGAAGGAGCTTGGGCTGCTTTCCATCAGTCAGTCCACCGGGTTCGCGCTGAGGGCCAGCACGTCCCGGAGTTCGGCGTTGGAGAGCTCGGTGAGCCACCGTTCCGAGGTGGCTCCCACCACTTGGTCGACGGTCTCCTGCTTGATTTCGATCATGAGGTCGATGCGGTCCTCCAGCGTGCCGGCGCAGATCAGCTTGTGGACGTGGACGTCCTTGGTCTGGCCGATGCGGAAGGCCCGGTCGGTGGCCTGGTTCTCCACGGCCGGGTTCCACCACCGGTCGTAATGGATGACGTGGTTGGCCCGTGGCAGGTTGAGGCCGGAGCCCCCGGCCTTGAGGGACAGGACGAACACCTGCGGGCCGTCGGGGTCGTCCTGGAAGCGTTGCACCATCAGGTCCCGCTGTTTCCGGGCGACGCCGCCGTGGAGGAATGGGGTTTCGAGGCCGTAGGTCTCCTGCACGTGCTGTTGCAGGATGGCTCCCATCTCGGCGAACTGGCTGAACACCAGCACCCGGTCGCCGCCGGGAAGTACCTCATCGAGGATTTCCTGCAGGCGGGCCAGCTTCCCGGAGCGGCCGGTGACCGCGGAGTTGTCGCCCAGCAGCTGGCGGGGGTGGTTGCAGGCCTGCTTGAGCTTGGTCAGGGTGTCCAGGATCGACCCCCGGCGCTTGATGCCCTCTGCGGATTCCAGCCGGGCCTCCGCCTCGCGCAGCACGGCTTGGTAGAGCGTTGCCTGCTCCCTGGTCAGGCTGCAGTACTGCTTGGTCTCGTTCTTGTCGGGCAGGTCGTCGATGATGGACCGGTCGGTCTTCAGGCGGCGCAGGATGAAGGGTCCGGTGGCCTTCTGCAGGCGGGCTGCAGCCGCTCCGTTCCGGACGGTCTGGATAGGCTGGAAGTAGTTGCGCTTGAACTCGGCCTGGGAACCCAGGAGGCCGGGGTTCAGGAACTGCATGATCGACCAGAGGTCGCCGACGTGGTTCTCCACCGGCGTGCCGGTGAGGGCGATCCGGTAGTCGGCCTGGAGCCCCTGGGCGGTCCGGGCCTGCTGGGACGCCGGGTTCTTGATGTTCTGGGCCTCATCCAGGATCACCGCCCGCCAGGGTACGGAGCCGAGCAGGTCCCGGTCGCGGTGCATGGTACCGTAGCTGGTGACGACCAGATGGTGGCCGCCCGCCTGGCTGCGGAAGGCAGCTCCACGATGGCGGTTCGAGCCGTGGTGCAGCAGCACGGCCAGGTCCGGCGTAAACCTGGCGGCTTCCCGCTGCCAGTTGTTGATCACGGATGTCGGGCAGACGAGCAGGTTGGGCCGGTCGTTGCCCTGCTGGCGGTCCTGCTGCAGGGCGGCCAGGGTCTGGACGGTCTTGCCCAGGCCCATGTCGTCGGCCAGGCACGCTCCCAGCCCCCAGTCCCTGAGGAAGGCCAGCCACGAGTAGCCCATCTGCTGGTAGGGCCGCAGCTGGCCGACGAAGTCCTCGGGGGTGTCCATCTGCTCTATCCGGCCCTTCTGCTGCAGGCGTTCCAGGAGCTCACGGAGCCAGTCGCCGGCCGCCAGGGAGACGTTGTCGTCCTGGGCCCGCTGGTCGGCGCCCAGCCCGATCTGCACGACTTCCCGCAGGCTGATCTGCTCCCGGTTGCGCCAGAAATCGGCTGCCGCCCGGATGTCATCGGCGTTGATCTCCACCCACTGGCCCCGGAACCGCACCAACGGCACCTTCAGCTCGGCGAGCTCCTCCAGTTCCTGCACGGATATGGGTTCGTCGCCCAAGGCCATCTCGACGTCGAGATCGATCAGGGAGGTCATGGTCATGCCGGAACCGCCCTGCATGGCCGGGGCCTTGGCCCTGGCCCGGATGCCCGGCCGGGCCCTGGTGCCCTGCCGGGTCCACCAAGCGGGCAGCAGCACGCCGAACCCGGCCTGTTGCAGCGCGGCGGCCTGGCTTTCCAGGAACCCGTAGGCTTCCTCGGTGTTCAGCCGGTATCCGGCGGGTTGCCTGCGCTTCAGGCTGTCGGTGATGGGTGGGCATACCGAGCCGGCCTGGGCCAGGGAACTCAACAGGAACTCGGCGGGGTTGAAGTCCGGGTGCGGTCCATTGACCTGATTCTTCCACACGGCCTCTGCGGGGAGCAGCAGGCTCTGGTCGTCGTGGGGCTGGAGCAGGTAGCGAAGGTACCAGTCATCCTGCCAGATGGCCGGCGCCTCGTCGTCCAGGTCGAGTTCGGGCGGCTCCTCCAGCCTGAGGCAGAGCCGGTATGGAGAGTTGGCCGCGATGGCGAGGGGCCTTTGCCATTCGGCCACCTGGCGGCGGAGCTGCTGGAGCTGTGCCGGGTTGCTCCGGACCTCCGGATTGAGCAGGGACAGGGCGGACAGCCAAGCGTCATGGGCGGAGTCGAACTGCGGTTGCGTCCCGTGTACGGTATCCGTTCCGGCGCGTGCCAGGAGGTCGACTTGGACTGCTATGAACTCCCGGAGGACCGCTTGGGCCGCGGTGGCCGGCGGTTCGGTGGCCCCTGTGCCGGTGAGCGCCCTGGCCGACGCCGGCATCAGTCCGGCCAGCTCGGCCAGCCGGTGGGCATCCTCGCCGATGAACACCGGAATCCAAGTCCCCACGGTCTGCCCGCCCCGTTCGGACAGGCTTGGCAGGAACTGTTGACGGGCCGTCAGGGAGACCGCCAGCTGCAGAGCGTGGGTCCAGTAGGACAGATCGGTCCCGATGGCGACGCCCGGTTTCACGACCTGTCGCCCATACCACTTCTGCAGCAGCTGGACGGCTTGCTCCGGTGTCAAGCGGAGCGTTGCCACGGTCCATGGCCTGATGCGCGGCTTGGCTCGCGACCTGTGCATTGGGCCGGCCATCGGGCTGGAAGGCACGGGGGCGTCGCCCCGGCTGGGCAGCCAGGCGATTGCGCTTGCGTAGCTGTCGTCGATCGTTTCGAGGCCGATCGCTTCGGCTATGACCTGGGCTTGGGCGCTGTAGGGATGGTTCCCATCCAGCTGCCGGTCGGGCGACGTCTGGCGTGGTTCGGAGTCCTCGCTCCAGAGGACTAGTTGTCCTTCCACTTGGGCGGCGTGCAGGATGAGCATGGCGTTGTCCGATGCTGTATGAGCATAAGTGTGAACGATGACGCGCTGGTCTGGCAAGGTGCGGTGTACCGGGCGAAGACGTCGGTGTCGCCAGGTCGGGTCCTGGTTTCAGCTATTGCCTGCCGGGGCGCTTCAGAGAGCAGCCGCGGCCTGCCCCGAGGGGTACCGGGTACTCTTCATGGGACGATTCTCCTGACTTTCCTGACTTTACGGTCCAGATCGTCCTACAAAACTCGCATATCGGCTGGGATGCGTTTCGGTGGGCAGATTACCCTTCGGGCATCCTGTAGCCGACGCCCGGCTCGGTGAAGATGTATGAGGGGTTGTCGGCGTCGTCTCCCAGCTTGCGCCTTAGCCTGCGCAGGTGTGTGCGGACCACCTGGGGGTCGCCGGCGGTCGTTATGTGCCAGACTCTTCGCAGCAACTGGTCATGGCTGAGTGCCCTTCCCGAATTGACGGAGAGGACTCGAAGCAGGTCGTACTCGATGGGCGTGAGATGGACCTGTCGGCCAGCCACATGAACCCGCCGGTGGAAATAGTCGATGTTCAAATCGCCCAGACTGAATGGTTCCGGGGGCTCGTCGTGGTCCAACCCGGCGTGCTTGCGCAGCGCCGCCTTGATTCTTGCAGTGAGTTCCGTGGCCGAGAAGGGCTTCACCATGTAATCAGCGGCGCCCATGTCGAAGGCCCGCTCCATGTTCTGGTCCCTGCCGTAGGCCGTAAGGAAAATCACCGGCACCTCCCCAATGTCGAGGATGTCCTGCATGAGGTCGATGCCGTCGGTGTCCGGAAACACGAGGTCCAGCAGCACAAGTTGCGGCCTGTCCGATTCCATAAGCCTGACTGCCTCGTTGGGGTCGGCGGTAACTATGGGCGCGTAGCCGCCCCTGGAGAGGATGTCCCGAACGTGTCTCAGCGTCTGCGGGTCGTCGTCAACCACCAGGATGCGGGCATGCTCGTCCACTTCCTGCCCCCGGCGGCCCGATGGTCGCTGCGGGCTGATGGCTTGTCCGGATTCGGCCTGTTCGGCCACCGGCAGCGTGAAGGCGAATCGCTTTCCAAGGCCCTGTCCTTCGCTCTCCGCCCATATGCGCCCCCCGTGGGCCTCGATGATGCCCTTGCAGATGGCCAGACCCAGGCCGGACCCTTCGAACTGCCGTCCGGCGCTGTCGCCTTCGATTCTGACGTACTTGCGGAAGAGGTAGGGCAGTCGCTCGGCGGCAACTCCCCTTCCCTCGTCGGCGACCGAGAATCGGACGTACAGGTCCTGTCGCTCGACCCTCAACCGGATGGTCGAGAATTCCCCGGAATACTTGGCCGCGTTGGAGAGCAGATTGCTGAGGACCTGTGAGATTCGCTGCCTGTCGGCCATGACAGCGGGAAGGTCCGGCGGCAGGTCTATGTGCAGGTCGTTCCCGCCCCCGCCACTGACAAAAGAGGTCTTCGCCTGGTCCATCAGGGCCGCGGCGCCGCACGGTTCAGGACTGACGGATAGGGTACCCGTCTCAATGTGGGCCACGTCGAGCAGGTCGGAGATCATCCGGCGCATGCGGTCGGCTTGGTCGTCGATTATCCGGTGAAACTGGCGCATTTCCGCTGCGCTCAGATTCGCTGAATCGTCGAGCAGAGTGGCAGCGGACCCCTTTACCGAAGTCAACGGAGCGCGGAGCTCGTGGCTCACCATTCCCAGGAATTCGGCTCGCAGTCTTTCCAGTTCCTCGAGCGGGGTCATGTCCTGCAGGGTGACGACCACGGATTCCATCTCGCTGCCGTCCTCGGAGTAGATGGGCGTGGCGTTGACCAGCGTGGTGACCGACCTTCCAGAGGGCGCCTGGATGACGATCTCCTCGGCTCGGATAGTTCGGCCGGAGGTGAGCCTTTCCGCCAAGGAAGACTCTTCCAGGGAGACCTCCCGCCCGTCCATCCGCCGCAGGCTGAGAATTTCCATGATCTGCTCAGGCGGGCGGTCAGGGTCGAGAAGACCCCCGACAATTCGCAGCGTCTCGCGGTTGTGGGACACGGGGACCCCTGTCCTGGCGTCGAAGACCACGACGCCCACCGGGGAGGTGTTGACCAAGGCCTCCAGATCGGCCCGTGCCCGCTGCTCGTCCCGGTACCTGCGGGCATTGGCGATGACCAAGGCAGCCTGGGAGGCGAACATGACCAGCGTCTCTTCATCCTCCCGGGTGAACTCCCCGCTCTCCTGTCCCTTGGTCAGGTACAAGGAACCCATTCGTACGCCTTGGTTGCCGATCGGAGCTACCAGAAAGGAGGTAACCGCGACAGGCGGGCGCCAGTCCGACAAATCAAGGGCCCCCAGGTACTCCGGAAGGTTGTCGATCCTGAGTGGTTCGTTCACTCCATTCAGGTGCTTGAATAGAGGGACGCTCTCGGGCAGTTCCGCCAGAATCAGGCGCTCCTCTTCCGTCAGGCCCGAGGTAACGAACTGCTCAAACCTCCCCGCGTCGTCGAGGACGGTCATACCGCCGTACCGTGCGTCCGTGATGTTGCGCGCACTGTCCACGACATCCTGCAGGACGCTGCCGAAGTCCAGGTTCCCGTTGATGCGCAGGCTGGCCTCACTCAACTTGGTGAGACGTTCCTGCAATGCCCGCATCTCAAGGCTGGGCTGGTCCTCTGGCTTCAAGCTCCAACCCCCTGTTCCGCTGCGGTGTGCGGGAGATTTCGATCCATCGCGGCGTGGTCCGATTCTCCGGTCTGCTCAAGGGTGTCCTCACTGTTATCGGGGGCATTATATCCACCAGCACCAATTCTGTCACAGAATTGTTATGTACATTGCCTCATCCGACATTTGCCTGTCAGACATCAGTGGCTACCATTCACTGCACAGCACACGTCTGAAAGAGCCGCCTGCCCCCGGAAAACTGCACCAGCGGAAATGGGAGGGAGGGACTTCCAGCATCCTGCAACTGCCAGGCGGTGGTAGACAGCGACTGCCAGGTGCTCGCGGCAGCCCAGGCCACAAACGTCCCGTTGGACAAACAGCAGGCGGTACCCATGATTGAGGTTGCCACCCTGAAGGTGGGCACAGTCCCCAGGGAAGTCTCCGCCGACGGCGGGTACTGCATTCCTTTTCGATACTGGCAAGTCTCGAGCCAGAGCCACAAGACTTGGCCGGAAGTTTTGCGATACTCACGGTGCTTTCCATGTATTGCTTAGTAACTATCTCAAAATGGAGCCAGCACCCACTCCGTCATTCCTGCGAAAGCAGGAATCCAGTGGCCCACTTTGAAGTCCAGCGGATTCTCGGCCACCCGTTGTATTTTGAGATAGTTTCTTAGTTGCCTCGGGACAATGCCAGTGAGGTCTCTCCATCTTCAGGACTTCGTTCAGGGCTTCGGCGGCTAGTTTGTATTGGATGCCTGCAAGCAATCCTGAACTATCACACGCAAGTGACTGGCAGTATCTTCTCTGATGGGCGACTGCTTCGTCTCGTAGCCCCCAGAATCAAACTTGGCGCTCCCAACCCCCCGAGATATAGCAGATATAGCTTCCCGAGCAATCAATAGGGGCGGCCCTATGAGCCGCCCCTATAATTTGCCTCTCCCTGGAGATCATCTACTTGAAGAAGGGGATCACGTGCTTGCCCATGAGCTTGATGGAGTCCATGATGCGAGTGTGGGACAGGTTGCCGGGCTGGACGAAGCACAGCACCTGGTCGACTCCGGCCTCCTGGTACTTCTTCATCACCTCGATGACCTCGTCGGGGGTGCCCATGGCGAAGGCGCCCGAGTCCATGTGGTCCTGGGCGGTCTTGCCGACGCGCTCGGTCTGAACGGCGTCGACGGCGAACTTGTAGCTGTCGGGGACCTCGCGTCCGGCCCACGGAGCGTACAGGTTCTCGGCCATCTGCACGAACCATGCCCCCTCGGGCCCGGCGACGCGACGGGCCTCTTCGCCGTCCTCTTCGCAGTGGACGATACACAGGGCAGCCACCTGGTCGTTGACAAAGCTACCCACGGGGTCGGCGTTCTTCACCGCTTCGCGATAAGCGCCAACCCGCTCCTCCAACTCGCCGTAACCACCCAGGTTGAAGCACAGCACGCCCAGGCCCTGCTCTCCAGCCCGGCGGAAGCTGGCGGGCTGGCTGCAGGCGACCCACATGGGCGGGTGCGGCTTCTGCACCGGCTTGGGAATGACGGACCGCTCCGGGATGTTGAAGAACTCGCCTTGGTGAGAGTACGGGTCTTCTGTCCACATCTTCGGTATCATGCGGACAGCCTCGTTCCACTGGGCTTGGGTCTGCGCCGGATCAACCTCGAAGCCGTCCATCTCGATGAGGGTGGTGGACCGGCCTGTGCCCAACTCCATGCGGCCGTTGCTGAGGATGTCCAGCACCGCGGCGCGCTCGGCGACACGGACGGGGTGGTTGTACTGGGAGGGCAGCAGGGCCACGGCGTGGCCGATGCGGATGCGCTTGGTGCGCTGGGAGATGGCGCCATACAGGACCTCGGGCGCCGAGCAGTGGGAGAACTCTTTCAGGAAGTGGTGCTCCACGGTCCAGAAGTATTCAAAGCCTACATCGTCGGCCAAGTCCACCTGGGCCAACACCTGATTGTACCGCTCTGCTTCTATGCCGGGGTGATGTGGTTCCGGAATCTGGATTTCATACATCAGGCCGAATTTCATGCGTCAATCCTCACTGGTGGGGCTATCGTTCGCATTCTAGCATAGGTACTGAGAGTCAGACTGATTGCAGGTCACTGGTATCACCTTTCCGCCTGAGGCGAGTCATCTCCTGGCAAGGCAGGGACTTTAACCGGTGGCAACTGCTTTACATGTTTCAATATGTGGGGGCCTGATTCCTTTGCAGCAACTTTCAGGTCGAAAGAAACTTGGAGGTTCATCCAAAAACGAGCTGTAGCGCCGAAAAAGTGAGACAAACGAAGGGCATAGTCGGCGTCAATGTTCTTCTGACCTTGAACTATGGCTGCGGTCGTACCCCGAAGAACCGCCAAGAAATCATCCAGCTCTATCTCGGAGATTTCCAATTCGTTAAGGTCATCTGCAAGGGACTCCCCAGGGTGCATGGGTGGCATGCCATTCTGGAAAGGCCGATCGTCAATTTTCATGGCTTAACCTTCAATCAGTGGTAATCAACAAGTTCCACGTCATATGGTCCGTCATCAGACCATCGGAAGCATACGCGCCACCGGCGATTGACTCTAATGCTGTACTGGCCTTGGCGATTGCCGGAAAGAGCCTCAAGTCGATTGCCACGCTTTCGGGTCAAGTCTATTAGCAAAATGGCATCGTCCAAGTTGTTCAACTTCTGTCTGGCTTGGATGGCAAAACTTTAGAAATGCTGCAATTCTGACGCCGTTATCGAACCGCTCGGTTTCTCTATCTCTGAAGCTCAGTATCATTGTAGCGTGAAAGCCTGTTTGGCAGACAGTGGCCCCGGATAATTCCGGGGCCGCTAAGTTGGCCAAGATGTGATAGAAACCTTGACCTACGGCACGAGCATGGCCCTCGTGATCTCCGGCTGGCGCTGGTCCCACTCGCACTGGGGGAAGGCCTCGTTGACTTCGGCCAGCGGGAACTTGTGGGAGACGATGCGCTCGAAGGGCAGGCGCTCCTTGTTGCGGACCAGGAAGTTGAGTAGCCGGGGCAGCAACTCGGGCTTGTACATCAGCGAGCCGACGATGTTCTTGCCCTGCAGCAGCTTGGACGGATCGATGGACACCTCGCGGCCCCGGACGATGTCGCCGATCTCGACGAAGGTGCCGCCGTTGCCGAGCATGTCGATGCCCTCGGCCAGAAGCTCGGCGCGGCCCACCAGCTCCATCACCACGTCGGCGCCGCGGCCGTCGGTCAGCTCCTTGACGCGGCGGAGGCGGGTCTCGGGGGTGTTGAACTCCTCGATGTTGATGGTGTGGTCGGCACCGAAGGCCTCGGCCAGCTCCAGCCGGTTCTCGAGGCGGTCGAGGACGATGACGCGGTCCGCGCCCATCTCCTTGGCCATGGCGGTGGCGTGGATGCCCAGGCCGCCGGCGCCCTGGATCACCACGTAGTCGCCCTCGCCGGCATCGGCGCGGATCAGGCCGGTGGTGACGGTGCCCATGGCGCAATTGACCGGGCCGAGGAGGTCGTCGTCAAGCCCGTCGGGGACGCGGAAGAAGGGATGGCGCGGCGGCAGGTAGAGGAAGTCGGCGTAGGTGCCGGTGAAGTAGGGCCAGGTCCCGGCGGCGGGGTAGTTGCGGTTCATGCACCAGTTGGTGTTGCCTCTGAGGCACTGGTGGCAGTGGTAGCAGGGGAACACCGCGGCGTAGACCACGCGGTCGCCCTTCTGGATGGGGGCGCCGCCGGAGTCGGTGGCTACGCCGTCGCCCAGGATTTCAACGACGCCTGTGCCCTCGTGGCCCATGGCGCGCCCTGTGGGAGGCAGCGGTACATTGACCTGGTCGCCGCGCCAGACGTGGAGGTCTGAGCCGCAGATGCCCGCCTGGGTCATGCGCAGCACCACCGCGCCGGGGGCGGGTTCCGGGACTTCGTACTCCTGGATCTCGAAGGGCTTGCCGTACTCCGTGCAGGCTACAACTCGGCCTTTCATCGCGTTCTCCTTGTGGTGGCATGAGGTGGACGCAATTTATCACAAGGGGTGGGTGTTTGATACTGCGGGGGCGGTCGTCGGCTGCGTTTCTCTTCGGGTGGTTCATGGTGAATTTACATGGATCAACAGGATGGACAAGATAACTGGATGGAATGGGGTATGCGCTACTGATTCTAATGTTTGGCAATAAGTAATTGAGGCCGTAACTGTCGTCGCCGACAGGACGATGGGGCTCCCTTTGGCCCTGCTATCGCGGGGGCAGGCTCCGGTACTCTCGGTGAGTTGTGGGTGCGGAGGTTTTCACCCCCACCCTCACCCTAACCTTCTCCCTCAAGGGAGAGGGGATTTGAAGCGCTTGCTCGTTAGCGTGGCCTCAGGTCCAGAGGCGGACATTGGAAAGGGAGGCCTGTTGCGGGCCGATTGGTACGGGGCTGTCGGGCTGGGCGCTTGATTTGCATCCGAAGGCGGAGGGGAACAACTCGCGGATGGGCCAGGGCCAGTCTTCCCGGGCCATGATGGGGAAGACCGGCGGGAGGTCGGCAGGGTCGACGGGCCTGCGGTCGGGCGAGCGGCGCGGGGGCCGGTCCTCGAACAGGTGGCTGTTCTTAAAGATGTTGTCGATGATGGTGCGGTACTTGCCCCAGGGCCAGGGAATGAGGGCTTTAACGACGTCGATGGCGAGAGGGGTTTCCTTCTTCCCGGTGCAGCGCCGGATGCAGTCGAACAGGCGACTGAGGCTCCTGGGCTTGTGGCCACGCTTGATGAACCACTGGCTGGCCTCGATGTCCTGCATCGGGGGCTTGCCTTCCCGCTGGTTGGCCTCCCACTCGTCGCAGAACTCCATGGCGAGGCGCTTGAGGCGCACGACGGCGATGGCCTTGGCGTACTTGCGCTTGAGGGCGTTTACCTCTCGCTTGATCTGGCTGAGGGTCATGGTTGCTCTCCTTGTTGGAGGATTGGGCGAAGATGGCTGGGGCCAGAAAAACTCTGAATTTCCGTTCATATCCGAGCGTTTCCGCTCATTTCCGAGCATTTCGTTCGTTGATAGATATGCCGAGCATCAGGCTCAGGGGCTCCGCATTTGTGAGCAACTTCTATGGTATATGTGTTCGTATTAATTAGGCAACTGTCTGAACTGCAGGGTGATTGCAAAGTTGGTTCGCTCTCAAATTTGTCTGAATCAGGATTCATAGGATTAAAGGATGGGCAGAATTGAGAGGCTTGGCAGGCTGCGTTGGCAGGTCCGGCGGGGAGTTGCTGGTCGCGGAGGAGACGAGGGCTCTGGATTCCTGTCCCGGATCAAGTCCGGGATGACGTTCTTTCGAAGGAATGACGAGGTGGGTGCCTGACAATTGTCACACACCCTCTAATCGATTGTGCCAACAGCTGAACAACCAACCCTCGTTGGCGAGTGTGTATTAATATTGAGCCTGCAAACATGCTCTTGGAAATGAACTAGGGGGCGCCATGCCAGCCAAAAACGGGCAGCAGTATATCGACGGGCTCAGGGCCAATCCGGCGGAGGTGTGGATCCGAGGGGAGCGCGTCGCCGATGTTACGACGCATCCGGGTCTCGCCGGAGGGGTACGGTCGGTGGCGGCGCTTTATGACAAGCAGTTCGAGCCCGGCCTCGAAGAGACGATGACCTTCCCCTCTCCGTCTTCCGGGGAGCCGGTGGGGCTGTCGTTCAAGGTGCCGCGCACGGCGGATGACCTGCTGTTGCGGCGGAAGATGATGACGCACTGGGCCTGGGTGGGCTGCGGCATGATGGCGCGGACGCCCGACTTCATGAACGTGTCCCTCGCCGGTTGGGCCGGGGCCGCCGAGTACTTCGGGCGCAACCGCCCGGAGTTCGCCGAAAACGTTAACCGCTACTTCGAGCACATCCGGGAGAACGACATCACCCTGACTCACACGCTGGTCAACCTGCAGCCCCGCCGCGAGTCCGGGGTGCTGGACAAGCTGGATGAGCAGGTGGCCCTGACCGTGGTCAAGGAGACTGACGCCGGCATCGTCGTCCGGGGCAGCCGCATCCTGGCGACGCTCG
Source organism: Dehalococcoidia bacterium (assembly GCA_965216065.1). Lineage (GTDB taxonomy): Bacteria > Chloroflexota > Dehalococcoidia > Lucifugimonadales > UBA3495 > VXOI01. The sequence continues at coordinate 891,694 of CBDCFB010000001.1, forward strand.
GGCCGATCGCCGACGAGATCGCGGTGTACCCCACGCGTACGCACATGCTGGGGCCGGAATCGTGGCGGCAGGCGTTTTCCTTTGCGATTCCCAACTCCACGCCGGGCCTGAAGTTCATCTGCCGCGAGAGCTTCGACTACGGGCGCTCCAACTTCGACCATCCCCTCGGCTCGAGGTTCGAGGAGATGGACTGCATCGTGTTCTTCGACGACGTGCTGGTGCCGTGGGAGCGGGTGTTCCTGCTGGGCGACGTGGATATGTGCAACAACTACGGCATCGCCACACAGTCCACCACCCATTCCGGCTACCAGGTGGTCAACCGCTGCGTGGTCAAGACCGAGTTCATACTCGGACTGGCGCAACTGATGGCGGACACTCTCGGATCGGGCGAGTTGCAGCATGTGCAGGAGCGAATCGCCGAAATCATCATGCACCTGGAAACGCTGAAAGCATGCATGCGGGCCTCGGAGGCCGACGCGTGGGTCAACGACTTCGGCGTGATGTGCCCGGCGCAGGGGCCGATCACCGTGGGCCGGGCACTGTATCCCACGACCATCTACCCGCGGCTGGCCGAGATCGTGCAGCTGCTGGGGTCGGGCAACCTGATGGCGCTGCCGTCGGAGGGGGACTTCGACGCTCCCATCGGCCCGGAGGTGGAGCGGTACCTGACGACGGACACCGCCGACGCCCGCGACCGGGTGCGGTTGTTCCGGCTGGCCTGGGATGTGGCGTGTAGCGCCTTCGGCGGGCGGCAGGTGCTGTACGAGCGGTTCTTCGGCGGTGACCCGACTCGCAACGCCCTGCTGCTCTACCGCACCTACAACCGCGACGGCGCAGTGGACCGGGTGCGGGAGTTTCTGCAGCGGGAGGGGTAGACTAGGACCGCTAAGAGTAGACTTGAAGGGAAGAGGAGATGCCTACAAAGTCCGAAGCAATGAGATGGCTTAGCAGATCTCTGGAAGTGTTGCCAGAATTAACTGGCCTACATTCTAGGGCGCCGGGCTTTCTGAAGTGGAGCCGTAATACTGAATTAGCGATCATCTACGCCTTTGGGGACGATTCACGACACATCCGAGAATTCCTCGATGTTAGATATGTGAATTCAGTTTCATACATTAGTGCACAGGATGGCTCTGTTCGAGAAGCAGGTTACCAACCTGGATTGGGAAGGGCCAGAGCGCTCCTTGAATCGATGCTGGAGGAGGTCGAGGAGTATTGGCCAGATGATGATTCACCGCAACCTGTGCCAGAAACTAGAGAAATGGCACAGCAACTGGTATCCAATCGAGTATTTGTTGTCCACGGCAGAGACGGTGGTACGAAGGACACGGTGGCAAGATTCCTTGAATCACTTGATCTGGAAGCGGTGATACTTCACGAGCAGCCAAATGAGGGCCGGACAATTGTTGAAAAGTTCGAGGACTTTTCGGACGTTGGCTTCGCGGTGATCCTTTGCACACCCGACGATGTTGGAGGGTTAGCCACGGACCGGGAAAACTTGAGGCCTCGCCCAAGGCAGAACGTGGTTTTGGAATTAGGGTTCTTTTTGGCGAAACTTGGGAGAAACAGAGTCTGCGCCCTAGTAATTGGAGAACTAGAGATGCCTTCTGACTATGACGGCGTCGCATACGTCCCATTTGACCCCTCAGGCGGTTGGCAGTTAACGCTTGCCAGAGAGTTAAGGAACGCTGGTTTGGCTATCAACACGGACCGTCTTTTTGGTGGATGAACCAAACGGGTATTTCGTCATAAAAGCGCAGCCGTTTTGTATGCTGGGGGCCAGTGGCATCCTCTCAGTGGAGCTATATGAAAGATTTGTGATTCCGGACTCTAGGGCAAGATATCGTGGAAGTATCAGCTGATTCCGTCCTGATAGGCTTTATTCGTCGTCACGGGGGTGCATGGCAATGGGGGACGATTAACGATGACGAAGAATTTCCAGAGCATTGGGTCGATCTGATTTCAAGGCCTTTTGGAAGGATGGCTGGCATACTAGACGCAAAGGAGAAGCTACTCAAGCTCTTGGAATAGACTACCCCTCCCGCAACGCCCTGCTGCTCTACTAAGGTTACAACCGCGACGGCGCGGTCCAACGGGTGCTGGAATTTCTCCATTCCCGTTGATATGCTCAATCGTATACCCGTCCCGTCTCACCCTAATGGGAAGGACCCTCCGCACGGAGCGCAGCGATTATGGTTGCTAAACGCAGCACCTCGTCCATCAGGCATCCATCCATCGAGGAAACGGTAGACGACGTCAGCATCGAGTATCCTTCCTCGGATGGCGAACCGATGGCCGAGACCAAGGCACAATACGTGGCGCTGACCGACACCGTTTCCGCCTTGGAAAACCATTTCATAAGCCGGCCCGATGTATTCGTCGGCGGCGACATGCTGATGTACTATCGGATGAACGATAACCAGACGCGGGTGGCTCCAGACGTTTTTGTGGTGATCGGCGCAACCGGCAAGCACTACCGGGATAGCTGGATCGTATGGCGTGAGGGTAAGGCGCCAGACTTCGTGATGGAAATAGCGTCCTCCGGCACCTGGCGGAGGGATGCAGCGGAGAAGGGGGAAATCTACGCCAAAATGGAAGTCTCCGAATACTGGCGATATGACCCCGTCGGCGCCTTCTTCTCGCCGGAACTGGTGGGCGAGCGGTTGGTCGGAGGAGAATACCAGCCGATAACGCTGGAAACGGACGCCGACGGCATTCTGCGGGGCCGCAGCGACGTGCTGATGCTGGACGTCTGCGCGAGGCCGGGCCTGGAGTTGCGGCTGTATGACCCGGAAAGCGGGCTGTGGCTGCGCACCCACCGGGAGAGCGAGGAGGCATTGCAGGCGGCGGAGGAAGAGGTGAGGCGGTTGAGGGAGCAATTGGACAATCTTCAGTCGGGGTAGAGCCAGACTGAACGCACGCTATTGGCAAACGGCGCTCGCTGGCGTTATAGTACGGAATACTAGAAAAGCGACTCGAAGGGAGTCCACACGGAGGGAATGATGGCGAAACCGAAGAGAATCGGGCATCTGGTGATCAATGTTAAGGACCAGGACGCCTCGACCAGGTTCTACACCGAGGTACTGGGGTTTGAAGTCGCTGTGGAGCGGCCTGGCTTCGGCACGTTCCTGACCTGCGGCCGCGTCCACCACGACCTGGCCCTGTTCCAGGCCAAGGAAGGCGCACAGGAAGTCGCCGACGGCGGGCTCGGCCTGAACCACATGGCCATCCAGGTCGAGGACTACGAGGAGCTGAAGGACTACTACAACAAGCTCCAGGAGTACTACGAGGTCGACAAGCTGCGGACCGTCGACCACAGCATGACCAAGAGCATCTACATCCAGGACCCGGACGGTAATGGCATCGAACTGTTCTGCAACAGCTTCGACTCCGCCGAGGAAGGCCTGGAAGAGATGCGACGCCCCGGCCGCCAGAACACCGCGCTGGTCTTCGACTAGACGACCCCCACCCTAACCCTCCCCCTGAGGGAGAGGGAACCTTGGAAGCGCATAGGGGCGCACGATTGTGCGCCCCTACATTTGTGTATGGGACATCACGATGGAACAGGAGCCTGAGGTACAAATCAGGGCGGCGGCCCTGGACCTGGACGGGACGATCATCGGGCCCGACGAGCGGATCACGCCGGCGGTGCTGGACGCCGTGGGGCGGCTGGCAGAACGGATACCGGTGTTCATCGCAACCGGTCGGGAGCCGCAGGATGTGTTCAACTACGCGCAGCAATTGGGCCTGACGGGGCCGCAGCTTTCGGACGGCGGCGCGGCTATCCTGGACCCGGTGGCGTGCACTCACATCTGGAGCGCCAACCTGGGGCCCGAGCTGGCGCCGGATGTGCTGGGACTGGTCGAGCAGCTTGATGCCCACTTCGTGGCAACCCATGTTCAGGGCACATTTCGCAGGGTGAGGGACATCCCCGACTGGAACATAGTGCGGGTCTCGGCACTGGACCTTTCCCGCGAGGCGGCTGAGGAACTGGTTGTCCGGTTCAGGGAACATCCCCGCATGAGCGTCATCCTGGCCTCCCTGCCCTACAACGGCCTGTGGGCGGTTGACTTCACTCGTTCGGGGGTAGACAAAGGCAGCGGCGTGGCGCGTATGGGCGAGATGCTGGGGGTGGAGCCGCGCGAAATGGCCTGCGTGGGCGACAGCTACAACGACCTGCCGATGATGAGAGTCTGTGGACTGCCCATTGCGATGGGTGGCTCGCCGCCGGAGCTGCAAGAGCTGGCCAGCAAGGTCGCTCCGATGGTGGGCGAGGACGGACTGGCCCACGCTATAGACAACTACATTCTGCCCAGAACCAACTAAAGGAAAAGGCCGCTGACCCAAAATCAGCGGCCTTTGTTCTTCGCTTCCCGGGAGCTATGCCATCAGCGCAGGTTGGGAGACACCTCCGTGGCGAACCTGTTGACGGAGGCCAGCACCTTGTCCCTGGAGATACCACCGCCGACGTTTACCTCGGCGACCACGCCGTCCAGTCCCTGCTCATCGATGATATCGCGGAGTAGCCTGGTTACGGTTTCGGGGTTGCCGTAGGCCAGGCGGTCGCGCAGCAGATCCTCGTAGGTGATGGCCGAGAGTTGCTGGCCCCGCTCCACACGCTCCTCGTCAGGAGTGGCGCCTGCGACCGTTGCGCTGCTCAGAAAGCTCTGGGCCAGCCGGCGGTAGGCCCGCATGGTGGACTCCTCAGCATCGTCGAATGCCTGCTCGTCGGTCTCGCCGATGTAGACCGGCAGGCGGAGGAAGACGCTGGGTTCGCGCAGCAGATCCTCGTAGGTGATGGCCCTGGCCCCGCCGACCGTTGCGCTGCTCAGAAAGCTCGCCAGCCGGCGGTAGGCCCGCATGGTGGACTCCTCAGCATCGTCGAATGCCTGCTCGTCGGTCTCGCCGATGTAGACCGGCAGGCGGAGGAAGACGCTGGGTTCCGCCTCGTGCCCGGCATTCTTCCATGCGGCGCGATAGTTGTCCAGGCTCTCCGCCAGGGTGGGGCGGTCCATGCCGCGGAGGCCGACGAAAACCGGGATGCCGGCCCGGCCCACCTGGGGGAAGGTCTCCTTCGTGGTTGCGGCGATGCGCAGCGGCGGATGGGGCTTCTGGAACGGCTTGGGGATGACGCAGACATCGTTGAACTGGTAGTGCTTGCCCTCGTAGGAGAAACGCTCGTTGGTCCAGGCGGCGAGTATCACTTCGAGGGACTCTTGGAAGCGTTCGCGGCTCTCGGCGTAGGAAATGCCGTAACCCTCGTAGGCGCGAGCGAAGCCGCTGCGGCCGACTCCGAACTCGACGCGGCCGCGGCTGATGTGGTCGATGGTGGCGACTTCCTCAGCGACGCGCACGGGATGGGCCAAGGGGAGCACGTTGACCGCCACGCCCACCCGGAGACGTTCATAACGGGCCAAGATGGCCGATGAGATAATCAATGGCGCAGAGACCACCGACGGAATGCCGGCTCCTCCGGTGTCCAGCGGGCTGCGGGGCGCCGCAAAGTGCCGCTCGGCCAGCCACACGCCGTCGAGGCCGCCCCTTTCGGCGGCTTCGGCCATGGCAAACGCCTCATCGAAAGCGGACTGCTCGGTCTCGCCATAGCGGTAGTCACATTCCATCACCAGTCCGACGTGCATGAACCCTCCAGCCTGAGATGCCATTTTGCTCCGATTCTAGGTTCACCCATAGGCAGTGTCAATCTAACGGAAAGGAACGATGAGCGCCCGTGCTAGAATCGGGTATGAACGAATTGGAGCGGAGCCGGGCTGAGTTGATGCGGCAGTTGTCCCGCCGGATTCGTTCGCCGCGAGTGGTGGAAGCGATGGCGGCTGTGCCCCGTGAGAGGTTCGTGCCCTCTGAGTCGAGGCACATGGCCTACCTGGATGTTCCGCTGGCAATCGGCGAGGGACAGACCATCTCGCAACCGACGATGGTGGCGGAAATGACCGCGGCGTTGCGCATATCCAATCGCGACAAGGTCATGGAGGTGGGGACTGGCTCGGGCTATCAAGCGGCGGTGCTGGCGCAGCTGGCGCCGCAGGGCATGGTGGTGACCGTGGAGCGGCTGCCCGAGCTGGCGGCGCGGGCAGAGTCGACACTCACGGAGATGGACTACCGCAACTTGGTGGTGGAGCCGGCGGGCGACGTCCCAGGATGCCCTGAACGAGGCCCCTACGATGCAATCCTGGTCGCCGCCGCCGCGCCGTCGATACCTCCGTCGCTGCTGGGCCAGCTGCGCGTGGGGGGGCGGATGGCGGTGCCGGTGGGCAAGCGGGAGGAGCAGGAGTTGCTGCTGGTGCTGAAGACCGGCGAAGGAGTGTCCATCAGCGCGCTTGGACCGTGCCGGTTCGTGCCGCTGCTGGGAGCGGAAGGGTTCGGGGAGTAGCTGCAGAGATTTCAGTGAAAGAATGGAAGACGACAGCAGTTCAGAATCCCCAGCCCAGCGAAGAGCTTATGCGCGAAGGGTGATGTCTAACCCAACAAATCATTTTCTCGAGGACCAGCCAATAGACCACCCCGTCATTCCCGCGAAAGCGGGAATCCAGAGGGCCAACAGCCTACAACACGACCACAGGTAGTCGGGCGCTGGATTCCCGCTTTCGCGGGAATGACGGAAACTGTGTTATTCGTACCGGAAAACTAAAAGGCCCTGCTGAACTGCTGTCTGAATGGATAGAAGAAACTATCACTCAACCGCACCTAGAAGAGAATGACTTGGACGGGAACAGGCTGTTTTACGGCGCCATTTCCGGACGCCGGAGATGGCTCAAGGTCGTGGTAGTGAACGATCAGATTCACACCGCCTATTTTGACCGACGATTGACTCAACGATTTGGAGAACCCACATGACGCCAAAAACTGAAAAGGAACTGACGATCCGCTATCATCCAGATACGGATACTCTAGTCCTGAGGAATGGCGCGCCCTCTGGCAATGGAGAGACCATTGCCAGGAATCTGGTCGCTTATTTGAATGATGACGAGGAAATTACAGGCTTTGTTCTTGAGCATGCTGCTGAACTGCTGCGTCCTCATCTATTTCCCAACATACATGACACGCCGAAACCGCAGTCGAAGGGCAAGAGCAGCCTTGTTGGAGACTAGCCGCTCCGAGATTCAACGGGAACAGGTCTGTACAGGCTTCGCACCATGACGCCATCCGCAGACGACATTCAGCGGGCCGCGGCTCTGATTCGCAGCGCCGGGTACCTGGTGGCCCTGTCTGGCGCGGGGCTGTCGGCGGGGAGCGGTATCCCGACCTATCGCGGGGTGGGCGGGTTGTGGACGCAGCACGGCACTCCGCCTCTGCTCTCATACCAGGAGTTCGCGCACGATCCGGCGGCGTGGTGGGTGAGACGCTTGGCGGCAGAAGAGGACCCGTCGCATCCCGTCTATCAGATGAAGCGCGCGGTGGACGCTGCTGAGCCAAACGCGGGGCACCTGGCCTTGGCTGAACTGGAGCATCGGGGAATCCTGCGATGCTCCATCACCCAGAATGTGGACAACCTGCACGGTGAAGCGGGCAGCCGGTCCCTCCTGGAGATCCACGGCAACCGCAACCGGCTGCGGTGCCTCGAGTGCGGCCTGCGTTTCCCCCGCGACGGCTTCGACCTGTCGGATGTTCCGCCGTTGTGCGGCGAGTGCGGGGGCATACTGAAGCTGGACACCGTGATGTTCGGCGAGCCGATCCCGCCGGATGTCCTGGACTCATGCCGTGATGCGGCAGAAAGGTGCGACTGCATGCTGCTGGTGGGGACATCAGGGACCGTGAATCCTGCGGCGAGGCTGCCGCTGTTGGCCAAGGAGCGCGGAGCGTCCCTGATTGAAGTGAACCCTGAGTCGACCTCGCTGACGGAGTGGTGCGACATCGTCCTCCAGGGCCCGGCCGACGCCATTCTGCCAGGACTGCTTCGTTCGATATAATTGACCGGGCGTTTCCCTCCGTTCTCTTTCTGCTATTTTTCACTTAGTTGGAGCACAAGCAGATGCCTGTGGTGCTTGCCCAGTTCGGGCTGCCTGATGAATCCTGGGTGGATCCCGTCATAGCCATCGCGGTTGTGCTGGTTTCCATGTTCGTAGCGGCCATCGTGCACTTCGCGATGTTCCCCCTGGTTACCCGCCTGAGCCACCACACGACAACGGAACTGGACGACATACTCATCAAGACCGCCCGTTGGCCGGTAAACGTCGGCATCGTTGTACTGGGCATCTACCTGAGCCTGACACTCACCCTGAACCTTCCGGGCAGGGTCCAGGATTTCCTGAACATCCTGATAGAGGCCGTCGGTGCCCTGCTGCTGGTGGTGCTGCTGGGACGAATGGTCTCCCGGGGGATGGACTGGGCCATACAGGAGCAGAACAAGAAGCCCCGGCGCACGGTGGACGCCCGGCTGCTGATGATGCTCCGAAGAGTGCTGGTGGCCGTGATTTACGGCCTTGGCGTCTTGCTGGTGATCAGCGCGCTGGGCATACCCATCAGCCCGCTCATCGCCGGCCTTGGTCTCGGCGGCGTGGCGGTGGCCCTGGCGATACAACCCACGCTGTCCAATCTGTTCGCTGGCACCTACGTCATGACCGAGGGCGTGGTCTCGCCGGGAGACTACATCGAGATGGAAGGGGGAATCGCAGGTTACGTGCTGGAGGTGGGGTGGCGCAGCACACGCCTGCGTACCTGGGGCAACAACCTGGTGGTGGTCCCCAACGGCCGGTTCGCCGAGACCATAATCACGAACTACTACGAACCGGAAGCTCCGGTGAATGTGTATCTCACCTGCGGAGTCAGCTACGACAGCAACCTGACCGGTGTGGAGTCGGTTTCCATGGAAGTGATGAACACCGTGCTGGAAACCAGCCCCCACGGGATGAGGGAATACGGGGCCTATTTCGGGTTTGACAATTTTGGCGAGTCGAATGTGGACTTCTGGCTGTTCGTGCAGGCCAGGGACCGGCTGGCCAGCTTCGAGCTGCGCTCGGCACTGATACACGAGCTGCACCGCAGATTCGATGAGGAGGGGATCGTCATCAACTACCCGGTGCGCTCCCTGCAGTTCCCCGACGGCCCGCCCCCGGACGAGATCGCCCGCTCCGCAACGGTCAGGTCGACAGCTATGGTGCACCGCACGGCTCACCGGGACACTCCAACAGGCGACATCGCGGGCGGCGACGGGCCGGACGGACCCGCCTAGCCAAGGGGCCAAGTCGAAGCCCACCGCACCACCATCAGGTCCATCACAACTTCAGGTTGCCGGGGTGCGACTGGACTCGTGATTCAACTTCTTTGGTTTGGTGGTTTATTCTCCCGTTCGCCCTGAGCTCGTCGAAGGGCCGCCCGCCCATGGTTCGACAAGCTCACCACGAACGGGCTCCAGGTTTACCCATCAGCTCCAGGTTTACCCATCAAGAATAGAGTTGAACTACCAGGCATTGCTCGTAAAGCGTCCGCCCCAACGCACTCCATTACGCCTCCAAGTGAGGACCAAGGAATCTACAGACAATGAGAGTAGGCAGTTGTGGAATTTTTGTGAACGCGGACAAATGGGTTTGTGAACACTGTGTGAGAAAGTCACTGCAAAAATGTATTACCTGTTTATTTCTCACAATTCAACATGCTACAGTGGCTCGAAAGCTAGCAACCAGATCCAAGAGCACTGACTCTAGGGGATCGTTTGATACCCCTTGCGTTCCAGCATCAACTCTGTGCGATATCTTCTGTCAACAGCGATTGAATATAGGCAGTAGAGGTGTGGACGGGTGAGCGCTAGCAGTTCCAAGAATTAACTAATTTAAGAGGCAACATGGTCCTATCGCAAATGAACTCCGCAATGACCGAAGCAGAAGAGCTGAGGAACGAGGTTGACTACCTGAAGGACAGGTTGGTCAGACTGAGCGAGGCCAGCATAAGAATCTCTGAAAACCTCGACACAGACGCCGCCCTGCAGGAAGTCGTCGACAACGCTTGAGAGTTGACTGGCGCCCGGTACGGTGCGCTCCTGACCTTCAATTCCTCCGGAGGCATTCGCGAGTTTTACACTTACGGCATCTCGCCGGAACAGCAAGAACTCATGACTCAGTCGCCCAAGGGGCTGGGTCTGCTGGGTTACCTGAACAGGGTCAAGGCCCCGGTCAGGCTGAAAGACATGGCGATCCACCCAGAATCTGTAGGCCTTCCAGAAAATCACCCTCCAATGACTACTTTTCTGGGCGTGCCGCTGTACCATCGCAGCGAACATGTCGGCAACCTTTATCTTGCGGAGAAGGACGGAGGAAAGGAGTTTACCGGGGAAGACGAGACTGTGGCTGCGATGTTGGCCGCCCAGGCTGCATCCATAATTTCAAACTCCCGAAGATACGAGGAATCGCACCAGGCAAAGGTTGAACTGGAAACCCTGATGGACGTCTCTCCGGTATCTGTCTCTGTGTTCGACGTTCGGATAGGCGAGATGACCTATATGAACCAGGAAGGCCGGCGAATTTTGGGTTTGCTGGGGGTTCCCGAAGAAGAGATGGAAAGTGTCTACGAGTCCCTGCGCTTTACCAGGACTGACGGGAGAGAAATCCCTTTCATGGAACTTCCAGGCACCAGGTCGCTTCAGACTGGCGAGGTTGTGAAGGCCGAAGAAATCGTCACCCACCTCCCAAATGGAAACACCGTGACCATCATGGTAAATTGTGCCCCCCTCTTCTCTGAATCAGGGGAGGTTGTATCGGTGATATCTTTTATCCAGGACATGACCCCTCTCGAAGAACTGGAACGACAACGGGGTGAGTTCCTCGGCTTGGTGAGTGAGGAGCTGCGGGTGCCACTGGCAACCATCAAAGGCTCTGCCCTTGCCCTCAGTAGCGTACTGGAGCCCATGACTTCAAAGGAATCAACTCAGTTGCTGCGGATCATCGACCAGCAGACCGACCAGATGCGCAGTCAGGTCAACAGCCTTGGCGAATTGACTCAGATAGAGACGGGCTCACTGTCCGTGGTTCAAGAGCCAACGGACGTTCACGGGTTGATAGAAGGGGTTTGCCGGGATTACTTGAGAGACCACGCCGCTATCGCCATCCAATTGGATGTCCCTGACGGGCTGCCGACACTGTCGGCTGACCGGCGCCGCATAAGCCAGGTACTGAACAATTTCCTCCGGCAGGCAGCAAAGCACTCCGACGAGGACTCGTCAATCAAGGTGTCTGCTTCTATGGTAGACATCTACGTCGCCATCTCGGTTTCAGTGCAAGGCGCACTTGCCCGTCGTGAAATTACGCCTTCGTCGTTCAGGTACACAGATTCTCCTGAGCTATTCAGGAGAGTTTCGCAGGCCCAGAACAAGGCGGCTGATTTGTACTCACAGGGCGAGGGTTTGGCGCTCGCTTTCTGCCGGGGCGTGGTCGAGGCGCACGGCGGGAGGATGAGGACTGAGGTCGACGAGGGAGATGGCAGGCTGACACTGACCTTCACTCTCCAGTCGGTGGAAGACGAGGAAGAAGTTCCAATCCCCCACATTCAGGGTATTGCGGACGAGCGATTTCCGGTTCCCACGGAAAAGAGTCACATACTCGTCTCGATCGAAGACCCCAGATTACTGGCCACAGTTCGCAAAGTCCTGCACAGCGCGGGCTACGGCACCATCGCGACAACCAGCTTGGACGAAGTCGAACGACTTGCACTATCGGAAGGGCCGAAACTGATTCTCCTGGACATCGCGGGACGAGAAGAAGAGTGCTTCCGTACTTTGCAGCGGGCCGGAAGTTCCCTGAACCTGCCGGCTATGGTGTTCTGCAACCGGCACGATGAGGAATATATTGTGCGCGCCTTCGACATGGGGGCGGACGGCTACATGGTGAAACCCTTCTCGCCTTCCGAGCTGATTGCAAGGATAAATGCGACTCTTCGCAGGTCGGCCATGGGCGGAGAACCGACCAGCGACAAGACGTTCCAATTGGGTGACATGCTGGTCAATTTCGATGAACGGACCGTCAATGTATCAGGTCAACCGTTGCAACTGACGGTGACGGAGTACAAGCTGCTCACTGAGCTCTCCAATTCAGCAGGCAGGGTTCTCACACAGGACGAGTTGCTTCACAGGGTCTGGGGACCGGAGTACTCGGGGGAATCCCAGCTCTTGCGGTCCTACATTAAGTCCCTTCGGCAGAAGCTTGGGGACAATGCGAGGAACCCCTCCTACATCTTCACGGAGCACGGTATCGGCTACCGTATGGCAAAGTCCTGTCCCAAGGCCAATCAGCCCGGCCCAGGGAGTTCGGAACCCCAAAGTACCGCGCAATGGAGGAACAGGGCCCTCTTGAGCAGCGGCAACTGAAGCAGGCACCCGGCTCAACGACAGGAATTCAGCATTTGGCACTCGCCCTCAGGTTGTTCTGCTAAAGCTGAACCCGCTTGATCCTGAAGTTCCTGGCTTGACTGGCCAGAGAGGAAGCGGCTCCGATTGCCCGGAGCCGCTTGCAGTTTGAAGCCGTCGGCCAAGTCAAGGAATCTTCGACCACGCGCTGGGCTACAAGAAAGTGCCTATCGTTTTCACCCGCGCAGACCAGAAGGAGTTTTCCGGCCAGAGCTTCGTCGGCCTCCGCCGAGAGTGAACCGTCGAGTCAGCCATGTACGCCCTCGCTGTGTGGAGACTCTGCCCGGTGGGCTGCTTCGGGCTAAGCCCGGGCTTTGGCGGGCCGGGGCTTCAGGCGGCCCCGGGCGACGAGTTCCTCGGCGATCTGCAGGCTGTTGAGAGCGGCGCCCTTGCGGAGGTTGTCGGAGACGATCCACAAGGCCAGGCCGTTGGGGTTGGAGATGTCCTGCCGGATGCGCCCGACGAAGACATCGTCCTCCCCGGAGACATCCCACGGCATGGGGTAGGCGTTGCTGGCCGGGTCGTCCAGAACGGTCAGGCCGGGCATTCCCGCCAGCGCCTCGCGGGCCTCGCCGACGGATACCGGGCGCTCGAACTCCAGGTGCACCGCCGCGCTGTGCGACACGAACACCGGAACACGGACGCAGGTGGCTGAGATCTGCAGGTCGGGGTCGTGCAGTATCTTCTGCGACTCCTGCCGCATCTTCTGCTCTTCGTAGGTGTAGCCAGTGTCCATGAACCGGTCGATCTGGGGGATCAGGTTGTAGGCGATCTGGCCGGGCTCGCTGGCAGTGGAGGCGTGGTCGGCGTCAATGAGCCGCCCCGACTGCTCGCGCAGGTCCGCGACCAGTGAGGCCCCGGCGCCCGACACCGACTGGTAGGTGTCGGCGATGATGCGGCGGATGGGTGAGAGCTCTCGGAGCGGGTGGACCGCCATCACCAGGGGTGTGGTGGAGCAGTTGGGGATGGAGATGATTCCTTCGTGCCACTCCACATCCGCGCCGTTGACCTCCGGCACCACCAGGGGCACATTCGGCTCCATGCGGAAGGCCGAGCCGTCGTCGATGACCACGGCGCCTGCGGCCACGGCGTGAGGCGCCAGCTCGCGGCTCACCGCTGAGCTGGCCGAGATGAAGGCGACATCCACGCCATCGAAGGAGTCCTCCGTGGCTTCCTCGACCACCAGTTCCTCGCCGCCGACGGTGATGCGCTTGCCCGCCGAGCGCGTGGACGCCATCAGCCGCAACCGTGGCATCCCAACTTTGGCTGGTGCCTGCCGGCTGCCGGGGGCATATCGCTGCTCGACGATGTGCAGGAACTCAGCGCCCACGGCTCCGGTAGCGCCAACAACGGCAATGGTCAAGTCTTCCACGGGAGTACCCTCCTCCTCAAGCGGAGAATTACGAAATCCTCCAAGTAACTATATCAGACCACTGGCCCTGGATGCCGTCTCTTCAGCGAAGACGGGGGTTAGAAGTTCAGCGGCATCGAAGAGTTCCATGAGAACTGGAACGCCTTCCTCTTCGAAGAAAACGATCAGCCCACCCCCGACATCATGGCCGCCCTTTGGAGCGGGTTTCCCATTGCCCAACGATAGAGTGTCTCCATCGCTGTCGTAGTAAATGTCCAAGCCCTCTGCTTTGAGGAATTTCTCGAAGGTAGTTTCTATGGTGGCATTCTTGTGGACAATTACGAGCGAGTCGGATTTCCTCGTATCAGGATTGAGAAACTGCTCAATTGCAGATTCAGCATTCTCTTTGCTGGATTCGGCGTGAATCACGAGGCTCGACTCGGATACCTTTGCATCAGGGGGCCCGAAGAATGGGCCAAGCAATTCGGCGGCATCGAACACCATTACGGCGGTTGGAGTTGTACCGTCGTGGTCAAAGAAAGCGATAACCCGATTCTTGACTATATCGAAGCCTCGAGGCGCCTGCTTATCGTTGGCCAACCAAAGAACGTCGTTCTCAGGATCGTAGTTGATGTTCAGCGTTCCCCTACGGGAAGTCCTGTCTGTCATGGCCTGCCTCGTTCCTGCATCGTCTGGTCGTCCTGAAACGCAGTGCGTAACGAACCGTCTCTGTCCAACACCACTCTAAACCAAATGCCTTCGGGTTCGAAGAATTTGTAGTACCCCGTCCTCCCTTTGAATTGCGCCTCTACGGGAAGCGTTGGGTTACGCAGGGTTTCGATGATTCTTTCCGGAGTGGCCGAAGGATGCTTGTTTGTCGCCGCAAACAGCCAATGATAGGTCTTTGGAAGCGCTTCGAACGCATCAAGGTAGTCAGGACCAGTGCTCACAGACCGAGGACGTTCTCTAGGCCGACGACCAGGCCGGGCTTGGCGGCGGCTTCGCGGATGCAGCGGACAACGCCGGGCATGTAGCAGTCGCGGCCCAGGGTGTCGTGACGCAGGGTGACGGTCTGCCCGGCGGCCCCGAAGACCACCTCGTGGTGTGCGCTCCGGCCCGGAAGGCGAACGCTGTGGACGGTTACGCCGTTGACGTTGCCGCCGCGGGTCTCGGGTAGGTTCTCCTTCTCGGTGACATTGCGGGTGAACTGCTTCTGCTCCGCGAGGCTGTTGGCCAGCGCCAGCGAGAAGCCCGAGGGGGCGTCGATCTTCATCTCGTGGTGGGACTCGACAATGTCCACATAGTCGAAGAAGGGCGCAGCCTGCTCGGCCAGCTTCTTCAGCACGATGGCGCCGAGGGCGAAATTGGGGGCCACGATGATGCCCACGCCGTTGTCGTTGGCCAAGGCGTCCAGCTGTGCGTGATGGTCGGCGTTCAGGCCGCTGGCTCCCAGCACCAGGTTGACCTTCTGCGCGGCGGCGGCATGGGCCGCCTCCATGCACGCGGCGGAGTTGGTGAAGTCCACCATCGCGTCGGGACGAGTCTCGTCCAGCAGGCGGGACAGGCCGTCCAGCCCGGTGTACATCGGGACCTCGCCGGCAGGCGCGTTCAGGACGCCGCCCCGGTCGGTGTGGCAGACTGCCCCCACCAGCTCCATGTCTGTCTCGCGGCAGACGGCGGCGACTGTCTCGACGCCCATCTTGCCGGTTGCGCCATGTATCACGACTCTGATCGCTGCCATCTCGGCCTCCGGTTGGGGTGATTCGCCGGGTATTGTGTGCCGTCACTCAATAAAAGCGGAGAGCGCAGAGAAAAACAAGCTCTCTGCGCTCTTTACCATCGTATGCTGGACCGCGTTCTAGCTGCGGGGGCCGCTCCGGTTGCCGCCGTCAAACCGGCGGTCTCCTCCGGTTCCCGGCCCCGGCCCAGGACCAGGGCCGCGTCCGCCGCCCATCGGGCGTCCACCGCCACCGCCACCGTTGCGGTTGCCGCCGCTGCGTCCGCCGTTGCCACCGCGTCCGCCGCCGCTGAAGCCGCCGGGGCGTCCACCACCGGGGCCACCGGGGCCGCCGGGGCCGCCGGGACCGCGTCCGCCGCGGTCGAAGCCGGGGCGCGCACCCTCGGGGCGCGGCGCGGGCGGGCTGTCGTCGCCGAACAGGGCACGGCGCGACAGGTTGACCCGGCCCTGCTGGTCGATCTCGTGGATCATCACCGTGATTTCCTGGCCTTCGGTCAGGTCCTCTTCCAGGTCGCCCAGATCGCCGTTGCGGATGAGGCCGTCGCGGCCGGGCACCAGCTCGATGAACGCGCCGAAGTTGGTCAGGCGCACCACCTTGCCGGTGAAGATGTCTCCGATTGCCAGCTCGCGGGTCAGGCTGTCGACCTTGGCCTGGGCCATCTCCAGCTTGGCCTGGTCCACCCCGCCGATGGTCACCGTGCCGTCGTCCTGCACATCTATGGTCGTGCCGGTCTCCTCCTGGATGCCGCGGATGACGCGGCCGCCAGGGCCGATGAGGGCCCCGATCTTGTCGGAGTTGATCTTCAGCCGGATCATCTTGGGAGCGTGAGGGCTCATCACGCGGTTGGGAGTGGTGATGACCTCGGCCATCTTGTCCATTATGTGCAGCCGGCCGACGCGGGCCTGCTCAAGGGCCTCGGCCAGGATCTCCTGGGTCAGGCCGGTCCACTTGATGTCCATCTGGAGGGCGTTTACCCCGTCGACAGTGCCGGCCACCTTGAAGTCCATGTCGCCCAGGAAGTCCTCAATGCCCTGGATGTCGCTCAGGATGGCGTACTGCCCGTCTTCGTTGGTAACCAGGCCCATGGCAATGCCGGCCACCGGCGCCTTGACCGGGATGCCCGCGTCCATCAGCCCCAGGGAGGTGCCGCAGACGCTGCCCATGGAGGTGCTTCCGTTGGAGCTGAGCACCTCGGACACCACGCGGATGGCGTAAGGGAACTCGTCCTCGGAGGGGAGGGTGGGCAGGATGGCTCGCTCAGCCAGGGCCCCGTGTCCGATCTCCCGGCGTCCGGGAGAGCCCACCCGGCGGGCCTCGCCGGTGGAGAAGGACGGGAAGTTGTAGTGGTGCATGAACCGCTTGGTGTTGACCGGACCCACGCTGTCGAGGGTCTGCTTCATGGTCAGCGAGCCCACGGTGACGGTGGAGAGCACCTGGGTCATGCCGCGGGTGAACAGGCCCGAGCCGTGGGTGCGCGGCAGGACTCCCACTTCGCAGGAGATGGGCCGAATCTCTTCCAGCGCACGCCCGTCGGGACGGATGTGCTCGTCTAGGATACGGCGGCGCACCTCGTCGC
The DNA here is from genome assembly GCA_965216065.1 of Dehalococcoidia bacterium. GTDB lineage: Bacteria > Chloroflexota > Dehalococcoidia > Lucifugimonadales > UBA3495 > VXOI01. The sequence continues at coordinate 908,709 of CBDCFB010000001.1, forward strand.
GCATCACGCTCTTGAAGCCTTCGGAGAGGGCCTTGCTACCGAACTCCTCGGCCAGCTTCTCGGTGACCTCGTCGCGCAGGGCGTTCTCCCGGGATTCGAGGGACACCTTGTCCAGGTTCTCGCCCAGTGCGTCGGCGAGGCGGGTGCCGATGACCTCGCGGATGCTGCTGTCCATCTTCTGGGCGGCATCCTTGTCGGTCTTGACCTCCAGTTTGGGCTGGCCAACCTGTGCCACCAGCTCCTCGATGAGGCCGATGATCTCCAAGTTGGCCTCCTGGGCCTGGCGGAGGGCCTCGAGGATGACCTCTTCCGAGACCTCGTTGGCGCCTGCTTCCACCATGATGATGGCTTCACGGGTGCCGCCGATGACCATGCTCAGGGTGCTGTTGTCGCTCTCTTCGTAGGTCGGGTTGATGGTGTACTGCCCGTCGTTGTACGCGATGCGGCAGGCGGAGACAGGCCCCTCGAAGGGAATCTGCGAGATCGCCAGGGCCGCCGAGGCGCCGATCATGGCCAGGATTTCCGGCGGGTTCTCCTGGTCGGCGGAGAGGACTGTCAGGGTGATCTGGATATCGTTGTGCATTCCCTTGGGGAAAAGGGGGCGGATGGAGCGGTCGGTGAGCCGGGAGGCGAGGACGCCCTCCTGCCCGGGCCGGCCCTCGCGCCGGAAGAAGCTGCCGGGGATGCGCCCTGCTGCATAGAGCCTTTCTTCGTAGTCCACGGTCAGGGGTAGGAAGTCGATGTCCTCGGCCCGTGGGCGGTCCGACATCACGGCGGTTGCCAGCACGATGGACTCGCCGTAACGGACGGTCACCGCGCCGTGGGCCTGGAAGGCCAGCCGACCGGTCTCGAGGACCAGGGTTTCACCGCCGATTTCGCGGTGTACGACAGTGGGGGAAGCGATTTGAGTTGCCATAAATACGAACGACCTCACACAAAGGTGAGTTAGTCGGGAAGACAGCAGGGGGGTGGGACCAGCTAGACGAAAAACAACCCCGACACAGTCGGGGCTGTTGCTACCGCCGGAGACCGAGCCTGCCAATGAGTGTCTGGTAGCGGTTGACATCCTCGTTGTTCAGGTACTTAAGGAGTCTGCGGCGTCTGGAGACCATGCCTTGCAGACCGCGGCGTGAATGCACGTCCTTGCGGTGCGCCCTCAGGTGGTCGGTGAGCCGCTTGATGTTCTCGGTGAGTACTGCAACCTGGATCTCGGCGGAGCCGGTGTCCTTGTCGTTGATCCGGTACTCGTGGATTATGTTCTGCTTCGTTTCGCCGTCTAGCATCTGGGCGTCTTTGCTCTTGCTTCTTCTTTTTCTAACTTCATCGTGAATCTTATCACGAGCGGTGTCGGGTGGCAATGGGGAATGATCTGCGAGCCAGGGTATTTTAATTCTCCAAACTCTTGCAGGGGCTTGCAGGGGAAGGAAGGAGAGGCGGTAGAATCGCGAGTGTCTTCCCCTTGCCTGCAACGGGGGTACGCCCCCACCCTGACCCTCCCCTGGAGGGAGAGGGAACAATTAGAAGACCTTGGAATGCCACCAGTGAAGTTTGACTGAGGCTTAGCAAGAACCGTAACATCAGAACTGTATCCAGATCCAGATGGAAGGCAGAGAGGGCGGTTCGCTCCACGCGGACAGCAAGGTGCGAGATGACTACGAAACCCTCCACACAGGGAACCGCAAGGTTCAGGTTACCCGAACCCCCTGAGAGAGAGCCGGACGAAGTGACCGCCTTCGATCACATCTACGAACATGGGAACAACCACCACTTGGCGATGCACTTGGGCAACCGTGAGACCACACTCGTGGTTGCAGACAAGTGGATCGTCGCATCGGCCGAGTACAACCGCGCCAGGGCAAGGAGGCCAGACCTCCTCGTCGCGTTCGACGTCAGACCTGAGGACTATCACGCCAGCAACGGCTACATTGTTTCAGAACAAGGCAAGCCCCCTGATTTTGTGATGGAGGTCGCTTCCGCGAGCACTGCCGAAATCGATACCGGCGCCAAGCGGCTGGACTACGCCTCTCTGGGTATTCGGGAGTACTGGCGCTTCGACGAGACCGGTGACCATCATGGCGACAGGTTGGCTGGCGACACGCTGGTGGGCGAAAGCTATCGTCCCTTATCGATAGAGGAGATCGCGCCGGGAGTCCTCCAGGGGTACAGTTCCGCGTTGAACCTCATCATCAGGTGGGACCACGGCCAACTAGTGTGGTGGGACCCAGACACCGACGCTCCCATTCTGACTTACGAGGACCAGCAGAGGAGGGCGGATCAGGCCGAGGCAAGGGTTCGGGAACTGGAAGAGGAACTACAGCGGTTGAGCAGTCAGGAACCATCGTCGAACCAGGAACCTGCGTAGAGCTGATTGGGCTAACTGCCATCACGGCGGACTGGGGAAGAACCCTCGGGACGACGTTTCCGAGACCGCAATTTACATTTCTTGCCTTGCCCCTGACTGCCACCTCCGTGGTATAATCGGACCAGCGTCGGGGCGTGGCCCAGCCTGGTAGGGCACCTGCATGGGGTGTAGGGGGTCGCCAGTTCAAATCTGGCCGCCCCGACCAATCCAAATGCCTCCTCGAACAATGACCGCCGAATGCCGGCGGTCTTTCTGTTTGTCCCGTCCCTTCCTAGTTCCTTACCCGCGAATCTCCGGGGCGCTTCCACAGGGGCCGCCTACTCGATGCGCACCGGGATGGAGCCCCGGTCGTCGGGGTGCTGCCAGTCGACGATGGCGCCGGCATCCTCCATCATCACTCCCTGCACCACCTGCCGGATGTTCTGGATGCTGCCGGTGGTCAGGGGCCGGTCCCCAACGCTGACCGTGTCCCAGGCGTACCACAGCAGCGACGCAGACCCCACGATCGGCGTGGCCAGCAGAAACCAGGTGGCGCTCTGCCAGTGCAGGAGCGCTGCGATCAAGGCCAAGAACGCCGAGATGCACGCGATAGACTCCCCCAGTACCAGGATTCTCTCATTCCACCGCCATCGGACGGGATTCCAAAATCTCGGGCGGCCAACCGGATGTGTGAATCTCTCCCATCTGCGGCGCAGGAACCGGTTCATTGGTGCTACCCCCGGAGCTTCGGCTATCGGCGAACTCTGCCGGATGGTAGCACAGTTGTGTCGAAGGTTCCCCGTCAGCCCGCCGGTATCCATGCAATAGAGAAACCCCTGCGGGAACTGGCGTTTTCGGTGCCAGTTGTCCGGCAGGGGTCCTGGTTTTTCAGGGGGTCAGCCGACGGTGTCGGCAGTTCGGCCTAGTGGCTGCCGCAGCCGCCTGAGCCGCAGCCACATCCGCCGCCGCCAGCTCCACAGCCGCAGCCTGAGCCGCATCCGCCGGCCTGGGCGAACATCGGGTTGTTGATGACGAAGCCGACCTGCCCGCCGAAGTTCTCGACATAGTCGATGGTGGCCTCTTCCAGGAAGGGGGCGCTGTCGGAGTCCATCAGGAACCTGACGCCTTCCAGTTTCAGTTCCGTGTCGTCGTTCTGGCTCTCGTTTTCCATGGTCAGCATGTACTGGAGGCCCCCGGTCTCCGCCGGAATGGCGATGACGCGCAAGGCTCCTTCCTGTTCACCCTGTTCTTCCATGACTTCCCTGAGCTTCTCGATGGCGAGCGTCGTTACTTCCATGATTTCGATGCGCTCCTTCCTCAGCGTTGCGGGGCGTAAACATATCGCCCCATATTCCAGCAATTATGGGCTAACCAGATTAATTTAACACATCGCCGCCCATTTTGCCAGTCGGCGATCTCGGGCGATTTCTCAGGCAACCGATGACAGTTGCCCGTTGACGCCTGCATCTATTAATACGTACACTTGTTCCAAATCGAATCGAGGCCGCACTGTCTCCTGATGGTGCCTGCTCCGGTGAAGCAGCCCTGAACGCTGCGAGCGGCCGTTATTCCGGGCCGTTATTACGATGGATGAAAGTGAGGGACACACCCCACCGGGTGTGTCCTTTTTTGTTTGCCGCGCCCGTTGGACGACCCGGTGGAAGACCCGGTGCACGAAGGAGGAGAAATGCAGGTTTATACGGGAACAGCAGCGCCGGTGGTCAAGCCGGTGATCAAGTGGAATGGGTCCGGCGTTCCAGGGCAGCCGCCGACGGCCGCCCCGGACCTGGCAATCAAGGGAGACGGGGCCACGATCGCAGGGGCGGTGACCTTCGTGCTGTCCACCGACGAAGTGGACCGGCACGGCGATGTGGTGTCGGCGGACGGCTGGCGTCTCGAGGCCTACCGCCACAACCCGGTGCTGCTTTGGGCCCACGACTACCGTCGCCCGGCCATCGGTCGGGCCGTCGCGGTCTGGACCGAGCCTCACCGGCTGTTGGCAAAGATGGAGTTTGCCCCCGGTGCCTTCGCCCAAGAGGTCGCCGCCCTTTACGAGTACGGATTCCAGTGGGGCGTGTCCGTAGGCTTCCGTCCCATCCGGTGGGAAGAACGGCGCCACCCTCGCACCGGCGCATTCCTGGGGTTGCGTTACCTGGAGCAGGAGCTGCTGGAGGTCAGCGCCGTCCCGGTGCCGGCCAACCGCCACGCCCTGCGGCGGGAGGCTGAGGGGGACGCCCTCACCCCGATCCTCTCGCACGGGGAGACGGATCTGTCTGAAGCGAGGGCGGGAATCCAGTGGCACACCATCGCGTTGGGAGCCTTGCTGGCGGAACTCGAGGCGGCCCGGGTGTGAACGGCTCCCAATCATCCTCCTAATAAGAGGGCGTGTGGATAAGAGGGCGTGTGGCAAATCCCCTCTCCCTCCGGGAGAGGGTGAGGGTGAGGGCGTCCCCTTCTTTCTCAGGAATAGCAGATGCCCAGGAGCCTGCTCTTTACGGCACCAAAGAGACTTGTCTCACAGGCTCTAAGGGGGGAGGGAGTATCGAGGCCGGATTCAGGCCGGGTTCGGGATTACATCGAATTCGGAAAATCGGAGAAATTTAGAGAGAACAGGAGAGAATACATGACCACAGAAAACGGAGCATTCTCAACGGCAAGCCTGGAGCTGGTGAAGCGCGAGTTGGGCGGCATCCGCGAGTTCTACGAGCAGCGGATGAACTCGGAGATTCCGCCCCTGCGCGAGGAGGTGGAGCGCATCGGCTCCCAGCTCTCAAAGCTGCAGGACACGCGTCGGCAGGGCGAGAAGCTGGCCCTGCTGAACCAGTACGGCGCCGACCGCCCCCGCGTGCCCTTCGGCAAGTACGCCGGCCTGGACCACCTGGACCTGGCCTGCGCTCGCAGCCTTCTGTCGGCACAGCTGCGCGAACCCGCCGGCGCCAACCCGCGGATGCTGGAGGACTGGCAGTCCAACATGAAGGCCGCCATGGACTCCACGACCGCCGGGTCCGGCGACGAGCTGGTCGACACCCAGGAGGCCCGCGCCCTCTGGGACGATGTCAACCTGGAGACGGCCGTCGCGCCATTGTTCAACACGGTGCAGATGCCTTCGAATCCGTTCCAGATTCCCCTGCAGCTGGGCGAAGTGAACTGGTACCCCGGCACCGAGAATACCGCAGTTACCGGCAGCGCCCCGGCCACCGCCCGGCAGACGCTGACGGCCCACGAGCTCGTGGCCGAGGTGCCATGGTCCTACGACCTGGACGAGGACGCGGTCATCGCCATGATGGACGAGCTGCGCCGGAGCCTGCTGCGCAACGCCCACGAGGTCATCGACGACGTCATCCTCAACGGCGACACCACCGCCCAGAACAACATCAACGCCGACGGGGCGACCATCGCCGCCACCACAGCCGGCACCGGCCACTTCCTCGTCGGCTTCGACGGGCTGCTGCATCTGCCGCTGGTGGACAACACCGCCATGGCCAACAACCACAACGCTGCGGTCAGCGCCGACATGTTCAACGAGATTCGCGGCAAGCTGGGCCGGTATGGAGTGCGCCCGTCTGAGCTGGCCTACATCACCGACGTCAACACCTTCATTAAGTCGCTGAGCGTCGACAGCTTCCGGACGCTGGACAAGTTCGGCCCCCAAGCCACCGTCCTGACCGGCCAGCTCGGCGCGGTGGAAGGAATCCCGGTCATCGTGTCGGAGCAGATGCGCCTGACCGACGCTGACGGCAAGGTCACCAGCGGCGGCAACGCCAACACCAAGGGCCGCCTGCTCATCGTCAACCGCTCCCAGTGGCGGGTGGGCTTCAAGCGCGAGCTGACCATCGAGACCGTTCGCGACGCCCAGAAGCGCCAGAACATCATGGTCGTCAGCTTCCGAATCGCCCTGCAGGAACGCAGCGGCACCCGCTCGTCGGCCGCCCACACCGCACTGCAGTACAACATCACCGGCGTCTAGCCGAGAGTTCGGGTCGGCAAACCGCTGGCGCGCAAAGCAGCGCTCTTCAAAACCCCCTCCCCCTCAGGGGGAGGGCTGGGGTGGGGGCGCCCCCCCGGCTATCACAACCCTGGCTGACAATCACACTGATGCGAACGCACTCAATTTGAAAAAAAGGAGACAGCACCCACTCCGTCATTCCTGCGAAAGCAGGAATCCAGTGGCCCACTTTGAAGCCCAGCGGATTCTCGGCCACCCCTCGGCCACCCGTTGTACTTTGGGATTGCTACTTAATTAAAGGGAGACGGACCATGATTTATCCCCAGGTCCCGCCGGGCGCCGCACGGCTGGCCCCGATACCGCAATGACCACCCGCCGCAACCGCCGGGTGCAGCCGCGTCCCAGGGTGTACGAGCCCCTGCTCCGTGCCCACGACTCCAACACCGCCAACCTGCGCGAGGCCATCGCCATTCCCAACAAGGGCAAGCGGCTGCGCATCCTGCGGGTCCGGGCGATACAGGAAGCCGCCGAAGGCCGCCGCCTCTACGAGGTCTACTTCGGCGCCGGCGCGACCATGGCCGACGCCCCCGGCAAGGCGGTGGACACCCTGGACATCCCGGAGCTGGGCGAGGACTCCACCCGCCTCTTCCCCCGCGACGAAGGGCCTCGCGGTCTCCGCGACGAGCCCCTCAGCGGCCGCTGGAGCAGCGAGCCGCCCACCACGTCCCACAGGATCATCATTGAATACACCGAGGAATCCTGACCACAGCAACCGGCCGGCCCCGTTGGGGCAACCCTGGTGGTTGCCCCGCCCGCCGAGAAGAAGCCAACCATAGGGCGGCCCCAGGGGACGCCCCTACCCTGGGAAAATAGATAGATAGAAGGATGAAGAAATATCCATGACCACTCGCCCGTCCCACCGGCCGCCGTTGCGCCGCCGCCCCTTCGTGCTCCTCACTGCGGAGGTTACCCCTACGCGAAGGCGGGGCCGCCAGACCATCCTGACGCCCTCCTAGGGCTACCGAATTCGCTTGGTGCGGCTGAAGGTCGTGCAGCCGGCCTCCGATGACCGGCATCTCTGCGAGGTCTACTTCGGCACCGAGGGCAGCCTGATCACCGACCCCTCCCGCGCCATCGAAATCCTGGCGGTGCCCGACGGGGGGTCGGTGTCGACCCGCGCCTACCCGAGGGAGCAGGGTCCCCGCGGCCGCCGCGGCGAGCCCCTGAGCATCCGCTGGCGGGGGCGTCCCCCGTCCACCGACCACAGGGTCATCGTCGAGTACGCCGAGGAGAGCTAGGGTCAGCTGCCCCCCATCCGTCACTCCGTTGCTGACCTGCCATTCCGTCGTCCACCCGTCATTCCTGCCGCCCATCCATCATTCCCGATGCCCATCCGTCATTCCCGCGAAAGCGGGAATCCAGAGAGTCCAAGCGTACGCCACCTTTCCGATAGCCCGGAACCACTGGATTCCCGCTTTCGCGGGAATGACGACCATGGGCCGGAACGGCGGGCGTGGGCGGAAGTGAAGGGTGTGAGCGGGGGTGCTCGGAAATGACCATAAATGACCGGGAATCTGAAAAATATGAAAAATCGGAAGGAAGTAAATGGCCCGTGAAGCATACCGGTCCCTCTACGGAGACCTGACCAAGCTGAAGGACGACAGCGTGCTCAAGGACCCGGCCGCCGGGCCCGATGACGACGACGAGCTGTTCGAGCTGCTACTGGCGGTGTCCGACTGGGTCGACCACTACTGCAATCGCCACTTCTATCCCCGGGTCGAGGCGCTCCTGTTCGACGGGACGGGCGGCAACCGGCTGCTGGTGCCCGATCTCCTCGCGGCCACCGGGCTGGCTCAGTCCGGGAACGGCCGCGAGGCCTTCGACACTGCCTGGGACCACGGCGACTACCGGCTGCTGCCCCACAACGCGGCGCCGTTTCGCCACTGGGGCCGGCCGTACGGCGCCATCCAGGCCTGTGGGAGAGGGGGAGAGGGGTTCGTTGCGGGCATGGGCAACTTCCGCGTTTCGGGTCTGTGGGGCTACCGCTGCTTCGCCGAGCCCTCCGGCGCCGCCCTGGAAGTCACGCTTGCAGCGGATGCCGCCACTCTCACCGCCAGCGACGGAGCCCAGTTCCGCGTGGGCCAGACGATTGTGCTCGGAGACACCGAAGAGGACAGAAAGGGCACTGCCGGTGCCGAGCAGGTGCTGGTCACGGTCATCGACGGCAACACCCTCAGCGTCAGCCGCGGCCTCAACGGCACAACGGCCGCGGGGCACCACTCCGGCAGCGCGGTCCGCATCCTTCGCTGGCCGCCGTCGGTGGAGCGGGCGGCGCTGATACAGGCGGCCCGCATCTGGACCCGCGCCGCCGATTTCGAGCCGTTCTACGTGGACGCGGATGTCGACACCGACGTCCGCCTCCTGCTGGAGCCCTATCGTAAGCCGTCCAATCTGTGAGTTTGCGAATTCAGTCGCTTTTTGACTGTTTGAGACTCCCATCAATACAGACCGGAGTCTCAAGCATTTCCCTCTCATAACCTGCCTCATAACCTGTGCTTGACGGCGCCCCTGCTGTGGGCTAACATCCATCGGTTTGAACGCCATTTGTGGGCGGGAGTGGTGTATTGCGCCCTTTTGCCAGTCCGGCCCTTTTGTCAGGCCAAATGATAAGGTCCGGCCAAGGGTATAGGGTGGCCACCCGAATGGCCTGAATGAGATGGGACATCCCCGCAGTCCCGCGGCTAATCGTTAACATCACCGACTGGATCGGAGGAACTAGAGATGTGGATTCACAGGTTGCTCAATCTGAGATTGCTGTTGCCGCTGGCGCTGATCGTGGCCTTGGTCATGGTTGTAGCCTGCGGTTCGTCGGAGGAGCCCACGGAGGCTCCCGCCGCCCCTGCGGCCACCAGCGCTCCTGCGGCCACCAGCGCTGCTGCCCCCGCGGCAACCGCCGCACCTGAGGCGGCGACCAGCGCCCCCGCTGTCACTGCTGTGCCCGGTGCCACGACCCGGCCCACCAACACCCCGGCACCAACGGCTACGGCTGTGGTTGACAGGCCGACCCCGACTCCCGCAGGCGGACCCATTTATGGCGGCTCCGTGAATATGTCAGCCTACGCTGACAGCCGCGACTGGGACCCCAAGGGATCCTCGTCCCTTTCCAGCATTCAGGCTGTTAGCCAGCTCTACAACCAGATCGTCCAGTACGACACGGTTGACACAAGCCTGATCGTCTGCGACCTCTGCGAGAGCTGGGAGGTCACCGACGGTGGTGAGACCTTTACATTCCACCTCCGTTCGGGCGTGGAGTGGCTGGACGGGACCCCGCTGACCGCGGCTGACGTCCACAACTCGATGCTGCGCTACGGCGATCTCGAATCCAAGATGGGCCGCTCCGGTCTCTGGCGCGGGTACACCCTGGAGGCCAGTAACGGCGGCGTCAACCTGATTGATGAAGACACCGTCGAGTTCAAGCTGAGGTTCGCCTCCGGCGCCTTCATCAAGTTCCTCGCTGTCGACTACGTCAAGGTCCTCCCCAAGCACCTGCTCGACCAGGGCATCGACCTGAACCTGGCCGAGAGCGTCATCGAGCATCAATCCGGCTCCGGCCCCTTCGTGCTCGACGAGTACCAGCGGGGCAGCTTCTACAAGGTGTCGAAGAACGAGAACTACTTCAAGGAAGGACGGCCCTATTTCGACGCCATTGACCACACCATCATCGTCGACCCCAGCGTGCTGATCGCCCAGTTCAAGGGCGGCCAGATCGATATGTCCAACGGTGGCTTCACCAACATGACGCCAACCCAGGTGTTCGAGCTCGAGCGAGACACCGACGGCCAGTATCGCGCTGCGGCAGTGCAGCCCACAGCGGACTGGGGCCTGATGCTCAACATCAAGAAGGAACCCTTCAACGACGCTCGCGTGCGGCAGGCCATTCAGCTGGCCATCAACTACCAGCAGTGGAACGACCTGGTCTTCGACAACACCTCCGGCGTGGGATGTCCGCTGATGGGCCTGGCCCACAGCTTCGAGGAATGTGAGACCTGGCCCGGCCTGCGGCCCAAGGACACCCCCGAGGGACAGGGTGACCTGGAGGAAGCCAAGCGGCTGATGACCGAGGCTGGCTACTCCGATGGCTTCGAGACCCGCATGGATGTGCGGCAGGTAGGCACCTACCCCGAGCAGTGCTCGGTGGTCAAGGACCAGCTTGAGATTGCGCTGAACATCGTGGTCACCGACTTCCAGACCTACCCCAGCGCTGCCGGCTACGACCTGTTCGCCACCTCACGCCCGGCTGAGCAGGCTGGCGACTGGGAACTCGCCTGCCAGGGTGAGGGCCAGGTGGTGCTGGACGTGGACGGCATCATGGGCGGTGTGTACCTCAAGGGTGCCACCCGCAACTACACTGACTGGGAAAACGAGCAGGTGAATGCCTGGCACGAACAGCAGAAGCAGGAAACCAATCATGAAGCCCGCCAGGAAATCAACAAGGAAATGGAAGCCTTCCTGTTCACCCAGGATGACAATCACTGGATAACCCTGGGCTGGGGCGTCCTGCAGTGGGTGATCAGTGAGGATATCAAGAACTTCTACGCTCCGCAGACCGTGCAGACCCACTTCAAGCACGAGGACATCTGGCTCGAACGCTAGACTCGTATATGACTTCGCGGGGGCGGTGTCGCAACCGCTCCCGTGCGCACTCCCTTCCCCGGCAGTGGCATCACCCGCATATTATTCCCGGCATGGGACTGGGTAGATGAGACAGTACATATTTAAACGCGTAGGGCTCTTTTTCCCCACTATCGTCCTCATTACCATCATTGTCTTCGTGGTGATGCGTCTGATCCCCGGGGATGTATGCCTCGCGATTCTCAGCGACGGTGAGGCCACTTTCACGCAGGAAGAGCTCATCGAATGCCGCATAGAGCTTGACCTGAACAAACCGCTGGTCAGCCAGTATTTCGACTGGATCGGCGGCGTCGTGCAGGGAGATTTCGGGAATTCCTACTGGTTCAAGGCCCCGGTGATGGAGGAGCTGGCCGACCGGATTCCGGTGACCGTCGAGCTGACCATCCTCGCCATGATCATCTCGGTCGTCGTGGCCGTGCCGTTGGGCATAATTTCCGCGTTGCGTCCGGAGAGTGCGCTGGACTATGCGGCGCGGGTGTTCACCATGACCGGCATAGCCATGCCGACGTTCCTGATTGCCATCCTCCTCCTGCTTCTTCTGGTGCATTTTGGAGGGTTGGCCCCGCTGAACTACGCGCACCTGTGGGATGATCCGCTGACCAACCTGCACCAGATGATCTGGCCGGCGCTGGCCCTGGGCTTCTACGAAATGGGGTTCGTGGCCCGCGTCACCCGCTCCGCGATGATGGAAATCATCCGCGAAGACTACATGCGCACCGCCCGGTCCAAGGGGCTGAGCGAAAACTCGGTGGTCTACGGCCACGGCCTGAAGAATGCCCTGCTGCCGGTGCTCACCACCTCCGGTTGGATTTTCGCCCGGCTGTTCGGTGGAACGGTGATCATTGAGACCATCTTCCTTGTTCCTGGCATGGGCCGGATTCTCATCGAGTCCATCTTCCAGCGTGACTACACGATGATCCAAGCGGTCATTGTCATCGTCGCCACGTTCATCGTCACCATCAATCTCGTGGTGGACCTGCTGTACGGCTGGCTGGACCCACGCATCAGATTCGCATAACGTCAGGAGTGGGAAAGGAGCGACGATGAAGAATATTTCACGCCTCTACCCTCTTTTTCAGACGGAGGTATAGCGAGATATGGCCGTGTTTCGCACGGATGAGGTCCAGGTTAGGGCTGAAGAAGCCGTCTCTCTGGAGGAAGCGAGCTCCACATCGGGGAATTTCTACGCTTTTTTCAGCGCCACCGTTGCCGTCTTTGGCCTAAGCTACATCATCAGCCACTTCGGTACGGTTTCATGGCTTGACGCTGTTATTGGCTACATAGCGGCGGTAACCTTGCCGGTAGTGCTCGTACTGGCTGTTGCCCTGAAGCGGGCCCGTTCCACAATTCTTAGATTCTCCCGGCGCAAGCCTCTGGCCGCCCTGGGCGCGATAATCATCATCTTTGCGGTGGCTACGGACGTCTACGCCGATTACATCGCGCCCTACGACCCGGAGAACGTGGGCGTCGCAAAATGCGAGTCCGGCGACAAAACGACAAGGAAATTCTGCGGGCCAGGGACCGAAGGCGCCCTTCTGGGGACCGACAACATTGGACGCGACGTACTCAGCCGCCTGATCCATGGTGCGCGCATCTCCATGTACGTGGGGCTGATGACCGTCCTCGTCGGTATTACTATCGGCACGGTTATCGGGATTAGCAGCGCCTACACAGGCGGCGTCTTCGATATGGTCGTGCAAAGGCTGGTGGACGCCCTGATGGGGTTCCCGCCGATCATATTGGCCCTTGGACTTATGGCCGCCCTGGGCGCGTCCATCAACAACGTGGTTATCGCCCTGGTCGTGATTCTGGTCCCCGGCGCCACCAGGGTAATCCGTTCCGAAGCCTTGCGAATCAAGGAGCTGGACTACATTCTGGCGTCGCGCTCCATTGGATCGAACCCACTGCGGATCATGACCCAGCACATTCTGCCCAACGTAACAGCAACGTATATCGTGCTGATGACCATCACCCTGGGGTTTGCCATCGTGGTGGAGGCGTCGCTGAGCTTCTTGGGCGTGGGCGTGCCTGAGGGCGTGCCGACTTGGGGCAGCATGCTGGAGATCGGCCGCGCCCACATCGATGAGCAGGGATGGCTGGTCGTATTCCCTGGCGTCGTCATCGCTCTCGTCGTCTTCGGCGTTAACTTCTTGGGAGACGGCCTGCGCGACGTGCTGGACCCCAGGCTGCGGGGGCGCTAGCCCCAAGCGGCACTCACAGGGCTCCGGGGGCGCGGCTTCGGCGGCGCCCCCTAGCAATTTTTTGACGAGTTTCGGTTAATCCATATTCGCATTGTGGCAATGAATGGGCTGTTGTGGTTATACTTTTGTACCGAGAGGGCCGGCGCCTGACTCCGGGGTAGAATCTCGAGTTTGCTGGAGGGTGTAGAGCGATTGATAAAAATGGGTTTGAATGCCAAGGTCCTTATCCTGTTCGCGATGTTTTCGGCGACACTGTTGATGGTGTCTGTCGCGGCGTGTGGCAGCGAAGTTGAAGTAACCCGGGTAGTGCCGGTGACGGTGGAAATCGAAAAGGAAGTCACCACGGAAGTGGAAGCCACCCGCGAAGTGGAAGTTACGCGGGAGGTGATAGTGAACGTGGGTGAAGGCGAAGTGTTAGAAGTGGAAGTCACCCGCGAGGTGGAAGTCACCCGCTTGGTGCCGGTTACCGTGTCGGCGCCCGTGCAGCCTGTGACGCAGGAAAACCGCCTCCAGGCCGTGCGCGACCGGGGCACCCTGATCTGCGCCAGCCGCAACGACGTGCCGGGCTACGGTTTCATCGACGATTCCGGCAACAACGTGGGCTTCGACATCGACCTCTGCCGCGCCGTGGCCACCGCGGTGCTGGGCGACCCCAATGCCATCGAGATCCGGCTGATCACCGCCGCCGAGCGCGGGCCGACGATCCAGTCGGGGGAGGTCGACCTGCTGGTGCGCACCGTCACCTGGACCTCCTCTCGTGACGCTGGCTGGGGCAACTATGTCCAGACCATGTTCTACGACGGCCAGGGCTTCATGGTCCCCAAGAGCCTCGGCGTCAACACCGCCTATGAACTGGCCGGGGCGACCGTCTGCGTGACGCAGGGCACCACCACGGAGCTGAACCTGCAGGACTTCTCCAACCAGAACAACCTGAACCTTGACGTGCTGACCTTTGAGGATACCGACGCCGTGGTGGCGGCCTACGACTCCGGGCAGTGCGACTCCTTTACCAACGACAACTCGCAGTTGGCTGCCCTGCGGACCGCCCTTTCGAACCCGGCCGACCATGCCATTTTGCCGAACACCATCTCCGAGGAGCCGCTGGGCCCGGTTGTACCCCACGGCGACGACCAGTGGTTCGACATCGTGAAGTCCGTGATGGGTATCCTCATCTACGGCGAAGCCTTTAACGTGACTTCCGGCAGCGTTCCGCCCGCCGCGACCGGCGACACCAAGGTGGACCGTCTGCTCGGCTTCGAGGGTTCCTTCGGGCAGGAAGATATGGGACTGGACCAGGACGTAGCGCAAAACGTGCTCAATGCCATGGGCAACTATGGCGAGATCTACGAACGCAACCTTGGCCCGCTGGGTCTGGCCCGCGAGGGCGGGCGCAACGCTCTCTGGGCAGACGCTCCGTGCACGGATTGTCCCAAGGGCGGACAGATCTACGCGGCCCCGATGCGTTAGTCTTCCCTTCACGGAACCCCTCAGACACGGAACCCCTCAAACGCTCAGGGGCGGGTGAAAACCCGCCCCTTTTCCTGTGAATTCGTTCCGGATACGGATTGCCCCGCAATGGGGTGCAGGTCGTATCATAGGGTTTTCACAGTGAAGATGATGTGAGAGGCGATGACCATGTATCGGTGGAAGCTGGTGGCCCTGATTCTCGGCCTGTTCCTGGCGGTAGCGGTGGCAGCCTGCGCTACGGAAGAGGCGACAGACTCCCCCGATGCTGCGCCGACCGGGGAATCGTCGCGGCTGGACCGGGTGCGGGAGCGCGGCACCCTCGTCTGCGCTACCGGCAACGATACCCCCGGCTTCGGCTTCGTCGACGAGGGCGGCAATAATGTGGGCTTCGACCTCGACCTGTGCCGCGCCGTGGCCGCAGCGGTTCTGAGCAACCCGAAGGCCGTCGAATTCCGCATCGTCGATCCCGCCGAACGCGGCCCGGTACTCCAGGCCGGCGAGGTCGACATGCTCTCCACCGTCACCACCTGGACGTCCTCCCGCGACGCCCAGTGGGGCAACTTCACCCAGACCATGTTCTACGACGGCCAGGGATTCATGGTCCCCCGCAGCCTGGAGGTGGACAGCGCCCTGGAACTCCACGACGCCAGCGTCTGCGTGACCCAGGGTACCACCACCGAGCTCAACCTGCAGGACTTTTCCAACGAGGCCGGGCTGAACATGACAGTCGTCACCTTCGAGGACTCCAATGGGGCCCTGGCAG
This sequence comes from Dehalococcoidia bacterium, assembly GCA_965216065.1. Lineage (GTDB taxonomy): Bacteria > Chloroflexota > Dehalococcoidia > Lucifugimonadales > UBA3495 > VXOI01. The sequence continues at coordinate 924,119 of CBDCFB010000001.1, forward strand.
CCTATAGCAGCGGCCAGTGCGACGCCTTTACCACCGACCGCTCGGCTCTGTCGTCCCTGCTGAGCACCTTCTCCAACCCCGACGACCATGTCATCCTGCCCGACACCATTTCCGAGGAGCCGCTCGGTCCCTTGGTGCCCCACGGCGACGAGCAGTGGTACGACATCGCCAAGACGGTGATGGCCATCCTGATCTACGCCGAGGCCTTCGGTATCGGCATGAACAACGTGCCCACCGCGGTAACGGGAGACTCCGAGCTCGACCGCCTCTTCGGCCTCGAGGGCTCTTACGCCCAGGAGTCGCTGGGCCTCAGCACGACCGTGGCCCAGGACGTCATCCGCGGCGTGGGCAACTATGGGGAAATCTACGACCGCCACTTGGGGGATCAGGGAATCGAGCTCCCGCGTGAGGGTGGACGCAACGCCCTGTGGGCCGACGCCCCCTGCCAAGACTGCCCCAAGGGCGGCCAGATCTACGCTGCACCGCTGCGCTAGCGCCGGGCCACGAGTAATGCCCTCACCCTAACCCTCTCCCGGAGGGAGGGGGATTTCTCGCGCACTTTCTAGACCTGGCGGATGGAGGCCTCTGAGGCCGTCGGCCCGGCTGGAGGAGAGTGCCTCGCTGGGCGCCGGGCCAGCAGCATGACGGCCGACGACAGGAGCAGCATGACCGATGACAGGAGGATCATCAGGGTGTAGCTGCCGGTAACGTCGTAGATCACCGGCCCCACGATCTGGCCAATACCCAGGCCGCTGGCCTCGAAGGGCCGCAGCGTTCCCGCTATGACACCGTAGGAGTTCCGTCCGAAGTAGTCGGCCAGCAGTATGTAGATCAGCACTTCCATGGCGCTGTGGAACAGGCCCCAGAGAACTCCGAAGACATAGGCCATGAGCAGCGAGTCCACCCCGAGCAGCGCCAGCGCCGCCACCGCCGACAGCGCCAGGGCTGCCACCATGCACCAGCGTGGCGTCAGCCTTCTCGCCAGCTGGCCCCATATCAGGCTGGTCAGTGCCAGGAAGGTGCTGACACTCAGCACTCCCGCCGCCTGCGGTGTCGTGAGTCCCGCGCAATCCCGAAGGTAGGGCACGAGGATGAAGCCCAGGCCGGAGGAGGCCGCGACGTTCAGGAAGGCGACGACCGCCACCAACCAGAAGGCCTGGGTTCGCATCGCCTCTCTCGCCGTGGAGCTGACCTCTGCGGGTGCTGCCGGATCGCTTGTCTGGCCGGTTTGAACAGCACCTGGGCGGGCGCCGGCCGTCTTCGCCTCATCCGGGTGGCGCTGTGCGCCGTCGGGCAGCAGCCCAATGTCTTCTGGACGCCGCCGCATGACGATGAACACCGGCACGGCCAGCGCCAGGCTGAAGAACCCCAGATAGCGGAATGCGGTGCGCCAGTCGGCCAGCACCGCAATGGCCGAGAACGCCTGGATGATCAGCGCCCCGCTGATGGGGCGGTACATGCCGGTGAATGCCAGGGCGATGTTGCGGCGGCGGTTGAAGAAGTTGACCGCCATGGTTCGTGGGACCACGCCGATGAGCAGGGGCTGGCTCACCGACCGGCCGATGACGGCTGCGATGAAGAACTGCCAAGCGGCATGCACCCCGCCGATGGCGAGCATGGAAAGGCCCAGCACTATCAGGCCGACGGGCATCAGCCATCTTGGCCCGTACCGGTCCGCCAGCCGACCGGCGAAGGGGGCGAAGAAGCCCGACAACCAGACGCCGGACCCGGCGGCCAGGCCTATGCTGGTGCGGGACCAGTTGGTGTCGTCCAAGATGTAGGGCTGTATTCCCCCCAGCACCACACCCGCAATCGCCGTGGCTGCGAACGCCCCGGCCCCCGACAGTCCGAGCACCAGCCAGCCATAGTAAAAGGGCGTAGGTGGACGCCAGTTGAGGAAGATGGAGAGTGCGGACGCCATAGGCCTGATTCTTATATCAGACCACTCCCGTTACCACAACAACAGGCAGGTCAGCGGAAGTCGGTTCCCGTTTCTATTTGTGCGGCCAACCCTCTGCAGAAGCGGGCCACCCCTCGGGAACGCTGACTTCATCGCCGCCCCAGACCTTCACAGTCAACGACCAAGCCTGTCCCGCGCAAAGGCTATCGTATTTGGTTGGCAGAGCGCCGTCATTCCCGCGAAAGCGGGAATCCATTGACGGTGCACTTGTAGGACGGAAAGATGCCTCGACCACCTGAATCGGGCCCCCAGAACCTCATTCTAAAGGTCTTTTAGTTTTCACCCGTCATTCCCGCGAAGGCGGGAATCCAGCGCCCGGTTGCTTGTGGTCGTGTTGTAGGCGGTCGGCCCTCTGGATTCCCGCCTTCGCGGGAATGACGGAAACTGTGTTATTCGTACCGTAAAACTAAAACCCCCGATACCTCATTCCGGGGAGATTTAACATCCCGACATTGGTGTGTTAGATTTGGTGGGACTTTCCGGGGTGGATTTGCAGGTATCTAATGGCGCAGATACGGCGGCTCCTCACCTACCAGGGCGTTGAGGTCTGGAGGCACACCAAGGTCCTCCAATGGGCCGTGCAGATTGTGTCGGGCATCGTGGTGGTGGTCCTGGTGGCCTGGTTCTTCACCAACATCGCCAATGCCGTGCAGGACCGGGAAATTCCCCACGGCTGGAGCTTCTTCGACCGGGAGTACCAGACTCCCATCGGCCATACCTTTCTGCCCTACGAGTCGTCGGATCCCTTCGGCTACGCCCTGGGGGCGGCGGCGGTTAACACCATCGTCGTGTCCATCGTGGGCGTGATACTGGCGACGATGCTGGGTATCTTCATCGGGGTGGCGAGGCTGTCCACCAACTGGCTGGTGTCCAAGCTGGCCACGGTCTACATAGAATTCTTCCGCAACGTGCCTTTGCTGGTGCAGCTCTTCTTCTGGTTCTTCACCATCCTGGCCCTGCCTCCCGTGACAGAGGGATACGTGATCGGCGGCGGGCTGCTGGTGAACAACAGGGGCTTTTCCATGCCCTTCCCACAGGCCACCGCCGTTGGGCCGGCGTTTGTTTGGGCATTGCTGGGGGCGGCAAGCATAGTCGCCGGTTGGGCCGTCTACCGGCTGCTTCTCGTCCAGGAGATCCACCGGGGCCGGCCAACCTACCCGTTGTGGGGCGGATTTGCCACCACGGTGATTGTCGGGGCGATCACCTGGATTGTGGTCAGCCTGGTTGCCGGGGACTCACCCTACGCGATCACCACTCCCGTTGGCGAGGGCAGGTTCGGGAACATCGTCGGCGGATTCACCGCGCCTGCGGGCCTGGTGCTGCTGCTGGTGGGGCTGGTCACCTACACCGCCTCGTTCATCGCCGAGATTGTGCGGGCGGGCATACAGTCGGTCCGGCGCGGGCAGATAGAGGCGTCGCGGGCGCTGGGGCTGACTCCCATGGAGACGCTGCGTTACGTCACTTTCCCGCAGGCGCTGCGGGTCATCATTCCGCCGCTGATCAGCCAGTTCCTGAACCTGACCAAGAACAGCAGTCTGGCTGGCGCCATCGGGTACTCCGACCTGACCAACGTGGCCAAGACTATGACGCAGACGGCCCCGGCAGTGTCCATATTCCTGCTGATAATGGCGGCGTACCTGGCCATGAGCCTGACCTACTCGCTTATCGGAAACCTGTATAACCGGCACATCCGGTTCACGGGGAACTGACGATGGCTGCGACGGTACAGCCCAACCCCAACCCTTCCCCTGGGGGAGGAGGAAGGAACGTGCTGCCTCCGCCCATTACGGAGGTCGGGGTAATAGGCTGGATGCGGGGAAACCTGTTCAGCTCGCGGTTCAACAGCCTGCTGACGGTCGTTTCGTCGGCGGTCTCCGTACTGGCGCTGTTCTACGGCCTGCGCTGGGTGATAGCCGGAGCCGACTGGACGGTCATCGGCGTGCTGGGCGGCCAGATGGTCATCGGGCAGTACAATACCGAGGGCGCCTGTCCCGGCCAGAACTGCTTCTGGAGGCCGCAGGTGGCCCTGCTGCTGGTGTCTGTCCTGCTGGGCCTGTTATGGGGAATGCTGGGCGGCGGCGTCGCCAGGCGCCTGGGCATCGGCGTCGTGGTGGTGCTGACGCTGTTTGCCTTCCTGCCCTATGGATTCGACCGCATGGGGATGGACGTGCGGCTACTGCTGGTTGCCAACATACCGGCGCTGCTGTTGGGATGGGCCGTGGCCCACTACATCGGGATTTCGGTGCGGGGAATCGTCATTTACGTCGCGGCGGCCTTCATCGTGACGGTGATCCTGATGCGAGGCCTGCCGGGGGTTCCGGGACTCCAGCCGGTACTGGTGATCCACTGGGGCGGATTGACGCTGAACCTGCTGCTGGCGGTGGTGCCAATCGGCCTGAGCGTGCCCATCGGCATCGCGCTGGCGCTGGGGCGGCGGAGCAGCCTGCCGGTGGTGAAGCTGTTTTGCGTGGTGTTCATCGAAGTGTTCCGGGGCGTGCCGCTGATCACCCTGCTGTTCATGTCGCAGGTACTGGTCCCCCTGGCCTTCCCCGAGGACTTCAACTCCAACTCCCTCGTCCGGGCCGGGATCATCATAACGCTGTTCAGCGCGGCCTATATGGCGGAGAACATCCGGGGCGGGTTGCAGGCCCTGCACCCCGGGCAGGCGGAGGCGGCGCGGGCGCTGGGCCTCCCCGGCTGGCAGACGACGATGCTCATCTCCCTGCCGCAGGCCATCCGCAATGTGATTCCGGCCATCGTGGGGCAGTTCATCTCGCTGTACAAGGACACCACCCTGGTCTACATCATTGGTATGCTGGACGTGTTGGAAATAAGCCGGGCCTTCATCCAGGGCAACACCGAGTACATCTCCAGCGCCAAGGAGGTGTTCATCTTCCTGGCCCTGGTGTTCTGGGTGTTCTGCTACACCATGTCCTACGTCAGCGGGAAGGTGGAGGAACACATGGGCGTGGGCCAGCGGTAGCTAGCGCTAGGGCGACCGGAATTTGTCGGGCAGGCGCGGGAAAGGCGGAGCGGGACCGACGAGGGAACGAGGAACGGAGGCGGATATGATTGAAGAAAGGCCCAATGGATCATCCGAAGAGCCCATCATCATCTGCCGCGACGTGCACAAATGGTTCGGGCAGTTCCACGTGCTGCGGGGCGTCACGACGACGGTGAACCGCAGCGAGAAGCTGGTGGTGGTCGGGCCGTCGGGCTCGGGCAAGTCCACCTTCATCCGCACCATCAACCGCCTCGAGGAGCACCAGAGGGGAGACATCGTCGTCGACGGCGTGCCGCTGACTCAGGACGTGCGCAACATCGACACCATCCGCCGCGACGTGGGTATGGTGTTTCAGCAGTTCAACCTGTTCCCACACCTGTCGGTGTTGGATAACATCACCCTCGCGCCGATCAAGGTGCGCAAGCGGAAGCGCAGCGAGGCCGATGAGATAGCAATGGAGCTGCTGGAGCGGGTAGGCATCCCGGAGCAGGCTGACAAGCACCCCGGCGAACTCTCCGGCGGTCAGCAGCAGCGCGTCGCCATCGCCCGTGCCCTCGCCATGCAGCCCAAGATCATGCTGTTCGACGAGCCGACCTCAGCCCTTGACCCGGAGATGATCCGCGAGGTGCTGGACGTGATGCGGGAGCTCGCGGAGTCTGGCATGACCATGATCATCGTGACTCACGAGATCGGTTTCGCCACCGAGGTGGCAGACCGCATCCTGATGTTCGACGAGGGCGTGATAATCGAGGACGCTCCGCCCAGCCGGTTCTTCAACAACCCTGAGCATGAGCGCACCCAGGCCTTCCTGAGCCAGATCCTGAGCTAATATCCAGGTTCCCGCAATTGCAGAGAGCGCAGGGTTCATTCCCTGCGCTCTTCGTCGTTCCGGGTACGGTTGGTGATGGCAGGGTGGCTACAGGACGGTTCCCAGCAGGTCGAGGGCGGCCTGGGCGGCGCCGTGCTTGGTGGCGTCCCGGTCGCCCTCGAGGTGCACCTCGAGGGCTGTGTCCTCCCCGTCCTTGACAGAGAGGCCGACCCAGAAGGTGCCGATGGGCAGGCCGGAACGCCCGGCCGCCGGGCCGGTGACGCCCGTGGTGGAGATGGCGTAGTCGGTGCCGGTGAGTTCCCTGACCCCCCGGGCCATACCGACGGCCATCTCGCGGCTCACGGTGCCGTGGTTGGGGGCGACTTCATCGGGAACGCTCAGCACCGACTCCTTGAGCCCGCCGGTGTAGGCAATGACCCCGCCGGGGAAGTAGCGGGAGCTGCCGGGCACCGTGCCCAGCATGTATCCCACCAGCCCGCAGGTGCAGGCCTCGGCCACGGATACGGTCTTGCCCGCCTCGCTCAGCTTCGCCGCAATCTCTTCAACTTGCATCATTTACCCCTCTTGGTGTAGAGCCAGCTCTTCGGCGGCCCGTATGTAATCTGCGGTACCGTGTATCAGGTCAGGGATGTCTTCATTGTCGCAGGCGCCGTAGTAGCAAGCGTCATTGTGCAGGCAGCCTCAGCCAACCTACACATCCAGCATCTTGTCCGGGGTCATGAGCTCCATGATTTCCAGGTGATTGCCCTCGGTGTATTCCCGGACCTGGGCGCCGACAGCCATGGCCGCCTGGGGCAGCTCATGCCCGCCGCGCATGGTCGACATCAGCGCCTCGTCGGTCCACTCCAGCACCACCGTATCCGGGTTCGAGGGCGTGGTGTAGCCGTTGAAATAGACCTTGAACTCGCTGCGCTGGCCTGCGTCGTGATATATCTGCGCCTGCTTCTGCACCAGGCTGGCCACCCGCCGGGCCTCTCCGGGCTTGCACTTCCAGATTCTCCTCAACAGGTACATCGTTCATTCTCCGCCGTCATATTTCCGTCCCTGGATGCGACATTCTGGGCGGTCCTTGCCCAGGGTCTTTTAGTTGTCGACAAACCCGTTGGACCTGAGCCTGTCGAAGGGCCGTCCGTTCATGGTTCGACAACCTCACCATTAGCGGACTCGCAAAGTTGCCATAGAAAACTAAAAAGCCCTGGGTCCTTGCCGGCCATTCATGGCACTGGAGCTGACTAGACGTCCAGCATCTTGTCCGGTGTCATGAGCTCCATGATCTCTATCCGGTTGCCCTCAGTCAGCGGACCGATCTGGGCGCCGAGGTCCCTGACCGCCTGCGGCAGCTGGTTGCCGGCGCGCATGGTCGACCGGATCGCCTCGTCGGTCCATTCCAGTACAACGGTGTCGGGTTCCGAGGGGGTGGTCAGGCCGTTGAAATAGACCCTGCACTCGCTGCGTTGCCCAGCTTCTTCGAAGGCGTGCGCCTGCTTTTGCACCAGGCTGGCCACCCTTCGGGCCTCACCGGGCTTGCACTTGAATATCCTCCTCAAGAGGTACATAGCATTTGCTCCAGATATGGACTGCCGTCGGCAATGCCTGCCGACGGCCTTCATGATAACTGATTTTGGAGCGTCCGGAACGGGTGTCAGCCTTCCTCGGGCCGTTTCCTGATCAGCACAAGGTATTCCTGGTTGCCGGCGTCTCCGGTGATGGGAGCTGGAACGGTGTTCAGAAGCTCCACACCCTCGCGATCAGACAACCACAGCTCCACGCGCATGAGTATGTCTTCCCGAAGGTCGTTGTTGCGGATCACTCCGCCCCGGCCCACCTCGCCGCGCCGGGCCTCGAACTGCGGCTTGACCAGCGCAACAGCGTGGCCGCCGGCACGCAGGTGTGTCAGTGGCTGGGGCAGGGCCAGCGTGAGGGAAATAAACGACACATCGATGACCAGCAGGTCCACAGGCTCCGGCAAGTCGAATGGGTAGCGGGCGTTCAGCTTCTCCATGCAGATGACGCGGGGGTCCTGTCGCAGCGTGTAGGCCATCTGCCCATGTCCAACATCGACGGCGTAGACCCGGGCTACATCCCGTTGCAGCAGGCAGTCCGTGAAACCGCCAGTGGACGCGCCGACATCCAAGGCGACCAGCCCCGATGGGTCGACCCCGAACTCGTCCAGTGCGTGGGCCAGCTTTACGCCCCCGCGGCTCACGAAAGGAAGGCGCCCCCGGACAACGATTTCGGCGTCGGGGTCCAGCAGAGCGCCGGATTTGGAGACCCGTCCGGAAGGCGCGAACACCAGACCCCCCATGATCAGGGCCTGTGCCCGCTCCCGGGACTCGGCCAACTCCCGCTCCACCAGCAGGAGATCGGCCCGGATTTTGTTGGTTGCTTTAGCCGTGGCCTTCACCCCCACCCTAACCCTCCCCCTCGAGGGGGAGGGGATTGTTGTAGTCGGTTCCCGCTAACGTCCCGCGAAGTTGGGGCGGCGCTTCTCGAGGAAGGAGCGGTAGCCTTCCTGATAGTCCTCGGTGTCGAACTGGGTCAGGGGCAGCGCGTTCTCCTCGTCGGTCAGGTCGGCCAAGACCGGCTTGGCCTGTACCTGCCGCAGCGTCAGCTTGTTGACCGAGTGGGACAGGGGAGCCAGAGAGGCGATCTCGGTGGCCAGCTTGTAGGTGGCACCGTGAAGCTGCTCCGGCGGTACAACCTGGTTGACCAGCCCTATGCGCAACGCCTCCTGCGCGTCCAGGAGGCGGCCAGACAGCAGGATGTAGAGGGCGTTGCCCTTGCCCACCAGGTCGACGAGCCCGCGCATCTCCCGGTGGCCGATGGTGATGCCCAGGCGGGCTACGGGGATGCCCATGCGACTGCCCTCGGCGGCGATGCGCAGGTCGGTGGCCACGGCCATCTCGCATCCGCCGCCGGCGGCGAAGCCCTGGATCATCGAGATGGTGGGGGTGCCCATCTCGGTCAGTGCTTCCAGCAGCCCGTTCACCGCGTCGTTGTATCCCCTGCCCTTGACCGAATCTGATCGGTGCTTGTGGAAGTCGGCGATGTCCGCACCCGCTGAGAATGCCTCGCCTCCCGCCCCCGTGATGACCACGCAACGCACCTCGCCGTCGGCATCGAGTTTGCGCATCAAAGCCGCCAACTCGTGCCACATGTCGAAGCTGATGGCGTTGCGCTGCCCTGGGCGGTTGATGGTGATGGTGGCCAGCGGCGGCTGGCGGTCGACCAGTATGTAGTCGCTCAAGTCGCTAATCCTTAGTCTGATCCTATCATTGCTGGCGCAGTTCAACCGGGACCTTTCTGCAGGCGGTGGAACGTGCCTCAGGACATTCAGAATATGTCTCCGTCGGAAGCAGCCTTTTCTTTGACAGACTTGCCAGTGGCCTCCCCGTTTTCCGGGGAGAGGAAGTCCCTCAGCTTCTCAAGTGCAGACCTGGTGAAAACGACTCCTACAGGGATGCCATCGTGGTCATACTCCAGTATGAGGCCCTGCGCCACGGTCTCGCCTTCACTGAAGACCGACGCTCCTGAAGCGCCAATCCACAGCACGTTCTTGTCGAAGTAACGTATTTCAAGCTCAGGTTCTGGCGACAATGAGTGAGCAGCCATGATCAGGAACTCCAAATAACCGGAGCTAACGCCTGTCTATGTGAGCGGTGGCAATCCGGTCGTCTTCAACCACTACTTTGAGCCATCTCTGCCGTTCAGGGATCCAACTATAGTATATGTCATCGCTGTCGAATTCCTGCCGGTTTGGCTCCGCTATTGCCCTGACGACCCATTCCGGGTCGACGTCGGGGTGCTTCTAGTGCCAGCCGTACCCGGAATTTGCTATTACAAGCCTGGCATACTGCCACCCTTGCATCGATTGATCAAGCACGGTGCTGCAGGGATTCTCCGCTTCCTAACAATCAATCCCTGTGTTCAACCTGATTCATAAGCAGAGAGGCGAGGGCGCGCTTCATGGGGAGCTTGTAGCCGTTCTGTGGCAACGGCGTGGGGTTGGGAAGAGCGAGAGATGCGGCTACGACCGGATCGACTGCGCTGGCAACACGGCCGGCGAGGTGGTCTTCCACCTCCGTCGCCCGGTAGGGTACTGGGGCGACGCCTCCGATGGCGACGCGGGCCTTGCTGATAACTGCGCTTGCGCCTTCGCCGACCAGCGATAAGGCCGCCGCCACGCTGACTAGGGCGAAGTCGCCCGACTCCCGCTCCCGCACCTTCAGGTAGACGCTCCGTTCCGGCGCGTCGGCGGGCAGGGTGATACGGGTCAGCAACTCGCCCGGCTCCAGCACGTTTTCCCGTAGCATGTCCTGCCCTGGCCCCGCGAAGAACTCGCCCACGGGCAGCTCGCGGCTGCCGTTCGGTCCCACCAGCTCAAGCCGGGCGTCCAGCGCGCTGAGCGCAACGGCGGTGTCGGACGGGTGCACGATGTAACACCGGTCGCCGCCGGTGACGCAGAGCAGCCGGGTGTTCCCGGCCAGGGCGTAGCAACGGTCCCCACCCTTCTTCAGGCAGGGGATCAGAGGGCTGCGATAGTACCAGCACCTGGGCCGCTGGTTCAGGTTGCCTCCAATCGTGCCCTCGTTCCGGATCTGCGGCGTGGCCAGTCCGCCCGCTGCTTCGGCCAGCGCTGCGTAGCGCCGGCGAATGGCAGGATGGGAAGCGACGTCAGCGTTGGTGGCAGCGGCGCCTATTGTCAGACCGCCGGCGGTCTCTGCGATGGCCGTCATGCCGGGGATTGATGCGAGACCCACCAACCGCTCCGCCTCCACTACGCCGTCCTTCACCTGCGGCAGCAGGTCGGTGCCGCCACCCATGGCCACTGTGTTGCCCTGGGACAGCAGGGCAACGGCTTCTTCAACAGACCGTGCTTCGACGTATTGGAAGGTTGCCATCAGCTCTTGAGGCCTCCATCTGCGGCTTCCAGCGCCGCCAGCACTCGGTCGGGCGTGAAGGGGGTTCGGCGCAGGCGGACGCCAGTGGCGTTGTAGATAGCGTTGGCGATTGCCGGAGCCGGGCCGACGGATGGGACTTCGCCGAGCCCTTTGGCGCCCAGCGGGCCGACCGGGTCGACGATGTCAGCAAATATGACCTCGATGTCGGGGTAGTCCTGGATGGTCGGCGACTTGTGCTCCAGGTAGCCGGGGTTGAGGGTAACGCCGGTGGCATTGTCGGTGAAAAGCTCCTCCGACAACGCGAAACCCAGCATCTGGCTGACCGCGCCTTCGGCCTGGTTCAGGGCGGCCCGGGGGTTGATGATGCGGCCCGAGTCGTGGGCGGCCACATAGCGCAGTATGCGCACCCGCCCGGTGTCGGTGTCCACCTCCACCTCGACGAAGTGAGCGCCGAAGGAGTTTACGATGTGGTCGGTGCTGCCGGGGATTATTGACGCTGTCGCAGAGAGCGAGTCCCCCTCCATGCGCAAGGCGACCTCTGCCAGCGCCATCCGGCGGGATGGGTCGGACCTGACGAACACCCACCCCAGGGCAGCGTCCAGGTCGTATACGGGCGCTTCAAGCCCTGCCGATGCGATCTCCATCAGCGACTCCCGCACCTCGTTGGCTGCCTGCACCACCGCGGTGCCGGTGGAGAAGGTGGCGGTGGATCCGGCGGTGATGGGAGCGTCGGGCGTGCCGCGGCTGTCGGCAAACACCGCCTCGACCTGGTCGTATTCCGCCCCCAGGATCTCCGCGGCCATCTGCGGAAGCACCGTCGTGGCACCCTCTCCCACATCCATCAGGCCGGTTACCAGCTTGATGGCGCCGGACTTCTCCACCACCACCTCGGCGGCGGAGGGCGAACCGGGCCCGCCGCGGTAGATCATGATGGCCATGCCACGGCCCCGCTTCAGGGCGGGGTCTGCGGTACGCCCCCACCCTGACCCTCCCCCGGAGGGAGAGGGAATATTGGGGTAGTCGCGCCAGCCGAAGGCTTCTGAGCCAAGCTCCAGGCACTGCTGCAGTCCGTTGCTGGAGAAGGGGATGCCGCCCTCAAGCGGCTGGCTGTCAATCACCTGGTCCGGCGGTGATACGCGCCGGCCCGGCTGACCCTCCGGGCGCACATGGTTCTTCATGCGAAAGTCCAGCGGGTCCATTCCAAAGTGCTCGGCGGCGCGGTCCATGAGACTTTCGAGGGCGAAGTGGCCCTGCGGTGCGCCAAGGGCGCGGTAGGAGCCAGCGGTGGGGCGGTTGGTGTAGGCCAAGTGGGCCTCGTACTTCACGTTGGCACAGTGGTAGAGATACAGGATGCCCTGCCCGGTCCGTCGGGCCACTCCCGCTCCTGATGCGAGGTAGGCCCCGGTGTCCAGCAGCGCGGTGGCCTCGATGGCTGTGATGCTGCCGTCGGCCTTGAACCCGGCCCGGATGTGTATCTTCGCAGCGTGGCGCACTCGCCCGGCAATGAACTCTTCCTCGCGGGAGTACTCGCAGCGCACCGGGCGTCCTGCCCGCTGGGACAGCACGGCGGCGATTCCCGCCAGCCGGGTCTCGTCCTTGTTTCCGTAGCCCGCACCCAGGAACGGGCCGATGACACGCACCCGGTGCGAGGGCAGGCCAAGCGCTCCTGCCAGCGCGTCGCGGTCAACGTGCACGCCGCGCGTAGTCTTCCAGACGGTGAGATCGGTGTCCTCGTCCTCGTTCCAAGACGCCAGCGCGGCCCGAGGCTCCAGAGGGGTTGCGGAGTGTGACGGGATCTCGAAGTCGTCTTCCAGCACCACATCGGCGTCCGCGAAACCATCGGCGACGCTTCCCCGTTCCAGCGACATCACCTCCCCCAGGGCGTTGTTGCCGCCCGGATGGATGGCGATGGCGTCCGGTGCCAGTGCGGCTTCGGGGCTCATGCAGTGCGGCAGCACTGAGTATTCGACGCGGATCAACGCCAGCGCAGCCCGAGCCGTGTCCGGGTCGTCGGCGGCCACCGCCGCAACCTCGTCGCCCACGAAGCGTACTCGGGTGTCGAGGATGCGCATGTCGGGCGCCAGGCGTCCCGGCGGAACATCGAACGGGGTGATTGCGGCGTGCACGCCCGGCAACTGCAGGGCTTCGGAGGCGTCCACGCTGAGCACGTCGGCATGGGGGTGTGGGCTGCGGAGGATGGCGCCGTGGAGCATTCCAGGCAGCTTCAGATCGGCGGTGTATCGAGCTTCGCCGGTGAGCTTCACTTCCAGGTCCCGGCGGACCACGCTGGTGCCGGCAACATTAAGGGTCATGCGATTTCCCCAAAACTGAGGACGCAGAATACTTTCTGCGTCCTACTCTGCGTCATACCCGGTTTACTATCGACAGATTGTATTTGCCTAGAGTACGTGGAACAGCCTGAGGTGCTCGCGGAGCACATCCGCCGCGAAGTCGTTTTCGACGTCGCGCCAGACCGAGTGGATGTGGTTGGCGCCGTCCTGCCGGTTGTCGAACTCCACCACGAAGTTGCCGCCGTGGATGCGGTAGTAGTGGGGGTCGTTCTTGGAGACCGGCCCGGCCCAGGCAAGGTGGAAGTGGTCGAGGCCCTCCTCGCGGATGGCGGCCAGCTTCTGCTCGGCCAGGTCGGTGCGTACCTGTCCAACATACAGGGCGACCAGGTTGAGCAGCGTCTCCTTCTGGCCGCCGGTCATGTTCAAGGCCGCCAACCCCTGTGGCTTGAAGGGGAACGACACCTTCGTGCTGTTGTAGGTCAGTATGTCCAGCGGAGCTTCGTCGTAGATGATGGCCGTGGCCTGCTGCCCGTCGTCGAGACTCTCCATGAGCTGGAAGGCCAGGTCCTCACGGTCGCCCAGGATGCGCAGGCCCTGCTTCGGTCCCTTCCTTACCTCGGCAGGGTTGGCCCCGAAGAAGAAGGGCGTGACCGAGACCACGTTGTCGCCCCAGAGGCTGAAGTGCAGCGAGACGTGATGTCCCTCGATGCGCCAGCCCCATGGCTCCCCGGGCCCCGGCTCCCCGAAGATGGTGAAGTAGTACAGTTCCACATCCCGCACGAAGGTGACCATGCCCATCTCTTTTTCCAGCGGGCCGAGAACATCCTCGTGCTCGATGATCTGGCGGCACTGCTCGTAAGAGCGAGGAGTGAGCCCCGAGGCCAGCAGGGCGAAGGCCAGCTCGCGCTGGTTGGCGTCCATGTCTCGCAAGGCCAGGCCATGGCGGTTGATGGGCGGGTAGTACCAGTACATCCGCTCGCCGTCCATGTATTCGAAGGTGGCCCTGATCTTCTGCTCAGCCGTGAGGCTGTCGAGTAATCGGCGGGCTGCGGAGCTCATCTGCGCGGCGGCCTGCGGTTGGGTTTGAACTGTTGCCATGCTGGGAACCTCCTTGGCTGGTGCGAATTCCTGATATTGCGTCGAGTTTATGGGCGAGGCAGGGGCGCGTCAACCGAGTTGACGCTGCTCGGCTATTCGCCCCGGAGGAGGCGCAACTCCTCCTGGAGTTCACGGACCCGCGCCTCGGCGGCGATTCGGGCTTCCCGTTCCTCCGGGATCGTGACGAGGTAGTGACCTGCCACCGGGTCGTACCAGCGAAGCTCTCCATTCTCCCAGCACAGATCCAAGTTCAGGACGTCGCTGTGTCCCCAGAAGTGGCCTTCCGCCGTTCGGTGTATGGGGACGGGCTGGTACTCCTCGCCCACCAGACGGTCGCCGGCCAGATGGGTACTGTGAAAGTCGCCGCCCGATGGGTCGAAACGCCAGTACTCGGGTACACGAAAGCGGGTGTAATCAAGGCGCTTCTGGCCTTCATCAATTCGGCCAGTAGTATCGGAGGCCACCTCCAGCACGAAGTCGGGCGGCTTGCCCTGCTCCGGGATGAGGTAGCCGTTGCGGGGCACGATGGCCTCCGGCCTGGCGTTGAAGGAGATGAGCAGGTCGGGGTACCTGATACCCTCCCTGTCTTCGCGTACGAACAGGCCCGCCGCGATCTCACTGAGAATGACGGTCGTTTCGGGGCTTCCGAAGTGAAGGGCAAGGAACCCGGGGTACCCGGGAAAATTGACGTGGTGGTAGGCAGTCATTTCCTCAGGAGGGGCGTCGGGGAATCGGACTATTTCACCCGCCTTGGTGAGCGGATGCACGGGCTTGGTCGTCATGGCAGGCCTCGAGGGGCACAACTGTAGGGTTCGCCTACATTATATCGATTGCGGAGCCAAGGCGGAGAAGGGCGAAAAGGGCAGGTTGCGCAGCAACCAGAATGCCAGTACCGCGATGAGAAGCGACCATATCAGTGAGGCCGGGATGAAGATTCGTGGCGGTGCAGGCAGACCGTAGGCCCTGAGTCCGCCTGTCGCGAAAGAGTAGGCAATGACGGGCAATGCCAGGATGGTGTACGGGTTGTAGCCAAATGCCGCCAGGAAATTGCCGTGTAGCAGCTGATGCAGCGCTCGCAGGGTTCCGCAGCCCGGGCAGTAGCATCCCGTCAGCCCCAGGAACGGGCACACCGGGTACAGCCCGGGTTGGCGGGGATCAGCGAAATACACCAGTGCGAGACCGGCAGCACCCATCAAGGCCAGCCCCGCGTAAAGAAGCCGTTGCTGCACGGGGCGGTCTAGTCTGCGCTCTTTAACTGCCAGCAATGTTCCTGATTCCCCAACCAACGGGCCGGTATGCAGGGGCTTCGGGTTGGACATCTAAAAGGCAGTGGCGCTGGCGATGGCGTATATTGCCCCGCTTGCAATGCCCAGACCGAACGATACCCAAGCCCAGGTCCTGGCGTTGCCGGAAGACGAACGCGCCCCTGCCAGATCTCCCTGTGCAATTTTCCCGTTGACCTGAGCGGCGAATACTATTGATACGATCCCCGCGGGCAGACAACAGCAAATGGTAACCAGTATCGCTTGGGGGAGGTAATTTGGTATGTCTTCTTGAGGTAAGGGAGAAGATGGAGGGGTGAATTGCTGCCCAGTAGCATCTTCGGTTGAGAACGGCGGAGCCGACGAATCGTCTTCACTGCTGTAAGAACCCCGCGACGGGGTCTCCGTCTGCTGCGGACTACCGCAGGCAGTGCAAAATCTGGCGCCGTCGGGGTTCTGGTTACCGCAGACCGTGCAGTACATTGTGCTTCGCGCCGCTACCTCCGCCCAGCGGCGGTGCGGACGGACTGGAGGATCCGGCTGTAGGCGTTGCACCGGCAGAGGTTGCCGGACAGCGCCTCGCGGATTTCGGCGTCGCTGGGCTCAGGGTTGGCGTCCAGCAGGGCGCGTGCGGATATAAGGAACCCTGGCGTGCAGAAGCCGCACTGGCCGCCGTCCTCGTCGAGGAAGGCCTGCTGTACGGGATCGAGCTGCCCGTCGCTTGCCAGCCCCTCGACGGTAACTACAGCTCGGCCGCGCACCTGGCCGACCAGCGTGATGCACGAATAGACCGGCTTGCCGTCCAGGAGCACGGTGCAGGAGCCGCACTCGCCGCGGTCGCATCCCCGTTTGGAGCCGGTCAGGTCCAGGTCTTCCCGCAGCACATCCAGCAGCGTGCGGTGGCTGGGGACAGTCAGGTCGTGGACCTGCCCGTTGACTTCGAGACTAACTTGCACTTCGGACATGCGGCCATGCTACGGCAGACCGTCGCGGTTTTCAACACGCGGCCATTCTTTCAACAGTACGATTGCAAAGTGGCTGAGAATCCGTTGGTGGTGAGCCCGTCGAACCACGAACTAGTTCTGATCACCCGTCCTTCGACAAGCTCAGGACTAACCGTTGGGCATTTGGAGGACATCGCAATCGTCCTGGGCTGCCCAAGCAGGGCTATCGCATTGGGGATCATAAGCTGGCAACCCATCTGAGTGGGAACGCTATCCCGTCCGTTCTGTTCCGTTGTTCGGCAGGAGTCCCCGTAGGTATCGCGGCAGGTGCAGGGCGCCGCCGCAGGCTAGTTCAGCGTCCCCTGCAGCACTTCTTCCAGCTCGGTCAGCGTTGCGAATCCTTCGAAGCGTCCCTGGACCCGGCCTTCGGCGTCCAGAACGAAGGTCCATGACTCGTTGAACCAGTGAGGGAGCTGTGTCATGCCCCATTCGTCAACGACGGTGGAAATCTCGGCTTTCGTCAGGTCTCCCTGGATTTCGTCGGGGTTCTCGTATATTTCCACGTGAATGAAGTGGGCCTGCCCGTCGTACGCCTCTCGCAACTCGGATACGGTGTCCACCTGCGGCCCGCAGGTGGCCGTGGTGCAGAATGCGGGCGAGGCAAATACCACCACGGCAGGCAGCGGGCTCTCGATGGCTTCCTTCACGGTAACCTGGTACAGCGATTCGTCGGGGCTGTAATCGGTGGTGATCAAGGCAAGGTCGCCGAACTCGCCCAAGGTCTTGTTTTCGCTGAGCGGGCCCGCGGTTCCCAAGGCAGGAATCGGGGACTGTTCCAGCACCTCGATTTCCTGGACTCCCCAGCCCGTGGCGTCGGGGCCTTCGGCCACGATGTCCAGACGCCAGCGCCCCGGACGGTCGAAGTCCACCTCCGCGGCGAAAGTCCCCCTGGTTCCGTATGGCCACTCGTTGAACCGTGTAGCTGTCTCTGCCCCCGCAGCATTGTCGGGCAGGTAGACCGGCGTGAACGTCACGCTGGAGTCCTTGACCAGCCCGGTCCCCGTGGTCAGCAGGAAGGCCACACGCTGCGTTCCCGGTTCCAGAACGGTGGTCGCGAGGATCACGTTCAACTCTTCGCCTTCCCGCGATGGCGAATAGGCGCTCGGCGCAGAGTCAGTCGGTGCGGCGGGCATGGCAGTAGCCGGGGGCGGAGTGGGCTGGTGCCCCTCCACCGACTCCTGCTCTGTCGGTGCAGGCGGGGCTGTCGTCGCCGTTGGTGCGGTCGCGGGTGTCGGCGGCTCTGTCGGGGCTGGCGTTGGGTCCGACGCGCACGCGCCCAGCAGGGCCAGGAGCGTCCCGGCGGCAAGCACCGCCGCCAGCGTTCTTATCGGGCGGAAGGCCTTGGGCAGCATCAGTAACCGTCCTCGTATACGCCGAAGGTGAAGGAGAACAGGCCGAAGTCGTCGGACATTGAGGCCATCCGAAGCTCCTGCTCTCCCTGCCAGTCGGTGTGTTCGATAATCTTGTAGAGCTTGGGCTCGATTACGGGGAGATAGGAGGCCCCGTCCTCTCCAATGACTATGTCTGCTCCCTTGTTCTCGTCGGTCAGGAATTCTCCGTTGAGGGTTATCTGCACCTCGTACGGTTCGCCCGATTCTGAGGTCAGGACCGCGTTCACCGAACGGGCGGAATACACCAGGGACAGGTAGTCGTCGAGGTGATCTGTTTCAGCTGCGTGGCGGGCACTCTCCGGCCCGATGGCCCACGGCCCGTTGAAGTAAATCAGGTTGCGCTCAAGGTCGGGAGGCGCAGAGAATTCTGCGATTGCGCTGGCCTCCCCGTCTCTGTTGAAGGACTCCCTCGCGGCCTGCAGGTACTCATCGTCCTGCGCGATACCCCCGCGGCCCTGGGATGCGGTGAACTTCCAGCCGGCGAACAGCTCGCGGGTTACATCCATGCCGAACCGGTAGGTAGAATCCCGCTGCTGGTCCTCGGGCAGGGGAAGGTCCAGCATGGCGGACATGCCGGTTTCCTGCAGGAGGGTGCGGATCCACTCCTCGGTCTCGCCGTATTTCCCTTCGCCAAAGTGGGTGAACCGGACTTCGCCGGTCTGGTCGATCAGGTACTTTGCCGGCCAGTAGCGGTTGGAGTAGCTGCGCCACACGCTGAACTCGTTGTCCTGCACCACCGGCCAAGCGACGCCTTCGTCCTTCGTTGCCTGGACAACATTGTCGTAGATTTTTTCGAACTCGAACTCGGGCGTATGCACCCCCACGATCACCAACCCCTCGTCGGCATAGCGGTCGTACCATTCCCGCAGGAAAGGCAGGGTGCGGATGCAGTTGACGCAGGTGTAGGTCCAGAAATCGATCAGCACGACCTTGCCCCGCAGGCTCTCCATGGTCAGCGGCTCGCTGTTGATCCACTCCTGCGTCCCGGCGAACTCCGGGGCGCAGTTGCCTATGCCGCCGCCTGTCGACCCATCGCAGGGCGTGAGCAGCGCAGGGTCGATGGTTGGCGCTGGCATGGCCTCGGTGGGTTGAGGGACACCGGTGGCCGTTGGAGCCGGCATCATGGTGGTGGGCGGAGCGGGCGTCGGGTCCGCCCCGCAGGCTGCCAGCAGGACCGCTATGGCCGCTACCGCTACGAATAGGAGCCGTATCATCAGAATCCTTCCTCATAGGTGCCAAAAGTGAAGGAGAATAGACCGAAGTCGTCTGACAGTGAGAACATCTGCAGGACCTGGTTTTGCTGGAACTCGGGATGCTCCACCAGCTTGTAGGCCTTGGGGTCGCTCAGCATCAGGTAGCTTTCCCCCTCCTCGCCAATCATTATGTCCTCGCCCTTGTTCTCTTCGGTCAGGTAGGCGCCGTTGACCGTTACCACGACCTTGTAGGGCTCGCCCGATTCAGATGTCAGAACAGCATTCACGGACCTGGCGGAGTAGATCAGCAGTATGCCGTCGCTGTACTCCTCGACTTCCCTGGCATGCACCGCGCTCTCCGGCCCGATGGACCACGGTCCGTGGAAGTAGATGAGGTCCGGCCGCAGTTGACTCACGTCCGGCACTTCGAACTCGGCCACTACACCTTCCTGGTCGCCTGCCTGGTAAGACTGCTGGGCGGCCGCGCTGTAGGTCTCGGCCTGGCCGATGCCTCCCCTCTGCTGCAGAGTGGTGAACCGCCAGCCGGCGAACAGTTCCGGCGTGCGCCTTGCCAGGTTCTGGGCGTAGGTCTGGTCTTGCCGCTGGTCGCTGGGCAGTGGTTCGGCGAGCACATCCACCGCGGCTCCCCGTTCCTCGAGAAGCTTGCGGATTTCCTGCTCGGTCTCGGCGTACCGGCCCTCACCGAAATGCCGGAACCTGATTTCTCCGTTGATGTCGATCAGGTATTTGGCAGGCCAGAAGCGGTTGCTGTAGCTTCGCCACACGGTGAAGTCGTTGTCCTGCACCACCGGCCAGGCCACACCCATCTCTTCGGTGGCATCCACCACGTTGTCGTAGTTCTTTTCGAACTCGAACTCCGGCGTATGCACCCCCAGGATTACCAGTCCCTCGTCGGCGTAGCGCTCGTGCCAGGTCTGCAGGAACGGAATGGTCCGGATGCAGTTGATGCAGGAGTAGGTCCAGAAGTCGATCAGCACCACCTTGCCCCTGAGACTTTCCATTGACAGTGGTTGGCTGTTGACCCACTCCTGCGTCCCGGCGAGCTCCGGCGCGCAGTTGCCCAACTCCCCACCCTCGGCGCCCTCGCAAGGGACCACCGCCACTTCGGGGCCTTCCGTTGGCTCCGGTGTGGCCGTGGCTTCCGGTGTGGTCGTGGGTTCGGGCGTGGCGGACGGCTCCGGCGCGGCTGGCGTCTCCGTTGGTTGCGGCTCCTCCGTTGGCTCAGGCATGGCCGTTGGCTCGGGAGCTTCGGTTGGCGCCTCCGTAGGTGCTAGCGCCAGGGTGGCCGTGGGTTCCGGTATGGCGGTGGGTTCAGGCGTGTCCGCGGGCGGCGGTGCCGGCGGTGCCGGGGTTGCTGTTGGCGGGACGGGCGACGGAGTTGGAGCGGCCGGTTCCTCCCCGCCGCAGGCGACCATGGCCGTCAGCGGCAACAGGACAAGAAGGGCGGTCAGGGCCAGGATTCTCCAACTCGGGATGCGTACTACGCGCTGCTTCAACTCAGGCGCTCCCATATGCTGCTGAGGCCAATAACTGAGAATAGTACGCCTGATGAGGCAGGGCGGATGTATACAAGCTCAGAGCGCAAGAACAGGAGATGGCCTCGGGGTCGATAGCCCGTCAGCGGGCGGCGCCGGGTACGGGGACGGAATCGAGCAGCCGGTCGACGACCTCGCGGGGCTGCAGGCGGCGCATCCGGGCGGCGGGCGACAGTATGATGCGGTGGCCCATCACGCCGAAGGCCAGTGCCTGCACGTCGTCGGGCACCACGTAGTCCCGGTTCTGCACGAGGGCGTAGGCCCGGGCCATGCGGAACATCCCCAGCGAGGCCCTCGGCGACGCTCCCAGTGCCACATCCGGGTGGTTGCGGCTGGCTTCGGCCAGTCCCACGATGTACTCCCGAACCAAGCCGTCGACGTAGATCTCTCGAGCCGCGGCCTGCAGCCTTACCACATCCCCCGGGGTTACCACTGCCTCCAGTTCTTCGATCGGGTGCGTCTGTTCCTGCCGCTCGATTACCGATAGCTCTTCGGCAAAGTCGGGGTACCCCAGGCTGACGCGGATCAGGAAGCGGTCCAGCTGGGCTTCCGGCAGCGGGAAGGTGCCCTCGTACTCGATCGGGTTCTGAGTGGCCAGCACGATGAAGGGAGGTTCCAGGTAGTGGGTTGCGCCGTCCACCGACACCTGCAGTTCTTCCATGGCTTCCAGCAGCGCCGACTGGGTCTTGGGCGTGGCCCGGTTGATCTCGTCGGCCAGCACCACCTGGGCCATGACGGGACCGGGGCGAAACTCGAACTGCCCGTTGCTCTGGTTGTATATGGAGATGCCGGTTATGTCGCTTGGCAGCAGGTCTGGGGTGAACTGGATACGCTTGAAGTGGCACCCCAGCGAGGCCGCCAGGCTCTTTGCCAGCATCGTCTTTCCCACTCCAGGCACATCTTCAACCAGTATGTGCCCCTGTGCGATCAGTGCTGCCAGGGTGTGCTCGATCACCGGTGTCTTCCCGACGATCACCCGCGAAACGTTGTCGATAATCGTGCGCGCGGTCGCGGGGGCGGAATCTGTCTGCTGCACCGGAACCTCTGCCAGCCTGCGCCTTGGCCCAAGGCTGTATGATTATGTCTGCGAGTCCGATTGAGTGTATCATAGCGGCGCCTCGTAGCTCCTTCCATCCTCGTGCGGGGAGACTGATGCGGGGAGACTGAGAGGGCCTGCCCGTGTTCACCGTCAACAGACGCACCTTCGTCCTGCTGGCGCTCCTTGTGGTGCCCCTGTTCTATGCCGTCGGGACCGGGTTTGATTTCCTTTACACGCTGCTTTACGCAGTGCTGATTTTGTTTGCGGTCGGCGCCGTCTGGGCCTGGGTCAATCTGAGGGGGTTGGAAATAAGGGTCACCCGTTCCGGCGACCGGGGGCAGGTGGGCTCTTTCCTGGAAGGGCGGGTAACGGTCACCAACCGCACCATGATCCCCAAGTCATGGCTGGAGGTTGCGGAGTTGGCCGGCTCTTCCCCTGAGCCGGGTGGCCGCGGTCTCTCGCTGGACCGGCGACAGACCCGCGGCTGGCGCATCGATACCTACCTCTCCAAGCGCGGCCTCTTCGAGGGCGGGCACATGAGGGTGGTCAGCCAGGACCCCTTCGGTCTCTTCCGGATGGCCCGGGACTTCTCCGACCCGCACACCTACATCGTCTACCCCGCCATCGAGCCGCTGCCCAATCTGGATTCCAGGTTCGCCGGTCTCCCTGCCGACAGCCGGTTGTCCCGCCACTTCGACCAGGTCACAACCGACGTCTCGTCTCTCCGCCCCTGGCGTCCCGGCGACGCGTATCGCCGCATCCACTGGCCATACACCGCGCGGATGAACTCCCCGATGGTCAAGGAGTTCGACGTGGGACTGGCCGCCCAGTTCTGGCTGCTCCTCGACCTGCAACGCCTGTCCCACTTCTACCCCGTCGCCGACAGCCGCCGCGGCCGCAATGGCGACCAGCCAGCCGAGGGCCCTGGCGTGGCTGGGGCTGTTCCCTACTACAGGGCGGAAAACACAGAAGAGCTGTCCGTTACTGTGGCAGCGTCCCTGGCGCAACGACTGATGGACCTTTCCCTGCCCGTGGGGATGGCGGTCAACGCCGAAAACGGCCGGCTGCTGCGTCCCGACAACGGGCCGGACCACCTGAGCCGGATGATGGAGACCCTCGCGGCGGCCCAGGCGGCCAACATGCCCCGGCTGCCGGAATTCCTCTACTCCATGCGCACCCATCTGAACCACTTTCACTCGGTGACGGTGATCACCTCCGACACCGACCCCTCCTGGCTGCCGGCCCTGCTGGACCTGAAGCGTCTCAACGTGACCATATCCATCGTCATGGTGGACCCCTCGTCTTTCGGCAGCCGTTTCAACACGGCCAATGTGATGAATGCCGCTGCGTCGGAACTCATACCCGTTTATGTCGTCGGGCGCGACACCCCCCTGGACGACGTACTGGCCAGGCCGGTCAACCGTGAGAGTATCGAGGCCCAGAACCTGGCGGAGGTAGCTTCCGCCGGACTATCCGCCGGCACCGAAGAGCAGGAACCTGAAGAGGCCCAGGTTTGATCAGCGGCGAAGCTGTCGGGCGGCGAATCAACGCGGCTGACTGGGACAGCGAAGCCGCCGGAAAAGCCGCGCTCGGGTTGCTGGACCGCCTCCGTCCGGCCGACGGCTGGCTGGCGCTCCTGTTCCTGACAACCAACCTGTGCGTTGTCGTCCTCGCCGTGGAGCGGGCCGACTGGGCGCCCACGCCCAACCTTGTCGGCATCCTCCTGCTGGGCATGCTCACCGCTTTCTTCCTGCATCGGCTGCCCGTCTGGTGGTTTGTGGCCATACTTCCCGGGCTGGCACTGGGCGTGCTGACTGTAGTCTGGCAGCTGTCCGGATTCACCTTCGACGGCGAGCCGCTGGGCGGCGCGGGTGCCCTCTGGGACCGCTTGGGACTGTGGGTGGAGGCAGCCAACGAGAGCTCCATCAACATCGACAAGGTGCCATTCGCCTTCGGACTGGTCAGCGCGGCGTGGCTCACGGGATATGTGGGGGCCTGGGTGTTCCTGCGTCACCGCAACTTCTGGGGTGTGTTCGCACTGAGCGGCCTGGGGTTGTTCTCGAACCTCACCTTCCTGCCCCCCAACACCAGCTTTCACCTGGCACTGTATCTCTTCACCGCGCTCCTGCTGGTGGCCCGCATACAGGCCGTGCGCCGCCAGAGCCACTGGGACCGGAGGGGCATCGGCTACGACGAGGGCCTGCGAGCTCTCACCCTGTCCGACAGCTTCTTCCTGGCTCTCGCCGTGATCGCCGTTGCCTTCCTGTTGCCCGCGGGCGGCGGCTGGTCGAAGGCCACGACTGCCTACGAGTCAATACGTTCGCCGCTGATCGGGCTTGAAGACGACTTCAACCGCCTGTTCGCCGGGTTGCCCGCCCGCCGGGACATCGGCTTCCGCGTATGGGACGACGTGATGGCCTTCCAGGGGACCATCAGCCCGGCCACCACTCACACCCTGCTGGTGGAGTCGCCGGTGCCCATGTACTGGAAGGCCCGCACCTACGACACCTACACGGGCAAGGGTTGGATCTCGGAACATACCGAGTTTCACCCGCCCGGCTACACCCCCGAGTTTGCCGTTTCCTTTCCTCCTCTGAGCCGGGTTACCGCCACCTACGCCGTCACTCCCCTCTACTCCTCGCCAATCCTGTTCGCCGGACCCAGGGTGGAGGCGGTGGACCGGGATGTTGAGATAGAGACGCCGTCGATGCCGGTGTACCATGCAGACCTGACCTCCCTCGACCCCTTCGCCGGCTACCCCGATGCGCTGGGAGAGGCGGGAGTGGCCCTGGCAGAAAAGGCCCGGCAGGTGCCGCTGGTCAGCGAGACAGAGCTCGCCCCTCTGCTGCCACCCGACTTCCGTATTTCTGAAGTGGAACGGGATGGAAGCGGGCACGCAACCGCGGTCACCCTGGAGGAAGCACTCCCCAATCCCGCGGACATCCTGGCCGTGCGCAGCCGCAAGGGCGTGTTTGCCGCTCACGATCCCTACATCGTCACCTCGTCAGTTCCTGCAGCCGAACCCGACGAACTCCGCGCCGCCGGGGAAGACTACCCGGTGCACATCCTGCACCGCTACACCCAGTTGCCCGACGATCTGCCGGGACGGATCATAGGCCTGGCTCGCGAGGCAACAATTAAGGGCGACACGCCTTACGACAAGGCGGTATTGATCGAACAGAACCTGAAGCGCCTCCCCTACTCGCTTAAAGTCGATCCTCCTCCCTTCGACGCCGACGGCGTGGACCACTTCCTTTTCGTAAACCGCAAGGGCTATAGCGAGTATTTCGCATCGGCCATGACTGTGATGTTGCGTACTATGGGCGTCCCTGCCCGTGTTGCGGTGGGCTACACCACCGGCGACCCCACGGAAGTTGCCAATGTGTACCTGGTCAACGACAGCCACAGCCACGCCTGGGTGGAGGTGTACTTCCCCGGGTATTCCTGGATCCCCTTTGAGCCGACCCCAGGGGCCGAGCTGCCGGTGGTGATGAAGCCGGGACGGGACGAGTCCGGGGAGTTCAGCGAGCCTTTCTTCTCCAGTTTCGACGTCCTGTGTCTGGATGACTTTGTTGAAGAATGTATGGACTTCGCCGAACCACTGCCCGGAGATGGTGGCTTCGAGGGCGGCTTTGGCGAGGGTGTCGCATCTTCTTCGTGGCTCTGGGTCGCCGTGGCGTTGGCGTTGGCGGCCGGCGTTGTCATGCTTGGTTGGTGGGCCTTCCGCCGCTACATGTTCGCTGCTTACGATCCATCCGGCGTCTATGCCAGGGTGCGCACCCTGGCAGCCCTGGGTGGTCTGGCCGGAGGGGCGCCCCAGACTCCCTACCAATTCGGTCAGCGGTTGGGCAGGATGCTGCCCATTCACCGCGAGCGCATCGAGCTGATCGTCGAAAGCTACGTGCAGGCCCGCTACGGCGCCCGTACTCTGCCCGCCGAGCGACGGGGTGAACTGGCCGATGCCTGGCTCAACATTCGCTTTCCGCTGCTCATGTCGTCGATGGGGCGGCGCATCTACCCCAGGAGCGTCCAATGAACGGGTTCAGGTATCACGTCCATCAGTTGCCCGCCGGCTGGATCGGGCTGCTGGCCAGCAAGAACGGACTCAGGCGCGCTACCTTGAAGCCCACCCTCCAGGAGGTCATGGAGGATCTGGGCGATGATGCCAATGCTGCTGAACACGACCCGGACCATTTTGTGGAGGTTATGGACCTCCTCACCCGCTACAGCGAGGGCGACCTGTGCGCCCTCGACGGCATAGAGCTCGATCTGGACGGCGTGCCGCCCTTCTTCCGAGCCGCCTGGGCTGCTTGCCGGACGATTCCACCGGGCGAGACCAGAAGTTACCGGTGGCTGGCCGCTGAGGCAGGCAGCCCCAGGGCAATGCGCGCTGCCGGACAGGCCATGGCCCGCAACCGCTTTTCGCTGATCATCCCCTGCCACCGCGTGATTTCCAGCGACGGAGGCCTTGGCGGATACGGCGGTGGCGGTCTCGGAGTCAAGGCTCGCCTGTTGCAGATGGAGCTGGACCAGTCCGACCCAAGCTGATCCCTGTGGCTCCTCATCCCTCGGAGTGACAGACGAGGAACGCCAGAGGCTCCTCCGCGCCTTCGAGCGGCTGCCCAAAGGTGGCCGGCAATGGGAACTGCGCGCTGGCTAGACACGCGGATGTCGATCCTGGAAGGATAGTGCAGGCAATCTCAGAACCCTGTGAGATGCTCGACACTTATACTGATAGTGGAGAATGGCGAACTGCCCTCTCCGGGCTAGGGCCAGAAACTCCGTGATGGATAACGGTGGCGTTCTGCGGAGCCCCGTTGCGGGCAGGTTTTTTGCGGACTGCTACAATCTGAAATTGGAAGAGAAGTACCGTGGGCCGCCGTGAGTGAACCGGACGCACCCTCGTCCGCAGTGGCCATTCGGATCGACAACGCGGAGCACGTCTTCAAACCCTTCGTAGATGCGATTCTGGCCAAGCATGGCTTGACCCGGGATGAAGATGGAGCGCCGGCAAAAAATTCTTCCCGAGAAGACCCGATTCCCGGCGATTAATCCGGTCAGGAGTAATGGAATTGGCAGACAGTAGCTTGGTTCAACCGGTTGAGAAGTGGGCCAGGATAAACGGCCTGGACATGCGATATCTCGACTGGGGCGGCGACGGAGAGCCGATGCTGGCCCTGCATGGGCTGGCATCTTCGGCCCACTGGTACGACATCGTGGCGCGGCTGCTGCGGCACCGCTACCGCATCATCGCCCCGGACCAGCGCGGCCATGGGCAGACCACCCAGGCGAGCACCGGTTACGACTGGCACTCGCTTTCCGATGACATCGCCGCACTCCTGGAACATGTCAGCGTTGACATCCCGGGATTCAGAAGTCCGGTGCCAGCTTTGGGACACTCGTGGGGCGGGCATGTGGTCAGCAACTTCGCTTACCACTACCCCGACCGGGTTCGACGCGTCGTGATGATCGACGGTGGCTTTCTCGACGGCCGTCTCTTCCCCGAACCGACCTGGGAGGCCTTCTCCGACCGCCTGCGTCCTCGCAACGTGGCGGGCAACCGCCAGCAGTTCCTGGACCGGCTGCGCGAGCAGATGGCAGGTTTCTGGAACAGCGAGATCGAGCGCATCGTCCAGACCATGGTCTACGACGACGAGGATGGCCAGATCCAGGACATCCTCCGCCCAGAGAACCAGGCCCAGGTAATCCGGGCCATGTGGGATGACCCCTGCTCCCACACCCTTGCGCAGGTGCAATGCCCGGCCCTGCTCATCGCCGCCGGGCCGCTCCCCGAGAGGGCCAACAGCGACTTCGCCCAGCTCCGGCGCCGAATGGTGGGCGCCGCCGAGGCCGCCCTCCCCGACGGCCGCGCCCACTGGATCCCCGAGACGGTTCACGACATCGGCTACCACAAGCCCGAAGAGCTGGCGAGGGTCATACTCGAGTTCCTGGACGAGTAGGCCCTGCTGATGATATCAATAGTGGTATCATAAAATTAGGGATCGGTTAACTGAAGATTTAGAGTACCTTCGCCGAAATCCGAAGGGAATCCGGTTCAGTGATTTGGCGAGAATTTGCGACCGAAATTTCGGAGATGCCCGACAGTCTGGTACGAGTCATCGGGTCTACTCCATGCCGTGGGCTGGCGACCCAAGGGTGAATATCCAGAGTAGAAAGGGGATGGCAAAGCCCTTTCAAGTTCGGCAGGTGATCAAGGCTCTCGAAAAGCTGCTGGAGACAGTATGAATTCCGACCACTATGCGTATCGAGTAATCTGGTCTGCCGAAGATGACGAGTTTGTTGGATTGTGCGCGGAATTTCCCTCCCTCAGCTGGATCGAACCAACTCCAGAAGACGCGTTCTCCGGTATCCGGAGACTGGTTTCGGAGGTCTTGGAAGATATGTCCAGTGATGGGGAGACACCGCCCGATCCCATCGCAGACCGTGCCTATAGCGGCAACTTCATGGTGCGCGTAACTCCAGAGACTCATCGGGCACTTGCGCTAAGGGCGGCGGAGGAAGGCGTTAGCCTGAACCGGCTTGTGTCCGCCCGGCTCTCAGGCTGGTAGGTCGCTTTTTCGTCAGCTCAGCGGCAGCGGCGGCTGCCAGAACTTGCCGGTGTCGTTGACGGTGATCTCGTCGACCCACTTCACCCAGTCGTAACCCCGCTTGTTCGGCTCCACCATCCTCGCCGGGAAGCCGTGGCCGCGGCTCAGCGGCTGACCACCCACTCGCGTGGCCAGGATGGCACGCCCTGCCTCGGCCATCGAGTAGCGGCGGTAGTACCCGGTTCGCGACCGGATGGTAATGCTCCCCGCACCAGGTTTTACGCGGGCCCGTGCCAGTAGCTCCGGCACCCCCGCGCCCTCCCACTCCCGGGTCGTGTACCAGCCCCCAGTGCAGTCCAGTGTGGCCGTCAGCTTGGCGCTGAACGCCTGCAGCTCCTCCAGGTCCATTTCGAACGAGTCTTCCACGTGCCCGTTGACCCGAAGCCTCCACTGGCCGGCGTCGACCAACGGGGTCCGGTCGTTGAGCCACATCGTAACGGGAAAGTCGGCCCCATATTCCGGATGTGAGCCTGTGAACCGGCGGTCCGCTCCCGGCGCCCCGGTCAGCTCCATGAGCTGCTCGGAGACCTGCCACGCCGCCAGCCCGGCCACAGCAACGCCCGCGAACCGCAGGAAGTTGCGCCTTCCCGCGATGTAGCGTGTTCGGAAGCTGATCTTGTGCCGGAGCGAGTGCCACGCCAGGAGCGGGATGAGCAGCAACGCCAGGTTAAGGTGGATGGTCGTGCCCGAGAACCCCATGAAGCCGAATGGCCCGATGTGACTCCAGGCCAGACCAAGTCCAAGCACAACCAGCAGACCCGCCAGCAGAACCGTCGACCCCAGCATGACATCCCAGGACCTCTTCCAGTTGCTGCGTGTTTTGAACGACCCAAGGATGTTGCGCGACTTCCAGACGAACAGGACCAGGATGGCGAAGCCGGTAATGCGGTGCAGGTGCATGGCTGCGACCCACTCCGGGTTCGAGTGGGTCAGGCCCAGATACCCGGTCACCAACTCAAAGGTGAACAGCGCAATGAGCGCGATATTGGCCCAAGGGAATCTCACCGGCCAGCCCCCAGGACAGACATGGAAGAAGATGCAAAGAGCGCGGGCCACAGAAGCCCGCGCTCTCAATACGCCCCGCGGACTGGTTCGGACTTGGCTAAGAGACCTGGAAGGCCCACACCTGGTGAGACACCTCAGGCTCGCCCTTGGGCATGGGCTGGAACGGGTCGGTCGCCTGGGCCAGCTTCCACTGTCCGGCGGCCTCCAGCCCATCGAAGTAGGCCTGGTAGCCTTCAGCGACCATGTCCGTGCGCAGGGTGAATACGATGTAGCCGCCGGACCTGGTCACGCGCACCAGTTCGTCGAACGAGTGAATCGGGGCGTGGCCCAGGGTGAATACGCCGACGCTGATGACGGCGTCAAACTCGTCGGTCTCGAAGCCAAGGGTCTCGCCCATCACCATCTGGTGGAAGGAGCTGTAAACGTTTTTGCTCTGGGCAACATCCAGCATTCCCTGGGAAATGTCCATGGCCGCCATGTTCGTGAACCCGGCCGCGGCCAGGCGTTCTCCCGCCAGCCCGGTGCCGGCCCCGGCGTCCAGAACGGAAGCGTCGCTTGAGACCAGTCCCGCCAGTACTCGGGCGGCGTTTTCCGGAGCGCGCCAGACGAAGTCTTCATTCAGGTCCCTGTCGTACTCAGCGGCCCACTGGTCGTATCGCTCCTCCAGCTCCTGGTTGCTGGTGGAGCCGTAGACCCATTGCACGCGCCTGTGGCTCTCTTCCATTGTCATGGTGACCTCCATTTCAAATTCCCCCTCCTTGATTCAGGAGAGGGAATTTCCCGGGCAAATATTCGGTTTGGAAACTCGGAGCTATTTGCGGCAGATGTACAGGCCCCAGCCAAGTTCGTCGTTCTCGACGGCCTGCGCCGTGCCCAGGTAGGCGGTCGTGAGCCACTCGAAGTGCTCGGTGTGCTCATCGTTGGTGCCCTTGGGCGTCCGATCTGCGAGGCACAGGTACGATTGACGCAGGTGGCTGGAAATGTCGACCGCCTCCAGCACCTCGAAACCCTGGGCCTTCAGCGCGTCCTGGTACGACTCGAAGCTGAACTCTGTGTCGTAGAGCAGCCGGTCGTAGACGTACTTCTGCGCGTCGGGGCTGACTTCCTGCCTTGGTTTGACCAGGTCATCGAAGACGAGGATGCCGCCTTTTTCCAGCACCCGGTAGACTTCTTTGAGCACCGTGCGCTTGTCGGGCACGTGGTATATGACGGCCTGGCTCCACACCCGGCTGAATGAGCCATCGGGGAATGGCAGTTCCGTGGCCGAGGCCTTCTCGAAGGCCAACCGGTCCCGCAAGCTCGGCTCCTGGCGCTCCCGGGCTGCCTGGGCGTTGTCTATGCGGACGCCGCTCAGGTCTATGCCCGTTACACGGCAGCCGGTGTACCCAGCCAGCCAGATGGCGGTGGTGCCGTTGCCGCAGCCCAGGTCCAGCGCCCGGGCGTCGGCGGTGATACCGCCCTTCTCGACCATGATCCGGTCGAGAAGGGCACACCCCTTCAGGAAGTCGGTGCCGGTACTCTCGTCGAAGTACCCCCAGTGGACGCTGCCATCCTCGTCCCAGACGGCACGATAGATGGCATCCTCAGCGTCGTAATAGGACTCAGTCTCCTGCTCTGAAAACCTGCTGGCCATATCAGTGAACCTGCTGTACCTGCTTGGCGCCCTCCAGGTACTCGACGAATCTGTTGTTTTCGTCGACCAGGATCATCTGCGGGTCGACCGGGGTGTCGGAGACCTCGAAGGACATGATGATCAGGCAGTTGCCCTTGGCGCTCAGCCGCGCCGCGGCACCCTGCACGGACATGACGCCTGAGCCCCGCTCGCCGGCGATGGCGTAGGTCTCGAACCGGTTGCCGTTGGTAACATCGCAGACCAGGACCTTCTCAAAGTTCCACAGGTCGATCTTGTCCATCAGATCCTCGTCGATGAGGATGCTGCCGATATAGTCGGGGTTAGCGTCGGTTACCCAGGCTCGGTGAATCTTGGACCTCAGTACTTCTCGCATTGGTTCCTCCTTTTGATTGACCTCGTAATTAGCAGCCAGTGCTATGACTGCCTTAGCTTCAAACTTACGCGCTTATTTGAAACTTTATAGATATTGGTAAAAACTGGCGAATCGATTTCTTGACATTTCGGTGTGTTGAGGGGCCGGTGTCCAGAAGAAACCAAATTCCGGAACAAAAACAGAGCGCAAAATCCCGCGGACTGAGTTTGAGGGTTCTGCGAAGCTGCAGCAGGCGTGGCGATGTGGCCGGTGGCCTGTGCGGCTGAGGGGAGAGGCGGGAAAGGCCAGTGAATGAGGCCCCTATCGTTCTTCGATTGGGGGTGAGGCGCTATGGCTCGCAGGGAAGGCTATGCCGCTGACGGCTGCGGATTCGGCTCCGGTTCAGCTTAGCGCCTCGAACCGGAGGCCGCGTAGAGAATGAACTCATCATTACTTCCGTGTTGGGTGGTATTTGGGCCTGGTGCCGCTCCTCAGTGGTCTATCGGGGAGCCACCGGGCATCTCTTAGCTTTGGAACATGGTTCCTAGCAGTTCGCGGGCAGTCTAGCATTGGCTCTCGGAGCGGTCAAACTTTTGGCACACCTTTAATTCCGCATAAGTGGAACAGACTTCAGTAATTAACAATCAATTCGTAAGTTTTACACACGAAATAACGAAAATATCCCAAAATGAAAATTGGATTAACGAGTTGTCTACAATCTATGAAAGCGAGATATTAAATATTATCGTAAAAACGCGCAAAATGGCGACGAAATTCGGACAGACCGGGCAACAATCCCTAATATTGGCCTCCCGGTTCCGGTCCTTCTGCCGGGGTCACACCCCCAGCGGCATCTCTTGCGTTACCGCCACCGTGTCGGGGCCCAGCAGCCCTTCCAGCCGCTCCCTCAGCGGGTCGCAGTACCCAGTGCTGACGACAGGCAGGTCCAGCAGCACCCGGCGTCCCGTCGTGCGGATCTCCAAGTTCACCCGGTCCTTGCCGGGGTACTCCAGTATGACCCCTATGACCTCCCGCAGCAGCATCGCGTCGTGCTGCGGATCGTCGGACTCGGTGACCGCCAGTTGCACCAGGCGGTTGCTGGACGGCACGGCAGGGCGACTGCTGTTCTCGCCATTTTGCGCGTGGCCGTTTCCGTTTCCATTGCCATTCCCGTGGCCGTTTTTGTATCCGTTGCCGTTCCCGTTGCTATGGCCGTTTCCGTTTGCCTTGCCGTTCCTGTAGTTGCCGTTTCCATTGCCGTTGGATTTTGGCGCTGCCGCCCCATTACCACTGCCGTTGGCCGGCAGCGTGGACGGACGGTCCACTACGAACTCCTCGGCTTCGTCGCACGAAAGCTCAAGCTGCTCGCCCCGCAGCCGAACCCGACCCACGACGCGTACGG
Organism: Dehalococcoidia bacterium; assembly: GCA_965216065.1. Classification (GTDB taxonomy): domain Bacteria; phylum Chloroflexota; class Dehalococcoidia; order Lucifugimonadales; family UBA3495; genus VXOI01. The sequence goes on from CBDCFB010000001.1 coordinate 956,647, forward strand.
TCCGGCCTGATTGCCAGATCTCCTCGGTGCGCTGTAACGCTTCCGGCCACACCGTCACCTCGACCGTACCGCCCAGTAGCTCCAGGGCCACGATGATGAAGCGCTGGCCGTCCCGGCGGGCCCTCTCGGTAACCGTATTCACGATGCCGAGGACGTTCACCTGCTGGCCCTGCATCTCCTCGCTCAGCTGGTCAAGCGAGACGACGGATCCGCCGGTGTTGGCCGCGGTGAGAGCCATCAGAGGGTTGTGTGACAGGGCGACTCCCAGCAGCTCGCGTTCCCACGAAGCCTTCTCTTCAGGGGATGCGTCATTGGTGCCCAGGATAATCCCCGGCTCGCTGGCCGTGGCGCCGCCCGTCCCCGCACCGTCTGCGCCCGCACCGCCGCCGAACAGGCTGCTCTGGCCGCTGCTCCGCATCTGCGCCTCACGCTGCGCGGTGGCCACGATACGGTCCAGGGCCGAAATGACTGCCCCGCGGGCGGCCAGGGAGTCGAAGGCCCCGGCCTTTACCATGCTCTCCAGCGTGCGGCGGTTGAGGTTGGCGGCCCCGGCTCTTCGGCAGAAGTCGTCGATGGACTCGTAAACGCCGTTTTCCTTCCTCTCGTCCACCAGCGGCTTGACCGCCCCCTCCCCCACGGTCTTGATGGCGGCCAGCCCGATGCGCAGCCCGGCCTTGCCCTCATCGTCGTAGTCGATGGTGAACAGCTCTCCCGACCGGTTGACGTCGGGGAGTGAAACCTCGATGCCAAGGCGGAAGCACTCGTTGATCGAGCTTATGGTCTTGTCCGTGTTGTCCAGGCGGGCGTTCAACACCGCCGCCATGTATTCCACCGGGTAGTGCGCCTTGAAGTAGCCGGTCCAGTAGGAGATCAGGGCGTAGCTCACGCTGTGGGCCTTGTTGAACGCGTATCCCGCAAACGGCTCGATCAGGTCGAAAATCTCCACCGCCAGGGTCTCGTCGAAGCCCTTGCCCTTGGCGCCCTCCACGAAGTTGTTCCGTTCCTGGGCCATAAGGGCGGCGATCTTCTTCCCCATCGCCTTGCGCACGATGTCGGCGGCGCCCAGGGTGTAGCCGGCGAACTGCTGCAGTATCAGCAGCACCTGGTCCTGGTAGACGATGATCCCGTAGGTCTCGTCCAGAAGCTCCTGCAGGCTGGGATGCGGATAGGTTACCGCCGCTCGCCCGTGCTTTGCGTCGATGAACCGGTCGATGTTCTCCATCGGCCCCGGACGGTACAGCGCAATCATTGCGGCGATGTCGCCGATGTTCGACGGTTTCAGTTTCTCGATGTACCGCTGCATCCCGGCGCTCTCCAGCTGGAACACGTCGGTTGTGTTCCCCGAGGAAAGCAGCTCGTAGGTCTTGCCGTCATTCAGCGGCAGGGTCTGCAGGTCAATCTCGGCTCCACAGCTCTCCCGCACCAGCTTGACCGCGTGGTCCAGGATCGTGAGCGATGTGAGCCCCAGGAAGTCCATCTTCAGCAGGCCCAGGTGGGCCACCGGGTCCATGCTGAACTGGGTCATCATCACCGGGCTGTTCTCGTCTCCCCGCGCCGGCCGCTGCAACGGCACAGTCTCCGTCAGCGGTTCGTCGGCGATGAGCACGCCCGCCGCGTGAGTGCTGACGTGATGTACTATTCCCTCCAGCCCCTGTGCCTGGTCGACCAGGTCCCGCACCGCCTCGTTGCTGTCGTAGGATCCCTGCAACTCAGGGCTGACGCGCAGCGCATCCTCAAGGTTTCGCGCCTTGAAGGGCACCATGCGGGCAATTCGGTCCACATCGCCGTAGCTCATGCCCAGAGCTCGCCCCACATCCCGCAGCGCAGCCTTGGCACCCAGTGTCCCGAACGTGATGATCTGGGCCACCCGGTCGTTGCCGTACTTGTCGACGACGTAGTGGAGCACCTCGTCTCGCCGGTCATCCTGGAAGTCCATGTCGATGTCCGGCATCTCCTTGCGCTCCATGTTCAGGAAGCGCTCGAAGACCAGGCGGTACTCCAGCGGGTCAACGTCGGTTATGCCCAGGCAGTACAGTACGACGCTCGCGGCTGCGCTGCCTCGCACTCCGAACAGTATGTTGCGCTGGCGTACGAACTTGATGATGTCCCACACCACGAGGAAATAGTTGGCGAACCTGGTGTACCGGATGACCTCCAGCTCGTACTTGAGCCGCTCCACTGCCTCGGGTGAGGCGTTGGGGTAGCGCTCGCGGAAGCCCGCCTCGCACACCTGGGCGAGGTACTCGTCGGCGTCCATGCCACCCGGGGTCTCGTACCTCGGCAGGTGCGTCTGCCCGAACTCCAGCGTCACATCGCACATGTCGGCGATAACGCCGGTGTTGGCCATCGCCTCGCTGCGGATGCTTGCCGGCAGGTCCAGGAAAAGATCCTCCATCTCCTGCGGGCTCTTGATGTAGTACGAATCATCTTCCATCCGCAGCCGCTTTTCGTCACGAATGGTCGTGTTCGTCTGGATGCAGATGTAGACGTCCTGCAGGTTGGACTGGTGCTGGTGAACGTAGTGGGCGTCGTTGGTCGCCACCAGAGGGAGCTTCGTGTCCTCCGCCAGGCGGAGCAGCCCCTGGTTTATCTGGTCCAGCTGGGGGACGTGCCGGTGGTTCTGCAGCTCCAGGAAGTAACCGTCGCCGAAGAGGTCCCGGTACCAGCCCGCAGCCTTCACGGCGCCTTCGTAGTTCCCGTCCGCCAAGAGCCGGGGCACCTCGGCCGACGGGCAACCCGACAGGCACACCAACCCCGAGCCGAACTCCTCCAGCAGGCCCTTGTCGATGCGGGGACGGTTGTAGAAACCCTCCACGTGGGCCTTGGTCACCAGCTGCATCAGGTTGCGGTAGCCTACGTTGTCGCGGGCCAGCAGCACCAGGTGGGCCGGGCTGCGCTCCGACGGGTTCTTCTCGTGCCGGCTGTTGTGGGCGACGTAGACCTCGCACCCGATGATGGGCTTGATGCCCGCGTCGCGGCAGGCGGAGTAGAAGTCGACCACTCCGTAGAAGGTGCCGTGGTCGGTGATGGCCAGCGCATCCATGCCCAGTTCGCCGGTTCGATCCACCAGCTCGGGGATGCGGCTGATGCCGTCAAGCATGCTGTATTCGGTATGTACGTGCAGATGGGTAAATGCCAAGGGGAAACGCCTCCAGGTTGGCAGCCGCCCCACCGCATGGGACGGGCACGCTCACTCACTTCGACACGGGGAAAGAGGGGCTCTTGGATGGTCGCGGGTACCAGCGGAAACCTGCCGAGCAGGGCCTTATTATATGGGCCGCCCCATTGGGGTCTGTCAACCCCAATTCAGCCCCAAACCACCAGATGTTGGGGCAGATGATGGAAAGACGCCACAACATGCAATAATTCTAACGATGGAAGCGCAACGGTCGAAATGAGATGCTGACATGAAAAAACCGGGGTTCGATGCCGCTCCTGTTGGCTCTGGAGGGCCGAACCCCGGCACCATGCCGGGTTAGCTATTTCGGGTGCAGATTCAGTACCGGGCAATCAGTCCGGTTACTCGTCCTCCCAGGAATCCAGGTCTCGGGTTGCCATCGCGGCTACAGGTACGGGCGCAGGGCGATTGACCAGTCGCGTGTCGCCCCAAGAAGCGGTCTCGACGTAGTTCCTGAAGTCTCGCGCCTCGCCGCAGACTCGGCACACTCCTGGACTGGTGGGCCCGTCAGCGGCTTGAATCTGCCAGTGATGCTGACAGACCAGCGATCCCTCTGGGACCTCTTCGACGGGTGCTGCCTCCACTTGCTGTACCATCTTGCTCACCCCTGTTTCTCTTTCGTATCTCTGTTACGAAATTCTATCATGCTGCGTCTCTTTTCGTCAACATGTCACGCTGTAGTGGGTAGCGATTTGAAACCCCGATAGCCCGCTTCGTCAACAACTCAGGCTGAACTGATTCGGGATTTGAAACCCCGATAGCCCGCATCCATCCATATTCCTTCCCCATACCTCCCCCGCTGATAAACTGGTTAGCCGACGAGAGAAGTGTTCAGCAGCCGGGGATTCTCGTTGATTTTTGCTCTCAAAGCTGATTAAATCGAACATTAATAAATTGCGATTCTTGGCTATCAAATCACTCTGAAATTTAGAGGGGGACTGTGATGGGCAGGAGGCTTTTCAAGCAACTGGAACGCTCCTATGGTTTCGATGAGGTGGCCATCGTTCCTGGGCAGGTCACCATCAACCCCGAGCTCACTTCCACCAAGATGGCCATCGGCGACCTCGAATTCGAGATTCCCATCATGGCCTCCGCCATGGACGGGGCCGTCTCGCCCCGCTTCGCCGCCCGCATGCACGAGCTGGGCGGCCTGAGCGTTCTGAACGGTGAGGGCCTCTACTCCCGCTACGACGACCCCTACTCCGTGCTGGAAGACATCATCGCCACCCCCTTCGCGGAGGTGACCGAGTATCTCCAGCAGGTCTACAGCGAGCCGGTCAAGGAGGAACTCCTTGCGGCCCAGGTCCAGGAGATCAAGAATTCCGGCGCCACCTGCGCCGTTTCTTTTACGCCCCAGAGCACCAAGCGGATGTCCCCCGTTGCCGTGGAGGCCGGCGCCGACATGGTGGTGGTCCAGTCCACCGTCACGACGGCCCGCCACATGTCCAACAGCTACCGTGGCCTCATCTTCTCCGATCTGATCGAATCGTTGAATGTGCCGGTGATGGTCGGCAACTGCGTCACCTACGATGTGGCCCTGGAGCTCATGGAGACAGGCATCGACGGTGTCCTCGTCGGCGTCGGGCCCGGCGCCGCCTGCACCACCCGCGAGGTGGTCGGTGTCGGCGTCCCCCAGGTCACCGCCACCCTGGAATGCGCCGCCGCCCGCCAGGACTATTTCGACAGGACCGGCCGTTATGTGGCCGTCATCACCGACGGCGGGATCCGCACCGGTGGCGACATCTGCAAGTCCATCGTCAGCGGCGCTGACGGCGTCATGCTGGGCACCCCCTTCGCCCAGGCCAATGAGGCCCCGGGCCGCGGTTTCAACTGGGGCATGGCCAACCCCCACCCCGAGCTTCCCCGCGGCACCCGCGTCAAGGTGGGCACCAAGGGTAGCCTGAGCCAGATCCTCTACGGTCCCACCTCCGTCACCGACGGCACCCAGAACTTCGTCGGCGCCCTCAGGGTGGGTATGGGCATGTGCGGCGCCTACACCATCCGCGACCTGCACCAGGCCGAGATGGTCGTCGCCCCATCCATCAAGACTGAGGGCAAGTTCTTCCAACTCGGCGGTTAGATTCCGCTGGCGGCGCCTGGATCAAAATTGGTATTTGGAAACCATTTCGAAATCTCGAAACTTGCTGCCGCCCATTACCGTCATTCCTGCGAATTTCCGTCATTCCCGCGAAAGCGGGAATCCAGTGGCTCAAGCAGGCAGGTGTCCAGTGGCATCGGAACACCATTGATCTAGAGATAGTTTCCTGAACCTCGAAAGGAGCGCCTCATGACCACCGCAGAGCGAACGATAGAGGTCCTGGTACCGGTCGCGGAGGATGTGCCCGAGGAGGTTGGCCTCAGCGCCTCCCTCTCTGGCCTCGAGGGCAAGGTCGTGGGCCTGCTGGAGAACCGCAAGTACCACGCCGACACCTTCATGCAGGAGCTCGAGCAGACCTTGCTGAACGACTACGGCGTGAAGAAGGTCATCTACAACCGCAAGTCCACCTACAGTGCGCCCCATCCCGACAACAAACTCGAGGCGCTACTCCGGGAGTGCGACGCCATCATCCACGCCATCGCCGATTGAGGCAGCTGCACGGCGTGGGGTCTCCACGACACGGTAGTAACTGAGTCCCGGGGTGTTCCCTCGGTTAGCGTCATCACCAGCAGCTTCACTCGAGCGGCCAATCTCCGCGCTGCATCCCTCGGCATGCCAGGCGCCCGCATCGTCGTCCTCCCCAGCCCCTTGGCCAGCCGCCCCGCCGATGACGTCAAGCAGATGGCCCACGCCTACGCCCCCGAGATCGTGGGGCTTCTGACGGGGTAAGGCACAGCGCCGGCAGTCCACGTCACGTTCGTATTCCGCACGGCTACGATGAAATTGGGTTTTTTGCTACCGCTGTTGTTGGTGGGAGCATTTGCCTTTTGGGGATGCGTAGCAAAGCCGGACACGACACCGGAACGGGGAGTAAACACCACTGTTGATGCCGAAGTTTCAGCCACCGTCTCGGCACAATCTACAAAGGCGGTCGGCGAGACTCAAGCGAAAACCGAGACAACCCGCCAGCGTCCCACTCTTACCAATGCGCCATCCTCTGGACCATTTCAAACCAAGCCACCTGAACCCACTCCTCGGCCTACACTGGTGACTGTCAACACAGTTACCAAACGAGCCGAAAGCATTGTCACCTCACTTGGACAGCAGGTCGACGCCACTGTGAGTGGCTTCGACGACAGCCCGCTGCGCTTTGACCAAATGGTCTTGGCGATAAACGAGGGGGAACGCCTCCTGGAGGAGCCATATCCTTCTCCAACGGTAACTATGAGGCGCGTAGCCACACTGGATGGAGGCTTCTGCGGAAATAACCAGATGAGTTATGCTCCCAGATACGCGGGAGATCCCTACGTTGTTGATGGTTCTGTCATTTCGGTACGGGTTGACGAAGACTGCGACGAGACTTTCGCCACAATTGTCCATGAGGTCGCGCACACTTGGTTCCACGGTAGCGACTCCGCGAACTGGATTGATGAAGGGCTGGCCAACGCGATCGAGCTCCAAGTGGTAACGCGCAGTCAGGAAGTTCAGACAAGCTACCCTCCGGTGACTTACTGCGAAATCTACCTAAACATTAGCGAGCTCGAGCAGGGAAACCCGGTGAGAACTAGCAGAGACTCCTATACCGGATTCAGTTGCAACTACACCCTCGGCGACGGGATATTTGGCGCTCTGAGAGAACACTATGGAGACACCGAATTCAACAAACGCATTTCGCAGTTGACAAGAAGGGAAAGCAACCGAACGGATAGCCCGCAGGCGATAGCCGACATCAAAAAGGTTTTTGGTGAGGACGGCAAAGCTCTGGATATAATCAATCTCTGGTATAACGGCTACCCTCAGATGCGGAAGTATCGGCATCTGGACTCTGTCGAGTGGACCTTTCCGCCTACCATCGACGGCGATTACTTGTACTTTGCGGGCAGAATCAACGAGCCGGGGACAGTTCACGATTTCATTCTAGGAGAGGACCCGTACTGCTCGCATTTCTCCTTGTACGAAGGGATTGGCGACCTCGAGTGGGTGAACAGCATTTCAGACCCTCTGCCCGCAGGCTGGACCCATGACGAGGACACAAAGGTGGCTGCCGTAAATCACCACATCAGCCCTGAAACCGGAGAATTTCGGGTCACCGCTAAGATTATCGGAAACATATCGGCAGCCGAGGCGAAGATTTCCTTAATGGTCAGAAGCCGCGTTTCCACCGGCGCAGGCGGCCTTTGCAACATAAGCACCATTTACTCTCAGGTACCCGTCGTAGTAGGCAGGATTCCGGCCGAGTTAAAAGTAGCCAGGTATTACCATCTGAACGCCATTGAGTGGACCTTCCCGCCCACAATTGACGGCGAGTTTCTGCACTTTGCAGGCAAGACCAGCGAGCCTGGCATGGTGCATGACTTTGTGCTGGGCGATGACCAGTATTGCTCCCAGTTCGTCTTGTATCGCAACCTCATAAACCAAGAACGTGTCGCAACTGTTAGTACCCCTTTGCCGGCAGGTACGACTTACAGCACGATCCCGACGGTGGTGGTCGTTAACTTTGACATCGCACCCGATGTCGGTGAATTCAGTGTAACTGCCAAAATGACTGACCTAAGTCTGGCAGACATTGGAGATTTATCTTTAGTGGTAAGCAGTCTGGAGAGGGTAGGCCCCGGCGGAATTTGCGACTTGGGAGATAGCTACTCACAGGTTTCGGTCGTATCCGGCGCTATTCCAAAAGAACTCAAGGACGTAAAATATTTGCATCTTGGCGCAGTTGAGTGGACCTTTCCGCCCACAATTGACGGCGAGTTTCTGCACTTTGCAGGCAAGACCAGCGAGCCCGGCATGGTGCATGACTTTGTGCTGGGCGATGACCAGTATTGCTCACAATTCGGCCTTTACCGCAACTTCATCAGTCAGGAGTGGGTGACCAGCATTGACGATCCGTTGTTCGTTGGCTGGACACACAATGAAGTGCCAGAAATTGTTGTGGTAAACGATCAGATAAATTCCAGCACCGGGGAATTCAGCGTTACGGCTAAGATCAACGATCCAGCTTTGCCGAGAATCCCGAATTTGTCGTTACTTGTCAAAAGTCGCGAGAGAGTCGGCAACGACAATTTATGTGCCCATGGTGACAGTTATTCGCAGGTGCCTGTTTCAGACGGCGAAATACCGTCTGAATTCAAAATAAGCAGGCACTATCACTTGGACGGCATCCAGTGGACTGATCCCCCGACTATCGAGGGCAATACCCTGAAGTTTGCCGGAAAGGCTCTCCCCGGAGCCGTTCGGTTAACGTGGGAGCAAGGGTACTGCGGCCAGTTCCTTTTCTACGAGCGGGATGAAAGGGGATACCACTACATAGACTCGATAAATCCCTTCCTGCCAGGCAACCGCTCCTGGGCTGGTCCAGTTGCGGCGGAAGTTGCTGAACGTCGGGAGAACGCCGACGGCGCCTTTGAAGCTCTGGTTAATTTGAGCGACAATGTCCTGACAAGATACCGGAATCCGGTCCTGGTAGTTACCTCGCTAGCCGCTATGGACAGCGCCACAAACAGGTGCGGCAAGACCGAGGTGCTTTCTGCGGTTGACATCCGCTGATTCCAAGTTCGTACCAACTGGCAAAGGCTCAGTTCAGTCATTCTATTAGATCAGTTCCAGGAGCCAGACATGACCACGTCCCACCTCGCGTCCCGCCGCGCCCGCGTCCCCGCCGGCTTCGCCGCCATGCAGGACTACTTCTGGGAGCAGGGGTGGACCGACGGCCTTCCCGTCGTCCCGCCCACCGAGGACGCCGTCCGCGACATGCTGGCCGCCATCAAGGCAGACCCGCAGCACTCCCTCGGCATCATGCAGCCCAGCAACTCCCGCGCCACCCTCGAGAAGATGGCCATCAACGCCGTCATGGCCGGCTGTAGCCCCGCCCACTTCCCTGTAGTCGTCGCTGCCGCCCGCGCCGCCCTTATAGACGGATACAACCTTGCTGGCACGGCGGCCACCACAGGCGGCGCCAACCAGGTGGTCATCGTCAACGGCCCCGCCGCCCCCGAGCTGGGCATCCAGGCCGACGCCGGCTGCTTCGGCCCTGGCTTCCGCGCCAACGCCGCCATCGGCAGGGCCCTGCGCCTGATCGTCCGCAACGTCGCCGGCCTCACCCCTGGCGAGATGGACAAGGCCACCCTCAGTTCCCCCGGACGCTACAGCTTCTGCTTTGCCGAGAACGAGGCCCGCAGTCCCTGGGAGCCGCTGCATGTGGAGAGGGGCTATTCTCCGGGAGACAGCACCGTGACCATGGCCGGCATCCTGAGCGTCTACCGAATCATGGAGAGCACCTCCGGCACCGGCTTCGGCGTTCTCGGCACCATCGTCGGCAACATGAAGGCCGTCGGCATTGCCAACTACTACCAGCAGGCCACCGGCGGGCAGGTCATCCTGGTCCTCTGCCCCGAGCACGCCGCTGAAATCGCCGCGTCGGGCCTCAGCAAGACCGATGTCAAGGACTATGTCTTCCACAACGCCCGCATGCCTGTCGGCCAGCTCCGGGGGATCGCCCACTACGGCAACCGCACTTGGCCCGCCTGGATCGACGAGTCACGCGACGATGTGATGGTCCCCATCGTCCGTTCCGCCAGCGACGTCGTCGTGATCGTTGCCGGCGGTGATGGCCGCCACTCCTGCTGGATGGCCGGTTGGGGCGTGACCCTCGTCTCTACCGCGAAGGTTGAGTACGCGCTGCCCTAGCCCCAATATCAGAAATGAAGGGCATCCCAGAATCAAACGAATCGCAATTCAGGCGAATATCCCTCAACGGAGCCTGCTCCGGCCCGGTCTGACGTTAGTCTCGAAGCGTCCGCAAATGTCCCGAAATACCCGGAGAATTGAATTTTTTGCGCCCCGGCATTCGGGCCGCCGCACCGGATCGGTTACCGGTCTCAAAGACCCCCAAATTAACCCCTTGCGCGTTTGTGAAAAATGGTGCATACTACCGCACTGAAAGCTTCCTGGTGGTTTGAGCGAGGCGGCCCCACCCGTTTCCATCCCGAACACGGTAGTGAAACGCCTCAGCGCCGACGATACTGCTTGGGTGACTGGGTGGGAAAATAGGTCACCGCCGGGGGGCTATTCTCAAGAACACCTCCGTTGGCGATTCAAAGCCGGTACGAGTTCGGCGCGGGGATCTCCCCGGCCCGTATGGACCGGACATCTACCTCGCCCCAAGTATCTGGTGTGGACTCGCGACTTCCCGCCCCCTGTGTGCCTTTACACCCTCTGGCGCGCCCCATATAATCGGGTTTTTCAAGGGGTGGCTTTACGGGTAGACGCGGCGGGCAACTCGCCCAGCATTAGAGACCCACTTTCACTGGAGACCCACTTTCACGCCTCCCAGGACAGGAGCGGTATTATGGGCAGCAGATTCGAGAAGTTTTCGGAGCGAGCGCGGCGGGTGTTGTCGCTGGCACAGGAAGAGGCCCAGCGTTTCAACCACAACTATATCGGGACTGAGCACATTCTCCTCGGCCTTGTCCGTGAGACGGAGGGTGTGGCAGCCCGGGTGCTGTCCAGTCTCTCCGTCGACCTCTCGAAGGTGCGTTCTGCCGTTGAGTTCATCATCGGGCGCGGCGAGAAGCCAGCCCAGGGCGAGATTGGCCTCACCCCCCGCGCCAAGAAGGTCGTGGAGCTGGCCGTCGACGAAGCCCGCCGCATGAACCACACCTACATCGGCACCGAGCACCTCCTCATCGGCCTGCTCCGTGAAGGTGAGGGCGTCGCCGCCGGCGTGCTGGAGAGTCTGGGAGTCACCCTCGACAAGGTGCGCTCCGAGACCCACCGCATCCTGAGCCACACCTCCAGCCAGGGGCAGCAGTCCAGCCGCACCAACACCAAGACCCCCACGCTGGATAACCTCGGCGTTGACCTGACCCAGGCCGCCAGGTCCGAGAAGCTGGACCCGGTGCATGGCCGCGACAGCGAGTTGCAGCGAGTTATCCAGATCCTCAGCCGCCGCACCAAGAACAATCCCGTGCTGGTCGGCGAGCCCGGCGTAGGCAAGACCGCCATCGTCGAGGCCATGGCCCAGAAGATCGCCAGCGGCGATGTGCCCGACACCCTGCAGAATAAGCGTCTCGTGACCCTCGATATGGGCTCCCTCGTCGCCGGGACCAAGTACCGCGGCGAGTTCGAGGAGCGGCTCAAGAAGGTCATTGAGGAAATCAAGAGCTCCGGCAACTGCGTCCTGTTCATCGACGAGATACATACCCTCGTCGGGGCCGGCGCCGCCGAGGGCGCGGTGGATGCGTCCAATATCCTGAAGCCGTCGCTGGCCCGTGGCGAGTTGCAGTGCATCGGCGCCACCACCTTGGACGACTACCGCAAGTACGTGGAACGCGACCCGGCCCTTGAACGCCGCCTCCAGCCGGTCCGGGTGGAAGAACCCACCACTGAGGAGACTGTCGGCATCCTGAATGCCGTCAAGGAGCGCTACGAGGACCATCACAATGTCACCTACACTGACGACGCCATAAACAGCGCCGCCAGCTTGGCCGCCCGCTTCATCGCTGACCGCTTCCTGCCTGACAAGGCCATCGACCTGATCGACGAGGCCGGCTCCCGGGTGCGGCTGCGCGGCAGTGTCACTCCCACCTCCGTAACCGACGCCATGCAGGTGCTCGAGACTGTCAACCGCGAGAAAGAGGAGGCCATATCCGAGCAACGGTACGAGGCCGCCGCTGAGCTCCGTGACCGCGAGTTGCAGCAGCGCAACGACCTGGACGAGTTGCGAACTGAGTGGCAGGAAGGCCGTGGCAAAGAGCGCACCGTGGTCACCGAGGACGACATCGCCGAGGTCGTCAGCATGTGGACCGGTGTTCCGGTCGCCCGCCTCGCCAAGGAAGAGACCGAGCGCCTGCTCCAGATGGAGAACGAGATCCACAAGCGCATCATTGGCCAGGACGAGGCCATCGTTAACATCTCCAAGTCAGTCCGCCGTGCTCGCGCCGGGCTCAAGGACCCCCGCCGCCCCATCGGTGTCTTCATGTTCCTTGGCCCCACCGGCGTCGGAAAGACTGAGCTCGTCAGGGCCTTGGCCGAGTTCATGTTCGGCCATGAGGACAACATGATCCGCTTGGACATGTCCGAGTTCCAGGAGCGCCACACCGTTGCCCGTCTCATTGGTGCCCCTCCGGGATACGTGGGATATGACGAAGGCGGACAGCTGACCGAGGGTGTACGCCGCAAGAACTACTGCGCCGTGCTGCTCGACGAGATCGAGAAGGCCCACCCAGAGGTCTTCAACATCCTCCTGCAGATATTCGACGCAGGGACGCTAACGGATGCGCGGGGCCGCAAGGTCGATTTCCGCAACTCTATCTTGGTCATGACCAGCAACCTGGGCTCCGACCTTATCAAGCGGGAGACCAGCGTTGGCTTCGCCGTCAAATCCGACAGCGCCCGCACCGACCAGAGTTCTTACGAGCGAATGAAGGACAAGGTGATGGAGGAGGTCCGCAGGTTCTTCAAGCCGGAGTTCCTCAACCGCATCGACTCCACTGTAGTCTTCCACCAGCTCGACCGGACGGAGATCCTGTCCATCGTCGACCTGATGATGAACCAGGTCCGCCAAGAGTTGGACGACAAGCAGGTTGGACTCGAACTCTCCCAGGCCGCCAAGGAGTATCTCGGCGAGAAAGGCTTCGACCCTGTTCTGGGTGCCCGGCCCCTGCGCCGTCTGATCCAGAATGAGGTGGAGGACCAGCTGTCCGAGGAGTTGCTTGCTGGCCGCTTGGGTGCTGGAGACGTGGCCTACGTCGACATCGAAGAGGGCGCCGTCAAAATCACGGCCAGTACCCCCTCCGACGCAGTGCTCGAAGAGGAACCGACTCTCGCTGACTAAATCCGGCAAACCATAGGGAATGGCAAGCACAAGGCCCCCGGACACCGGGGGCCTTGTCTATGTCAGCGTAGGTGTTCCAGTCAGAGATGTTAGTACAGCCTCTGCCGGTTGGCCTCATCCTCCGATGCATCTATCTCGCCGGCGTCGGCTCCCCGGATCTGGTCGGCCAGCACCTGCCCGTAGGTCGGGAAACTGGAGCGATCGATCTGCGCCTCCGGGTCCCACAGCCGGGAGCGTATCAGCGACCGTCCGCAGTGCAGGAATGCCTCTGCCACCGTCACCTTCAGCACCGACAACGGAGGCCGGTTCCTCGCCGACAGCGGCTCCAGCACCCTCTCGTCGGTCACTATCTCGGCACTTCCGCTCACTCTCAGCGTTTCGTTCATCCCGGGCACCATGAACAGCAGGCCGACTTGGGGATTGGCAATCAGGTTCTGCAACGAGTCGACTTGGTTGTTGCCCGGGCGGTCAGGAATCAGCAGCGTCTTATTGTCCGGCGTAACGACGAACCCCGGAGGGTCACCCCGCGGCGAGGTGTCCTGCAGCCCGTCGGCTCCCAGTGAGCTGATGATGCAGAGCGGCGACAGGGCAATGAAGTCTCGGCAGTGCTTATCCAGGTGGTCCAGCACTTTCTGCTGCGCCCGCTCGTTCGGCTCTCGATAAGCCGTTCGCAACTCCGTCCTGCTTGTAATGGCCATGATTCCTCTCCTTCAGAAGACGGACTCTTCGTTAGGGTGGGCAGAATTGTAGTTCAGCCGCCCTGTATCCTCAATGCTCCTGGGGCACCCAGACTTTTGATGACACCTGCCTGCCGACAGTTCGCCACCCGCCACCGTATAATCGATGCATACAACACCGTGAGCCGAGGAGGGGAAGGGAATGGCCAAGGCGACTGACAACCGGCGCAGGACGGTCTACTACTGCCCCGAGTGCGGCCATGAGAGCGCCCGATGGATGGGTTTCTGCCCCAGCCCCCAGTGCGACTCCACCCGGCCCCTGGTGGAAGGGACCCCCGCTCCTGCCGGGCCGCCTGGCCGGCCGCGCGGTGCCGGGTGGACCGGATTGCCGACTGCCCAGGCCACCACCCTCGCCGATGTGTCTGTCGCCTCTCAGCCCCGCATTCCGCTGCCGTCCCCGGAGCTGAACCGTGTCCTTGGGGGCGGCATCGTCCCCGGCTCGGTATCCCTGCTCACCGGCGAGCCAGGCGTCGGCAAGTCAACCCTGCTCCTGCAGTTGGCCCACTCGCTTTCGTCAACGGCCCGCTCCCAGGGCGGCGACGAACGGCCTGCTCCCGTGCTTTACGTTACTGGAGAGGAGTCCCCTGTACAGGTCAAGCTCCGGGCCGACCGCATGGGCGTCAATGGCCAGGGTATCCTGCTGCTCGCCGAGACCGATGTCGACCTGGTGCTCGAGCGGCTCGACGAGGCCAAGCCTTCCCTGGCCATCGTCGATTCCATCCAGACCCTTCAGACGGAAAGCGAGGCCTCGGGCCCGGGCAGCGTCGGACAGGTGAGGGAGTCGGCGCTGCGCCTGTTGCGGTGGGCAAAGTCGTCGGGGAGACCCGTCTTTATCTCCGGCCACATGACCAAGGACGGTTCCCTCGCGGGCCCGCGCGTCCTTGAGCACATGGTGGACGTGGTGCTCCACTTGGAGTCCCAGGAGTCCGGCAGTTACCGGGTGCTTCGAGCCGCCAAGAACCGCTTCGGCTCCACCGACGAGGTGGGCGTGTTCCAGATGACCGAGCGCGGCCTGGAAGACGTTTCCGATCCGTCCCGGGCCACGCTGTCGCAAAGGGGTGGCCCGCAGCTCGGCGCTATCGCCACGCCCGTCGTCGAGGGCAGCCGCGCCCTGCTGCTTGAGGTGCAGGCCCTGACAAACTTCTCCCAGCTGCCTTCCCCGCGCCGGGTGTCCAACGGCGTCGACTACAACCGCCTCCTGATGCTGACAGCCGTCGCCTCCCGCCGCACTGGCCTCGAACTCGGCGGGCAGGATGTCATTGTCAACGTGGCGGGCGGCTTCCGCGCCACCGAGCCCGCTGCGGACCTGGCCATCATCCTGGCCATCGCTTCCTGCTACCGGAACGCCGCCCTGCCGCCCGCAGCAGCGTTCGGCGAGGTTGGGCTCAGCGCAGAGCTCCGGGCCGTACCCCAGGCACAGCGCCGGGTCAACGAGGCTGCCCGACTCGGCCTAACCCGCTGCGTCCTCCCGTCGGCTAACATGCCGGAAATCGAACCCCCACCCGGTCTCAGACTGGTCCCCGCCGACACCGTGGGCCATGCCATCCGCGCCGCTCTGGCGCCCCCGGCCGACGAGGCTGATCTGGTTTTGTCTGGCGAGGGGCTTACGTAGGGAGAAATAAAAACACCCTCTCCCCTGAAGGGAGAGGGTGTTTTCTCAATAACTGGGTTGATGTTCAGGCAGGCTAGTCCCTGGGTAGCAGATGCTACCCGTCTCCACCCTGAAGCGCCGCCTCGTGCTCGTGGGTGAACTCGTGGTCCTCGCAGGCGACCCAACGGGAGCCGTCCGCGTAGACTTCCTTCTTCCAGATGGGCACCACTTCCTTGATCCGGTCCACGGCCTTGTGGCAGGCGTAGAACCCGTCCTTCCGGTGGGGAGATCCGACGGCAACCACTAGGCTGATCTCGCCGATGGCCACGGTGCCTGTCCGGTGCCCGATGGCCACATCGTCCAGCCCGAACTCGGCCATCAGTTCCTGGCGCACTTCCTCCAGCTTCTTGATCGCCATCTCGTCGAACGCCTCATACTCCAGGGTCAGCACACCCTTGCCCTCGAAGTTGTCCCGCGTGGTGCCCAGGAAGGTGACAATCGCACCGTTAGTGCTTCTGCGCACCGCCGACGTGAACTTGTCCGGGTCAAGAGTCTGGGAGGTCAGCTCTATCATCAACGTCACTCTTCAATGTTGAGTTCTGGATTCCCGCGAAAGCGGGAATGACGGATATGGGTGGCTGCGGGAATATGAGGCGCTGACTTGGGACTACCCACCGCTGACCGGCGGTATCAGGCATACATCATCGCCGGGTCCCAGCAGATCCTCGGGTTCAGCGTAGTCGGCGTTAACCGCAACCACTATCTTCACCTCCGGAGGCGCCAGCCGCGGATACCGCAGGCGCACCGCATCGGTCAGGTCCGACACCGTGGAGCCCTCCGGCAGTTCCAGCGAGAAGTTCCTCGTTCCGGCCCGCTCCCGGTAGAGGGCGTACAGTCTTACGGTCAGTTCCATGGCCTGATTGTAGCCCCTGAGGTCAACTGCGCCTAGTGCATCACCAGCCCGCCATCGACGTTGATGGCCTGGCCGGTGATGTTGCGGGCGCCCGGTCCAGACAGAAACCGCGCCATTGCCGCGATGTCGTCGGGCGTATTCGTCCGGCCGATGGGGATGTTGTTGCCTCGCGCCTGGGCAAGTTCATCGACGCTGACGCCCAGGGACTCGGCCCGTTCCCGCATGGTCTCGGCCCGCATGTCGGTTTCCGTGGAGCCGGGGCAGATAGCATTCACGTTGATGTTGTGCTGGCCCAGCTGGTGGGCGGCGACCATGGTCATGGCCAGAACCGCGCCCTTGCTGGCGGCATAGGCTGCGTTGGAGGTGCCGGAGTAGCCCTTACCGGCGATGGAGGCGATGTTGACTATTCGCCCGCCCTCGCCCTGTGCGATCATCTCCTGCGCGGCCCGCTGCATGCCGAAGAACACGCCCTTGGCGTTGACCCGGTGGATGCGGTCCCAGTCCTCCTCCTCCACGTCCATGATGTAGATGTGGCGGGTGACGCCGGCGTTGTTGATCATGATGTCGATGCGGCCGAAGGTGTCCTTGGCCTGCCGGATCATCCGGTCGATGTCGGACACGTTGCCCATGTCGGTGTGGAGCGGCAGGCTCTCGCGGCCCAGGGCCTTCACTGCGACGCTCGTCTCCTCCACGTTCTCGGAGTTGATGTCGGCCACCGCCACGTGGGCTCCGGCCTCTGCCAGCTGCAGCGAGATGGCCCGGCCCATGCCGCGCCCCGCGCCTGTTACCACTGCAATCTTGTCCTGAATCTCCATCAGGGCGCACCCTCCCGGTTCGAATCTGTGGCGAGTGTAGATTAGGCGGCAGTGTATTTCAACGCGTCAATCGAAATAGGGCTGGCTGGGAATCTGTGTGAATGGTCTCACGTGCTAAAATTCCCCATAACGGGAGCCCGTGAAGGAGCGAATAATGCCAAAGGAGTCTATCGGATACATAGTACTCACGGGGATAGTTGAAGAGGAAGACGGGCAGTTTGTTTCTTACTGCCGTGAACTTGGCACAGCCAGTTGCGGCGATTCGATTTTTGAGGCGCTGGACAATTTAGGGGAAGCTATTGAGCTCAACATAGAAGGATTGGAAGAGGTAGGCGAACTGGAGCGTACTTTGAGTGAGCGCAACATCCATATCGACCAGGACCCCCCTAGAGAGGGTGGGGTGGATGTTAACGTTCCCTTGGGGCAATTGATCAAGATTTACTCTGTCCCCGTACCTCTGATAGCCAGTGCAGTTTAGCAGACTCCCGCGTTGTTCCAGCAACGAACTTGTAAATGCGCTGTACCGTTTGGGATGTTATCGTGGCAGGGCGACCAGGGGTAGTCATCTGATTTTTCACCGCGACACTGGGGACCGCATTGCCACAGGAATTGTTGTTCTGGGCAAGCGGGAAGTGCCACGCGGGACGTTAAAGAATCTTCTGGAGCAGCTTAAGATTTCTCCCGAAGACTTGCGGGACGCCCTGCGCTAGACCCAGGACAGCAACACTCCGGCAATTCAACAACCACGGGAGGTCCACCATGCCAGAGGCGAGAGTTGACACCATCGTGCGCGGCGGCCAGGTCGTAACCTCGTCGCAGGTCCTTGACGCCGCCGTGGCGATCCAGGGCGAGAAGATCGTCGCCGTGGCCCCCGAGCACCTGCTCCCACCCGCCGACCGCGTGATCGACGCCGAGGGCAAGTTCGTGCTGCCCGGTCTCATCGACGCTCATGTCCACCTCGACGGCCACGACGACTATGCGCTGGGCGCCCTCGCTGCGGCCCATGCGGGCATGACCACGCTCATCCCCTTCGCCAACTACACCCTCGACGGCGACGAGACACTGGTGCAGGCCGGCAACCGCATCCGCGAGGAGATCAACGCCTCTGCGGTCGTGGACTTCGGCTTCCACTTCATCCTGCAGAACCGCCCGTCCATCCTCCGCTCTCTTCCCGAGGCCATGGAAATGGGCTTCAAGTCATTCAAGATGTTCATGACCTACAAGAAGCGCCCCGGGCGGATGTGCGACGACGACTACATCTGCGAGGCCATGGAGATGACCTCCCGCGGCGGCGGGGTGCTTCAGCTCCACTGCGAGAGCGGCAACATCATCGAGTACCTGGAGAACAAGCTCATCGCCGACGGCCATACACATCCCGAGTTCTTTCCCGTGGCCTGCCCTGACTGGGCCGAGGAGGAGGCCATCAATCGTGCCATCGCCATGGCCGCCGCCACGCGATGCCCAACCTATGTTGTCCACCTCAGCACCCACCTGGGCTTGGAGCGCATCAAGCAGGCCCAGGCGATGGGCCAGCCCATCTGGACCGAGACCTGCCCACAGTACCTGCTACTCTCCGACGCGGAGATGGCCCGAGTGGGTCCCCTGGCCAAGATCGGCCCTCCCCTGCGCCCCGAGGACGGCCCCGACCGCGACGCCCTGTGGGCCGGATTGCAGCGGGGCCACATCTCCATCGTGGCCAGCGACCACTCGCCCCACCCGGAGGAACTCAAGAAGCCCGGCTGGGACAACATCTTCGTCACCCCCGACGGTGCTTCGGTGCCCTTCGGCTCACCGGGGATCGAGACCCTGGCGCCCCTCATGTACAGCGAGGGCGTGGTCAAGCGGGGCATGCCGATCACCTGGCTGGCCCGCGTGATGGCCGAGAACCCCGCCCGCGTCTTCGGCCTCTACCCCCGCAAGGGCGTGATCCAGCCCGGCGCCGACGCCGACCTGCTCATCCTGGACCCCGGCGTGGACCGTGTCATCACCGCCGGAGACCACATGAGCAACGCCGGCTACAGCCTGTTCGAAGGCTGGGAAATAACCGGCCGCCCCTGGATGACCCTCCTACGCGGCCAGGTCCTGCTCAACGACGGCAAACTGGAGCAGCAACCCGGCTACGGCCAGTTCATGGAGTGCCAGGGCCCCACCACCCCGCTGGCCGGGCCAGTGAGCTGAGCGGGGGAGTATCAAATAATTCGAGCGGCATCGACGCATGGCGATACGCTTATGCTGGATCAGCGGATATCAGGTCAGGAGAAAAGAGCTCGAGTCGTTGAACAGATTCCTTAAGCCCCAACGATTCACCCGGGCGCGAGGTCACACTGAAATAGTCCTGTAGTGTCCTAATAATGTTGATTGCATGGATAGTGTTCTCGTCCTGATAGGTTTCCATCTGGCCATTTGTCGCCACCTCACGATACTGAAAGAACAAAGGCACCTTGGCCTCAAATTCAGCAGCCCTCTCTCCGCTCGCGAAGAAATATTCTCGGGTGATTGTTGCCGCAATAATTACGGCTTCGACTAATTGCCCGGAATCTTGATTCCGTAATTCGACATAGTTGGCTTCGCCGAAAAGAAAATTGATCGTCTGTTGAGCCGTAGATTCGCCATCTACGAACCTTCGATATACCGACTGGTTGATGGCCCTAAGGATGAGTAGAACAGTCAATGTCCGTAGATGAGTGTGCTTGTGGTTCCCTAATGAGGAAAGGATCACTCCGAATCTGTGAATGGTTTGACCGACACTGCGCAAGCTAAGGTTGGACTGCCCCAAGAACTCGGACAGGGTTTCGAGTACCAAGGCACCGTTGTTTTTTGCATTAGGGTCGGAGGAAGCTTCTACGAACTCCTCGACTCTGACTGATTTAATCAGATCTTTGATGAAAGTTTTCCGATCTGGGTCTGGAAGCCGGATGTCAAAGTCAAAGAATCTACTCAAATATCCCTCGGCGTCAAATCCACTGCCGTAAAGGACCCTTACAGAGTGGGCCAATTCCGCGCGATTCACTGCCAAAACAAACACGGCGTGATCGACGCCGAGTATGTGCTTGGCGGTCTCCAACAGTTCGATGGCGTACGATGGTCGGCACCGGTCCAGTTCGTCGATCAGAATGACGACGGGTTTTTCTTTGCTAGACTCCCATACCGTGGTCGCTAGGGCCTGCAGAGAGGACTTGTACTGCGCGGCAGACCGCTGTTCTTGCGCATACCCAGCCATTGTTTCACCCACGTAAGAGCCCAGAGCATTGCCTACTTCCGAACCTACAACGGGTATAAATCCCGCTGCCAGACGAATCGCACCCGGTGCGACCCTTCTAAACACTTGCCTAGCAAGAAACTCAGTTTGATGTAGCCTGTCAACTACCTTACCGTCCGGCCACTGTTTCAGTCCTTGTGTGATCTCGGTGGTCAAGGCGACAAACGGGTCTCCGGAAGCGTCAGTCTCCCAGGCATTGAACTTGACTACCGGAAAGCCTTCCTTGCGCAGGTATTTGGCCCACATTTCAAGAAACGTTGTTTTCCCTGCTCCCCAGGCAGCGTCCACCGCCATGGTGCACGGGCCGTCGATGTTGCGTAAAAGGCCAGTCAGAATCTCGGCTTTGTCCTTACGGTCTAGCAGGTCATTCTTGAATGGCTCTTCGTCTGGAATGTCAATTTCCCGTGGCTGTATGCGAATTCCCATTAGTTACCACCGAAGTACAAGATTCGCGAGCCGTTTGTCAGGCTATGAGGCTACAAAAAGCTACCGGCCCTTATTCAGAGCCGGCGTGCTGGTATCTTGAGGTAGGAGAATCGGAGACCAAAAGGCCCCTTTCACCCCTTGAAGTGCGGCATCACTTCGTCGCTGATGAGCTTCAGGGAGTTGTTGACGCGGTCTGTGGGGATCTGGCCGCCGTAGTTGACCTCCATCACCACGCCCGTCACGCCCAAGTCCTCTTGGTAGCCCTTGATGGTGTCGACGATCTTGGCAGGAGTGCCGAAGACCACCCGTTCTTCCAGCACCTGCTCGTAGGGCGCGGCGGCGATGCGGCGCATGCGCTCGGCGGTCTCGGGGTTGGCCGCGGTCTGTATCAGCTCGGTTACGGCGTACTGGATCGCTCCCAACGCGCTCACCCGCGGATCCTCGTGGGCCTGATCCGTCGTCTCGGCGCAGTACACCGGGACGCGGATGGCGATGTCCGGCGTTCCAGTGAAGCCCGACTCCGCCAGCTTGTCGCGGTATGACGCCAGCCGTTCTTTCAACGCAGCCCGTCCCGTGTTGGCGCTGATGAAGATCGGGTGGCCCATCGCACCGACCAGAGGGAAGGTGTCCTCGCCAGCCACCGCCACGCGCACTGGTGGGTACGGCTGCTGGTACGGCTTCGGGGTTACCGTCACATCGTGGAAGGTGTGGTACTCGCCCTCGTGTGACAGGCTGTCCTCGCGCCACGCCTTCATGATGATCTCCAGCGCCTCCAGGAAGCGCGGACGGCTCTCCGAGTAGGGCACGTTGTATCCCTGGTAGTACTTGGTCAGCCCGCTGCGCCCGATGCCGAAATCGAAGCGGCCCTTGCTGATGTGGTCCACCGTGGCCGCCTCTTCGGCGACCCGCAGCGGATTGGTCAGCGGTAGCACCTGCACCGCCAGCCCGGTGCGTATGCGCTCGGTGCGCGAGGCGATGGCGCTGGCAATCACCATCGGCGACGCCAGCACCGCCCGCTCCGGGCTGAAATGGTGCTCGGCCAGCCAGACGGTGTCGAATCCCATCTGCTCGGCCTCGGTGATCTGGGCAAATGACTCGTCGAACGCCTCTGCCTGTGAGGCGCCCTTGCGGACATGGAAGTCTGTAAACATTCCGAAATTCATCGGTTATCTCCGGACAAATTAAACCTGGTCAGATTCCCTCAAACAAAAGCGAGTTTAGAGGCCCGCGAAGACTCGGTCAATTGGAGTCCCCGTCCCTCTGGTGCGCCATTCCCTCCAGTATAGCCGGAGCAGCCAGGGCATGCTGCCAGACCCGCCGTGGTATGCGCCCTTACACCGGCGGGCGGCGGGTGTGCCAGTCGGTCGCCTGCTGGTAGGCATGCCCTGCCCGCAGCACTGTCGCATCTTCGAACGGACGGCCCGCGATCTGCAGGCTGAGGGGCAGTCCTTCCTCGCTGAAGCCGCACGGCAAGGACAGCGCCGGGAGGTTCGCCAAGCTGGGCACCGTGGTGAACAGCCAGGGAGTCCGGCTGACGTCGGCCTTGCTGGTGATGGTGGGGTCCGGCTCCAGCGGCTGTGCCGGCACCCCCATCGTCGGCGACAGCAGCAGGTCGACCTGCTCCAGTGCCTCGAGAATTTGCGCCCTTAGCAGCGTTCTCAGTCTGATTGCCTTGTAGTACATGGTCGCGGGCATTATGGCGTTGACCAGGTACCCGATGCGGTTGTCGTGGCCGATGTCCCGAGGGCGTTCCCTCAGCAGGTCCCGGTAAGTCGTTGGCGCTTCCACCCGGATGCCACCGTTGATCGCACCCGCGTTGGCCGCGATCGGTACCGAAATTTCTTCCACCGAGGCGCCGAGCTTGCTCAGCGCATTGGCGGCGTCAAGGATGGACTTGCCCACGTCGGGCTCTACGGATTCGGCATAAAGCACCTCACGGAGGATGCCGAAGCGCAGTCCGCTGATGTCCCCTGTCAGCGCGGACCGGTAGTCAGGAGGCGTGTCCTGCCGGGTCAACCGATCGCTGGGGTCGTGCCCGGCGATTGCCTGCAGCACTATTGCGCAATCTTCGACGCTGCGCGCCAAGGGGCCGACCGTGTCCATGGAGCGCACGCCGGGCGCCACGCCGTAACGGCTGACCAGCCCCCAGGTCGGGCGCATTCCGGCCAGTCCGCACCACGCCGCGGGGCAGCGGACCGATCCGCCCGTGTCCTCGCCCAGGGTCGCCGCCGCCATGAACGCCGCGGTCGCTCCTCCGCTGCCGCTGCTGGAACCGCCGCAGGAGCGTTCCGGGTTCCAGGGGTTGCGGGGAGGGTCGAACTGGTGCGACAGGGCAGTGGTGGCGAATTCGGTCATGTTCAGCTTGCCCAGCAGTACCGCCCCTGCCTCTTTGAGCCTGGCCACGACTGTTGCATCGTATTCAGGCACGAACTCGTCGAAAACCGGCGTGCCTATGGTGGTCCGAATACCCTCGGTGTACATCTGGTCCTTGACCGCCACAGGGACACCGTGGAGAGGGCCCCGGTAGTTTCCGCTGGCGATCTCCTCCTGGGCCTGCTCCGCCGCCTGCCGTGCAAGATCGGCTGTTACGGTCAGATACGCACGAATTTCGGTATTGCGCGTATCTATCCGGTGCAGGTAGGACTCCGTAGCGTCCACGGGCGATACTTCGCCGGTGCGAATGGCATCTCCCAGCTCGGCAACCGTGAGAAAGGGAATGTCCGCACGTTCCATTGGCTTCACCTCCCGTACGATGACGGAATCATAGGGCCGGGAATAGGGAGGGTCAACACCGCCGGGGCGCTATGGGACACTGCCGCGCCTCCAGTAGCTGGAAATGTAGCTCAAGCCGGTGACTAGTCAGCCGACCGCCCGCTCGACGCGCAGGCGTTCGACCTCTTCGGCGGTGTAACCTAGCCATTGGAGTATCTCGGCGGTGTGCTCACCGAGAGACGGGGATGGGGGGGCATGGGGCAGGGGCGTGCCGCTGAACTTCGCGTAGGGGCCCACCATCCTGACCGCGCCTTCCTGCGAGTGGACGAACTCATCCGCCAGGTCGTTGGCCACCACCTGCGGGTCGTCGAACATCTCCTCGATGAATCGCACCGGCCCGGCCGGGATGTTGCGCTCCTCCAGGATGCGCAGCCACTCGGCGCTGGGCTTGCCGCGGAACAGCTCCTCGGCACGATGCTCCAGGGCGCGGGTGTACTCCCTAGATTCGGGCTTGTTGGGGTCCCAGTCGGGAGCCATCGACTCGTCGGTCAGGCCCAATGTCTCTAGGAGGCGCAGCCGCAGAGCCTGGCTAAGGCAGCCCACTCCGATGGGACCGTCGGAGGCCATGTAGACACGATAGTAGATGTTGCCGTGGTGTTCACGTCGACGGCTCCCCGGCGACAGTTGCACCAGATCGTCGAAAGACGCGCCCGCTTCCCGCTGCTCCTGGATGTCCTTGAGGCTCTTCTCCCGGGTCCCCTTGTCCAGCTTCTCCACATGCAGGAACCGTGCGCCCATGAGGTTGAGGGCCTGCCCCAGCAGTGTGGTCTCGATCTTCTGGCCGACTCCCGTGCGCTCCCGGGCGTACAGCGCGGCCGAGACCGAGCCAGCCATGGCGATACCCGACGCCGTGTCGATCAGCGGGCTCGACCACACCCAGGACGGCACATCGTCAACCGTCTTGGTCTCCGAGGCGATCATGCCCGTCATGGCCTGGATGATCATGTCGTAGCCGGGCCGGTGGGCATCAGGCCCCCTACGTCCGTAGGCGGTGAGCTCGCAGTACACCAGCCGGGGGTTGATGCCCGACAGCTTCTCGTAGTCCACGCCCAGCTTCTCCGCAACGTCCGGGCGATAGTTCACCAACACCACGTCGACGTGCTGGACCAGACGAGACAGGATCTCCTGCGCATCCGGCCTAGTGAGATCGAGAGGGAGACTGCGCTTCCCCCGGTTGTAGGTCATGAAGGTGCGGCTTTCCGGCTTTGAAGAATCCGGCGGCGTGAACCTCTGCGTCAGCCGCCACGGCTCGCCCCAAGGCGGCTCGATCTTGATCACGTCGGCGCCCATCTCGGCCAGGATCCGTCCGGCCAGCGGCCCCGCGATGATCTCCGTAAAGTCGGCCACCCTCACGCCTTCCAACGGACCGGCCATCATCAGCTACCTCCAAACGAGATCAAACACAAAGGTCACAGAGAACGCAAAGGATATCAGTCCTCTCGGTGGACTCTGTGCGCTCTGTGTTTAATTCTCCCCCAACAGCGCGGCTAGCTCCGCGTTCACGTCGTCGGGCCGCTCGCAGTGAGGGAAGTGCCCGGCCCGCTCCAGCTTGACGTACCGGGAGCCGGGCACGGCCTCGTGTATCTCCAGCTCGTACTCGTCGGGCTGCATCGGGTCGTCGACGCCGCGCACCAGGGTCAGCGGCGCCTTCAGCTTGTGGATTCGGTCGCGGGCGTCGAAGCGGTCGATGGTCAGCAGGTCGTTGTGCTGCGAGATGGGTCCTACCCGCTTGTGGGCCTCCATCAGCTCGTCGCGCAAGCTTGGTTCATCCACGAACAGGAGCATGTGCTCCATCGCGTCCAGCCACTTCTGCATCGGCTCACCGCCCTTGGCGGCGTTGAGGCGGAACTCCAGGCTGCCCGGCGCACGGTCCTTGGGACGCATGGCCACCGTCATCAGCAGCAGGCCGTCCACTTCGTCGGGCCAGGTCAGCGCGTAGTCCAGGGCCACGCACGCGCCGAGGGTGAAGCCCGCCAGGACCAGCCCGCTCTTGTGGTCGCGCTCGTGCAGCCAATCCCGCAGCCAGTGGGTGTAGCCCGCCACATCGGCCAAGGACTCGCCCTCCAGATGGCCGGGGAGGTCGGGTGCCAGAGTTCCGGGGAAGCGCTCCATCTGATAGCGGTACGACGCGGCGCACCCGCCCGCGCCGGGGCCGTGGATCAGGACCAGTTGCGACATGACGGACCTCCTTGGTAACTTCCCCCCTCCCCCTGAGGGGGAGGCTGGGGTGGGGGTGAATTCCCGCGTCCGCTATGACTCTTAGTTACTGAGACGCCCCAACCCTGACCCTCCCCCGGAGGGAGAGGGAACAGAGGGGCATCGCGCATACCGATTCAGACAATGGGCCACGGCGATGGGAATGACAGCCCGGTGCGGGCCAGCATGCTCTCGCCCACCGCCTGCACCTCTGCAATCAGCGCCTGCTCGTCCACGAACAGCGCCCTGTGATCCTGCACGACCACCCGGCCGTCGACGATGACGGTGTGGACGCTCCGGCCGTCGGCATTGTAGACCAGGCTGTTGACCGGGTTGAACAGCGTGGCCCACTCGGCGCGCCGCGTATCGTAGAGGGCTAGGTCGGCCTTCTTGCCGGCCTCGATGGAGCCAATCTCGTCGCCCAGCCCCAGCGCACGCGCGCCCTGGATGGTCGCCAGCTCCAGCGCGGTTTCGGCGGTGATGACGGTGGTGTCGCGCCGCGCGTCCTTGTACAGCACGGCAATGAGATACATGGCCCGGTTGGTCTCCACGAGGTTCGAGTTGTTGCCCGCATCGGTGCCGATGGCGGCGGTGATGCCGGCTTCCAGCATCTCGGGCAACAATCCCTGCGATGTCATGCCGTAACCCGACTTGACCGCTGCCGTGGGTACCGCAACCACCTTCGTGCCGGTGCGGGCCAGGGTCTCGACTTCCGATTGGTCCTGGCCGATGCAGTGGGACAGTACAACGTTCTCGCCGAGGACGCCGATACTCTCCAGGTACTGCGTCGGGCGCATCCCCGTATCCCGCAGGCAGGATTCCACATAGGCCGAGCTGTTGTTGTAGTGCAGCGTCAGCGAGACGCCGTTCTCGTCGGCCAGCCGCTTTGATTCCTGCAGCAGCCGCGGCGTGGATGCACTGGGGGCAAAGGGCATGGCCCAGGCCTGAACCCGCCCGTCCAGGGCTCCGTTGTAGTCGCGGATGACCCGCTGGACCCGCGCGATGGCCTCGTTGGTCTCGTACACAGGAAGATTGACTGAGTTGGGCATGTCGGTTACGTGATCGCCCACCATGACTCTGCAGCCCGACTGCTCGTACGCCCGCAGTCCGTCGTCGAGGTACTTCGTGCTGCCCGGGTCAATGAAGGTGGTGGTGCCGTACTTCAGCAGCTCGGTGATGCCCAGCAGCGAGGTCAGGTATTCCTCCTCTCCGGTCATCACGGCTTGGAGGCGGAAGACGTTGGGCAGATAGCTGGAGCCGAGGCTGTCTGGGAAGATGCCCCGCGTGGCGTGGGCGTAGCTGATGTGCATGTGCCCGTTCACCAGCCCCGGCACCACCACCATCCCGGAGGCGTCGATCACTTGGTCGGCAGCGACGTCTGCCAGTTCCGCCGACTTCCCAACCTGCGCGATCCGGCTGCCCTCGATGATCACCGCGCCGTCCTGGATGATGCGCCGGTCCTCGTCCATCGTGATGATGTAACGGGCGCCTTCGATTTTGATCGTTGCGTCGGGCATCTGGGCCTCCGCTGGTTGTTCACACCTGGTTGTTCACACCGGACGTTCACACCTGGCTATTCTCACCCGTTGTTCACACCGGCTGTCGGTGTTGGACAATTATAGCGTCAGGCCGAACAGGAAAGGGGCGCACACTGTGCGCCCCGCATTTTCCGGTCGGCCTGGATGGTGATGGCCTAAATCTGGTCGAGGAAGGCCGTCACCACCGCGTTGAATTCGTCCGGCTTCTCCATCTGCGGGCTGTGGCCGCACTCGTCGATTATTGACAGGCGGGAGCCGGGGATGGAGCCTCGGTAGATCCCGGCGCACTCCAGCGGAATGATGGCATCGTTGGCCCCCCAGACGATCAGTGTGCGGGCCTGGACCTTGGACAGGTAGTAGGGCAGGCTGGGGTTGTGCAGGTAAGGCTTCCAGCCGATCCGCGACAGCATCTCCCGGTTGGAGTGGTCCACCGCAGCCTCCGCGGCAGTCAGCTCGCGGGTGAAGTAATCGTAGTTCGGAACCTGCTCCGGATTGTGGAAGGCCAGCTGCCGCCGCGTTTCACTGCCAACCATGAAGACCTCGGCGATCTCCGAGTTCTGCGGGCGAATCCCGGCGGCGTTGATCAGGATCAGCCCCTCGATGTTGCTGCCGCCCATGGCCGCCATTTCAGCGGCGGTCCAGCCACCGATGGAATGTCCCGCCAGCACGTAGTCCTCCAGCCCCAGTTCGCCGACGAGCTCGAGGAGGAAGTGGGCGACGTCGGTGGTGGTGTAGACCCAGCCGGGACGGGGTGTGCCAAAAAACCCGGGGAGTGAGGGCGCGTAGACCGTGCGCCGCTCGGCCATCGGGCCGCTGGTGGGATCGAAGGTGCCGAAGCCTCCACCGCCGTGGAGGAAGAGCAGGGGAGGCCCCGATCCGCCCGTAAAGACCTCAACCGGAGTGCCGGCCACCTGCACTGATAGTTTGTTGCCCACTGCTGCCAATGTCATGCACTTTACCTCGCTTTCAGTGATTGGCGCATCTTGCCCGAGTAGGAGGCGAATGGGGACGATGGGCCTTCGTTTTTGCCTTGGAGTAACAGCTTCAAAAGCAGTTCGATTCTGGTATAAACGCCCATGCTTGTCAAGCTGGGCCAGTCTTGACACCCAGCCATGCCGTCAATAACATTAAGGTATTCGTTTTCCGTCGCGCGGCGGCAAACGCCCTCCGTTGGGGATTAGTCTAGCGGTAGGACGCCTGACTCTGGATCAGGTAGCGGAGGTTCGAATCCTCCATCCCCAGCCACTTCCCCGTCTCTTGGCCCCTTGCCATTCCCGCAAGGCTATTGGATTTGGAATCGTATATCCGTCATTCCCGCTTTCGCAGGAATGACGGCGCTCTAACAGCCAAATGCGATAGCCCTTGCCTGTTCCCCGAATCGGCACTCACTTGCCGTTGTCGCCGGAGCTCCCTTGAGTGCGCGGACATTTCTTTTTCGCCGCGCCACGTACATCGCCTTGCTGATCTGCCCTTGCAACTGACGTGCCTGTCCTGCACATGCACGGCTGCGTCCCCGTCATATGCACAAAATACTGACTGTGCGTGCATTCCTCAGCCTGCACAGACATTGCCCCATTCCTATGCGTATGATTTGGCTTCTTTGCACTGCTCGATCAATTCTGTCGCACAACTTTGCCTCCTGGTTCGGCCTTTCCCTCCGATTGGGCCGACCGCTGCAAATGGCTTGATGTCCCGGTAGCGGGGCTGTGGCTTCTTGCAACCGAGCGGACGACGGTGTATGGGAAGCGCTGCTGAACTGCACTCTTATCGAAGGAATGGTGCGCCCTCATTGAGTGGCAAGTTATGGTAACCAAGGAATATAATCTCGCGACTGAACCCATGACTTCGATAGCTTCAATATGGTCCATGACCAGCAGTCAGGGATCCAAGGCATTCGCCCGAGAACGGGGACTCCCAGGGGCGGTGGACGTCAATTCGGCCTTCCATGTCGCTTAGAATCCTGATTGACCACAGGCGTTTTGCTTCCCAGGGCTTCCTCCTCCTCGTCTTCTGCGCGGCCTTCGCCGCTTTCACCCTCTTCGTCATCCTCCGCCCGGTGGGTGAGGTGGAGGGTCAAATGAAGGAACCGCCGGGGTTCACCCCCGAGGTCAGCCTCGATAGAGGTGTCCATGATTCTCAAGTAGAGGAGGGAGGCTCCTTCACTGTTACAGTGAAGATCACTCCGGTTCTTCAGTCCAACCACGACTATCAGAAGTGTAAAAACAATACGCGGGGTATGCGGGATGAAAACCCCTGTGTCGAAGGGGGCATAGTTGTTTGGGATACATACAATGACCATCTGCCGAATGGGGATCTCGCTGACGAACTAGTCGCATTTATATTCTTTGACGGAGATGATGTGGATGAATTGACGGTCTTTGTAGAAGACGACGACTGCATCACTCCAGGTCGTACTATTCGCATAAAGATCAATACTGCTTTCGATAAAGACACCTACGGCTACACAATTGACGATCGTGAAATAACCGTCAACGGCAACGACACCGACAGGCAAATTCACAACGGTGACTTGACCTGCGATTCTAAGCTGCCTCCCGGAGCCAGCGAAACCAATGGTGGCGGGACCGTAGGCAACAGCGCTGCTACTGGTAGCCCCACAATCTCTGGCACCCCGGAGGTGGGGGAGACTCTGTCGGCCAGTACCTCAGACATTAAGGATTCTAATGGCTTGGGGAACACTGGCTTCCAATACCAATGGCTGAGGGACGGCAGTCCCATCAGCAACGCCGCGGATACGACCTACACTTTGCAGGACGCAGATGATGGAACCTCCATCAGGGTTCGAGTCAGCTTCACCGATGGGGCAGGGTACCAAGAGGAACGCACCAGTGCGCCAAAGAGTGTCGGCACTTCAGGTTCGAACAACGGCAATAACGGCAATAACGGCAATAACGGCAACAATGGCAACAACGGCAACGGTGGCAGCGATCCTCCACCACCTCCGCCAAATACTCCCACCGACACACCCACACCCACCGCAACCGCCACACCCACTCCGGAGGCTACGGATACACCTACGCCGACGCCCACTGAGACTGTCGAGGAAGAGGAGGACGGCGAAGGCGCCGTAAAGTCCGACGGCTCCTCCGGTACAGACGGCAAGGATGCGGTCGTCAAGGCTGAGCCGCCCACGGCCACGCCGACGCCCACGGCCACACCTACGATGACGCCGACTCCGACGGCCACGGCCACGCCAACACCCACGCCGACTGCGACTCCCACGCCAGTGCCCACGGCCACTCCGACACCTACTCCGACGCCAGTGCCCACAGCCACGCCGACCCCCACGCCAGTGCCCACGGCCACGGCCACGGCCACTCCGACACCAACGGCGACTCCCTCGCCGACGCCGTTGCTGCTGGCCGTTCCGACGCCAACGCCGCCGAGCCTGGAAGACCGGGGAGCGCCTATCATCGGGAACGCCGTGCCGCGCGTCCGCGATGCGCTGGACCAGGTGGCGGCGGCCAGCCGGGACCGGCTCCCGCTGCTGATCCTCCTGATCATCGCGCTGATAGGAGCGGGACTGACGTTCATGTACCTGATCCTGCGCCGGCGCTAGAGGGTCCTCTCCGCTTCGGCGACGGTTCCGACAGAGGCCCGATGGTCAGCTGGATTTCCAGGAGCCCGGACTACTGAGATCTAAGGGAGGGCTGCGACCCGGACGCCCCCAGGCAGGGACGGACGTATGGAGCGCCCGTCTGCCAGGTGAGTTGATTCGACTCGGCAGCTGACCGCCGGCAACGAGGGAAGCCCGCTCATCCCGGAGTTCTGGAGCTGAGCGGGCTTCGTCTGTGTTCTACCGTGCAGGCGTGCCGGGCCGGTATCAGGTCTGCGCGGACATGCGCTCGACGATGTCCGCCATGTCCTGTGCTGCTCCGTCTCCCTCCGCGAACTCTTCCTCTGTCACCGCCGGCAGGTGCATCGTGAACTCGGCGAATTCGCCGAATGCGGTGTCGACCACGAGGTCGCCGCCCAGCCTGCGGGTCACGTCGGCGGCGATGGGCAGGCCAAGCCCGGCACCCAGAGCGCCGTCGCGGGTGGAAAAGAAGGGGTTGAAGATGCGGCCCAGGTTCTCCTCAGCGATTCCCGGGCCGTTGTCGCGGAACCGGACCTCGACCATGCCGTCGATCAAGTGGGTGGAGACGGTTAGGTTGGGCTGGTAGTCCGCCCCGTCCTCGCTGTGCTTGGTCTGCATGGCGAAGCAGGCGTTGGAGACCAGGTTGACCACTGCCTCGCCGAAGTCCCGCTCGGCCAGCATCTGCTCACCGACAGACTCGTCCAGTTCGAAAGCCAGTTCCACGTGGAACTCCTCGAACTCGGTCTCGAAGGTCTCGCACCCCTGCTGCACCGCCTGCCTGAGGACGGCGTTCAGGTCGGTCATCACGGGCGTTCCGCCCTCGACGCTCAGGCCGCGCATGCGCTCGACGATGGCCAGGGCGCGGCCGCCGTTGTGCGAGACGCGACTCAGGCTCTCCGTGATCTCCACGCTCAGCTCATCCAGCAGCGAGGCGTCGGCGTCGGACAGCTGGTGACGGTAGTTCGCCAGCATCTCCGACAGCTCGCTGTACAGATCCAGCGAGCCCTCCGAGAAGTTCTTGACGAAGTTCAGAGGGTTGCTTATCTCGTGTGCCACGCCCGAGACCAGCTCACCCAAGGCCGCCAGCTTCTCCTGTGCCACGAGACGGGCCTGCATCCGTTGCAGCTCCTGGTTGGCCTCCTGCAGCTCGCCATACAGCCGTTCGATCAGGTTGAGGCGTTGCCCTTCCAGGGCCTGCTGCCGGAAGTGCTCCAGGGCATTCGCAAGCTGGCCGATCTCGTCCCGTCCAACCTCCGGCACCGGCGTCTCCAGGTCGCCCGTCGCCATACGCCGCATCCGCTCCGACAGAGCCGACAGGCGCCGGACCACCGCGTTGCCAACCCAGAGCCAGGCCGCGAGGGTCGCGGCCACGACGCTGACCACGCTGATCACTACCAGCAGAATGCGTCCTTGGTCGAAGCTCTCGACCGCCAGCCCCAGCGTCTCGGAGGAGTGCTGCCGGGCACCATCGAGGAGGGTTGCAGTCGTGCCTTCAAGGCCCGCGCTGGCCGTCACGAAGGAGGCCGCCAGATCGCGGTTCTGGTCCTGCAACGCCAGCTGCTGCCCGCGGGTCGCGAACACGCCCTCTCCGGCGCCCACCTCCGCGATCGGGGCCTCAAGGCCGCGCTGGGAGAGGGCCGTGAACTCGTCCCACATCCCGTCCAGCTCAGCCTGGCTCTCGGCACGGAGGGCCCTCCCCAGCAGCCTCAGTCCCTCCACGGAAGCAGGTGTGTCCGCAGGCATGGCCGCCATCCGCGCCCGCAGGTCGGCCACTTCCGCTTCGGTTTCCAACAGGGCTGCCCGGTTCAGGGACAGGCCGTCAATGGATTCGGCGACACTCACTGCCGAGTCCTGCACCGATTGAGCCTGGCCGGCCAGTACCGGAACGGCGCCCGCCTGGGTCAGCGCGCTCTCCAGCCTGTCCAGCGAGTCGTCCACAGCCTGGCGGCTTACCTCG
This sequence comes from Dehalococcoidia bacterium, assembly GCA_965216065.1. GTDB lineage: Bacteria > Chloroflexota > Dehalococcoidia > Lucifugimonadales > UBA3495 > VXOI01. The sequence continues at coordinate 989,559 of CBDCFB010000001.1, forward strand.
CCCAGACCGGAGTTTGGAGAGGTGAGCAGTTCCAGGCCCAGGCCTCGCAGTCGCTCCGCCTCCCGAGCGGCTTCCCAGGAAGCCTCCAGGACCGGCACTGCTTCCGATTCGGCCCGGTAGTTGAGGTCGCCGGAGCGCTCGAAATAGAATACGCCGACGCCAGCGGAAACGAGGGTGAGCAATACCGCAAATGCCAAGGCCAGATACAGGCGGGTTCCGATGCCACGCCATCTGTCGATGAGAAAACGCATAGCCGAAACCAACTCCTTGGGGTGTGTGAACGACTTGTGAAGTCAGGAGCCCACAGGCGATTCTCTGAGCGGCGGCCGTCGCCGATTAGTCTATTTCTTCACGCTCCACCAGGTGAATCAGCAGGCCACCGAGGCTGGCCGGGTGAATGAAGCCGATCTGGGCAAGCCGGCTGCCCGGGCGTCCCTCGGCGTCGATCATGGTGTATCCGGCGGCTTCCAGCTTGCCAAGCTGCTGGTTGATGTCCCTTACCTTCAGGGCCAGGTGGTGCAGGCCGGGACCGCGGCTCTGGATGAAGCGGTTGATTACGTCCTGGTCCTGCCGCGTGCTGCCTGGGCCTCTCTCGACCGCTCCCGTGCTCTGTGGGACCAGGTTCTGCAGGAACTCCAGTTCGCAGTCACCAATGGTGATGAAGGCCACCCGAACGCCGCCCACGAGTTCCGCGCTCTTGGGGCGATAGGCCACACCGTACTTGTCGGAGGTGAATGACTCGATGACCTGGGCCACTTCCGCGTCCGTCTGGGTGCTCTCCAGCTCCCAGCCCAGGCGCCGCGTGAAGATGTTGCGGACCTCTTCGTTATCATGGCTCGCCACGCCAATGTGGTCGATGCGCTCCACCACCTCGGGATCGGGCCTGGAAACGTTCAACGGTTCCGAGAGATAGGTGATCACTCCGCCGGTGTGTCTTGGGTCCAGCAGCAGTCGCTGGGTGCCGCCGATACCCCACGCCAGCGCGTCCGAAAGAATGGGCATTCCCGCCTCCGCCGCGTCGAGCCCTGCACTTACCGGGAAGTCAACCGACACTGCCAGGTGGTGAACCCCCGTGCGTTCCGCGCCGCCGACGAACGAATCCCCCACCTCGAAGAGAGCGATGGCGGTCTCTCCCACTGGGAAGACCGGGGTGCGACTTCCGCTGGAGCCGACGGTCATCATCGATGCTTCCAGCTTGAAGTCCCGGGTCAGCATCTCCGAGACCGCCTCCACGTCGCGCACCACCACACTCACGTATGCCAGACCGTTGCCTATCATCGCCTCTCTCCTCCCGAAAATGTGGGTGCCTGTCCGAGCGATCTCCAGTTACTGTCTCTCGAGCACTACCAACGGAATGTCTCGCTCGGTGTTCTGCTGGTATTCGTCGTACTTGGGCCAGATCCCTGTCATTATGGTCCAGAGATTTGCCTTCTCCTCCGGGCTGGCGATGCGGGCAGTGGCGGTGAACTTCTCTGAGGCCACTTGCACTTTCACCTCGGGAATGGCCCGGAGGTTCAGGAACCACTTGGGATGGGTAACCGCACCTGCCCTTGAGGCGACCACCAGGAAGTTGTCCCCGCGCCTTCCGTAGACAAGCGGCGTGGTGAACTCTGCACCCGACTGCCGCCCCGTCGCGGTGAGCAGGAGCGTCGGTACTCCCTGCCAGATGTGGCCGTCTTCACCGTTCGAAGCCTGGTAGCGCTGGATATGTTCCTGCACCCACTCGGGGCGCGGGTCCCTTGCGGTAGTCACCCTTCTATTCCTTTGGTTTTATGCAAAGTCCGTGACACGATCGAAAGACGGGGAATAACGTCTGCAGATCCTGTTGTGCTCCGGGGTCTATTATAGACAGAGAAGACCACCGGGAGAATTAACCGCTGGCCCTCGTGTGGGTGTATCATCGCCCGGAAACCAGATTATTGAGGAGTACGGCAATGAGGGTTATAAGAATCGCGGAAGTCGAAACGGTGCCCATCGACACTGCCACCCCGGTGCCCGGCTGGACCGGCGGTGAGGTCCGGCGCACCCGACAGCCGCTGATCCCCGAGGGGTCGAGCGAGAACTTCAACAGCAGCGTGGTCAATTTCGAGCGGGGCGCCACCACCGGCTGGCACACCCACGAGAGCGACCAGATCCTGGTGGTCACCTCCGGCGTGGGCACCGTCGCAAATGAGACCGAGGAGCAGGAGATCGCCGTCGGCGATGTGGTCCACATCCGCAAGGGCGAAAACCACTGGCACGGCGCCCGCGCCGAGTCCTACATGTCCCACATCACCATCACTGCGGTGTAATTGTTGCCGCATTCTCGATACTGAATTGCCAAACAAAAAGGGGCGACCTAACGGCCGCCCCTTTAAAGTTATTCGATCCCTTGGGTCGTCAAGCGGTTATTCGCAACTGCAAGCCTAGTTTTCGGGCAAAATCCGCCGCCGCGGCGGCGCTTAGGTGACCGCCGTCGGCCAGCGCTTGCAGCAGTTCCAAATCACTTTCAGCTATGCCAAGATTGAGTTTTCCCATTCCCTTCGCGCGCCCAATATCACTGAGGGCAAGGCGCAGGAAATCAATGTCTTCTGGGGCTTCCTCCAAGCACGACTCCAAGTAACCAGCAGCGCGTTCTGCGGACTCCAGGTAATCGACCACGTCCCACTTAGTGTATTTTTCAGGCATTTTCTGCCCTCCAATCCGCCGCCAACCGTTTGGCGCGCCGAATGTCGTGCGATTGCGTGTCTTTGTCTCCCCCACAGAGCAACACGACTACAGTCGTTCCATCGCGAATAAAGTATATACGATAGCCTGGCCCGTAGTGTACGCGCATCTCAGATACGCCGTCACCCACGGGACTGACGTCACCAAAGTGTCCCCTTGAAACTCTTCTCAGACGAGTGTTAATTCGGTCAAGAGCCCGCCCATCCCGAAGGTTGTCAATCCATCGTCTGAATGTGGGAAGCGCAACGATTTCAAATGTTGCTTCATTGGGCAACTCGATTCTACCAGAAACAAATATTTGCAGGGGCGCAAAGGCTAAGGGAGAGCCAAACCTAAGTCAGCGCGTCGGCCAGCACCTCCGCCAGGTGGCGGGCCCGGCGGCCGGTGCCGTGCTCGATCTGCTGGCGGCAGGATACGCCCATCACCGCCACCTCCCAGTCGGGGCTCTTGGCGTTGACCTGCGGGAACAGGGCCTGCTCACCGATGGCCATCGAGATGTCGTAGTGCTCCTTCTCGTAGCCGAAGGAGCCGGCCATGCCGCAGCAGCCTGCGTTGGTCAGCTCCACACTGTAGCCGGGAGCCAGGCGCAGGGCGTTCAGCGACGATGCGGTGCCGGCCAGCGAGCGCTGGTGGCAGTGAGCATGGAACAGCACCTGCTTGGCCGTGTCGCGGAACTCGATGTCCAGCTTGCCTTCGGCCTTCAGCTTGGCCAGGAACTCGTCGATCAGGAACGCCTGGCTGGCCACGGTGCGGGACTGCTCGCCGGGAACGAGCTGCGGATACTCGTCGCGCAGGGTGAGCAGGCAGCTGGGCTCGCAGCCGATGATCGGCACGCCGTTGCCTGCATAGGCGTGGAGCAGGCCCACGTTGTGCCGGGCGTTGGCCTTGGCAGCGTCCATCATTCCCTTGGAGATCATGGGGCGTCCGCAGCAGGGGGCGTCGGCCAACTCCACCTTGTAGCCTGCCGCCTCCAGCAGTGCCACCGCCGCCTTTCCAATCTCGGGGTAGTTGTAGTTCATGTAGGTATCGTTCAGGAGCACCACCGTTCCGTTGGTTGCCGCTGGACGGCCGGCCCGCGAGCGGAACCACTGTGGGAAGGTCTGGCGGGCGAAGGACGGCGCCCGGCGGTTCGGATGAATCCCCAGCACTGAACCGGAAATCAGCCTTCCCAGCGGGCTGGACGCCATCCAGTTGGAGAAGGGCGCAAAGCGGCTGCCCAGCTTGCTGTACTTGGCGATGTTCCCGAATATCCTGTTGCGGCGCGGCAGACCGTTGGTCTTGTAGTAGTTGTCGAGGAACTCGTACTTCAGCTTGGCCATGTCCACGCCCGACTCGCACTCCGCGCGGCACCCCTTGCACTCCAGGCACAGGTCGAGCGCGTCGTACAGCCGCTGGCTGGTCATCGTGCCCTCGGGCAGCTTGCCCGACATGGCCGCCCGCAGCAGGTTGGCCCGGCCCCGGGTGGAGTGCTCCTCCTCCCGCGTGGCCATGAACGACGGGCACATGGTGCCCTCCAGCTTGCGACAGGCACCCATGCCGTTGCACATCTCCACCGCTCCGGCGAAGTTGGCGTCGACGGAGAAATCCAGGCTGGATGGCAGGGATTGGGCGGTGTAGCTGGGCCCATAGCGCAGGTTCTCGGTCATGGGCGGGCAGTCGATGATCTTGCCCGGGTTCATGATGCCGTCCGGGTCCCAGGTGGACTTAAGCTCGCGGAAGATGTTGTACATCTCGGAGCCGAACATCTTCTCGGTCCAGACGCCGCGCACGATGCCGTCTCCGTGCTCGCCGCTGAGAACGCCGCCGAACTCCTTGGTCAGGTCGCTGATCTCGTCTGCGATGGCGTACATCCGGTTGACGCCCTCTTGATTCTTCAGGCTGACGACGGGGCGGATGTGCAGGCAACCCACGCTGGCGTGGCCGTAGTAGGCGGCCTCGGTGCCGTGGTTGCGAACGATTTCGTCGAACCGGCGCACGAACTCTCCCATCGTCTCCGGGTCGACGGCCGTGTCCTCCACGAAGGGCAGGGGCTTGGCGTCGCCGTGCATGCTCATCAAAAGGCCCAGGCCGTTCTTGCGCACGTTCCAGATGTTGGCCTGGGCCGCCCGATCCAACAGGTTGACGCAGGCATAGCCCAGTCGCCGTCTTTCCAGGTCCTGCTTCAGCCCTTGCATCTTGGATGTCAGCTCGTCCTCGGATTCGCCGTAGAACTCGACGGCGAGGATGGCCCCGGGGTCGCCCTCGATGATCGACATGGCGTTGCCCAGCCCCAGGGACTGCCGCGAGCGGTCCAGCACGTTTTTGTCCATGATCTCGATGGACGATGGGCCGTGGTTCAGGATTTCCTTAACGGCCTCGCTGGCCTGGAAAATGTCGTGGAAGTGGGCGACGGACAGGGCGGTCATCGTGGGGCGCGGCACCAGGTTCACCTTCGCTTCGGTGGCGACGCAGAGTGTCCCCTCGGAGCCGACCACCATGCGCGTGAGGTTGAAGCCGTGGCTGTTGGCCGACCCGGCGTAGGGGCCGATGGACTCGGTCAGGAACTCGTCCAGGTTGTAGCCGCTCACCCGCCTCATGATGTTGGGATAGCGGGCGCGGATCTCCGCGTCGTTGTCCTGGGCCAGCCGCCTGACTCCCCGGTAGATTTCTGACTCCAGTCCTGCGCCGCTGAGTTTGGCTTCAAGCTCGGCGCTGTCCAGCGGGCGGAAGTGGGTGGCGCTGGCGTCGGAGAGAAGGACTTCCAGCTCCATGATGTGGTCGAGGCTCTTGCCGTAAATCACTGAGTGGGCGCCGCAGGTGTTGTTGCCGATTCCACCGCCGACGCAGGCCCGGTTGGAGGTGGTTGGGTCGGGCGCGTACATCAGGCCGTGGGGGAGCAGTTCCCGGTTCAGCTGGTCCAGCACTATGCCCGGCTGCACTCGCGCCCACGAGGCCTCACGATTGACCTCAACGACCTGGTTCAGGTACTTGCTGAAGTCCATGACGATGGCGTGATTGACCGTCTGTCCGGCCAGGCTGGTGCCCCCGGCGCGTGGCAGCACCGGCACGCCGCTCTCTCGAGCCACTTCGATGGTCGCCTGCACATCTGCGGCGCTGCGCGGGATGACCACGCCCACCGGTTCCATCTGGTAGATGCTGGCGTCGGTGCTGTACAGCACTCTGGAGAAGGGGTCGAAGCGCACCTCGCCTGACACCCTCTGGCGCAGTTCCTGCTCGAGTTCGCGCCTTTCCGATGCCCGGATACGATTGGCGGTCGTGGCAGCCATGGTCTTCCTCCTCTGCCAGCGTCTGGTTCTTCACTTATAAAGCAAAAGGGGCGGATATGAAACCCGCCCCTTCGTGGTTCAGCCTTTGAATGTCCCTATTCTACATCAAGAGCCATCTGCCGATTTGGTATCAGGTCCTGGCTTTTTCGTCGCGTTCAGTTTTTCCATGATGCCTGGTCCGGTGGTCACTTGAGGCCTGGGTTGTCAAGACCGACGAGCCGGTTCACTCATCGGAGCCCGCCGCAGGAGCCTGGTCCTGGGCATCGGCGTTCGCCGTCCGCGACCGGACACGCGGTGCCGGGGCCTTCAGGGCCGCTTCCACCTGTGTTCGGAGCTTGCGGTTCTCGTCTTCCAGGTCGTCAATACGGTCTTCCAAGCCGATCACGCGCTCGAACATTCGGTCAATCTGGCCGCGCGACGGCATGTTCAGCGCCTTAAGCATCGTGTCCTGCTGCGGTTCCGTCGCCTTGTCCATCCTCTGCTGCCAGACGAGAGTCTGCTCCATGTACCGCCCCAGCATGTTGGCAAAGGCTTCCGTGCCCATAGCCTCAGCAAAGGTCTTGGCCATGGTCTCAAGCTGCTCAGTCCACTGCTTCTGGGCGTTGAGCAGGACCTCGGGCCCTGGCGTACCCGAAGCCATCACCTGTTGCACCTGCTCGGCCCATTTGCCGTAGAACTGCTGCCACATCTGCTGCAAGTCATTGCCTGAAAATGGCGGCACAAACTGAGCGAACGGGTTGGACCCCGGGTTGGAACCCGGCGAGCCGCCGAAACCGGGCATCTGGCCGAAGCCCGGAAAGCCCGGAAAGCCCGGCCCGGGCATTGTGCTCCCCGGTGCCGTTCCGAAGAATGGAGGCCAGAATGCGGTGCCGGGACCAGCCGCGGCAGCCTGCGCCCAGGCCTCGGTGGATTTCTGGAACATTTCCCGCCAGTATTCGAATGGGTTGGCGGTGCTTTCTTGCGTGGTCATTCCCTGTAGCTCCTGTCGGTCCTGCTACTATCCGGTATGCGCCGAGACCCATTCGTCTATCTTGGGCCACAGCGTCTGGTGGGCCTGCCGGCCTGAAAATACGGAAATGTGGCCGCCGGGGAGTTCAACGTATTCCTTGTCCTCGCTGGAAACGACATCCATCAGGCCCCGGGCGCATGAAGCGGGGACTATGAAGTCCTGGTTCGCGGCCACGACCAGCAGCGGCTGGGTTATGCGCGAGAGGTCCACCCTGCGTCCGTTCAGGATGAATTCGCTATTGAACAGCCGGTTCTTGGCGTACATATCCTGCGAAAGCTGCTGGAAGAACCGGCCGGGCATGCCGATGAAGTCGTTGGCCCACCGGCTCATCGCCTTGTACCCGTCCGCGTAGCCCGGGCGGTTGATGTTGGCCCACAGGCCGGAGAGGGCTTGCGCCTCCAGCGTGGGGCGCAGCATCTTGAAGCCCGTGTTCATCAGGTTGGCCGGCAACCCGTTGTACCGCTGCACGATGAGCTCCGCGGGGAAGTGGGGGTCGTTTAGCCAAGTGCGGAACAGACCGCCCTCCTCAAAGTTTATGGGAGCGACCACCGCCACGAAGTTCCGTACCGGCGCGTCCGGGTTCAGCGCCAGGTAGCAGGCGCTGATCGTCCCGCCCAGGCACAGCCCGTTCAGGGTGATGTCGTCCGCGCCCGAGGTCTCCATGGCGCGGTCGATGGCCCGGGGCAGTATCTTGCAGACCGCTTCCTCGAAGCCGAGTTCCTTGTCTTCCTCGGCAATCTCGCCCCAGTCCAGCAGGTAGACGTCGTGCCCGTGGTCGACTAGGAACTCGATCATGCTCGCCCCCGGCATGAGATCCAGCACGTAGGGGCGGCTGATGCCCAGCCAGGGTACTATCAGGTACGGAGTGGCATGGGCAATCGGTGTCTCGAGGGAATGGTAGCGGTAGAGTCGTGTCTTGCCCCGCTTCCAGATGATCTCCCGGTGCGTGAGGGCCATCGGCGGATCGGCGGGATTCACCACGAAGGCGTCCGCTATCGCCTGCAGCCGCTCCATGTTCTTTTGCGATTCTTCCTGTAATTTGGCAGCGAACTCGGTTGAGTTGACCACAAAGAACTCCTAGCTCTTCTTTCCTTTCGCCGTTTCCTGAGACCACTCGACAAACGCCTCACCGTACTTGACGGCGCTGCGGACTGCTTCCTGGCTGCGCTCCATTACCTGGGCGTTGCCGTCCAGCATCGCCTTGGCTGCAGCGATCCGTCGCTCCTCGATTCCCGCCAGGTAGTCCATCCAGCTCTTGGTCCACGCCTGGTAGAAGGCCAGCTCGCCCTCTATCAGCTTGTTAACCGATTCCTTCGTCTCGGGAGTGAATGCCGGCGCCCCGTTCATCGGAACAGTTGCAAAGCTCTGCATCACGCCTGCGATGTTTTCCCCGCGGGTACGGACGTGTCCCACAGCCTGCTCCACCACCTTGCCGTACTCGTCGCGTTCCGTCTGGATCGCATCCGTGGCCACCTTCACAGACGTGGTCGTCTGGGCAATACCCGCGTCGGCGGCGGCGAAACCGTTGGATATCGCCTGGTTGTAAGCCTGCACCAGTTCCTCGGCGCTCTTGGTAGCTGTGCCTGCCATCTGGGTGTCCTCCATGAAATTATTCGTTTTCCTTTTTGGGCTCTTCCTCGGGATACGCTCCTGGCTGCTCAGTTGCCTCTGCGGAAGGCTGGAAACCGAAGACCTGGGCGTAGAGGTCGAAGAATCCGTTGATCATCCGCTGGTAGCCCGACACGACCTCGGTCCAGCCCAGCAGCATCTGCTCGCCCGCGTCGGTGATGCTGTAGACGCGCCGGGCCGGGCCGCTCTCGCCTGTCTCCCATTCCGAGGCAACCAGCCCCTGGCCTTCCAGCCGGCGCAACTCCCGGTACAGGGTTGCGTGGTCTATGCTCGAGAAACCCATCCGTTCCAGTTGCTGCAGAATCAGGTAGCCGTGAAGGTTCCACTGCTTCAGTACCAGCAGCACCCACGGGGTGATGAAATTCTTCGGCAGCCTGGAACTGCCTGGGATTCCGCTGTCTTCCATATATGTACTTTTAACACATAGATGCATATAATTCAACCGGCACTTGAAACTCGCTCCGGCATGTTCGGTTTTCAACCGGCACTTCCCGATTGTTGCGAGAGAACCAGGGGCTGTAAACTGGATCTTCGGCTGTCCGGAAGGCAGCCGATTTGTCCGTAATCCATATCCGAGGAGAACGAAACAAAGATGCCCGAAGTAACCTCATACGCGCCCGGAACCCCTTCCTGGAATGAGCTCTCCACGACCGATGAGGCGGGAGCCCTGTCCTTCTACGGTGCATTGTTCAGTTGGGAGGATGAGTCCAAAGAAATAAGTCCCGGCTGGTACTACCACATGCAGAAGGTGCAGGGACTGCCTGCATGCGCCATCTACCAGCAGGGAGATGAGGAGCGCAGCCAGAACGTGCCTCCCCACTGGAACACCTACGTCACCGTCGAGAATGTGGAAAACACCATGGCCGCCATCGGCCAGAACGGTGGCCAGGTGGTGTTCGGCCCCATGGACGTCTTCGAGGCCGGGCGTATGGCCATGTGCCAGGACCCCCAGGGCGCCTTCTTCGCCCTCTGGCAGCCCAAGGAACATATCGGAGCCCGCATCAAGCAGGAGGCCGGCGCCATGTTCTGGCACGAGCTGCTGACCACCGACCGCAGTGCTGCGGTTGACTTCTACTGCGCGGCCCTCGGCACGGAACCCGGCCAGGTTATGCAGCCCGACGAGTACGCCATGCTGAACGCCGGTGGTACCGAGGTGGCCGGCATAATGCAGATCACGTCCGAAATGGGCGAGTTCCCGCCCCACTGGAGCGTGTACTTCGGAGTGGAAAACGTCGACGCCGCCGTGGAGAAGGCCCAGTCGCTGGGTGCCACCGTCTTCGTGCCGGGCACAGACATCGCCCCCTTCGAGGGCCAGCCGCCTATCGGGCGCTTCGCCGCCATGGCCGACCCCCAGGGCGCGCCGTTCAGCGTATTCCAGGCCATCGGCTAGGCAGGCCAGGAACGGGGGCCCCTGGAACCAATGTCGTTGTCTTCTCGGCAACCGGATAGGACCGACTTTCATCATTGCCCCCTGCAGCTTGGCAGGGGGCAGTTTTGTTTTTGCCTTGGCACCGGGTACAATCAGCCTGCGATCCTTTCTAGCCAAGCATTGACGGGGAGGCTGCATGACAAGCGCCGCCACACTTAAGGAACTTCAGGATTCCGCCCTTGAGCACCTGTGGGTATACCTGCGGGAACCCAGTGACATGGCCGAAAAGGGCGAGCCCATCGTTTTCGTATCGGGCGAGGGAGTGAAGGTCACAGATTCGAACGGCAACACTTCCATAGACGCCATGTCCGGCCTCTGGCTCAAGAATGTGGGCTATGGTCGGAAGGAAATTGCCGAAGCCGCCTATGAGCAGATGCTCAAGCTGACCTACATGCCCATGGGCACCACCACCGAGCCGACCATCCGGCTGGCCGAAAAGGTGGCCGAGATCACCCCCGGCGATCTCTCTCGCTCGTTCTTCACCAGTGGCGGCTCCGAATCTGTGGAGACGGCCATCAAGCTGGCCCGCGCCTACTTCAAGCGGACCGGCGAACCCGGACGGATCAAGTTCATCAGCCGCAAGGATTCCTACCACGGTGCCACCGCCGGAGCCATGGCCCTCGGCGGCAATCATCTCTATCCACGGGCGGACTACGAACCCCTGATGCCGGGCACCTTCCACGTGCCCCAGCCGAACTTCTACCGCTGCGAGTTCAACAGCTCGACCCCGGAGGAGTGCGGCGAACGGACCGTGCGGGCTATCGAGGACACCATCAAGTTCCAGGGGCCGGAGACGGTCGCCGCAGTGGTCGCCGAGCCTATTTCCAGCCCCATGGGCGCGGTGGTGCCGCCAGACAACTACTGGCCCATGCTCCGCGAGGTCTGCGACAGGTACGGCGTCCTGCTGATAGCCGACGAGGTCATCACCGGCTTCGGGCGCACAGGCAAGATGTTCGCCTGCGAACACTGGGGCGTTACCCCCGACATGATGACCGTGGCCAAGGGGATCACCAGCGGCTATATCCCCATGGGCGGCACGATCACCCGGAAAAACATCGCCGACGCCTTCGTGGGGAGTTCGCGCGTCTCCTTCCGCCACGTCATCACATTCGGCGGGCATCCCGTGGCTGCCGCGGCCGCCCTGCGCAACATCCAGATCATGGAGGACGAGGACCTGGTGGGGAATTCGGCCCGCATGGGCGCCTACCTGCTGGACGGCCTCAAGGAGCTGCAGGAAAAACACCAGATGATCGGCGACGTCCGGGGCCTGGGCCTGATGTGCGGCATGGAGCTGGTGAAAGACCGCGAGACGAAGGAGACCTACCCAGCCAGCGCAGATCTCGGCAATCGCCTGACCTCTGGCTTCCAGGCCAACGGCCTCCTCCTGCGCGGCAGCGACAACATGAACGTCATGCCGCCCCTCTGCGTCACCTCCAGCGAGATCGACGAGATCATCTCGACGATGGACAAGGTCTTCGCCGAAGTCGGCCGCGACCTGGCCTAGCGTGCGTCTCCGTCGCGACAGAGACGAGGGCCTCTCTCACCAAAGAGGGGCCCTCACATTTTGTGGGATCCGGAAAGGACTGCCCGCGACACCAATAGGAACCGGGAGTTTTCCCCGAAGATAAACCGCCCGGCCGTGCCGCGGCGTGAAGCCTATGGCATCGACGCGAATATCTCGGCAAGCCGGCTGACCCGCTCCGGGTCCACCGGATTGGTCACGATCCCTTCCTTCTTCAGGCTGGTGCCCACGATCGCGCCGTCCGCGTGTTCCAGGATTCGCCACACGTTGTGATCGTTGATGCCGCTGCCCACCAGTACGAACCCGTCGGGCACCGCACGGCGCACCACCGATACATCGAAGCTGTTGGTCGGCTGTCCCGTGGCCGGACCGGAGACGATCAGCCCGTCTGCCAGCGCCCTCCGGGTGGTCTCCTGGGCCACCAGGCCGATGTCCTTCTGGCCCATCGGCTCGGCGTGCTTCACCAGCACATCGGCAAGGATCTGCACGTCCGCATTCAGCGACCGTCGGCGGCGGGTGGTCTCGTGGGCCTCGCCCTCAACGATGCCCTCGTCGGTGGCCATCACGCCGTAATGTACGTTCACCCGGATGAACTCGGAGCCCGTGGCCACCGCCACACCCAGGGCCGAGATGGCGTCGTTCCGAAGCATGTTGATGCCCACCGGGATCGAAACCGCCCCGCGTACATGCTCAACAGCCAGGGTCATGGCCGCCACGGTCTCCGGATCGACTCGGCCGGTGCGAAAGGGTGAGTCGCCGAAGTTCTCGACTATGACGCCTTGAGCGCCGCCATCCTGGAGAATCCCCGCTTCCATCTTGGCCCGGTTCATCACCGACTTCAGGTTGCCGTTCCATCTCGGTGAGCCTGGTAGTGGAAGCAGGTGGATCACGCCGATCAGTATCTTTCCCGTCCCAAACAATTCCCGCGCCATATACCAATCCGCCAGTTATAAAATGCGCCCGTTGGAGTATCCGTATTGAGAAAATATCTCAGAACTTGCTGCGGCCCTCAATCCCCGTCATTCCCGCGAAACATGTCCTCGACTCGATTCGGGGAGCGGGAATCCAGTGGCACTTGCTGATTAATCCTCAATGCCATAAGAGCGTGATCGTTTTGAGATAGTTTCCAGGCTTCTCTGTCGTGGATGTCCATGCCGAGGAAAGCGTATAGTCACCGCGCCCGGGACAGAACGGTTCCCGTCGACACTGGTACCAATGGGTTCAGTTCACGATGATAACACACGAATGAACAGTCTAAACCGGGAGCTTGACGGCAAGTTTCCTGTCTGCGGCACGGGGCGGTTTGCCGGTGGCGATGGTAGAATTAAAGGCGACGAATGGGCGGGAGGGACACTGACGAATGCCCCAGGATTTCATCCATGTAAAGGGTGCCAGGGAACATAACCTCAAGAACATAGAGATCACCATACCCAGAGACCAGCTGGTGGTGATCACCGGTGTTTCCGGCTCCGGGAAAAGCTCCTTGGCTTTTGACACGATCTACGCCGAGGGACAGCGGCGTTATGTCGAGTCTTTGTCGGCCTACGCCCGCCAGTTTCTGGGCCGCATGGACAAGCCCGACGTCGACTACATAGAGGGGCTTTCCCCCGCCATCTCCATTGACCAGAAGGGCGTCTCCCACAACCCCCGCTCCACCGTCGGCACCGTGACCGAGATATACGACTACCTGCGGTTGCTGTTCGCCCGCGTCGGCATTCCCCACTGCCCCAAGTGCGGCAGCCCGGTGGCCCGGCAGACCGTTTCCCAGATCGTGGACTCGATAATGTCGCTGGAGGAGGGCAGCCGCATCACCCTGCTGTCCCCCAAGATCCGCCGCAAGAAGGGCGAGCACAAGGACGTCTTCGATGCAGCGCGAAAGGCCGGCTTCGTACGCATCCGGGTCAACGGCGAGATACGGATGCTGGAGGAGACCGACAACCTCAACCTCAACAAGCAGAAATGGCACTACATCGAGCTGGTGGTCGACCGCATCATCGTCCGCCCCGAGACCGAACTCGCCCGTGTCGCCGAGTCCGTCGAGACCTGCCTGCGCGAGGGCGAAGGCGTCGTCGAGGTCCTGCGCGAGTCTGCGGATGGTGGCGAGAGCGAGACGCTGATCTTCTCCGAACAGTTCGCCTGCGCCAAGTGCAATGTAAGCCTGCCTGAGATCGAGCCGCGTACCTTCAGCTTCAACAGCCCCCACGGGGCCTGCTCCGAGTGCACCGGCTTGGGCTACAAGCTGGCCGTCGACCCGGAACTGGTCGTACCCAACAAGAACCTGTCGCTGGCACAGGGCGCCATCACTCCCTGGGTGAAAGTTGGGACCTCGGGGGCATGGTACACCAGCCTGATGGAGGCCGTCGCGGAGGCCAACGGATTCTCAGCCAAGGTCCCGGTTCGTGAGATGGACCCCGAGCACGTCGACCTGATCCTCTACGGCAACGGAGGACAGAAGGTAACCGTCAGCCACCGCACCCATCGTGGCCGCACCTACAGCTGGGACACCAACTTCGAGGGCGTCATACCCAACCTGGAGCGGCGCTACCGTACCACCGAGTCCGACTACTCTCGCTCCCAGATCGAACGCTACATGTCGGCCCGCCCCTGCCGGTCCTGCGGCGGCAGGCGGCTGCGCCCCGAGGCTTTGGCGGTGCGGGTATGCGGCCTGGGCATCATGGAAGTCTGCGCCAAGAACATCGGCGCGGCGGCGGAATGGGTCGAGCAGATTGACCCCGATTCGGAGTTCAACCGCAACGGGAATGGAGGACTCCCCCACCCTAACCCTGCCCCAGAGGGAGAGGGAATTGAGGTTCTGGGCAACGGACGCCGCAACGGCTCAAAGAACGGTCGCAGGGCCTCCAAGAACGGGAAGGCGGCAGCTCCTCAGGTGCTCTCGACCCGGGACAAGACCATCGCCAACCAGGTGCTGAAGGAAATCGACGGGCGCCTGAAGTTCCTCATGGGCATCGGCCTCGACTATGTCACCATGGACCGCACCGCCCAGACCCTCTCTGGCGGCGAGGCGCAGCGCGTTCGGCTGGCGACGCAGATCGGCTCCGGCCTCACTGGCGTCCTGTATGTGTGCGACGAGCCCACCGTCGGATTGCACCCCCACGACGATCAGAGGCTCATCAATACTCTGAGCCGCCTGCGCGACATGGGCAACACCGTGCTGGTCGTTGAGCACGACGAGGCCATGATGCGTTCCGCTGACTTCATCGCCGACCTCGGCCCCCGCGCCGGCGAGCACGGAGGGCAGGTCGTCGCCGTCGGTACGGTCGAGGAGATCGAGAGATCGGAGGAATCGCTCACCGGCCAGTACCTGAGCGGGCGCAAGCAGGTGCCATTCCCCGAGGAGCGGCGCCCGGGCAACGGACTCTCCCTGACGGTCACCGGGGCCCGTGAGAACAACCTCTGCGGCATCGACGTCGAGTTCCCCTTGGGCCGGCTGGTCTGCATCACCGGCGTCTCCGGCTCCGGCAAGAGCAGCTTGGTCTATGAGATCCTGTACAAGAAGCTGAACCAGCGGATCAACAACGGCCGCGACCTACCCGGCAAGCACGACGACCTGCTTGGCGTCGAGGGCGTGGACAAGGTCGTCAAGATCGACCAGTCGCCCATCGGCCGCACCCCGCGCAGCAACCCGGCCACCTACACCGGCGCGTTCACTCCCATCCGGGAGCTGTTCGCCAACCTGCCCGAGTCACGGGTGCGCGGCTACAAGCCGGGACGGTTCTCCTTCAATGTCAAGGGCGGACGCTGCGAGGCCTGCCAGGGCGAGGGATACAACCAGATTGAGATGCAGTTCCTGCCCGATGTGACCGTGCCCTGCGAGATCTGCCACGGCCTGCGCTATAACCGCGAGGCGCTGGAAGTCACCATGCGGGGCAAGCACATCGCCGACGTGCTGAACATGACCGTGGACACCGCGCTGGAGTTCTTCCTCAACTTCCCGCGCATCAGCCCCAAGCTGAAGACCCTGCGTGATGTCGGCCTGGGCTACATCCGCTTGGGCCAGCCGGCGACGACCCTGTCCGGCGGTGAGGCCCAGCGGGTCAAGCTGGCTACCGAACTGTCCAAGCGCGCCACCGGCAAGACGGTCTACCTGCTGGACGAGCCCACCACCGGCCTGTCCTTCGAGGACTGCGCCGCCCTCCTGGGCGTGCTGCACCGGCTGGTTGACACCGGCAACACGGTCATCCTCATTGAGCATAACATCGATGTGATGAAAAACGCCGACTGGCTGATCGACCTGGGCCCCGGCGCGGGTGACAAGGGCGGCCAGCTCATCGCCACCGGCACCCCCGAGGAGCTCGCCGAGCACCCGTCGAGCGTAACAGCGCCGTATCTCAAGGCCGCGCTGGAGAAGTCCCGCACCCACGCCTCGGCGCATCGGGCAACAGAGGAGTTGGCGTCGGTCGTCTAACGCACGGGCAGCTACAATGGAGTGGACGAGCTGGACCTGGGACCCGAACAAGAACCGGGAGAATATCCGTAAACACCGAGTCAGCTTCGAGACTGCGCTGTCGGTTTTTGATGATCTGGACAGAGCCGAAAGAGAAGATGATTACCAGTACGAAGAGCGCTGGCAAACTATCGGAACAGTCGAAGGAGTGTTTTTAGTCGTCGTCCACACGCTGCAGACTAGGGACGGCGACCCGGCACGGATTATCAGCGCTCGCCAAGCAGTCCCATACGAAAGAAGAAGATATCAGGAGGGAATGTGGTCAAGCTGACCGAGAAACAGAGGAGGGAGCTAGAGGCCTTAAGGAATATGCCCGACGATGAAATCGACTTGTCCGACATACCAGAAATTACCGATTGGTCAGGGTTTAGAATAGCGCCGTTCTACCGTCCAAAATGGAAAAATTTCAGTCTGAAGCTGGACAAATATTCCCTGAACTACCTAAAGGATGGACTAACTGACGGGCAGTCGCTGGACGAAGCAGTCAATAGGGCCCTGCGGGCCCAGATGTACCGTAAGCGGTTCCCCGTAAGAGTAGAAAAGGCTGAAAAGACCATCTTGCGGGTTCAGAAGTCGCCAGGGGGAATAGCTGGACTGACTGATTTCCAGAAGCAGCAAATCGAAATACTTTATGGTATGCCCATTGAGAAAGTAGCTTCCTTCCGAGTAGTGTTCACGTCAGGCAAGACCGAAGAAAGAGGTCCAGCGGGCACCAAGGACGTGTGCCTCAAGCTGGACGAAAACGTCATTGACTGGTTCGAGTACGGGATGGAAGATGGGCAGTCGCTGGACGAGGTTTTTAACAAGGCACTGATGGACCACATTCAGTGGGTAAGTTCCCCGAGGAGAGCTCAGCAGGAAGAGGAGCCGGCAGGAAATTCCGTGGAATCAGCATAGCCAATCGCCGTCGGACCAAGCATCCAGCCGCAGGACTTGTAGACTCCCTCTCAATCCGAGAGGGAGTTTTCGTTACAGCTTCAGCAGGCCGGTTAGCGTTTTCTGGCCGCCCTGCGGCCCGACCAGCGCCAGGCGCAGCTCCTCCTGCTGGAAGAGCCGGGTTGCAAGGGCTGAAATGTCAGCCGGAGTGATCGCATGCAGCCTGTCTACTATCTCTTCGACGGAGCAGAGCTGGTCCTGCAGCAGTTCCTGAGACCCCATCCACGAGGCCACCGCCCTGCTGTCCTCCATGCGCAGCAGCAGACGTCCGGTGGCATACTCCCGGGCCTTGTTCAGCTCCCTCTCTTCCGCCTCCACGCGCATCCCGTCCAGCTGCCGCATGATCGCCCGGACTGCGTCGTTGGTCTTCCGCGGCTCCACACCGCAGTAGACCACCATGGAGCCGCAGTCCCGGAAGTGGTTGATGGAACTGCTCACATCGTAGGCCAGGCCGTGGATTTCCCGCAGGTCCAGGAACAGACGGCTGCTCATGCCGTCGCCCAGCATCACGTTCAGCAGGCTCAGGGCGTAACGGTCGGGGTCGTTCAGCGACAGCCCTGGCAGGGCAAGGCACATGTGCGACTGGTCTGAGCGACGGCGCTCTATCTTTACCATCGGCCCTGACGTTTCATTGACAGCCACGGGTTCCCAATCCAAAGATGTCTGGGGTTTCCAGTCGCGGGTGGCATCCTGCAGCAGACTGACGACTTCATCATGCTGCACGTTGCCCGCTATCGCCACGACGGTGTTGGCGGGATTGTACTGGCGAGTCATGTACTCCCGTATGTCATCCTGCTTGATCGCCGCCACGGTGTCCGGCGTGCCTCCCACATCGCGGCCCATGGCCTGGTCCGGCCACATCGCCTCGTCTATGAGCAGGTCGACCCGGTATGACGGGTTGTCGTAGGTCATCCTGAGCTCTTCCTGGATTACCTCGCGCTCCTTCTCGACCTCTTCCGGGTCCAGCAATGGGTTCATCAGCATGTCCAGCAATACTGCCATCGCAGTGCGGAAGTGGGGCCGGGCCACCTTGCACCAGAAGACGGTCACCTCGCGGTCCGTGCTGGCGTTCATGATCCCGCCCACACCTTCGACCGCTTCGCTCACGTCTCGTGCTGTCGGCCATTTCTCCGTGCCCTTGAATGGAAGGTGCTCAATGAAGTGCGACACCCCGGCAAGCTCAGGTGGCTCGTACCGGGAGCCCGCACCGACGAAGATTGCGATTGAGACCGACTGGGTGTGCGCCATCATCGAGGTGGCGACACGCAACTGGTTGCCAAGGACTGAGCGCTGGAACATTCCTACTCCGTTGCAAGAAGCGTTATTGCATAAGGGGCACACGCCTGTGCGCCCCTTCAAGGTCCTGGACAGACGTCTGGTCTAGCTTTCCAGCCAGTCGACGTCCCCGTACTGGTCGGCCGGGTGGGACTTGGAGGCGTAGACCGCGTGGCGGCGCTTGGCCTCGGCGATGGTGGTGTCGTCCCCATGTCCGGGGTAGACCTGCACGTCGTCCGGCAGCTCCAGCAGCTTCGAGCGGATGCTTTCCAGGATGGTCCCCAGGGCCTCCGGGCTGCGGCTCTTGCCCGGCCCGCCCGGGAACAGGGTGTCGCCGGAGAACAGGTGCTTGCCCACCAGGAAGCAGCTGGCCCCGTCGGTGTGACCGGGCGTCACCAGCACCTTGAGTTCCTGGTTGCCAAAGGAAATGACCTGCCCGTCGGACAGTTCCATCTCCGGCGCCTTGGGCAGAGGGCCCTTGTCGGCGGTGGTGATGCCCACAGGGGCGTCCAGGCTGCCGGTGATCTCGTCGAACCCCAACAGGTGGTCCTGGTGGTTGTGGGTGATCAGGATGGCCTTGATGCTGACGTCGCCCACCTCGTTGAGCAGCAGTTCGGGCTCGGCGGGAGTGTCGATAAGGATGCCCTCGTTGGTGTCCGGGCAGGACACGATGTAGCCGTTGTTGTTGAAGGGGCCCATGTTTACCTTGACGATACGTACTTCACCATCGTAATGGAGCGCCATATTTTGTCCTCCGGCAAGGCTGGTGTGTCTTAAGAAAGGGATTTTCCGTCGAAATCTATTCTAGCAGAGAGGCGAGGAATCCGCCGACCGGCTGATGGGCCGTCGCCGTCGGCGACGTCGTCGGCGCGGGGTGTAATCCGGGGGTGTATCCGGTTGATTAACGTCCTGATTAACGTCTTGATCAACGTCCTCGGAATCCCTCGACCCGCCAGCAGCCCGGGAATCGTCGGTTTCGATTGAAGCGGTGGTGACCGGTGCGGGCCCCCGTGGCTCTTCGTCTTCCTCCGATGGGGGCGGGCCGAAACGGGCCCGGTGCGCTGTCCACTGTATCTGCGTCACCAGCGTAAGAAGCAGGCCGGGGACGAATATGAACAGGTTGACGACACCCCCCTCCTGCACCCAGCGAACGGACAACACCACCGACGCGATGATGACGAACCAGGCGATTCCGCCAATGAGAATGCCCCGGAAACCCTCGGTGCGGTTATGCCACGGTGAGCGCAGCGTGAGGACGGACCACGCCGGAGGGAAGATGAAGAACCCGTAGTAGATTTCCGGGCGGTAAAACCAGGGACGTGGATAGTCCGAGAGGTTCTTGATCGGTGTTGAAGCCATAACGGAGGGCTTGGGGGCTAGTTCCGGGCCAGCAGCATCTGGAACTCGATCTCCGGTATCTCTCGCTGCTGTCGGATGGAGGCGACGGCGTATTCGGTGCACAGCCGGGCGAACCCGGAGTATTCGAAGACGTTGTGCCCCATGACCACTATAGGCACATCCCGGTCGAAGTCCACACCCAGTTGACCGACGTCGTCTTCATCTATGCGAAGCTCGATGTCCCGGCCGGTGAGACGCTCAATCTTTTCCTGGATGCGATCAACAAACTCCTGGTCGTTCACTGACTGCTCCTGCACTTTATCGACGGGTGTTGGCGCGGCGGACGCGGAATGACGCGCCATCCTTCTGCTTGCTGGCCCACTTCAGGTATCCCGCGAATTCCGGGTCCACGCGCAACCGTTCCACAGAGTAAAGTTCCTGGGCCAGGGTTTTCTCGGAGAACATGGCATGCAGTTGCCGGTGGCAGGTGGGGCAGAGGCGCGCCTTCGGCCCATACTTCCCGCCCCTGGAGCGTGGTACCAGGTGGTGTTCGGTGAAGCGGACCGATTCTCGCTGGCACAACTCGCAGACTGGCGCTTCTTCATTGAAGCGGGACCGTTCCGTCGCTTCAGCCGCTGCCCGACTGCGCCTGGCCACCTGGCGTCCCTACTCCGTTTGCCCGGCATCCGGATTGTCCGCCCTGGGGTTTTCCATAAACCGCCAGCTCGGCAGGTCCACCCTCCATTCTCCGTCTTCCATGATCATGGGCAGGATCAGCCCGTTCATGGCGCGGCCCCGGCGCACCTCGGTGTTGTCCTCCTTGATCCCGAAGGGCAGAAAGGCAAAGGCGTGCTCGTCATCAATGTAGCTGGTGGGAGATATGCCGAGATCCGTCAGGTCCTCCAGTGGCCAGAGGCTCAGGACCGTGGTTCGGAAGTCCTCCAGCATTTCGGCCCGCATGGGATGTTCGGAGTTGTACCCGGCGCGATACGCGACCTGCATGTCGATCCGGAAGCGGGTGGCCCAGACCCCCATCCGCATTCCGCGCGTTTCCTTGGAGAGCATGGACCAGGCCAGGTTCATGTCCCCATCCCTGACAGCCTCGGCAAACATTCCTGCCCGGTTGCCACATTCGTCTGGGAACGGGCTGCGCCTCTCGCCAGGTATGGGCATAAATCCGCCTCTCTAACAGCCATCTCTCCATTGACGGAGAAGGCCGGGGTGAGGGTGAAGTCCCTCGCTGCCGTGTTTCCTTTCGGGGTATCACCCTCACGGTGGTTGGTGCCTCCAGGTGAAACAACCGGACTCCTACCAGCCGATGGCGTAGCCGTCCCGGCGGGGATCGGCCGCCCCGTGCAACGCTCCAGTGTCATCGTCCACCTGGATCATCATTTCGCTTCCCGACGCACCCCAGCCGTGCATCACCTCCAGAGTATGCCCCCGTCGGCGAAGACCGTCCAGCGTCTCGGTTGGGAACCGCGACTCGACATACAGCAGGTTGTCGCACTCGTGGGGGATGTTGGACTCCGTTGGGCTGTGCGTATTACGCCAGCGTGGGGCTTCCACAGCCTCGGCCACGGTTATCCCGAAGTCCAGAATGTGGGTGATGACCTGCATATTTGTCTGCACCTGGGTGTCCGCTCCCGGCGTGCCGCAGACCAGCGCCAGGCTACCGTGGCCCGACGAGCCGTTGGATGCTCCGTTGGCGGCAACGCCATTTCCACGGAAGACCATGATGGGATTCATGGTGTGGCGCACCCGCTTGCCCGGCTGCAGACAGTCGGGGTGGTCCGGGTCCAGGTGCCAGTAGGTCATGCGGTTGTTCAGCAGGATGCCAGTCTCACCCGCCACGATGCTGGACCCCAGCGAGCTCTGGATGCTCTGGAGCTGGCATACCGCGTTGCCCCAGCGGTCCACAACCACGAAGCAGGTGGTGTCCTCTTCCTGCATTGCCCCCGTCGTAGCGGCGGCCCTTGGGCGGCGGCCGTAGTTGGCCGGCTGGTAGCTCCACGGGTCGCCGTGGCTCACCTCGGCGGCGGAGCGCTCCGGGTCGATGAGCTTGGCCCGCTCGGCGGCGTACTGCTTGGACAGCATCCCAGCGACGGGCACATCCACCCAGTCGGGGTCGGCCATGTACGCCTCGCGGTCGGCGAAGGCCAGCTTCTTGGCCTCCACCATCAGATGGATGCTCTCAGGCGTGTTGCAGCCCAGCGACTCCAGGTCGAACTGCTCCACGAGGTTCAGTTCCTGCAGCAGCACATGGCCGCTGGAGTTGGGCGGCGCCTCGTACACCGTGTGGCCGTGGTAGGTGGTGGATATGGGCGCCTCCCACCGCGAACGGCAGTCTGCCAGGTCCTTCAGCGACAGTATCCCGCCCTGTTCCTGGCTGAACTTCACGAGGGCCCGGGCCGTTTCGCCCTCGTAGAAGGCGTCGCGTCCGCCTTCAACAATGGCTTGGAAGGTGCTGGCAAGACCTTGCTGCCGTAGGACTTGGCCCGGCCGCATGGGAACGCCGCCCGGCGCGAAGACGGCCTGAGAGTCCGGGAACTCGCAAAGCAGCCGGTCGCCCGCGATGACCCCGGACAGGACGTGCGTTACCGGAAAGCCGTTCTCCGACAGGTCGATTGCCGCGTCGAACACCTCGGCCCGCGAAAGCGTGCCGTACCGCTCGTGGGCGGCCATCCAGGCGTCCACCAACCCCGGCACCGACACCGACAGGATGCCCTTCGCAGGGATGCCGTTCTTGCGGTACCAGTCGACGTCGGTGGCATAGGGCGCCGCGCCGGTGCCGTTGCACACCTCGATGGTGCCGGCCTGCCGGTTGTAGATCATGATGAACCCGTCGCCGCCGATGCCCGACATATTCGGCTCGACGACGTTCAGGGCGGCTGCGGTGGCGATGGCGGCGTCGATGGCGTTGCCGCCCCGCTGCAGCACGGCCATCCCGGCCTGCGCTGCCAGCGGGTGCCCGGCGGCAACCATCCCATTCCGCCCCATGACCACCGGCCTATTGGACTCAAAGTTGACGCCATGCGGTGTCTGCGCCATCGGGTTTGCCTCCTTGTTATGCTCGTCGCTCGATTGCTATTGCCGATTCAGGTAGTTGAGCAGGCTGGAGCCGCAGTCGATGCGGTCGATCAGTTTCTTCTTGCCTCCGTAGGCAACTGTTCTTGTCTGAATGGCGCGAAGGTCGTTGCCTTTCATTCTGCCTCTAAAGAACAGCAGCGGATACCATTTCTCGATGGTGCGGTTTCGCAGGATTGACCTTGCCAGTTCCAGTCCTCCCTGAATCTGGCTGATTGCCTTCGGGACTTCCGGGTTCCTTCCTCCCTTAAGTTCGGCGGCGCAGATGAAGTCTTCGGTGAGCCTCCCGAAAACAAGTCGGTCGCACAGCCGAGAAGCAACCTTGTGTTTAGGACAACTCTGGTTCTGATCTCCGTGAACTGTGGCCAGTTCCGCAGTTTCCAAACCTGAGATATCTATTCTGCAATTAGGTTCCGAGTATGAATCGGTCAAGCAACAATCGCCGTAGGTATCGCGGATACCCTCCGCCAACTGGGAGTACGCCATCAGTTCCGGTCGCGCTGCAACGTAATTGATTCGTTGTAGATGGCTTCAAAAACAGATGCGAACTCGTCCTCGTCAATCCCGGTGTCCTGGTCAATTTCCAACGGCACTGTCTCGCAGCCACCTAACTCCAGGCTGTGCCTGAACAGATACGCCCCAACCTGCTCTGGCTTGAGGAAATCCTCTGGTTCAAAGCCGCCGCTTTCGATCAGCTCCGGACTGGCCTGCCGCAGAGCCAGCAGGTTATTGATCTGGCTGACGATGATATCGCTGTGAGTAGTAATTAGCACCCTCACCCCTGCGTTTACCAGCCTCACGATCCCCCGCGCCAGCTGCCGCTGCGCCGCCGGGTGCAGGTGCGACTCCGGCTCCTCAAGGATGAGCAGGTCGCCGGGACTAATAAGGTATTTGAGGAACAGGATTAGAGGAGCAAGTTCAGTTACCATGGATGAGGAGTGTTCGAGCGTGAATTGCCCTGCTGCTGTTGTGTAGGAGATTTCGGGGTAGGGCAGGCCAGCGGATTCGTCTAGGTCTATCTCGCCATGCAAAACACTGTTTTCAACAAAGCTGATAGCCTTGTCCCACTCGTCGTAGGGGCGATGGGACTTCAATCCCTTGTCCAAGCTGACCAAGTCGCTCAGAAACTCGGTGGTTACTCCTGGCAAAGCAGGGATGTTAACCCGTTGCGAACCTAGCAAAGCCGACTGTCGTATTATCGAGGCGGCGAGAATCTTCTGCCCCTGAACGATGCCCGTTCGGGAAGCCGGCAAAAAATAGCTTCTGAACGGTAACCCGTCAAACACAGACTCTGCAGCTGAAATTCGGAGGTGAGAGAAGAATTCTGAATAAATGCTCGGAGAGATTTCTTCATCTTTCTCTTGGTCGAGTCCCCAGTGCTCGATGAAATTGGATGGCACCGAGGCTTCTGAGATGTCGAATTGGGCGTTCAAGCCTCCGCCGTCCGTCAGCGCAATGCTAACTTTCAAGATCGGTGATTGCCGCTCAACGGACAGTTGGAAATCCTCGGGCCTGCTCGATCGGTTAACAAGTTCGGAATTCCCACGGTAAGACAGAAATAATTGCTGTCTTACATCGCGGTGGAACCAGTTAAGTACTTGGTTGATAGATTTGGTTAGCTCAGAGGAAACTTTCTCCGGTAGGGCCGTGATGGGAATGTCTTGCCCATCCCAACGCTTGCCATCCTGACCTTTCACCCACTCTCTGATTGCGTCTATAACCTCAGCAGGAACCTCCCATGTGCTTTTGTAGCCGCTTGCCAACCCGCGTCGCTCAAGATGCCTCGTGTAAGGCACCTGCGGCCGCCCCTCAACTGCCCTCATCACCGCATACACCGCCGTGGCCATGTAGGACTTGCCGGTGTTGCTGGGTCCGACGAAGATCGTCAGGGGTTTCAGGTCTACTGATCCCTCTGCGATGGGGCCGAAGTTTTTTACCGAAATCGTCAGCATCTGCTTTCCGTTTGGGCGGGGAATAGGCTACTTACCAATGATACGTCATTCCCGCGGAACCACTGATTCCGGATTCCGCAGGAATGACGGTTTCCGGTACTGCCTAGTCGGGTATCTCCTTGTCCATGCCCTCGCCCAGCTCCACATCGAAGGCGGTGAGGACCTGGGCCACCAGCAGGTAGTGGCCGCAGAGGACGGTGAAGTGCAGGGTATCCTTCTCGCCGAAGCGGCCGGTCATGGACTTGAAGGTGGCGTCGCTTACCTTGTGGTTGCGTAGCAGCTCGTGAACGTAGTTCACCAGCAGCGCCTCGTCGCCCTCCAGGCCCGCCGGCGCAGTGCCTTCGGCGATGGCCTTGATGGTATCCTCCGATACCCCAGCCTGCCGGGCAAGACGGGCGTGGGCCGCGAATTCGTACTGCTGCTTCATTTCCCGGGCGGTGGCGATAATCAGCGTCTCCTTCAGCGCCTCGGGCTGCTCGAACTCGAAGCGCACGAAGGCGCCGGTGTCGGCGACGCGGGCCGCCAGCTTGGGACTGTTCAGCAGCACCCCGAATGGACCGCGGACGCTGCCACGCGTCCCGACAATGGCATCGTGGTACTGCTGGTCTTCTTCAGATAGCTGATCGCGGGTTACCGAAGTTATACGTGGCATGTTTTTCCCTCCACTAAAATTCAGCGCCGAGATCGCGGAGACCGCCGAGGGGATCTCGAAAGAAAACCTCGGCGTTCCCGGCGAACTCGGTTTTTGATTTCGTTTAACCTACTTTACCGGCACGGGAATTCCCGCGATGTTGGCCTGCACCGAGCCCAGGTGGTTGCGGCTGGTGAAGTAGAGCGTCTTCCAGTCGGCGCCGCCGAAGCACAGGTTGGTGGTGGCCGTGGCGCCGTGCACCACGCAGCCCAGCTTCTTGCCTGATGGGTCCATTACCCACAGGCCGCCGGAGCCGCCGCAGTAGACGTTGCCTTCCACGTCCACCTTCATCCCGTCCGGTACTCCAGGCGCCTCTCCGGTAAGATCGACGAATATCCGGTCGGTCTGCCGTGCCAGCGAACCGTTTGGACTCAGGTCGAAGGCCCGGATGTGCCCCCGTCTGGAGTCGTTGATGTAGAGGACGCTTTCATCCGGCGAGAAAGCCAGGCCGTTGGGAATGACGAAGTTGTCAACCAGCAGGGTGATGGTCCCCAGGTCGGGCGTTACCCGGTATACACCGGAGTACTGGTGGTCCCACTGCTCGGGGGGTGTGGGCAGTGTCCAGGGATCGGTGAAGTAGATGCAGCCGTCGGACTTAACCACCACGTCGTTGGGGCGGTTGAGGCGGCGCCCCTGGAAACTGGAGGCCACCACGGTGATGCTGCCGTCGGGTTCGGTCCGGGTAACCCGGCGGCTGTCGTGCTCGCAGGCGATGAGCCGGCCCTGCAGGTCGCGCGTCAGGCCGTTGGCGCGGTTGGTGGGTTCGTGGTCCACACTGGCGCCTTCGCCCGGCACGAACTTGATGCGCCGGTTGTTGTGAATGTCGCTGAACAGCAGGTACCTTCCGTCGGACCACCACACTGGCCCCTCGGCCGGGCCATTGTCGCCACCGTAGTCGTCGGGGGTGTGCCGCGCGATCTCGGCGTCGACAGAAATGAGTCGCGCGAATTCCGGGGCGTGTTGCTCGATTGGCATGGTCCCCTCCTGAATTGACTGCAAATGGACAGCCGCATTATAGCCGAATGATTGGTCATGGATTCCCCGGGCAGGGACCTGAGGAGTACAGTGCTGGTCCGTAGGATCGACTCTTCTTGACGCCCTTGGGCCGGTAAACTATTCTGCGGAAACAGACCAGACGTAGCTTTCCCCCACCAAGTCGACCATATCCACATATAAGGAGGCCTCCATGGCCCTCAGCCTGAACCATGTCCATCTCAAGTCCCCGGACCCGCACAAGACTGCCCAGTTCTACATAGACACCCTGGGCGCCACCAAGATCGCCGATGTCGGTGAGATCGGCGTTCGCCTCGACCTGCACGGCCTGACCCTCAATGTCACCAAGCACATCGAGACCCAGACCCGTGACCAGAAGTACGGCATGGAGCACATCGCCATCGATGCTGACGACATCCAGGGGATGATCGATATGCTCAAGGCCAACGGAGCCACGATCCTGGAGGAAGCCACCGTTTCAGGCGATCGCCGCGTAGTGTTCTTCGAAGGCCCCGAAGGCGTCCAGCTCGAGTTCATCGAGAAGAAATAGCCGTCTTTTTCACCCTAACCCTCTCCCTCAGGGAGAGGGTTAGGGTGAGGGTGAAATGTTAAATAGGAGAGAATGAAAATGCTGTACGAGTCCCGAGTTTACAAAGCTGTTCCCGGCAGGCTTCCGGACGTCAACGCCCGCTTTGCCAATCACACCGTGGGCTTCTTCAAGCAGTACGAGATCGGGATGATGGGCTTCTGGACCGACGAGATAGGAGCCAGCAACCAGCTCACCTACATCCTGAGCTTTGACAGCGTGGGCGACCGCGCCGAGAAGTGGGCCGCCTTCCAGGCCGACAAGGCCTGGGCCGAGGTCCGCGCCGAGACCGAGTCCAGCGGCCCCATCGTGGCCCAGGTGCTCAACTCTCTGATGAGCCCCACGCCGTATTCGCCAGAGCCGAAGTTCAAGACGGCGGTGCAGGAGCTTCGCGTCTACGACGCCATGCCCGGCAAGCTGCCCGACCTTCACAACCGCTTCAAGAACCACACCATGGGCCTGTTCGAGAAGCACGGCATCGAGAACGTGGCCTACTGGACCGAGGACATCGGCACCAGCAACCGGCTGGTCTACATGCTGGGCTACCCCGGCCTCGGCGCCCGCGAGAAGAGCTGGACCGGCTTCCAGAACGATCCCGACTGGCAGAAGGCCCGTGCTGCCTCCGAGGAGAACGGACCCCTGGTGCGAGTATCCACTCACTCCATCCTCCGCCCCACTGCGTACTCGCCCCGCTAACGCAGGCGCAGATCTTTCGCTGAAGGTCCGCCTCCTCTGGACCAATGAGGGGCGGACCTGCGATTTCGAAGGCCGGAATGAGGGAGGACAAACCGAACCTTGGGCAGGGTCAGCCCTGGCAGGGTGAGTCTAGCGAGGAAGACCGGGAGTCGATCTGGAGCATCCCGCCCGCTCGCCGTGCCCTGTATTTCGGCCTCTTTACGCTATACGCCCTTGCCGGTATTGCTTTCCTGATCTGGTACCATGTGTATGAGAGTCAGGCAGATGCTTGGGCGGAAACCATGCTGTCCATCACGCAGGGCATCGGCGTCAATACCGTGGGCGCCGCCGGCCTCTCCTGCTGACAATAGAAGGACCGAATACAGCTATGGTAGTAGGGGATTATCTCAGAAAGAAGCTGATAGAGCCCCTCGAAGAACGCCGTCGCCAGGAGGCGGAGCAGCGGCGCGAAGAAGCTCGTGCCAGAGGTCGCGCCGAAAACCAGGCCGAATGGGAGGCCTGGAACGAGCGGCGCATAGCCGCCGAGGCCAACGGCGAGCCTTTTGACGAACCGCCTCCGGGCGCATCCGAAGACAGCGGCGAGAAGTAGGATCCTATGGATGTCCAGAAGCTGCGAGCCGAGATCCCCGTCCTGCAGAACCTGACCTACATGAACACCGGCTGGTCGGGGCCGCCTCCCCGCCGCGCTGCTGAGGCCATGCAACAGCGGGTGGCCCTCGAGGCCGAGCAGGGGCCGACCACTCCCGGCGTCTACGAAAGCGGCCGTGAGATACAGGAGGAAGCCCGCCGGGCCGCCGCCCGCCTCTTGGGCGCCGATGTCGACGAGACGCTGGTAACCCGGAATACCACCGAGGGGCTGAACATCGTCCTCAGCGGCCTGGACTGGAAGGAAGGGGACGAGATCATCACCTGCAACCTGGAGCACGGCTCGGTGCTGGCCCCCATCTGGCACATCGCCCACCGCTACGGCGTCAATGTGAGATTGCTGGACATTGATCCCCACGAGTCCCACGACGCCATCGTCGCCAAGTTCGAGGCAGCTGTAAATGATCGTACGCGGCTGATATTCGTAAGCCACATCGAGTACTCGACCGGCCTCCGGATGCCCGCCGCGGAACTGTGCCGCGTGGCCCATGCCAACGGCGCGCAGATCATGCTGGACGGCGCACAGACAGGGGGACATATCGCCCTCGACGTTCACCGCGACGGTTTCGACTACTACTCGATCCCTGGCCAGAAGTGGGTGCTGGGCTACGAGGGAGTCGGCGCCCTCTACATTCGGCGGGAGCTCATCGAGAGCGTCCACCCGGCGCACACGGGCGGCCGCGGCGTGACGCAAGTTGGGGAACCCGGGGAGCCGGACAGCTATCGAATTAACTCGTCAGTCATGGAGAAATTCCTCGGCGGCTCCGGCAGTGTGCCGTTGCAGGCTGCCTTCGTCGAAGCCGCCCGCTTCATCGAGAGCGTGGGTGTACCGGAAATCGAGGCACGCAATGTCTCGCTGGCGGCGCGGTTCAAGGCCCAGCTCGCCGAGATTTCCTCAGTGCACGTGCTGTCGCCGATGAGCGATGCCCAGTCCGCGGGGCTGGTGTCATTCGCCGTGGCCGGGCAGTCTGCCGACGCCGTCGTGGCCAGGATCTGGGAGGACCACCGCATCGTCATCCGCCAGGTCCACTACCCCGAGTCCATCCGAGCCTCGCTGCACTTCTTCAACACCGAGGAAGAGGTGGATGCCCTCGCCCGCGCCGTCGCTGAGCTGGCCTAGCCTGCAGAAAGGTGAAGGGACGAGCCTACCCTTCCTGTGCTGGAAGCAGCCTGGGTTCTTGATATCGTGCGCCCTTCATGAATTCGCCGTTCTCGGCGTTGTGGACTTCCATGGCAAAACGGTAGGGATTGTCGGCGTTGGCGGCGGATATTCCGGCAGGCCGCGAGATACCCTTCACTTCCACAACCCAGACCGGTGTGTCGGGAGGCCGGAGATCAGGATTACTACGCGCGCCCTCGCCCAACAACACGCGCTCATAAGATCGTAGCGTCGTCAGGCAACTGGCCCATACCCTCTCCACGTCGGTCCCCGATACCTCCGGGGCGGACATTGAGAGCCGCCCTACGGCCAGTTCCTCGGCCTCGGTCCGGCTGATCAGCCCTGTGCTGTCGCTGACGGATTCAAACCTCATGCAGGAGGGACTAATCCCTCCGTCGGACCCTCCTCCGCAGGCGATTGCTATCGCCAGGGCGAAGACGACGATCAATAGGGCCATCCTGTGGGGCATCAAGTTGCCAGCGCCGGCGGCTGAGGGCATAGGGCTCCTCTGCCTACTCCAGCGTGCCCTGCGGGTACTTTTCCAGCCACCAGCGCGCGATCTCGTCGCGGCGAGCGAACCAGACCCCGGGCATCTGCCGCGCGTACTGCAGGAAGCCCTCCACCGCCCGTGACCGGGCCGGACGCCCGGCTATGCGGCAGTGCAGTCCTATGGACATCATCTTCGGATGCGTGCGGCCTTCCTCGTACAGCACGTCGAAGGTGTCCTTCAGGTATTCATAGAAGGCCCCAACGCTGGAGAGGCCGCCCCGCCAGAAACGGGCGTCGTTGGTCTCCATGCTGTACGGCACCACCAGCCAGGGCATGTCGCCGCCGTCGGCTCCCTGGACCGTAACGTAATGCGGCAGGTCGTCGTTCATACCCATACTGTCATAGATGAAGCCGCCGTGGTCGACCACCAGTTGGCGCGTGTTGAGGCTGGGGCCGTAGCGGGTGAACCAGCCTGCAGTGCGCTCACCGGTGGTGCGCTCCAGCGATTCCACAGTCCGGGCGATGGACTCCCTCTCCTCCTCCCGCTCCATCAGATGGTACTCCTCCCACCTGTAGCCGTGGCCGCAGACTTCGTGCCCCTCGGACGGGATCTCCCGGGCTACCTCAAGATTCCGTTCCAAGGCCAGGGCGCAGCAGAAGAAGGTGGATTTCACCTCGTAGCGGCGGAACATGTCCATCAGCCGCCACACACCGACGCGGCTGCCGTACTCGAAGAAAGACTCGTTGTTCAGGTCACGGTCGCCGGGCGGTACAGGAGACGGCACCTCGTTGTTAGTCTCGTGGTGTGGGTCGCCGTCAAGAGTGCTGCGTTCCGCTCCCTCCTCGTAGTTCACCACCAGCGAGACAGCGATCCGCGCACCGCCGGGCCATTCGATCCGTGGAGTGTTCCTTCCGTAGCCCACCAAGTCACGATGCATCGCATTTCTCCAGCCGTAAATTCCCGTCGACATATCCCTAATTCCCCTATAATACCGGAATTCCCTGTAATCTCCGTCCAATCCTTGGTGAATGTGATGAGCCTCGCCGCCGACCTGGTCTACCAACTCAAGAGTACCGCCGACCCCGTGATTTCGCCGGACGGCAAGCGCCTGGTATATACCCTGTCGTGGGTGGAAGGAATCGGCGAGTCGGCGGAGAACCGCTCCCGTTTGGTGATGACCGGCCCGGGTCAGAATGGCGGCCGGGAGTTCACCCAGGGTCGTTCCGACGGCGCGCCCCGATTCTCTCCGGATGGTGGGGTGGTGGGTTTCCTGAGGGCTGGCCAGCCCGGTGAGCCAAGGCAGGTCTGGGTGATCGGCGCTGACGGGGGGGAAGCCAAGCAGCTTACGACCGCGCCCAGGGGGGTGCAGGACTTCGCCTGGTCTCCGGACTGCTCGCGCATCGTATTCAGCGCCGACACGGAACCGGCTGCCGGTGCGGCGGCGGGAACGCAGGCCAGCGGCCCGCGGGTGGTGGAGGTCAACCGTATCCGCTTCCGGCACGACCTGCAAGGATGGCGGGGCGACGCCCACTATCACCTGTTCGTCGCGGAGGTGGAGTCAGGCGATGTGGCCCAGATCACGAGGGGCGACTGGGACGACTACGGACCGATCTGGTCTCCAGACGGCATGAAGATCGCCTTTATCTCAGGGCGCCGCGGGGACCGGGACTTCACGGCCCTCACCGAGGCCTACGTTGTCAATGCCGAGGGCGGTGTGGCTGAGTGCCTGTCGGGAGATCTGTACAGCGTGGGCGCCGTTGCCTGGTCGCCGGACTCTCGAAGGCTCGCTGCCGTAGCGTCCGAAGACCCGGCGGGCATGGTTCTGTGGCAGGGATGGGTCTACATCCTGGAGCATAACAGCGACCCTCGGCGCATTACGGACGACGGGCAGCGGCCCGTTCTGGGAGGAGGCCCAGGCGCGGCCCGACAGCCGGAGATACGCTGGACGGACGACGGCCGCATTGTCTTCCTCGCCGAGCGCCACGGGGAGAGCCACGTGTACCAGGCCACAGCCGAAGGCGGCGACGCCACGCAGCTCTGGGGTGGAGGCCGCTTGGTCTCCGGCCTGTCGCTGGACGCCAAGGCGCGGCAGGCGGCCGTCTCGTCCTCGTCGCCCTCGTCCCCTTCTGAAGTTCATCTGGCCGACCTGTCGGGCTCTCATACCGACCTGATGGCCGACCCCAACGCCGATTTCTTGGCTCGAGGACCGCTGCCTTCTCTGGAGAAGTTCACCATCCGGAGAGAGGGGTTTGATGTGGAGGCGCGGCTGTGGTTCCCGCCGACCTTCGACGCCTCGAGGATCTATCCCCTGATCCTTGACATCCACGGCGGCCCCAACGGGGCCTTCTACGACGCCTTCGTCCCGTGGCAGCAGGCGCTGGCAGGCTCGGGCTACCTGGTGCTGGCGGTGAACCCTCGGGGGTCATCCACCTACGGCGAAGAGTTCATGCGGGCGGTGCTGGACGACTGGGGCGGCGAGGATTACCTGGACCTGATGGCCGCCCTGGACCATGTCTGCGAGCGTGAGTATGTCGACGCCAGTCGGCTGGGGATCCACGGGTACAGCTACGGAGGCTTCATGACCACCTGGGCCATTGGCCACACCCGGCGATTCGGTGCGGCGGTGATCGGCGCCCCGTGCACGAACCTGTATACCATGTATGGGACGTCGGACATCGGCGTCAGTTTCGGCGAGCACCAGTGGGGCGGATCGGTGATGGACTCGCCGGAGAAACTGCTGGCGCACTCTCCCATCAGCTACGCCAAGGAAGTCAACACCCCGGCGCTGCTGCTTCACGGCGAGTCCGACTACCGCTGTCCCATTGCCCAGAGCGAAGAATACTTCGTGGCGCTAAAGCGTCTGGGCAAGACCGTTGAGTTCGTGCGATTCCCCAACAGCAACCACGCCTTCCCCCGCACCGGTCACCCGAAGATGCGGGAGGAATACCTGTCGCGGATGCTCGACTGGTTCGACGACTGGCTGGGGTGAGAAGGAATCGGGTATATTGTTACGAAATGCATAATCATATGAGCTAATTACTATTGTAGTTGGTCTAATATGTGCAAGAACCCGGCAGACAGATTGACTATTCAGGCGTATTAATTTAGCATCCTCGAAATTCATGGGCTGCCGTTGTGCTTTGGCGGTCAAGAAGCGGAGGTATCCACTTAATGTTCGGCAAACTCAAATTTCACATCATACTGACCATCGGAGCCATCCTCGCATTGGCCGTACTGGCCGCCTGTGGTGGCGACACGGCCACCGAAGCGCCCGCCGCAACCGAGGCTGCGGCGCCCCAGGCCACGCAAGGGTCGGCCCAGCAGACCACGGCAGAGCCTACCGCCGCCCCGCAAGCGGTAGCCGCCACGACCAGCGCGGCAAGCCCCACTTCGACACCCGCCCAAAGGGGAGGCGCAGGAATCACGGCGACCAGTGTTGCCGTCCCCTCAACCGGCGTTCAGGAAACCGAATACACCCCTGCCGCCAAGCTGTTGATGGAGGGAGGCCCTCGGGCGTTGGCCGAAGCCAATGGCGAGAGCCCCAGGTACGGCGGCAAGTTCCTCGCCAACAACTGGGAGCCTATTCCCTTCTACGATATGCACCAGACATCTTTCGGCGGCGTGTATGTCATAACCGCGCCGGCCTATAACGGCCTCCTGGCCACCAGCCCCTACGACCCGCTCGCAGCTGAACTCATTCCCGATCTGGCGCGAACCTGGGACATTAGTAATGGAGGGACAACCGTCACTTTCCACTTGGCTGAAGGGGTGACTTTTCATGATGGAGAGCCCTTCTCGGCTGAGGATGTAAAGTGGACCATTGAGCGGATTAAGAATCCTCCTGAAGGGATGGTAAGCCCAAGGCAGGGAGTGTTCCGGAGCACTGTGGAAAGCGTCGAGGTTATTAACTCCAATACCGTGCAAGTCAACAGCGACGGATTCTCTCCGCTCCTGGTGCCTCTGTTCTCCAACGGATGGAACGGCATCATACCAAAGCATATATCTGAGATAGACCCGGTCAACGCCATGATGACCCAGGTAGTAGGGACAGGCCCTTTCCGGCTGATGGAACCGCCCACGACTACACTGTGGCGTTACGAGAGGAACCCGGACTATTTCGAGGAAAGCCTGCCGTACGTGGACGAAATCGAATACCACATCATCCAGGACCCACAGGCCCAAGCGGCAGCTCTGCTGACAAAGAAAGTGTATTTCAACGACTCCATCGGCGGAATCAACACCAGCCCGGAGTTGGCGCAATCGGTGTCAGACCAGGAGCCGGGTATAATCTTCAGCCCGATTCCTACCATCACAATCTCGCATCTCTCCATGAACTCCACCAGGGCTCCCTTCGACGACCTGAGGGTGCGGCAGGCGGTCAGCGAAGCGATTAATCGCAAGACCATCGGCGATCTCGGCCCTCAGGCCGGCACAGTCGGCACAGGGAACTTCCCACTGGGGCCGTGGGCGCTTCCCAAGGAGGAACAGGAGTCTCTCATTGGCTACGGGCCTGATATGGACGCCCGCATTGCCAACGCCGAAGCGCTGCTCGCCGATTACGAGAGCGAAAATGGAGAGATTGACTGGGGGAGCATGACTCTTCAATGCTCCAGCAACATCACCTGGTCTTGCCCGAATGCCGAGGTAGTGCAGCAGCTCATAAAGAAGATCGGCATTGAGGTGGATTTGGAACCGCTGGACGTAACGGCGCACCGCGGCAACGAGGTTTCCGGCGACTACTTCATGTCTTCGTTGGCAGCGGGACTGGACTTTGATGATCCCATAGACACCTTTGGCCAGTTGTACATCACCGAAGGCGGACGCTGGTACCAGCGGCGTTCGATTGCCGAGTTGGACGATTTGTTTGCGCAGCAGAAGGCGGAGAGCGATTTCGAGAAGCGCAGGGAACTCGTCTGGGAAATGGACAAGATTGCGATGAACGACGCATCCTTCCTGATACTGCACTGGTGGCAATTCAACCGGGTGCAGTGGGACTTCGTTAAGGGCCTGACCTCCACGGCCAGCGCCCGCACCACCAATGCGAGAATGAGCTACACCTGGTTGGACCTGCCCGAAGCCAACCGCACCAGCAGATAGCGGGTCCGATGAGAGTCCTTCCGCCAATTGTTGGTGGGGGGACTCTCAAGATTCTGAACAAATCAGACCCAAGGCACGGTATCCCTAGCTCAGACGGCGGAATATGAAACAGTACATCGTCCGGCGAATGGCAATGGCGATCCCCACGCTGATTGGGGTCTCACTCATTATCTTCGTCATAATGGCGATAATGCCGGGAGATGTGGCCTTGGCGCGCCTCGGGGAGGCCGCAAATCCGGAAACCCTGCAAATGGTCCGTGACCAGCTTGGTCTCAACGACCCGTGGTATCAGCGCTACGGCCGTTGGGTCAAGGATATGATTACCTTTGGGGACTTGGGCGAGTCGGTGTTCCGGCAAGGCATCACCGTCAGAAGCCTCATCGCGGAACATTTCCCAGTAACCCTGAATCTGTCTGTCTACACCATGATTGTGGCGATTCTGCTGGGTGTTCCCTTGGGGACTATCAGTGCCGTCCGTCATAACTCCTGGGTTGATTACTTCCTCCGGGTATTCAGCATCGTAGGACTGTCAGTGCCGGTCTTTTGGCTGGGGATCATGCTGATCCTGGCCCAGGTAACCTGGTTTGGGTGGTCGCCGCAGGTGCAGTGGGTAAGCCCCTTCGAGGACTTCTGGTCCAACATGAAGCAGATGTTCTGGCCGGCGATCACCCTTGGGTATTTTCAGGTGGCCTTTATCGCGCGGATGACGCGCTCGTCTCTGCTTGACATCCTGTATGAGGACTATATGCGGACGGCGCGGGCCAAGGGACTCCGGGAGAGGACGGTCACCATCCGGCATGGCCTGCGGAACGCAGTGATTCCGGTGATCACCGTGGGAGGCCTGCAAATCATTGCCCTGCTGGGCGGGGTCGTGGTTACGGAGAGAGTGTTCAACCTGACCGGCTGGGGTACGCTGCTGGTGAGCGGCGTGTTCAACCGGGATTTCGCACTGGTGCAATCTCTGGTTTTCATATTCGCCGCGATCGTAATCGTAGGTAACCTGATTACGGATATGCTTTACGCCTGGCTGGACCCGAGGATTCGCTACCAGTGATAATCGAGGACACTATTGGCCGCTGAAATTGGCACGTCTGGCAGGACAGATCCAACACTGACCAGAGGCGCTTGGGTTAGATACCCGCGCTCGTTCGCCCGATTCTGCCGCCGGTCGCCGTTGGGAAGTGTGGGGGTTGGGATAATCCTTGCGCTGTCCATCATGGCTATTGTGGGACCGTATGCGGCACCGTATGACCCGGAAGAAATCGGCGTCGGCCCCAAGTACCAAGCACCCTTCATAGGAGGCAACTTTCTTGGGACGGACCGGCTGGGCAGGGACGTGTTGAGCCGAGTCCTCCATGGTGCCTGGATTTCCTTGATGGTGGGGGTTGTGGCATCCACTGCCGGAACCCTGATTGGGGGCCTCATGGGCTTGGCCAGCGGCTACTGGGGCGGGAAAGTCGACGCGATACTCCAGCGGATTGTGGACGTGTTGATGGCCTTCCCGGTGCTGATACTGGCAATGGCGTTGATAGCCGCGCTTGACCGGTCACTTAACACGCTGCTCATTGCCATCGCCGTTCCCTTCATACCCTATGGCGCGCGGGTGGTCCGCGCGACCACTCTGGTGATCAACGAGAGCCAGTATGTGGAGGCGGCCCGGGCCATCGGGGCCAGTGACTGGCGGGTAATCCTGCGGCACATCGCGCCGGGCTGCCTGGCGCCCTACATGGTGGTGCTCACCGGGCTGGTGGGTGTGGCGATCATTACCGAGAGCGCCCTGGGCTTCCTGGGGCTGGGCATTCCCCCGCCCACGCCGACGTGGGGCGAGATGCTGTCCAAGGGGGTTGAAGACCTGTTCTTCGCACCAGTGGTGGCGATTGTTCCCGGGGTGTTCATCACGCTGGCGGTGTTCTCCTTCAGCGTGCTGGGAGACTCGCTTCGCGATGTGCTGGACCCGCGCCTGCGGGGCCGGACGTAGGGGCGCCCTTTCGGTTTTCGATTGGCTCTTGGAGGGGCGCCGTCCGGCGCCCCTCCCCTTTCTACCGCGCCGCTCACTCCACGTATTTGGCGTCCTCGGGCCGGGCCGGGCCGGGCCTTGCCGACGCGGGCGGAGGGCTCGGCTCACCCCTTTCTGGGCGAGGCGGCGCAGGCCGCAGTAGATGTCCCGAAACTAGGTTAAGGCAGAACGTACAAGTCTCCGCCTTCCTCCTGGCTGGCCACGATAATGTCGACGTTGCGTGGGTTTAGCAAGCGCCAACGCTGCCCGAACAGCTCTAAGTCGCCTTCAATAGAAATCGGAACCTGTTCAACATTCGCCTGGCTGGCACGATTGTAGTCAAATTGACTTAAGGCAACTATCACAGATTGAACTCGCCCGTCTATGCTGGCTCGAAGTGTTACAGTGCCGTCGGTTTCACTGTAGTCTCGCCTAAGCATTCGTACAGAACCAAAGAGTGTGACGTCCAATCTTGGCTCTCGACTACGGAATGATCGTGCCGCTTCCCTTAGAAACAATGCATCGCTGTCGGCGAATTGAACGCTTTCCCTTGCAGAGCGGAGAGGTCGAGTCCGAGCCCATGTGGTGCTTACGTCCACAGATGGGAAAGACTCAATCACTTGGACTAGAGCTTCACACAAATTTGCGCTTGTTCCTTCGGATACAGCCTCAGAAAATGCATCCGTATCGCCCCCCATTGCTTTTGAGGTCGCCCGCCGAGTGGCGGACAAGGCCTGTGCCAATCGAAGGGTTATCTGGCGTTCCACAGGATCATCACTAAGTTCCATATCTGCCAGCAACGGCGCTTGAACCTGAGGAGGCACTACGGGAGAAAGGATAGTCAGCACGAAGCTGCCAGTCTCGGTCTGGCCAAGGCGCGCGCGGCGCATGAATTCGTTCGCTTCCCTATTGGCGCCAGCACGGTAGACTGGTCGAGGATTATGAAGGGAGCATGCGGCAGCAAGCATCATGTCCCGGGAACCATTGACCAAAGCGACTCCCTGTTCCAAGTCAACGGTCCCGTCGGAGTCTCCGTTGCTGGCCCTCACGCGAGTGACATCTCGGTCAGCCACGACCAGGTCGTTATACAGTTGGACCTCATCCACCTCTGCGGCATGGGCAAAGATGGCAATAAGTCTTGCTACAACCTGAGCATAGTCGCCCAGGCGCTGAGTCCGTGGGACTACGATTTCCGGCAATTGCAGACCTGTGTACACGTCAGAGTATTCCCCATATTCTTCGATCTTTGCCCATCCTACAGAACGGGCGTAGGCGGACAACGCCAGCGGAGAGACAGCGCGCAGGACTTTTGGATCTTGCAAGTTCGTAGTCACTGTATCCTCCCCCTCCTCGACTGTTCCATCAGTGCGTGCAAGGCTGAAACGTCGAACAGGTTCCGCTCTGGAATCGGGATGGTAACAGACTCTGAGTTATCAGTTTCATCGCGGCCGACCAAATTGGCCCAATAGGCGCAGCGCCTCAGAATCAACTCTTCGCGAGAAACCGTCATCCACTGTTCTTCGTTGCGCGGCAAATCGAGCACGACCAGGAGACGCGGAGTCTGGGTTGCTTGGCAAAGCAAGTTGTGATTCCGGACGAGCAAGGGGAAATGAAAGGTGCCATCCCTGGGAGGGCCCAGATTTATGGTTGCTTTCAGTTGCAGGTCAATCGCGGGCCTCATAGCGCCACCAGCCTGAACGCTCAAATCAATACCGTCCCGGTCCAAATCCCGTTGTGCGGTCGTGTATCCGGCGCGTGCCGCTACTGCCAGAACGTAGGACATGGAAAGGCGTTCTTCCTGGTCGCTTACTGTCAGCAGGGCGTCTGTCAAAGTTTGGCCCGACTGTATAACCGTACGATGGACGGAAATGTAGCAGATGTGGACCTTCCCAACAATGACGCAGATCGTTGCCTACCCCCTGCCCCGCGCCCACTCGTTGCCCCAGGGGACGTCGGGGAGGTTGCGGGCGCGGCGGACTTCGTTGATGGTGAGGACGCCGCGGTCGAGGAGTTGGGCCTCGCGGGTTGTGCGGGCGTTTTCGTCCTCGGCGAGGGCCTCGACGGCGGTAAGGTCGAACTCCATCTCGAGGTTGTCGTAGCCGAGGAGGGGGAAGAGCTGGCGGCTGACCTGCTGGGCGAGGAAGGTCATCTCCGGGACCATGGTGTTGCGCCAGAAGAATCGCTCGGCGGCGTTGACGTTGGAGAAGGTGGCGCGCTCCAGGTCGGACAGCAGCGGCCGGGGCACGCCGTAGGCGCGGCTGACCTCCTCAAGGCTCCAGCGGAGGCCCTGTATGAAGTCCATGTCCCGGTGGCTCAGACCCAGCGTCTTGATGTCGCGGACGAAGCTGGCCACGGCGGGGCGGTGGGCGTTGGCCGGACCCCGGTAGCGGGCCTCCCAGCGCCGGTAGAAATCCTCGACCTCGCTGTCGTTCATATACTCGTTGGTGAGCATCACGAAGTCCGGCTGGGCCGAGTTGCGCAGGAAGTTCCGATTGAAGCGCAGGCCGTCGCGGCCCATGTCGATCGCCATCCTCGACGGGGCCACGGGGGAGAGGCCAGCGTACTCCTCCAGCGGATTGAAGTAGCGGAACCAGACCACCTCCTCGGGGGTCAGCGCCACCATCCGGCTGCGTCCATGGTAGACGAACCCGCGGATGTACTCGCCCCGGTCCGGCACGATGGACACGCGGTCCGGGCGGAGCGGCCAGAGTTCCCGGTTGCCGCTGGCGTCCCGGTCCAGCATCCAGTAGGCGGAGCCCCAGAGGTTCAGGTAGATCTCGGTGGCGCGCCACAGGTCGGCGCGGGTGTACCAGCGGTTGACCCCCTCAAGGAGCCGCTGGGCGGGGTGGTCGGGGCCGACGGGCAGGCGCTGGCTGCCCGACTCAGAGCCGGTGCGGCGGTAGACCACCACCGGGGGCCGGGTGAGTGCGTCGGCACGGATGCGGATGGCGGCGTAGACCGGGGTGCTGGTGGCGTAGTATTCGCCGTATTCGGCCCGGTTCCAGCCGCTGCCTGCGCCGGACAGGACGGAGAAGCCGTCGACGTCCGCAGCCGCGACCCCGCCGGCCTTGGTGCGTCCTGCGCTTTCGTGAGGGGGTCTGCTCCTTGCGGTGGTGGCGATGGGCCTGCGCCGAGGTAGGCGCAGGGCGAGTTTCTGCATCATATCGATGACCTCGAATTTTTCAATATCCCGGTCATTTCCGGTAAATGTCGGATATATTCCCCGTTGGGTGTCCCGAGATGGTGGGGATTGGGATGGTGCTGTTCAGGTCCATATTCGGATCTTGCCGCCGGTCTCAACGAATGCCAGCATCAGTGCGTCTGCCTTGTCGGGCGAAGGAAGGCCGCGCTTGCGCATGTCGTCCTTGCTCTCCATCCTGATGCGCCCGCTGCTGTCGTAGCCGTAGCGAAGGGCGGCAAGCTCGGTGATCAGCTGCTGGTCGGACGGGATGCTGATGCGCCCCGAGCGGAACCGCTCGCGCAGGTCCCAGTAGCCCTCGGCCCGCAGGTTGGCGAACAGTTTGTCGTCCCGGGCCCGGTTGGCCACGTTTATGCCGTGCACCTCGTGGCCCAGCTCCCGCAGGCGGTCGACCACGCCTGCTCCCACACCGATCTCGTCGATGCGCACCTGTGTCGGACGGCATTCGCGGATTGCAGCCGAGACCCATCCGGTCAGCTGCATGGTGTCCAACTGGCTCAGCACCTGGATGTCTTCCACGCGTTCGCCCCGGCGGCGCAGGATGACGCTGCGGTCCGTGCCGAAGCGGGCCACGTCAACGGACAGGACTACGTCCTCACCGGCCGCCCTTTCCGCTCCGATTACCGTCTCGGTCCCAACGGTCCAGGACTCTGCGTCGACGATATGCTTGACCGCCCCCTGCAGGTCGCTGAGGCGAAACAGCGTGTCCGCCCCTTGGTCGGGAAACTCACCGAGAACCCGGGAATGAAATATGGGGTTGTCCGTGCCCCAGATCTGGCTGCGCTCCTCCACCCACTGCGAGGTGGTCAGTCCCGGCACCACGATGCGGCCGGCCCGGACGTTGGGGCTGTCAAGGGCCGAGATGGTGATGTTCCGGTAGATGGCCTGCTCCTCGTTGAAGGCACGACGGAAGGCCCCGGACATGGTCGTCGGGTTTCCGATGAGCAGCAGCAACGGGTTGGCCGAGGTCATCACGGACTCGATGGCTTCGTAGATCTCCTCGCTGACGCCTTCTGCCTCGTCCACCACGATGAACATGTGGGGACTGTGGAAGCCTTGGAACTGGTCGGCGCCGTCGGCAGACAGGCCCAGGGCATAACGCTCGTCGGACAGCTCCCAGCGGGTGTCAAACATCCTGCCGCCGAGGACCTCTGCCACGGGGTTGTATAGCCGGTGTATCTGCCGCCACAGGATGTGCCGCACCTGCCGGAATGTGGGCGCAGTCGTCAGGGTGATGGCCGCGCCAGGGTGGGTGTGCATGTACCACAGCACGGCCACGGCGGCGCAGAAGCCCTTGCCCAGCCCGTTGCCAGCCTTCACCGCGACGCGGCGGTTCGAGGCGAGGGCGTTCAGCACCTCCTCCTGCTTTTCCCACAGCCGCACGCCGAGGACCTCGCGGGCGAAGACCACAGGCGATGGAACGAGGGCGCGGTCAGTGCTTTCGTAGCCGTCGCTGGGCTCCGGGGCGTGCGCCTGATTGGATTTTGCCGCCCAGTCGTCCTTCAACAAGCTCAGGATGTGGGATGGATTCAGGACGAGCGGATGCTGCTGGGTCGCCCATTTTCCGTCGGGCGAGGGGTACCTTCGGTGCGGCGCTCCGAGGCCGCGGGGTGGGTGTGGGATGCCGGTGACCGAGGCGGGCTGTACAGGAACCCGCATTCCAGGCAACGATAGACGTAATTGTCTTCCTCCCTTCGCTTTTCGAGTCTCAAGACCGTTTTGGACAAACAACGTCGGCATTCTGGTTTGCTCAACTCTCACTCTTCCAAGTTTGCTGCCCCGACCGGGGGGTTTGGTGGCCGCAGGCTGATATAGAACAAATGTATTATTATATTATGGCATCCTCATGACCTCGCGCAAGGGAAAGGTGTCAGCAGGTCAGGGTGGTTCTGTTGACGAATTGGGGGGGCTGGGGTAGGCTTTTCCCGTTAGACCGGACAGCCGCAAAACCCTCTTCCGCAGCTTCGAAAGGAGGCGGCCATGACCCAACCTCGTGTGACTGGGGAGGCCCAGCACGAAACCGAGTCGGCCCTCACGCCGGAGGTCCGCGCGATGATCGGCGTGGAAGGCGAGGTGGTGGAATCGTGGGGCTACGTTGACGAGGAATACCTGCGCCGCTTCACCCAGGCAGTGATGGACCCGGACCCGCGATACTGGGACAAGGAGTTCGCCGAGGGCACCAAGTTCGGCGGCGTGATCGCGCCACCGATCATGGTCAGCTACATGGTCGGCCGCCACCGCCCGGAGCAGGAGGACCCCATCACTCGTGCCTTCAACGAGAACCCCGAGTCGGACGGCATCGGGAGCGTGGAGCGCCCCGGGGCTCTGCCGCCGGTGCCCACGAACCTGGTGCGGGTGCTGAACGCGGGCAACGAGCTGGAGATCTACAAGTACCCG
Organism: Dehalococcoidia bacterium; assembly: GCA_965216065.1. Lineage (GTDB taxonomy): Bacteria > Chloroflexota > Dehalococcoidia > Lucifugimonadales > UBA3495 > VXOI01. The sequence continues at coordinate 1,032,119 of CBDCFB010000001.1, forward strand.
AGCATCGGGGACAAGATCTTCTTCCAGAACCGCTACTCGGACATCCGAGAACGCTCGGGCCGGGACGGGCGGGCGTTCCTGATCATCACGGTTGAGACGAGCTACAAGAATCAGGACGGCGACCTGCTCTGCATCACCAGGCAGTCGTCAATCCGGCGTTAGAATCCCGTAATCTACAGTCCCCTCCCCTTCAGGGGGAGGGTCAGGGTGGGGGGTGAATCCCCCGCAACAGTTCACGCGGGGAGAACACGACTATGAGCGCGAGCCTGGAAGACCTGCTCCAGATGCCGGCGGAGAAGATTCTCGAGCACAACGAGAAGCTCTCGGCCGAGCAGCTGCGCAACAAGAAGCAGACCTACTTCGAGGACGTTGAGGTGGGGGAAGAGCTTCCCAAGTACATCTACGCTCCCACGCCGACGCACCTGTTCCGGTGGAGCGCGGCGATAGAGAACTTCCACCGGATCCATTACGATCTGGACTTTGGCATGAACCACGACAGGAACCCGAGTCTGTTGGTGCACGGGTCGTGGAAGCAGAGCGTGGTGCCCCAGTACCTGAAGGACTGGACGCTGCCCAACGGCTGGCCGTGGAAAGCGCAGTTCGAGCACCGGGCCATGCTGGTGCCGGGTGACGTGCTGATCATGTGGGGCCGGATCACGGGCAAGGAAGAGAAGGGCGGCATGGGGCTCGTTGACCTGGAAATCGGGATGAAGACGCAGGACGGCATCGAGAGCATGCCCGGGACCGCCACGGTGGCCCTGCCCCTGCGCGACGGCCCGCCGATTCCGTACCCATTCGTTCCGCCGCAGGACTAGGAGGCGGACCAGTCGCGTTGTACTCGAAATGTGCTGAGGGACGCCCTCACCCTAACCCTCTCCCGAAGGGAGAGGGAACAATGGAGAATCCCGCAGGGATTTGATGAACCATCGAGAGGTAAACGCCGTATGGCCAGGTTTCTAGCCACGCATACCATCGAGGGACTGACCGAGGAGCAGCTCCGGGAGAAGCTGGGCGCGTATACCGGCGGTGTGAGCAAATGGCGGCCCGACAGGCGCACCACGATCCTGAAGGTTTACGCCGATACCTCCCAGGGCAAGCTGTTCACCGAGTGCGAGGCCGTCGAGCAGTCCCACTTCGAGGACTGGATGAAGATGGCCGGCTGGCCCGCCGAGGAAGTTTACCAGGTGGACCTGATCTTCCAGACGGGAGACATGTGGCGGGTGTAGTCGCGAACGCACCCGACATGTCCCGGAAATGAAGTGCGGGCGTCTCGTTTGAGGCGCCCGCACTTTCGTGTGCCGGCCGGTAACCGAGGGGCTTCGATTCGGGATGGAGGAACTGCTGCTCAAGGCGCTCCCGGGCCGGGCAGCGCCGCAGACTTTTCCCAAGCCGTGGACTCAGAACCGGCGGATTTGGGAGATTCAGACGGTTTCTAAGAGGATGTGTGACAAATTCCCTCTCCCTCCGGGAGAGGGTTAGGGTGAGGGCGTCCCCTGCTTTCTCACGAATAACGAATGCCCAGCAGCCTGCTCTTTATGGCACCAGGCAGAATTGTCACACACCTTCTAACAGTTGCGTTGGTTACCGGGTGGGTCGCAGGGTAGCGAATCCAGCCGGCCTTGACGGAGCGGCGGGCCCCATGAGCGATGCAGGCGTGGTACGGCTAAATGGAGGCTGTATCGGCCTGCCTCCGTGGCCAGGGCTGCCACTCAAGAACAATTTCCCGTTTGCCGTTCAGGGATTGGCGGGCTTCGCCGCGTGGCACTCGGGATCTTCTTGAGCTTCGGTGATCATCGGACCAGAATTCCGACGTGCGCCATCCGTCGCCTATGAGTCGGAGGCCCATGGATTCCCGGAACCGGCCGGCGACGGCATCACCCAGTAGCCCCTCAAACCTCTCGAATTCTCTCTCTGGCACTTCGTCGCAGGCATCGCAACCGCAGGAAGGGAACCAGTCGGTGGCCCACCGCCCCACCCGGACGCCCAGGCCAGGGAAATCGGTAAAAGCAACGGTGACCGGGGCATAGGAGTCGTAGAGGGGCGTCAACTTCAGCGTTGGCCTGGAGAGCCGCACGCGTTCCAGTTCAGCGTCGACGACCTCGCCGTCATACAGGGTGACTTCAAAGTCCTCTTGCAGTCGCGCCACCGCTGCGAGCGCCCAGCCGTGCAACGGGCCGAATCGTTCCGGCGCGGTTACACGGGAGTAAGCATCCTCGGGTGGTCCTCCGGGGCCCCAATTGAACCGTCCCACCGTCGTTTCTCCTGGCTGGTCCCAATATTCCCATCATCAATTGGGAGCAAGGCATCCGCTGAGTCGGAGATTGCACTCGTCGTAGTGGGCGAAACTCCTCGTGGCCGCGCCTGTTGCCAAACGGTGTGGCGACATTCGGGACCTGGGCAAGTCTCAGGGAGTTGCAAAGGCGGGCGCTTCGACAGAGGCGCCCGCTGTTTCGAACATTGCCATCGTGGTATTGGGCTACGGCTCCGGATGCAGCAACTGGGCTTCCAGCTGTTCCTGGACATGGTAGCGGCGCTGACCCTCGCGCTGGCGTTCCCGCAGGCGCAGGGCCTCCAGCTGCTCCCGCTGCTCCTCGGTCTGCCACGGGGGATTCTCCACGAGTGCAATCTTCTTGGTCCAGGGCAAGCCGATGCCCTCGGACTTTTTCTCCACGTATACGGGGCCGAGTCGGTCGATGACCAGCCGCAGGCCGGTGGCAGGCTGGCGGTTTCCGGCCTCCAGGTATCCGTCCACGGCCAGCCGCTCCAGGACGACGCCGTCGGGGTCGGTGATGGTCAGCTCGTACTCCTGGGGGTTCTCCCTCTGTTGCTGCAGCCACGGAGATTCGAACTGCTCGGCGGGCTGGAAGTTGTCGACGAAGTACTGATGGGGACGGTACTCGACCTTGTCTTCCTGTCGGCCGGTGGTGGTGTTTTCGAGGGCTACATTGTAGGGCAGGCGGGCAGGGACCTGGTGGAAGTTCTCGCCCGACGGGTAGTAGCAGGCGCCCATGCTGACGCCGGTGAGCTCTGGGTCGGCGACACCGCCGATGAGGTCGCCGGCCCGCATGACCTTGGCCTCGCCGAACCAGCGGCCCAGGCCCTCGGAAAAGAATGGCGAGCGCGTGGGACCGCCGAACATGATCACGCCATCGATGTCTCGGGCCATGTCCTCGTAGCCCAGCTGCCAGACGAAGCTGAGCTTGCCGGTGTCTTCTTCCGCGCCCGACAACTCACCGTCGATAACCGTCCGGGCGCTGATGTAGGCGTCCCGCATGGCCATCAGGGAGCGCTGGATGAACCTGCCGCCCTTGAGCTCGGACTCCACGTCGGACCAGGTGAGGGCGACGCTGCCGCCGAAGGGAACTCTGGTGTTGCTGGCGGAGACCTGCTCCTTGGCCAGCCGCAGCAGATTTTCCGCTCCGTTGAACCTGGCAGACAGTTGGCGGTCGATGTTGGAGCCGCCCAGCAGCGGGTCGCCGTCGGCGCCGTAGACGATCATCTCGCCGGTGTCCCGCACTTCCACGAGGGCGCAGTCGAAGGAGCCCCCGCCCAGGTCGTAGACCAGATACGAGCCCTCCAGCTTGAACCCGGAATCAGGATCTATGTTTCGCTGGGCCGCCGCGAGGAAGAGCACCGGCTCATCGACCACCCATTCGACCCGGCCCTGCCCGGCAATACTGCCCAGGACATCGGCCAGCATGGAACGGTATTCGTGGCCGGCCTGGACCGGGCAGCCGGCACGCCACTCGAACCGCTCCGGCAGCCGGGCGCGGCTGATGGCTTCCTTCAGGACTGCCGCGATGAGGTCCCTCACCTGGAAGTGCTGATCCCAGGCCTCGACGCAGGCGGCGTCGGCGTTCCACCAAGCGGGCCACTCGGTCTCGCTGACCTCGAGGCGCCACTTGACGTAGGCGTCGTTTGACAGGGCCCATCGCTTGATGTTGCGGATGACCAGGGTGTTGGGCCCGTCCTCCATGGAATCCGCATCCTCCCCGACCACGAAGGAGACCGCGCCGTCTTCCTGACGCTGCAGCGCGACGACCACCGGCATGACGGTGGTGTCGCCGCGGCCGATCAGGCGAGACTGTGGGAGACCAGCGCCGGGGTCGTCCGGGTCCCAGGTGGAGATGCGCACATTGGTGGTGCCGAAGTCGATGCCTACGAATTCCATTAACCTGCCTCGTGCCTGACGTGAGCTTTGAGAAGTATCCGGTCGCCGCTGGTCTCGCCCCGCACGATCACTCCGGGGGCGACCACCGTTACCGGACTTGATTCCGCCAACCCTCCTGCATCCTCGTTGTTTTCATTTATCAGAAAGTGTATCTCGGGGTCGTAGTCGACCCGCTTCCCCGGAGCCTCCAGGGGTTCTGCCCCGCCGGCCCTGAGAGCCAGGTTCAGGCCGGCCTGCACGCTGGTTGCAATGTCACCTGGATGTCCGCTGCTACTGACAGACTGGAGCACCTCGCCGACGGCCAGCAGCATGTCCTGCCTGATCTCCAGGCGCGACTCCTCCCGCTTGGCGGCGAGCTCGGCGTTGCGTTCCCGGACCTGCTGGCGGAGGCGTTCCTGTTCCTGGCGTTCCTGCTCGATCTGGGCTTCGTGGGCCTCCTTCAATTCCTCCAGGTTTCCGGTATTGAAGGCCATGATCGCCTGGACCCGGACTGCCGTATTTTCGTAAAGGGCTGCCACCTCCGGGCCGTATGCATCCGGGGAGGCGAGAGACTCAGCCAACTCCCACGATGTATGGGCGGCCAGCTTTCCCTGGCCCTCCGACAGCATCAGCACCGCGACTATCCTCAGGGGCAGTCGCTCGTTGCCCGAGGCGTGACGGCTGCCAGCGATGTAGTCCAGCACTGCGCCTCGCTGGCCGGTCGTGGCCCGGGCTATGATTTCTTCCAGGATGTGGAGCCGCTCCGAATAAGGGAGGGCGTCAAGGAGACGGTCGAGCTCGGAGTGGCGGCGGTCGGACATCTCGGGACCGAAGGCGGCCAACACGATGTGCCGTGCCAGGTCGCCGCGGGCCTGCCTACCCATTGCGGACGATGCCGTTCGGTACATATCGCGGGCGTCCTCACTCTCGAAGGCGTCCCACATTCCGGCCAGGAAGCCGCGCCGCCAAGCGTCGGTCTCGCCGTCCAGTGCTCCGGCCTGGAGCAGCAGGTCCTGGGGCGTCCGGTCTTCGGCGATCCTCGCCAAATGGGCCAAGACTGTTCCGGCCCTGGCGGCGAGGTAACCCCTGGTGTCCTGCCCTCCGGTCTCCCGCAGCCTGATGGATGCCTGGGCCACTGCCCTCGACCAGCCCTCGGCGGCCTGGGCCGTAACTCCACCCTCTGCCAGCGCTTCCTCAACGGTGACGATGAGGCGGAGCAGGGCCTGCTCGATGTCCTTCTCGGGCCACTTGTCCAGTGAACTGGCGACCTGACGGGTAGGGAAGCGGCCCGGGGCTGGTTCGTGGGTACGGGCCTGGAGCCATTTCTTCCAATCGGTGACGGTGGTCGCTCCACTGTCTGGGGGGCCGGAGGAGTCCTGCCTCGCCGCAACGGGGACGGCGTCGACGCTGGTGAGGAGGCGGTACTCGCTGTCCTTGCCGACCCTAGTGGTGCTGAAGTGCTCCGGCAGCTTGCGCATCAGGGAAGGGGCCTTCTTCCACCAGCCTTCCCACTTCATGCCGGGGATGCGCTCGTCCAGCTTTTCCCGGATGTCGGCAACCCTGCCCGAGCCCCCGCAGACAGAGAGGGCAGCGGCGACAAGCTTCAGCGGCGCTCCCTCGGCCCACCGGGCGAGAGCGGCAGGGTTCTCCCAGAGCAGGGCTTCGGGGCTGTCGCCGGGGAGGGGCGCAACCGCCCGCTCCAGTACCCTGGAGCGATCGGAGCCCCAGAACTCGATTTCGGCTGTCTCGAGAAGTTCGCCGGCTACCTCCGTGCTGCCTACGGATACCACCTTCCCCACGCCGCGACCGTGGCGAACCAATGTCCCCGGCAGTATTCCCGCATCGCTCACGGCTCTTCCCTGTCTCGCTGCCTGACAAATAGCACAACTATCTATCATATTACATTTTGGGGCAGGTGTTAAGGAATCGGCGAGAGGTCGCGGGTCTTTCGATTGTTGGAGTCGTCCTCCAGGTGAGAGGGTATCAGGAGACCCTGGGCCTGGCGGCAGTTGGTCGAAAGCGGAAGGGGGCTGGCAGAGGGTCGGGGTCCGGTTGGCGCCAGGTCCCGCGGGCACGAGCGGCCCTATCCTCATCGGCCAGTACAGCCATGAAGTAACCCATGCCGTGCTTCCATATCCGCCTGGGCTGGAAGGGCACCTTGGTGCGGGATGGAGGGATCAGTCCCTTGTCCCTTGCTTTGGGAAACAGACTGCGGAGTACATCATTCACCTGGGGTAAGAAGAGTTTATCGGGGCAATCCGACAGGTAATTCGAGAGGCCCAAGTGGGAATTGACGCGGATGCCCCGGTCGCGGAGCCGCGTGAAGAGGCTGAAAGCCAAATCGTTGCAGGTCATGGTGGACCTTGGCCTGCCTGGGGTGACGGCGTCGGCCATCTGGTCGCAGAGTTCGAGGGCGAAGGGCCTGGAGCGGTAGACGGCGAGCTCGTCGGCGTATTTGCGCTTGAGGTCTGCCACGAGGTTTTTGAGCCGGGCGAAGGTCATGGTTGCATCTTCCTTTCCTGCCCTGGTGCGAGCACACGGGGGCGGCGAATTTTTTCATTTTCCCGGTAGTTTCCGGACAAAAGCGGGACTTGGGGAGCTGGCCGCCGGGCGGCGAGGGGTCGGTGAGCAACGGGCTGGCGAATAAAAACAAACGTTTCAATAAACTTTGACGATGGTAACGCAGAGGAATGGGCAACGTCAAGGTTGTGGTGTGAGCAGGGGAGGGACTTTCGATTGTTGGAGTCGGCTTGCCCGGGAATTTCTGGGAGGGCTATCTTGTGGCTGGCAGCGGTGCTTCCTGGGAGGATTTCACCCTCACCCCTTCGGCAAGCTCAGGACAGGCCTAACCCTCTCCCTCAAGGGAGAGGGAATAATCGAAAGGGCCGGTGAACGCTGCAGGGTCTTTTAGTTGTCCCTCTTCCCTGAGGAGAAAGGTTGGGTTGGGTGCACATCCTGCGGTTCGACTGCTTGCGGCTTAGTAACTATCTCAAAATACAACGAGTGGCCGAGAATCCGCTGGACTTCAAAGTGGGCCACTGGATTCCTGTCCCGGATCAAGTCCGGGATGACGTTCTTTCGCAGGAATGACGGGGCTTTTTCTGGCCATGTCGGCCCTATTTGGTGTGCCGAAGATAAGACGCGATTGCCTTGCGAGAGACCAAGGCAATCGCGTCTTAAATGCTGGAGGTCACATTACCCGTCATTCCCGCGAAAGAATGTCACCCCCGGCTCGATCGGGGGCGGGAACCCAGAGGGGCAAGCCGGTAATCGGCCAACGGCCGCCTGGCCAGGGTGGTTTTGAGATAGTTTCCAATCAGCGAGGAAACTCTCCATTCCCACAGGGATGACGGAGAGATAGCCAGGGAAGGCTTCTGATGAGTCTCCGAGTACCCTACCGGACGCGGCCCCAGGCGGCGGGCGGCCAGATGCGGAGCCAGACCCTTCCGATGATGCGTTCCCTGGGCACGGGGCCGAAGACGCGGCTGTCGGTGCTCTGAACGGAGTTATCGCCCAGGACGAAATATTCGTCGGGGCCGTTCCACCAGCTTCCGTCGATCCTGCCTTCAGGGCCGGCCGGGATGAAGCCGGTATGTGCCAGCATATCGTCCACGTACAGACGGCCTTCATACATCTTTACTGACTCGTCGGGCATTGCCACCACCCGCTTGATGATCTTGTCCCACGGCGGGGAAGGCCGGACGAGGATTACGATGTCACCGCGGTTGATCTCGCGGGGAGGCAGCACGACAGTTAGCTGCCGGCCCAACAGGGTCGGGGCCATGCTGTTGCCATCCACCCTTATGGGCTGCGAGTTCCACAAGTCTGATAAGCCCTGAAGGGCGGAACTGATGAAGTCAGGAGTTGCCATTCTGCTCTCGAAACTGGACGATACCGACGGGAATTATATACGGAGGAGCCCAACCATTCCCTGTTCTTTCCGGACATAAAGAAACGAGATTGCACCGTGATAGAATTGCCCCAAATCACCCGCAAGGAGTCATCTTATGCCTAACGGAATAATCCGCATCGGCCTAATCGGGGCCGGAGCCAATACCACCCTGCGCCACATACCGGGATTCCGGGAACAGCCAAATGTGGACATCGTCGCGGTGGCCAACCGCAGCCGGAAGTCCGGCGAGCGCATCGCGGGGGAGTACGAGATTCCCAAGGTCTACGATAACTGGGCCGACCTGCTGAATGACGACAGCATAGACGCCGTCTGCGTGGGCACCTGGCCTTACATGCACCGCAACCTGGTGCTGGCCTCGCTGTCGGCCGGCAAGCACGTGTTGACCGAGGCTCGCATGGCAATGAACGCCGACGAGGCCCACGAGATGCTAGACGCCAGTCGTCTGCACCCGGACCTGGTGACGCAGATAGTCCCGGCCCCGCAGACGCTGGGTGTGGACAGCACCGTCATCGACTACGTGGGCAACGGTTACCTGGGAGACATACTGGCCGTCCGCCTGCGGGTCTGCGACGCCCACGGACGGACCAACCGGGCAGACACCTTCATAGACACCGACTCCGCGCTGCACTGGCGGCAGAACCGCACCCTCAGCGGCTACAACATCCTCGGCATGGGGATCTGGTACGAGACGGTCATGCGCTACGTGGGCCCGGCCACCAAGGTGTCGGCGATGACCCGGACCTTCGGCAACCGGCGCCCCGACGAGAACGGCGTGATGCAGGCGGTCACGGTGCCCGACCACGTGAACGTGCTGTGCGAGATGGGATGCGGCGCGGCCGCCGACCTCACCTGGAGCGCGGTCACCGGTATGCAGCCGGGCAGCGAGTTCTGGATCTTCGGCACAGACGGCACGATCAGCCTGCAGGGCCCGCCGTTCAACACGGTGCTGGGCGGCAAGCGGGGCGACGAGGCCCTGGCGCCCCTGCCGATTGCCAAACGCGGCAAGTGGCGGGTGGAGGAGGAGTTCTGCAACGCCATTCGCGGCCTGGAACCGGTCACCCACACGCCCTTCGACGTCGGCGTGCAGTACATGGAGTTCACCGAGGCCGTGACCCGCAGCGCCCAGACCGGCCAGGTGGTTGCGCTGCCGCTGTAGGGCGGGCCTTGGGGTATCGAGGGCTATATTCCGGCAAAAGATGTAATGGCGGCGGTGGCCCTCCCGCCGCATAGAGAGGTCCCATTGGGAGAATTCTTTTGGCCCGTTGGCGTCTGGAGCGTGGACAGGGAGCGCATGGAAACCTTGCCTGCAATGGTCGATACCGGCGCATCATATTCCGTATTTCCTGAGAGTATGCTGGAGCGTTTGGGGATCTGGCGTCTGGAGCGTGTGGGTTTTGAGCAGGCAGATGGCAGCATCATTGAATATGATGTAGGCGTAGCCTGGATGACTATCAATGGTCGAGAAAGGGCCTCGAGTGTAGCGTTCGGACCTGATGGCGCTGAGCCATTGCTGGGCTCCAGCGCCCTCCAGGAGTTCCTGCTGCTGGTTGATCCAGTGACCGAGGAACTGGTGCTGAGGACGGGCAGGCTGAAGTCTCTGGGGAGCAGCTAGCTGGATGGGATAATTCTACTGGCCCGTTGGCGTACGGAGCGCAGACGGGGAACGACTCGAAACTGTCGATGCTCTGGTGGACACCGGCGCGTCCTACTCGATGTTCCCGCAGAGTATGCTGGAGCGACTTGGGGTCGAAAGGCGTTACGTGCTGCCTTTCGAACAGGCCGATGGCAGCGTGTCCGACCGCGATGTGGGGCAAGCCCTGCTGGTCATCAATGACACGGAGAGTACTATGCGCGTCATCTTCGGGCCCGAGAACGCTGATCCCCTGATCGGCTCCAACGCGCTGCAGGAGTTTTTGCTGCTGATTGACCCCGTGGGTGAACAACTGGTTGCAAGGGCGGGCAGGCTGTAGCCTTTGCAAGGATGGGAAGCAGCTTGGAATCGTTCTTTTCCGGGTTGGAGGTAGGCAGCCTGGACGATGGCAGCGCAGGCACGGTGGAAGTTCTGGCGAGCGACAACGCTGGCTTCCTGCATCTGCCGGGAGCATTTCTCTACCGCCTGGGGATTTCTCCCACAAGTGCGGCGAATTTCAAACGACCCGGCGGCAGCATCGTCGAAATTGGGATTGTGGATGTGCGGGTGCTTAATGAAGATAGAAGCAGCACTCACGCCCCGCGTATTCGATGAAGGATATACCCCCCCGGCTGAGCGATGTCACGCTTACAGGACTCAGCCTGAAGATTGACCAGGCTGGGCGAAAATTGGTCTACAATCCGCCGATGATGAAACCGCGATGGTGGTACGAATACCAGGAAAAAGTGAACGAGGCGATTGAACGCATCGAAGCGGAGCGTAGTAGGAGATCCGCTGAATCGGACAATCCCAAAGCGGAAGGAGAGTAATCATGGTAGACGAAGGCATACGAATCGGGCTGATCGGCGCGGGGCGCAACACCCGCGACCGGCACATCCCCGGATTCCACGAGGTTGGCGGTGTGGAGATCGCGGCGGTGGCCAACCGTTCGCGCGCGTCGGGACAGGTGGTTGCCGATCAGTTCAACATTCCCACGGTCTACGACAGCTGGCAGGAGCTGCTGGAGGACGAGTCGATCGGCGCGGTGTGCATCGGCACCTGGCCCTACATGCACCGCACGCTGACCATCGCCGCCCTTGAGGCCGGCAAGCACGTGCTCACGGAGGCCCGCATGGCCGCAACGGCGTCGGAAGCGCGGGAAATGCTGGAGGCCTCCAGGGCCAATCCTGGCCTGGTTACCCAGATCGTGCCGTCGCCGCTGACCTTCAAGGTCGACAATCTGCTGTCGCAGAAGATCGCCGAAGGATATGTGGGTGATGTGCTGGCGGTGTCGCTGCAGTCATACGCGCCCGGGTTCGCCGACATCGGCGGGCCGATGCACTGGCGCAACAACCGCGACCTCAGCGGCTACAACATCTTGAACATGGGAATCTGGTACGAGGCCATGATCCGCTGGGTCGGCCCGGCCACCCGTGTCATGGCCAACACCAAGGTCAACGTGAAGCAACGCCGGGACGAGGACGGCAGCTTCGTGCCGGTGACCATCCCCGACCACGTTGACATCCTGGCTGACCTGGCCAGCGGGGCGCAGGCCAACATGCGCTTCAGCGCCGTTACGGGGTTCGGCGCGGGCAACGAGGTATGGATCTACGGTAGTGAGGGGACGCTGCGCGTCGACTCGGGCCTGAATGTTTTTGGTGGCAGGCGTGGTGAGAGCGCCATGGCGGAGATCGCCAATCCTCCGGAAAGTCAGGGATACTGGCGGGTTGAGGAGGAGTTCTGTCGTGCCATCCGGGGACAGGAACGCATCACCCGCACTCCCTTCGATGTGGGCGTCCACTACATGGAGTTCACGGAGGCGGTTACCCGCAGCGCGCAGGACCGGCAGGTGGTGTCGCTACCGCTGTAGGGACCGGCTGGGTGCCCTGGCGTCAAACCCTGAATCAGCATTGGGGGAAGATCAGTGGGCCTCTTTTCCTGGCCGTTCGAGATCGGAAATCTCAACGGCGACAATTTCGAGTGGGTGGAGGGGCTGGTGGACACAGGGGCTACCTACAGCCTCCTGCCAGCTTCGGTACTGCACCGCCTGGGTGCGGAGCCAACCGAGATCGTGGAGTTCGAACTGGCTGACGGGAGCATCATCGAAAGGCGTCTTGGTGAGGCCAAGGCGCGGGTGGAAGGCAGGGAAGTAATAACGGCGGTGATATTTGGGGACGAGGCCGACTCTCCGGTGATTGGTTCGTACGCCCTGGGGAGGGTGAGACTCGCCGTTGACTCCTATGGCCAGCGGCTCATTCCGGTTCGCGCTTCTCTGAAATAGACAAAAGCCCTTCAGAGCTAACCAGCCAGCGGGGTGACCCAGTTGAAGGGGTTGCCCCGTTCTCTGTCACTGGCCCAGGCTGATGGGGAACTCGAGCTGGGCGAAGTCGTCGCGGTCAATGTCGGTCTTCAGGGTGATGGTTTCTTCTTCCCTGAGGATCTCGGTCAGGGTGAGGAGGTCACCGGCGTTAACTGCCTGTTCGATCAACGGGACGGCCCCCGCCGCTGCCGAGGGGCTGCTGAACATCAGGGCGGCGGTGCCTTCGATGACCGTGCGCCGTTCCTCTCCTCGGGAGAACGCCCAGGCCGCCGCGATGCAGCCGTCGTTTATGTTCAGGCGGCAATTTGTCGAAACGGTTGTAACCAGACCGTCGCCTGTGAGGTCGAGGGCCCGCTTGAGTTCGCCGTCGTCATCGTTGTGGAGCAGCCCAGAGCCTCGGTTTACGTCCCTGAGAACGTCGATTACGGCCTCGTAGTCCCCACTGATCAGGAAGCTGTCCTCTGCGAGCAGGGCGGAAGCCGTGCGTCCGTCGGATGATTGCCAGAGATCGAAGCCCCGGTAGACCGTGCTGGAATAGCCGACTTCTCTCAGGTCTCTACGGATGTCCACGAGGTCGAAGTCCCCGCCGGTTATCATCACATTGCCAGAAGCAAGGAGCAGCGTGGCCTGCCGACGAACGTCGCCGTAGATCTCCAGGCTGGAGACCTGGCCCTCAAGGTCGGCGGGCAGGTCCGTCCGGTTGACGGCGGCCTGGCTGACATCCACCAGGACCACCTCCTGGGCGCTGTCCGGAATCAGTCCGGTTGGCCCTTCGGGTGCCGAGCCGCCGATGAGGCCGCAGGCCACCGTGGTGGCGATGCAGGCCGCCAGCAGAATGAACAGGGCGCATCGATTCAACACGACAATCTCCTATCAGATGGACGCAAACGCGTCCCCATAGGTAGATGGGCCCCCCCGATACCGGCCCAGAGCCATGATTGAGCCGACGGTCAACCCGGAACCGCTAGACCTCCAGCGGAGTGTCATCGCGGTTGGCCCACTCTCCCATGGAGGCGTCGTAGTTCTTCGTTGCCCGGTTGTAACCCACCAACTGCAGGACGAACACTCCGTGCGCCGCACGGATGCCGCCCTGTCAATAGGTGTAGACGTTCTTGTCGGGCGTGATGCCGTTGTCAGCGAGTAACTGCCGGATCTCGTTGGCGGGCCTGAAACGGTGGGTCTGCCGGTCCATCACATTGAACCACTCCAGGTGGACCGCGCCCGGTATGTGGCCCACCCGCTGGTTGCCGCGGCTCTCGCTGCCGTCCCACTCGCCGTCGCTGCGCACGTCCCAGATGACCGCACCGTCGAGGTTGCAGGCCTCCTTGAGCTCGTCAACCTTAACCAGCAGCGATTCATCGCGGTTGGGGGTGAAAGTCACTCCTTCGGCCGCTCCTGGGCGCTCGAGCCCGACGCCGTTGCCGGCAGCGATCCAGCCGCGCCAGCCGCCGTTCAGCACCTTCACATTGCTGTGCTCGTAGGTGTTCAGGGCCCACCAGAGGCGGGCGGCGTAGAGACCCTGGGAGTTATCGTAGGTGATCACCAGGGTGTCGTCGCCAATCCCCAGCCGCTGGCACATGGCCTGGAACTGGTCTGCGTTCATCAGGTGGACGCGGCCGGTGTTGGGGTCCTTCTCGAAGTTGTCGGGGACCACCACTGCTCCGGGGATGTGGCTGCGGTTGTAAGCCGCGTCAACGTCGCAGTCGACCACGACCACGTTGGCGTCGTCCTTGTGGGCGGCCAGCCATTCCGGCTCCACGAGGTATTCTGGACGGGTGTAGTCCTCAGCTGCCATGGTCCCTCCCCGGCAATCCCGTTCCGCGCTGCCTCAGCGGAAACAGGTACACCGGCATCTATTTTATGACAAATCTTTATGACAATTGCGATGGAATTGTAGGCTACTAGCGCAAACAGGGTCAACGTGGGCGTTGCGCTCTTCCGGCAGTTTGGAGTATTTCGTAACGAGGAGCTTCGAATCCGCAGGCTAGGAGCCTTTCTTGCTGCTAACAATGGCGAAAGCTAGAATGTAGCAAAATCCGTCGGCCCGTCCCGGGCTCTGGGCTGGGACGGGCCGTCCTATATTAAACCGGAGTGATCGTATCCCATGAAGTTTGGCCTTTTCATGCTGCCCTCGTGGCCCGAACCCGCCCCCGAACACCAGAGCCGGATACTCGGCGAGATGATGGAACAGGTGGAATTCGCCGAGGAGTTGGGCTACGACTCGGTGTGGCTGGCCGAGCACCACTTTACACGCTACGGCATCGTGCCCTCAGCGGTCGCCATGGGGCTCTACGCCGCCGCCCGCACAAAGCGCATCCGCATTGGCACCGGCGTGAGCGTGCTCACCTTCCACAACCCGGTGTTCATCGCCGAGGAGACCGCACTGCTGGACGCGCTGAGCCAGGGCCGTCTTGACTTCGGCGTGGGCCGCGGCCAGGTGGTCTACGAGTATGGCAACCTGAATGTGGACTACAACACCCGCAGCGAACGGTTCAGCGAGATCCTCGATGTAATCATGGGACTGTGGAAGAATCCCGGTTTCAGCTACCACGGCGACTTTTACAACCTGGACGACATGACCATCGCGCCGGTGCCGGTGCAGAAGCCCCACCCGCCGGTGTTCCTTGCGGTGTCCCGCACGCCTCAGAGTGTGTCGGTGGCGGTGGACCGGGGCCTGCCGGTGCTCACCAGCGCCAATATCCCCGACGCCGAGGCCCTCGAAATCCGCAATGTGTACGCTGATGTCTGCGCCGAAAAGGGCGTTGTGCCCCTCTGGGACGATATGCCGTTCTTCCGGAAGGTCTACGTGGGTGAAGATGAGAAGTCGGCGATCGAAGACCCTCGTGAAGCTGTAACCTGGGTGTACGACCTCAACGGCTACCGCCGCACCCTGAAGGGTGGCAGCGAGATCTACTACGACCTCGACGAATGGATCAACACCCGCCCCGAGGACCCGCCCAGCTACGAGTCCCGGCTGACGACCACGACCGTCTTCGGAACGCCTGAGCAGTGCATTGACCGAATCCGGCGGCTGCGCGACGACCACAACGTCCACTACTTCGGCGCCAACATGTCCTTCGGCACGCTGGAGCACGAGAAGGTGATGCGTTCCATGGAGCTGTTCGCCAAGGAAGTGATGCCGGCGTTCCGGTAGTGTGCCCTCACCCCCACCCTAACCCTCCCCCACAGGGGGAGGGGACCAAAGGAGGATTCGGTGCGAAACGAGTTCACGGCGATTTACGAGCTTGACGACAGCGGAGACGAGCCGCGTTATATCGCATACTGCATTGAGGTGACCGGGGCCAACGCGGAAGGCAAGACGATGGACGAGGCGCGGGAGAATCTGGCCGAGGCGATAAAACACGCGCTGCGGGCCCGACGTGAGAAAACCATGCGCGATATTCTGTTCGACCTGCCGCCCGATGCCACTCAGGAGGTCATTGCTGTGCAGGAGACAATTTCCTTGTATTGATGTGGCAGACCGTATTGGTGCTATTAGCTATCGCTGTTTACCGATTGGAGGGCAAACAATGAAACAGCTAACCAAAGAATTGATGCCCGATGATACACAGGCGACATTTACCTACAGAAAGCAGGAGTTCCTGGTGTGCAATGAATTCACTGCGGTCATCGAACAGGGCGAGGAGTGGTTGGTCGCTCATTGTCTGGAAGTTCCGAGTGCTCTAGGACAAGGTAAGACCAGGGAGGACGTGCTGGAGAACTTGGCTGAGGCAATTTTGCTGATGCTGGAAATGGAGCGGGAGGAGAGACTGCGCGAAGCTCCTATCGAAGCCGTGCGAGAGGTAATTGTCGTCCAGTGAAGCGCGGGGACTTAATTCGTCACCTTGAGGAACATGGGTGCCGATTTCTTGGTGAAGGCAGGGCACATTCAATTTGGATTAACCCCAATACAAGAGAGTCCAACCCGGTGCCAAGGCACACAGAAATCGACAACCAAACTGCCCGCGGTATATGCCGCAGACTCGCTATTCCCATAATCGGCCGTCAAAACAGGTAGTAAAGGAGCCGCAACATGGTGCAGCAAGGACAGATCGACCACCTGCTCCAGGAGACCGGTCAGATTGAGCCTCCCGATTTCGTGGTGCGGCAGGCGTTTCTGCAGGACTACGAAGGCGAGTACCGGCACTCCATGGACTCGCCAGAGGCGTTCTGGGAGGGCGTGGCCTCGGAGCTGGAGTGGACCCGCCAATGGGACAGCGTGTTCCAGTGGGACTACCCCACCTTCCGCTGGTTCCTGGGTGCGAAGTGCAACATCACCCAGAACGCCCTTGACCGGCACCTGACCAACGGCAACCGCAACAAGGCAGCCCTCGTCTGGCTGGGCGAGGATGGCTCCGAGCGCGTCTTCACCTACGCCAGGCTGGCCCAGCTGGTCAACCGCTTTGCCAACGGCCTCCGCTCCCTGGGCGTAGGCAAGGGCGACCGGGTGGTCATCTACATGCCGCTGACGCCGGAGGGGGCCATCGCCATGCTGGCCTGCGCCCGCATCGGCGCCGTGCACAGCGTGGTCTACGCCGGCTTCAGCTCCGGCTCCCTGGGCGACCGCATCATCGACGCGCAGGCGAAGGTGGTCATCACCGCCGATGTTGGCTACCGGCGCGGCAACGAGGTTGACCTGCTGGGCATCACCGAGCGGGCCGTCCAGAACCTGGATGTGGTGGAGAAGGTTGTGGTCTGGCGGAGGAAGGGCGCTTCGGACGAGGCGTCATCGCTGGGTGCGCGCGAGGTTGACTTCGACGCGCTGATAGCCTCCGGCGGCGTCGACTGCCCCGCCGAGGAGATGGACTCCGAGGACCCCCTGTACATCCTCTACACCAGCGGCACCACCGGCAAGCCCAAGGGTGTGCAGCATGTCCACGGCGGCTACATGGTGGGCACCTACTACCACTTCAAGAACTTCTGGGATGTTAAGGACGATGACGTCTACTGGTGCACATCGGACATCGGCTGGGTCGTGGGGCACAGCTACATCGTCTATGCGCCCCTGGTCGCCGGGGCGACGACCGTGTTCCGGGAGGGTGCCATCGACTACCCGCACCCCGGCGTGTTCTATGAGACCATCGAGAAGTACGGTGTCAATGTAGTCTTCACCGCGCCAACCGCCCTGCGGATGCTGATGCGCTACGGCGAGGACTACCCGAAGCAGTACGACCTGCGCTCGATGCGGTTCCTCACCTGCGCCGGCGAGCCGCTGAACCCCGAGGCGCTGCGCTGGAGCTACGAGCACATCTGCGGCAGCGGCGAGTGGGGCCACATCGTCGACAACTGGTGGCAGACGGAGACGGGCGGCCCCTGCCTGGGTACCACGGCCACCATGCCGGTGAGGCCGGGCCGCGTCGGGCGCCCCATGCCTGGCGCCGAGATGGACATCGTGGACCGGGAGGGGCAGCCCATCACTGAGCCGGACAAGGGCGGGCTGCTGGTCATCAAGAAGCCATTTCCCCACTTCTTCCGGACGGTGTTCGGCGACCCCGACCGCTATGCGCGGGACTGGAACACCATCCCCGGCGTGTACTTTACCGGCGACGTGGCCCTGCGCGATGCCGACGGCTACTACATGGTGGTGGGCCGCGCCGACGACGTACTCAACGTGGCTGGCCACCGCATCGGCTCGGCGGAGGTGGAGAGTGCGCTGGTGTCGCACCCTTCGGTTGCCGAGGCGGCGGTCATCGGCAAGCCCGACGAACTGCGCGGCGAGAGCATCAAGGGCTTCGTGACCCTGCGCGTCGGCAACGACCCGTCGGAGGAGATGGTCAGCGCTCTCAAGCTCCACGTCCGCAACGAGC
Source organism: Dehalococcoidia bacterium (assembly GCA_965216065.1). Classification (GTDB taxonomy): domain Bacteria; phylum Chloroflexota; class Dehalococcoidia; order Lucifugimonadales; family UBA3495; genus VXOI01. The sequence goes on from CBDCFB010000001.1 coordinate 1,049,939, forward strand.
TCGGCCCCATAGCCGTCCCCTCCGAGATCGACTTCACCCCGACGCTCCCAAAGACCCGCAGCGGCAAAATCATGCGCCGCCTCCTCAAGGCCCAGGAGCTGGGCCTCGACCCCGGCGACATCACTACTTTGGAAGAGTAGGCGGCATCGGCAGTCGCGCCCGGGTGGTTCCCTCTCCCAGAGGGAGAGGGTCAGGGTGAGGCAGAAATCCGGCCTGCCAGTCGCGCAGGTATGAGGTGAACATGAACGGCAGAGAGTTTTTAAGGCGAGTGCATCACTGGTTGGGCCTCCTCCCGAGTCCCGTGCTGGAGGATATGCAACCGGGTGCCTATCCTCGCTGGAGTCCTGCGCTGAACAGTGCGGCATACCGGGACAGCGAAGAGCAGCCAAGTGTGCGGTCCCTGAGAGAGCGACGCAGGCGCCGGGGATTCCTTGCCAGCGAGGTAGGGATATCCATGTACCTCGGCACGAGGGGAGTAAGGGGACTGTGAAGGCCCTTATTGCTATCACCTTTGTCGAGGGCAGGGCTCACCGCGAGTTAATCGGAGAGTGAACGGCAGGGAGTTCGTCCGAAGGGCGCGGCGCTACGCCAGGCGGCTTGGTTTGGAGTTTGACTTTGATCCGGCTAAGGGCAAGGGCAGCCACGGTACCGTCTACGTGGGAGACCTCGAAACACAGGTGCAGCACGGCGAGATTGCCACTGGCACATTGATGTCGATGTTCAGAGATCTAGGTATCGACAGGAGGGATTTCTGACCCATGAAATATACCTACGCCTGCAACTTGGAACCCGAGGAAGACGAGGCGTACGAGGGCTGGTACAACGTCTCCTTTCCTGACATCCCAGGAGCCTTGACCTGCGGACGCGATTGGAAGACGGCCATCATCATGGCTGAGGACTGCTTGGTCGTATCCTTGGCGTCGTACGTGGACCGCCAGAAGGAACTGCCGACGCCCAGCCGCTGGTCAAAGGGACAGGAACTCTTGACCGTCCAGCCTCTTATAGCCGCCCAATTGGACCTGTACAACGCCATGCGCGAACAGGGTGTAACTACTGCGGACTTGGCACAGCGGCTGAACCTTCCGGAGGCCGAAGTCAAGAGACTGCTCTCGTTGGACTACAAAAGCTCGATAAACGAAGTGGCAGAGGCACTGGAACTGCTGGGCTGCAAACCGGCAGTGGAGGACCTGGCGGCGTGAGCGGCAGCGTGGTGGCCTAAAGGCCTATGCTGCTTGAGGAAAGGCGAATTCCTACGGGCCCTACACGCCGGACACCTGGCCTGAACCGAGAAGCGCCATCACCCTTCCTGATGCTCTGATGGCGGCGCAATTGAAGCGTCGCAAGTTCACGGTTGAAGAATTCTACCGGATGGTGCCAGCCTGCATTCTGGGCGAAGACACGTTGGAAGAATTGATCGACGGCGATGTGATGGTGCGAGCACTCAAAACACGCCGCCACTCCAGCGCCATCTCCAGACTCTATCGGATGCTTATTCTGAACGAAACATTGGAGTTCACACCCAGCGTTCAATGCCCGATTCGGCTGGATCGCTACAAAGAGCCAGTGACGGACATAGCACTGGTGAAGAGAGACTTTGACTCCGAGGGTCATCCAGGGCCACTAGTACTACAACGACGGGTTGTTTGATAGGATAGTTGTCAAGATGATAGTGGGTGGTTTGGGTGATGGATGGGGCGAGTTTCGAGCGGGTTTACGACAACTTTCAGGACTTTCACGCCTTCTTCGCGGCCTCCTTCGGCCGCAAGCAGTGGCGGGAGCACAGCCGGAACTATCTTCAGGGGCTGCTGGTGCAGGCTGGGGAGCGGCGCAACGCCGAGAACCTGTCGGAATCGGTGGGCATCTCGGCCCGGGCGATGCAGCGTTTTCTGACCGAGGCCCGGTGGGACGATGCCGCGGTCATCGGTCGGCTGCAGGAATACCTGGCCCCCAGGCTGGCTCACCCCGAGGCGGTGTGGGTGTTGGACGGCAGCGACTTTCCCAAGCAGGGACGGAAGTCGGTGGGGGTAGCCCGGCAGTACTGCGGCAGGCTGGGGAAGGTGGCCAACTGCCAGGCGGGGATGTTCCTGGCCTACGTCAGCCCGCTGGGACAGGCATTGGTGGACAAGGGGCTGTATCTGCCCGAGAGTTGGATCTCCGACCAGGACCGGTGTGCGGCGGCGGGTGTGCCCAAGGAGCGGCTGAGCTACCGGTCGAAGACGGAGTTGGCCTTGGAGCTGCTGGAGCGGGCCCTGGGGTTGGGCCACCTCAAGGCCGGATGGGTTGCCGGGGACGACGCCTTCGGGATGTCGCCGTCCTTTCGGGAGTCCCTGGCGGGCCTGGGGATGCGCTACGTGCTGGACGTTCCGGGCAGCACTCCGGTCTGGCCCCTGGAGTTGGCTTGGACCAGTCCGGGGTCTCAGGGGTCCGGGCGCCCCCGCAAGCCCAGGCTCAGGGACGGGCAGCGTCGTACCATGGAGCAGCGCAGTGGCGAGTTGCCGGATAAGGCTTGGCGGGAGATAACGGTGGCCCAGGGAAGCCAGGGGCCGCGGAGCTATATGTTCTGCGCCCAGCGGGTGCGGGTAACCCGGAAGGGCAAGCCGGGCCAGGAGGCATGGGCCGTCTACCGCCGAAACCTGGACGGCAGCGAGCCTCGCTACTACCTGTCCAACGCTGCCGAGGATACTCCCCTGGAGACCCTGGCCTATGTGGGCGGTTCCAGGTGGCCCATTGAAACGGAGTTCGAGACGGAAAAGGGCGACGTGGGCCTGGACGAATACGAGACCCGTAGCTGGTCCGGCTGGCATCACCACATAGCCATGTGCCTGCTGGGTGGAGCGTTCCTGCTGGGCCTGCAGCAGGACTGGGGGGGAAAAGATGCCCCGGATCACCCGTCCCCAGGTGTACCGGGTGGTGCGGGAAATGCTGCCCCGGGAACGGTTCGGACCGGAGGAGTTGCTGCTGTGGCTGGAGGATACGCAGCTACGCAACGAGCGGGCGCGCCGCTCCCACCAGAGACGCCGCTCCGCCCGCCGTGAATGCAGGATGGAGCCACCACCTTAAACGCGTCGTTGTAGTACTAGATGTATTGCTGTTAATCGAAATGGCAGACACAGCGGCAGAAGTGGAGTACGACCGAGATATGAAGCTGCCCACTTACGCCCGCTTTGGCATCGAGGAACTCTGGCTTATCAAGCTGCAGACAGGGGTGGTGGAAGTGCATCGCAAACCTGTTGGCGACAATTACCAAGTAGTTGCACATTTCGGCCGGGGAGAAATTCTCACCATCCAGGAACTGCCTGACATTCCATTAGCGGTCAATGACCTGTTGGCCTGAGCCGCCCTCGAAGGAAGAGTCATGTTATTTGAGCCACTGGTTTCCACCATTGAAACTATCAAGGCCCGTATAGACCGGCACGGGCCTAGCCTGAGACAGAACGAGACCCGCACCCGCGCTGCATTGATCGACCCTCTGCTTCAGGCTTTGGGCTGGGATACCACCGACCCTGCGCTGGTTACGCCGGAATACCGGACGGGAGGCTGGGCGGATTATGCGCTCATCGGCCCGGGCAACAAGCCTGCAGCGGTAATTGAGGCGAAGCGTCTGGGTTCGGTTGTCGAAAATCACCTGGAACAGGCGGTCGGCTACTGCATTCAAGAGGGAATCGCCTATGCAGGAGTTACGGACGGCAACCACTGGCAGTTGTATCGAACATTCGAACCAGTCCCATTGGTCGAAAAGCTGGTGCTGGACATCTCTATAGCTGATACACCAGCCCACGAATCAGCCCTGAAACTGCTGCTCCTTTGGCGGGCTAACCTGGAGTCCGGTCAGCCGGTAGTGGCGGATGCGCCGGTGATTGTCTTCACAGGCAACCATCTTGCAGAACCAACGAGCCCAGCTGCCATACCAGAGTCCAAACCAGTAGACCCGTTACCGGCGGCCAAACCTGCACCAAGACCCGGAGAGTGGGTACCTCTGACGGCTGTTAAGCCCGGAAAAGGCCATAAACGTCCCAGTGCCATTAGACTTTCTTATGGAGAGGCGCGTCCAACAGGTTCCTGGGGGCATGTGCTTGCAGAAACAGCAGAGTGGCTGGTCGAATCCGGGGACCTGAAGGCCGTCGATTGCCCGTTACCCGGACTTGCTGGATTTGTAAACTCTTCTCCTACAGGCCCGAGGGGAGGTCAATATGCCAATCACCTCCCGGTTACAGGCGGCCTATACGTTAGAGCAAACCTATACAATTTCGCCATCGTTGACTACAGTCAGCGCCTGCTCCGACATTTCGGTAAAGATCCCGAAACGGTCGAGCTGCGGTTTGAGTAATGCCGCCGCAACCGCCGCATTCCGCCCGTGCTATTCTTTTCCCAGCATCGTCACCCATACCAACAGGACCCCAACGGACATTAAGGAGCACACCCCCATGAAGGTTTACTACTTCAGCGAGTTTCCTTATCACGAGTACCCGGACGATGAGGCGGAGAAGCATCCGTCGATACGGCTGACTTTTCCCAACAGCTACTTCGATCCGGGGACGGCCAACCAGCTGTTCAAGCGCTACTTCGACGAGTGCCAGTACGTGGACGAGTTGGGCTACGACGGCATCATGGTCAACGAGCACCACAGCACGCCGTCGTGCATGAACGCCTCGTGCAACCTGACCGCCGCTGTGCTGGCCCGCACCACGCAGAACGCCAAGATCCTGCTGTTGGGTAACATCCTGCCCATCCACGAGAACCCGGTGCGCCTGGCCGAAGAGATCGCCATGATCGACGTGATCTCCGGCGGCCGCGTAATCTCCGGCATGGTGCGGGGCACTGGCGTCGAGACCGTCTCCACCAACATGAACCCGGTGGAGAACCGCGAGCGGTTCGAGGAGTGCCACGACCTGCTGATCAAGACCTGGACAACCCCTGGCCCCTTCCGCTGGGAGGGCAAGCACTTCAACTACCGGGCGGTCAATCCGTGGATGGTGCCCATCCAGAAGCCGCACCCGCCGGTCTGGGTGCCCGGCACCTCCAGCCCCGAGACCGCCGAGTGGGCCGGCCGCCACGGCTACACCTACGTCGCCTTCCTGACCGACGTGGACGTTACCGAGGAGCTGTTCGGCATGTACCGGCAGGCCGCCGCCGAGGAGGGCCGGGAGACGACGCCGGACAACTTTGGCTACCTGCTGTGCTGCTACGTGGCAGAGACCGAGGAGAAGGCCAACGAGGAGGCGAAGCACTTCGTCTGGCGCATGGGCGCCACCACCCGGGCGCCCCGCGAATACATGAACCCCGTCGGCTACCGCTCCCAGGCCAGCGCGGCAGTGGCGGCCCGCCGGACGGTCAAGCCGCTGGCCAACCAGACCTACGAAGAACTGAAGGAGAACTATCACATAGTCTGCGGCACGCCGGACCAGGTACTGGAGAAGATGGAGTACCTGCACAAGCGGCTGGGAATGGACCACCTGATCATGTACGGGCAGGAGTCCAAGATGTCGCACGATGCCACGATGTCCAACATCGGCCTGTTCGGCAAGGAGGTGCTGCCGGTCGTCAAGACCTGGTAGGTTTTGAGGCGTGTCCCGAGATCCGCTCATTCCTGGCGAATTCGGAATGCGTGAGGGCTATCCATAGCTGGTACGGGCTCTCGCTAAGCCAACCTATAACAGTCGTGGCGGTTCTTGTCTTGATGTTTGCCGCCTACATGGTGGGGATATCCGCGCTGGCCGACATCGTTTATGACGACGAGGTCCTGCCCGCATTCTTGGGATGGCCGGTAATTGCACTGTACCTGGCGGCAGCCTTCATTACCGGGCTCTTGACTCCACTGAAGACGGCGACTCTGGCTCCCGTGATAGCTTACGTTACCGTTGCCCTGCTCTGGCCGCTCACGCCGTGGAATAGCTATGACAACCTGACTTATGACTCAGGATGGCCCGGGGCAGTGGTGTACAAGGCGGTAATACCGTCCCTGTTAGTCTGGTGTGTCGCCTATGCTGGCCGCAAATTTGGCGGGCCGGTAGAGGAGGGGGCGTAGGCCACCAGACCTGAATCCGGGGAATAGCATCGGCTATGTCGCACCCACTGTGCTCCGTACCGGCTCCACATGAATGCGGCACCGGATTAAATGCGGCCACGATGTCCCTCGATTCCACGATGTCCAACATCGGCCTGTTCGGCAGGGAGGTGCTGCCCGTCATCAGGGACTGGTAGCCCTGCGAAAGCACCATCTTTTATAACAATCCCTCCTCCATTTTATAACAATCCCTCCCCCAAAACCGGGAGGGATTCGCATTTTCTGGCGCCCTTGTCTGTTGATATAAAATATTGATACTGGATGGCAGGCATCCATCCGCATTTGATGTTCAGACTGAACTGCGCCACGGGCTTTCAGACATGACAAACCGGTATTCACATCGCGGCCTCAGGCTGATGGGCGGGACAGCTCCCGCAGAACCGCCTCGCGAGAGCGGCCGTACGCTGGTGCCTCGCGTGATGCGGCTCTTCAGGCCGTACCGTTCCCAGGTGACCATCGTCGTGTTCCTCATACTGACGACCGCCGTGGTGGGAGTGGTGAATCCCAGGCTGATCCAGGTGGTATTCGACGATGGCCTGGGGCTGGCGTCCGAGAGCGGCGTTCCCAACATTCGCCTGCTGTGGATCCTGGGCGGCGTGATGATCGCCATCGCCGCAATCAACGCGGGTCTGGGCATCATCCAGACCTATATGACCAACAAGGTCGGGCAGTATGTGATGCGCGACCTTCGCGACGCCGTGTACACCCACCTGCAGGGGATGTCGCTGCGGTTCTTCACCAGCACCCGCACCGGTGAGATACAGTCCCGGGTGTCGAACGATGTGGGCGGAATTCAGTCGGTGGTGACCAACACCCTCAGCGACACCATCGCCAACATCGCCATCCTGGCCAGCACCCTGGGCGTCATGGTCCTGCTGTCGTGGCAGTTGACAGTGGTGGCCGTCGCATCCGTGCCGCTCTACTTCTTTATGGCCCAGTGGGTGGGGAAGAAGCGGCGGGAGATAACCTCCAAGACCCAGAAGTCCATGGCGGAAATGACCGTTATCACCCAGGAGACGCTGTCGGTCTCGGGAATCATGCTGGCCAAGCTCTTCGGGCGGCAGCACGAGGAGATGGCAAACTTCCGCCACCACAACCAGGAGCTGTCGGACCTGACGGTGCGGCAGCAGATGATTGGACACGCCTTCTTCGCCGTGGTCATGGCTTTCCTGTCGGCCAGCCCGGTCGCGATCTACCTGCTGGCGGGATACCTGATGGCGGAGAGTGGCTCGTCGTCGGTCAGCCCCGGCGATGTGATCGCCTTCACCGTCCTGCAGAACCGCTTGTACTTCCCCGTGGGGCGGCTGCTGCAGGTGTCGGTCGAGCTGCAATCCTCTCTGGCAATGTTCGAGCGCATATTCGGCTACCTGGACATGAAGCAGGAAATCGTCGACTCGCCCACTGCCCGGTCTCTGCCTCCCGACAGGGTCGCGGGGGAAATCGCATTCGACTCGGTGCGGGTCAACTACCGCAAAGGGGCCGGCGGCGAGGATGAAGAGGACGACGCCGTCGAGGAGGAAAACCGGCAGTGGGCGCTGGACGGCGTGAGCCTGCGAATCCCGCCGGGGCAGATGGCCGCGTTCGTCGGGCCCAGCGGCGCGGGCAAGACGACCATCGCTTCGCTGGTGCCCCGGCTGTACGATGTTACCGAAGGATCGGTGCAAATAGACGGCATCGATGTTCGAGAGATACGTCTGGCCGACCTGTCGGAGATCATCGGGTATGTGACCCAGGAGAGCTACCTGTTTCATGCCACCATGGAACGGAACCTGCTCTACGCCCGTCCCGACGCCACCTGCCATGAGCTGGTCGACGCGGCGAAGGCAGCCTACATACACGACCGCATCATGGAGCTGCCCGACAAGTACAACACCATTGTGGGAGAGCGGGGATTCCGGCTGTCCGGAGGCGAGCGCCAGCGGCTGGCAATCGCCCGGGTCATCCTGCACCAGCCTCGAATCCTCATACTGGACGAGGCGACCTCGTCCCTCGACACCTCCAGCGAGCGCTATGTCCAAGCGGCATTGGAGCCGCTGATGCAAGGGCGGACGACCATGGTGGTCGCCCACCGCCTCTCCACCATACTGTCCGCCGATGTGATTTATGTGGTCGACAGGGGCAGGATCCTGGAGTGGGGGACCCATGCCGACCTGCTGTCCCAAGAGGGGCTGTATGCCCGCCTGTACCGGGAGCAGTACGGGGGCGGCCTCATCGAGGCTTACTGCGAGGACGGCGTGATATACAGCGACGGCAGCATAGTCCCAACCGACGCCGCCGAAGCGGCCAACGCCAGCCGGAACCTCTGACTGCCGACGACCGCCCACTCTCCCGAGGCTGATAGGATTGCCGATGGCGGACCCACGGCCACCCCACCTGCATCGCCAGTTGGAAAGCGCGGGACACCGGGGACTAGTGCGCCGCATCGTCGTGCTGTTTGGGCCATACAAGCTGTCCGTCGCCATCGTGGGGCTGCTCATCGTGGTCAGCGCCGGGTTGGGAGTACTTAGCCCCGTCCTGGTGAAGGAGGTCTTCGACTCCGCTCTGTTCCCTGCAGACGGTTCGCTGGACCTGATGCTCCTCTGGGTGCTGGCGGGGGCGATTGCCGCGATAGTGGTCGTTGGCGCGGCGCTGAGCATTGTCCAGGCCTGGCTCACCAGCAGAGTGGCCCAGGATTTCACCGGCGACCTGCAGGAGGCGGTCTACGACCACCTGCTGGGGATGTCGCTCAACTTCCTGGCCCGCACCCGCACCGGGGAGATGCAGTCCCGGGTCTCCCACGATGTCAACGGCATCGAGCCGGTGGTCGCCAACACCTTCGCCGACTCGGTGTCCAGCGTCGTCTCCATCATCGCCGTCGCGGTCGCCATGCTGTTCCTCTCGTGGCAGTTCACAGTGGTGGCCATGGCGGTGCTGCCGGTGTTCCTGCTGCTCACCCGCTGGGTTGGGCGCAGGCGCCGGGAGTTGATGGCCAGTGCCCAGGATTCCATGGCGCAGGTGACCGCCATCACCGAGGAGACGCTGTCGCTGCCCGGCATACTGCTGGCCAAGCTGTTCGGCCGGCAACACGACGAACTGCACCACTTCCGCCGGCACAACGATGAGCTGTCCCGGTTCGCGGTGCGGCAGCGGATGATCGCCCAGAGCTTCTACACCGCGGCCACCGCATTCCTGACCCTGTCGCCGGCGCTGGTGTACCTCCTGGCGGGGTATCTCACCTTCACGGGCGGCGCCGGAGCGGCCACGGCCGGGACCATCATCGCCTTCACGGCGCTGCAGGCGCGGCTGTACCAGCCGGTGGAGCGGCTGTTGCAGGTGTCGGTCGAGCTGCAGACCTCGCTGGCCCTGTTCGAGCGCATCTTCGGCTACCTGGACCTGGAACAGGAGATAACCGACGCCCCCGACGCCAAGCGAATGGAACGCGACGAGGTCAAGGGCGAGGTGGTGTTCGACTCGGTGCGTGTCAGCAGCCATCAAGGGGGTCTGGCTGCAGAATTTCACCCCCATCCTAACCCTTCTCCTGAGGGAGAGGGGATCGAGCCGCGGCAATGGATGCTGGACGGCGTGAGCTTCCGTATCGAGCCCGGCCAGCTCGCCGCATTCGTCGGGCCCAGCGGGGCGGGCAAGACCTCCATCGCTGCCCTGGTGCCGCGGCTGTACGATGTTACCGAGGGATCGGTGTCCATAGACGGCACCGATGTCCGCAGGATACGTCTGGCCGACCTGGCCGCCTCGGTGGGCTTCGTGACACAGGAGAGCTATCTGCTCCAGACCACCATCGAGGAGAACCTGCGCTACGGCAAACCCGGCGCCACCCGCGAAGAGATCGAGGCGGCGGCGCAGGCAGCCTACATCCACGACCGCATTATGGAGCTTCCGGCCGGGTACGCCGCGCTGGTCGGCGAGCGGGGCTTCGGCCTGTCCATCGGCGAGCGGCAGCGGCTATCCATCGCCCGGACGTTGCTGCACGAGCCGAGCATCCTGATCCTGGACGAGGCGACCTCGGCGCTGGATGCCGCCAGTGAGCGGCTGCTGCAGTCGGCAATGACGCCGCTGGTGCGGGGCCGCACCACGCTGGTCATCGCCCACCGCCTGTCCACCATCCTGGCAGCGGATGTGATCTTCACGGTCAGCGCCGGGAGGATACACGACCACGGCACCCACGAGGAACTGCTGGGCCGTTGAGGCATCTACACTCGGCTGTACGCCGAGCAGTTCAGCGAGGGCCGAATCGAAGCCTACTGCGCCGACGGGGTGGTCCTCACCGACGGCGCCCTCATCCCCACCGAGCCGGTGGTGGCCGCTTCCGACCGGACAGCCGCACCCTGAGGCCGGTCGGCTGGGCGGGCTCTTCCGGAGCACAGGGCGAGATTTTCAAATACCCTCCTATTTCCCCTCATTTTCTTTCATTTCCCGCTTTTCTTGCAGATCCGGGCTGGTCTGACTGGCCGCAAGGGCAATGGACGGCTCGGGCCGGTAAAGGGAGTATAGGAATATAGGAATAAGGTTAAAGGTCCGTCACTAGGACTTGCAAGGAGCTACTGTCAGCAAATCGGCTGGCACCAGAGGGGGCTTGCGTTGCAGGTCGGGCGTACCCACCGACGGGTCGCGGAACTCCTGCTGATACAATGAACGCTCGGAGAGTGCCGCCATGATAACGAACATCACCCTCGAGAACTTCAAGTGCTTCCGCCAAGTCAGCATCAACCCCAAGCTGCTGACCGTCCTCATCGGGCCGAACGGGACGGGGAAGTCCAGCATCCTGCAGGCCCTGCTGCTGCTGAAGCAGTCGGTGGGGGAAAAGACTCTGAATGTGCAGGGTGAGATGATCAATTTCCCTCTGGCCGTAGGAATTTTTCCACAGTTCATTCCTCAAGAGGCAGACTTTAGAATTGCATTTGCGGGAGTAGACCGAGATGCTGATCCCGAAGTTACCTTTGACTACAGTGCCATTTTCTCCACATTGGGCGAGGTTGAGAAAATCTCTGGTTCCTTGGTTTCGATAATCGGCGATCGGGTCGTGGAGATTAGGGTGGACGAGAATGATCCCGATGCAATCGGAACTATAATTTTGGGAGATTATCGAGGAGAAATAGAACGCGTCCAGGAAATTGGCTATATCGTAAATGGTGAGGCCGACCCTATTTGGCAGTGGGGAGACCTAATGCCACTCCAGGTTAATCTTGATGAAGTTGCAAGTATCGCCATTGCTCCGTGTTCTGTGCTTGATGAGCTAGAATTCGTTCCTTCTACGAGGGGATTTGTACGTCCTCAATACCCTTTAAGCGAAAGCGTAGTCAGGGAGGTGACTATTGGCAGTGGATTTGATCAACAGGAGAATCACACCGCCTCCAATATCGCCTATAGCCGCCAGCTAGAAGAAAGGCTCACCGCCGCCATGATGAAGGTGACGCGTGCAGGAGTGCGGGTACAAAACGTTCCACCGCGTTCGGTAGAGGTCATATCGCTCAGCCGGGGCAGCGCCGTGAATATCGTGGCAGAGGGGTTCGGTACAAACGCTTTGGTTCTACTCTTCCACCAGTTGCTTCGATCCAACGAACACGCCACCGTCCTGATCGAGGAGCCGGAGATTCACCTGCACCCCAAGGCGCAGGCGGATTTGGCGGAGGTGATGGCTGATACCGCCAAGGCCGAGGACAAGCAGATCATCATGACCACCCACAGCGAGCATTTGGTGGAACGCTTGCTGCTGCTTGTGGCTGAGGGGACACTGGCGCAGGACGATTTGGCGATCTATTCATTCAGCAAGGACGAAAAGGGCGAGTGCTTTGCCTCTGAAATCGTGGTAACTGAAAATGGGCAGGTGGAGGGCGGTCTTACTGATTTCTATGCCAACAACTTGGACACGCTGGATCGTAGAGTCAAGGCGCTGAAACAATCGAAATGACCCAACGGTTCATTCTGGACGAGAACGTCTTTATCTGTGCTCAACTGGAAACAAATGCCAATGGCGAACCTGATTCCACTTGCCTCGAGCTGCTGCTGCGAATACTCGACATCTGCCACCCAATCGTCTTGGACCCTGTCCTTTACGACAAAGTCCTGCACCAGTTGAACCAGCCCGCCCACCAAATAGGGGGGTTCGGAGCCGCGTTGCTGCGTACTCTCGCCTCAGCCGGGAATAGGCCCGGCAAGCTGGACATTGAACAAGAACCGCCGCCTTTTCCTGAGGAGACTGACATCCCTCAAGGCAGCCAGGACGATAAATTCATCGTCAGGTTGGCCGTCGAATCAGGAGCCACGCTGGTCACCGCCGACGAACCCCTGCGCCAAGACCTCGCCGCCTGCAGCATCCAGACCCGCTACGGCCTGAACATCCTCTCCCCCGAAGGAGCTCTCGCGGCGCTCTGAGTCGGCCCCTACCGCGCGGGGAAGGTGCGGGTGATGACCTCGCGGGCTTCCTCCTGGGGGATGCTGTTGGCTACGGCGCAGGGGGCGGTTTCGGCCATGATGGCGTCGAGGTTGCCTGAGAGCGTGTGCTTCTTGTACTGGTCCTCGTACTCGATTCCCAGGGCCCGGCCCACCAGCGTCAGGTAGTGCTCGACGCGGACGGGGTAGACGGCTTCCAGGCCGCACATGTGGCGCTGGCAGCCGTGGTACAGCGTGGCGTAGGTGTCGGCGCCTGCGTCCACCGACTTCTGCACCCATTGGGCTGACATTTCGTCCCACGCCTCCGGCCCCATCTGCTGCCGCACCGCCGGCGTGCAGTGGCGCCCGAAGCGCTCGTCGCCGCCGATGTCCTTGACCGTCACGCCGGGCAGCAGGCTGAGCAGCTTAAGCGCGCTCCGGGCTTCGGCGTCGGACTGGGGGCGGCCGGTGTGGTAGTGCAGCGAGACCACGGTCTCGGGCTGCGGCTGGAAGTCCAGCTTGTCCAGGTTCTGGACGAGGTACTCGGTGACATGCTGGAAGGGGAAGTCCTCGCGCATGTCCATGATGTCGTCGTAGAAGAAGATGCACGACGGGCACCACATGACGACTTGCTCCGGCTCGAACTTGCGGAAGTTGGCCGCGGTGGTTGCCGCCACGGACTTGGCCGACGCCTCGTCACCGCGCTGGTGGTGCTGGATGCCGCAGCAGTAGGCCGCGCCGCCGACCGCGGCGAAATTTACGTCCAGTAGCTTGAACACATCCATCACCGTCCGCACCAGGTGCGTGGTGCGCATCACATTGCAGCCGAGGTACAGCACGATGTCGGACTTTTTGACATCGCCCTTGGGCGTGGTGAGCAGCCAGTCGCGGTCGTCGGGCGTGGACTGCAGCCCGTGCAGGACATCGATTTCGCGGTAGTAGTTGCGATAGAAGCTGCGGTCGCTGTTCGCGTCGGCCATGTCCGTCTCCTTGATTGGCCCGATTTTCAGAACAGGGCAACCACAAGGGTTGCCCCTAAATATCTGCGCATCCTGCGTGGGGGCGCCCATCGTGGGCGCCCTTCCAGGGTTCCAGCCTTCGCGGGGATGACGGGGTATATTCCGCACGTTCCATAGATGCTGCTGACCTACCAGCCCACGACCGCGCCGTCCTTGCGGGGTTCGGTGCCGCCCTGGAGCACACCGGTGCGGTGGTCGCGGGCGATGACCTGGGCGCCGCCGATGGACACCCGTGACCGCCCGGCCATCAGGCCCAGCTTGTGGCCGCGCTGTTGCAGCTCCCGGGCCGTGTCGGGGCTGATGCCCTCCTCGACCAGCGCCTGGTCGTTGCCCACCATGAAGCGCAGGGCGTTAATGGACTGCTGCGGGTCCATGCCGTGGTCGACCATGTTGCTGATGAGCTGCAGGTGTCCCTGGGGCTGCATGAAGGCGCCCATCATTCCGTAGCTGTACAGCAACTCGCCGTCCTTGGTCGCCAGCCCGGGGATGATGGTGTGGTAGGGCCGCTTCCCCGGCGCCAAGGCGTTGGGATGCGCCGGGTCCAGCGAGAACAGTCCGGCCCGGTTGTGCAGCACGATGCCGGTGCCCGGCGCCACCATGCCCGAGCCGAAGTCTGAGAAGATGCTGTTGATGAGCGAGCAGGCGTTGCCCTGGCCGTCGACGGCGCTGACGTAGACCGTGTTGCCGCCGGGTATGGGCTGACCGTAGGGAGCGGTAATCATCGCCTTGCGCGGGTCCATCAGCTTCCGGCGCTGGGCCGCGTACTCCTTGGAGAGCAGCTGCTCCGTCGGAACATCGACCACGCGAGGGTCGGCAACGTAGCGGTAGGCGTCGGCGAAGGCCAGCCGCATGGCTTCGATCAGGTGGTGGTAGGCGTCGGCGGACTGGGGGCCCATGGCTCCGATGTCGAAGCCCTCGGCGATGTTCAGCGCCTCCAGCGCGGCGATGCCCTGGCCGTTGGGGGGGCACTCCCAGCAGGTGACGCCCCGGTAGTCGGTGGCGATGGGCTCGTCCCAGTCGGAGGTATGGGTGGCCAGGTCCTCAACGGTCAGCCAGCCGCCGTGCTCCTGCACGAAGGACGCCATCTTCTCGGCGATGGGGCCGTGGTAGAAGGCCTCGCAGCCGCCCTCGGCTATGGCCCGCAGCGTGTTCGCCAGCGTGGGGAAACGCACCCGGTCGCCCTTTTTCGGCGCGTTGCCGTCCACCATCATTTCCTCGCCCGATGGGTACATCCGCAGCTTGGGCAGGTTATTCTCCCATTGCCAGGCGATGACCTCGGAGACGGGGAAGCCGCCCTCGGCGTATCGAATGGCCGGCTCCAGCAGCCGGGACAGTGGCATCGTGCCGCATTCGGCCCTCAGCGTCTCCCAGCCGTGCACCGTTCCCGGCACGCACACCGAGTACGGCCCCGCGCCGGGCATGGACCGGTAGCCCTGGGAGGTCAACTCTTCGATGTCGGACGCGGCGGCAGCCCGGCCGCTGCCGTTGATGGCCCGCACCGACTTCTCCTTCTCGTTCCAGACCAGCGCGAACAGGTCGCCGCCCACCCCGGTCGAGTTGGGCTCCACCACATTGAGCGCGGCGGCGGCGGTGATGGCGGCGTCGGTGGCGTTGCCGCCGTCCATGAGGACCTGCAGCCCGGCCATGGCCGCCAGCGGCTGGCTGGTCGCCACCATCCCGTTGGTGGCAAGAACGGTGCTGCGTCGGGAGTCGAAATACATACGCGCCCTTCGACAAGCTCAGGATAGACGGACTTCAGTAGCCTTGGATGCCGATATGCGGCAACTCGGCGATTGTAGCACAGGCCTCTTTCCCTTCTCCCCTTGGAATAGGTCAAGGGAGAAGGCGCTTCAGAATGCGATGAGCGCTACTGCTCGCGCATCCTTCGCAACTCCACCTCAAGCTCCGCCACCCGCGTTTGGGAGGCTTCCAGTTCGACCTGCAGCTCTTCCGGCGTGAGCAGGAACCGGCCGGCTGACGGGTCCCGGAGGCGGAGTGCCCCGTTGTCCCAGCAGAGGTCGAGGCCCAGGACTTCGCTGTGGCCCCAGACCAGGCCGTCGGGGTCGCGGTTGATGGGAACGGGCGTATACTCCTCGCCGTTCAGCACATCACCGGCCAGGGGGGCGTCGTGGAACTGCCCTCCGGTGTGGTCGAAGCGCCAGTATTCCCGCACCCCGTAGCCCGCGTACCCTTCCCGCTTGACGGTGTAGTCTCGTCTCCCCGTGCTGCGGGAAGCCACCTCCAGCACAAAGTCGGGCGGCTTGCCCGCATGGCTGATGACATAGCCGTTACGGGACACGATGGCAGCTGGGTCGACGCCGAAGGCGACCACGCAGTCGGGAGCGAAAATCTCCGAACCATCTCTTGGGTCCCGGCGGAGATACCCACCTCCGGCAATCAGGACATCATTTCGGTGGGCGAAATGGGCCTCCAGCATGGCGTCGAAAGAGGTCGTGCTCTGCCACTGTTCCATATCAGGCTCACGCGGAGGATCTGGCAGTTGCCAGTCATCGGGGAGGCCAGCCAGGTAGTTCTTGGCCGCCTTGCTTCGGCTTGTCATGGTCGGACTCTCTCGGGGAGGCTCAACTTGTCCCGTTTGCAACCCTTTTCCGTTCTCTTGTGCCAAGAGTCTAGCACAGCGCGCTGGCCTGACCCGCTGCTGGATAAAGCCCATCCGTTCGGGGCCTTGAGGATGCTTCCTAGTACTACAACGACGCGTTTAAGGTGGTGGCTCCATCCTGCATTCACGGCGGGCGGAGCGGCGTCTCTGGTGGGAGCGGCGCGCCCGCTCGTTGCGTAGCTGCGTATCCTCCAGCCACAGCAGCAACTCCTCCGGTCCGAACCGTTCCCGGGGCAGCATTTCCCGCACCACCCGGTACACCTGGGGACGGGTGATCCGGGGCATCTTTTCCCCCCCAGTCCTGCTGCAGGCCCAGCAGGAACGCTCCACCCAGCAGGCACATGGCTATGTGGTGATGCCAGCCGGACCAGCTACGGGTCTCGTATTCGTCCAGGCCCACGTCGCCCTTTTCCGTCTCGAACTCCGTTTCAATGGGCCACCTGGAACCGCCCACATAGGCCAGGGTCTCCAGGGGAGTATCCTCGGCAGCGTTGGACAGGTAGTAGCGAGGCTCGCTGCCGTCCAGGTTTCGGCGGTAGACGGCCCATGCCTCCTGGCCCGGCTTGCCCTTCCGGGTTACCCGCACCCGCTGGGCGCAGAACATATAGCTCCGCGGCCCCTGGCTTCCCTGGGCCACCGTTATCTCCCGCCAAGCCTTATCCGGCAACTCGCCACTGCGCTGCTCCATGGTACGACGCTGCCCGTCCCTGAGCCTGGGCTTGCGGGGGCGCCCGGACCCCTGAGACCCCGGACTGGTCCAAGCCAACTCCAGGGGCCAGACCGGAGTGCTGCCCGGAACGTCCAGCACGTAGCGCATCCCCAGGCCCGCCAGGGACTCCCGAAAGGACGGCGACATCCCGAAGGCGTCGTCCCCGGCAACCCATCCGGCCTTGAGGTGGCCCAACCCCAGGGCCCGCTCCAGCAGCTCCAAGGCCAACTCCGTCTTCGACCGGTAGCTCAGCCGCTCCTTGGGCACACCCGCCGCCGCACACCGGTCCTGGTCGGAGATCCAACTCTCGGGCAGATACAGCCCCTTGTCCACCAATGCCTGTCCCAGCGGGCTGACGTAGGCCAGGAACATCCCCGCCTGGCAGTTGGCCACCTTCCCCAGCCTGCCGCAGTACTGCCGGGCTACCCCCACCGACTTCCGTCCCTGCTTGGGAAAGTCGCTGCCGTCCAACACCCACACCGCCTCGGGGTGAGCCAGCCTGGGGGCCAGGTATTCCTGCAGCCGACCGATGACCGCGGCATCGTCCCACCGGGCCTCGGTCAGAAAACGCTGCATCGCCCGGGCCGAGATGCCCACCGATTCCGACAGGTTCTCGGCGTTGCGCCGCTCCCCAGCCTGCACCAGCAGCCCCTGAAGATAGTTCCGGCTGTGCTCCCGCCACTGCTTGCGGCCGAAGGAGGCCGCGAAG
The DNA here is from genome assembly GCA_965216065.1 of Dehalococcoidia bacterium. GTDB lineage: Bacteria > Chloroflexota > Dehalococcoidia > Lucifugimonadales > UBA3495 > VXOI01. The sequence continues at coordinate 1,067,426 of CBDCFB010000001.1, forward strand.
AAGGCGTGAAAGTCCTGAAAGTTGTCGTAAACCCGCTCGAAACTCGCCCCATCCATCACCCAAACCACCCACTATCATCTTGACAACTATCCTATCAAACAACCCGTCGTTGTAGTACTAGCGCCCGGTGCTGGGCCAATCATTTCCGGCCTGAGTCAGGATATCCTTATGATAAGATGACGGCGTTACCGACACTCACCAATAATTTGGAGGACAATTAATGGCAGCCGATGTTGGACAGCCTGCCCCGGAACTCGGCCTCTACGACTTCGACCGTCAGGTCCGCAACCTGGCCGACCATAGCGGCCAGACCGTGGTCCTGGCCTTCTTCCCCGGCGCATTCACCGGCGTTTGCACCACCGAGATGTGCAGCTTCCGCGACCGCGCTGACGCCTTCAACAATGTGAACGCCGTCGTCTACGGCATCAGCGTCGACACCCCCTTCTCCCAGAAGGCGTGGGCCGACCAGAACAGCCTCAACTTCACCCTGCTGAGTGATTTCAATCGCACCGCCGTCAATTCCTACGGCGTCGCCCTGCCCAACCTGGCCGGGATGGAGGGTTACGTTGCATCCCAGCGCGCCGTCTTCATCATCGACGGCCAGGGCGTCATCCGCTACAAGTGGGTGGGTGAATCCCCCCTCAACGAGCCGGACTACGATGAGGTGCAGCAACAGGCCGCGGCAATCAGCGGCTAGCCAAGCGTCCTCACGCAGGATCCTCGCTAATCAGGGGCGCACTGCTGTGCGCCCCTGATTAGTTTCTTTGGAATACTCCGGTATATCTACCCTGAACCTCCGCACAGCCGCTCGGTGAACATTGCCGTCAGCGCCTCCGCGTCTACCTCGAGGCAGATGCGGGCGTTGGGCTCGGGCGAGTTCCAGTCCGCGACCGTCTGTCCCTTCGTGAGCTCGCTGTGCGTCTCGATCTCCACGAATGCATCGCGGGCTGTAAACAGGGATGGGTCTATGGCGTATCCGATGGCGGGCATGTCGTTGTACCGGACTCCGTCCTCGGGCCCGATGCGTCCGGTGCGGATGTAGGCCTCCCGCAGGTAGCCCGTTGCCTCCGACAGCAGCCGCGTCGCCGGTGACCCTGCGTCCGCGATAGCCTCAAGCTGCGCTGGGCTGACCGTGACCCAGTTGCACACGTCCAAGCCCACCTGCACGATGGGCGCGCCGGAGCGATACACGATGGCCGCAGCCTCCGGGTCCTCGTGCAGGTTGGCCGTGGCCACACCCGACACGTTGCCCGGCACCGTGACCGCGCCCCCCATCACCACGACCTCCCGCACCGCCCGGGCCAGGCGCGGCTCCAGGGAAAACGCCAGCGCCATGTTGGTCATCCGCCCCAGCGCCAGTATCGTCAACTCCCCCGGCGCCGTCATCACCGCTTCAACGATCGCCAGTGCCGCGTGCTTCTCGCCCAGCGAAGATTCGTTGAGTGCTGGGGCCGCCGTGCCTCCCAGGCCGTCGCCGCCGTGTATGTGCGAGGCCCATCCGTCGTTGGCCGGACGCAGCAGCGGCTTGGCCGCGCCCATGTACAGCGGTATTTCCCCCCGGCCCGCCGCCGCCAGCACCTGCTGCGCGTTGGCGGTGCAGGACCCCACCGAGGCGTTGCCGAAGATGGTGGTGACCGCCGCGACCTCCAGCTCCGGGCTTGCCAGAGCCATCAGGATTGCCGCCGCGTCGTCGATGCCCGGGTCCGTGTCGATGATTATCCGCTTCATCTTTGCACCCCGCCCTTTTCCACATGGATGCACAGGATGTACAGGATTTAAGTCTACGATAGAATTACACCAGAATCCTGTATATCCTGTTCATGCATGTCAATTACCGGGAAGAGCCTTTCCCGCTACGGAGGGCCGTCTTGGCGACTTTCGTACTGGTACACGGGGCCTGGCACGGCGGATGGTGCTGGAACAAGGTCGCGCCGCTGCTCCGCAGGACCGGCTCTGAGGTGTTCACGCCAACCCTCACCGGCCTGGGCGAGAACGCGCACCTGACCGGAATGCTGGACCCGGTCCAGGTCGATCTCGACCTGCACATCCGGGACATCGCCCGTCTGATCGAGTATGAAGACCTGCACCAGGTTGTCCTGGTCGGTCACGCCTATGCCGGAATGGTCATCACCGGCGTCGCCGAAGAGTGCCCTGACCGGCTGTTGCACCTGGTCTACGTCAACGGCGTGGTCCCCAAGGACGGCGAGTCCATGGCCGACCAGCTCATCCCAGTGCGGGGGCTGGAGTTCGCCAACTGGGTCAAGGGCCACATCCAGCGCGGCGAGGGATACCTGCCTGCGCCCGCCTCACCAGAAGAGATCGGCCGCCGCTGGGGAATCACCGACCCCGCCGACCGCGAGTGGATGTTCGTCAGGTGCACTCCCCAGCCCGCCGCCGCTATGGCAGGCCCGGTGCGCCTCGGCAATCCCGCCGCCCGCGACATACCCCGCAGCTTCATAGGCGGCGCGGAGGCCGGCTTCGAGTCGGTGGCCGACAGCGCCCGCGATGCCGGTTGGGGTATGTATCACCTCGATTCCGGGCACGATCCCATGGTCAGCCACCCGCGCGAGCTGGCCGAAATCCTGCTGGGCATCGGCGCATCGTTTTAGAATCAAATAGGGAATTCAACACAGAGACCACAGAGGACGCAGAGTCTTTGTCTGATATTTACTTTGTGTCCTTTGTGGTCTCTGTGTTGAATTAGATAATGCGAGTTTTAAGGAGAGTTAGCTATGGATGGAGTGAAGGCACTGGTCTTTGACGTCTTCGGCACGGTCGTGGACTGGCGCAGCTCGATTACGAAGCACGGCGAGGCTTTTGGCAAGGCCCATGGGATCGAGGCCGATTGGGCCGCCTTCGCCGACGGCTGGCGCGGCAAGTACCAGCCCTACATGAACAAGGTGCGCACCGGTGAGCTGCCCTGGACCAAGCTGGACGTGTTGCACCGCATGGGCTTGGTGGAGATGCTGGGCGACTTCGGCATCAACGATGTCGGCGAACACGCCATCGACGAGCTCACTCTGGCATGGCACCATCTCGACCCGTGGCCCGACTCTCCCGCAGGGCTGTCCCGCCTGAAGGCCAGGTACATCATCGGCACCATGTCGAACGGGAATGTGGCGCTGATGACCAACATGGCCAAGTACGCTGGCCTGCCCTGGGATGTGATCCTCGGCGCCGAGCTTGCCCAGGCCTACAAGCCCGACCCGAAGACCTACCTGACCGGCGCGGAGTTGCTGGGCCTGTACCCCGAGGAAGTGATGATGGTGGCGGCCCATCAGAACGACCTGCTGGCAGCAGGCGCGCAGGGCCTGAAGACCGCCTTCGTGCCGAGACCGATGGAGTTCGGCCCTGACCGCAAGCCGGACCCGACGCCCGACCCGTCCTTCGACATCGTCGCTGCCGACTTCCGCGACCTGGCTGCCCAGATGGGAGTGTAGGCCGAGCGCGTGGCATTCGGGAACGTGCCTGTGTCTCTGGTTTACACTCGTCATGCCTAAGAAGCATTGCGAGAGCGGAAAATTCCAAGAGAATGGGTGGAACGAACCGGTAGGGCACCGTCTCTTACCACACCCGACCCCGATGATAGAGAAGTGGAGCCTTTCTATCTGCAATTACCAGAAAATGGGGACCGGGTGTTGAGAGTCGCTGTTAATACCAAGGCAACCCCATGGAGGGTGCTTAGCGCGTTCTTTGACCGGACTATGAGAGGAAAGCTATGAAACTCAGCATCGAAAAGGAAGCGGATGCCCTGTATCTGCGTCTCGACGATTCTACTATCGTGGAGTCCGAAGAAGTCGCTCCTGGAATTGTTCTCGACTACAACGAGGCCGAGCAGGTGGTGGGTATAGAAATGCTGAACCTCTCGAAGCGTGCCCCGGAAGCGCGCCTTTCAGATCCGCAACTGCAGATCTGACCAGACTCAAACTTCTGAAATACCAACTACTTTCGAGAAGGACTGAACCGCCATGCCCCGATACGGAGTGCGCTTCGAAAACGACCCCTCACTGACCCCGCAGGACCTCCAGGAACTGGGCCAGTTGGCCGAGCAACTGGGCTACGAGACCGTCTGGGCCCCCGAGGGTGGCGGCCGCGACTCGCTGACCGCCTTGGCCACCATCGCCATGAAGACCGAGCGGGTCAGGCTGGGCACCGGTATCCTGCCCATCTACGCCCGCACCGCCACCAACACCGCCATGGGCGCCGCCGGCATGGCCGCAGTCTCCGGCGGGCGCTTCATCCTCGGCCTGGGCGTTGGACACCGTCCCTCCGTCGAGGGACGCGACGGCGTGCCCTTCCGGCAGCCCATGGCACGCCTGCGCGAGACCATCACCATCGTCCGCGGCCTGCTGTCGGGCGAGGACGTGGCTCATGAGGGCCGTCACTTCAACATATCGTCGGCGTCTCTGGGCGGAGCCGCCCCGAAGGACCGGGTGCCCATCTACATCGCCGCCCTTGGCCCGCAGATGCTGGAACTGGCCGGCGAGATGGCCGACGGCGTGCTGATGAACTGGACCGCCGAGAGCTTCATTGCCGACGCGGTGCAGCATGTGAAGCGCGGCGCCGAAAAGGCTGGCCGGAATCCGTCAGAGATCGACATCGCCGGGTACGTGCGCGTCGCTGCTGGAGGCGACGAGGACGCCGTACGGGCTTCCCTGCGCGGCCAAGTGGCCCGCTACGCCAGCAACACCTTTTACCGCAACTTCTTCGTCGAGACCGGCTTCGGCGACGAGATGGCCGAGGCTGCTGAGGCCCTGGCCGCCGGCGATCTGGCGCGTGCGTCCGAAGCCATCACTCAGGAGATGCAGGACCAGCTGGCCGTGGTGGGCAGCCCCGAGGAGTGCAAAGCTGCTATCGAGCGCCGCCGCGCCGCCGGCCTGCAGCTGCCGGTCGTCGCCCCATTCGCCATCGGAGACAACAAGGAGTCCCACCGCCACACCATCACGGCCATGGCGCCGTAACATGGTCTTTTAGTCTTCACCCGTCATTACCGCGAAAGAACGTCACCCCCGGCTCGATCGGGGGCGGGAATCCAACGCCCGGCTACCTGTGGTCGTGTTGCAGGCTGTTGGCCCTCTGGATTCCCGCTTTCGCGGGAATGACGGAAACAGTGTTGCTCGTACCGGAAAACTAAAAGACCCATGGCGCCGTAGGGAGAGAGTTGCGGGGGAGTGGAGATTATCTCCTAACGGCTCACTCCCTTTTACTGTCTCCTGAATACCCGCACGCCTCGGCCAGCAGCTCGTAGCTGCGGCGGCGGTCGGCGTAGTCGTGGCAGATGGTGACGACGCTCAGGTCGTTGGTCTGGTACATCTCCGCAAGGTCGTCCAGCCCCTCCTTGACCTGCTGCGGATCGCCGTCGACGCAGACCTGGGCGTACTGCTGCATGAAGCGGTACTCGTCGGGGGTGTACTGGTAGGCCAGCGCCTCCTCCAGCGACGGGATGCCCTTGGCACGGCCCGTTATGTTCTGCAGCCGGGCCAGGTTGCGAGGCTGAGTCAGCCGCATCGCGTCCTCTTCCGTATCGGCGCAGACCACATGCACGCCCACATTGATCTTTGGTTCCGACAGGTATTGCGACGGCTTGAAGTGCTCCCGGTAGTTGGCGCAGATGGCCGGCCCCTCCTCCACCGCGATGCCGAAGAAGTGGGCGTAGGCGAAGGGCAGCCCCAGCTGTGCCGCCATGTAAGCGCTCTCGTAGCGGGACCCCAGCAGCCACACCTCCGGTGCGGTGGGCGGCTCCCGGTCCGGCCCAGCCTGGATCTGGGAGAAGATGTGTCCGTCCTCCATCTCGCCCCGCAGGTAGCCCAGCAGGTCCACCACCTGCCGCGGGAAGTGCCGTATCTCGTTGGGGTGCTTGGGAAAGGAGAGAGCAGCCGCGGTTATCTGGTCGCTCCCGGGTGCCCGCCCGATGCCCAGGTCAATGCGCCCCGGGTGCAGCGAGTCCAGCATCCGGAAATTCTCGGCGACCTTGAAGGCGCTGTAGTGGGAGAGCATCACTCCGCCGCTTCCGACGCGGATGGTCTTCGTGCGGGCGGCGATGTGCCCGATCAGCACCTCGGGGCTGGTTCCCGCGAAGTTGGGCAGGCTGTGGTGCTCGGCCACCCAGTAGCGGTGGTAGCCCATCTCCTCCACGGCCGCGGCCAGCTCGATGGTCTCGCGCAGAGCGTCGCCTGCCGACGATCCACTCTTCACCGGCGACTGGTCCACTACGCTCAACAACAACTGCTGGCTCAACGGGCGCCTCCCTGCGCGCATGCGGCGTTCGCAATTTTCCCTAGTATACCTTCTATCAGTCGGCCCGTAGGCTATCAGTCGGCCCGTAGGCCGGACTGCACCAGCCCGACAGGCAATCGCGTCTCAACGGAATTAGGGTTGCCACAATCCGTCATTCCTGCGAAAGCAGGAATCCAGGGTTCTGTGCTTTCCGGCCCGAGTTGCAACTAGACTACTTGATTCGCAGCCCTGCCCTTTTGACAGGACGATTGCAATGTCCTCTAAATGCCCAAACCGCCAGTCCTTGTATCTTGGATATGGACGTGGCAGACCGCGTAGTCCTGGGTCTTGAAGACCGTAGCTCAGCTGGGTCGTCGCGTCCTGCCTGCTCGGAGCCCGAACAGTTGACTGGGCCGCAAAGCCCGGATAAGGCAAGGCTGGGCCAGAGTCGGTGAACATTTGCAGGGAGGTTCTGAATGCAGGAAGTCCAGTTGTTTGTTGGCATCGATGTCTTCCAGGAGGGCCTGGATGTGGCGGTGCGTCCCACCGGTGAGGTGTGGCAGGTCTCCCATGATTCCCAGGGCATCGGCGAGGTGGTGGAACATTTGGAGAAACTGATGCCCCAACTGGTGGTGCTGGAGGCTACCGGCGGAGTGGAAATGACCCTGGCAGGGGAACTGGTTGCCTCCGGGCTGCCTGTAGCCGTGGTCAACCCCAGGCAGGTGCGGGACTTCGCCCGTGCTGCCGGGAAGCTGGCCAAAACCGATGCCCTGGACGCCCGAGTGCTGGCCCACTTCGCCGAGGCAATGCGCCCTGCCACCAGGCCACTGCCGGATGCCGGCACCCAGGAGATGGCAGCACTGGTGGCCCGGCGACGCCAACTGGTGGAAATGATCACCGCAGAGAAAAACCGGCTCCGAACCGCCGCCCGGCGTATACGCCCCAAGGTGGAGGAGCACATCCGCTGGTTGGAGGAGAACCTGGCGGACTTGGACCGGGATCTGGGAGACCTCATACGCTCCTCTCCAATCTGGAGGGACAAGGACGAACTCCTCCGGAGCACTCCGGGAGTGGGGCCTGTTCTGTCCATGACACTCTTGTCCGACCTTCCGGAACTGGGCGCCTTGAACCGCGGTGAGATCGCCGCCTTGGTCGGCGCGGCGCCCTTCAACCGCGACAGCGGCACCCTGAGGGGAAAACGCAAAGTGTGGGGTGGGCGCGCCCAGGTGCGAGCCGCCCTGTACATGGCAGCCTTGGTGGCCACCCGGTTCAACCCGGTCCTCCGGGCCTTCTACCACCGGCTGTGCGGGGCAGGCAAACCCAAGAAAGTGGCCCTCACCGCCTGTATGCGCAAGCTCCTGACCATACTCAATCTCATGGTCAGGCAAAATCGCCATTGGAACCCCGGAGCCCAAAACTCTTGACATCAAAGACAGTTGCTGAGCTTGTCGAAGGACGCGTGATCAGAGGCCCTTCGATGTTCGACAGGCTCACCACCAACGGATTCGCAGACACTTTGCAATCGTCATGGCCCTTTTGAAATACAGGGTTGCGCGGGCGTACGGGCCGGGATATAATCGGCGCCGCTATGAGAAAAAAGCCCCAGTGGTGTTCCTGAACCGCTCGCCGGACATTCAGTTCCAGGGAGCGATTTTTTTTGCATTTTTTCAAGTCCTTCTAGCCCTTTTTTCAAGTCCCTCTATCGAGTAGACCTGATTCTGACAGCCGACCTATCTCAATCCAGGAAGGTCAGGCTGTGGCAAGCGACATGCCTATAGAACGCATCAGCAGCGGCAGGGAAGGGCGGGTTCTCCGTGCCAGTTGGCGGAAGGTCCTGCCTGAAAGGGTGATCACGGTCATCCTGGTCCTCTGCGCCATGCTGTCCGTGCTCACCACCGTCGGCATCGTACTGATTCTCCTCTTCCAGTCACTCCCATTTTTCGGTGAAGTCTCCTTCATCGAGTTCATCACAGGCACCCGCTGGACCCCCCTCTTTCAATCCAAGCACTTCGGCGTACTCGCCTTGGTCAGCGCCACAGTCCTGATCGCCCTCTTGTCCATGTTCGTGGCCTTGCCATTGGGACTGCTCAGCGCCATCTTCCTCAGCGAATACGCTCCCGAAAAGGTGCGGCGGATTGTGAAGCCGGTGCTGGAGGTGCTGGCGGGCATCCCAACGGTGGTCTACGGCTACTTTGCACTGCTGTTCGTTACTCCAATTCTGCAGTCCATCTCGGAAGACATCTTCGTCTTCAACGCGATGAGCGCCTCCATCGTGATGGGCATTATGATTTTGCCCATGGTGGTCAGCCTCAGCGAGGACGCAATGCGCGCCGTGCCCCGGTCCCTGCGGGAGGCTGCCTATGGTCTTGGCGCCACCAGGCTGGAGGTATCGACCAAAGTGGTGGTGCCGGCGGCCCTTTCCGGCATTGTCGCATCCTTCATCCTGGCCGTGTCTCGGGCCATAGGTGAGACGATGATCGTGACCATTGCAGCCGGCCAGTCACCCAACTTCACCTTCAACCCCTTTGTGCCCATACAGACCATGACCTCCTACATCGTGCAGGTGAGCCTGGGCGATACCCCCACGGGGACGTTGGAATCCAGAACGATCTTCGCTGTCGCGCTCGTACTTTTCTTCATGACCCTGGTGATGAACCTGCTCAGCCACTACGTGGTGCGCCGGTTCCGGGAGGAGTACGACTAATGGCGCTGATGACTCAAGGCGAGTTCGCCCGCCGAAAGCAACGACGGGTGATGAAGGGCAGGATTTTCTACGGCTTATGTCTGCTGGCAGTCCTGATATCCTTGGGGATGCTGGGGGTTCTACTAGTTAAGATTGGCCTCGACGGTTACGCCCGGCTCAGCTGGGACTTCATAGTCAAAGATATCGGATTTGACTGGAACTGGCCGTTCTTACACATCGATTGGGCGGGCCCCTCCAGGAAGCCGGAGGAGGCGGGCTTCGGTGTGGCGTTGGTTGGCAGCGTCTACGTGGTGGGAATCGCGGGCATTACGTCCTTTGTGCTGGGCGTGGCGGCGGCCGTCTACCTCGAAGAATACGCCCAGCGCAGCGCGTTTTCCCAGGCAATCCGGATCAACATCGCCAACCTGGCCGGCGTGCCCTCCATCGTCTACGGTCTGCTGGGCCTGGAGATTTTCGTCCGGATGATGGAACTGGGCCGCAGCGTGCTGGCGGGCGGCTTCACCCTGGCGCTGCTGGCGCTGCCCCTCATCATCGTGGCCTCCAGCGAGGCCATCCGTGCGGTGCCCAGCTCCCTCCGCGAGGGTGGGTTCGGGCTGGGGGCAACGCGATGGCAGGTGGTCAGACACCTGGTCCTTCCCCAGGCCATGCCCGGCATCCTTACCGGCGTCATCCTTGCGGTAAGCCGGGCCATCGGCGAAACCGCACCTCTCATCATCATGGGCGCCTTGACCTTCGTCCCCTTTACGCCGGGCGGTCCCCTCGACAAGTTCACCGTTATGCCCATCCAGATTTTCAACTGGATTTCCCGCCCTCAGAAGGAATTCCATGAGGCGGCGGCGGCGGGCATCATCGTCCTGCTGGTGGTGCTGCTCGCGATGAACGCCCTGGCGGTCTTCCTACGCAACAAGTTCCAAAACCGACTGGAAGGGTAGTGTCATGCAGGTAGCCACCGAAACCATCATCAGGGCCGACGACCTGAGCGTCTTCTACAGCGCCAAACCCGCCGTGAGCAACGTCACCATGGACGTGCCTCGCAACCAGATCACGGCCATAATCGGTCCCTCGGGCTGCGGCAAGAGCACCCTGCTGCGCAGCTTCAACCGCATGAACGACCTGGTACCCACTGCTTCGGTCACGGGGCGGGTCATCTTCGAGGGGCGTAACATCTATGAGCCGCAGGTAGACCCCACCGAGATACGCTACCTCATTGGCATGGTGTTTCAGCGCCCCAATCCCTTTCCCAAGTCCATCTACGATAACGTGGCCTTCGGCCCCCGCATAAACGGGTTCCGGGGCAGCATGGACGAGTTGGTCGAGCGCTCCCTGGTAGGCGCGGCGCTGTGGGACGAGGTCAAAGACCGGTTGAACCAGAGCGCCCTGTCCCTGTCCGGCGGCCAGCAGCAGCGCCTGTGCATCGCCCGGGCCCTGGCGGTCGAGCCCAGCGTCATCCTGATGGACGAGCCCTGTTCCGCCCTCGACCCCATCGCCACGCTGGCCATCGAGCAGCTGATGCACGAGCTGTGCGAGCAGTACTCCATCATCATCGTTACCCACAACATGCAGCAGGCCGCCCGCGTCTCCCACAGGACGGCCTTCATGCTAAGCGACGAGCGCAGCATCGGCGGATTCCTCGTCGAGTACGACGAGAGCAACAAGGTCTTCACCAGCCCGGAGGACGAACGCACCGAGGCCTACATCACCGGCCGCTTCGGCTAGACTCCCCGTCCGCAGCTTCACCCTGCTAGGGTATCTAAATTCTCCCTCTCCCAGGGGGAGAGGGAACGCCCTCACCCTAACCCTCTCCCGGGGGGAGAGGGAACGGAGGGAGGGAGAGGGAACTATTGAATGACTCTGGACGACGGGGCCGCAGGCCTGCGCAGCGACCCGCCGTGGGGTACAATCAGGAGTGCAGGGGATTGCACGCCAACGACAAGATGACGGCAGCCGCCATGGACCAGCAGCGTTACGAAAAAGAGATCGAAGAGATACTGAGGCGGGCCGGAGAACAGCCGCAGGCCGAGCCGCCCCCTCTCGCGCCTGCCCCCGGCGATCCGCCGAAGGGCCAACGCCCACGCCGCAGCCGCAGGCCCTTCCGCGGTTTCTCCCTGCGACAGGTGGCGATCGGCTACAAGCCCGTACTGCTGGCGGGGATCGTACTACTGGTTCTCACCCTGTTCTGGGGGCAGTTGTTCGTCTTCCTGGCCGGCCTGGCGCTTCTGATCGTTGGCTATGTGATGTACTACCGGGCCCCACGCTCCGCAGACGTTGACGGTGGAGGCCCTGCGGCTCCCAAGATGTGGCGCGGCCGCCGCATAGACCCCGACGACTGCTGATCCTGCAAGCCGCTTGCGGCGCCGGTCTAGTTGCCCGCGGCGGGTTCCGCCTGCTTCTCGAAGTGCTCCGCCAAGGCCAGCACGAGGTTCCCCATGTGGGGATGATCCGGCTCCACGTCCACCTTCAGCCCGTTCTGCACCAGCCGCCGCGTGGACACCGGGCCCACCGAGGCGACCGCCACCCTCTCAGAGTTCAGGCTGCGGCGCACGGCGCCCTCCTGCCCCGACATCGCTGCGATGGCCAGAAGGTTCGCCACCTGGGGCTGGCTGGTGAATGCCACTGCGTCCACCTCACCCGCGTCCAGCCTGCCGATGAGCTCCCGCACCGGTGCCAGGTCGTCGGGCAGTCCCCAGCTGTATAGTGATACCTCCCGGACATTCGCCCCGCGCTCCCTGAGAGTGCGTGTCAGCAGGTTGTTGGGGCCCCCGTAGGCCTGGACCGCAACCTCCCGTCCGGCAAGCTCCATGTCCGCGATGGATGCGATCAGGTCCTCGGAGGTAAAGGGCTCCGGCGGCATGAGGTCGATGCGCACCTTGTTGCGCCGGAGCACTGAGGCTGGCTTTGGGCTGCGGGCAATGACCGTAAGGTTCTCCAGCGCGGTCAGCAGTTCCGCGCCGCGCCCAAGTTCATCGGCGGCCCCGAACAGCGCCCGCGTGCCGACACCGGTCTGAAGCACCGCGATGTCCACCCGCCCAGCGCAGATGTCGTCGATCAGCCCGGAGACCTCGGGGGTGTCGGTGTTGTAAACCTCCTGCAACACCGGCGCGGCCATCGGCACGCCTCCGTGCCGCTCCACCAGCGCCCCCATCTCCGACTGCATCCGCGCCTCAACGTAGGCTACAACTTTTCCTTCCAGCGATGATGCCAAGCAGACTCCTTGCCCGTTTTGAAGTTTGCAGAAAAACTGTCCGTTCGCTTTCCGGTGTAGAAAAACGAACGGACAAATGAATGACCCCGCCAGTGCGAATCTTGTTCTGGTGAAGCTGCCTGTTTAGACGGCGCACTCGCCTTCGCCGCGCTCCACCTTGTAGATGTTGGTGCGCTCCCAGTCCACATACATGTCGGAGCCGGGGGTGGTCGCCTGTGCCGACTCCTCGGCTTTGATGGCGATCTCGGTCATCTTTTCCAGGCCAACCCGGTCCAGGAACTGGTTGAACTTCTCGGACTCGTCAGACCGGTTGTCCTTGTAGTAGGTAACGATGGTCTTTAGGACGCCGGGAGCCGCCTTTGCAGGCACCTTTACCCGGGGGATGCGAGTGCCGACGCGGGAGTCCTCTACCCGGTTGTCGCCGTAGTTGCCGCCCAGGAACAGCTCGTAGGCCGGCACCTGCTGGCCGTCAGGGCCCTTGAGGGCCGCGCCGTGGAAGCCGATGTTAGCGATGTGGTGCAGACCGCAGCCGTTGGGGCAGCCCGACATCTTGATGCGGATGCCCTTCACACCCTGGTCATCCAGCAGGTCGCCGCCCCACTCGTCCATCTCGTCGCGCAGCGCCTTGGCCAGACCCATGGAGGAGGTGATGCCCAGCTTGCAGCTGTCGGTGCCGGGGCAGGACACCACGTTGGTAATGGCCCGGGCGTCGGCCTCGGCCAGACCGATCCGGTCCAGCTCTTCCCATACCTGGTGCAGGAAACCCTCCGGGATGTAGCGCAACACCAGGTTCTGCTCCTGCGTGGCCCGGGCCCGGCCGCCGGTGTAGCGCCGCATGATGTCGGCGATGGCGTGGAACTGCGAGCCGGTCAGGTCGCCGCGTTCAGGCTTGACCATCACTGCGTAGTGGCCCTGCTGGCGCTGCGCCTCCACGTTGGTTTCCCGCCACTTTCGGAACTCCTCCGACGCGCCGACGCCGTTGGGTGCCGGGGCCACGGGAGGAGTCTCGCTTAGCAGGTCGTCAATCTCCATGTAGGGCGTGGGGTCAATGGGCCCGATCTTCTCCAGTTCGGCGTCCACCATGGTCCGGAACTCGTCCAGACCGATGCGGTCGATCAGCACCTTGAGCCGGGCCATCATGCGGTTCTTGCGCAGCATGTCGGCGTTGTTGAAGACCGTCCAGATCGCCAGGGCCACCCGGAGGTAATCGTCGGTCGACACGAACTCGTACAGTGGCTTGGCCAGCCTGGGCATAATTGAGGTGCCGCCGCCACAGAAGACCTTGAAGCCCTGCACCTCTTTGCCGTCTACCACGCGAGTCTGCGACACGTAGGTCAGGTCCTGGATGGCGGCAGATACATGGTCGCGGACGTCGGTACCGGTGAAGGCCGACTTGAACTTGCGAGGGAAGCCCTGGGTGATGGGATGCCGCACGCCGAAGCGCACGTAAGCAGCCAGGTAGGGCGTCGGGTCGAATACTTCGTCAGGGTCAACGCCTGCGTAGGGAGAGCCGACCACGTTGCGAACCGTATTGCCGCACGCTTCTCGGGTGGAGAGGCCGACTTCGCCCAGCAGTCGCAGGACCTCGGGGCACTCGGCCAGTGGGATGTGGTGGAACTGAACGTTCTCCCGGGTGGTGATGTGGCCCTTGCCCAGCGGGGCGTACCTGTCGGCCACCTCGCCCAGGCCGTCCATGGCCTCTGCGGTCAGGATGCCGCCCGGAATCTTGACCCGGATCATCTGCACGTCGGCCTGGCGCTGTCCGTATACCCCTTGCCGCAGCCGGAAGGGTGTGAATGTCGCGTTGTCCAGCTCTCCGGAACCGAATCGAGCCGATTCCTCCTCCAGCCTCACAACCTCTTCGTCCATGAACGGGATTATCGCCTCCGACGACCTGGCCAGTTCCAGGCTGTCGCTATGAATGTCCTCCAGGGTGCGCTGCTGGCTAAAGGTCTGGCTACTCAAGTTCTCCTCCAAGAATATCCTGCATGAAATTTGACAAAATAAAACCCGCCAACTCTGAATTCATTGGCGGGCGATTAGGTCTGTACGCGCTATGAGGCTAACGCAGCAAACTACCGCACCTATGTGGGCGGACAGGAGCAACATGCCAATACTGCGTGCCAGTTACTATTCACGATCATTACTCTAATTTAGGGTGGAATAATTGTCAATCACCCAGGTCAACAATTTTTCTTCCGAAGTTGCCGGTCTCAGGGGATCGGCTTGGCTGGAGAAGTGATGACGGGTTATCGACGCCTGAGAGCGCGAAAATGCGGCCCGCCTGCGTCCGAAACGTTGAGGCCGTCATGCTAACGGAAAGCTTCGCCGCTAACGGCCCGACGGGCGGTCAAGTATAATCACGGACGCGACAATTGGTGCGGCTCTGTTCGTACATCCGGCAGGAGGATTACCCATGAAATCTACGGCGGACGTGGTGGTCATAGGCGGAGGAGTGATGGGATGCAGCATCCTCTTCAACCTGGCCAGGCTGGGCATCACCAACACCGTTCTCCTGGAGAAGGACATACTGAACGCTGGTTCCACTGGGCGCAGCCAGTCCATTTGCCGCATGCACTACTCCAACCCGGTTACGGCCACCATGGCCTGGGAGAGCCTCAAAGTCTTCACCAACTTTGAGGAGATAGTTGGCGGCCCGTCCGGCTTTACCGAGACCGGCTACCTGGTGGTGGTAAAGGAAGAGGACCGTCCCGGGCTCGAGCACAACTGCGCCATGCAGGTCGGCCTGGGCATTGATACGATGGTCGTAACCGAGGCTGACCTTCGCGACATCGCTCCGATGGTGTCGGTCTCCGAGGACGAGGCCATGGGATGGGAACCCCAGTCGGGGTATGCCGACCCATACCTGGTCACATCTTCCTACGCCAACGCCGCCCGGGAACTGGGCGCCGAGATAAACCTGGGCGTTCAGTCCACAGGCATCGATGTCGAGGGAGGCAGGATCAGGGCCGTGAATACCTTGCAGGGCCGCATCGAGACCCCGGCGGTGGTGATGGCGGCCGGGCCGTGGTCCAAGGCCGAGCTGGCCAGGGTGGGCGTGGACGTGCCCTTGGTCACTGTCAGGCACCAGGTGGCGTCGCTGGCCCGTCCGGTGGACCGCCTGCCCCTTCACCCTGCGGTCGGCGACATTGCCCAGAACTTCTCCTTCCGCCCCGACGGCGCGCGGATGACCGTAATGGGGTTCGGCGAAGACGAAGAGGCCGATGTGGAGACCTACAACCAGCTTGCCGGTGTGGAGGACATGGTGGGGGCGAAGGAGAAGCTGGTCCGCCGCATACCGGCGATGTCCGACGCCTACTTCCGTGGGAGCTGGGCTGGCCTCTTCACCACCACACCCGACTGGCATCCGATCCTGGACCGCGCTCCCGGAATCGACGGGCTGTACTGCGCCGTGGGGTACAGCGGCCACGGGTTCAAGCTGTCACCCATGATCGGCCTGACCGTGGCCGAACTGGTTGCCCAGGGCCGTTCGACCAGCATCGACATCTCTCCACTGCGGTTCAGCCGCTTCGAGGAAGGCGATCTGATGGAGTCCAGCTACCGGTACCGGGTCTTGGCCTGACCCGGGAACCCCTCCCTCCCAGGACAGGATGAGCGGGCGGACTTGATCGCGCATTCGGAGCAGAAGCGATGAGTGGCGCCACTCGGTTGGGAGTCTGCCTCAAGCTGCCAAGGCCGCAAACACTGCGTTCCGTATTCCTCGGCTTCTCCCGATTCCTGGGTGCTCTGGCGCTGGCATCCCTCTTGCTCTGGGCTGGAAGGGACTATCGCCCCAGCGAGTCCGAGGTGGCCATTGCCTCTTTCCGCTTCAATCTCCTGGCGTGGGAGGTGGGTAACGTCTTCGACAAGTGGTACCACGAGCTCGTCGCACTGCTTCCCTGGAACTCCCAGCCCCCTCGCGAAGAACGCATTGCTCTCGCCGAAGAGTTTTTCCGCCTGGCCCAGGAGGGGCGGCGGCTGGAGAGCGAGCTACTGACCGTGGAGGTGTCTTCACCGGAGGCGGAAAGAATCAGCCACGGTCTTGCTGAAGTCAGGGACGGCCTGTCCGGGATCCGGCCCGCGGTCGAGCAGACCATCGAGCGAGAGGTCAGCTCCATACTGGAGGGTGAGGGATTCGCCTCACGGGTCGGTGCCATCCTCCCGCCCGTGGATACGGTACTCAGCCGTTCACCGTCCCTGCTGGTCACTTCGCCGCGGGACCAAATTCTCAGGCTGGACAACATACTCCTTCAGCACGGCGTCCTGCCTGAAGACCGGGAGCTGCTGGAAAGCATCACATTGGAAGAGCGAGACCTTTCGGCCATTGTGGTCGATACTGGCGGGATCGGCACCTATCCCTCTGTCATATCGTCCGGGACCAGCCTGCACCACTCCGTGACGGTGGTCGCCCACGAGTGGCTGCATAACTGGTTCTTCTTCCAGCCCCTGGGCCAGCATTTCTGGGACAACCCGGACATGACCTCCCTCAACGAGACGGCGGCCACCCTGGGCGGCTGGGAAATCGGCGACCGGGCCTACGAGGCGATGACCGGTATCAAGTTCGACCGCAAGCCCCCGTCGCCTCCGTCCGAGCGCGACTCCAACGCGTTCGACTTCAACGACTACATGCGCGAGACCCGGCTGCACACTGAGGGCCTGCTGGAACACGGTCGCGTTGAGGATGCTGAGAGGTACATGGAGGAGCGCCGGCAGGGTCTCCTGGAGCGAGGATACCGGATTCGGAAGATCAACCAGGCCTACTTTGCCTTCTACGGCTCCTACGCCACCAGCGCCGCGTCAATCAGTCCCATCGAGGGCCAACTGCGGGGCCTGCGGGAGCGAAGCGAAACGCTGGGACACTTCCTGAACACCGTCTCCCAGTTCTCCACCTACCAGGAGTTCCTGGACTACCTGGAGCGGCTGCCCTGAAACCGCAATGCGCCCGAATCTTGAATTGCCTCATGGCCCTTATTTCTGGTCGGGCCTCTTGATGTCCTTCAGCAAGTCGGCAGGTAGGTCGACGCCTCGTTCCAACAGTTTCCTGATGGCTTCTTCCATTCCCTCTTGCAGGCCTTCCCGTCGGCCTTCCTTCCGGCCTCTGTCAATGTCTCTCTGGCGTTCCGCCAATGCCCATAGCATTCTGCCCGTTGCCTCCAAGACCAGGATGACCGAACCGTAGAGAACGCCTCCCAGCGGCACTATCTGCCCCGTCAATTCCAGTGCGGCTCGTTCGCTCCACACAGCGCTGGAATCGGGAGCAGATTAGAGGGCCGCTATTTCTGCTCGGGCTTCTCTATGTCCTTGATCACATCAGGAGGGAGGTCCACGCCTCGTTCCAACAGTTTCCTGATGGCTTCTTCCATTCCCTCTTGCCGGCCTTCCCGTCGACCTTCCGCGCGGCCTTCTTCACGGCCTCTGTCAATGTCTCTCTGGCGTTCAGCCAATGCCCATAGCATTCTGCCCGTTGCCTCCAAGACCATTATGCCCGAACCGTAGATGACGCCTCCCAAGGGTACTATCTGCCCGGTCAATTCCAGTGAACTGCGGTCGCTCCACCATTGCCCGGCGCCGATAGCTGATACCAGAACCCAAGACACCAGCAGCGTACCCAGGGGGGAGATTACCAGGTGCACTTTGGGCCTGTTGTCCCGCAGCCACTCCACGGTCTCGGTATAGCACCGACGCCAGTCAGAGCCTGAACGGGTGCTCCCCCGGCGTCCAGGCTGGAGGCTTTGGGTTAGCCTACCGCAGCACCCGCTCGTCGCCATTGCGGCGCGTTATCTGTTCCTGGTCCATTCGTTCCAGCAGGGGCAGGATGTACTTGCGGCTGGTGTTGAACAGCGTGCGCGCCTCAGCGACCGTGATGTTGCCATTGGAGCGAAGGTGCTCCACGATGCGCCCCGTCATTTCTCGATAGACGTCGGCGGTGAATACCACAGAGTCGCCAACGCGCACCACCTTCCCCTGCTCCACCAGCGCTCCCAGGAGCTCGGCCTCCAGCGGCTCGTCGGTTGGAGGAGAGTAGGGCTCGCCCTCCAGCGACTGCAGGTACCTCGCCACTCGTTGTTCCATCTGCTGCGTGAACTGCACCTCGTGGCCTGGAAGCCGCACCGCCTGTCCGTCCTCGGCCACGAAGCCCTCCGCAGTCAGCCGTGCCAGCGCCCGCAGGTACACCGGTTGCGACATCCCGAGGCGGCTGCGCACTTCCTGAGCCGGCGCCCCCTTACGGAGGGGATACTGGTCGTGGTAGGCACGGAGCACCGAGGCCAGCCTTCCCTTCACGGTGCCCCAGCTCAGCGCAGAGTAGACCACGGCGTCCCCATCGGAGGCCAGGTCGCCCAGCGCCACGAGGTCGCCTTCTTCCGCAAGCTCGATGGCCCGTTCCAGGGCCTCCTCTCTCGTTAAATTGGCTCTTCGGGAGAGTTCGCTGAGGTCGCATGGCCCCCACTGTTCCGCAACGCTTACGATCACATCCGCGTCGGCCCCTTCGTCCAGCAGCATCAGCCGCTCCGACACATCGGCGTCGAACCGGCGGTGTCGCCGACGCGGGTTGGGGTCCACCACCTGGCCACCGCCAAGGGTGCTTTCCGAGGAGCGCACGACGAAGTAGTCCCCCTTCACCATCGGGAGAGGCTCCGACAGAAGCAGTTGCACCCATCCCTCTGCCCCGGCGTCGAGGCGCTCGGAGTCCAGCAACCTGATCCGGGCGGGTGACTCGCTGGTGAAGAGATGAAAGGTAACGCCTTCGTTGTGCTTGAGCGGGTGGGGGGAATCGTTGACCATACGCAACCGGGCATCCACCCGCCAGGCCGGCCTCAGCCAGCCCGGCGAAGTCAGGATCTCGCCACGCTGTATGTCGTCTCGGGAGATGCCCGACAGGTTGACCGCCAGCCTCACCCCGGGCTCAGCGCTGCTCACCTTTGTCTTGTGGCTCTGCAGCCCCCTGATCCTGGCCCGCTGGTGCGACCCCGCCAGCTCGATTTCCTGCCCCACGGCCAGGGATCCATCGATCAATGTCCCGGTCACCACGGTACCGAACCCCGAGATGGTGAAGCAGCGGTCGATGGGCAGACGAGGGCGACCCAGGTCGCGACGCATCTCGGTGTCGTCAAGGACACCGTCGATCATTCCCTTCAGCTCGTCCATGCCGTCGCCGGAGTAAGCCGATACCCCGACCATCGGGCAGCCCTCGAACGACGTGCCCTGCAGGGTGTCCTCAACCTCGGCCTTCACCAGTTCCACCAGTTCTTCGTCCACGAGGTCGGTCTTGGTGACCACCACCATGCCCCGTGTGACTCGCAGTATGTCCAGGATCGCCAGGTGCTCGCGGGTCTGGGGCATGACGCTCTCGTCGGCGGCGACGATCAGCAGCGCCAGGTCGATGCCACCGACGCCTGCCAGCATGTTCTTGATGAACCGCTCGTGGCCCGGGACGTCGACGATGCTGACTTCCCGGCCACTGGGCAGCGTCATCCACGCAAAGCCCAGGTCCACCGTCATCTCCCGCTCCTTCTCCTCCGGGAGCCGGTCCGGGTCGATGTCCGTCAACGCCTTCACCAGCGTGGACTTGCCGTGGTCAACATGCCCTGCAGTGCCGATTACATACATATCCGGTCCGCCCCGATGTTTCGTACCGTCAACCCACCCTGGCCGGCGACGCCCCCGGATTGCACGACCCTTGAGGCTTCACCCGA
The DNA here is from genome assembly GCA_965216065.1 of Dehalococcoidia bacterium. Classification (GTDB taxonomy): domain Bacteria; phylum Chloroflexota; class Dehalococcoidia; order Lucifugimonadales; family UBA3495; genus VXOI01. The sequence goes on from CBDCFB010000001.1 coordinate 1,087,242, forward strand.
TGGGCGATTTCGTTCCGCTAAATTAACACAAGAAAGCCGGGACAGTGCCAACGCGACTACCAGCGCGACTACCAGCGCGACTACAGGAAGCGGGTAAAGACCTGGTTGGCTATGAGGTAGGCCGATTCGTCGAGCCGAATTGTGTCCTTCTCAATGCGAAGCAGGCCGAGCGCCAGGAGCTCCTCGATCTCGGCTCCGTACCTCAGGGACAGGTCCTGCCCCAAGACATCGGATGCCCGTACCAGGTCAAGCCCGTCCAGCAGGCGGAGCCCCAGGAACATCGTCTCGACGCATGACGTGTCCGCGTCGATGTGCTCCCACCCTTCTACCGTTTGCGCGCTTCCGAGTTCGTCTTCCCCGAACTCGTCCCATTCCCCGCTGCCCGCCTGCGACCAGCGCGATGCCCGCTCGGCGTACTCGCGGGGTCCGAGAGTCGTCCAGAACCGGTACTCCCCCAGCCGCGAGTGCGCCCCCGGTCCCACGCCGAGGTACTGTTCGTTCCGCCAATAGATCAGGTTATGGCGCGATTCCAGGCCCGGCCGGGCCCAGTTGGATATCTCGTAGTGATGAAAACCCTCATTTCCCAGCACCTGGCGCGCCGTCGCATACATGTCGGCGGCCATGTCGGGGTCGGGTTCCGGGATCTTCCCCTGCTTCGCCCAGAGGTGCATCGGGGTACCCTCCTCCAGGGTGAGGGCATACATCGAGATGTGCTCAGGCGCCAGGCCCGCCAGCCTGCCGATCGTGTCCTCCCACTGGGCGAGGCTCTGGTGGGGCAGTCCGTACATGAGGTCCAGGTTTATGTTCTCGAATCCTGCCTCCCGCGCCAGCAGGAACGCTTCGATGGCCCCATCCGCACTGTGACGTCGCCCCAGGAGTTGCAGGAGGCTGTTGTCCAGGCTCTGGACCCCTATGCTCAACCGGTTCACGCCCTGGCGCAACAGGCCCCGGCACGCGTCGCCATTCAGGTCGCCAGGGTTGGCCTCGATGGTGATTTCGGCTTGCGGGTCTATCTCGAAGGCTTCGTCCGCGGCCGACAGGATTCCGGCGATATCGCCCTGCGGGAGGTAGGATGGAGTGCCTCCACCGAAGAACACCGTCCGCACTCTCGGGCGTCCCAGTGCCCTGCCCCACAGCCGCAGCTCGGAGGTAACAGACTCAAGGAACGCACCCATCTGCGACTCGATGCCCTGGTAGGTGTTGAAGTCGCAATAGGGGCACTTGGTCTTGCAGAATGGCACGTGAATGTACAGCCCCATGCCTTCAATGGGGACAACGCTTCCCTCCGGACGCGATCGCATCACGGTCCCGGAAACGCGCAGAGTTTCAAAATCGGAAGGCATGATGACACGCACCGGGTTCAGGTGAAATAATGGTGAAGACAATCGCTAGAACGGTCAAAGCTTCCCAGGGAAGCCGAAGGAGCTACTTGTCGTCTATGACCCGGCCGGTACCGTCGACCACCTTCTCCGGGTCCTCGTCCTCGGGGCGGTTCGTCTTCGGGGCGACACCGTTGTGCTCGTCCACGACTTCCTTGGGAGACAGCTTGACCAGGAACAGCAGGGCCAATGCGATGAAGATGAGGTCGTCAAATCGCCCCAGATATGGGATTCTGTCCCTGATCAGGTCAATGGGTGACAGCGTATAGGCTATCGCCAGCGGCAACAAGAGGCGCAGCACCAGCGGCACCCGCTTGTCGAAACTGAGCCGCCACACCAAGCGCCCGAAGCGAATCAGGTGAGGCATCAAGCGTGGGAAGAACATCAACAGTAACGGAACCGCCATGCGCATGAACATTGTCAGTCCCTCCCGCGTTTCGCCGCTTCGTTCAATTATAGGGCAACTTGTGGTAAGTTTGTACCGGCTTCGCTCAGGCCCACCACGGAAGCATTCCAAGCAGCGGATTGGAGCCTTTCCTCATGACTGACTACGCTTCCCTGCTGACCATTGACGATTTGCGAAACAGCGGATACGAGGTTCGCCCCGTCCGTGAAGAGATACGAAACAACCTGATTGCACGGATTCGGGCCGAGGAGCTTGTGTTCCCCGGGATCATCGGTTTCGAAGAATCCGTGATTCCGCAACTTGAGAACGCCATCCTGGCCGGGCAGGACGTCATCCTCCTGGGAGAGCGTGGGCAGGCCAAGTCCCGGCTGATCCGCGGCCTTGTGGCCTTGCTGGACGAATACATCCCCAAGATCGCGGGCTGCGAAATTAACGACAACCCCTACAGCCCCATTTGCCAGGTCTGCCGCAACCGGGTGGCGGAGGAGGGCGACTTCACTCCCATCGAGTGGGTGCCCCGTGAAGAGCGCTACTCCGAAAAGCTGGCAACCCCCGACATCTCAATCGCTGACCTGATCGGCGAGATTGATCCCATCAAGGTCGCAGAGGGGCACTACCTGTCTGACGAGCTGGTCATCCACTACGGCCTCGTGCCTCGCACCAACCGCGGAATTTTCTGCATCAACGAGCTGCCTGACCTGGCCGAGCGCATCCAGGTGGGCCTGTTCAACCTGATGGAAGAGCGGGACGTGCAGATCAAGGGCTACCGCGTCCGCCTGCCCCTTGACGTCTACGTGGTGTCCACGGCCAACCCGGAGGACTACACCAACCGGGGGCGCATCGTAACGCCGCTCAAGGACCGTTACGGCTCCCAGATTCACACCCACTACCCCCGCGACCCGCGGGACGAAATCGCCATCATGGAGCAGGAGCGCAACCGATTCCCCGACGAGGACCGGCTGGTGGTGCCCGACTACATGAAGCGCATCCTTGCCGAAATCACCGCCCAGGCCCGGCTCAGCAGCGAGATCAACCAGCGATCGGGGGTCAGCGTCCGGGTCTCCATATCCAACTTCGAGACTGCCCTCTCGAACGCCGTTCGTCGCAGCATCGTCAACGGTGAGGAGTGGGCCTGCCCCCGTGTCAGCGACCTTCCCTACATTGTTGCGTCCTTTGCCGGAAAGATCGAGCTGGAAACCTTCGAGGAGGGCCGCGAGTCCCGGTTGACCGACGAGCTCACCCGCCGTGCAGTGCTGCGCGTCTTCGGCAGCAGCTTCAACCTCGAAGACCTGGAAGACGTGATAATGGCATTCGATCTGGGCGGCGCCGCGCTGACCGGCAGCGACATGCCGGCTGCAAACTACCCGGAGATGGTGGCCTCGATCGACGGCATGGGCGCTGCGGTTGCCAAGCTGACCGAAGGCGACCAGCGGCCCGAGGTCGTTGCTGCCGCTGTCGAGTTCATCCTGGAGGGGCTGCACCTGAGCCGACGCCTGAACTGCGACCGGTCCGGCGACGTTTACAGCTACACACGATGATGTGAGCCAGATCTCAGCCTTCGGGTAAGCACATCCGCCCGTCCCCTGAAACGGGGGACGGGCGGACTCTTTTCTGTGAGTAGTATCCGAGTTGTTGCAGTAATTCGTTTCGGGTTGTCCGAGATAGTGTGAGACAGATGCCCGTCGAGAGTACGAGACAAATGCCTGGTGCCAAGTCGTAATTCCTGAGAAAGCAGGAATCCAGTGCAGTTGCTCTTCAGGGGCTTTCAGTTGTCTCGACCAACTGATTCAAAACCCTGGCGTTGGCAGTGTCTGTTGTTGGCTATGCGGTCAGGGCCAGTTCCAGCTGGCCCTGACCAGACTTTTCGGCCCTGTCGGACTTGCCCCGATTCGGAGGTTCCTGCGCCAGTGCGAGCGCCAACTGCCCCCTCTTCGGCTTGGGAGCCGGGTCCCGGTGGCGCCGGTCCAGCCCCCAGCGACGGCGCTCACGGTCCACGATCGAGAGCACACTTTTGGTGTACTCCTCCGGAGCGTAGGTCTTGCGATACATCTTTGCGTAGGCCTGCTCCAGGTGCGGGTAGGTCTCCTTCAGCATTGGCATGAACCATTCCTTCGATCCCGGCTTGAGGAACAGGACGTTGGAGCCAAGGAACTGGGCGCCATGATTGTGGGCCGCCTCGGCCACGGCGGTGATGTTCTCCTCGTGGTCGCTGATGCCTGGCAGAAGTGGTGCCATCATCACGCCCGCGTTGATCCCGTTCTCAACCAGGTGCTGCATGGCTTCCAGCCGTGCCATCGGCCGGGGCGCACCCGGCTCGGTCAGCTTCCAGACCTCGTCGTCCACCGTGCCTACGCTGAAATTCACGCTCACCTCAGCCACCTCACTCAGCTGCTTGAGCAGGTCCACATCCCTCGTGACCAGCACCCCTTTCGTGGTGATCGAGGCGGGATTCGAGAAGTGCAACAACACCTGCAGCACCCCGCGGGTCAGCTGGTACTCCGCTTCGGCAGGCTCGTAGGGATCGGAAGCAGTGCCGATTGCGATGCACTCTCCCCTCCAGCTGGGCCGCTTCAACTCCTTCCGCAGCACCTGCGGCGCGTTGACCTTGGCGAATACTCGCTGCTCGAAGTCCCGCCCGGCGTCCATACCCCAGAACTCGTGGGTTGGCCTGGCATAGCAGTAACTGCAGGCGTGCCGGCACCCCCGGTAGGGGTTGAGCGTCCACCGGAACGGGAAGAACGGCACGTCCAACCGGTTGAGCAGTGTCTTGCAGTGAATTTCCGTTACCTGTGCTCCGGCCATGGCTTACCTCTGAGAAACGTATGTACGAAATATATGTTCCAATAATAAGCAGCATAAGCAGGCCTGTCAAGTCGCAGTTGTCGGGGGCCCAGGGTCTTTTAATTCTCCCTCCGCCTTGGGAGGAAGGTTGGGTTGGGGTGAAATTCTGCGGTTCGATTGCTTGCGACCTAATGAGGGTACGCCCTCACCCTAACCCTCTCCCGGGGGGAGAGGGAACAAGTAAGAGACCCTGTGCCGGGGGCCAGAGATTGCCGTTGGCCAAGAGCATCAGTGGGCCAGGACGATGAAAGCTGCTCAAAAAACAATCCGTTCGCGGGAGGAATTTCTCCACGAACGGATTCTTTAGACGTTGAAAGGCGATTCGCCACGCGGACGACGGAATAGGATATTTCCTCAAACAGAAAACCGGCGGCCCCTGGGGGACGCCAGTCGCGTGGTTATCGGAAAACAGTCAGTGCCCGTTCTCGCTGGCCTGCACGGGTGGGAGCCATCTGCATGCTGACGCCTACTCCCTTGACCAGGAACTCCACCTGCTCGGCGATGTTGGTGGCACGGTCCGCGATGCGCTCCAAGTCGTGTGCCACCCATAGCAGGTAGGTGGCCCGCTGGACCGTTTCCGGGTCGTTGATCATGTAGTCCAGCAGGTCGTGGTACACCCTGTCGTACAGGTCGTCCACCTCATCGTCGGCGTCGCACACCGCCTGCGCCTTCTCGGTATCCCGCGTCAGCAGCGCGTCAATGCTGTCGGCCAGCATGTCCGTCGCCTTTTGGGCCATCAGCGGAATGTCGATCAGGGGCTTGAGGGTCTGCTCTTCGCCGATGGACAGGCTGATCTTGCCGATGCCTTCGGCGTAGTCGCCCATGCGCTCCAGCTCTACACCGATGTGCAGCAGGGCGATGATAGCCCTCAGGTCACGAGCCACGGGCTGCTGAGTGGCGATGAGGTCGATGCACCGGGCCTCGATCTCAGCCTGCTTGCTGTCGACATAGTCATCGTCGTCGATGACCTGCCGGGAGACTGCCAGGTCCCGGGCTTTCAGTGCTTCAACGGAGCGCTGGATTGTCTCGCCAACAAAATGGGCGAGCCTCTCAACCTCCGCTTCCAGACCTACCAGCTTGAGATCGAATTCTTCTCTGCGATTGGGCGCGGGCATGGCTTTCCCCCCGGCACAAATGCCGTCTGCCCGCCCGCTAAATCGGCTATACCCGAGTCCAGAAGGGGGGTCGTTGGCGCTGCGCCTCCAACAAAGTCTCGTCCAAAAGGTCGAGTTTTGCTCCCGGAGAGGGAACAGAAGGCAGAGTATATCCAATTGAGTCGAACACTGTCAAGTTTGTGTAATATCCATTATATGTCTGCAGAATGAGCTGGTCGAAAAAGTTGCGGCTCGATTGCTCCACGGCCTGCAGGGCGGCATCCTTCGCCTCGTCCGACAGATTGACGAACCCGTCGGGCCCGCGCTCTGCGGAGGCGATCTCGATGGCCGCCAGACCCTGCACGAAAATGCGGGTCAAGCCCGGCTCGCCCACCGCCACCGATTCCACAAAGTCGCCGATGCCCAGCGCCCCTGCCCCGGGCCGGCTCTCCTGCGGAGGGATCAGCCGGTCCAGAACAGCATCAAGCAACTGACGCTGGGCCGACGAAAACACCTGTCGGGATGTGCTCATACTTGTCAGTTTCCTTTGATAATTCTCTCCCCCTCTGGGAGGTGGTCAGAGTGTGGGCGTACCCTCAATGAAAATTCCCTCCCCCTCAGGGAAAGGGCTAGGGTGGGGGTGTGTTCTTGGATTAACGTGGTATCACCGGCAGGGTCACATGCGAAGGGTAGTCCGCAGAGTGCACCACTGTCTGCAGGGCCGTTTCCAGACTCGTATCGACGCCGATGGGGGCTCCCGTATTGGGATTGCGGTCGAATCGCGGGAAGTTGCTGCTGGAGATCTCCAGCCTCACCCGGTGGCCTGCAAACACCACATGGCTGGTCGACCACAGGTCGATCTCGTATTTGTAGATACGCCCCGGCCTGATCAGGGACGGTTCAGCCGCCGAGGTGCGGAACCTTGCGCGCACGATCCCATCCTGCAGGTTGTGGGCATAGCCGTTCGGCCTCACGTCCACCAGCTTGGCCGTGAAGTCCGTATCCACCGCGGTGCTGGCGGCGTAGAGCGTTACGGTGATGGGACCGGTCAGCTCCATGTCCCGCTCCAGCGGCCCCGAGGTGTAGACCAGCACATCTTCCCGCGACTCCACCTCCCGCTGGTCGGCCACCCCTTGAGGGATTATCAGGGTGCTGCCGCCCCGCGTCTGCACCGGGTCGGCAGGATCGTAGGAGTAGACGTCGAACGGTTCTTCTGCCGGCGGAGAGGTGGAAAGCGTGCCGTCGCCTTCCAGAGTGTTCGCTGAGCCGCCGGAGTGCAGGTACCACTTGGTGTAGTGCGTGCGTGCCAGCGGCCAGTCACTCTCGGCGCGCCAGCGGTTCTCGCCCATCACGAAGATGCTCACCGGCGGCTCTTCCATCAGGCCGGTCTCGATGTCCTTCAGCCAGTAGTCGAACCAGCGGAGCAGGTGCTCGTGCAGCTCGATGCGCGCCTCCGGGCCGAAGTCGATGTCCCCGGTGTCGACCGAAGTGGGAGCGGTGTATGGCCGTATGTGCGCCCACGGCCCCACCAGCAGCCGCTGGCTTCTCCGGGCCTCGGACGTGGCTGCCCGGTCCCTCAGTGCCTGGTAGCCGTTCAGTGCGCCCTCGAGAAAGATGTCGTACCACGAGCTGACATGGAACATCGGCAGCGAGATTTTTTGTGCGTTCCGTATCAGGTTGATGCCCGACCAGTATGGCCCGTCGTTCTCCTGGTCGAAGTACTCGTGGAAGTAGGGCGCCGTCTCCTTCAGCCGGTCGATCCAGTCCCGCAGCGGCAGGTGCCGGAACCAGGCGTCGGTTAGCGGCTGGGCAAAGTTGTCGGGAGGCAGGACATACTCGTCCATCTGCGCCAGCAGGTCCTCCCGGTCTGCCCGGGCCAGCGTGTTCCGGCCCTTGTGGATGGCATAGGGCACCATCCAGCCCCACTCCATCGCGCCGCCGGTGTGATACACCCAACTCTGGTGGAAGTCCGCCGACGCCGAGACGGGCGCCATGCAGGCAAGGTGCGGCGGGCGCAGACCGGTGGCCAGCGTGTACTGCGTCGCTCCCAGGTACGACTGCCCGGTGGTGGCCACCCGCCCGTTGCACCAAGGCTGGCGGGCGGCCCACTCCACGGTGTCGTAGCCGTCCTGTCCCTCCTGGAACAGGGGGTCGTAGTTTTCTCCCTCGGAGTCGAAGCGCGCCCGGCAGTCCTGGCTCACAACCACGTAGCCCCGCTGGGGGAAGAACCAGATGGAGTGCTCCTGGTTGTCGGCGTAGCCGTCTTTGCCGTACGGCCCCCGCGTCACCAGCGCAGGAAAGCGCCCCGGAGAATCGGGCCGGTATATGTCGGTGGCCAGACGCACGCCGTCCCGCATGGGCACCATGACGTTGCGATCTCGGATGACCCGGTACTGCTCTTCCTGCGCCATTTCAGGCCCCCTTTTCGTAGCGGCCCTAGTCTAGCACAACGGCCAGCGATGCCCTAGCGGCGCTGGTCCCGGAAGTTTGGGGCGTCGATGGGCACCCAGTCCACCACCATTCCGTCCACCAGTCGGGACCCGATACGAGGCTTTACATCTTCCAGTTCTTCCATCGTCGACGCGGTGGTGATGACAGTGGCAAGCCTGGCCTCGTGACGGTGAACCACTATCTGGTACAGCTTCTCCTCGGCCCAGGCGGTGCTGTTCTCCGCACCCAGGTCGTCCAGGATCAGCAGGGGCACGTTGAGAACCTGCTGGAACAGTTCGTCGAATCCCACAGGGCTTTCGGGACTGTAGGTCATGCGCAGGTGGTCCAGCAGTGTAGGCACGAAGGCAAAGAACACCTGGCGTCCCTGCCTCAGGCTCTCGCCGGCAATGGCCACCGCGAGGTGGGTCTTCCCGGAGCCCCGGTTGCCGGTAAACAGCAGCCACCCCTCGGGGAAGCTGGCGAAGGTCTCCGCCGCACTGAGGGCACGGGCCAACCCTTCCTGGTCCTTTTTGCTCGCCCTCTGCCCTCCGGTCGTGTCGAACGAGTCAAATGTCATGCGGGCCAGCATTTCCGGCCGGACCACCCCTATGCCCAGGGCCAGGGAGCTGTTGAAATGCCCCAGTTGCAGCACGGTCGATCGCCCGTCGCTGGCCTCCAGGCGGGTGCGTAACGACTCATCCAGTCGCGCCATTGGTCCCCTGACGGTTACGACGGTGGGTAGGGAATTGTTGTACCGGTGGTTGATGACCTGGAACAGCTTTTCCTGCGCCCACGGCGTTGAGCTCTGACCGCCGAGGTCGTCCAGCACCAGCACCGGCACATTCCGGACCTGTTCGAACAGGTCGTCGTAGGCAATTTCGCTGCTCGGAGAATAGGCCGCCCTCAGATGGTCCAGAAGGTCGGCCACCACGATGAAGAAGGCGGTCTGTTGCCGCTCGATGCACCGGTTGGCGATGGCCGCGGCCAGGTGGGTCTTGCCGCTGCCGGATGGCCCCGTGAGCACCAGCCAGCCCTCGGGGTTTTCAGCGTAGGACGCTCCCTGGGCCAGCGAGTCGGCGAACATCTGCCGTGCAGCAACATCGCCAAGCGGCCCCTCAGGCCGGGTTGCCGTGAATGTGAGGCTCGACAGGGATCCAAGATTGCTGTAGCGCCTCAGCGATTCCATGCGGGAAGGCAGCGAGTCGTCGTCCTGGCGGCACTGGCAGGGGACGGCCTGCCCGAATTCGGGGTGCCCCACGTGTACGCGGTAGGTCACCCAGCCGCTGCCGTGGCAGTGAGGGCAGTCGTCAGCGCGCTCTGCCCCTGGGGGCGGTACGGCCACGTCGCCGTTCGTAGTCTTGGCTATATTTCGATCGCTGATTCTGCGAAGTATTTCGCCCAGGCTTTCCATCGTCATTGCTGCCGCCCTTCCATTCGCCCTTGCCCTCCGACCCCCACCGGGCCAGTATGGCGGAGATGTAGTTCCAGTTGCGCTTATTCTCCAGGGCCGCGATTTCGAAGGCCTCCCGGATCCACCCGGGCGGGTACCTATCCTCCGCCTCCTTCAGCCGCTCCGCCACGATGGGCGTCAGGGTTCCTATGGTGTCCTCGTACAGGGCATAGATGTTGGGACGCTCCCGCGGCCTTGCCGGTGGCTCGCTTGCGCCGGTCTCGGCGTCCTGTATGGCCCCGCCCTCTCTCACCCGAGCCAGCGTTCGACGACCCGCGTCGTTGTTCAGCACGAACACCGCCTCATCCGGGTTGCTACCATGGACCAGCAGGGTCCCCCGTCTCACCGCCTGTCGCAGGCCGCGCCTCAGCTGTTCTTCGGGAGGATCGGCTTTATCTTCCGAAGCGAGGCCTCGCAGAAGCACGGTATCGGCCAGAAACTCCTGCAGCGATATGACGCGGACACCCTGCCGCTTGTGATGCAGAAGCCACATGCAGCGCAGGGTAACCTTCAACTCGCCCAGGTCCTGGATGTCCTCCAGCAGAGCGCCGAAGAGCGGGTCAGGCACGGGGGTATAGAGTGTGTCGCGCGGAAAACCGGTGAATGACATGACCATTCCACCCGGCCAAGAAATTGCCTCTTCCTCCTTGCCCTTCAGTCGAAAGGGTCAGGTTTGAGGCGTTCGTCCTGTTATTCTTCCCAGAAAGCGGGGACGCGGGCGAAGGAGTCGAACCGTACCAGGTTGTCGCGGAACTCCAGCTGGAAGTTGCCCGTGCGTCCGTTGCGGTGCTTGGCGACGATGATGTCGGCGATGTTCTTGGGGTATGGCTGCCCCGGATGCTGCTGCTCCCACTCTTCTTCGGTGATGTAAATGTCCTCGCGGTGAATGAACATCACCACATCGGCGTCCTGCTCGATGCTGCCGCTGTCCCGTAGGTCCGAAAGCAGCGGCCTGTGGCTTGGACGGTTCTCGATCAATCGACTCAGCTGCGAGCACGCGATCAGCGCCACGTTCAAATCCCGGGCCAGGCCCTTGAGAGAGCGGGAGATCTCGCTGATCTCCTGTACCCGGTTGCCGCTGTAGCCGCGCGCCTGACCCTGCACCAGTTGAAGATAGTCCACCACCAGCAGGTCGAGGCCCTGCTCCATGGACAACCGGCGCGCCTTGCTGCGCATCTCGATCATGCTCTGGTAGGGCGTGTCGTCGATGTACACCGGCAGGTCAGAGAGCTGGCCTATGGCGTCGATGATGCGCTGCTCCTGGGCCTCGGTGTACAGCCCGAACCGCAGCAGGTGCGAGTCGATCTCTGCCTCCGACGACAGGATGCGCATCGCCAGCTGCTCCCGGCTCATCTCCAGGCTGAAGAACCCTGCGGTAGACCCGTTCTTGGCGGCGTTCAGGCAGATGTTCAGGGCCAGGGTGCTCTTTCCCAGGGAAGGCCGCGCACCCAGGATGAGCATGTCCGATCTCTGAATGCCGCCCAGCAACTCGTCCAGCTCGCTGTAGCCGGACGTTACGGGGCCTGTCGAATCGGTCTGTGGCTCGATCAGCCCAGACCGGTCCTGGAGGTACTGGTCGTAGATCTGACGCAGAGGTACGAACCCGCGGGTCTGCCCGGCGCCGCGTACCGCGAACAGCGCGTCCTCCGCCTGACGCAGCGTTGAATCGACGTCGTCCGTGTCGTTGTAGCCCAGCTCTGAGATGCGTGCTGCCGCCGAGATCAGCTTGCGCATTGTGGAGGTGCGCTGCACGTTCTCGGCGTAGTCTTCGGCGTGGGCCGAGGTGGGGGTGATTGCCACCAGGTGGGACAGGTAGGCCATGCCGCCCACTGTGTCCAGCCTTTCCGTCCGGGCCAGCTCGCCTGCCATCGTGGTCTGGTCGATGGCCTGGTCTCGCAGGAACAGGGCCATGGCCGCGTCGTAGCACAGCTGGTTGCGTTCCCGGTAGAAGTCCGCTCCTTGCAGCACGGGAGCGAGCCGCGAGAAGCACTCGCCGTCGATCAGCAGCGACCCTATCACCGCCTCTTCCGCCTCAATGTCATGCGGAAGCAGTTTCTCCGCATAGAGGGTCACGGCTACTCTTCGGCCTCGGCGCTCACATGAATGGTCGCTGCGACCTCGGTGGAGAAGCGGAGCATTATGTCATACTCGCCCGGCTCCCGGATCGGCTCTGAAACTTCGATCCAGCGCCTCTCGATCTCGCGGCCGGTGGCCTCGGCGAGGGCCATGGAGATGTGCGTGCTCGTGATGGCCCCGTAGTACCGGCCCGTGGGCGTAACCCTGGCCTGCACGCTGATCTCCGTTTCGTCCAGGGCCTCCCTGATCTCCTCGAGGACTTGCGTCTCGCGCATGCGGACCTGGTCGCCGGCCGACCTGATCTTGTGCAGACGCTTCAATACCTCCGGGGTGGCCATCACGGCCAGGCCCTGGGGCAGCAGGTAGTTGCGTGCGTAGCCGTCGGGCACATTCCGGGTCTCTCCGGCACGGGCCTTGTTTGGTACATCTTGGGTGAATACTACTTCCATGGAAATCACATCCGCGGTAATGATTCTGGGGTTTTTCGCCTGCTTAGTTCGCCAATTATAGGCTGTCGAACTACAAGGTGAAAGCGGGGCTGTCAGATATTTCCCATCACCGCCGCCCCAGAGGTGTGGAAACCGTGGAAACGTGGATAAACTCAACTTCCAGGTTTCCCGGCGATTGTCATATGCGACAAAGGCTTTTTGTTACAATTGGCTTGGGCCAAGCGTAATTCATGAGGTGTAGGTACGGAGCAGACCATGTCCACAACCGGCCTTCGAACGGGCACTCGCATGTCCCTCGACGAGTTCCTGGCCCTCGGTGAAACCGACGGCAAGTGGGAGCTCGACGACGGGGTACTTTACATCATGTCTTCCGGTACTCGCGACCACCAGTTCCTGATTCTCCAATTCTCCCGGCGTCTCGACGAATACCTGGATGGCTTTGAGCAGCCCGTGGCCCACTTCTACCACGAAATGACCACCATCCTCTCCAGGGAACTGCAGCGCGCACCTGAACCGGACATCGTCATCATCCGCGAGGGCCGGCCGGGTGTGCTGGATGGCAGATGGGTTGAAGGCGCTCCCGACATTGTGGTCGAGATACTCTCCACTGACCGCAACCGGGACCTGGTCCGCAAGCGCCAGATTTACGCCGAGGCGGGCGTCCTTGAATACTGGCCCATCGATCCGCGCAACGATACGGTCACTCAGCTGGAGCTGCGGGACGGCGAGTATGTGGAGCGGGCGGTGCTGGGTGCCGACGACACCCTGACCACTCCCCTGTTGCCCGGCCTGTCAATTCCCTTGGCAGAGGTTTTCCGCCACCGCCGTCGGCCTGACCGGGACGAGTAAGGCGCGCGCATGAGCTTCATCGAAGGTGTGGAAGAGCGGGCCCTCCCCATCCGGCAGGCGATCCTGGAGCACCCCTTCGTACGCGGCATCGGCGCCGGCAACCTGGAAGTCGATCGGTTCAAGTACTACGTGGCCCAGGACTATGTGTACCTGATCGACTACGCCCGCGTATTGGCCCTTGGCGCCGCCCGGGCCCCTGAACTCGAGGTAATGTCCTGGTTCGCGGGGCTCCTGGATGAGACGCTCAACACCGAGATGGAGCTCCACCGCGGGTACTGCGCCCAGTTTGGCATCACCCGCGAGGAACTGGAGGCCACCAGGCCAGCGCCGACCACGGTGGCCTATACCAGCTACCTCATCCGCGTCGCCTCACAGGGCAGCTTCGGCGAGCTTGCTGCCTCATTGCTGCCCTGCCAGTGGGGGTACTGGGAAATCGGTGAGCACCTCGACCGCCGGGGTCCTCCCACTCACGCGCCCCTGTATGCCGAGTGGGTCGGCATGTATTCGTCCCACGAGTTCCGCGACCTTGCCCTGCATATGCGCACGCTGACAGACAAGCTGGGCAACGTCGCCTCCCCGGCCGAGCAGGCAGCCATGGAGACCGCCTACACCACCAGCCTGCGCCTGGAGCACCAGTTCTGGGAAATGGCCTGGAACCTGGAGCGGTGGCCGGCCTAGTAAACCGGTCCTACCCCTTCACAGCCCGGAAAACCCAGACGGGGAACGAGAACAGGAAGTCCCCATCCTCCTCCAGCGCACCTACCTGGAAGGCCTCCTTCAACTCCGTCGGTGCCTCCTGGAACTCCCGGCGCAGGGCCTGGGCTTCCTCCTCAGGCACCTTTGTCCGTATCACCCAGTCGTTGAACCACAGGTAGACCCGCTCGTCCTCGCTACCCACGACCCCCAGGCCGCGGACCGCGAGCATTTGTCGTATCACCGAGATCTTGCGGTCCTCGACGTGGCTGAAGTCCCGTCGTAGTTCGATGTCATTCTGCCAGTCAGCCAGGGCATCGTTCTCCGGCGCGACTGTGTCGGCCATCACCAGTGCACCGCCGGGCCTCAGTGTCCGCGCGGTTTCGTCCAGGAACGCCTCGAAGTCGCGGAAGTGGTGCCCGGCCTTGCGGCAGGTGATCAGGTCCAGGCTGCCATCGGCGAAGGGCAGCGACTCCGCGGCGTTCTGCGCCAGACCGATGTTCCCCAGGCCCCGCTCGCCGCTGATGCGCCGGGTCTGTTGCAGCATGGGCTGCGTGATGTCGCTGGCGACCACGCGCTCCGACACCTCCGCCATGGCGAAGGCGGTGAATCCCGCTCCCGTGCCGATGTCGACGGTCCATCGGTAGGGCGTGGCGCCCTCACCGTCACCCTGAGCTTGTTTCCCATCATCCTGAGCTTGTCGAAGGGCGGGGTCGGTGAGCTTCTGCACAGATTCCAGGCTGTCGTCGCTGATATGCACCTTGCTCTGGGCGTACACCCCGGCCTGTGGGCCGAACATCTGCTGGGCCAGCGTGCCGGCACTTTGTTCGTGACTCTGAGTCATGTCTACTCCACAAGAGAGGGGCAGGCTCGACGCCTGCCCCTTTGGATTCCGTCGCTTGGAGGTGGTTCTCCAAGCAGATTACGGGACTAGACCAGCACCGGCTCGTCGTTCTTCTGGTAGACCTGGAAGCGGTGCCGGGTGGTGTCGGCGATGACGACCCGTCCGTTGTCGTCCACCTTCACCGCCACGGGGGCCCAGAGGACCTTCTCGGGAGTGAAGTCGCGGACGCCGTTCCGCTGGCGGACCATGTCCGGGTTGGACTCGATCTTCTGCTCCCCCAGCTTGGACAGGGCGGCGTCACCGGTGAACTCGGTGATGAACCGGCCCTCCGGGGTCAGCACCTGTACCCGGTTGTTGAGCCAGTCCGCCACATAGACGTCGCCATCCTTGTCCACGGCGACGCCCGTCGGGCGGTTGAACAGGCCCACCGGACGGTTGACCAAGCGGATGCCGCCATGCTCGCGGGCATAGGAAGCGTCGCCGCCGGTGCCCGGCTGGCCGAAGCTGGCGATCCACTTGCCGTCGCTGGTGAACGACTGGATGCGGTCATTGCGCCAGTCGGCTATGAAGACGTTGCCTTCCTTGTCCAGTCCGATGCCCCACGGCAGGTTGAATTCGCCGGGGCCGCTCCCCTGCTTGCCGAACTGGGAGATGTACTGACCGTCCAGGGTGAACTTCTGCACCCGGTTGTTGCGGCTGTCAACCACGTACAGAACGTCGTCGCGGATGGCCAAGCCCGCCGGCCGGTCCAGTTCGCCGTCGCCGGAGCCGTGGGTGCCCCAGTGGCTGACGTAGTTGCCATCCTTGTCGAAGATGGTGATGCGGTGCAGATATTCGTCGGACACGTAGACGTTGGTGTCCTTGTCCAAGGCGAGAGACATTGGCCACATGAACTGGCCGGGGCCTTCGCCATACCCGCCGAACTCGGTCACATAATGCTCGGTCCCATCATCATCCAAGACAAACAGGTTGATGCGGGTGCCGTCGGCACGGGACTCGTAGGAGCGGTTCACGACGTAGATCGAGTTGTCCGGTCCGAACGCAAAGTCCATCGGGTTGCGGAACCCGGTGCCTTGGAACTCGGATCGACCGGCGACCCACTTGTAGGTGAAGGTCCGGTCGTTGATGCCGAGAAATACACTTGCCACGGCTGGCCTCCTTAGAGTTGTTGCTGTTACGGGGAACCACCCGCTCCGGCGGGCAGCAGGCGTGTTATGCCCTACACGTCTGTGGCTATGTTGGTTATGACACGCTGGGCAACTGAACTGACCAGTGAAGTGATGGCGTTCAACACCCACTCTACCAGTGAGTTGACCAGAGTCCGGCCGGTATCCACAACCGAGGTTACCACGGATCTGAGGGCGGCCACTCCAGACCTGATGAGATCCAGGATAAACTGGATGACGCCCCGTCCTTCTTCTTGAACTGTGTCGTTTCCTTCAACCATATCGATACTCTCTTTTCGATCTGCCGGAACGCCCGGCGCCAATCGCCCGCGTTCCGGCACGTTTTCCAGTTGGTGCACGCCGGGCCCTTCCGGCCCCTTGGCGGTTAGATGAAGTCGTGCTTCTCCCAGGTGCTGCCGATGATTTCCTTGGAGTCCAGACCCATCCAGTTTTCCAGCAGGGTGGCGTAGGTGGAGCGGAAGTCGTTGTTGTGCAGCAGGTTGCCGCCGTCTTCCAGATCGCCGGGTTCGAGGGACGGGTACTCGCCGTACAGTCCGCCCTTGACCTGTTCGCCGATGACGAAGGCCACGCCGCCGGTGCCGTGGTCGGTGCCGGAGCCGTTGTCCATGGCGCGGCGGCCGAACTCGGAGTAGAGCAGGGTTACGACATTGTCGCTGATGTCGTGGTGGCGCAGGTCAGCGATGAAGGAGTCCACGTTCCTCGCCACATCGTTCAGCAGGTTGGACTGGCCGACAGCCTGGTTGGCGTGGGTGTCGAAGATGTTGTAGGGAGCAGTGGTGAAGAACACGCGGCTGCCCAGGTTGGCGTTGTGCACCTGGACCATGTCGCGCATGTACCCGCCGATGTTGCCCAGCAGGTACTCTTCCTCGCCGCGGTACTGGCCGGGGGCGGTGGCGAGAATGTCGGCGCCCATCATTGCCTCGACTCCGGTGCTCCGAATGAAGTCCTCAACCGCGCCGCGGCCGATGGCCGGGCCATACATGCGGCCGAACAGGTCCAGCGCCTCGTTCCGCTGCTCTTCCCGCTCCATCTCGGTGAGCAGGCCGTAGCTGCTCAGGTCGCCGACGGAGGCGACGGGGACGCCTTCCATGGCCAGGGCGCGGGGCAGGCCGCGGCCGAAGTTCACGCCGGTCAGAACGTTTTCCTTGTTCGGGTCAAGCTGCTTGACCACGCGGCCCAGCCAGCCTTCCACTCCCAGGATCTCGGGCTCGCAGGTGGCCCAGATGTCCATGGAGCGGAAGTGGGACAGGCTGCCGTTCGGGTAGCCGATGCCCTGGATGATGGCCAGCTTGCCCTCGTCCCAGTACTTCTTCAGGGAAGCCACGGACGGGTGCAGGCCCAGCGTGTCGTTCAGGGGAATGATCATCTCTTCGGGGATGCCCAGGGTCGGGCGGTAGTCCCGGTAGCGGGGGTTGCTGTACGGGATCACCGTGTTCATCCCGTCGTTACCGCCGGACAGGGAGACTACAGCCAGGACCGGATCCTTGCTGGTGGATACCATCGCTCGTTCCTCCGTTTTGATCGTCTGTGTTGTCAGGTTTGGGAGTGCCGGAAGAGTGGACCAGTCATTTCCCGGTCCACTCGCCATCCCTGTTTTAGCGGTTTAGCCGAACTGGAATTCCGAGGTGGTGGCAATCATCTGGAAGGTCTCGCCGACGCGGCGCGAGAAATCCGCCTTCTCTTCGTCGGTGCCGTGCCGCAGGTCGCCGCCGCGGGTTACATGCCCCACCAGTTCGCCTTTGGTCTCGCCCGAGATGGTCAGCGGGCCAACCAGGTCCAGGCAGCCGTCAACCAGTTGTTCGGCGCTCAGATTCTCGCCCTGATCCATGAGCCGGCTTACCATCGACTGGACGCCGGGCAGGCTGGTGTCTCCCAGGATCTTGGAAGCGAAGTTGATGCGGTCAATGAGGGATCCGCTGTTGATCCACTCGCGGCCCATGTGCCAGCCCTCGACCGTCGGCGGATTCAGCAGGTCCATGCCCATGTACTTCGGCTCCATCGCGACGAAGAACAGGCCGGGCTTGGGCTCGGTGTGGTCCTGGGCCATGCGCATGGTCCCGATGACCACATCCGCCGGGCTCTTCACCTTGGCGTAGCGGACGGCCTCGTCCTTGAAGAAGTCGCTGTTGAACAGGACCCGCAGCATTGGCTGGATCTCGTAGCCGGAGTCGAAGTAGGCCTTCTCCAGCTGCTTGATCGCGTCCATGTCCCGCGGTTCGCTCAGGCGCCACGAGGGAACGGGAGGCTCGTCGGCCACGAAGAAGTCGTACAGCTTGCGCGCCACGAACCGGGCGGCCGAAGGCTGCTTGCAGATGATGTCAACGACATCGTCGCCGTTCCAGTTGCCGGTCTCGCCCAAGAAGGTCTTCTCGCTGTAGTCATGGTCGGCCGGGTCGAAGCGGAACTCGAAGGGAGTCCGCCCGTAGGGGAACACCGGAATCGTCGGGGCCAGGTTCCAGCCCGTGAACGCGCGCGCACAGGCCTTGACATCGTCCTCGGAGTAGTTGAACTCTTGGTCCATTCCGACGCCGAGCGAGAACAGCTCCAGCAACTCACGGCCGTAGTTCTCGTTGACCGCAGTCTTGTGGCTCTCGATGTTGTCCAGGTAATACAGCATCGCAGGGTCGGTGGACAGCCACAGCAGCAGTTCCTTGAAGTTTCCCATGCCCTTTTCGCGGAAGGTATCGTACTGCATGGATGTGGTCCGGGCGTTGTCCACCTTGTTGTCGCCAGCGCAGAGGATGGTGTGCCAGAAAAGCGCCATCTTCTCTTTGAGCTGGTGCTTGTTGTTGATCATCCGGTAGACGATCTCGGTCTGACCCGTCTCGATAGCGGCCTTGTCGAAATACGACGGATAGGCCCGATACATGAGGTCTTCATCTATTCCCGGGTCATCAGTGGGGTTTATCAGTTCCTCGACGACCGAGTCGTAACCCTGTGCCGTCCTCGCTTCAATCTCGTCGCGGCTGGCGCCAAAACCGGCCCGCCGCAGCAAGTGGGCCATTAAGGCAATGTCTTCCTGTGATACTGCGTTCTGCGACATCCATTCCTCCTTGTCATCTTCTAACCGTGTATTCTAGCCTACCGTGGCTATCTGCGTCCTGTTGTGAATGGACCGGCCTTCCATGCCTCTGTTGTCATCCCTCCGACAACGGGCAGCCGCATGGACAAGGCACTTGCCCACCTAATAATTTAAGCTGTTGAGAACACTAGCTGTCAATACTGATTCAAGAATAATAATGAAGGGCGGATAACATCACGAAGGGTGATTCTGAGCCCCAGCGAAAACTGTCGAGAAATGGGCTGAAGTCCACTTGATAACGCCCATAACGATTCCCCATGCCGACTATCCGTCGCTCAGACGCCGAAAACATCCCGCAGTGCGCCAAAAGGCCGGAATCATGACTCGCCCGGAGTTCAGGTGGCTTCCCACATGGAAACAGACCCTCTAGGCCCCTACCGCCCCGGCCGTACCGCCTGCGCTCCCAGCTGGGGCCACGCCGCCGGCGCCCCCGCACGCTCGATCCGCTCCCCCAGCGGCAGCGACTCGTCCCAGTGGTACCCGATGAACCGCTGGCCGTTGATCCCCTCCGAGGCTTCCGACGCCAGCCACACCACCGGGCCCCGCATCACATTAGGCTGGATCATGTCTTCCCGACTGTGCACCGCGTCGTCGGGGATCAGGTTGGTGTTGGACATTCCCCCCGGCACCAGCACATTCACCGTTACGCCCGTCCCCTCCAGTTCCCGCGACGCCATCGCGATCAGCGCCTCGTGGGCCGCCTTGGAAGGACCGTACGGCGTACCTCCGGGGTTGTACATCGTGTTCATGCTGGTGGTCACGCCGATGATCCGCCCCCACCCCTGCGCCAGCATGTGCGGCACCACCGCCCGGCACATGTAGAACGGCCCACCGGCGTTGACTGCCATCACCCTGTTCCACTCGGCCGCCGGCACTTCCCAGAAGTTGTTCCGCGTCTCGCCGCCCAGCAGCATGTTCCGCGGCGCAATGCCCGCGTTGTTCACCAGGATGTGCAGCCCGCCCATCCGCGCGATGGTGCGCGCGACAGCTTCCTCCGTCTCCCGGGGGGAGGTGACGTCCACCACTTGCGTCATCACGCAGTCGTCCCCGCCGATCTGCCGCAGCTCCAGGGCAGACTGCTCCAGCCATTCAGGGCTGATGTCCATCATCGACACCCGCGCCCCGGCCCTCACCAGCGCGTCGGTCATGGCCCGCCCCAGTCCCATGGGGCTGGCCGCCCCCGTGACTATCGCAATCTTGCCCTCAAGCGGTTGCTCTTGCATGTTGCGCTCCTTCAGGTGGAAATGCGCCGAGTCCGATTGTTCGGCATGGCAATGTTAAGATGAAATTATCCCGCCGCAGGAGGATGCCAGCGATGGCCGACTATACCCCCATCGACTTCACCAAGATTATCAACGTCGAACCCGGCAAGCGATACGGAAAGCACTGCATCCGCGACCTCCAGGTGACCGTGGGAGATGTTCTCGATCGTCTCGCTGGCGGACTGTCCGAGGAAGAGGTCTTGAATCACTTCCCGGATTTGACCAAGGAAGACATTAGAGCCTGCTTGGCCTTCGCTGCCGCCCGGGAGCGCCGCGGCGTGACGGCGCCGCCGGATATGCCAGCGGTCAACGACTACTCTCACATCATCACTATCGAGCCGAGCAAGCGATTCGGCCGGCCCTGCATCAGGGGAATGCGCATCACCGTCTACGACATCCTGGAGTACCTGGCCGGCGGCATGGCCTACGAAGAGATTCTGGACGACTTCCCGGAACTCACCATTGAGGACATCCTTGCCAGCATCGCCTTCGTCGCCGACCCAAAGCGCCGCTTCGCGCTGGTGCCTCTAGGCGCAGTTGCCTGGACTGAAGAGGCCTTTGAAGCGGTCAACGAGCCTTGGACCCGGGTGTCCGAGTGAAGCTGCGTGAAGCTGCTGTTTGACCATAATCTTTCCCAAAGACTCAGTGCCAGATTACAGGACCTCTTCCCGGGTTCCCTTCACATCCGTGAGGTGCTGGCGCGCCGCACACCCGACGAAAGCATCTGGTTTTATGCCAAGGATAATGAATTCGTAGTCGTCTCGAAAGACTCCGACTATCGAGATCTGAGCATCAGGTTGGGTTATCCCCCCAAACTCATCTGGATTCGTACCGGCAATTCTCCGAATGTGATAGTCGAGACCCTGCTCCGCAACCACTGCGACGAGATTGGGGCCTTCGACCGGGACCCCGGCCGCGGCATCATCGAGCTTGGCTGAGCCACTTTCGACGCCCTAAGTCGCCGTCGCGCCTCCGTCGATCACCAGCTCCGCTCCCGTTACGAACGACGACTCGTCCGACGCCAGGTACAGTACCCCGTAGGCCACTTCTATGGGGTGTGCCGTCCGGCCCAGCGGGTTCCGCTCCTCGGCCTCCCGCTGCTGGACAGGGTCGTTCAGCCGCTCCCCCGCCATCGGCGTGTCGATGGGCCCGGGGTGCACCGAGTTCACCCGTATGTTCTCCTTGGCGTACTGGATCGCCGCCGCCTTGGTGAATATGCGCACCGCGCCCTTGGACGCGTTGTACACCGGCTGGATGTAGCTCTGCCCCACCATTCCCGACATCGACGATATGTTGACGATCGAGCCGCCGCCCCCCTTCCTCATCTCGGGAATCGCCGACTTCGTGCCCAGGAATACCCCCTTGGCGTTCACATCCATCACCCGGTCCCACTCCTCGACGGTGGTATCCTCCAGCACCCCTCGGGCCACCACGCCAGCGTTGTTGACCACGATGTCCAGCTTGCCGAACCGAGACACCGCCGTCGCAACCGCCGCCGTCCACGAGTCCTCGCTGGTCACATCCAGCCGCACGAAGACGCACTCGCCGCCGGCTTCGCTGACCTCGGCCTCCACTCGGCGCCCGTCCTCTTCCAGCACATCCCCGATTACCACCTTCGCTCCCTCACGGGCGAACAGGCGCGCCTCCTCGGCTCCCATGCCGCGGGCGCCGCCGCTGATGATGGCCACCTTTCCTTCCAGCCTCATTTCATGCCTCCTGGTTTTTCAGACGCAAGCCATTTTAACTCACGGCGAAAGCGAAGCGCAGGGTCATTCGGAATACCGCGGAAAGGAGGGAAGAACAAGGAAAATCATGGTCGGGGCGGGCAGATTTGAACTGCCGACCTCCTGGTCCCAAACCAGGCGCCCTGCCGCTGGGCCACGCCCCGACGCAAACGGAGATAGGAAAGAAGTGTGGTTGGAAGGTGGTACCCCCGGAGAGGGTCGAACTCTCGTCTCCGGCTCCGGAGGCCGGCACTCTATCCACTGAGCTACAGGGGCACTCTACTGAAAAGAATATCACGCCCTCGCGCCGCCCAACAACCTCCTGTTGCCGCGCTGTTGCCGCGCTCACACGCCTGTGGCGCCCGAGATTCCGCCCTCTCTTTCCCATTTACGCAATACTCCATATCCCGTCGGATTGCAGCGGCCCCTCCCTGGCCTCGCCAAGAACGCAATGCCCGTGCCGCACAGTAGTCTCTGGACACACTTCAAATTGGTGGCACAGGTCTCCTTGCCCGGCGGCCAAAAGCCGTGTACGATGAGCGGCGCAATTTACGAACATTAGTACGCTGTGCTCGAACGGACGCCTTCCACTCCAGGCAAGTCCGCAACAAGATAGGCGTCACAGATTGTCGCAAGATGTCATGCCCTCTGAGAATCACGAGAAGCACTACCCAAAACTTCGGATTGTACGGAACGGGACCAGAAGTGCCCCTGGCTGCCGAGTTCAAATGAGACATCGCCGTCTTTGTCCTGGGACTGGGGCGATCTCTTTGGGACGATCTCTTTTGGGACAAGGAAGCCCCTTTTGGACAAGGAAGCCCCCAGACCATTGGTAAGGGTTGTGCAAATTCGTTCGGCTATGCCTGACCGACATTGAGGAACGCGCGTTAGACCGAGGCGGCTTCTTCGCGTGGCAATATCATGTGTCTTTGGGATAAACTCGTATGGAGAATTCGGCAAACAAGGCCCTACGCGACCTCGGAATATTTTATTGCGCCGTGTTTGTTCTCTCCCTTACGGCGTCGTCCATGGCGTTATGGCTATACTGGGAGGCGTGGCGGCTCGATGACCTCGTAGGGCAGATCGCAAATGTCTGCAGCTTATCCGTGGGCGTCGCTCTGCTGGCTACAATCCTCAAGGAGGCAGGTTCGTTTATGGTACTCGCCGCAATGAAAATAAAGGAATGGCAGGACCGTGCCCGAAAGGAAGAGCGCGAAAGACTGCGCAAAAGGCAGGCGGAAGCATACGAAAAGGCATACGAAAAGTTCGGTTTTGAAGTGGATGGCGTGTTGGTGCTTCCCCGGACCCCCGAGGTGGAGCGTTTTCTTGCGGGCGATTCCGAAGAGTAGGGGCCCGTTCCGCATTACTGTATAATCCAACCACCTTACCCCGCCATCCTTCGCCAGGTTCAGGAGAGGCGCCATGCCAGTAGTCCAGCGACCTTACGTCCCCCCAGAAGACCAGACCCCCAACGAGGAAACCTACGCCCGCCCCGGCGACACCCAGGCCAACGCTGCCGAGGCCAGTTCTCTCGACCCCATCACCTTCTACGCCGACTCAATGCACATCTTCAGCAGTCTCTACTCCGCAGTGCTGTTCTTCGGAGAGCAGATGGAGGAGCGCGAGCCAATCCTTCGCGCTCGCATCAAGGTCAGCCCACAGATGCTGAAGGCCATTGCCCTGCTCACCGCCAAGCATGTCCGCGAGTACGAGGACGCCGTCGGTCCCATAAATCTGCCCGAACAGGTCTACTCGGCGTGGGAGCTGGACACGGAAGGGAACCACAACCATGCCGGGTGACGAACCGGCGGGAGCCGCCGGATCGCAGGAAGATCGCCCGCTGGCGGAGGATCTGGCGCTGCCGGTCGTAGTGGAGCCGGGCATCGACTACGCCACGCCCGTCGACTGGAACTGGCGGGACATCGACTCCAGCAAGCCCAACTCGGCCGTCTTCCACATCAGTCACTCCGAGATAACCCGCGTGCTGGTTGAAACCCTGCGGCCCGAGGACTGCTCTCCAGATGCCAATGTCGTCATCAAGGACGAGATTCCCATCATCGTCCTCGACAGCCTGGACAAGTACTGGGCTGGCGAGGCAAAGCAGCACCTGCCTCTGAACGGCGTCCGGGTCCCCGTCGAGGCCGACACCCTGGCCGAGGCCAAGCGCGCCCTAGCTGACGACCTGGCCGCCCAGTTCCGACTGCTCCTGATGCTTCGCAGTTCGGCCCACCAGCTCGCCCAGCCCCTCCAGGAAAACCTGGGCATGCTCAGCGAGCTCCTGGAGCCGCGCCGGGACCAGACGTAGGCGCGGCTAGTTGCCCTGCACTACTGCGGGAATGTCTCCGTCCGGCACCAGGACTTCGCCGTAGGCCGTTGAGCCTTTGCTGCGCCACTGCTCGACCACGGCGCTCCTGCCCCATCCGATATCCCGCCAGCGTGATTCCGTCTGCTCGTTCAGCCAGTCGGCCGCGGCCTCCGCTTGGTCCTCTCGGTCGTACTGTTGCAGGCCGAGTAGGGTGGTAGTCGAGTCCTCTGCCAGCGTGGCGTGAAAGGCGGAGATGCGTGTGAAATTCAGGGGACTCCCTGGGGGACCCATGTTCCCGCCAATCCCTTGCAGGACGAAGGCCTGCAGGAAATCGGACAGGCCCCAGTCCTCGACCATCCGGGCCAGGGCCTGCGGCAGGACACCGCCGTCCTGTTGCCGGTCCACCATGGCCCGCACCGCGTCCTGGTCTGGACTCGCCGCCAGTGCTTCCGGGCTCAGGATGGCCAGGTAGACTTCCGACTGCCCACCGGAATTGCGCGTCCTGACCAAGGCAAAAATGTCAACGCCGCGATGGGTGTCGACTATGTTGACTGAAAGGCCAGTTCCCGAGGCGGCTCCCTCTTCCAGTGCAACACCCACCCGTGTCAGATCGCCCTGCAGCACGCAGGCCCATTGGGCAGGGGATGTCAGGGACGACAGTACGAGGGCACGAGCGCCCACGGCGATGAGCAGTTCCTCCGCAAGCGGAAGTTCGTCCATGCTCACAAAGTGTCCGAGCTGGAACTCGACATGCTCGGCCAGCTCCGGCCTCTCCACCACGGTTTCGAGGTTTATATAGGCGTACAGGTTTGACTCTGCGGGAAGCAGAGAGAGCAGCGCCCCCGGGTGGTCTGGCGGGATCTCTGCGAGGGTCGACTGCGTGGGGTCTGGCGGAGGTGTCTCGGCTGGCGCGGTGCTGGCGGTCGGCGCAGCGGTGGCCGTCGGCGCCACCGTGGGCGCCACCGTGGGCGCTTGAAGGGTAGCCATGGGAACAACCGTGGCCGTGGAAGACAGAGTAGCGGTCGGGGGCTGCTCTGTTGGCGTCGCGGAAGGCCCGCAAGCGGCCAACGCAGCTATCAAGCCGATAACAATCAGCCAACGCAGCAAATTCACTCCACCGCCAGCCGCGACCGCACAGCGTCAACAATCTCGGCTAGAGGGACGGTCGTGGCTTCCTCGTCCAGCCGTCCCCGCACCTCCACCACGCCGTTGTTCAGGTTGCGGGGACTGATTACCAGCCGCACCGGCAGGCCAATCAGGTCGGCGTCATTGAATTTGACCCCCGCCGCTTGGTCGACGCGGTCGTCGTACAGCGTCTCGATGCCCGCAGCGTTCAGCTCGTCGTAAAGGTTCTGGCCCGCCTCTGCGACCTCCTCGTTTGACAGGTTCAGCCCCACCAAGTGCGCCTGGTACGGTGCGACGGGATGCGGGAAGACGATGCCCCGGTCGTCGTGGTTCTGCTCGATGGCCGCCGCCAGCAGCCGCCCCACGCCGATGCCGTAGCAGCCCATGGTGATGGGCAGGTTCCGACCCTCGGCGTCCAGGTAGGTCGCCCCCAGCGTCTCGCTGAAGAAGGTTCCCAGCTTGAAGATGTGCCCCACCTCCACTCCCCGGGTCGACTCCAGCGTTCCTCCGCATTGGCCGCACAGCTGCCCTGGCTGCGCCAGCGCTATGTCGGTCAGAAGGTCCACCTGGAAGTCCCGCGGGTAGTTGGCCCCGGTCATGTGCGTGTCCGGCTTGTTCGCTCCCACCACGAAATTGTTTCCGCTCACGATGGACGGGTCGGCCACCTTGCGGATGCCGCTGATGCCCACCGCCGACGCGCTCCCCGCCACCAGCCCGGCGGTTCGCACCTCCGCGTCCTCGGCGAAACGCAGGTCGTCGCAGTGCAGCGCGTTCTTCAGCTTGATCTCGTTGACCTCCAGGTCGCCCCGGATGGTGACGAAAACCGGCTCCCCGTCCGCCATGTAGAACACGGCCTTCAGCGTCTTCGACTCGGGCACGCCCAGGAACTCCGCCAGCCCCGCGATGGTCTTGATGCCGGGAGTTGCGACCTCCTGTAACTGGCCCTCCGGCTCCAGCTCAACCGGCGGGTAGACCGACTCGGCCTTCTCCGCGTTGGCCACATAGTCGCAGGCTGAGCATGTGATGACCGTGTCCTCCCCGGTCTCCGTCGGAAGCAGGAACTCGTGGGAATCCTTCCCCCCGATGGCACCGCTGTCCGCCTCGGCCATCAGCACCGGCAGCCCGCAGCGCCGGAACACATTGCGGTAGGCCTGCGCCATATCCTGGTAGGTGTCGTCCAGACTGGCGTCGTCGGCGTTGAAGCTGTAGGCGTCCTTCATATCGAACTCCCGCACCCGTATCAGCCCGGCGCGGGGACGAGGCTCGTCCCGGAACTTGGTCTGTATCTGGTACAGCAGTTGCGGCAGGTCCCGGTAGCTCTGCACGTTGCTCTTCACCACGTTGGTGATGACCTCCTCGTGCGTCGGCGCCATCACCATCGCCCGCCCGCTGCGGTCCTGCAGCGAGAACAGGTTGTCCCCGAAGGCCGCACGCCGCCCCGTCTGCTCCCAGAGTTCCAGCGGCTGCAGCGCGGGAAGCATCAGTTCCTGTCCACCCGCGGCGTCCATCTCCTCCCGGATGATGTTCTCGATCTTCTTTAGAGACCGCCAAGCCAGCGGCAGGTACGAATACACCCCCGCCGCCACCTGCTGTATCAGCCCCGCCCGCAACATCAGGCGGTGGCTAGCCGTCTCCGCCTCGGAGGGATCAGAGCGCAGCGTCCTGCTGAGCATTCTCGAAAACTTCATAGCAACAGCTTCCCGGTTAAAAATCTAGAGACAAGAAAAAGGCCACGGTGATTAAGGATAAACCAAAATCAACTCCGTGGCCTCTGTGTTCTATGCGTTTAGATTGGTTCGGTCTAGTCAGCGGGCTCCGGCTCCGCCTCCACCTCTTCCATCAGCGCCGTCAGCATGTCCGCCTCCGGCACCACCCGCACCTTCTCCCCCTTGCGGAAAATGACGGCCCGGCCCGCTCCCGCGGCGATGCCAACATCGGCGTCCTTGGCCTCGCCCGGCCCGTTGACCTCGCAGCCCATGACAGCGACCTTGATGTTGCGGTTGCTCTTCCGCAGCAGTGCGTCCACATCGTTGGCCAGCTTCCGCACATCCACATCGGCCCGGCCGCAGCTCGGGCAGGCCACCAGCACCGCCCCCTTCGACCGCAGGTTCAGCGACTTCAGGATCTCGAACCCGGCGATCACTTCGTCCACCGAGTCGTCGCTCAGCGAAACGCGGATGGTGTCGCCGATTCCGTTGTAGAGCAGCACTCCCAGCCCAACTGAGGTCCGGATCGACCCCGAGGTCTTGGTTCCCGCCTCGGTGATGCCGAGGTGCAGAGGGTACGGCACCAGTTCGGACAGCCGCGTGTAGGCCTCGACAGTGGTCGGTACATCGAAGGCCTTCATCGAAATCTTGATCTGGTCGAAGTCCTGCTCCTCCAGCAGGCTGATCTCCCACAGCGCCGTCGCTACCATGTGGTCCACCGCGCTGTAATCGCCCTCGTTCTCCTCTCCGGCCTTGGGCAGCTTGTTCACCAGGTCCATGTGCCGGGAGAAGCCCCGCGTACGGCCGATGCCGCCGACCGGGGGCAGGCTGCCGAAGTTCACGCCGATGCGGATGGGCACATTCTGCACCTTGGCCGCCGCGGCCACCTCGCGCACCTGGTCCTCGTTCCGAAGGTTCCCGGGGTTCAGCCGCAGGCAGTCAACCCCGCCTTCCAGGCACTTCAGCGCCAGCTGGTAGTGGAAGTGGATGTCGGCGATGAGCGGGATGTTGATCTGCTTCTTGATCTCGCCCATGGCGATGGCGGCGTCCATGTCCGGCACGGCAGAGCGGATGATGTCGCAACCCGCCTCCTCCAGCTCGTGGATCTGCCGCACTGTGGCCGCCACATCCCGAGTGTCGGTCTTGGTCATCGACTGCACCGTGATCTCGGCGTCCCCGCCTACCTTGACCCCGCCGACATAGACCGGTTTCGTTGGCCGTCGCTTGATCATCTCACTCGCTCCAACTGCGCCAGAACGGCCGGCGCAGACTACCTAGCCAGCCAATGCAAACTCGTGGTTATTTTACACGATAGTGCCTGCCCGTTCCAGCGCGCGGGCTGCGGCTCTGATGCTGTCGCACTTGGAATTGTGGCCTCCGTTGCCGGTTTCTCACCCGCATTCATACCGTGCGTACGGCCAATCCTTCCTGGGGCAATCCGCCCGGTGCCGCCTGACGGCAATCCGAATACTTTTCGCCCTCGTATTTAACTGTATAACACCATTCAGAATAAAGAATATCGCAACTGTTGATGTAAGCCTGCCAGTCTATTTCCCCGTCCCACAATCGCACGATTGGCCCGCCACCGCGGCGCAGACCGGGCCTCAGACGGGGATCTCATGACCCAGAATTCAACATGCGCCCGGTCGCGATAAACCAGATATCGCAATACCACATACTAACAATTCTGAATGGTAATTCAACGGTCGGATGCTACAGGGTTACAGGGAGGAGGTGAGGAAATGATTTTGTACAGGAGTATTTTCCCAGCCCACGGATCGCTCAAGGGACACAACTTTGGTTTTAAGGCACTGCTGGCCCTCGTCGGAGTGTTGGCCTTCGCCATCGCCTTCGGCACTCTAATCCCGCCCCCCGGCACCGCCCACGCGGAAAGTAGCGAGCCATGGCTCTACATGGAATGCGTGGAGAATCCGGTAGAAGAAGGCGACGACTTCAGGCTGGTAGTGCGCAAAAAGTATAAGGATCACACCGCGCCCTACAAAAAGATCAGAGTCTTCTGGTACACAGAGGCACAGACCGCTGACGAGTCTGACTACCAGTACATGTATGCCGAAGGCCAGGCCAGCAACGGCCATCAGTCGAAGACCGGCAAGATGGGCCGGGACTTTCACACCTTGGAGGACATAATCCCCGAGCCCGACGAGACCTACTTGTTGAAATTCAACAACTCCAATGACGACGGGGACGACGCCGAGTGCATTATCACCATCAAGGACGACGACGGCGTTGGGATCTACGACCTAGAGATCCGCTCGGTCCCCGGGGAAATTCCGTGGGGTTCCGACAACGAAGACAGCCTGACAGCGTACACCGAGGGTGATGTGATCCTGATAACTGCCCACTTCACTCACCCCGTCACCACCGTCAACCCCGACACGGGTGAGCAGACCGACTACGCCGGCCTGTACCTCCAGGTGGGGGAGAACCGCAGGGTCGCCCATGTCGTAAGGGGCGACGGCACCGACACCCTCATCTTCGGCTATACCGTGCAGGCCGATGACGAAGACCTTAACGGCATCAGTGTCGAAAACGGCTGGTCCGGCACCGGCCTCTACTACAACGAAGATACCCGCGACAGCGGACTCTGGCCCGTCAACTCCGATGACGGCCGGCTGAACCGCGTGTTCTACGGCCTCTCCGATGACCCGGAACACCTGGTGGCCCAGGTCGTCGTTGAAGAGCCGACCATCACTCCGCCCGTCGAAGATCCGCTCATTGAGGAACCTTCGATTGTCGAACCGGACCTGCCGGAATGGATTGATAACGCCGAAAACATCGAGCCAAACCTCCTCGGCAAGATTGACGGAGAGTTGACGGCAGAGGACGAAGGCAGAGACTGGTACGGCTTTGAAGCAACAGGTGGAGAGGACTACTTCATCGAGCTTGTGAGCGCGTTGGATCTCGCAGGACCCGGCCCTGAGGAGCATTTCTTCATTCAGTATGTAGAAAACAAACTGATCGACCCCAGCATACTGGAAATCGTCAACGAAGAGGGTGAGCAGGTGATGGGCGAACATGATCAGGGCGGGTTCACTGGCCTCTGGGCCCGCGCCCATTTCACACCACAAGAGGACGGCACCTATTACATCGCCGTGGGTTCAGGAGCACAGGCCCCCGGCTACCTGGGCTTCTACACCCTCTCAGTCCGCGCCGACGACTACGCCGACGATTACAAGACGGCCAGGGATGTAACGCTGCACCCTGGAGAATCCATCACGGCCTGCATAGACTCGGATGTCTCGCCAGACGATCCAGGGATTAACGCCTGGGACTGGTGGGAGACCCAAGAGGGTCACGTCCGGCCGCTGTACGGCCTGGAATCCCTGGACGACCGCGACTTTTTCAAGTTCGAAATCGCGGAAGAGGGGATCTACGAATTGTCAGTGACCGCAGCACCCGAGCCCGTCGGCATTTGGGCCACCTATCTTGAAAGTGGGCATGTCAGGCATCACTCGGAGCCTGACCCGGCCCAGTCAGTAGTGGACCACTACCATCCAGGCACCCAATTCGTGGAGATTGGCACTCCCTGGCAGAGCGCGGGCAATACTGGTCTCTACACAGTGAACCTGTTCCGGGTTCAGGAGTAACCGCTACCTGCTGCTCTCCAGCAGCGGCCGCATTACCATTCCTGTTCGCGTGAAAAGGTAAACGGGCTCAATGGCCGGGGCACCAGTTGCCCCGGCTACCCTCTTGCACCCTGGATAATCCCCGAGATGTCGTTGGCCGTTATCGCGATAACCCCGGCGATGATGATGGCCAGGCCAATCATGTGGACCAGCCCCTCTTTCTCCGGCGATATCCGCTTGCCGCGCCGCACCCACTCGATCACCACGAACACGATCCGCCCGCCGTCCAGCATCGGGAAGGGCAGAATGTTGATGATCGCCAGGTTGATGCTGAGGAGTATGCCCACGCTCAGCCAACCCGCCAGTCCGCCGTCCCGGCTAACCTCGCCAGTCATCTTGGCGATACCCACGGGACCGGACAATTCCGGGGCAACTCCCTCGGAGATCATCCCGCTCACCGACTGCTTCAGCAGCACCAGCAGCTCCCAGGTCCCGGCGAACCCGGCCGGCACCGCCTCCCAGAGCGGCCGCGACTGCCTCTCGACCCGGACGTCCGTCAACTCCGCAGTCACCCCCACCAGCCACCGGCTGAATTCGGCGTCGAACCGGGGGCTCAGCTCCACCGTCTGCATCCTGCTTTCCCTTTCCAGCAGGATCGTCATCTCTGAGCCGCCGTTCAGGTTGACCTCCCGGGTGAAGTCCAGCCGTCTCTCCACCGGCTTGCCGTTGGCCTCCAGTACGACATCCCCCGGAACGATCCCCGCATCTGACGCCGCGCTCCCGGCCGACACCCCGGTGATCGAAAGGCGACCCAGTTCCACGTCCTGCGGCAGCATGAACATCACGGAGAAGATGAGCAGCGGCAGGGCCGCGTTCATTGCCGAACCGGCCGCCATCACGACTACGCGTTCCCACGGTGGGCGCGATGCCAAGCTCTGCGGCACGGTGGGATTGGACTCTCCGGCCAGCCGCACGAATCCGCCCAAGGGAATGACGTTGACCGAGTAGAGCATGTCGGCCAGTTCCAGCGTCCCGTCGCTGACCGACCGTACTTTCCCTTCGTGCCACAGCACGTGGTCTACCGGCCGGTTGAAGTGGCTCTCCGGTTCGCCCTCATCCAGCTTCCGGTGCAGCTCCACTTCAACGGCGACCAGCCCGTGCTCCTCGTCCTTAACGGACCCCACCTTCACCCGCTGGCCCGGGCGCAGGTCCTGCGGTCCGTCGAGCCCCACGAACTTGGTGCTCGAATGCAGCATCACCGGCGTGCGCCCTGTGTAGAAGCTGAACGCCCTCGGTGGGAACCCCACTCCGAACTCCAGCACCTTC
This sequence comes from Dehalococcoidia bacterium, assembly GCA_965216065.1. Taxonomy (GTDB): domain Bacteria; phylum Chloroflexota; class Dehalococcoidia; order Lucifugimonadales; family UBA3495; genus VXOI01. Next base: position 1,119,057 of record CBDCFB010000001.1, read on the forward strand.
ACTCCGAAGGCGCGGGCCGTCGCGAAGTGCCCCAGCTCGTGAACCACCACCAGTATCACCAGCAGGGGGATCAGCGTTACTATCGCGAATAGTACGAAGTCCATAGTCAGCAGTCGCCTTCTATTGCCGGGCCGCCCCGTCCTGAAAGTGTCCGCTCAGGCCCGGGGCTGCAAACGCGCTACCTGACACACCTCTACACCATGCCAGCCCGCATCCACCTCTCCTGTTGGAGCCGACAGCGAATCTTTGCCGGATAGTGCCTCAGTCCCCGGTTTCTTGACCGAACCGTTTGCTCAGAGCTTGCAGTATCTCTGCGTCTAGCACCGGATTTCCCGGCCGAGTTGCCTGCCGGGATGGTGCCTCATCGTTACTGCCGTAGAACTCTGCTTGCTGGCGGCCAAGGGCCTGAATCGGAACCCGGGGACCTTCCCCGGCGGGTAGCTCCACTTTTCTGACCCATTCACCTAATGTGATGCCGGTTTGTTCAATGGCGGCTAGCAACACGACGCCTGCGCCCCGTGCATCTCCCAGCGCGTCGTGGCTGTGGTACCGATATTCCAGCAACTTGCAGATGTTTTGCAGTCCGTACCCTCTCTTGGCGAAACCAGCCCAAGCCCTTTGGACAACCAGCACTGTATCCAGCCAGATGCATTCCAGCCTTGTTAAGCCATAACGATCGAATGCCGATTCCAGAAAAGCCTTATCGGTGCCACTGTGGCTGACCACGATTTTTCCGTTCAGCAGGTCGTTCAGCCGTTCCGAGATTTCTGGAATCTTGGGCCAGCCGCGTACTTCCGGCTCCGTAATCCCGTGAATTGAAATGTTGTGGGCACCGAAGCTGTCCTCTGGGTCCACATAGGTCATCCACTCATTCGCCGGTTTGCCATCAACGAATTCGACCACGCCGATCTGGCAAATTGATGAGAATCGCCAGTTGGCCAGCTCTATGTCAATGGAGATGAAGGTGGACTGATTTTCCAGGTCTATCGCCGCGAAGTCCGTCGCCACGTTCACGCGCCTGCGAGTTCGGCCGCCCGCGCCGCGGCCCAGGCGTCGGCATGCAAAACCTCGTCCGCGCTCTCCCCAGGCAGGGACTCGTGCTCCGAAAGCGTCTCTTCGATCAGGCGGTGGATGCCGCCGTACCCTATCTTGCCGTCGAGGAAAGCCTGCACCGCCACTTCGTCCGCTGCACTCAGCACTGCGGGGTAGGTGCCGCCCTTCTCCGCCGCGCTCAGCGCCAGCGAGAAGCACGGATACCGCTTCCGCTCCAGCGGGTCGAAGTTCAGCGTCTGCGAGATCGATGTATCCAGCCTCGGGATCATCGAGTTCGGCAGCCGCTGCGGGTAGAACAGGGCGTACTGGATCGGCAGCCGCATATCGGGAGGCCCCATCTGCGCTTTCACCGAGCCATCCGCGAACTCCACCATCGAGTGGACGGTGCTCTGGGGATGCACCACCACCTCGATCCGCTCCCACGGCACAGCGAACAGCCAGTGCGTCTCGATCACCTCGAAGGCCTTGTTCATCAGCGTCGCCGAGTCGATGGTGATCTTCTGGCCCATCTTCCAGGTGGGATGCCGCAGGGCCTGCTCCGGCGTCACCTTCTCCATATCTTCCAGTGGCGTGGTCCGGAACGGCCCTCCCGATGCCGTGATCAGCAGGCGCAGGATCTCGTTGTCCTCGCCCTGGAGGCACTGCCAGATGGCGCTGGGCTCGCTGTCCACCGGCAGCACTCGACCGCCGTATTGCGCCTCGTAGTCCTTGATCAGCTTGCCCGCCATCACGATGGGCTCCTTGTTCGAGAGCGCCACCGACTTTCCGGCAGCCAGGGCGCTGAGTGTGGGCACCAGTCCCACGCTCCCCATCAGTGCCACCATCACCTGGTCCACTCGCTCCAGGGACACCATGACATCCATCGGGGTGAACGCCACACTAGGAAACTCCGACGGGCCGCCTGCGGCGCTCCAGACGTGGGCCGGTTTGAACTCTTCCACCTGTTTCCGGAGCAGCTCCGTGTTGTTGCCCCCGGCCAGTCCTATCACCTCGAACTCGTCGGGAAAAGCCCGAACGATGTCCAGGGTCTGTCGGCCGATGGAGCCGGTGGAGCCCAGAACTACGATCTTTCTCATAGCCCGAATCCCAGAGCCAGCAGATAATATACGGCGGGCAGGACGAAAAGGGTGCTGTCTATCCGGTCAAGAAGACCGCCGTGTCCGGGCATTATACTACCAGAATCCTTCACATTTGCCGCCCGTTTCAGGACCGACTCCACCAGGTCGCCAGTCTGCGCCGCTATGGCCACCGCCACAGCCACGACTGCCTGTTGCCACATCGCCACTCCTAGGTCGAGCAATACCCCGACGGCCAGCATTGCCCCCACCGATGCCACGAATCCGCCGATCGCTCCTTCCCAGGTCTTGTTGGGGCTGATGACCGGCGCCATCTGGTGTCTTCCCATGAGTCGGCCCACGGCGTAGGCCCCGGTGTCGCACGCCGATGTCCCAGCCAGGATGAAGAGCAGCCAGTTGCGTCCAAGTATCCCATTCCCCTCGATGGTCGCTCCTATGTCATAGATGTCAAGGTCGCGGCCCAGTAGGGAGCCGGCGTGGACCGGTTCGATGGTCGTTCCTATGTCATAGATGGCAAGCCCGTGGCCCAGCAAGAATCCTGCGTAAACCGGCCCGAGCAGGAGCAGAAGAAAAGCCGCCACCGGCCGCTCGCCCTCGTAGGCGGCAATGAACCACAGGGTGGCGGCCAGCGCCCAAACCGCCAGGGCAGCCCCCGAGGCGACCAGGTAGTCCGTCGTTCCAGAGGCCGCCTCCGCCGCCAGCAGCAACACCAGGACGGCCACAATCCCCATGGCCAAGGGCATCCGCCCCACCCTTTCCGGCGTGAGGCGGTAGGTCTCGAACAGGGCGATGCTTCCGCCAATAAGCCCGAGGAGTGTGAGCCACGGCGGGCCGTACCAGATGCACGCTACGGCCACTGCAGCCACTACTACGCCCGAGGCCACCCGGAACGCCAGTTGCTGGGGCATGGTCAGGACTCGAATTCGGCTACCTTGCCGTAGCGACGCTGCCTGCTGCGGTAGGACTCAAGCGCCTCCTCCAGCTCCGCAGGCTGAAGGTCCGGCCAGAGGGTGCAGGTGTGGTAAAACTCGCTGTAGGCCGACTGCCACAGCAGGAAGTTGCTGATACGCTGTTCGCCCCCGGTGCGGATGATCAGGTCCGGGTCCGGACAGTCTGCGGTGAAGAGATATCGGCAGAAAGTCGCCTCGTCCACCTGCTCCGGGGTCAGGCCTTCCCGGATGATTCGGCGCACCGCTCCCAGTATCTCGTCCCTGCCCCCGTAGTCAAAGGCCACATTCAGCGTGATGCCGGTGTTGAAGCGGGTCAGTTCCTGCGCCCGTTCCACGGTCCCCCGCAGTTCGGGGTTAAAGTTGCTGGTCTTGCCCAGGTGGACGATGCGGACGTTCTGTTCGTGAAGTTGGCGGGTCTGCGCTTCCACCGCGTCGGAGAATATGTCCATCAGGCCTTCCACTTCGTCCTGGGGACGGCCCCAGTTTTCAGTGGAGAAGGCGTAGATGGTGGCAAACTCGACACCGTAGGAGGCCAGTGTTTCCAGGAGCATCTGGATGCGGTCAACGCCAGCCCGGTGCCCCTCCAGCCGGAGAAGTCCCTGCTGCTGGGCCCACCGGCCGTTGCCGTCCATTATGAAGGCGACGTGACGGGGCCCTGCGCCGTGGGCGCGGGCCTGCGGCCATGATGCGTCAGCCACCGAACGGGCTATACCTGGAGGATCTCCGCCTCTTTGGCGGATGCAGTCTCGTCAATCTGTTTCGTGTGGCCGTCGGTTACCTTCTGAAGCTGTTCCTGGGCCCGGCGGATCTCATCCTGGGAGATGATCTTGTCCCGTTCCAGCTTGCGCAGCGTCTCCAGGCCGTCCCTCCGCACGTTCCGGACCGACACCTTGCCGTCTTCGGCTCTCTTGCGAAGCAGCTTGACCATCTCCTGGCGTCGCTCGTTGGTCAGGGGCGGGATTGGCACGGTGATGAGGTTGCCGTCATTCGAGGGGTTGAATCCCATCTCGGAGCGCTGCAGGCTTCGCTCGATGTCCCGCATGGACCCCTTGTCCCACGGCTGCACCAGTATGGCGCGGGCGTCTGGCGCCGAGATCGACGCGATCTGCTTGAGGGGCGTTGCCGAGCCGTAGTAGTCGATAGGCAGGTTCTCGATCAACGAAGGCGTGGCACGTCCGCTGCGTAGCTGCCCGAGGTCGCGCGTGAACGCTTCCAGCGTGCGGTCCATCCTGCCGTCGACGTCGTCCAGCACCTGCTCCGCGGTTAATTCCGTTTCATCTTCCTTCGCGGGCATGGTCAGTTCCTCCACGAATCGTTGTTCCCACGTTGTTTCCGCTGAGTATACATCCCACGTTGCCCGGCTTGAACATGTCGAAGACAACAATGGGCATTCTGTTCTCCTGGCACAGGGTCAGCGCGGTCAGGTCCATCACTGCCAGCTTTCGGTCCAGCGCCTCCTGGTAGTCAAGGCTGTCAAAGCGAAGCGCAGCGGGGTTCTCGTTGGGGTCGGAGTCGTACACTCCGTCCACGTTGAACTTGGCCATCAGGAGCACATCCGCTTCGATTTCCAGTGCCCTGAGGGCGGAGGCGGTGTCCGTGCTCATGTACGGGTTGCCGGTACCCGCGGCGAAAATTACCACTCGCCCCTTCTCCAAGTGCCTCACGGCCCGGCGCCTGATATACGGCTCCGCCACCGCCTGCATCTGGAGGGCGCTCTGGGTGCGAGTGTCGACACCTCTGTCTTCCAGCGCGTTCTGCAGGGCCAGGGCGTTGATGACCGTGGCTACCATCCCGGCATAGTCCGCGGTCGCCCGCTGCATCCCCTCCGCCTCGGCGACCTGTCCTCTCCAGATGTTCCCGCCGCCTATGACGATGGCCAATTCCACACCCGTCGCGTGGGCTTCTCTGATCTGGCTGGCCAGGTAGCCCAGGGTCTCCAAGTCTATTCCACCGCTCGTTGGACCCTTGAGAGACTCCCCGCTGATCTTGAGCAGGGCCCGGTTGTACTTCATAATTGGAGGCAGCTCAGGCAAGGGTTCGGGCGTGTCACCGTGGACAGACCTATTCGCCCACTGCGAAGCGCTGGAATCGGATCACACGCACGTTCTCGCCCATCTTGGCCGCCAATTCCCGGACCAGCTCACCCACAGACGACGAACCGTTCTTGATGAAGGGCTGCGACAGCAACGCGACCTGGGCCGCCGGTCTCTCGTCACCCTCTTCGATGTCTTCCCCCGTCAGGTACACCGGGAACATTGCTGCAACCTGCATCGCCAGGTCGTGTGCCATCTGCTGGAACTCTTCAGTTCGGGCCACGAAGTCGCTTTCGCAACCTAACTCCACGATGGACCCAACCCTGCCTCCGGTGTGGATATAGGCCTCGATCACACCCTCGTTGGTGGCGCGCCCTACCCGCTTGGCGGTATCGGCCAAGCCCTTGTCCCTCAGCACCTCAGCCGCCTTGTCCAGATTTCCGTCCGCGCTTTCCAGTGCCTGCTTGCAGTCCATGATCCCTGCGCCCGTCTGGTCTCGCAGGGTGCGAATCTGTGCCGCGGTGACCAACTGCTTTCTCCTAGAGCCTGGGATTCAACCCCGGCTGTACTTGTCTGGTGTAGATGCTCTTTGAAAAATTCCCTCTCCGGTTTGGAGAGGGATGGTTTTACCCTTGAGGCCCATCGGAGTCTTCTCTGGCTCCAGAGACTCGTGCCCCCATCCCGGCGGCAAGCTCCGCGAGCGTGCCCTCGTCCAGGGTAACTGCGTCGGTCAGGGCGGCGTCTTCGCGTTCCGAGAGGGTTTCAGCCTCGGCTATTCCGGCTGCGTCGGCCGCCAGTGCCTGCATCTCGTCCATCTCCGCCTGCAGGGCCGCTTCCCGCTGGGCCAATCCCTCCAGCACCGCGGACGCCATCCGGTTAGTTACCAGTCGGATGGACCGCACCGCGTCGTCGTTGCCGGGAATGATGTGATTGACCAGGTCGGGGTTGCAGTCAGAGTCGACGATGGCGAACACATGGATGCCCAAGCGTCGGGCCTCGGCCACGCAGATGTCCTCCCGGCCAATGTCGATGACGAAGATGGCCTGGGGCAGCATAGTCATGTCCCTCATGCCGGTGAAGTACTTCTCCAGCCGGTTGAGGGTGTCCCGCATCTTCACGCCCTCTTTCTTGGGCAGCAGGCGGAAGTACCCCTGGTCCCGCTTCTGCTGCAGTTCAAGCATATAGTTGATGCGCGTGCGGATGGTCTGGAAGTTGGTCAGGGTGCCGCCCAGCCAGCGCTGGTTCACGTACCACATTCCGCAGCGGTCGGCCTCGCCCTGGATGACATCCTGGGCCTGCCTCTTGGTGCCGACGAACAGCACCTTGCCGCCGTTGGCCACCAGCTCCACCATGTCCTTATAGGCATCGTTGATCATCCCCAGCGTCTGCTGCAGGTCGATGATGTGGATGCCATTGCGCTGGGTGAAGATGTAGCGCTTCATCGTGGGGTTCCAGCGACGGGTCTGGTGCCCGAAATGGACTCCCGCCTCCAGGAGCGCTTTCATGTTGATCGGTTCGCGTCCGGTCGGCTGCGGAGGCCGCTCGGGCATGGGACGGGGCTGTGGCGCCTCCGCCGGACGGGCCTCCACCGCAGGTGGGGCCTCCGCCACGGCCACACCGCCCTCAGTGGCGAGTGCGGGCGCGGGTGCCGGAGCCGCCGCGGGCGCTTCCGCCATGGGAGCAGGAGCAGGTGCCGCCGCGGGCGTTTCTGCCATGGGAGCAGGTGCCGGAGCCGCTGCGGGCGTTTCCGCCATGGGAGCAGGAGCAGGTGCCGCTGCGGGCGTTTCCGCCGTGGGTGCAGGTGCCGGAACCGCCGCAGGCGCTTCCGTCGTGGGAGCAGGTGCCGCCGCGGGCGCTTCCGCCGCGGGAGCAGGTGCCGCCGCGGGCGTTTCTGCCATGGGAGCAGGTGCCGGAGCCGCTGCGGGCGTTTCCGCCATGGGAGCAGGAGCAGGTGCCGCTGCGGGCGTTTCCGCCGTGGGTGCAGGTGCCGGAACCGCCGCAGGCGCTTCCGCCGTGGGAGCAGGTGCCGCCGCGGGCGCTTCCGCCGCGGGAGCAGGTGCCGGAGCTTCTACCGCAGGCTCAGGAACTGATGCCTCCGGAGCCGCCGCTTCCGGCGCCGTATTTTCAGTTACTTCTTCAGGTCGCTCTTGCGACTCAACCATCCAGGACCGCCTTTCAATATTTACTGGCTATGCCAGGGATAGGCAGACCGACCTCGGCCCGCCCCGTCAAATGACACATTTCGAAACGCTAGAAGTTTAGCATACCCCCCAGCGCCGGGCAAACGAGAATGGAGACTTCTATGAGCCAGGGACACTGATGTCTCGCTCTACCAGTTCGCCTGCTGCGTACTTGTGCAGAACAGAGGCAATTAGCTCCTCGTATGAAACTCCACTGTCAATCGCCTTACCGCGAATACCTATGAAATCCCTTCCTGCAAGCGTTACTGTAAGTTTGTGCTCTCTGTTCAGCTCTTTAAGTGAGTCTTCTGCTGCTCTTTTGAGACTTTTCCGCATTTCTTCGCTGTTCGGAACCGAACGCCAATTGCCGTCGTTAAAGGAGCGAAGGACATCTTTCTCTAGGTCATCAAGGCCCATGTCTTGCATCTCGGCTTCAGTCTCGTGGTTTTCTTCGATCTCATTCATCTCTGTGTCTCCGCCGAATGTAGTCCCTGGTGGCCTTTCGACTGGGGAATACGGTTTTCAGGAAAAAGAGTCATTCGATTCTATAAATGGAACCAGATACGCATAGTCTCTAACTCAGACTACCAGCACCTGCTGACCAGGGTACCGAGTTTGATTAAAATGTTCGTAGATATCCAGAATCCCGCCCAATTGGATGATAAGCACAATTTCTTCGAGCGATATGTTTCTGTCCCTGATCAGTTCCCGGTTCTTTTCTGCATTCCAAAGAAAAGGCTTCACTTGGAATCTCTCTGCGTCTATAGAAGCAGCTTCATATTACCAGAACACCCGGTACACCAGGTTCAGCGCCGCTGCCCCGACGACCCCGGCCGCAGCATCGTCCGCCATGATCCCGTAGCCTCCAGGCAGCCGCTCGAAGCGCCGTATCGGCCAGGGCTTCAGCACATCCAGCACCCTGAAGACCACGAAAGCCGCCGCCAGCCAGGGCAGCGTCTTCGGCAGAAACAGACAGGTCAGCCACACACCTGCCACCTCGTCCCACACCGCCCGCTTGGGGTCGGGGTCGTCCTCCCGGACCAGGCTCCCACAGACCCACGGCCCGATGAGCAGCGATCCGGCCACCAGGATGATGAACCCAGGAGAGTCCCCAGTCATCGGCAGCGGTGCATAGACGGCAAGCGCCAGCAGGCTGGCCATCGTTGCCGGGGCCACCGGGAACAGGCCAACCCCCAGTGCCGTCCCGAATAGCCACCCGATCCCTTCCGCAAGCCGTTTCACCAGATTATGTCCGTCGACGGCGTCACCCGTAACCAAGCCGGTGCAGGTCTTCTTCCGTCATGCCCAGGTAATGGCCAACCTCGTGCCACAGCGTGATTCGTATCTCCCGTGCCGCCTCGGCGCGGGTCTCGCAGGCGCGAAGGATGGGCTGACGGTATATCACGATCCGGTCGGGCAGCGCCGGACCTATGCCGTCCCGCTCGGTGAGCGGCCAGCCCTGGTACAGGCCGAACAGGGTGTCGTGCTCGCCCAGCAGCCCCGCCTCGTCCGGCCCGGGCCACTCCTCCACCACGATGTCCACGTTCTCTAAGCGCCGGTGCAGGTCCCGGGGCAGTCGAGAGTAGGCCTGCCGGACCAGCCGCACGAACTCCCTGTGGGTCATTCGGATCACAGGGGCGCGCCCACCCTCCGACGGATGTCCTTAAGTATGTCCACATTGCGCTGGTCGGGACCCTTCCCATCGAATCCGGGAACCTCCAAAAAGAATGGCACCTCGGCAAAGGCCGGATGTCCCATGAAAACTGCGAACCCATCCTCGCCGATGAATCCCTCGCCAATGTTGTCGTGCCTGTCCACACCCGACCCGCACACCCGCTTGGAGTCGTTGGCGTGGATCGCCACCACATTGGCCGACCCCGGTCCAGCGTCCAGCTGCGCCAGCACGTCCTCGATGCCCTCGCCGGTGGTCAGGTCGTAGCCCGCGGCGAAGCTGTGCTGGGTATCCAGGCACACCTTCAGCCGCTCGTCGTCCACCGTCTCCAGGATCGCCCCCAGCTCCTCGAAGCGCGCGCCGATGTGCTTGCCCATTCCGGCCATGTTTTCCACGGCCAGGCACGGCCTGTCCGGCGCCGCATCCAGCGCCTTCCGGATCGACTCGGCTACCTGTGGCAGCACCGCCTCGAATCCGGCCCCTCCGTGACTGCCCGGGTGAAAGATCAGGCCGTCGGCGCCCAGCCGCCCGGCCAACCGCAGGTGCGCCGACAGCGAGTCGATTCCCTTCTGCAATACATCCGGCCGATTCGTCCCCAGGTTGACCAGGTAGATGGCATGGAGGAACACTGGCCCCATCCCGGCGTCCGACATATTCTGCCGGAACGCCTCGATCTCCCCGTCCGAGATATCGCGAAATGCCCACGACTGGGGAGACGAGCCGAATATCTGCAGTGCCTCGCATCCAATGTCCAGGCCACGCTCCACTGCCTTGCTCACGCCGCCCGATGTGGATACATGCGCCCCGATTTTCATCTTCAACTCCTGCTTTCGGGGTAATTGCGACCGGTCTTTTGGCAGATTATACGAGACTGACCGTTGGCTGTGGGCCTCTCCAGGAATACAATGGCGTGCAATGCGCGCTTTGACGCTCGACACTCTTGGAAATCCGCCCCGTCTATCGGTGGCAGACCTGCCCATGCCTCGCCCCGAAGCCGGCGAGGCCCTGCTCCATGTGGCCGCCTGCGGGTTCTGCCACCACGACCGGTTGGTCATGGCCGGGGTCCTGCGCCGGGGAGTCACTCCCGGCGTGGTTCTGGGCCACGAGATCGCCGGCATAGTCGAGGAGGTGGGCGATGGCGTAAGCAGGGTACAGCCGGGAGATCGGGTGGTATCGCTGCTGACCAGTGCCTGCGGCCAGTGCGACCGTTGCCGGGACGGCCGGGAGCACCGCTGCCGCAACGGCGAAGGCATCGGGCATGGACGCCACGGCGGGTTCGCCGAGTTCGTTGCCGTATCACAGCACAGCCTGGCGCGGCTGCCGGACACCGTGGATCTCACCACTGCTTCACTGTTGGCATGCCCCGCAGGCGTGGCCCTGCAGGCGCTGTTGGCCGTTGAGGTGTCAGATGGAGAAACAGTGGTCGTTGTCGGGGCTGGAGGCGGGCTCGGTGTCCACGCCGTCCAACTCGCAGCGGGCCTCGGAGCGCGCACTATAGCCGTAACTTCTTCGTCCGGGAAGGCCAGTGTGCTTTATCACCACGGCGCTGACGATGTGATCGAGTCGCCCGGCCCGGATTCCGGACTAGAGTTCTGGGAGGTGGTGATGGCCCTCACTGCGGACGAGGGTGCCGACGTCGTCATCGATACTGTCGGAACCCCCACCATCCGGTCGTCGGTGCGGTCCTTGGCCCAGTACGGTCGCCTCGCCCTGCTCGGCGAGGTTGGAGCGGAGGCTGATCTACGTGGTCTCATCCCTGAAATCGTCTTCCGCGACGCCCGCCTTATGGGCGTCTCCGGCGTCTCACGAGAAACCCTGGAGGCCACCGTCGCCCTCGCGGCCGAGGGCAAGCTGACGCCGGTCCTTCAGCAAGTCCTGCCTCTGGAGCAAGCGGGCCGTGCCTTCGACCTTGTGTCGTCCCGGTCGGTACTGGGAAGAGTGGCCCTGGTTCCTGGTTACTGACTACTTCGCTGCCCGTTATCGCCTCCACCCGTGCCCTGGTTATCGTCACCGTTCGGTGGTTGCCGGTGATTTGCTTCTCGAGAATCCGAATGGTCAGGGCCGTAAATTTCCCTGAGAACTTCTTCGCGGCCCCGCTTCCTGCCTTCCTCTATCCATCTTTGCCGGCGCCTTCTGGTTGCGTCCCTAATCCAATCAGCGATTAGCATTGGTATCTCCCTAGCCTGTAGAAGTCCCCAGGAAATAAAACCCGATGCTACGAAACTCGCGCCAATCCCAAGGGCGACGTTTCTGGCCACTTCATTGGCAGGGGTTCCGCCTGAAAGGGAATCAAGCTCCAGCAACGTCAGTATGATGGACCCGGAGGTTCCCCCTACAAGAGTGAGGAACTGGAACCATCCCCGGTCCCTGGGACGGATTCCCCAGATTGACTCGCGGTAGTCATCCATTGCCGGCTGCGCTCATTATACCAACCCAGCCGGAACGGAATGCGCGGAGGCTATCTGCCCAACAGGCCCAGCAGCGAGGAGACAGCCGTTGCGGCGGTCCGGCGCGCGCGTCCGAGGCGACTGATCTCTCCCCGGTCCCACATCACCAGGAACTGGCTCGCGATGAAAACGCTGCTGTAGGTCCCCACCACCGCGCCGATGGCAAGCACCAGCAGCAGTTCGCGGATGCTCGGGCCTCCGATCAGCAGCATCGCGATCAGGACGAACAGCGTAGTCAGGCTGGTGTTCAGCGACCGGCCCATCGTCTCCATGATGCTCATGTTCACCAGGCCGCCCAGGTCCCTGTCCGGATGCCGCGACACATTCTCACGGATGCGGTCGAACACCACGATGGTGTCGTTGACGCTGTAACCGGCGACGATCAGTAGGCCCACGATGAACATAGAGTTCACCTCGAACCCGATGACCCTGCCAAGTATGGAAAACACGCCCAGGATGACCAGCATGTCGTGCACCAGCGCCAGTACTGCGCTCACGCCGTAGCGATAGGCCTTCGGCACACGACGGAACGCGTACCAGACGTAGAGCAGGATGAAAACCGAGGCCGCCGCCAGCGCATAGAAGGCGATGTTCACGGTCTCCGCCGCAACGATGGGCGACACGCTATCGAACTCCACCCGGTCCCGTTCCAGTCCCAGGGTGCTTTCGAGGTCGCGCTCGATAATTTCCCGTTCCGAGAGTTCGCCCCCGATGGCCTCGTCCAGCACGGTGGTGCGGATGAAGTAGTTGTTGAAGCCCACCTGCTGCACCAGCGCCTCGGGGTGCCCCAGGGCATCCATGCGGTCCAGTATGTCCTGCTGTTCAACGTCCTCTTCGAAAGTTACGTTGAAGACCGCGCCGCTGGTGAAGTCGATACCCGGCTTCAGGCCCGAGCCCAGCGACACCCAGCCGGGCGGCAGCAGCATCGATATGATGCCCGGGATGATGATCAGGGCTGAGAACAGGAAGTACCAGGCCCTCTTACCTACGATGTCCAGCACTATCGGTTCCCTCCCCTGGTCCAGGGCGTGGGCCCTGTGCCCGCTGAGGTCCTCTGCCCCGGTCCCGCACCGCCGCTACCCCGGGACGCGCCCTCCGGCGTGAAGAGCCCGATCTTATGGCCAAGACCCACAAAGGCCAGCAGCTGCAGCAGGTTGCGGCTCACCACCACCGCGGTGAACATGCTGGCGGCCACGCCGATGAAAAGGCTTATCGCCACACCGGTTACCAACCCTCCGCCGAGCCGGTCACCGAACCACAGCAGCACCAGGCAGGTGATCATCGTCGATATGTTGGAGTCCCGGATCGCCGGCCAGGCCCTGCTGAACCCGACCTCCATCGATGAGGCAAGCGTCCTTCCTATTCGGACTTCCTCTTTCATCCTCTCGAAGATCAGTATGTTGGCGTCTACCGCCATACCGACTGAAAGGATGAACCCCCCGATGTGGGCCAGTTCAAGCGTAATGGGAATGAGCTTGAACACGGCCAGCACGATGATGGCATAGAAGACCAGTGCAAACGCCGCCACCACACCGGCCATACGGTAGTAGGCGATCACGAACAGCAGTACCAGTCCCAGTCCTACCAGTCCGGCCCGCAGGCTGTTCTGTAGCGACTCGACCCCTAGGTGAGGGTCCACGTCGCTCTCCTGGATCAGCTTCAGCGGCACCTGCAGCCGGCCCGACTCCAGCTGGATCGACAGCCTGCGTGCGTCCTCCCGGGTGAAGTCGCCGCTGATCTGCGTGCTTCCGTCGCGGATCCAGGCCCGGGACACGGGCGCCAGAATCTCCTGGTCGTCCAGGAAAATCGCGATCCGCTTGGTCTGCACCCCGGCGATTCGCTGGGTCAGTTCGGAGAAGATGTCCGAACCCCGCCCGTCGAACTGCAGGTTCACCACCCAGCCAACACCGACCGGATCGGCTGCGGCTTCGGCCCGTTCCAGGTCGTCACCGTTGAGGCCGAGATCGGCGTCGGTGAAGTTGGCGCAGATGATGGTGTCGCAGGTCCGCTCCTTGAACTCCAGCAGAGCCGTCTGGCCAATTACCCCTTTCGCCTCATCGATGGCGCTGTTTACGGTGAACGTCTCGGGAGGCATGATCGCGTCGAAAATGGCTTCCTGCGCGGCCGCCTGCACTTCCGAGCCCACCGTCCCCGACAACACCCGGAAGGTACGGTCGTCCACCCGCTCTATCGAGATATCCCAGTATCCGGCGCCCTCGAGCGCGTCCCTCAGGGCCGCTATGTCATCGACGGGCTCCGCGAATCCCACCTCGGTGGTCGACCCGCTGGCACCCGGAAGCTGGACGATTATCCGGTCCTCGCCGAATATCTGGATGATCGGCTCTTCCGTTCCGAATCGGTTGACCCGGCGGGTGATGTTGTCCAGCACGCCTTCCATCTGGCCGACGGTGGGGTCGCCGATGTCGGTCACCTGGAACAGGTCGATCTGGCCCAGCGCGTCTTCCATGGAATCGCGCAGCCCCGTCCGGCGCGGGTCGTCCGCAGCCAGCAGCGGCATCCGGAGCTGGAACCTGGTAGCCACCACCACGAACTCCGTTTCCGGCTCGGGCGGCTCCTCCGGCTCAGCTTCCTGCTGCGGTTCGCCCTCATCCGACGCTGCGGCCGGTTCCCCTTCGCCTTCTCCAGCCGCCGGCTCTTCCTCTTCCACGACCACCGGCGCGGAGACTTCCCGCTCGATGAGATTCGCATCCTTCGGGATTATCTGGTAGTCCTCCAGCGACAGCTGGCCCTCGCCGAACCGGGAGGATGCCAGCGACTCCGCAACAAGCTGCAGGTCCGTCGGCTCCAGCATGGTGACATCGATGCGTGTCCCGGTATCAGCCTGGTAGACCAGGTGACCGCCGCCGCTCAGATCAAGGCCCAGCTTCAGGCCCAGCGGCCCGGCGCCTTCACGCTCCAGGGCGGGCAGACCGGGGATATCGATGTTGATGGCGCGAAAGCCCAGGGCCGCCAAGGCGACTCCCAGGATTATGAGGATGACTAATGTGAGGCGGACGCTGCGGGAACGCATCGGCTAAATGGAACAGGCCCGCGATACGTCGCGGGAGTCTCCCTGCCTTTCAAGTGTGGAGGCAGCCAAAGTGAAAGCCTGCTCCTGGGTATCGATTTCGCCCGCCGCGTGTGCCTCGTCTATTGCGTCCAGTAGCGCGCCGATATGCGGACCGGGCTGCAACTGGAAGCGGGACATCAGGTCGTGTCCGTTGATGAGGCGGGTAGATGTGATGGCGACCGGTTCCTTCGTGCCCGTGTAGAGCACGTGAGAAATCATTTTAGCATGTTCCTGCCACTGGGGATGTTCCAACTCCGGCCCTTTTGCACCCAAATAGTCCGCCAGCGCCAGGTACAGGGTGTCGATCGCCACATCTCCGGTGTCCTTGAAGTACCGGTAGATGGCCCGGTTCGTGGGCCACTCGTCCTTGTCCGACATGTTGGTGGGACGCAGGTGATGCTGGACCATCCACTTCACCAGGTCGATGCCCCGGTTGCTGAAATAGAGCTCGTCCAGCCGCAGGGCCGCCATGGTCGCACCCTGTTCCGAGTGGCCGAAAAACCGCGTGCGCCCGTCTGGCTCCAGCGTCTTCGTCTGCGGCTTGGCGATATCGTGGAACAGCGCCGCCACCTTCAGAATGGTCCTGCGGGTATGTCCGTCGCTGACCTTCTGCGCGAAGTACGCCTGCGACTCCGGAGTCCACGGCACGCTGGAGTAGATCGGCGAGTTCTGGTGTCCGCCGGTCACTCCTTCAGCTGCCTCCACCGTGTGCAGCGAGTGCCCCCACACGTCCCAGTAGTGCATCCGTGGCTGTTCCACGCCCTTGGTGGCCATCAGCTCCGGAATGATGTGCTCCAGCAGCCCCAGCAGGTCCAGCACCTCGATCCGTCCCCTCGCTCCCGCCGGTGCCATGATCTTCAGAAACTCGTCCCGAACCCTGGGCGGCGAGACATTCCGCACCTCTTTGGCGTTCGCGATAATCAGTCGCACCGTCTCGGGATACATCCGCATCCCCAGCTCGCCGGACAGGCGCACCGCCCGCAGCAGCCGCCCCGGATCGTCCTTGAACACCTCGTCGTTGGAGGCGCGGATAGCCTTCCTGGAGAGATCGGCTCGTCCGCCGAACGGGTCGATTATCGCAGTGCCGAAATCCTCATTCAGCCATTCATCCAGCGGAACCGCCATGGCATTAATGGTGAAGTCTCGCCGGGCCAGGTCCCGCTCGATATCTTCGTCGTAACCTGTCAGGTCTATGGTCCAGCCCTCTGTCCCGCCTTCGATTTCTCCGGAGACCACCACCCGCATCATCCCCCGTGGCACGCTCAGCGGAGCCAGCGATCCGCCCAGCGCCTCCGCCAGCTCCTTGCCCAAGGCGACGGCATCCCCCTTCACTGCCAAGTCGATATCCGTGTCGCTTTCCCGGCCGATCAGCCGGTCCCGCACCATGCCGCCGACGACATGAGTCTCCACTACTCGCGCCGCGAAGAAGCGGGACAAGCTGGAAATCATCGCTGTATGGTCAACGGAAGTCATCGACATAGTTGGTCAGGAGGGAATCAGTTCAGGGCAGACGATGCAGTACGGCGCGACGGCAACGCACTGTCGCCCCTGGGATGGACACAGCCGCTATTGCGATGCGGGCATTCCGGCACCGGACTCAGTGCCGTAGCCTGTCATCTCGTGCAGCCGGCGGTGCAGTTCCTCGAAGCCGAGGTCATGGACGTGCTCGTGCTCGTGCTCGTGCCCGTGGTCATGGACGTACTCGTGTTCGTGGCCATCTTCCTCCTCCTCGTCATCCCGCTCGTATTCAGCCCCGAACTCGTCGTCCTCCCCCGCTTCCTTTACCGGGTACAGCTTGGTGTGGGCCACCAGGTGGTCCATGTACATGATGCCGTTCAGGTGGTCGATTTCGTGCTCCAGCGCCTGGGCCAGCAGATCATCTGCATCCACCTTGAACTGCTTGGAGTTGAGATCGAGCGCCCGGGCCCGCACCTTCTCGGACCGGGTCACCATCCCCCGGTAGCCGGGGACGCTGAGGCAGCCCTCCTCGACCTCCCGTTCGCCTTCCCTCTTCACGATCTCGGGGTTCAGCAGGATCATGGCTTCTTCCATTTCCGGAGTCTGGACCACGCAGATGCGCTCCAGCACTCCGACCTGGTTTGCCGCCAGTCCCACGCCGTGATGCGCCGTCATGGTTTCCACCATGTCCAGCGCCAGCTTCTTGTGCTGCGGCGTGATCTTCGCGATCTTCCGCGCCTTCCTGAAGAGGACAGGGTCCGGCACCAGCCGGATCGTCAATACAGCCAACGGGACCCCCGGTCAGTGGTAACGTGTCTGCCCAGCAGACGCCCGTGTCTCAAAATCACACCCAGCAATTATATGCGCGGATTCCGTAATTTGGAAATCGCGGACCAACCTTCCGAATCTCCCTCTCTGTTAAGGAGAAGGTCGGACCCTGTCCCTGAAAACGTAGAGCGAATATAGAAGGTGAGGGCGTCCAGTCGGTTCTTCACTGAGTGAACGGCACTAATTGACATTGCCTGGCCTGGCCCCAAAGCGTTCGCCCACACTTTCCTGTATCCCGAATATCCTGCCCATCCTGTTCATCCATGTAATTGAACGGACCCCCGTAGGCAGACTTCTCTGCTTTCTGGGAAGGCAACATTTCGATCATCCTGTACCTGCCGCCTACCGTGTTATCATCCCCGAAACCACGACTGAGGTGAGCGGCATGGTAGGCGTGAGCGAAATCGGCGCCGTCGAACTCAAGGCGGCAGTCCCCAACCTTTCTGGCGCCCTTCGACTGGACGGCTTGAAGGGCACGGTGGAAGTCTACCGCGACCAACTGGGCATCCCCTACGTCCGCGCCGAAAACGAGGACGACGCCTTCTTCGCCCAGGGCTTCGTCACCGCCCAGGACCGCCTCTGGCACATGGAGTACGACCGGCTCCGTGGCGGCGGACGCTGGGCCGAGGCCGTCGGCGACGGCGCCCTCGAGCAGGACAAGCTCATGCGCCGCTTCCGCCTCGCCGCCAGTTCAAAGGCCGACTGCGCCGCCATGGACGGCCACACCCGGATGGTCTTCGAGGCCTACGCCGCCGGCGTCAACGCCTTTATCGATGGCCCCGACCCGCTCCCCGCTGAATACGCCGTCTCAGGCATCCAGCCCGAGCCGTGGGAGTCCTGGCACAGCCTCGTCGTCTACAAGGTCCGCCACATCCTCATGGGCGTCTTCGAGTCCAAGGTCTGGCGCGCCCGAATGGTGCGCGGCATGGGCCCCGAGGAGGCCGGCCGCCTCTTCCCTGGCTATGAGCCGGGGCACCTGCTCATCCTGCCTCCTGGTTCGACCCACGACGGCCCGCTGGACGTCGGCCTGGAGGAACTCGCCGAAGGCGCCGCCGCCCTGAACTACCTCTCCGAGCTGGACGGCGGCAGCAACAGCTGGGCTTTGGGAGGCGATTCCACCGCCACCGGCAAGCCCCTGGTCGCAGGGGACTCGCATCGCGCCCTCGATACCCCCAACGCCTACTACCAGAACCGCGTCGCCTGCCCCGAGTTCGACGTCATCGGCCTCTCCTTCCCAGGCGTTCCCGCCTTCCCCCACTTCGGCCACAACCCCTGGGTCTGCTGGTGCGTGACCCACACCGCCGCCGACTACCAGGATCTCTACATCGAGCAGCTCCGGGATGGCGACTCCCCCAAGTACCTTCACAAAGGCGAGTGGCACGACGCCGAGGTCCATCACGAGACCGTCCGCAGCAACTCCGGCCGCGAGGAGTCCATACAGGTAGTGGTCACCAACCACGGCCCGATAGTCTCTGGTAGTCCGGAACAGGGCTCGGGCATGGCCCTCAAGTACACCGCCACCGAGTCCGCCTCCGAGTGGCCGGCCATCCTCTGGAAGATGCTCCGCGCCAAGAGCTCCGACGAGCTGGTCGAGTCCCAGCGCGGCTGGGTCGACCCCTGCAACAATTTCGTCTTCGCCGACGTTGACGGAAACTACGGCTACTTTTGCCGGGGCCGCATCCCCATTCGTAGCCGCGTCAACGGCTGGCTCCCCGTCCCCGGCTGGACCGGCGACCACGAGTGGCAGGGCGACATCCCCTTCGAGGAACTCCCCCGCTCTATCAACCCGCCCGAGGGCTACATCGCCACCGCCAACAACAAGCCCGTCGCCGACGACTATCCGCACTACATCGCCGTCGACTTCACACCCGAGTTCCGCGTCAGGGGCGTTACCAAGGGATTGCAGTCCCTCGACAAGCCCGCCGCCGCCGACATGGCCAGGGTCCACTCCCAGCGTGTCTCCCAGCCGGCGCAGGCATACCTCGCACTCCTGCCCGGAATAGAACCGGCCAACGCCCTCGCCGCCATAGCCCGGGAACGCCTGCTGGCATGGGACGGCTCGATGGATGCCAACCTCATCCAGCCCAGCATCTACTCCGCCATGCGCGACGCCCTGCTGAAGGAGATTTTCGACCGCAACCTGCCGCCTGACCTGGCCTACGACGCCTGGCACCCTGCCGACCGCGGTCTCGGCTCGTTCGGCAATCGCCTGAAGGCCAGTATGGTCGAGATGATACGGAACGACGACCGCTCTCTGCTTGCCGAGGGCGACACCTGGCCCGACGCCATCTCCCGCGCCCTGACCCGCGGCGTGGCCACCCTTTTCGCCAGACTGGGCGACGACCCCGACGCCTGGGTGTGGGACCGCGTTCACCGTGCCGTCCCCCGCCACACCCTGTCCGCCGCCTACCCGGAGCTCAACGGCCTCTTCGACCCGCCGTCCATACCCCACAGCGGCGATGGAGACACCCCGTTGCAGGGCGGATATTCGCCTGCCACCTTCGCCACGGTCACCAGCCTGTCCGTCGCCCGCTACTCCTACGACACTTCCAACTGGGACGACTCCCTCTGGGTCGTTCCCCTTGGCAGTTCCGGCCATCCCGGCAGCCCCCACTACTGCGACCAGTCCGAGACCTGGCGCCGGGTTGAAATGGCCCCGATGCGCTGGAACTGGGACGCGATCATCGCCGCCAGCGAGACCCACCAGACCCTCCAGCCGGGCTAGCCCCGGGCTGGAGGGGTTGCTTCGCATTGTCCTTCCAATCTAGATTTGAAGGACGGAGGTAGGCCATGACCCGCCCAGAACCGGTTTCCAAGGAAAAACTGGCCGACTATTGCCGGAACAACGGCATCAAGTGGCTCGCAACCCACGACGCCGAAATAGTCCGCCGCCACTTCCCGGAGGTCGACCTTTTCCTGCTGGTGGAATTCGAGAAAGACCAGAAAGTTGGCTTCTTTAGGCTCTTCAAGGTACAGGAGGACCTGTCTTCCCTGTTCGGAGGACTCAGAGCAGACCTGCGAACTCTCCCCGAATTGCGGGACTTCTACCGAGACGAGGTAATGTCGGCGGCTGAGGTACAGTTTGCCGCGTGAGGAAGCCCTTTTTCTTGCGGACATGCTGAATGCGGCAAGAGTATCTGTGGGCTTTGCCAGTGGCCGTGGCCGCACTGACCTTGACCGCGATCTGATGTTTCGATATGCCTTGGTCAAGGCTGTGGAGATTGTTGGCGAGGCCGCATCGCAAATCTCAGATGAGACCAGGGCACAACATCCATTGATTCGCTGGAGAGCAATTACTTCAATGCGAAACCGGCTGGTTCATGTCTACTATGACATCGATTGCGACATACTCTGGGACACGATAAGCGTCGATATACCCGTTTTGATTGGACTCTTGCCACAGACTGAGAACACGGGGTAACGCAGCCTTTTGTAGTGGGAATGAGTTTTCGTTCTAATACGGTTTCGTGAAATTAGTATGCACGATATTCAATTGCGAACCCCCGCGCACAAAAAAGCCGGGCCCGCACATTCGCGGGCCCGGCTTCGCATTCTCCGCTCGTAGATAGACCGTGGGGCTTGGAAGCCTGTGCAAGTAGTTCAACCTTATTCTATTTGATGGGTGAACCCGGAGTGACGGGTAAACCTGGAGCCCGTTCGTGGTTAGCTTGTCGAACCAGGACGGGCGGCCCTTCGACAAGCTCAGGGCCAACGGGAGAACAGACTATCAACCCAAAGAAGTTGAATCGCTAGTCTTCCACTCGGATCTGCTGGCTCAGGTACAGGTCGATCCCGATCTGTTCGATGACTCCCAGCTCGGTTTCCAGGGTGTCGACATGCTCCTCTTCCTCCCGGATCATCCCCTCCAGGATGTTGCGGGTCGTATAGTCGCCCACCGACGCGCAGTGCCCGATGGCCTCTCTCAGCGCCTCCACTGCTCCCTTCTCGGCTTCCAGATTCAGCTCCAGGTCCTCTTTGATCGACTCACCCACCTGCACCTGATTCATCCGTTGCAGGTTGGGCAGCCCTTCCAGGTACAGGATATGCCGGACCAGGTGCTGCGCGTCCTCCATCTCAGACATGCTGTTCGACCGGAACAGCTTGCCCACTCCCGGGAACCCCCAGTTGTTGGCCATCTCCGAGTGGATGAAATACTGGTTGATGGCTGTCAGTTCTATGGTTAGTATGTTGTTCAGGCGTTCCACGACGCCTTCTTTCGCCTTCATGTACGGGTCTCCTTAATCTGTGGTCAATAAAATGCCGCCGGCGCACGCTGTGCGTCACCGGCGGCTCTATAGCTCGCCTGGATATATTATATCATGAAGTGTTGTTATGCCGCTTTGACCAGCGCCCCTTCCAGCTTCAGTTCAACCATCTGTGAGATGCGCTCCACATTGTTCAGGCATCGGCCGCAGGCGTCTCCGTCATCAAAGCCCCAAGTCTCCGTCAGCGCCTCGGGGGAACACCCCCGGCGCTTCGCCGACTCGACCGCTTCTGAAAGCCGGACTCCCTTGCACACACAAACGTACACAGTGTCTGCCCTCGCTCGAAATGCGTGTATCTAGGTGATGACGCGGAATTTACACTAACGGCATAACAGTGTCAACCCTTATTTTCAAAATGTGCCACTCAACGCAATTTACGAAATACGTAACACTATCCCCTGCTGTACCGGCAAAGGAAAGACCGCCGCGGTGGATAACTGCGGCGGTCTGCCAGTCCGTTGTGGGGGAACTGTGGAGGCGCGGCCTACTGGACCAGGTTCGGCGTAACCTCGGCCGGAATGCCACTGGCCTGCATCTCGCGGCCCCGCGCCTCGACGGCGGGCAGGACGGCGTCGATGACATCGTCGTCCAGATCAGCCGCCACGCCCGGATACCCCGCGCGCTCCAGCATCACCCTGAGCTTCTTGCTCTTGAACTGGTCAAGGCACCAGCCCAGCGGGTCCGGAACCAGCGTCTTGTCCCAGTAGATCCGGTGATTCTTGTTGCGCGGGCCATAGTGGTAATGCGGCCCGTCCCAGAAGCAGTCGAAAGCCAGCAGCTCCGTCTCTTCGGTGAACACCCGGCCCGTGTTCCCTGCCAGGTCCGCCAGCACGTGGATGGCCACGCCGCCGTCCCCGGAGCCCAGCTTGCGGTTCTCCAGTCCGAACTTGATGTTCCCGGCCTCGAACACGTCGGTGCCCCGGTTGTGCTTCACGGTGTTGCGCTCCGCCGCGAACTTATACCGCGCGACATCGTCAACCTCGTCCAGCGCCTTGTTCACCGCCGCCATATCCACCGCGCCGGCGGCCTCGCCGTATCCGGCCTCGGTCAGCATGATGCCGATGCTGTTGCGGATAGTCTTCACCGACCAGCCGATGGGATTCCCGTCAACGGTCTCGTCCATGCGGAACCGCACATTCTTGCCGCCAGGCCCGTAGACATAGCTCTTCTCGCGGTCGAAGCAGTTGAACCGCAGCGCGGTTGCGTCGCCGACCTCGACCAGGATGGCCACTCCTTGGTCCGAGTGGTCCTGGATATTCCCGTCCCAGAGCTCATGCTGCACAACGAAGGTAACATTGCCAGCCTCAATCCGAAAACGCCCAGTCTGCATCATAGCGTACAGTCTCCTAGCTAAAAGGTAGTATCGCGAATATAGCTATCACAAGCCCGCAGTGTCAACCGGATGACTCTTGATTCCCAATTGATCATTGCAAAGATAGCTACTCTCTTATCAACTTGATTGGGTCAAGCGACTCACTGGAAAAGCGGGCAGGTACCGGTTCCAGAGGCTTAAGTTGAACACAGAGCAACCTTGCACAATCGTACGCTCCCATGAATTAGGCACAACTATAGGCAGCTTTCGTTTGAGATCTTCTGTTCTTGCCAAGAATACATCGTCGGATAAATCATCAGCGGCGACCAGCACTGCGTAATGCACAGGCTTATTTGCTCTTCCAGACGCCCACTCGTAGAGGAAGGAATCTCGATATTTGTACTTCAGATCCTCGTCCAGGCCCCCGGATTCAAACCGCTGGATGAATTCCTGCCGGGACTCTTCGGTGCTTCCTGCCTGAAAAGGATCTTTAAATTCTACGTAAAAGTAACTGTCTGAGAGTTCGATGATGAAATCCAATGCCTTCATGCAATGGCTGAGTCCGTGGCTGGCGCCGTCGAATCTTCGCGCATCCTCTACGTTTGTTAAAGAAATTTGCAGGTCTCCTTCCGTGAGGGTTATCGTCATACAAGACCCGCCAGGCTTCGCCTGATTTCCCGATCGTAGATCGTGCTGAAAGTGTCAGCAATGGCGTTGGGATGAATCCCTGAATAGGCCCTCGAAGTCTGGCACGCAATCTCCCCCGTTTCCTCAGACCGGTACAGCGAGTGAAAGGCCACCTTGTCGCCCTCCTTCGCCTGCAGGTCCAGCTCCTTCAGAATCACATAGTCATGCGTAGCCAGAAACACCTGCACCCCGAGCCGCTGCAACTTCAGTAGCACCTCGATCACCACCCCATACAGCTTCGGGTTCAGGTTCGTCTCCGGCTCATCCCAGAACAGCACCGCCCCAGGCCTAAGCGTCCCATTCCGGATCAGCAGCCAAAGCAGCCCCAGCTTCCGCAACCCCTCAGCCAGCAGCGTGAACTCAATCTCCCCTTGCTCACCATTCAGGAAGAACTCCTCACCGTGCAGGATGACCTTCCCGCCAAGCTCGGTTTCCAACCGCTCCGTCACATCAGCCGGGACAAATCCTGCAGGGTAGCGCAACGGTGGAAGGTAGGCCTTGACTAGGATGTCCTTATAGACTTCCTCGAAGGCGATTTCACGGGCTTCATAGAGCGACAGGAATCCTGGAGCGTTGCCCAGCATATCTTTAGCAGGGATGTAGACGCTTTCTATTTTTGTATCGAACCAATGGTGGTGCCTCAAGACACCTCCACCTGATGAAGAATCTCCCCGAGGCCCGTAAAAGGCGTGCTCCAATTCTAATGATTCTCGGAAAATACTGACCCTAGCCGTAGTGTCCATCTGATGATGTCTAGCTAGTCTCGAATAGTTCCTATTTGAAGGAAGGAATACATTGGCCAATTTCCGGTTAAATTCTTCCATGGTCTTTGAAACGTCACACGCCGCATAGCAAACCTTCATCAGGTGCGTCTTCCCCGTCCCGTTCGCCCCCACCAGCACGTTGATCCCCGGCGACGGCTCCAGGTCCAGGCTCTCGAAGACCGTAAAGTTTTCCAGCTTCACTCGCGTGATCGCCATCGGCCCAATCCCCTGCGGCCAGACTTGCCACCCCAGTATAACGCGGGAGGGGCCGGTCTCCATTCGGCGAGACCGGCCCCTTCCCTGCGTCGCAGACCCGTGCCCCTACCCCAGCGGCTTCTCTTCCGTGTTGAAGTGCGGCATCACTTCCTCCCCGAACCGCTGGAGCTGCTCGAGCATCACCTCCAGCGGCGCTCCCATCCGGTTGCACCCGACATGCATGTGCTCCAGCCCCGGGTACCGCTCCTGGATGGCCATGATCTTCTCGGTCACCTGCTCCGCTGTACCTACCAGCCAGGCGTTCTGCTCCACGATGTCCTCCATCGTCGGCAGCCCAGCGCCCCGGGCCCGCCGCGGGTCGCCCAGCGCCTCGATCTGCGACTCCGACAGCGCCCGGAAGAATCCCAGCGGCGCGAACATTTTCATGTCCTCTTCTAGGTACTTGCGACCCTGCTCGATGGCGTCCTTCTCCGAGTCGGCGATGAATGTCGGCAGGCCTATGACCAGCCGCCCGCCCGGCTCCACGTTGTGGCCGTGGCGGTTCACGGTCTCGGTCCAGCGCGTGATCACGTCGTCATTGGCGCCCCCCGTAACCGCGCCGCCGCCCATGATGCCCTGGATGTCGTGCTTGGCCATGAAGTCCATCGCCCGCTGGCTGCTCGACACCATGGGCTGCCAGCACTCCACGGGCTGGTACTTCGGCCGCGGCACCAGCGTCAGCTCCTTCAGCGTGTAGCCCCGGTAGGGCACCTCCGGCGGCAGCTGGTAGTGCTTGCCTTGGTACGAGAAGGAGTCCTCGTGGAAGGCCTTCATGATGACCTCGACCTGTTCCTCGAAGATCTCCCGGTTCATCTCGTTGTCCGAGTTGGTGCTCGGCACCCCGAAGGTGTCCACCTCCCGCGAGTGGTAGCCGCGCCCCACGCCGAAGATCACGCGCCCATCGGTCAGGATGTCGGCGGTGGCGTAGTCCTCGGCCAGCCGCAGCGGATGCCACATCGGGTTGATGTTGAACCCGCACCCGAACTTGAGCTGCTTGGTCATCTTGGCCAGGTGCACGAACAGCATGATCAGGTTTGGGATCACCTCGTTGCCCTCGTGCTGAAAATGGTGCTCCGCCCCCCAGAAGCTGTGGTATCCCAGGCGGTCCATCAGCTTCGCCATCTGCTCGCACCGGTCGAAGATGGTGATCAGGTGGTCGTTGTCGAACCGCCGGTCGTTGAGTGCCGTCGCCTCCAGCCCCAGGTCCCCTAGGTCCACGTGCCCCGCGTAGAGGCTGCCAAAGTGCTTGATCATGTCTACCCTCGCTGCGTGTGGATATCGTGCCCGAAATTGTAGCCGGGGAGAGAGTGGGTTTTCAAACCCAGGGGGATTGACGCGATTTACCTAGAGCCATCAAGTCAGTAGTCTCTCAAGCTCAAGGCAGAAGCGGTCGAAAGAGTGCGAGCGATGTCGCGCCAAATCGACATTCATAATTCCGGAAAAGGATGCTTGATCGCCCGTCTCACTGTACCGCCTGTTCAGAACATTCAGTCCCAACCAAGCCTTGGGGTTTTGAATTTGTTCGATGTTGTCGGGAACTTCAGCCCCAAGAGAAGCCCCGACATGTTCCGCAATAGACTCTGCGCTGGCCACGAACCAACTCTCGTATTCCCAATCGGCAACACAAACGGAAATAGGCGTGCCCGAAAACCGTACAACGAGTCTTTGAAGCAACCTGGGTCCTAGATCGGCGGGGCAATTGCCGTCGCCATCCAGCAAGACCAGTATCCGGGAACTCGGACCACCCTCCTGCAAGACAATTCGCGCGGCGTGCTCCAATTCGTCCGCCCTATTGACCATGGTTCCCCAAGGTACCCTATAAGGGCGTGATACTATCGGGTAAATGATGCCGTTTAAGCTCGAAATAACATTGTGAATCAGGGGGAGTATTGCCGCTACTTCCCCGTGCCCCTCAACTATTGGAGTAATGGTAACGGGCTCCAAATCTCACCGGCCATTGAACATGGTTGGCTGTCGACCACCGCGAGAAGTCTCAGGGCGCAATCTCTTCTGTCGGAGCAATTCTCCGGGTGTCGCTAGTCGGTCCCGAATTATCTCTCGACTACTCTCAATTATTGGCCCGATCTGGGTCGTGCCTGCCTCACTGTCAGTGGCCAATATTACCTCTGTAGGAATGTCCTTCCTGTCGAGAAGATCCGGGCTGTGGGTGGTAACCAATACTTGCGTTAGATCTTTGCCATCTTGTATTGCGTCCCAAAGTATTCCTCCCGCAGCGGGGTGTAGGGCGATTTCTGGTTCCTCGATGCCAACAAGTGATGGTGCTGTTCCATCTCCCTGTAGCAGTGCAGTCAGCACTGCCAACGCCCTGAGTGTGCCATCAGACATATTGATGGCAGGGAACCTCCAAGGCGATTTTTGGCCTGCAACCTGTTGTCGAAATTGCAGGGTTTCTAGGTTGCCTACCGTAATTCGCTGGACTCCTTCAACTCCAGGGGTTATATCCTTGAGATATTTTTGGATTTGTGCGTAACTTGCATCATTTTTTTTCTCTAGAGATGCGATCACACTAGCCAGATTCTCTCCGTGTGGAAGAAGAATGTCTCCTGGATCTGGCGGCTGTGGGCGCCTCATGACATCTGGTGCAAAACTATAAAAAGCCATGTCAGTAAGAGCGTCGTATAGGGTCCTGAACTCATCGACATTGCTGGCGCTAACTAGAAAGAGACGATCGGGAGCGGGCCGAGGCAAAGACACTGATAACGTGCTTTGCTCAACTGCACCTTCTTTGACGACAAAGCGAGTTGGCGGATCCATTGGGCCGGATGAACCTATCTCGCAGATTTCATTGCGAACCGAAAATCCTCCATTCTGTTGCGACGTTATCTCGAAGCCATAGCGACCTTGGGTAATACCATCTCTCAGAGTGAAGTACAGTTCTATGGAGAAATTTGAAGGATGTCCTCCTGATCGTCGGCGCACTTCGTTAATCCCACCTCTCTCCCGAAGCGCATGATCCAGCGTCATGTCCAGAGCTTGGCGCGTAAGGGCTAGAGCGTCCAGGAAATTGCTCTTGCCGGAACCATTAGGTCCCACCAATATCGCCAATGGTCCTAGTCGTACATCACACCGGCCAATACTTTTGTAATTACGGAGCCTGACCCGGTGTATGAAAGGCGCGTTCGACATGTTCGAAGCTCCTTGATTCTCAAAGCAGTTCAAACCCATTCACTAATTTGCGGAAGCCCGCTCATTTGCACTAGGGAAGGCAAAGTTCATTCGTGCATATGATCAGTAGTATCCCACGACGGCCAATTTACGTCATCCCTGCCCATCGCACGGGATAGGTCTTCAAAATCCCTTTCGGGCTCAATCAGCACCTTTGGTCCCCCACTGACACCTCCCCCTTGCCAAGCCCCGTAACACCTCCCTACCATCAGTACCGGCAACATTCCCCCCACCCCAACTCCAACACGCCACTGAGGCCCTGGGAAGCCCGATGTCCAAGAAGCGAAGGAATCCCCTCCCCTCACTGTCCGCCGCCGTACCCGCAGAGTCCGTCCCCAATCAGTCCGGCCAGCCGGAGCCGCCCGATGTGTCCGGAAATGACCGCGAAGTCGAAATTTCCGTTCTCAATCCCCGCCAGCAGGCCGTGCTGCCCGTGATAGCCCTGTCGTCCTCCATCGCCCAGGCCGCCAGGGACTCCGGCGTATCCGAGCGAACCCTGCGCCGCTGGCTCGACGACCCTGCCTTTCGCGAGCAGCTCTCCCGGCTCCACCAGGAGTCATACAGCATCGCCCGCAAGCAGCTGCAGGCCCTCGTGCCCCATATGATCTCCGTCCTCGCCAGGGAGGCCATCGAGAACACGGACCCCTCCGTCCGTATCCGCGCCGCCCGCTACGCCATGAATTTCGCCGTCCGGTTCCGCGAAATCGACAAGCTCGCTGATGACGCCCGCGACCTCCGCGCCGCCCTCCTCGACGGCAAATAGACCGGCCATTGCCCCAGTCGTACCCCGCCATACGGCGACAACACAACTCGCGGCGGCACACCACCCGCGCTCTCCATCATCCGATTACGACAATCGCGAGGTAAAGCCTTGACATTCAGCCAACTCAGAAACCAGGTGGACACCCTCTGCCGCAAGTACGCCTCCGAACTCGAGGTGTACCGCGCCCGGCCCCTGGCCCTCGAGTTATGCGACGAGATGGCCTCTGCCGTAATTGGCACGAAGTCCGGCCCCAAATTGCCTCTCACCGAATGGGCCCGGATCCTTTACGTGAGGATGAGCGAACGCGGCATCAGCCTCAAGACCTATCTGGGTCTCCACGATTACCTGGAATGCTGTCTCGACCGGCGGGTGCTGCCCCAGGTGAACGACGTCCTCCGCAGCCTCTTCCCCAAGGCAAGGGAACGGGGTCTCATCCCTCCTTCCCGCATCGAAATCCCCTTCCGGCCCAGGCGGCAATGGAATCACAGCGCCGGTTACTTCATGGTGGCCTTGAGTGATGAGATGAAAGCAAAGCAGGCTCGTGGGACTCTCCAACAGCCAAACCCCGGCCCGCCGCCGCTTTCAGCTGCGTTCCGGCTCCTGCCCGAAGCCATGGCCGCAAAGCCCCGGCTGGCTAACTCCCCCTCTCCCTCAGGGGGAGGGCAGGGGAGGGGGTGAAATCCTGTCCATCCTGTTCATCCATGTAAATTGAATCAACTGACCACCCGGAGTGGCACGGTGCCAGGTCAACCCCGTCGGTTGACGCCCCTACCCCCCCGCCGTATCATCGCCGTCAATCTCGCGCCATGCGCCAAGGAGAATGGCTATGAAGTACGACTACATTGTGGTGGGCGCCGGGTCTGCCGGCTCCATCATGGCCTCACGCCTCAGCGAGGACCCTTCCGTGTCGGTGCTGCTGCTTGAGGCCGGCGGCGATTACCCCGACTTCGAGCAGCTGCCCGACGAGGTCAAGTTCGGCTACGCCACCGCCACCGATGTCATGACCAGCGACCACAACTGGCAGTTCTGGGGCAAAGCGTCGGATACCGCGCCTCTCATGATGGTCCCCCGCGGCAAGGTCACTGGCGGCTCCAGCGCCATCAACGGCCAGGTATTCCTGCGCGGCGTGCCCCAGGACTACGATTCCTGGGCCGAGATGGGCAACGACGAGTGGAGCTTCGTCAAGCTGCTTCCCTTCCTCAGGCGCATCGAGACCGACACCGACTTCCCGGGCGATGACTTCCACAACTCCGAAGGCCCCATCATCGCCCGCCGCTTCAAGCGCGAGGAGCTGCTGCCCGACCAAGCGGCCTTCTATGCCGCCTGCCGGGACGAGGGATTTGCCGACACGCCCGACCACAACCACCCCGAGGCCAGCGGCATTGGCCCCGTTCCCTTCAACAACCCCAACGGCATCCGCTGGAGCACCGCCCTCGGCTACCTCGATCCGGCACGCCACCGCCTCAACCTGACCATCAGGCCCAACTGCCTCACCCGTCGTGTGATCTTTGAGGGGAAGAAGGCCGTCGGCGTAGAGGTCGAGAGCGGCGGCGAGCGCTTCACCGTCGAGGGCGAACAGATTGTCCTCTCCTCCGGCGCCATCGGCTCGCCCCACATATTGCTGCTGTCCGGCGTCGGCCCGGCCGGCCACCTGGACCAGATGGGCATCCCCGTCGTCCACGACCTCCCCGGAGTGGGCCAGAACCTCCGCGACCATCCCATGATCTACACGACCTTCCGCACCAAGCCCGACTACCCCTTGGACGGCTTCGCACCCCGCGTCCAGATGACCCTCCGGTGGACCGCCGAGGGTTCCGACCTGCGCAACGACATGATGATCTTCATGCAGTCCTACGCCACCGAGCGCGTCGACCGCGGCGGCGAGCGCATGGACGCCCTCGGCATACGAATGCTCAGCGTGCTGGACTTGGAACTCAGCTCCGGGCATCTCGAGTTGACCTCTTCAGACCCGAACGAGCAGCCCTTGCTCAACTACAACTATATGGAGCACCCGGAGGACCGCCGCCGCCTGCGCGACGCCGTGCGCCTGTGCGCCCGCCTCGGCGAGCACGAGTCCTTCAGCGACATCGTCCAGGAGCGCGTCGAGCCCACCGACGAGGAGCTGGCCGACGACGACGCCCTCGACGCCTGCATGCTGCGCGATGCCACCACCGGTCAGCACATCTCCTGCACCTGCAAGATGGGCCCCGCCAGCGATCCAATGGCCGTAGTCGACCAGTACGGCCGCATCCACGGCATGGAGAACATCCGCGTCGTCGACGCCTCCATCATGCCCAACTGCATCCGCGCCAACACCAACGTAACCACCATGACCATAGGCGAGCGCGTAGCCCAGTTCATCAAGGACGGCCGCTAGCCTGCCTGCGTGCGACCCAAATCCCCTGCCCCCTCAAATCCCTCCCCCTAAGGGTGAGGGTGAGGGTGGGGGTGAGAACGTGGGGGTGAAAACGCGGGGGTTAAATCTCGAAAGGAGAAAAGCGCACGATGGACTGGGAGAAGTGTCCGGCGGTGGAAAGCGTGCCCGGAAGGCTCGGTGGAGCCTGGGTATTCACCAACACCCGGGTGCCGGTTTCAGCCCTGTTCGGGAACCTGGCAGCAGGAGCCACCATCGAGGAGTTCCTGGACTGGTTCCATGGGGTAGAGAAGTGGCAGGTGAACGCCGTGCTGGAGCACGTGGTCGAGAACCTCGACGCCAAAGTAAAGCATGAGAATCCTGTTTGACCACAACACTCCAAGACCCCTGCGCCGTCTCCTCACGGAACACGTCGTGGATACCGCCGACGAGAAAGGTTGGGCCGCAGTCAGAAATGGAAACCTGCTGGACAACGCTGAAGGAGAAGGCTACTAGATTGTCATATCCGCCGACCAGAGTATGCGTTACCAGCAGAACATCGCCGGCAGGCAATTGGCCCTTGTAGTCCTGCTCTCCAACAGGTGGTCTGATGTGCAAATGAGGATAGAAGACATCCGCGCGGCTCTCAACGGAATACAGCCGGGAGAATTGAGGGAAGTTCCTATCTGAACGCAGGCAGCGATTGCGCCAATTTCTGACGATGGCCGCCTTCCGCAAATCGTGTCGGAGGATATGCCTGAAACTCGGAGCCACGGATTCCCGGGCAACAAAACGACCGACGGAACCCCGTCGGCCGCTTGCCATTAGGAAAGGAGGTACTTGAGGCTACAACCCGATCAGTTCCCGGGCGTTCCCACCCAGCATCTGCTCCTTGGCCGCATCGGGCAGGGGCAGCGACTCGATGAACTTGGCGTCCTCCGACATGTCGGCCAGCGGGAAGTCGGTGCCGAAGCACACCTTCTCCGCCCCGTGGCGGCTCACGATGCCCGCCAGCGTCTCGCTGCCCAGTTCCTTCAGCGCCGGCGGCCACGTGGTGTCGATCAGCACGTTCTCCCGCCCGATCAGCTCCCGCTCGGCCTCGTCCAGCATGTAGAACCCGCCCAGGTGCAGCGCGATCAGCTTCAGCTTCGGGAACTGCCGCACCACGTTCATGATGCGCGCCGGATCCGCCCACACCGTATCCCCTTCCTGTGTGTGAGCCCACCGGCCCGAGTGGATCTCGACGACCATGTCGTCGCCCATCTCCTCGTAGAACGGGAACATCCTCGGGTCGTCGGGGTAGTAGCTGTTGACCATCGGGTGCAGCTTGAAGCCCTTGATGCCCGCCTCCCGCATGCGCCGCACCTCGGCCGCCTTGTCCTCCAGGTCCGGGTGCATCGCCCCGAAGGGCACCAGCATGTCGTCCTGGATGCTGATCAGCCAGTCGTTGGCCCCCGGCAGGTGGTCCAGCCGCTCCACCACGCCCAGCACCACGGCCTTGTCCACGCCCGACGCCCGCATGTGCTCCTTGATGCCGTCCACGGTGTTTATCCCCACCGCTGGGTAGCCGAAGGTGTTGGTCATGTTCTCCAGCACTGCTGGCGCGATCCGGTCGGGCCAGATGTGAGTGTGAACGTCGATGCGCATGGAGCTACCTCCTTGCCTTCAGTTGGACCTGCGGATATGGCCCTACCCCAGCACTGCTCCGGCCAGCTTCTCCAAGGCTCCGCGGGCCTCGTCGCCGGCAACGCTGCCGAGGCCTGCGACGGCCATGTCGGCCCCGGCCTCCTCCATGCGATTGATCGTGTCCCTGTCGCCGACACCGTAGACGCAGATCTGGATGCCCTTGGGATCCCTGCCCGCCGACTCGGCCAGTTCATCCAGGGTGGCACGGGCGGCCTGCACTTCCTCGGGCGACACTCGAACGGGGAACCAGCCATCGCCGTAGGCCACGATGCGGCGGAGGACATTGCGGGCGTTGCCTCCGAGAAACACGGGCGGGTGTGGCTTCTGCGCGGGCTTCGGGAAGACCTTGATGGCCGGGAAGTCGTAGTAGCGGCCGTGGTATTCGGCTTCGTCCTGCGTCCAAAGGGCCTTCATCACCTCGATGGACTCCCGGGTCTGCGTCCACCGGTGATCGAAATCGCCACCCATGATCTCTGTTTCCTCCCTCAGCCAGCCGGCACCGATGCCGAACAGGAACCGCCCCCCGGAGTGATGGTCGAGGGCGGCAATCTGCTTGGCCTGCACCAGCGGGCTGTGTTCCGGAACCAGGCAGATCGAGGTGCCCAGCTTGATTCGCGTGGTGTTTGCCGAGGCCATGGCCAGCCCGATGAACGGGTCGCCCATGTCCGCCATGGAGGGCGGTATCGACCCGTCGGGGGTGCCCCCGTATTTGGAAGTGGTTTCCACCGGGATGATGGGATGTTCCGGCAGCCAGAAGGAATCGAATCCCGCTTCCTCGGCCATCTGGGCCAACCCTGCTATGTTCGTTGTGTTGCTGTTCAGCGTCGTGCTTACACCGACTCTCATGGTGCCCCCTATAGCGTGTCTGATAGTCCGTCTGATATTCCCTGACTCGCGTGATACTATCATAAAGTGGTGGACTACATGGACGGTCTGCCGCCTCGGCGAATCATAAAACCGGGCACCGGGGACACCTGCGATGAACTTCACTGACTCCTTCAAGATTTGCCTGCAGAAGTACGTGGACTTCAACGGGCGGGCGTCCCGTTCGGAATACTGGTGGTTCGTTCTGCTGACATTTATTCTTGGCTTTATCCCCATCATCGGATGGCTTCTGAGGCTGGCGCTGCTCCTGCTTCGCTGTCTGTGCAGGTCCGACGTCTGCACGACATGGAGCGCTCCGCCTGGTGGCTTCTCCTGCTGGTGCCGCCCATATTCATCATTGGCGGGCCGGTGTTGCTGATTATGTCCATTTTCCCAGGGACTCCGGGTTACAACCGTTACGGCCCCGACCCGCTGGCATCGCAGGAAAGGGACAGTGGTTACGGCTTCACCGGGACGAGTGGTTCTTACGCACCCGGGGACCCCTATGCTCCGCCGCCAGACGACATGGGGCTCTATGCGGCCGTACCGGCTTCTCCATCTGAGCCGGAGGAGGGTTCCGAAGGGCACCGGTTCTGCACCCAGTGCGGAATGCAGATGCAACCAGAGGCGCGCTTCTGCACCGTCTGCGGCACCGCCGTCTGATGCCAAGCGCCATGGAGGGCCGATGGGGGCGGGGCTCATGAATCCCGTCCAGTCCGTTTCGTCGGTGCTGCGCAACCTCCTCAACTTCGAGGGGCGGGCCAGCCGCTCGGAGTTCTGGTGGTTCTTCCCGATTGTTTTTTTGGTGGCAATTGCGCTGCCTGGGCTGGTGCCGGGATTTGGGGTTTGGTCGCTATCCGGTTTCTTCATCGGTGCATTTGGCCTAATACAATTGTTTTTCACCTTCGCGTTCCTGCTGCCGGTGATATATCTCGTATTAATGCCGGCGGTTACTGTGCGGCGGTTGCATGACACCGGACGATCTGCACGATGGCTTCTCTTCTGCTTCGGGATACTGCTGGGTTGGGGGATAATCGCTGGTCTGACTACCCTGGTTGGATATACAGGCGATGAATGGGCTGCCTTGGGACTCGGCTTAATTTCTGGTGGCATCTGGACCTTGGTCGGCATGATAGGGATTGTCGTAATGACCTACTTTCTGACGCTACCAGGCACTACTGGCCCAAACTACTACGGCCCCGACCCAGTGCGGCCCGATCTGGGGGATGCTCGGCCACCGCGCCCCGCCGGGGTCTATGCCACCCCGCCGCAGGATGATGCCAGGACTGGCGCCGACCTGGCCGAAGCCCCTGCCCACCGGTTCTGCACCCAGTGCGGAATGCAGATGCAACCCGAGGCGCGCTTCTGCACCGTCTGCGGCACCGCCGCCTGAATTTTCGTCGCCTTCCACTCGCGTCGCCAGGGACTCATCCGCAGGCCTGGAGGACTTGGGTCATGAATCCGGTCCACGCGATCCTGTCGGGCTTCCGAAACTACGCCAATTTCGAAGGGCGGGCCAGCCGGTCGGAGTACTGGTGGTTCTACGGCTTCTTCGTGGCGTTTCTGGTCGGCATTTTCGTCGCCAGTCTCGTTTGGTCCCCCACACTGCTGTCGGTATGGGTGGCCTACATGGTGGTAATGGCCCCGCCCTTGTTCGCCGTCACGGCCCGCAGACTCCACGATGTGGACAGATCCGGAAGGCTCGCGTTATTTTGCTTCCTGCCTTTCGCGGGTGGGCCGCGCTTTACAAAGATACTCTCCGGGCCTGGCACCGTTGGCCCCAATCGCTACGGCCCTGACCCTCTTCGTCCTGGCCTTGGCGGCGGTTGGATTCAGCGGCCAGTGGGTCCCGAGGAACAGGGGCAGACCCTCGGGAGTAGCCACGAACCCGCCGGCAGGCTGGGCTGCGCGCGCTGTGGGTGGGAACGGCAGCCGGGAGCAGTCTTCTGCGGCAACTGTGGGGCCGGGCTGTAATGCTCTGACATTCGAATTGAAGGGGCGATTTGAAGGGCACAGGTTAGCCTGGGGGGCGACGCGCAATGTCCGGTTGCAACCATGGGCTATAATCGTCGACGCCGAATCCAAAAAGCGAATGAGGTAGAGCCTTGAAGATCGACCCCAACACTTTTGAAAATTTCTACCGCGTGCTCACCGGGGTGGTGGTGCCCAGGCCCATTGCCTTCGTTTCAACCCAGTCCCCCGACGGCATAGACAACCTGGCCCCGTACTCCTTCTTCAATGCAGTGGCATACGACCCGCCGACAGTGGTCTTCTCGTCGTCGCGTCGCGTGCAGCACAAGAGCAAGGACACGCTGCGAAACATCGAGGAGACAGGGGAGTTCGTGGTGAACATTGTGGTGGACGACATCGCTGAGGCGATGAACCGGACTTCCGCCGAGTTCCCCGAGGACGTGGACGAGTTCGAGATAGCTGGCCTCACCTCCGTTCCTTCCGATATCGTAAAGCCCCGTCGGCTGTCGGAGTCCCCGGTGAACATGGAGTGCCGGCTGAACCAGATCGTCGATATCGGAGAAGGTTCCGGAGGGCATGGACTGGTGATCGGCACGATCCTGCTCATGCACATCTGGGACGACATCATCGACGGCCACCGCATCAACCACCACCTGATGAAGCCCACGGGCCGCCTCGCCGGAAGCATGTACTGCCACACGGCCGACACCTTCGAGCTGGTCCGTCCGGTATACGACCCGGAGAAGAACCTGGCCGCCTACCGCTGAAACTTTCTCGATGGTCAGCCACAAAGGTTAAGGGGCACACTTCGGTGCGCCCCTCTCTTGTATCCTGCTTGTTCCGGCAACTCTTACCGGGAACCGGCTGGGGTTATCGTCGGACCGCCTGCCTGGTGGTTGTGGAACACGGAGCGATTTGCCGGCGCATCGCTGTCAGCAGCGGCCGACAGGTGCCTAATACGGACTGCGTGGCCGTTCGGGCTCGTCATCTTCCGGTGTGCCAGTCTCGACCTCTATCTCCGCACCGTATGCCGGGCGTCCTTCGCCCGAATAATCGGGCTCCGGGGTTTCAGTGTAGCTTCCCGAATTATCTGGGAGGTCATGGGTGTCGTCGGGAGAGGTCTCCGCTGCAACATCGGGGGCATCGTCAAATTCGGAGTAGCTGCCGGACCTCGTCTCGGTGTAGCTTCCCGATGCTGCGGTGGTTTCGGGCTCAGGGGCTTCGAGGAAATCAGCCTCGGCCTCCGTTGTTAGCCCCACCTCTGCTGACTCCACGCCGCTGAATTCCTGCGATTCAGAATCAAATTCCGCTTCTGCGTCAAATTCCGATTCAAAACCAAATTCCGGGTCTGAGCCCCTGGTGAGAATCGCGCCTTCCGCATACGCCGCGCCCGTCTGCTCGCCATGATAGTGGGCCAGTGCGTCCTCGAGGTGGCCGCGAAAAGTCCCCGGGTCGCGCATCATCAGCATCAGTCGGCTGCCACTGACCATTCGGATGCGCAGCCTCTCGCCGAGTGGCAGCGCCAGGAGCTCCACATGGGAAATATCAGCGAATGAGATCACCCGGCTGCGCGGCATTCCATAATGGACGACCATCGAATCGCGGAAGAGCAGGAATTGCCTGGGGGTCGTCAGCCAGCTGTAGCCAGCCATCCCCAGACCCAGGATGATCAGGAGGGGATTCGTCATGACTATGCCCAGGACCGCGACTATGAGGGAGAAGACAAGAGTAATGTTGAACCGCGACGCGGCCTGGTCCCAGTAAATCGGAGTGTCTTTCTGCTGCGCCATGGCGGTATTCTAGCACACGCCGCAGCAATGCGCCCCGTTCTCGTCGCGCGCCTGGCGGAGTGGGATTCTGTGTTTTGACATTCAAAGTCGCCGCTGATATGTTTCAACGCGGCGTGTCGAAATCCGGTCTGTCCAGATGCCCGGCGAGGGCGTCCGCAGGTACATTCTGCGGATGGACCGACCACATTCGCGGAAGGAAATGACAGTGAGCACTCCTGCAGTTCGGTCCGAGAAATGGGCGCACATGATTGTCCAGGCATTGAAGGACTGGGATATCTCCCTGATCGCCTATGTGCCTGACACCTCAATACACCGGGTAACGAGAATCATTGACGATGACCCGTTCTTCCACCTGGTTTCGGCCACCCGGGAAGAGGAGGCCGTGGGCATTGCCGTCGGCTCCTACGCGGCTGGGCGGAACGCCGCGGTGTTCATGCAGACGAGCGGCTTCGGCAACAGCATCAACGCGCTGGCCAGCCTGTGCATGCCGGCGCGAACGCCGATACCAATCTTCATCAACATGCGGGGCGGGACCGGTGAGTTCAACATCTCCCAGGTTCCCATGGGCCGGACGACGGTTCCGATCCTCGATCTGTTCGGCGTGGTGAGCTACACGATTGACGACGAATACCGGATGGACAACCTGCTGGATGGAGCGATGAAACTGTGCTACGCCAACCGGCAGCCGGTGGCCATATGCCTGACCCAGAGGCTGCACGGAGGGAAACTTGCGTAGGTACGACGCGACGGAACTGACGCTCAGGCTGGCCGAAGACCGGGCCATCGTGGGCAACCTAGGTCCGACCTCCGACGAATTGTGGCACGCCGGGCACCGGGACCGGAACTTCTACACCTACGGCAACATGGGGCTGGTCTCATCTCTTGGCCTGGGTATGGCACTGGCCACCGACGAGCAGATAATCTCGCTGGACGGCGACGGTTCGCTGCTGATGAACCTGGGATCCCTGGCTTCCATAGGTCGCGAAAAGCCCAAGAACCTCATTGTGGTGGTTTACGACAACCAGGCGTGGGGCCAGACCGGAAACCAGATG
The DNA here is from genome assembly GCA_965216065.1 of Dehalococcoidia bacterium. Classification (GTDB taxonomy): domain Bacteria; phylum Chloroflexota; class Dehalococcoidia; order Lucifugimonadales; family UBA3495; genus VXOI01. The sequence goes on from CBDCFB010000001.1 coordinate 1,156,772, forward strand.
AGCCACACCGGCACGGGCACCGACCTGGAGCAGGTCGCCATATCGTGCGGCATCACCAGCACGACGACGGTCAGCGACCTGGAGGAGTACGAGGGAGCGCTTTCCAGCGCGCTGGCCAGCGACGGCCCCCACTTCATCGTGGCCAGGATAGAGGAGGCGGGCTATCTGCCTGTGGCCCCGGTGGAGCCGGAATTCACGCTCTACCGCTTCCGCAATACCTTCGTGGAGGGCCAGAAGCCCCAGCCACCACACTAGTCCGCAGATCCCGTTGCGGCGAATTAGCATCCAGACGACGAAGGGCGGGTAAGCTACCCGCCCTTCCGCTTGACTTGCTCAGAACCAGGCTAGTTCTTGACGTATTGGTTGAACCAACCGAGGGTGCGGGACAGGGCGTCGGCGGCGGAGTCCTCGCGGTAGTCGGGGCGCTCGTTGCAGTTGAAGCCGTGGCCGGCTCCGGAGTACATTTTGAAGTCGTAGGTCACACCTGCCGCCTTCAATGCTTCTTCGACCTGGGCCACATCCGCCGGCGTGGGGTTGGCGTCGTCCTCACCGAAGTTGCCCATCACCGGGACGGTGGAGCCTGAGGTACGCTCGACGGGAGAAGGGCCGTCGCCGAACGGCGCAAGCATGCGACCGCCGTAGTAGACGGAGGCGGCACTCAGGCCGGGGCAGCTGGTGGCGGCCAGGTAGGTGATGCGCCCGCCGACGCAATAGCCGACGATGCCGATCTTGTTGCCGCGGGTGCGCTGGTAGCGGTTCTGCAGGTAGTCGATGGTTACGTTGATGTCCTCGATGAGTTCCTCGTCATTCAACGAGCCCATGTACTGCTGCACCTGGGGCATCTGGTCGTAGCCGAGCTTGGCGTTCTGGTGCTGGCGGTGGTAGAGAGAGGGAGCGACGGCGACATAACCGTGGCGGGCGTATTCGTCGCAGACCTGCTCGATGTGTCGTGTAACTCCGAAGGCCTCCATAATTACGATGACGGCTGGGAAGCTGTTGCCTTCCGACGGAGCCGGGTGGCTGACATAGGTGGCCATGTCCTGGCCCTGGGCACCTTCGAGGCCATCGCTCTCCCTCTCGCCGGGGAATCTGATGTTCTCCCAGAATGATGGCATAGAACTCCTCCTATCCACTGTCCTTAATTCGGACTCGACGGATTCAGGCTCTGCCGTTTCCCGCTCCTCGGGTCCGCACTTGGCGGGGGCCTGCGGACGATTGCGGGGGCACTGCTGATTCCTCGCCCAATTGCTTAGCGATTTTAGCAGATTCGCAAGGTGTGGAGTAGCAGATGAAAAATCTTTCGCCGATGAGCAGCCCTGTAGCACAAACCCCGCAGACCGAGACCACCCAGCCCCGCTAATTCGTCAATCTCCGGCGCATGTCGTCAGGGACGGACTGCAGGCGGCGACGGAAGGCGGTGTTGACCCGGTCGGATACCCGGCGGGCGGCCTCCTCGATCAGGGCCACGCCTCCCATGTAGTCTTCCAAGTGGATGTACTCCGCCTCGATGCGGCCCTCGGGAGCGCCATTATGGTAGTTTCCCAGCGGGAAGGCTATTCCGGTGGTCCGATAGCCGTAGGCGGCGAAGGCGCTGGCCTCACAGACCCCGCCGCTCATCAGCTGGCGCTGGGACCGGAAGCCGTCGTCCTTTTCGCTCAACACCTCCCGGGCCCGTATCAGTACCGACTCGGCGTCGGAGTCGAATGTGGAACCGGCGTCGCCGACGCGGATGACCGGGCCCCTGCCCTGCTCGGCGCCGGGCAGGGTGCGGCTGGATTCCACGGAAATGATCAGGGTTGATGACGGCAAGAGGCCAGCCTCGGCGGCGAGACGTGCGCCCACCAGCCCCACCTCCTCGGCACGGGTGAAGAGAGCGTAAACGTCGCCCTCGGGCCGCTCGCCACTGCGGGACAGGCGGGCCATCGCGGCGAGGGCGGAGGCGCATCCGGCGAGGTCGTCGACCGCGCGCATTCGGATGTACTCGGAGTCCAGCTCGAAATCCGTCAGATCGAACACCGCCGCCGCGGGGAGGGGCAACTCCTCAGCGGCACCGGCGCCGGTCACCCGGACCAGCACCTTTCGCTCCGATTCCTCGCCGTAGGGCCCGGCGGTCACCGCCGGCGCACGTTGACCGTCCGGCAGGATGACCTGTAGCGGCACTCCTGCTGCGAAGCTGGTAGCGGGGATTCCGCCCAACGCGTCGGCAACGAACTCGTTTCCCTCGCCATGTTGCTGCACGAGTTCGAACCCGGGATGGTCCATGTGGGCCACGATGGCGATGGGCGGTATGTCGGCGCCCCTTCCAGCGAGCATGGCAAGGATGTTGCCCGAGGGGTCGACGGTGTATTCAACCCCAATCCCCTCGAGTATCTCCTTCACTGCCGATGTCACGCCCGCCTCGTGAAAGGCTACGGCGGGTTGAGCTCCCAGCCGGGCCAGGAAATCAAGGGCCTCTTCTCTGTCGTTCATGTGTATTCCTCCGTAATGGGAATTTATCACGCGTTTACCTGCACGGGAAACAATGCGAGGTCTTAGCTTCAGTCTCGAAAGGCATACGGCCGTCAAACCGTCAAAATTTCGGTAGGCAGGTAATTTGCGGTAGTTTCCGGTAATTCTGGCCTGATCAAGCGTGTTCGAGTTCCGGTTAAGATCCTCTCGGCCGTCTGATCGGAGAGGCCACGCGGCAGAAACTTCACTCGCAAGAGTTGACCTCGAGTCCAACATCGAATCCTCTAACGAGGCCAATTGATACTGGGATGAGGAGAAATAATAGAAAAACCGCTCAAAACCGCTCAAAACCGCTCATTTCCGATCACCCCGTATGACCAGGCCAGTACAATAATTAGAATATCTGTACGCTTGCCCGCATTAGAGACTATTGGCTGGAACGGGATGGTGTCAAGTGCCTGCTGTCAGCGGGCATGGCTACGAATCAGGCAGTGGAGGCACGTATGCGACATTAAGGGTTGCTTTCCACTGGATTCCTGCTTTCGCAGGAATGACGGTCTTCGGCATGCGGCTGGTTTTGAGATAGTTTCCAGTAGACCAACCACTTTGAAATGATGGGCAACGAGGGCAACCACAAGGGTTGCCCCTACCTGCCGAAGGATGGCACGTAGGGGCGTCCCTGGTGGACGCCCATCGAGTACGAAACTAACGTAGTCATGGCTACCTATCATTACAAAGATGTCGCACTATTAGGGTTTCTTTCCATTGGGTTCCTGCGAAAGCAGGTATGACGAGTCGCTAGTCGGGATACGACCTTCGCTGGAACGACTTTCAGTCAGTGCGATGCGTAGCGCCCTGAGTTGTGTGAATCGTGTGGTCAATTGGGGGCTAGATGGAAGCAGCAGTCGGAGGAGTGACGGGCTTCGGAATCGGCCCTTAAGGATGGAGTCCAATCCTGTATACTTCAGGCGAAAAAACAGGAACGGGGGATAGGACGTGCTGGAGCAATTCAAGGTAGGACACGACGAGGCGGAATTCGTTCAGGGAGATGACCTGAAATCTACGGTGGCGGCGATATTCGAGAAGTTAGGCGTGCCGGCGGAGGACGCCGAACTGGGGGCCGACGTGCTGGTGCTGGCCGACCTGCGGGGCGTGGACTCCCACGGCGTGTCAAACATGCTGCGCAGCTATGTTAACGGCTACCAGGACGACTCGATCAACCCGCGACCGGACTGGAAGGTGATCAGAGAAACGCCGTCTACAGCCACCGTTGACTCGGACCGTGGGCTGGGTACGATCATCACGCCCAAGGCCATGAACATCGCCATCGAGAAGGCCCGGAACGTGGGTGTCGGGATGGTGACCATCGGCAACGCGCGGCACCTGGGGATGGCTTCGTACCACTCGATGCTGGCCCTGCCCCACGACATGATCGGCGTGTGCATGACCAGCTGCCCGCCTTCGGTGCTGCCCACCTTCGGGGCCGAGCCGCGCCTGGGCACAAACCCCATCGCCATTGCCGTTCCGACCGGGGATGAGGCGCCCTTTGTGTTCGACGCCGCCACCAGCTCCGTGGCAGTCAACAAGATCCGCATCGCCCAGCGCCTTGGGGCTGACATTCCGCCGGGATGGCTGGCCGAGCAGGATGGAACGCCGATCATGGAGGAGAAGCTGGCCCCGGACAACTACTGGCTGCTGCCGGTGGGTGGAACTCGCGAGGGGGGCTCCCACAAGGGCTACGGGCTTTCGTGCGTCGTGGACATCCTGGCCGGTGTGCTGACCGGGTTTGGCTACGGAGCCGTGCCGGGTCGGCCCAACTTCGGGCACTATGTAGCCGCCTACAGCGTGGACGCCTTCACCGAGGTGGCCCACTTCAAGCAGGAAATGGACGAGTGGGTGCGGATGATGAACGCCACCAAGCCCGCGCCCGGCCATGACCGGGTAATCGTCGCCGGCCAGCCGGAGGCTGAAATGGAGGCCCTACGGCGGGATGAGGGCATCCCGTTGCACCCCGAGGTGTCGCAGTCGATCCGCGACATCTGCGGCGAGCTGGGCGTGGAGTGCACGTTCTAGGGGGACTGAACCAAGAATCCTCTCTTTGGAGGGATGTTCTTTTTGATGAACGAAAGCCGCTCAACGCGGATTGAGGGCATTGAGATCAAAAACTACCGGTTATTTCGGAGCCTAACACTAAACGAACTGCCACGTATGACTGTCGTTGTAGGGGCCAACGGCACTGGTAAAACAACCTTGTTCGACGTGTTCACATTTCTGAAGGACGCGCTAACTGACAATGTCTCCGTTGCTGTAGCCCGCCGAGGCGGATTCCAAGAACTCGTCAGCCGCGACTCCACTGGTCCAATTGAATTGACCATAAAGTTCAGGGAAAGCGGTGGTCGACTAGTTACCTACCAACTAGCGATTGGTTCCGACCACGGAAGGGCAGTGGTGGAACGCGAGGTCTTAAGGTACAGGCGAGGTCAGCGAGGTCAGCGAGGTCAGCGAGGTCAGCGAGGTCAGCCGTGGATGTTTGTTGATTTCAGTAAAGGCAACGGTACTGCGATCACCAATGAATCAGCTTACGTGGAAGAAGAGCACGCTACACAAGAACGTGCCCACTATGCTCTAGATGACCCTAGCATTCTGGCTATCAAAGGGCTAGGACAGTTTCGAGAGTTTCGGGTTGTCTCTGAATTTCGTAGCCTAATCCCAAATCCACCGAGGGGATGACTATGCAGCAGCGGAACGGGCGATAGGGGCAAGGGAGGGCGATGGTCCGGCACGATTTGGGGTAGAGGGGAGCCGGTGTCTGTCTTCAGTTGCCACGGGAGACTTTGTGACTGTGTGCGGATGTTGGTCAGGGCGAGATAGCGGGGAGAGGCCGCAGCAAGAGGCACTCGCGGAGCGGACTGGAGCGAGTTCGTGGGAACGTTCGGTTGGCCGCTGGGTGGGTTGGTTGCAGGTCGGCCGTCAGGTAGGAAGTGGCAAGGCGCGCAGCCGGGCCAGGGCACGATCGAACTGGGTTTCCCAAGGCCAGCGCTTTGGCAGATGCAGTGTGAGGCGGCGTGCCGAGCGGGTGAGCCGTCCGGCTAGGGAGAAGAACCGCCGCCGGAGGGTCTTGGTGGTCACCACCTGTTCGCCCAGACCGATGCGCGCCGTCCAGCGGGCCAGGTTGTGGGCCATAACCTGGCCCGCCAGCCAGGCCCCGTTGGCGGCGAAGCGGCCCGAGGGGAGATGGTTCAGCCCGACGCCGTGCTTCAGGTCTCGGATGGCATTCTCGACCTCGGCGTGGCGGCGGTGGTCGGCCTCCAGTTCCAGGGTTTCCCCGTCCCGGTCGGTGATGAATCCGTGATAGCTGTATCTGGCGAAGAGGGCCAGCTGGGAACCGGGCGTGGGCTTCACCCGTCGGACGATGAGCCGCACCGGGGCAGCGTCGGGCTCACTCTGGAAGGGAGTGTAGGTGGTTTCCGCCACATCGGCGGCACCGTCCATCCAGTAGGGAATCGGAGTCCAGTCTGCCTCGGGTATCGCCTCGATGAGATTGCGCAGGCCTTTGTGCTGGCGGATGGTGATGGAGAAGCGCAGGTCCAGCTTGCGGCAGACGGATACCACGCTATGGGTGTAGAAGCCGCTGTCGGCCCGTAGCGTTAGTCGTCCACTGGCCCCGGCGTAGCGCACCCGTCCCACCGTCTCCCGCAGGAAGTGGGCGGCACCGCGAGCGGTGTTGGCCCGGCCCTCGCGCAGCCGGCACATCAGCACATCGCCGGTTCCGGCGGCGACAGCCAGCAGCGGGTGATAGCCCCGCTTGCCGGTATAGCCGTGGTGGCGTGCCCCTTCCTTGTCCAGTCCATAGGTCTCGCAAATGGTGGAATCGAGGTCGATGGTCAGCGGCGCGTCGCCGGGTCCGGCCCCAGCGGCCCAGGCCCGTGCCAGCAACTCCCGGCTCACCCGGTCCAGCTGGCGGACGTGGCTCCAGCGGAAGCTGCGCAGGAAGGTGCCCAGGGTGGATGGCGCCTTGACCATGCAATCGAGAACACCGGACGTCCCACCGGCGCGCAGCGCACCGGCGTCGTCGATGCAGTCGCCGCCAGCCAGCGCAGACGCGATCAGGGTCATCATCTTGTCCCCCGCGTTGGCCCGCCCCGGCGCGCGGCCCAGGTCGAGGTGATGGTCAACGAGTTCCCCCAGGCCCAGGTGTTGGGCGAGGGTGGCCGGAAGGAGCAGACCGGCATTGGCCACCAGTCGGTGGTCGTCGAAAGAGACACGGATGCGGTCAGGGTGGTTGCGTGGTAGCATCTATCGGGTGCTCCTTTTCTGGGACTGTTTTGCTGTTACAAAACCATTATCCCAGATTCAAAGGAGCACCCTTTGACCACTTCAGGACGCTAACCTGACGCCCTCCCTCGGTGGATTAGGGCTAATTGAGAATTGGTATATTTCCAACTTTCTGATAGCCGATGCAAGGCCTAGCGCCGAAGCTGGGTATGCGGAACATTTATCCACCCGAGGTGACAATGTAGCTTTGGTGGCCCAATATTTATTCGAAAACCATCCGGACATTTTTCAACAGGTGCTAAATTCAATGCGCTGGCGGGTGCCGGGCGTTACCAGTGTAGAGGCCAAACCTACGGACGACGGAAGGCTGGTTCTTCGCTTTCAAGATGGTAGTTTCAAGGACCCCTTTATTGCGCGCTACGTATCCGACGGCACCATAAAAATGTTTGCATATCTGGTACTGCTATACGACCCGAAACCGCATTCCTTATTAGCAATCGAAGAGCCTGAGAATCAACTTTATCCTGAATTGCTGTCAGAATTAGCAGAAGAATTCCGTGCTTATTCACAACGAGGAGGACAAGTGTTTGTCTCTACCCATTCGCCTGACTTCCTCAATGGAGCTAAACTGGACGAAATTTTCTGGTTGGTGAAACGAAACGGGTTTAGCACCGCAGTACGTGCGAGCACGAGCGAAAACTTGCGAAACTTAGCTAACTCCGAGTTGCCCGGTGCGATGTGGAAGCGAAACTTCTTCGAAGGGGCAGGACTCTCTTGGGTCGGGTGATTTTCCTCCTCGAAGAGCCTTCGATGCGGGTGTTTCTCGAGGTTTTGCTACCACGGTTGTTCCCGGACCTGTCCTTTCTTTGTGTTCCTCACGAGGGAAAGGCGGATCTAGAACGTAATATCGATAGCACATTTCGGCAGTGGCGCGAGCCCGGTGCAAGATTCGTCATTGTGCGAGACAACGACAACGGGGACTGCCTTAAGTTAAAAAACCGACTGCTGCAACTTTGCTTTCGGGGTGGCCGCTCGGACACGCTGGTGAGCATAGTCTGCCAAGAATTGGAATCTTGGTACCTGAGCGAACCCGATGCCATGGCTGATGCCTTCGGTGACGATAGGTTGAGGGAAATTGGAAATCGTTCTCGTTTCCGCCATCCCGAGGCTCGTCCTAATCCTTCGGCAGACGTAGCCAGCTTGATCCCGGAGTTTCGAAAAATCGCCGGCGCTCGCCGAATGGCGGAGTTCATTACTAGAGAAAACAATCGCTCTCACAGCTTCGCAGTATTCCTGAACGGCGTCGAGAGGCTGCTCGCGAGCAATGCCCAATAGCGCGCTACCGCTCACGCGTGCGGTGGGCGCATGGTGTGCCAGGGTGTGTGCTGCTCGTAGGCGTGGGCCACCTTCAGAATCATTGACTCGTCGAAGGGCCGGCCGCCGATCTGGAGGCCGATGGGCAGACCCTCGGAGTTGAAGCCGCAGTTGACGGAGATGGCGGGCGCGCCGGCCAGGTTGAAGGGCCGGGTCATCACCGGAGGCAGGTCGCGGGCCATTTCCTTGGAGGTTATGACCGCGTCTTGGCCGACCAAAGGTGCGCAGCTCTTGGAGGTGGGCAGAATCAGGACATCATGGTCTGCCAACGCGCCCAGCACTTCCCGGCGTACCATTTCGCGTAGCTTCTGCGTCTTGTAGTAGGCCTGGGCGGGCATGATGCTGCCGGTGAGCAGGCCGACACGGTTGGCGTGTCCGAATTCCTGCAGCCGGTTCCGAATCCAGTCCCGGTAGGTGACTGAAGCCTCGGTGTTGATCAGGGCGGCGGACAGTGTTCCGCCGTGGACGGTGAGGGGGAGTGAGACTTCCTCCACCGTAGCGCCCAGCTCCTCCATCACCGCAGCGGCGGCGATGATGCCGTCGCGAACCTCGGGGTCAACGATGTCGCTGTAGATGAGCTCCTTGATCGCTCCCACGCGAACTCCGGACAGGTCTCCGCCCAAAGCCTGCCGGTAGTCGGGGACCGGGGCATTCCAGGTGTAGGGGTCCTTCGGGTCGTGGCCGGCGATGGCGCCCAGGGTGATGGCGGCGTCTTCGACGGTGCGGGAGATGGGACCGATCTGGTCCATGGACCACGAGCCGGGGGCCACGCCGTAGCGGCTGACGCGACCCCAGCTGGGCCTCAGTCCGACGATGCCGCACCAGGCAGCGGGACGGCGGATGGAGCCCCCAGTGTCCTCGCCCAGGGATGTGGAGCAGAGGAAGGCGGCGGTGGCCGACCCGGACCCGCCGCTGGAGCCGCCGGTGAAACGGTCGAGATTCCAGGGGTTTCGGTTGAGCCCGTAGCGCTGGGACCCGCCGAGGGCGAATTCGTTGAGGTTGGTCTTCCCCAGCAGAACGGCCCCGGCCTCCTTCAGCCTGGCGAAGGCCGTGGCGTCCTCGTCAGGGAAGAAGTCGGCCATCAGCCGAGAGCCGACCGTGGTCCTGATGCCCTTGGTCCAGACCTGGTCCTTGACCGCGACAGGAATGCCGTGCATCGGGCCGAGGTAGTTGCCCGCGGCGATGGCCTGCTCCGCTTCTTCGGCGGCCGCCATCGCTTCATTGCGGCAGACGGTCAGGTATGAGTTGAACTTGAAGTTGAGGGCATCGATGCGGTCGAGGTAGGCGGAGGTCGCCTCGACGGGGGAGACCTCGCGGGTACGGATGAGCTCGGACAATTCTGCAGTGGTCAGGAAGGGGATGTCCTGCTTGTCCATGTTTCGCTCCTGTGAGTGCCGATTCGCCTGGGGCGATGTTTTTGTCGAGGACTTGAGAACCTCAGGCCGTGGGTGGGCGCATGGTATGCCAGGGTGTGTGCTGCTCGTAGGCGTGGGCGACCTTGAGCACCGTGGATTCGTCGAAGGGACGGCCGCCGATCTGGAGGCCGATGGGCAGGCCCTGGGAGTTGAAGCCGCAGTTGATTGAGATGGCGGGGGTACCGGCGAGGTTGAAGGGCCTGGTCATCACCAGGGCGAGGTCGCGGACCATCTGCTTCGAGGTCAACGGCTGATCCTCGTCGACCGGTGGGGCGCAGCGCCTGGCGGTTGGCAGTATCAGGACATCGCAGTCGGACAGTGCTTCCAGGACCTCCCGGCGCAGCATCTCACGGAGCTTCTGGACCTTGTAGTAGGCGTGGGCCGGCATGATGCTGCCGGTGAGGAGGACGGTGCGGTTGGAGCGGCTGAAGTCCCGGATGCGGTCGTGGGTCCAGTCCCGGTAGACCGCCGCGGACTCGGTGTTGATCAGGACGGTGCCCATGGTGCCGCAGTGAGCAGTGACGGGCATGGAGACATCTTGTACCGTGGCACCCAGCTCCTCCAGCACCGCCCCGGCGGCGAGGATGCCGTCGCGAATTTCGGGCTCCACGATGTCGCTGTAGAGCAGTTCGTGGATTATACCAACGCGCATTCCCGATAGGTCTCCGCCGAGGGCGGCACGGTAGTCAGGGACGGGCGTCTTCCAGGTGTATGGGTCCTTTGGGTCGTGCCCGGCGATGGCGCCGAGGGTGATGGCGGCGTCCTCCACGGTACGGCTGATGGGGCCGACCTGGTCCATCGACCATGAGCTGGCGGTCACACCGTAGCGGCTGACCCGCCCCCAGCTGGGGCGTAGGCCGACGACGCCGCACCAGGCGGCAGGACGGCGGATGGAGCCGCCGGTGTCCTCGCCCAGGGAGGTGGAGCAGAGGAAGGCGGCGGTGGCAGAGCCGGAACCCGCGCTGGAGCCGCCGGTGAAACGGTCGAGGTCCCACGGGTTGCGGTTGTAGCCGTAGCTCTGGGCGATTCCGATGGCGAACTCGGTCATGTTCGTCTTGCCCAGCACGACGGCACCGGCCTCCTTGAGTCTTACGACGGCCGTGGCGTCTTCGTTGGGAACGAAGTCGGCCATGATGCGCGAACCGGCGGTGGTCCGGATGTCCTTGGTCCAGAGCTGGTCCTTGACCGCCACGGGGATGCCGTGCATGGGTCCGAGGTAGTTGCCGGAGGCGATGGCGCGCTCGGCCTCAGTCGCATCGGCCATCGCCTGGCTGTGGCAGATCGTCAGGTAGGAGTTGAACTTGAAATTCAGCGAGTCGATGCGGTCGAGGTAGGCGGAGGTGGCCTCGACCGGCGAAACCTGACCCGTCCGGATGAGGTCGGACAACTCCGCCGTGCTCAGGAAGGCTATGTCTTGCTTGTCCATCTTCCGCTCGTGTGGCGATCGTTCGCCATGTGTTTCGCGCCATTGCCGTTTTACGGCCTGTTGGTCTACGCCTGCTTAGGATTGACCCGGAAGCTCATGCTCTGCTCTCCTCTGTAAGGAGATCATCCAAGACGACAACGGGCAGTTCCTGGATGCGCCGAAAGTCGGTGTCGTTGGTGATGAAGAGTGTGCAACCGGCCCGAAGTGCTGTTGCGGCATGGAGAGCGTCGGGAATCTTCAACCCAGTCTCGGCGCGCACCCGAGCGGTATCCTCCCATAGGAACAGTGTTACAGGGATTAACTGCACCTCGGGGGCAGCGAATACGGCCCTGAATGCAGCTTCCAGTTCCTCATGTCCCTCGCGAATTGGCCGAACCAAGGTTTCCGCGACAGCCAACTCACTGCACGTTATGACAAATTCTCCTGCCTCGGCGTGCTGCCATACGGGAGCCAATAGTGTGAGGTACGGCTCATGGCGCTCCACGCTGTAGATGATGGCTGAGGTATCCAGGTAGACAGTCCCATGGGACGGAAGCCTCATCGGTCCCAGGATGCCCGTTCCTCCGCGAGGTAGTCATCGACTTCCTTTGCGGTCTTGAAGAGACGTTGCTCCGGCCCTTCCGAGATAATCTGCCAGGCCGAACGAGTTGATGGTGGCGGTGCTGGCGATATAACTACTTCAACTGTCTCACCCACGGGAAGCCCTGGGTCCGCGATCTCCACCCTGCCTCCCGGCAGGACAGTGGTACGTATGCGCAACGCCTTCTGCATAGTCTGTATCTCCTTATTGGAGTTACGTAGTTGGAGATTTTCTCCCTCACCCTAACCCTCTCCCTTAAGGGAGAGGGAACTGTTGAAGGCCCTAGTCGTCCTTCAGCGCCGGGATCACTTCCTTGCCGAAGAGCTCGAGGGAGCGCATGGTGTCCTGGTGGGACAGGGGGCCGCCCTGGGCTTCCAGCAGCAGAGCGCCGATGCCCAGTTCCTCCTTGATGTAGCGCAGCTTCTTGATGACGGTGTCGGGGCTGCCGACCACGAGGTGGTAATCGTCCTGCAGCTCCTGGTAGCTCATCTCGTTCAGTGGCCGGGAGCGGCGCAGGGTGTTGGCGGCGGCGCCAGCGGCGGAGAAGTATCCCGGGGGAGACCAGTACTCGCGGGGCCCCTTGAGGGGGTGGCCCATGCGCCACATGAACGCCTTGCCTGACTCCTGCGCCTTCTCGTCGGTGTCGTTGACATGGGCGCAGATCATGAAAGCGAACTTGTCAGGGCCGGCCTCCCAGCCGGCCTCGTTGGCGTGCTTGCGGTAGTTGGCGAAGAGGTTGCGGGCCTGGTCCATCCGGGTGAGGAATGCGGCATAGGTGTAGTGATTGTCAGCGGCCCACTTGACCGTCTCCGGGCTACCGGTGCCGGGCACCCAGCAGGGCGGATGGGGCTGCTGGATGGGCAGCATCCACGGGTTGACGGCGCGGTAGTGGTAGTGCTTTCCCTCCCAGCGGAAGGGTCCTGGGGTGGTCCAGGTCTTCTTGATCAGGTCGTGGCATTCCTCGAAGCGCTCCCGGTTGTAGACCGGGTTGGTGTTGTTGGCCCAGCTCTCGATGCCGATGCCGCGCACGAAGCCGGAGATGATGCGGCCGCCGGATATGACGTCCAGCATGGCGATCTCCTCGGCCAGCCGTACCGGGTTGTCGGACGTGGGCAGCATGTTGCCCAGCATCAGGATCTTGGCGCGGTTGGTGACGCGGGCCAGGATGCCGCCGGTGATGTTGACCTCCACGTCCATGCACGAAGGGGTGTTGTGGTGCTCGTTGATCATCAGCCCGTCGAAGCCCACTTCCTCGGCATACTGGTACTCGTCCAGGTAGCGCTTGAACAGGTCATGGGCCGTGCCGGGGTCGAAGTAGGTGTTTGGGAATGTGAGACGCATCGAGGGATAGTCGTCGACTACAGACTCCGGGAAGGCTGGATAGGGAAACTCGGTGAAATAGAAGACTTCGAAAGACATGGCTTGAACTCCCGGTTGGTAAGTTTTCATGTGCGGGGTTTTCGTGTACGGGAATTGTACAACCAGAATTCCCTGGAGATGATGGCAATCGGGCGCATGATTTATTTCTGCGTCAGCAGCCAGTCCAGCAGAGCATCGACGAAGGCGTCGCCGTAGCTTGGGCCGTGGCCGCTGCCCTCGCCTGCCCAAAGCTCGATGTTTATGCCCTCGGCGCAGCCCGATTCCAAGCGGAAGGCGTGGGTCTCGGAGCCGGGAACGTATTGGTCCAGGTCCAGGGAGGCATAGGGTTGCGGCTCGTCGGGCCAGTCGCACCCGGCACGCTCGCCCCAGCGACGCAACATGTCCGGGGCGCCAGCGTACCCCGGCCCGTCCTTGTCCGATTCTGCCTGTATGCCTTCGAACAGGACCACCTTGTCGGCAGAACCGTGGATGTGCAGGACAGACACAGGAGGCGCTCCCTCGCAGGCAGCGTCCTCGACGTAGCTGGTTCCGGCCAGGCTGGCCACGGCGCGCAGGCCGGACAGGCCTTGGCAGGCAATCCAGTAGGACATGAAGCCGCCGTTGGAATGGCCGAAGAAATAGACCGGCCCAAACTCCTTAAGCAACTGGGCTTCGACTACAAGATGGGACAGATAGGCGACGTCGTCCTGGCTGGCTTTGCTGGAACCGCTGCCCTGGTCGGTGGGGTTCCAGAAGCGCTGGCCCTCGGCATTTCTCATGCCGTTGGGCAGGAGAAGGCCGAACCCGTCCCGGATAACCCGCTCGTGCAGGGGCACGTAGATGCTGTGATCGGCGGAGTTTCCTCCGAAGCCGTGAAGGGAAACGATGAGCGGGTTCCCCTCAATCGGTTCCAGGGGCATCACCAGTACTGCGGGCTCTTCCCGGTCGGGGTGGTCGATGTAGTAGACCTCTCCCCCGGCAGCTTCGGCCAGGCTGGCGGTCCTTTCCAGGTCGGTGCCTTCCAGGAGCTTCAGCCGCGTGTCCATGCCCCTGAACCACTTCTCCATGGCTGGCAGAACCAGGTCGACCTTGGAAGCAACCGTCTCCAGGTCCTGCACGCGCGAGTCCAGGACGAAGAAATGATCTTCATTGCGCGCTTGGGCTCCTTCGAGGGCGCCCAACCGTTCTTCCTGGCCCTCCCCGAAGTCGGCAACTTCCTCTTGGTGCTCCCTGGCAGCTTCTGCTGCTTCCTGGGCCTGCACAAAGTCGGCCTGCTCCTGTCGCAGGGTGCCGATCTCCTCCCGCAACTTCGAATTTTCATCCTGCAGCGCTTCAATGGACTCTTCCAGTGAGTGGGCTTTGGCCCTGAGCTCCAGAATCCTTTCGTCATTTGCGGAGCCGGAGTCTCCATTGCAGGCAATCAGAGAGGCGGCCAGCAAAACGCCGGCCGCCACAAGAATCAGTTTGCGCCAGAGTCCTGACGCTCGAGCCAGGGGTGCTCCGAGGAATCTCATTCGCTAGGCCAGGAACTCCAGGGCCGTCTTGATGAACTCATCGGGCTTTTCGACTTGGGGGGAGTGGCCGCAGTTATCGATCACCACCAGTTCGGAGCCGGGGATGGATTCCTGGTAGATGGTGCCGCACTCCACCGGTACGATGCTGTCCTGGCGACCCCAGACCATGCGAGTCGGGACATTGACGCGCTTGAGCAGGCCGCCGGCCAGCCGCGGGTCGTACATGTAGGGCTTCCAGGTGAGGCGCACCGCCATTTCGCGGTTCAGGTCGGCGGTGAGCTGCTCCTCGGGCGACAGCTCGCGGCCGTAGGTGGCGTCGTAGTTCTCTACCTGGCTAGTGTCGTGGAACTGCAGCTCGAGAACCTGGGCGGGGCTGATGATGAAGATGTCGGTGATTTCGCCTTCGTTGGGTTTCACCCCGGCGGCGCCAACCAGCATCAGCTTGCCGACTGCGTTTGTGCAGGTGGCCACCAGTTCCGCGGCGATCCAGCCGCCCATGGAGAAGCCGATTGTGCGGACCCTCTCCAGTCCCAGCGCGTCCAGATACCAGGTGTAGAAGGCAGCCATGTCGGGGATGCTTTCCAGCCACTCGGGCCGAGGGGACTTGCCATAGCCGGGGTGCGACGGGTAGTAGACCGTGTAGTGCTCGGCAAGGGCGTCCGCGAATCGGAGCCAGCCGGAGTTTCCACCTGCGCCGTGGAGCAGGAGCAACGGGTCGCCGCTACCTCCCTTCAGCGTGTGGACTCCGGTTCCGCCTACATCAACGATTTCCTCGGTAAACGCGGGCATTTCTATTCTCCTGAATTTTGTTTTCGGCGCTGAGGGCGCAGAGGCTCAAACTGGATCGTTGTATGCGCCATCTGCCAGCGCTATGCGCTCAATTTAGTGACTATCTAAAAATACAACATGTGGCCGAGAATCCGCTGGACTTCAAAGTGGGCCACTGGATTCCTGCTTTCGCAGGAATGACGGAGTGGGTGCTGGCTCCATTTTGAGATAGATACTTAGTTCAACAGACCTGACGCGGACTTCTGGAACGGGTCAGTCAGCTCCAGTTCCTCGCCTATCTCGCGGAGGGCGGGCAGCACTTCCTCGCCCATGAGCCTCAGACAGTTCATGGTGTCGGCGTGGGTGGTGTCGCCGTCGTTGGTCCAGATGCCCAGGATTCCGGGGCGGAGCTGGCCCAGCACATCCCGCAGCTTGCGCACCACGGTCTCAGGGCTGCCGACGACCCACCGGTTGGACGCCAAGATCTCGTCGTAGGTGGCGGTCTCAAGGCCCAGCCCGAGGAATGGGTCCTTGCGGACTCGGCCCTGGTAGCGGGCGACGCGGGGGTCCTTCATGCTGCCGCTATAGCCGATGGGCATCATGTAGTCGCGGGGCATCGGCACGCGGCCCACACCCACGTTGCCGGTAAGGAAGCCCTTGGCCGATTCGTAGGCCTTCTCGTCGGTGTCCTGTACGTGGATGCGGCACAGGTAGCCGAAGTTCTCGGGGCCGGGTTCGTAGCCGTTCTCGCGGGCGGTCTCGGTGTAGATGGTCATCATGTCCTGGGTGCCCTGCGGGTCGGTCTCCAGGTAGATATAAGGGTAGCGGCGCTCGGCGGCCCAGACCAGCGTCTCCGGGCTGCCCAGGCCGGGAATCCAGACGGGCGGGTGCGGCTGCTGTATGGGCCGCTCGAAGGGGTTGACCACCCGGAACTGGTAGTGCTTGCCCTCCCAGCGGAAGGGGCCGGGGGTGGTCCAGATCTTCATGAGCAGGTCGTGGGCCTCCTCGAACCGCTCCCGGTTGAACAGCGGGTTGACGTTGGCGGCCAAGCTCTCGACGCCGGTGCCGCGCACGAATCCGGACACAAGCCGGCCGCCGGAGATCATGTCGATCTCGGCAAGCTCCTCTGCCAGCCGCTGGGGGTTGTCGAACACGGGCAGAGGGTTGCCCAGCAGCACGATCTTGGGGGTCTTGGTGTTGCGGGCGAGGATGGCCGCCTCCAGGTTCATGGTGGCGCCGAGGCAGGTCGGGGTGTTGTGATGCTCATTGAGCATCAGGCCATCGAAGCCGACCTCCTCGCAGTACTCGTACTCGTCCAGGTATTCGTTGTATTGCCGCGAGCCAACCATGGGGTCGAAGTTGCTGTTGGAGAAGGTGAGCCGCACGGCCTGGTTGGGGCTGTTGCGGACATCCTCTTCCGTGTAGTTGGTATAGGCCCGCTCGGTAAACCGCATCAGGAACATAGCTTTCGTCTCCTATGCTGACCTCAAATTAAGGATTGTAGTTGCCTATCCATTGGACTCGAGGATAGGAATTTCTCGCAACACTATAAAACGGCTTGTCGGCCGTCCAGAATTCGCAGTCCAGAGATTCAGCCAAGGCAAGATAGTGGCAATCGTAAGCATGCCGCAAGCTGAGCTCTTCGGCCAAGTCTATAGCCCGGCCATGCAGTAGTTGGGAAGGGCGAAAGTCGATACCTGATTCGTATAACTCCGATATCAACTGTCGGGCGCGCTCGCTGGTCAGTTCCCCAGCGTGGATCTTCTTGCTGAGGGCATTGGCAAACTCTGTCGCCATAAAGTCCGGGGCTGCTGGCTCGATTCTCCGAACATCCCAAGACAAAACAAGCGCCTTAGCTTCATCGGAGAATTGCTCTGGAACTACCACCTTCACCGCCACGCTGGCGTCAACTACTGCCATCACCTTCCGAATCTCTGTGTCGTTCCTCCCGAGCGTCGCGTATCAATTCTGCAGAGTCAGTAAGGCTCAGACGGCCACGAAATACAGCCTCGCCAGCTGCTATCAAGCCCTTGGCTGAAAATTTCTGGGCCGGCGTTTCGCTGTCCAACTCTTTCGATACAGCCGCGGAGCAAAATTGCTCCGCTGATACCCCTCTTCGGGCCGCAGCATCCTTCAACTTCAATTCTGTTTCTCTATCAAGGGCGATTTTTATGATTTTATGTTTGCTGGTCATTGTTGCTCCGGAGAGAGAACCGAATCGCGGTGAGGGACGCAACTTATCCTACCTGTGTGCCCTACGAGGGTCAAGGAAGGCCGTGTGACAGGGCAGGCAGGGACGGCCCCTGAGTGGGCCGTGTGCTATATTGAAGGCAAATCCGCAACCTGCGACAGGCCGGTACCATACGGCTTGAAGCAACTCCCAGACACTGAAGAGGTTCCCTTTTATGCCCAGAGTTTTAGTATCCGATCCCATAGGCCCCGAGGGTGTTTCACTCCTCGAGACCGGGGCCGAGGTGGATGTCAAGACAGGAATGAAGCCCGCCGAGCTGCTGGAGACCATAGGAGGCTACCAGGCTCTGGTCGTCCGCAGCGAGACCAAGGTAAATCGAGAAGTGATTGAGGCCGGCAAGGAGCTGCAGGTCATCGCGCGAGCGGGTATCGGCGTGGACAATATAGACCTTGAGGCGGCCACCGGAGCGGGTATCGCCGTGGTCAATGCACCCACCGGCAATACCGTCGCCGCCGCTGAGCATACACTGGCGTTGATGCTGTCCCTCGCTCGAAACGTCCCTGGTGCCCATCACTCTCTGCAGTCGGGCGAGTGGCGTCGCAGCGCCTTCATGGGCGTCGAGGTGCGCGACAAGACTCTCGGCATCTGCGGCCTTGGCCGCGTGGGCACCGAGGTTGCCAGACGTGCGCAGCCCTTCGGTATGCGGCTGGTGGGCTATGATCCCTTCGTCGCCCCCGACTACGCCCGCAGGATAGGCGTGGAACTGCTGTCACTGGACGACCTCTTGGCCGAGTCTGATTTTGTCACGCTGCACACCCCTCTGACCGAGGGTACCCGCGGCATGATTGGCATGCGCCAGATTGAAAAGGTCAAGCAGGGGGCCCGGATAATCAACGTGGCCCGTGGCGAGCTGGTGGACGAGGCCGCGCTACTGGAGGGTCTGGAATCGGGACGGCTCAGTGGCGTGGCCCTGGATGTGTTCTCCAAGGAACCGCCGGAGCCGGGGCCGCTGGTGCAGCATCCGAAGGCCATCGTTACACCCCACCTCGGAGCATCCACCCGTGAGGCACAACGGGAAGTTGCCATCGAGGCGGCGGAGCAGGTGCTGGCGGTGCTCAAGGGAGAACCGGCCCGCAACACGGTCAACGCTCCTTTCGTGGCACCCGAGGTGCACGAGGTCCTAGCCCCCTATGTGCCAGCCGCATCAATGGTGGGCAAGCTGTTGGGGGTCCTGTCCGAGGGGCAGATAACCGGCATTACCGTCAGATACGAGGGAGAGATCGCCCATCACGACTGCCGCATGCTTCAGGCGGCGGTGCTGGCCGGCCTGCTGGCCCCGGTGAGCACGGTCAACGTCAACCTGATCAACGCACCGGTGCTCGCCCGCGAGCGTGGGTGGAACGTAACCGAGCAGAGCAACCGTATGTCCCGGGAATACGCCAGCCTGATTTCGGCTACGTTGCAAACGGCCAATGGCAGCCTGACCCTGGCAGCCACTTCCATGCGCAACGAGACGCATATCGTCAAATTCAATGACTACTGGATGGACATCGTTCCCAACACACCCTACCTGCTGTTTGTGGACAACCGGGACCAGCCCGGCTCCATTGGGGCGGTGGGGACCATCGCCGGACGCCACAACATCAACATCAGTTTCATGGGCGTGGGACGCATGCGGCTCCGGGGCCAGGCCATGATGGTCATCGGCCTCGACGACCCGGTACCGGCCAAGGCGATGGAGGAAATCAGGGCCCTGTCCCACATCGAAAGTGCCCGGATTGCCACGCTGGCGGGGTAATCCGCCCGGACTTCCACTCCATGCTGGTGATTCAGGCTGGTGATTTAGGAGGAAAGCCGTGGGAAACAAGATCGGCATCATGGGGGCGGGCGCCCTCGGCAGCTACGTGGGAGCTTTCCTGTCTCGCGAGGGCGAGGATGTCACATTTATCGACATGTGGCCGGAACACGTCGAGAAGATGCGCACCAACGGCCTGCATGTCACGGGCAGCCAGGGGCCCTTCAAGGTGCCGGTGAAGGCGATGCACCTGACCGAGGCTCAAGGCATTACCGAGCCATTCGACTTTGTATTCATCTCGGTCAAGTCCTACGACACCGAGTGGGCAACCCACTTCGTCCGGCGCTATGTCAAGGAAGACGGGTTCTTCGTTTCGCTGCAGAACTGCTGGAACGATGTGATCATCGGCGGCATCGTGGGTGAGGACCGTACCGTGGGTTGCATCGCCTCTCACATTGAGGTTGCCCTGTGGGAGCCGGGCCATGTGACGCGCGGAGGGGCCGTTGGCCGCGACCACGGGCACCATGTGTTCCGCGTGGCGGAGCTGACCGGCATCGAATCGCAGCGGGCCGGCATGGTGGCTGGGCTGCTGGATAATATCGACGGGGCGTACTCCTCCAACAACCTGTTTGGGGAGCGCTGGGCCAAGCTATGCCAGAACTCGATGGGCAACGGCATATCCGCCGCCTCGGGCCTGGGGTCGCAGGAAATGGCCGAAGACCCCCGGTGCCGGCTCATACGCATCCATCTCTGCAAAGAAGGGGCGCAGGTTGGACTGGCCATGGGCCTGAACGTGGTGGACATCAACGGCTTGCCCGCGCAGACCTGGGCCGATGCCGACAAGGGGGACGTGTACGAAGAGCTGGACGCCTTCTTGGCGGCGCGGGGCGGGCGGGTGAACTGGCTGGCATCGATGGCCCAGGATGTTTACAAGGGCCGGCGTTCGGAGATCGACTTCATGAACGGACTTGTCTCCGCCAAGGGCCGCGAGGTGGGCATTCCGACACCGTACAACGACGCTGTCATCGAGGCCATGCACGGCGTGGACGACGGAAGCTTCCCGCAGAACCCCGAGCATGTGGACAGGGTGATGCAAGCCTCCGGGCGGTGAATGTCGGGGTGGTTCGGAGCAGCAGGCAATGATGTCTCATGCCATTGCGACGCAGGCACCAGAGGACCTTGGAGGATATCTTCAGAAGCCCAACCCAAGCGGGAATCCGTTGGGATGACATCGAGTCCTTGCTGCTGGCTTGCGGGGCTCGAATCGAAGAACGCTCGGGTTCAAGAATATA
Organism: Dehalococcoidia bacterium; assembly: GCA_965216065.1. Lineage (GTDB taxonomy): Bacteria > Chloroflexota > Dehalococcoidia > Lucifugimonadales > UBA3495 > VXOI01. Next base: position 1,177,209 of record CBDCFB010000001.1, read on the forward strand.
CGTTGAATTAAACAGGGTGGGCGTCCATTTTCACAGACCACACCCTGAGAGAGAAGCGCGTAAAGGCTTGGTTAACTCCTTGCGGAGATTTCTCAGGAATGCAGGAGTCGAGCCATGATGGAATACAAGGGATACCGGGCCGCCGTTCAGTTTGACTACGAAGCCGGAGTGCTTCATGGGGAAGTCGTGGACACCCGTGACGTAATTGTTTTCGAAGCAACTTCGGTTGAGCAACTGGAGCGGGAGTTCCATTTCTCGATAGACGATTACCTGGCCGTTTGCGCAGAAAGGGGCCGGGAACCGGATAAGCCGTTCTCCGGCCGTATTCCTTTGAAGGTGAGCTCAAAGCTGCACCGGGCGGCAACCGCGGCTGCCAAGGCCGAGGGCAAGAGCCTGAACGCCTGGGTGGCTGAAGCCATCGAAAGGGCTGTTCCATAGCCCGGTATTGTTTCCCAGTCAATCTGACCAGACCCTGAGCCGGAGGGCTGAGAATGTTCATCAAGGTGGAACCTGCCGAGTTCTTCATGTACCGGGTCATCCTGGTCTTTGACCTGGAAAGCCCCAACTCTGAGGACCAGGATGTCCGCGACTACATGACGGAGTGGGAACTGGAGCCCAAGTACCAGCGCACCGGCGACTTCGAAGGGAGCAACAGCGAAATAATGCAGTTCGGGGGCTGCTATCTCGGCAAGCACCTGGGCAAGATTTCTGAAATCCAGCGAACCCAGGTGGAGAGGGAGATCATCACGGCCGAGATCGGTATGCTCTTGGATGATGAGGAAGACCCCGTGGCAGTACCAGCGGAGCGCCGCGAGGAGACGGTGCGACAGCTGGCTGAGAGCTTCTACCAGCCGGAGGTCTTCCAGCCCAATGATGAGGGGCTGCTTGAGGCAGTGCTGGACGCCCCTGCGGTCCGCCGGGCCGCCCGCGACTTGCTGGCCGCTGCCGCCTGAACCCTGGCAAAATCAAGGGAGCACGGGAAATAGTCACACGAAGCAAGGCCCTGCCGAGATCTCGGCAGGGCCTGTGAGTTTTCGTGGAGCGGGTGATGGGAATCGAACCCACGTAGCTAGCTTGGAAGGCTAGAGCTCTACCACTGAGCAACACCCGCGCGCCGGAGGCGGGTAAGCAACCGGTCTACCGTGGCCCCAATTATATCCCCGGCCTGAGTTTCCTGCCAGCTTGGAAACTATCTCAGACAGTGCTATCGCATTTGGCTGGCAGAGAACCGTCATTCCCGCGAAAGCGGGAATCCAGGGCTTCCGCTCTACGACCGCTCTTGGCCGCCAGGGCGGATTATGCCTCAGCCGGCAACTGTCAGGCTCATTTTTTGGCTACTGGATTCCCGCTTTCGCGGGAATGACGGGTTGATTCCGTTACGCCACTGGCCTTGCGGTCCAAATGCGATTGCCCTGCTATCTCAGAACACGGCGGCCGCGACTAAGTTCACCGGCCCGCAAATTGGTCCACTGGATTCCCGCTTTCGCGGGAATGACGGATCATAACGGGAATTCGGGTCATAACGGGAAAGAGGGATCATAAGCTGGCAAACCACATAAATTGGAATGCTATCCACCCTCAATGGGAGGGAACAATCGAAAGGCCCTGCCAGCTTAGGTCCTGTCCTGACTCAGTCCCGCAAGCGGCGGGCACCGGGGCGAGTCGTTCTCGCGTTATTTCCGCCCCGGGTGGACGCCGGTTCCGAAGATGAATCTCCGCCTTTATGGGGCTCGCTGCCATCCGACCCTGACCGGTTTCCGTCAGCACCGGGCCCAGCCACCCGCCGCGAACCGTCCGGTACGATGAAGCTCAGTCGTTCGCGCAGTTGGTAGATGACCCGGTCTACCTCGTACTCAGGGGTCTGGTACCGGGAAAGGGAATGGCGGACGATTTCAAGCCCGGCCTCCATCTCCGGCCAGACCACTTCCGTGACGCCCATTCGCTGCAGGTCCTCGCCCTCCGAGCGGGCCCTGACTCGCGCCACGATGTCGAGCTCCGGCTGAAGTTGCAGAGCGCGGTAAGAGGTCATCTCAACCGACACCGGGTCGCCCGTAGATACCACCAGCAGCCCTGCCTGCGGCACCCGTGCCGCCCGGAGTACTTCCTCCCGGTCGGACGAGCCCAGGACAGTCTGATACCCGCTGGCCCTCCACTCGTCCAGGGTGCGTGGGTCCAGGTCCACGACCGTAAAGGGAACGCCGTGTTCCCGCAGTTCCTGAGCGACCAGGTATCCGACCCTGCCGAGTCCGCAGATCACCACGTGTCCGAACATCTGCCTGGGGCGCTCTTCGCCGTGAGAGTCCCCGATGCGGTATGGGCGCAGCACCCGGAAGCGCTGGCTGAGCACCGAGACCAGCTTCGTCCCCCCGGTTATCGTTGGCGGCCCTGCAGCCATGGTCAGAACCGCCGAGACCACGATGAGCGAATGGAAAGACTGCTCGACCACACCCAGGGCCAGCGCTCCCGCCACGAGTATGAAACTGAACTCGCCTATCTGACCCAGGCCAATTCCCGTCAGCAATGCCGTGCTGGGCAGGTACCCTGAAACGCGAACTATGATGGCGGTCACTATGAACTTGATCGCCACCGCTGACCCTATCACCGCCAGCACGAGGGCATAGTTATCGACGATGAACACCGGGTCGGTCAGCATACCCAGAGACGCGAAGAACAGGGCCGCAAATACATCGCGCAGCGGGGCGACCTCCGCCAGTGCCCAGTGCCCGATATCCGACTCGCTCAGGAGCAGCCCGGCCACGAATGCGCCCAGTGCGGCTGACAGGCCGACGTAACTGGTCAAACCGGAGATGGAGAACACCAGTGCGACCACCATCAGGACAAAGACTTCCCGGGAGCCCAGCACCGTGATACGGCTCATGACGTAAGGCATGACCTTGATGCCGAGGAGCGCCACACCGCCGATGACCACCACGGTCTTGAGGACGCCGATCCCGATCTCGGTCAACACCCCTGTTGCGCCGCCGGTGCCACCAAAGGCGGGCAGCATCGCGATCATCAGGATGAATACGAGGTCCTGCATCAGCAGGAATCCCGTCAGCATTCTCCCGTGGAGACTGTGAATCTCGCCGCGGTCCGTCAGCGTTTTGAGCACCACCATGGTGCTGCTCAGGGCCCCCACCATACCCAGAATGATCGCGGTGGTAATGTCGAAGCCGAGGATCAGGCCGAAAGGTGTCAGGAGGGCGGCAGTGACAGCAATCTGGAGAATGCCGCCAATGACGATCACCTTTCCCAGGCTGACCAGTTCCCGGAAAGAGATCTCGATGCCGATGGCGAAGACCAGCAGCACCACGCCGATTTCGGCGAGTGTGTGCACGGTGTCGACGTCGGCCACAGTGGCGAAGTGCAGCCATTCATCCCCGGTGCGCCCGGCTACATAAGGGCCAATGATCATTCCCATGGCCAGGTAGCCCAAGACGGGCGGCGCGCGCAATGCCCGGGCCGCTACGCCGCCGAGGAAGGCGGCGATGACAACGGTCACGAGGTCGACGAAAATATAGCTTTCGAGGTGAGATTCGCCCATTTGAAACTGAAAAACTCGCCAGCAAGCAGGGGCGCAGAATTACTGGAATCGGCGTTATTATAGGTTGCCATCCGGCAAATGCGCCAATCTTGCGCAGCGCGGACTCGGGCTGGAGCAGAATCGGACCGTTAACTTGATGGGACCACAGAACCCGGCGAGTCCGGATGGCACGGCTGCTCCGGAGAACCGAAGCTGGAATTGAGACTACGACGAGAGGAAGACAATGTCAGTAGAACGGAAAAACTACCCAGACATAGCACCGGCAGGACCCACCTATAGCCGCGGCACCAGGGCCGGGAACATGCTTTTTGTCTCCGGCTGTACCGCCCGAGGGTCAGAGGCCCAAGGGAAATCGCTGATGGAGCAGCTGGATGAGACTTTGAAGCGAGTCGTGGGAGTGGTCAGGGCTGAGGGCGGCACGCCCGGCGACATTGCCAAGATCACCTGCTTTGTAACCAGCATTGCCGACTGGACCAACAATCCGGAAAAGCAGACGGAGCTCTTCGCTCGCTACTTCGAAGGAAAGTATCCGGCCAACTCCCTGATCGAGATCAGCGCACTGGCCGAACCTGGCTTGGATGTGGAAATCGAAGCGATCGCCGTGCTTGACTGAACTCTGCCGGTACGCATGGGCTCCTGTCCAACTCGAGCCCCTCCGCTGTCCCCGGGAAATGGCCACTTTCCCTTTTGGAGGTAGGGTCAGCAGTAGTTGCTGGGGCGTTACTTCTCCCGGTCCTGCGCTTCCCTGATCCATCGGCGAATGTTTTCGGGACTTAGAGGCAGGCTGTTGATCCGCACGCCCAAGGGGGAGAGGGCGTGGGCGGCGGCGTTACCCAGGGCCGCGCCGGTGGCGAGTATCGCCCCCTCGCCCGCGCCCTTGACGCCCAGTGGGTTGAGCGGCGACGGTGCTTCCTCGGTTATCACCGTCTCGATGTTTGGGATGTCGGTGCTCGTGGGAAGCAGGTAGTCCATCAGCGTACCGGAGAGCAGCTGTCCGCTGACGTCGTAGACCAGCTCCTCGAGCAGCGTGCCGCCGATGCCCTGCGCGGCGCCGCCAACCGACTGGCCGTGCATGGTCAGCGGGTTGATGCAGCGGCCCACATCCTCGACCACCACGTAGCGCAGCACCTCAAGCTTGCCCGTTTCCGGGTCGACGGCTATGTGTGCCGCGTGGCTACCGTAGGAGTAGGTCCACTCTTCGATGCGGAAATACTCCGTCGCGTCCAGTGCCGTTTCCCCTGGGGCTGTCGAAGGGTCGTCGAAGCGCCGCTGCGTCTCCGCCAGCTCCGCCACCTGACGGAGCGTCAGGTCGCGGCCGCTGCCTGGGTCGTTCTTCAGCACGACCACGCTGTGGCGCAGGTCGAGGTCCTCGGGCACGGTGTCTAGGTAGCTGGCGGCCAGCGACAGTATCCGCGCCCGGAGCGTCTGGCAGGACATGTGTATGGCGCTGCCGGCCATAACCGAGGCGCGGCTGCCGAAAGTCCCGATGCTCGCCGGAATGTAGTCGGTGCTGCCATGGAAGATTTGAACGTCGTCGAACGGGACGCTCAGCGAGTCGGCGCAAATCTGGGCCATCACAGTCTCGTGGCCCTGCCCCATGGTCGTGATGCCAAGGTACACCTCCACGCCGCCCTCGGGGGTGACCAGCACCCGAGCCCCCTCGAAGGGCCCGAAGCCCGTCGGCTCGACGTAGGACGCGATGCCGACGCCGTGGTAGCGGCCCTGCTCGTCCGGGCCTTCGCGAGCGGCTAGGTCGGCGTACCCGATCTCGTCCAGGGTGCGGTCGAAGGCGCTGGCGTAGTCTCCGCTGTCGTAGACCGTGTTTCGTCCGTCCAGGCGAGTCGGCCCGGCGTTGTAGGGCATCTCGCTGGCGGAGATCAGGTTGCGCCGCCGTAGCTCGGCCGGGTCCAGACCCAGGTCTCCCGCCACCAGGTCCAGCAGGCGCTCGCGAATGAAGGTCCCCTCGAAGAAGCCGGGAGCGCGGTAGGTGCCGGCGCCCATCTTGTTGGTCATCACGCAGTTGACCGAAGCGTGGAAGTTCGGAATCCGGTATGGGCCGGTCATCATCACGGCTGTGAGGGCCGGGACGACGCTGCCGTGGGTGCGGACGTAGGCGCCCATGTCCCCGTATACAGTGGTGCGCAGGCCCAGCAGCGTGCCGTCGTTGCGGGCGGCGATCTCCACCTCGCAGAGCACTTCGCGGGAGTGGTTGGCGGAGGCCAGGTGTTCTACACGGTCTTCCACCCACTTCACCGGGCGACCCAGCTTGAAGGATGCGAAGGGGATGAGGAAGTCCTCGGCGTAGAACTCGCCCCGCACGCCGAAGCCGCCGCCCACGTCGGGCTCGATGAAGTGGATGCGTTCCTCGTCGATCTCGAGGTGGCGGGCCAGTATCGCCCTGTTGGTGTGGGATACCTTGGTGGGACCCCAGACTCTCATGTGGCCGTCGGAGGTGTCGTAGCTTGCGACGAGCCCGCGGGTCTCCATGGGATTGGCGGTGTGACGGTTGGTGCGGAACTCTTCCTTGCGCGTGTATTCGGCAGCGCGGAAGGCCGCCTCGACGTCGCCCACATTTATCTCGGCGGATCCGGCGAGGTTGGTGCCATTGTCAGGATGGACGATCACCGAATCTGATAGCGCGTCGGATACATCCATCACCGCGGGCAATGGTTCATAGTCGACCTCGATGAGGTCGATGGCGTCCTCGGCCAAGTAGCGGCTCCCGGCAACGACCACCGCGACAGCTTCACCCGCGTGGCGAACGACTTCGGCAGACAGCGGAGTCTGGAGGTAGTTGTCCAGCCCGGGCAGTGGGAACACGCGCATGGGAATGGACTTTGCCAGATCCGCCATGTCGGCGTAGGTGAACACGGACTCGACGCCTTCGAGGGCCAGGGCCGCAGAGGCATCGATGCTCCGTACCCGCGCGTGGGCGTGGGGACTGCGCAGGATGGCAGCGTGCAACATTCCCGGAAAATGGATGTCGTCCAGGTACTGCCCCTGCCCGGTTACAAACCGGACATCCTCCCTGCGCCGTAATGGAGCGCCGATGTATGTCGGGCCCGTCGATGTGCTGGTCACTGGGTCACTCTTCCTTGCTGGTCTGGTTGCACCCGATGCCGCGGGGGTGGTCTCCGCTGGTACGTAATTTCGCCTTCGTCATGCAGGCCGAGCTTTTCAGAGAATGGTGGCGCGAGTATATCGGCGCTTCAGAAGGGGCTGCAAGAAAAGAGCCCGCGGCTAGTCGGGATCCTTTCTCTGGGTGGGAGGCGGCAGGAGTCGCCGGCGAGGCACGATGGGTCGGCCCCGAACGGCACCCGCCCGGATGCGCTGGTATTCCGACGATACCTCTGCCCCGATTACTACTATCAGACCGGAGATATATACCCACGCCATCAGGGCGATAGCTGACCCCAAGGTTCCGTAGATCTGCTCGTATGCCGCGTAGTTTTCCAGGTAGAAGACGAAGATGCTCTTTGCAGCTTCGAACAGAAGGGCTGCGAAGAGAGCGCCGGGCCAGATGTAACGCCACGAAGTGTGCGCTATGGGCGCGTACTTGTATATCAGCAGGAAAATTGTGAGTGTGAACAGGAATGGAATTGGGCGCGCCAAGGCATTGATCCCGTTGTGTTCCAGGAAAGAAAGATTGCCCACCACCGGCAAATCCTCGTTCCCAAGGACCTGCAGCGCGGTGGTGAGGGTCACCGACCCCAGGAACAGCGGTGCGACGCTGAGCGCCATGACAAAGTGGCGCGGCTTGTCGATGTAGAAAGGCCTGTCGTGCTCGATATCCCAGGCCCTGTTGACCGCCCTTGTAACGGCCCCAAAGAGCAGGGTCGACGTCCAGAGCATGCCCAGCAGGCTCAGGATTCCCAGCACGCCCCTGATGTTCCCGACGGCCTCGACGTTGGAAGCCAGGATCCCCTCCGAGCCAGGGAAGTAGGTGTGGAAAAAATCGAACACTGCTTGTTCAACAGAGTCGGATTCCAGCACCAGACTGAATAGACTTACCAGGACAATGGCCATGGGGAGAAGGGAGAGGAGGGCGTAATACGCTATTGACGCGGCCAGATCAATCGCGTGGTCGTCGCCGAGCTCCTTCCAGGTGCGACGGGCCAATTCCACGCCAGGAAGAGACAGCATCCGGATGCCCAGTGACCGCAGGCGCCTCTGGAGGCCGAGGTGCTGTGCCTGGTCCAATTGCTTCCGGTATTGCTGGGCTATGGGGAGCAGCTTTCTCCTGATGTTCGTAATTTGGCTGGGGATAGTCAACATGAAAACATTATAAATTATAAGAGGAGAGACCCGTCTGAAGAGTCCCTCCTCCAGAATTGTTTCGCCGCATTCCAGGAGCGGCTGCACCCTGCCAATTGTTGAAAGGGTCAGCAGACCCAGTGGCGGGGCAGTGGCTCGGGAGCGCTTTTCAGGAAGCGTTGCCGCCGTTCTGCGGAGTCCGGAAGGGGGCGCGAAGCACAACGGCCACCCCACCAACCGTGCCGGCGACCGCGTTGGTAACCGCGGTGCTAGTCGTCTCACTGAATGAGCCGGCTGCGCTGACCGCGCCGTTGGCTGCAGCTGAAGCAGCGTCTTCGGCCCGGAGTCCGATGCTCTTGGCCGACTCGATGGACTGTTCCACGGCGCTGCGCGCCACTCCGCCGACATCTCCGCCGACCTCGGCAGTGCCCTTGACCAGCCCGCGGGCGCTGTCCTCAATGGCCTGGAGCACGTTGCCGCCGATCTGATTGGCGCCCACGACCGTGCCGTCGATGGCATCGCGAGCGGTGGCGCCAAGATCGCCGCCGATTTCCCTTGAGCCGTGAATGGCGCCTCGCGCGGCACTGAAGGCGGCGTCCTGCATGCGGACCGTCACGCCGCCGGTGGCCTCGATGGCCCCTTCGACGGCGTTGCGGGTGACCGATGCGACGTCTCCGCCCACGTCAGCGGCACCCTGGATCAGACCCCGGGTGCTGTCTTCCACGGCCTGGAGCACGTTGCCGCCCACTTCAGCCGTGCCGGCTACGGCCCCCTTGGCAGCGTCTCGAGCCGTGGAACCCAGGTCTCCGCCCACATCCCGTGTTCCCTGGATGGCGCCACGGGTGACGCTGAAAGCGGTGTCTTCCGCCCTGAGGCCCACTGACTTGGTGCTTTCGAGGGTGCCCTCGACGGCGCTGCGGGCCACGGTTGCGACGTCACCGCCCACCTCGCTGGTTCCCTGGATGGCGGCGCGCACAGTGTCGCTGCACACTCCCACGGTCACCGTGGCGACCTCGCCGACGCCGCGAATGACCCCGAGCACAGCACCCTTGGCCGTGACTCCCACCTCGGTCCCGACCCCGCCGGTTGCCTGGATGGTTCCCTTGATGACGTCCGAAACCAGGCTCTGAACTTCTGTAACCGCGACCCTTGTGCCGCTCAGGGCGCCCACGGTGACGTCCCGGGCTGCTGCGACCGTAGTTTCCAGGACATCTCCGGTGCCGGTGATTGTCCCGGTAATGGAGTCCCTGATAGTGCGTCCAATATTTCCCAATACCACGATAAACATCCTCCGCTTCCTGATTTCTGAAATTGCCCGCCCTGTACCATGACCCGGGAGAGAAGGCGGGCGATGTTCCTTCACATACCCGATCTCTATTATACCAACCTGCCGACGCCTGCTGTGCCTTGAGACGGGTTTGCCTTGCGGTTACACTGGCTTACCAGGCTTTTTCAGATGGCTGTTGCGCACGAGGAGGGCCACATGCCCAGCAGGAACAAGGAAGATTGGCAAGAGGAAACCCTCAAGCCGGCAGTGGCGCGCTACCCTGAGCGCCGGGAGTCCTTCGAGACCGACAGCGGTCTGTCAATTGAACCGGTGTACGCCCCCGAAGACCTGGAGCATCGGGACCACAATTACTCGGAAGATATTGGTTTCCCCGGAGAGTTTCCATACACCCGCGGCGTCCAGCCAAACGTCTATCGCGGTCGTGTCTGGACGATGCGTCAGTATTCGGGATATGCCACTGCAGCCGACACCAATCGCCGCTTTCGCTATCTGCTGGAGCAAGGCCAGACCGGCCTTTCGGTCGCATTCGACCTTCCCACTCAGATCGGGTACGACTCCGACCACCCGCTGGCCAAGGGAGAGGTGGGTAAGGTGGGCGTCCCGGTCTGTAGTCTCCAGGACATGGAGACCCTTTTCGACAGCATTCCCCTGGGACGCGTCAGCACGTCAATGACAATCAACGCAACGGCTTCGCTGCTGCTGTGCTTCTACATCGCCGCCGCCAGGAAGCAGGGATTCGCAGAGGACCAGATCAGCGGCACGTTACAGAACGACATTCTCAAGGAGTACATCGCACGCGGCACCTATGCTTATCCGCCCCGCCCTTCCATGCGGCTGGTCGTGGACGTGTTCAAGTACTGTGCCGAGAAAGTGCCGCGCTGGAACACCATCAGCATATCCGGGTATCACATGCGGGAAGCTGGAGCCACCGCCGTCCAGGAACTGGCCTTCACCTTTGCCAACGCCAACGCCTACGTGCAGGCCGCGCTGGATGCCGGGCTGAAGGTGGACGATTTCGCGCCGAGGCTGTCCTTCTTCTTCGTGGCCCAGAACAACCTGTTCGAGGAGGTTGCCAAGTTCCGTGCCGCACGCCGCATCTGGGCCCGCATCATGCGCGACAGGTTTGGCGCCAAGGACCCGCGGTCGATGATGCTGCGGTTTCACACCCAGACGGCGGGCGTCTCTCTGACGGCCCAGCAGCCGGACAACAACGTCATCCGCTGCACGGTGCAGGCCCTGTCTGCCATATTGGGCGGCACCCAGTCCTTGCACGTCAACTCCAAGGACGAGGCGCTGGCCCTTCCATCGGAGGAGTCGGCGCAACTCTCCCTGCGCACGCAGCAGATCCTAGCCTACGAGAGCGGGGCCGCCGACGTAGTAGATCCGCTGGGAGGCTCCTGGTACATCGAGAGCCTGACCGACGACCTGGAGCAACAGACCCTGGAGTACATCCGCCGAATAGACGAAATGGGCGGAGCGGTGGCTGCCATCGAGGACGGCTTCCAGATGCGGGAGATCGGCGACGCCGCCTACCGCCACCGGCAGGAGGTCGAGACCGGCGACCGGGTGATAGTTGGAGTGAACCGCTACGAGACCGAGGAGCCGCCCGTGGAGGGGCTGATGCGGGTGGACGAGGAGGCGGCAAGGCAGCAGGTGGACCGCCTGGAGCGTTTGCGCCGTGAACGAGACGTCGGCGCATCGCAGGCCGCCCTGGGGCGCCTGGCCGAAGTGGCCCGCGGCGACGACAACACGGTGCCGGCAATTCTCGAGTGCGTCGAGGCCTACTGCACCCTGGGCGAGATGTCGGGCGTCCTCCGCGAGACCTTCGGCGAGCAGGAGGAGCTGGCGGCGTTTTAGGGTGGCATTCGGTGGACCTCGGCAATGCGAGGAGCTAATGTTAAATGAAGAGATGGCCTTTTCAGGAACTCTGGGGAAAGAAGCCCTCGCCAGATTTCTTAAATTCGTGCGCGATATTCCCGAAGTGAAGGAAGTCCGCCTGTCGGATTCTGGCGTAGTGTGCACCGTTATATCAGCGGACACCACCGACAGTGGGCCAAGATATCGTGTCTTCGAGGCACAAGCATGCATGATACGAGAGATAGAGAATCAGCCCTACGACTTTCGTTTGGTAAACCGAGAATCCTTAACTATAGAGAAAAAGGATAAACATATCGAAGGATACGGTAAGGTCGTTTGGTCTCGTTAACAGATGATCTCTCCGCAGGAACACCTAGACCAAGCCGTTAGAAATGAAGAGTTTTCTGTAGCCATTAGCAGTTTGCCAAACCGATTTGCAGAGTGGGAAATTACTGTACTGTTTTATTCGGCGCTTCACTATGCAGATGCCCTGCTGACTACATTGGGATTCAATGCAAAAGATCATAGACAAAGAAGAAACCTGATTGTCAGGCACACTACCTTCCCGAATGAATATGACAATCTCTTTCAGGCTAGCCTGGAAGCAAGATATGATCTTGTTCAATTTACCATTGTACAGGTGGACCAAATGAGACAGACTGATTTGAGCTTCATCAAAGAAGAAGTGCTTTTGCAGTTGGGTCGATCGGACAATTAGGAGAGCAAGCGATTTAGATAAATTGTCGAAAATTAATGGGGCTACTTATGAGGGAAACAGAAGCTAACCTGAAACGAAACTCAACTGGTTTGCTTCGCGTCCAAATTAAATTAGGTATAATTGACACACTGATTCTGTAATACCGATGGAGAAAACACCATGCCTGACCTGATACTCAATGAAGAGGAGCAGATGCTCCAGACCACACTGCGCGAGTTCGTAGATCGCGAGATCGCGCCCAAGGCCAAGGAGTCGGACGAGCGAGCCGAGTTCCAGTGGGACGCATGGCGCGGTTTTGCCGAGCTGGGCCTGACCGGCCTGGGCGTCGACGTCAAGTATGGTGGCAGCGGTCCGGCCGGATACCGGCAGGTGTCCATCGCTGCCGAGGAGGTGGCCCGGGGCGACGCGTCGGCGTCCGTCAGCTGGCTGGCCCACCTGGCGCTGGGCGTGGCATCCATCGACCGGTTCGGCTCCGAAGATCAGAAGGAGCGCATCCTGCCGCCGCTGGTGGACGGCCGGGGCGTGGCCGCTTTCGGCCTCACCGAGCCGGGCGGCGGTTCTGATGCCGCCGCGCTGCAGACCACCGCAGTGGAGCGCGACGGGACCTACTTCCTGAACGGCAGCAAGATGTTCATCACCAACGCGTCGGTTGCCCAGAACATCGTAGTCTTTGCCACGCAGGACCGCAGCCTGGGCTACAAGGGCGTCAGCGCCTTCATTGTCGACAAGGGCTCACCCGGGCTGACCATCAACCCCATGCATGGCAAGCTGGGTATGCGCAGCTCCACCACCGACGAGATCGTGTTCCAGGACACTCCGGTGTCCAGTGAGAACCTCCTGGGCGCTGAGGGGCGCGGCTTCAACCAGGCCATGGAAATTCTGACCTCCAGCCGCATCATCATCGCGGCGCAGAGCACCGGAATCGGCCAGTCGGCCCTGGAGGCTGCCTTGCGGTACGCCCAGCAGCGCCAGTCCTTTGGCCAGCCGATCGCCCAGCACCAGGCGATCCAGTTTATGCTGGCGGACATGGCCGCCGAGGTGCACGCTGCACGCGTGGTGACGATGAACGCCGCCACCCTGAAGGACGCCGGTCAGCCTTTCATGCAGGAAGCCTCATTTGCCAAGCTGATGGCATCCGAGATGTGCATCCGTGTTGCCGATAAGGCGCTGCAGATTCATGGCGGGTCCGGCTACTTCCGGGAGGCAGGAGTCGAGCGAATACTGAGGGACGCACGTGTAACCACGATCTACGAAGGCACTTCGGAAGTACAGCGGCTGCTGATTGCGCGCCAACTGCTGAAGGATTACGCTATCTAGCAACGAATTGCTTCGCCTGCTTCAAAGGGGCGCACCACCGTGCGCCCTTAAGCTTGGCGCAGGACATTTGAGCGGTATCAAGCCTGTTGAGCTTCCTGATATGATGCGCCATTGTCGCCCGGTCCAACCCCTCGGTCTGCCGGGGCGAACCGGGTGAACCAGCCCATGACCTGCCTGACGGAAGATTGACGCGCACATCCCTGATTCCTTAACGAAACGGAAAACCGGGTCAGACAAAACAAGATGCAGAATAACGAACGCCACATCAGGGTACTTGTTGCCAAACCCGGCCTTGACGGCCACGACCGGGGAGCCAAGGTAATCGCCCGTGCCCTCCGCGACGCCGGCATGGAAGTGATCTACACCGGCATACGCCAGAGCCCCCGGATGATCGTACAGGCGGCGGCTCAGGAGGACGTGGACGTCCTGGGCCTCAGCATACTCTCCGGCGCCCACCTTGAAATCCTGCCGGAGGTTATGACGCTGCTCCAGGACCAGGGGATGGATGATGTCCTGGTGGTCGTGGGCGGAATTATTCCCTCTGTCGACCGTCAGCCTCTCAAGGACCTGGGCATCACCGAGGTCTTCGGCCCCGGGACCTCCACCGGCGAGATCGTGGACTTTATCCGGGAGTCCATGGCGGAAAGGACATAGCAACCACTGGCAGGCATCGCCAGGTTTCAAAGCTGCCGGGATGCCGCCTCGGATGCCGATATGATTGACAACCTGGATCAGGTAGAATCTATAATTCCCGCGATGGATTCCGGGCATCCGGTTTAACATGCACTATAATGTTTCTCAATTGCTGATGGAGCCCATCGGCTCCACCAGGCGATTCCAATTGGAAGGATCTGTGGCCGGCGGAATTGAGGGGCCGAGAGGGGGCCGCGCCAATGGTTCGGTTCGCCTGCTCCGCACCCACCAAGGGCTGTTGGTCAACGGTGTGGTCGAAGTGGAGGTGGCCGCCGCATGTGGTCGCTGCCTGACGGATTTTGTACAAGCGACTAAGGTTACTCTTGAGGAGGAATGCTACCCGACAGTTGATCCTTCCACCGGCAGGAGAATGGCTCCTCCGGATGAAGCGGAAGGGGTGCTGCACATCGACACTCGCCAGATGCTGGACCTGAGCGATGTTTTGCGCCAGTACCTTCTTACCAGCGAGCCGCTCAAGATGCTGTGCCGCGATGACTGCCAGGGCCTCTGCCCCGAGTGCGGCGCAGACCTCAACATGGAAAAGTGTAATTGCACGAGTACTCCCGTCGACCCTCGATGGGGAACGTTGACGGACCTACTCTCCTGAAGGTAACTGCGGTAATGCGGTAACAGGTTACAGCCATTCGTGTAACGAAGGCTGGCCTCTGCTCTGAAGATCTCTCCTCAATCGAGTGTGATGTAAGCCCAAAACCCCAGCGATCAAGCCAAGCGTGCTCTGCGCATGCGGAGGCGCTATCCAGGAGGACAGTACACAATGGGAGCACTACCCAAGAAAAAACTTACTCGGGCGCGGCGGGGCAGGCGGCTGACCGCGTACAAGCTCAAGCCGCTACACGCTGCCACTTGCCCGCGATGCCGGGCCGCCAAGCTCCCCCATACTGCGTGCCGGCAGTGCGGGTACTACCGTGGCAGACAGGTAGTGGAGAATCTGGGTTAGCCGGCAGGTACCTGCTTTTCAGCTGGTCTCGCCGGTGCCGCCGACGCCGTGTTGCCGTGTTCAGAAAAAATGCAGCGCCGGCGATTTCGTGCCAACTCAGTCCGGAGCACCGGAATGAAGGCGCTGCGTCGTGACGACCATTTTCTCGCAAAATTTACATAATAATCATTCGCATCGCATTGCATTTCAATCTTAAGGTGTCATAAAATTCGCCAACGTGCCAAGCCTTGGCGTCTGATTTCTGGAGGCTGTTACGAGTACCGCCGAATTGAAAAGGGCCTACGTGTTCCCTGGGCAGGGTTCGCAGAAGGTGGGGATGGGAGCAGGTCTGCTGGAGGAATCCAGGGCTGCCCGCGAGACCTTCGAGGAAGCGGATGACAGCTTAGGGTTCCCGTTGTCTCGTATGATTGTTGAAGGTCCGGCTGGGGAGTTGCAGAACACCGTGAACTCCCAGCCGGCGATCATGACCGTAAGTATTGCCGCCTGGCGGGCCTGGGCCGAATTTTCCGGTCCCGAAGCCGTTGAGGCCAGGGCGGTCGCCGGCCACAGCCTGGGCGAGTACACTGCCCTGGTTGCAGCTGGTGTCTTGGACTTCGCCGACGCCGTCCGGCTTGTGCGCCGGCGAGGCGAGCTGATGAACCAGGCCTCCGTCAACCGGCCGGGGGCTATGGCAGCCATCCTGGGGCTGGATGAGCTGGCCTTTTCCCAGATCTGCGCCGAGACCGGGGTAGAACTGGCCAATATCAACACCGACAACCAGATAGTCATCAGTGGAGACAAGATGGCCATCGCCCACGCAGTGGACCTGTCGACTGCCAGGGGCGCTCGCAAGGCGGTCCCGCTTCCCGTGAGTGGAGCGTTTCACTCCTCGCTGATGGTTGAGGCAAAGGAGGGCCTGGCCGCCGAACTTGAGGACCTCCAATTCCGCCAACCCAGGATACCCATAATCGCCAACTGCGACTGCCGTTCCCTGACCGAAGTGACAGAGATCCGAGAGGAACTGGTTAGTGGTCTCTGCCGCTGCGTCCAATGGAAGGACTCCGTGCTCGCCATGGTAGACTCCGGTGTCGACCGGTTTGTTGAATTCGGCGCGGGCGGCGTCTTGGCAGGACTTATAAAGCGAATCGACCGGGATGTGGAAGTCTCCGCGGTGTCCGACCCGGATTCAATCCGAAAGCTGGCTGCCTCGATAGACTGAACCCTCCGGGACTTTCCAAAGGCTGGGCTCTATGGTCAAGTCTGTTGACCCCAGGCGCGTAGCGAGATCTGTCGCGCTGCAATCACTTTTTGCCGCCGACGTTAGATCCCGTGCCGAGGGTGAAGGCTCGCCTCGAAGGCCTGTGCCCGATTACCTCTGGATGGATGAAGACATTGATCGTTCCGTCATGGAGTTCGCCGACCGGCTGCATCGTGGCGTATGCGACCACCAGCAGGGGCTGGATGGTCTTATTGGCCGCTACGCACCGGCTTGGCCGGTGACCCAGTTGCCCATAGTTGACCGTAATATTCTTCGTATCGCAATTTTTGAGCTTTTGCATAATCCGGCCACTCCCCCCAAAGCGGCAATTGACGAGGCGGTGGAGTTGGCAAAGGTGTTCGGCAGCGACAGCTCGGCCAGGTTTGTGAACGGAGTCCTAGGCTCCGTTATGTCCAGCCTGGATGCTGGTGAACTGGTCGCCGCTGCGCCGGCACCTGATGGGAGATGAACCTTGTCCACTGTTTATGAGCGCGTCAAAGAAATCGTTGTAGACAAGCTGGGAGCCGACGAGGAGGATGTCCAGGAATCCGCCTCGTTCATAGACGACCTCAACGCGGATTCCCTCGACCTGGTCGAGTTGATCATGGCCTTCGAGGAAGAGTTCTCCACCGAGGACTCTCCCCTGGAGATCCCAGATGAAGACGCGGGCTCCATCGCCACCGTCAGCGATGCAGTGGCCTACCTCAAGGGCCGCGGCATCGAAGATAGCTGAGCCCCGGCGCTTCCGGGCGCTCCATGCTCCGCTTCGCCTTCGTCAATACCCCGGCGCGACAGACCAGCCACGCCCTGCGTTCGCCACCGGGAGGCCGGCAGGTCGCCGTGTCCGGTGCGCACGCCGTACTGCATCAACACCGGTATTCAGGGGTCGCGAATCCGGGGGCCCATGGATAACCTGGCCGAGGTGGCTCGGGCCGTCCGCGCCTGCACCGACTGTCCCCTTCACCGCGGCCGCACCCACGCGGTACCCGGCGAGGGAAGTTCATCGGCGGACCTGATGTTCATCGGAGAGGGTCCGGGCTTCCAAGAGGATCGCCAGGGCAGGCCATTTGTCGGGCCGGCCGGTCAGTTGCTGGAGGGCCTGCTGGCGTCCATAGGCACCAACCGGGACGATGTTTTCATTGCCAACATGGTCAAATGCCGGCCTCCGGACAACCGGGACCCGCAGCCGCCGGAGATTGCGGCCTGCTCCAAGTACCTGGACCGCCAGATTGAACTGGTCAACCCTAAGATAATCGTTACCCTGGGCCGTTTCTCACTGGGCCGTTTCTTCCCTGGCGAGAGCATCACCCGGGCCCGTGGCAAGCTGCGCGAGAAGGACGGGCGATTCGTTTTCCCGGTGATGCACCCTGCGGCGGCGCTGCGGCGGCCGGAACTGCGGTTGACTATGGTGGAAGACTTCCGCGCCATTGCCGCAGCGCTCGAGGACTATCAGGAGCCTGCGGCGCAAGTGGCCGCGGATGCTTCCCCCGAGGCCGCAAAGGCCCAGCCAACCGAGGTCCCGCAGATGGACCTCTTCGGTTCGCCAGCGCCCGTGCCGGATGCAGCTGATTCAGGGCCACGCACCGAATCCGAAGGGGGAATGCAGGAGGACGACACCCGGGAAAGCGAAGACGGCCCACAACAACTCTCGCTGTTTTGAAGACCGTTGGCGTTCAGGGGTGGGCAGGGACTTCGGCACATCCCCGCTTCGACCAGCGACGTAATGACAATGCTGATGCAGGGAGTATCGGGCATCCCGACGAGGGGTTTCTCATGGCTGCGGGTTCCCTGAGACAGGAACCCTCTGCGGGAGAGGAGGCATTCGAGGTATTCTTGAACAATTCGCCTCCGGGCACCGAAGATGAGATGATTGCCCTGAACAGGAACCTGATAGCAGGCTTTTTCGACAACTGATCATTGTAAATGTCTGGGAGGAGCATTACCGCAAATTGTCTCCGCCCAGACCGTGAAATCAAGAATCTGACAGGAAAGAAGAACCAATTGAATGAAACACTGAAGGAAACTCTCCGTGTCATTCCCCTCGGAGGGCTGGGGGAAATTGGCAAAAACATGATGGCCTTCGAATTTGGTGCCGACATCATCATCGTCGATTGTGGCGTCCAGTTCCCCGAGGAAGGGATGCCGGGGGTGGACCTGATTATCCCCGATGTTTCCTACCTGGTGGAGCGGGCCGACAGGGTGCGAGGCATCCTGATTACCCACGGCCACGAGGACCATATCGGCGCTTTGCCTTTCGTGTTGCCGCAGCTCGCGGCTCCCGTCTTTGCTCCCCGGCTGGCCCAGGGACTGATCGCCGCCAAGCTCAAGGAGCGCCGCGCCACCCGCGGCTTCGAGTGCACCCCCATCGACCCGGGCATCCCCTATCAGTTCGGCGAGAACTTTGCCGCCCGGTGGTTCCGTGTGTGTCACAGCATTCCCGACGCCATGGGCATTGCCATCAACACGCCGGTCGGGACGGTGATACACACCGGCGACTTCAAGATAGACCACACTCCGGTGGACGGCCGTACCATCGACCTCACAGCCTTGGCCAAGTACGGCGATGACGGCGTCCTCCTGCTGCTCTCCGACTCCACCTACGCCGAGGTGCCCGGCTACACCCTGTCGGAGCGGGTGGTAGGCGAGGCCTTGGACCGCGCCATCCGCGAGGCGCCGGGCCGTGTGCTGGTCGCCACTTTTGCGTCCCTGGTATCCAGGGTGCAGCAGGTGGTGGATGCCGCCGAGCGCCACGGCCGCAAGGTAAGCATCGTCGGGCGAAGCATGGTGGATACGGTCAATGTCGCAACCCAGTTGGACTACCTGCGCCTGCCCCCCGGCATACTGTTGCCCCTCAGCGCCACGCGCAATCTGCCGCCGGAACAGGTGGTGCTGCTCACCACCGGCAGCCAGGGCGAGCCCACCTCCGCCCTCGTCCGGATCGCCAAAGAGGAGCACCGCGACGTGCGCATCATGCCGGGCGACACCGTGGTGATCAGCGCCACTCCCATCCCCGGAAATGAATTGCCGGTCAGCCGTACCATAGACAATCTGCTCCGCCAGAAGGCTCGGGTGCTATATGACCGCATCGCCACGGTGCATGTGCACGGGCACGCCAGCCAGGAGGAGTTGAAGCTGGTGCTCAGCCTTGTCAAGCCCCGCTTCTTCGTGCCGGTGCATGGAGAGTACCGCCACCTGAACGCCCACGCCCAGATCGCCTGGGACATGGGTGTGGCTGAGGACGGGATATTCGTGCTGGAAGACGGGGACGTGCTGGAGTTGACCGCCACGGAGGGCAAGACCGCCGAGCGAATCAACGCGGGCCCAATCTACGTCGACGGCATCTCGCGCCGCGACGTACAGAGCCCGGTGCTCACCCAGCGGCGCAGCCTGTCCAAGGACGGAGTGGTCGTGGTGGCCCTTACTGTCGAACAGGGAAGCCTCACGCTCGCCGCCGAGCCGCTCACCGTTGCCAGCGGCTTCATGGAGGAGGGAGAGACGGATTCGCTGTTTGCAGAACTGGGTGCCCACATAGTTTCAGAGCTGTCGTTCAACGGCGGCCCACCTGCCTCTTATGACGAGTTGAAGGCCAAAGTGCGTGAAACTGCCCGAAAATTTATAGTTAGCGAAACGCGCAGATCGCCTATGATAATCCCGGTGGTAACCGAGGTCTGAAAAGGCCCGGTTCCCTCTCCATGGGGGAGAGGGTGTGTGAGGGTGTGTGGAAGGTTCCTCCTTCGGTTGCCGCAATTTAGTGACCGGTAAGGAGGTGCATTTTGGCCACCACCGCCACGAAAGCTGTATCCGGCTCGGGTCCTCCTACCTTTGCCGAGATGTTCCGCTATTCTCCTTGGCTTTTCCTTGACGGCCTTGTATTAATGACCGTCGCCACGGTTGGGGGTGCATACTTCTACTTCTATCCCGGCGCCCGCGAATGGATGTGGCAGGCGCTGGGATACGGCTGGGCCCCAGTGGGGCTCTGGGTACTTTCAGCACTTTTCTTTCTTCGCTACCGCCCCCGCATGTTCGTGCGCTACTGGCGCCGGTGGGTTGCTGCCGCCGCCGCTGTCGCTCTCTCCCTTGCTGCCATGTCTTACGCCTTTCCCCAGCGCGGACCGCTTGAAGATGTCAGTTTTGCCGGCCGATGGGGCATGGCAGTGGGCGGTCCGTCGCTGTTGCCTGCAGGCGTGGCCAAAATGGCGGCCATCACGGCTTTTGTGCCTCTGGTACTGTATCCCCGCTCCATCGGGCCGCTGTACACCCGTGGCCTGGCCGGCGCGTGGCGCTGGTTCCGACTCGCAGCGGGATACACCTACCTCGGCATTCGCTGGACGGCCTCGCACTTGGGCACCGGCATGGGCCGGATAAACGAAAAAATGGTAAGGGGCCGGCAGGCCCGCCTCGAGGGCAGGACAAAGCGGTCCGAGGGAAAGGCGGCAATGCAAGCGGTCGGAGACCCCTCTGAACAGGGACCGGAGTACCGCCCCGATGAACCCGATGTTCTGAACTGGCCGGTCGTGGCGGAAAGGGCACCGGACAAGGAAGAGGATGACTTTTCACCGCCGTGGTCGCCGGCTCCCGGCGAGACGGAGGAAGATGATGCCGGACCAGGCTGGAAGCTGCCATCCCTGGAATTGCTGGCCCCTCCCGAGGAGGTGGGCGGCTCTGAAGAGGAGTTCGAGGGCATGGCGCGCCAGGTTGAGCAAGCCCTGGCCGACCATGGTGTCCGCGTCGAAGTGACCGACATCAAGGCCGGCCCCAGGGTGGTGCAGTTCGGCCTGTCGCCCGGCTGGGTTACCAAGCGCGGCGGTGGCGGTGAGGAGGGTGGCCAGCGGAGCCGGGTCAAGGTCCAGAGCATCATCACTCGCGAGAAGGACCTAGCCCTGGCCCTCATGACCCCGTACCTTCGCGTAGAGGCCCCCGTGCCCGGCGCGGCACTGGTCGGGCTGGAGATCCCGGTACCGGCGCCCACCAGGGTCCATCTTCGTGCTGTTCTGGAGACGCCGGAGTTCCGCAAGCTGGCGGGCAAGGGCGGGCTGCCCATCGCCATGGGGCAGGACACCGGTGGCGCTGCGGTGGCGTTGGACCTCACTGCTCTGCCGCACATGCTCATCGCCGGTGCCACCGGCAGTGGCAAAAGCGTGCAGATCAACTCGATCATCGCCTCCTTCCTGCTGACCAAGACCCCGGACCAACTCCGTCTTCTGATGGTAGACCCCAAGCGAGTGGAGCTGACACCCTTCAACGGAATCCCCCACCTGATTCAACCGGTGATTGTGGAGGCCGAAGAAGTTACCGAGTCCCTGAGAGGCCTGAACCGGGAGATGGTCCGCCGGTACAAGCGGATGGAGGAGATGGGAGTCCGGAACATCGAGGTGTACAACGAGCGCTCCACGGACAAGATGCCCTTCCTGGTCCTGATTGTCGACGAGCTGGCTGACCTGATGATGGTGTCCGGATTCGAGGTGGAACAGAGCCTGGTCCGCCTTGCGCAGCTCGGTCGGGCCGCGGGGATCCACCTGCTGCTGGCCACGCAGCGCCCCTCGGTCAACGTGGTCACCGGCCTGCTCAAGGCCAACATCCCTGCTCGCTGCGCTTTCGCCGTGTCGGGTCAGGTCGACTCACGGGTGATCCTGGACACGGTGGGCGCCGAGAAGCTGATGGGCAAGGGCGACGGGCTCATCCTGCACAAGGAGTCCATAAAGCCCGAGAGGATGCAGGGGGCCCTGGTCTACGACGAGGAGATCGAGCAGCTGGTGGAGTTCTGGAAGGAACAGGAAGGCCTGCCCGTGCCACCCATTGATCTCGTTTCCAACGAAGATGACGACCAGGGTGGTCTCATCGCCGACGCAAGGCAGATGGACGATGCCCGGGATCTGGCGGCCAAGAACCCCAACCTCAGCGTGTCCGTCCTGCAGCGACGACTGAAAGTCGGCGGCGAGCGGGCCGAGGAAATCCTCGAATCCCTGGAAGAGGAAGGTCTGCTGGTTACCAACTAGGACCTGTAGACCCCGAGACATGAGGAGGCCCCGGCCGCAAGGTGCGGGGCCTCTGTCGTTTCGTAATCCGTCAATCCGTGCTATTATTGCTCAATCCTGCTGCGACCTTCGGCTACTGATTTGTTCATCGATCTCCACTCCCACAGCTACCCCATGTCCGACGACAGCTTCATGAGCGTCGATGAGCTCATCGAGAGTGCCAAGGCCTCTGGTCTGGACGGGGTCTGCCTCACCGACCACGACGCCTTCTGGCCACACGAACAGGTGCGGGAACTTTCCCTGCGCCACGGTTTCCTGGTCATTCCTGGCAGCGAGATCAACACCGACGCGGGACATGTCTTGGCTTTCGGGCTGAGCCGCTATGAGTTCGGCATGCACAAGCCTGAATACCTGAGGGCCTGCGCAGACCGGGACGGGGGTGTGCTGATCGCCGCTCATCCCTACCGCAGGCGATTCCTCGAGGACCCGGGTCGTGATCCCGTCAATCGAGCTGAGATGCTGGACAGGGCGATTGGAGACCCGTTCTTTGGCCTTTGCGAGGGAGCGGAATCCCTGAATGGACGAGGTTCTGCCGAGCAGAACCGGTACTCCAGTGACCTGTCCACGGCCCTGACGCTCCCTTCCGTGGGGGGCAGCGACGCCCATCGGGTGGCGCAGATGGGTACAGCGGCCACCGAATTCCAGGGTAAGGTGGAGCGCCTCGAAGACCTGCTGCGATTGCTCAAAGCAGGTCTCTGCCGCCCTGTTGATCTGCGCCTTCAGCCTGGTTCGGCCGACGGCGCCAGCGCTAGGACTGCTGCGGCAACCCCCACACCCCATCGCTGATTTTTCCAGCCTTTTCGAAGGGAGCGTCGCTGATGGCGGAAGCCCTTAGAATCGAAAACCTGCAAGTTGAGTTCCACAGCAACGCCGGCCCGGTGAAGGCTCTGAACGGTGTCAGCCTGACCCAGGACGAGGGCGAGATCTTCTGCCTGGTCGGCGAGAGTGGCGCGGGCAAGAGCACCCTTGCCCTCGCGATAATGGGCCTGCTGCCCTACAACTCAACGCTGCTGGGCGGGCGCATATTCTACCGCGGCGTCGACGTGATGCGCGCCGGGCCGGACTATATCAGGAGCCTTCGTGGCCACGAGATCTCGATGGTGTTCCAGGACGCCCAGGCGGCGTTGAACCCCGTCGAGCCCATTGGCTCTCAGCTGGAGGAGGTGATCCACCAGCACAGTGATGTCTCACTGAGAAACGCCAACCGCATGGCCCAGGAGATGCTCCACGAGATGGGGCTGCCCGACCCAAAGCGGGTGATGGGCCAGTACCCCTTCTCCCTCAGCGGCGGCATGTGCCAGCGGGTGATGATGGCCATTGCGCTGGTGTTGCGTCCCAGGCTCCTGATCGCCGACGAACCCACCTCCGGTCTGGATGTCACCCTGCAGGCGGAGATACTGGAGCGGCTGCGAATGCTGGTCAGGGAACAGGGATCGTCGGTGTTGCTGATCACGCACGACATGGGCGTGGTTGCTTCCATGGCTCACAAGGTGGGCGTGATCTACGGCGGCAGCCTGATCGAACATGCCGATGTCATCCCGCTTTTCCACCGGGCCCAGCACCCCTACACCTGGTCGCTGCTCAAGTCGCTGCCCCGTCTCGATGACGCCGGCCGCAAGATTCAGCCCCTGCCCGGCAATCCGCCGGACCTCATTAACATGGGCGATGAGTGCCCCTTCCTGCCCCGGTGCTTCAAGGCGACGAACGAGTGCCGCAACCTTCCGTGCCCTCCGCTGGCCGAAAGGGAGCCGGGCCACTACGTTGCCTGCTACAACCCTGTGGAACCCGGAGCGCAGAGTTAGTGCATGGAATTTCCGCTTACCAGAACCATCCAGTTGTTCACATTTATTCCGTAGACAAGGGTTTTTGATTAAGGCGACGTCGCCATACAATTCTGGCCAAGCCAACTGAAAATGGTGCTATAGTGGCTAGGTCTCTTTGAGTTATTGGAGTCAACTGCGAGCATATAGACCCTTCCGCAAAAATCCGCTGATTTCAAAAATAGGAAATGACAGAGCTCAAATTTTGACTTGTCTTACTACGATCGATGCTGTGTAATCATTAGCTGGCTATGCAGAATTAACAGACCATTATATTCACAGATAAACCATGTATTAGTAAAAAGGTTCCTTTGTATTTTCCCACTGTATTACCGATTCAAGAGGCCAGCCCTGCCTTGAATCTGCAATTTATACAAAGAGCTTGTACAACATATACTTCATAATTCGAAGAGTCCATTTCCAATATAGCTGTGATTATAATGAATAACTGTCTCGATGAGTAGACTCCGATAATTGGCAAAGGCACTGCAGTTCAGATGGTTGAGGTAGCTTTCCGTCTAACAAGTACACCGCCTCTGGATTCCCGCTTTCGCGGGAATGACGGATCAAAAGCTGGCATGCCACCTAAATGGGAACGCTAGCATAATTTGCAGAAAAGAATTATCTGAAAGGAAAATTCAACGGCTATTGTATGGAGCCCTGCCTCGACCCTACCGCTGGGGTATCGAGTCGCCGACCAGCAGCTCCAGGGCGAGGCCGGGGTCGACGCGGCCCTGCTTGATCGACAGGTCGGCTTCCAGCAGGCGGTCATATCGCCAGGCGATGTCTTCCCGGGAATGACGCCGCGCCTGTTCCATGGTCTTGCGCACCACGAAGTCAGATGATGTTCCCAGCGCGCGCTTGAGCTCGTTCTGGGGCAGGCGGCGTTCGGAGGCGTCGCGGGCTAGTGCCAGGAGTCGCAGTTGCCGCTCCACCATGGCGATGATATACAGCGGCTCCCGCCCGTCGTCCCGCAGCTGCGCCAGTAGCCGCAGCGCCACCTGCGGACGGCCTTCGATCATCGCGTCGACGGCCTCGAAGATGCTGGCCTCCCTGACCTGCGACACCATGAGGCGGACGTCGCTCTCGCCTATCTCCCTCCCGGACGCGTATAGGGAGAGCTTCTCCAGCTCCTGGTCCAGCGTCCAGAGGTCGCCTCCCACGAGGTCGGCCATTGCACGGATGGCGGTGGGGTTGATAGCCGCGCCCCTGGACTCAGCGGTCTGCTTGATCCAGCGGGCCAGCTGCTCCCCTCGCGGAGCGGTCTGCTCCTCCACCGCGCACACCGGGCCCAGCTGGCGCAGCAGCGGATTGCTGGCGTTCAGCGGGCCGTCGGAAAGCAACAGCAGCGTCGTTTCGGGGAATTGCGGGATGGCCTCAACGAGAGGCTTCCAGCGGTCGTCAGCGCTACCTCCACCCCGGCGTCCCCGGCCGCCGCCAGTGCGCGACTCCGCTGTTGTCAAAAGGCCGTCCACTGCGACCAGCCGGAGCGTGTCCAGGAAAGGCAGCGCATAGCACACTGCCAGCAGTTCCTGGGGCGTTACTTGGTTGCCCGGCAGCCGGTGCCGGTTGGCGTCCAGGATGGAGTCTGCACCGCGCTCCTCCTCCACTGCTGCCATCCGCTGCCGCACCAGGTAGCTGTCTCCGTAGACTACAAAGGCAGGCAATTCCCACTCCGTTGCCAGGTCCGAGGTGTGCCAGATTATAGCACCGGTCCCCTGTGTTCCTTCTGCGATGCAGGGAATCCGGGAGGCCGCGACGATGGTGGCGGCACCTGCCCGTGTGTGAAATAATGGGCCGACTCGATATCGTTTCCTCATCACGAAACCTCTGGAAGTTATGAATGAAATTCGGTCTCTTTTCCCATGTTCCCTGGCCCGAGGACATCGCTCCAAGCCAGGTTGTTGACAACATCACGGAAGAGTTCGTAGTCGGCGAGCAACTCGGCTTTGAAAGCGGCTGGCTGGCGGAACACCACTTCTCCCGCTACGGCCTGGGCTCAGCGTCGCTGATGCTCCTGGCGAACATCGCGGCGCGGACCACCACCCTGCGGCTGGGCACCGCGGTTATCATCCCGCCGCTGCACCACCCCGTGAGGCTGGCCGAGGACACGGCTACCCTGGACCTGCTGAGCGGGGGCAGGCTGGACGCCGGGTTCGGCCGGGGACAGGGGGGCTACGAGTACGCCGGGTACAGCGTGGACCACGCCGAGAGCCAGGAGCGTTTCCGGGAGTCCATTCGCATCATCGAGGGACTGTGGACCACGCGGGACTTCACCTTCGAGGGGGACCACTACCAGGTGCGCAACGCGAACCTGGTGCCGCCGCCGGTGCAGAAGCCGCACCCGCCCATGTACATCGCCGCCACCCGGAGCCAGGAGACGCAGGACTTCGCCGCCACCAGCGGGCACTCTGGCATCATTGGCGTGGTGCTGGACACCACGGACGGGCTGTCGCTCTGCGATCAACTTGTTGACGGCGCCCGCGAGGCCGGCCGGCCCATGGACATGGGAGGCATCCCTTTCTTCCGCTACTTCTATGTCGCCGAGACGGAGGAGCAAGCCAGGCGAGATGCCGAGCCCGGTCTCAACTGGACCCTGGATGTGAACCAGTGGCGGCGCAGCTACTCCCGGGGCAGCGAGGTCTACGACAGCCTGGAAGAGTTCAAGCGGACCCGTACGGAGTACCCGCCGTCCTTTGAGTACCTGTACGAGCACCGGGCCTTCATTGGTAACCCCGAGCAGGTCGCCACCAAGATCCGGGCCCTGCAGGACGCCGGCATAGGCTATTTCGGCTGCAACTTCTCCTTCGGCGGCATGCCCCAGGACAAGGTGCTGAGGTCGATGGAACTGTTCGCCCGCGAGGTGATGCCCGAGTTCGCCTAGCTAACAAATTTCCCTCCCCCAGCGGGGAGGGTCAGGGTGGGGAAGAATTTTACGCGAGCAAATACCATACGGTAGCCAGGATTCACCCTCACGCCGGCCCTCTCCCTTGAGAGAGTGATCTGGGAGGCACAGAATGACCACCCTGGCCGAGAAACTTAGCAGCTACGCGTCGTCGCTTCGCTACGAGGACCTGCCCGACGAGACCGTCCACCTGGCCAAGCGCTTCATCATCTACACCCTGGGCTGTGCACTGGGCGGTTACAGCAGCGAACCAGCCCGTGTGGCCCGCGAGATGGCAGGTATGGTCTCCAGCACCCACCCGGTGACCGTGATGGGCAGCGGGCAGCAGACCAGTCTCGACCTCGCCTCCTTCGCCAACGGCGTGGCCATCCGGTACCTCGACTTCAACGACGGCTACACCAGCAACGAGTCGGGCCACCCCAGCGACAGCATTGCCGCGTCGCTTTCAGCCACCGAGGCTGCCGGTGGCAGCGGCAGGGACTTCATCCTTTCCACGGTGCTGGCCTACGAGGTCTTCTGCCGAATTTGCGACACCGTGGATATCAAGCCCCGCTTCGACCATGTGACCGTGGGCGGCGCGGCCAGTACCCTGGCGGCAGCGCGGACCATGCGGCTCACGCCTGAACAGACCCTGCAGGCCCTCAACCTGAATGTTGCCTCCAACCTGGCCCTGTACCAGACGCGCATCGGCGATGTGTCGATGTGGAAGGGCTGCGCCTATGCCAACGCCACCCGCAATGCCATGTTCGCCGTGCAGCTGGCCCAGCGGGGCATCACCGGCCCGTCGCCGGTGTACGAAGGGGCGGGCGGCTACTTCAACGCAGTAACCGGGCGCCCATTGGAACTGGAGGCCCTCGGCGGCAATGGCCAGCCGTTCAAGATTGCCGAGTGCAGCATCAAGCGCTTTCCGCTGGGACAGTATTCCCAGACTATCGCGCAGGCGGCTCTGGATGTGCGGGAGCAGATACCGGGCGACATCACCCCCGAGGCTGTCGCCGAGGTCAACATCGCCACCCTTCAGACGGCGGTCAATATCATGGCCGGCGATGCGGAGAAGTGGCGCCCCGCCAACCGCGAGACCGCCGACCACTCCATGCCCTACACCGCCGCCGTCGCCCTGCTGTACGGGGGAGTGGAGAGCCGACACTTCGACGACGAGTTCATCTTTGACGAGACTCTCCTGGATTTGGTAAGTAAGGTCAATGTGTCGGTGTCGGAGGAAGCCAACCGCCGCGTACCCGATGCCATGCTCTGCGACTTTGAGGTTGTTACCACCTCGGGCGAGCGCCACTCCGCGCAGGTGGCCTACCACAAGGGCCACTACAGGAACCCGCTGACCGACTCCGAGGTTGAGGACAAGTTCCGGTCCCTGGCCTCGGAGCACCTTCCCGGCGACCGCATCGACGCCCTGCTGGCCCACCTGTGGCGCATCGACGAGGCCCCGGACCTGACCGAGCTGTTCAGGCTGACGCGGTTCGGGTAAGCGCAAAGTCCCTTCCCACTCGATGGGAGAAGGTCAGGATGGGGGTGAAGACCGGATGGTCGTACACCCGCCAGTGAAACGAGAGGTGCTCCCATGGCCAACGCCTTCGGCAAGATCATCGCCAACGTCGAGCGGTTGCACAGGCTGATGGACGAGGAGGGCGTCTCGGCCATCGTCGCCCGCTCCGGCAAGAACTTCACCTACCTGGCCGGGTTCGCCTATCCCGGCACCCTGGCGCGGCACTTGGAGTTCCCCGACTCGCCCCGAGAGGTGCTGCTGGTGTGGCCCCGCCACGGGGAGCCGGCGATGGTTCTGAACACTTACGCCGCGCCCCTGGCCCGTCGCGACTCGTGGCTGGAGCGCATTGAGGTGGTGGACGACTATGCCGAGTCGCCCTACGAGCGTGCCGCCGCCGTTCTGAAGGAGATGGGGCTCGCGGGGGAGACCATTGGCTTTGAGAAGAGCTACGTCAGCGCCGGCCGATGGGAGGAGATCGGCGGCGTGCTGCCCAGTGCCCGGATCGTCGACAGCACTGAACTGATGGACCGGGTGCGCTGGATCAAGACGCCGGAGGAAGTTGCTGCGCTGGAGGCGGGGGCACAGCTTCTGGACGAGGCCTACCTTGAGGTGCTGCCCACGGTCCGCCCCGGCGACACCGAGCGGTTGGTGCACAGCCGCATCATCGAGAGCTGCCTGCGGCGCGGCGCCAACTGGGCCCACGGCATCCTAAACTCCAGCCGTAACACCGTGGCCTACGGCGGCGAAAGCGACATAGCCTTCGAGGCCGGGGACATCATCCGCAACGACTACGTGTCGTACCTGAACGGCTACCCCGGCCACCAGTCCCGCAGCGTCTGCGTTGGGAAGCCGTCGGATGAACAGAAGCGCATCTACCAAGTAACCCGGGACATCTATCGGGCCACCATCGAGCGATGCGTCCCCGGCGCGAAGACCGCCGATATCTACAACTTCGCCAACGACAGCTTCCACGAAGCGGGCTTCCAGGGTAACGTGGCGCTGGCAGGGCACGGCGTGGGCGCGTGGTGGCACCAGCAGGAGCCATACATGGTGCCTTCCAGCATCCGCGTACTGGAGGAGGGCATGGTGGTGGCGCTGGAGCCCCACATCGGCTACTGGCACCTGCAGGACATGGTGCTGGTGACCGCCGACGGGCCCCGCCTGCTATCGCCCCTGGTCAGCACCGACGAGATGCTGGTGGCCGGCTGAATCACTGGCAGGGCCTCCTCTCCAGGGCAATCGCGTCTTGAATTCAGCAACTCAGCAGGTTGGGTCGGATGAGCCGACATTGCCGGTTTGCAGGGGCTGATTTTTTCGTTTTCCCGGTCATTTCTGGACATTCCGGGCTGGCCGCTGGTTCAAGAGACCCACAGGGATGTCAGTCGCGTTCAGTCTGTCATCCGTTATAAACATAGAACTAATGTTATATAAAGGGCGCCATGCTTGGCAAGGAGCAAATGACACCAAATTGAGATTCCTGCCTTCAAGACGCGATTGCCCTGGTCTCATCTCCCCTCTGTAGGCAAGAGGGCGTGGGACAAATACCTGCGTAACTCGTCATTTCCACGAAAGTGGGAATCCAGGTCCTTTGACCGAGAGGGGCTGAATTGAAACAGAAGATACAGGGGGCCGCACACCCGCTAAAAGAAGCCGCTCGTGGTCAGTCTGCCAGACCACGAGCGGCTTGCTGATCCCGCAGCAGATCTCCGCAGCTAGGGACGGTCGCGCAGCTCCTGCAGCGCTATGCCCGCCCTGCGCCACAGCCGGTCTGAAGCCACCCGCTCTTCGTCGACCGCCTTGAACACGTCGACGGCAAACGGGCGCCAGGAACTGTACACCGTGCGCATGGCCGCTTCGTCTCTTTCCGCCGCTTCAGTCAACAGCGTGTAGATCGGGAGCAGGAAGCCCGCCTGCGGCAGGTCCCGCACCTGCCGTCCAAGGGCTCCGGCATCCTGGCTGAACTCGTCCAGCACTCCCAGGACCGACAGGCGGTTGCAGTCGCCGTCGCTTTCCCGCCACGCATTGAAGTCGCGGTGGAAGGTATCCCACTCGCGAACAAGGCCGCGGTACTCGGCGTTGAAGTCCTGGACGTCCGCCAGGAATTCCGCGGACTTGTCCTCGATGATCTCCTCGATCTGGAGATCGATCTCCTCCAGCCCCTTGACGCTTGCCGCATAGGTCTCGGCAAGATCTTCGTCCGGCGGCAGCAGCTTTACAGGCTTGACCGGAGCCTCGGCAGGAGCCTCTTCACCGGCGGTGGTCTCACCGCCCTCCGGCTGGTCGCCGGGTGGCGGGGTGGGCGTTGCGACCGTTGGCGCCGCTGCGGTAGTCGCGACCGTTGAGGCCGCTGCGGTAGTCGCGACCGTTGAGGCCGCTGCGGTAGTCGCGGCGTCCTCAGCCGGGGGCTCTGCCACCTCGGCGAGGGATTCGGTCATTCGCGAGAGCGCGGCAAGCTCGTCTTCAGCCATTTCCTGCAACTGCTCAACTATCTCCTCAATGTCGTCATTGCCGATTGGCACCGAGAGTTCGGAGGTGAGAGAGACTATGCCCTCCAACTGCTGGACCAGCAACTCGTACTGTGCAATGCGCTCGCCGGTTTTCAGCCGGGGCTCCGCCTTGAGCAGGTCGAGGTAGGAGTCGTGGTAATCTTCCCATGCGTCGACAAGATCGTCGAAGACTTCGGAATACTCCTCCATATCCGCGACTTCCCCTTCCGTTGCACCCTCCTCGAACTCTTCCTGTAGTTCCAGCGACCGGTCCTCCGCGCTCTTCTGGGCGCGGACGGCCTCGTTGCCGCGAAGCTCTGCCAGTTCGAGGAGCGAGACATTCCCGGGCTGCCACCTGTCCCGCAGCTGCCGGAAGGCGGCCTCCTCGGCCTCTGCGGCCGGGATAAGCAGGTCGGCCAGCTCCCTGGTGCTGGCGGTCCGGGGCAGCTTGGTTGTCTGCTGGGTGATGCCGATTATGGACGAGGTCAACTCCTGGAAGGTCTCCCGGGCGGAACTGGGATGGCACTCGCTCAGTTCGGCCCGCCAGGCGTCGAACCCCTGGTGGAGCTCGTCCCGGGCGGCCCGGATTTCCTGGAGATCCTCGCTGAACTGATCAATGACCTCGCGTTCGCTGACCGTCAGGGATCTGGGGGCCTCCACTGCGGGCGTTGCCGGTACGACCGGCACCGGTGTGGCGGCCTCGTCGTCTCCGCATGCCAGCAGCGTCACCGACAGCAGAACGAGAATAGGCAGCAGGACACGGGAGCCCAATTTCAGCCTCTTCATCTACTGGTCCGCTCCCACGAATTTGTAGACGCCCACGAAATCGCTCAAGAGGTTACCTCTATATTCACCGGAAAGCATTCTCCCAACGGCACTGGCCAAGGTCTTGGGCGTATCGGCCAGGATCACCAGCAGGTCCCGGTCCTGGCCTTGGTCCAGGAGATACACCGCTGTGCTCTCCAGGGCCAACTCACTCACAAACGGGGTTCCCAGGGTGTCATCTACCCGCACCCCCGCCGTCTGCAGGTACTGGTCCACCTGGCTGGCGTCGTCGTACAGGCCCAGGAAAACCGAGTCCCGGCTCAGGTCTTCCAACGGGGCCATTTCCGAAGGTGCGCCTCGCCCGGCAAGCCCGGTCTTCATCTGCAGTCCGACGCTGAGCAGGTCCGGCTGACCTAGCAGGATGTCCACGGTTTCCTCTGCATTGCCGAAGAAATACGGGAAGTCCGACAGCAGGAATTCACGCTGGCTGTCCGTAACGTAGTCCGCTATGTTGGACACCAGCTTCCCGTTGTCGAGCAGCGAGTCGTTGGAAGGGACCATGAAGGTGAAGTCGGCGATGGCGAGCACATTGCGGCTATCGCCCCAGGCCACGATGGGGAAAGCCCCCACGTTTTCCATCACTGACGACCTGGTGTTTGGACTGGCGAAGGCCACTCCGCCGCCGGAGGACTGTACCGAGCTCGCGTACTCCAGGGTGATGGTCTCCAGCCCGGCAGTGATCTGATCAGGCTGGAAGTCCCGGATGAAAATGCGCTTGAAGTTGGTGTCGTTGTCCACGGTGTTGTAGAGATAGTCGGCCTGGAAGTCCACACCGAACCGCTTGGCCAGCCCGTCAATGTTCTGAGGACGGCCGGGGTCGGAAAGGAGGAGCAGCTTGCCTCCCTTTCGTACGAACCGTTCGACCAGGGCTGCTTCGGCCTCGGAGTAAGGAACTCGAGGCAGTATGACCGCGAAGCTGTCGGCCTGGCGCAGCTTGTCCGCAAGCTGGAAGTAACGAGGCTGCAACTGAGAAGGGTCCTCAATCGGCAGGAAGTCACCCACGAATTCGACTTCGAACCCACGGTCCGCAACCTGCGAGGTGAAGCTGACCACCTCGTTCTCTGAGAAGGCGTTCGCGTGCTGGGCGTCCACCACCAGCAGGCCGCTCCGCTCTGGTCCGGGTGGCAGTTCCTGGGTAATCCGGGAGGGCGCCGAGGAGGTCGTTATCTGTTCAAAAGCCAAGTCCGGCGAGGGGGGCGCGTCGTAGCCGCCCCGGTAAAAGACAAAGAAAGCGACCAGGAACGCGGCCACGGCGGCAATCGGCAGCAGCGCGAAGATAGCGACTCTAGCGAGCATTGCCCACATACAGGTAGTAGAAGTTGGGGTGGTTCAATTCCATGGGGAAGTCGGGTAGAGGGTCTTCCTGCCCGATTCCCAGCCTGCCGTACATGGCCAGCCTCTGGAGGGCGGCAAAGCTTTCTACGCTGCTGCCCGAATCGATGTCCTGTGACAGAGACGCGGAGTCTTCACCAGTGTAGCTTCGGCCCAGGAGGCCCGGGGCGTTTTCGTTACCGGAGGACGCGAAGATGTCTTCAAGGTCATTGTAGAACTTCTTCAGTACCTCCAGGTTGACGTCAACCAGTCCGTAGCTTGAGAGGCCGGAAAGTTCCGCGGCCTTTTCAAAAGCATCGCTGTTGCCGCCGAACTCGTCCACAAGGCCCAGCTTCACGCCCTGCAGACCTGAATACAGGCGGGCTTGCGTCAGCTCATCCTTGCTCAGACGCAACTTGCCGCCCCGCTCGCTGATCACGATGTGGGCGAAGGACTCCTTAAGCTCCTCCACCGTGCCGAACCACTCCTGCCTGTCAAACCCGGCGAGCTTGTACGGCCCGGTGGACAGCACGCTCTCGTTGGGCAGCGGCGGGACTAAGGGGTCGTTGAAGGACACCACACCCACGCTGCCCACCAGCGACGAGGTTTGGGCAAAGGTGTGGCTGGCGCCCATCGACATCATGTACCCGCCGCTGGCGACCAGCCCGTTCATCACCAGCACAACCGGCTTCTCTTCCCGCAGTTTCCTGGTCTCGATGTACAGCCGCTCGCTGGACGCGGCCCCTCCGCCGGGGCTGGTCAGCTTGATCACCACCGCTTTGATCGAGTCGTCCCGGCGGGCGTAGTCCAGGTACTCGGTGATAACGAAGGTGGAGTCCTCGGTGATGACCGTGTACGGTATGTCGATAACGCCGATCTTCGGCTTCCCTGGAAAGGCGTAGAAGAATACGACCAGCCCCACCGCCACACCGACGGCCGCAAGGAAAACAGCGGCAAAGTAGCGGTTGGTGAGGATGCCCCCTATTGTGGAGAAGAGGCCCATCTGGCTCGTCTTAATCCTGTGATCGCAGTTTGCGTTTTTCCGGGCTTTGTGTTCTGTCGCTGTACTCGAGCAGTCCTCTCGGAGCAACGGCCAACAAGCATATCATATCCGGCGCCGCGTTTAGCCGTAGTTGAACAGGCAGAAAATACCCTGAATGGAGTCCGAGAACCCCATTCAATAGCGCCTGATATCGGGACGGTGAATCAGACGCTCACGCACTATTACGCCAAAGGCCGCTCCGCGGATTTCCCGCCCGCCCTACGCCGAGATCTCCTGGTGCCGCGGGTGGAACCCGGATCGGTCCTCGAAGGCGCCGACTTCGGGGAATACCTGGCGATAGAGGCCGCGGGTGCGGGCCTTGATGGTCTGGTTCACCCGCAGGTACAGCGCGGTGGGGTCGGCCTGCTGGTCCTTGTACATCTGGCTCTGCAGCGGGCTGCCATCCTCCAGTTCCCAGATGCACAGGAATTTCAGCGCGCCATCGCCCTCTTCCAGCCGGAACCGCCGGGCGCTGACGTAGCCGGGAATCTCCATCCTTTCCGGCAGGTGCTGCTCGTTGTACCACTTGTTGAATTCCGCCTCGTCCTCTGGGTCGACGTCCATAGTCACCACCAGCACGGTGGTGCCTATGGGCTGGGTTGCGTGGCTGCCGTTCCTTTCCTGCATGTCCTGTCCTCCCCGTATCCCTGTCAAGAGTGATTGAGGGTGATTCCAGGCCAGTATACCAACGGGCGTAGCTTTGCGGCTCCTGTTGACGCTATGCCAGCATGAAGGTATTGTTGCAGGGATGGTGAAGCTGATGGTCAACGGCGTGGAGCGCGAGGCCGACGTTCCCTCCAGCCGTCTGCTGATTGATGTCCTGCGCTACGACCTGGGTCTGACCGGCTCCAAGGAGGGCTGCGGCGTCGGTGTCTGCGGGGCATGCACCGTCTTGGTCGACGGCGAGCTATTTGCCTCCTGCATCACGTTGGCCGCCGCCATCGAAGGCGCAGAAGTGACGACGATAGAAGGCATCGCCGAAGAGGGGCGCCTCCACCCGGTGCAGCAGGCGTTCATCGACTACGGCGGATTCCAGTGCGGTATCTGTACCCCGGGCCAGATCGTCTCCGCCAAGGTTCTTCTGGATACAAACCCGCACCCCACGGAGAACGAGATACGGCACTGGATGATGGGGAATCTCTGCCGCTGCACCGGCTACTACAGCATTATCAACTCGGTGGCTGCGGCGGCGCGAAACAACAGCAGTCCCCAGTGATCGACTTTCAGTTTCACAACCCCGCTTCCCTTGATGAGGTACTCGAACTGCTCGACAAATACGGGGACGACGCCCGGCTGATGGCTGGCGGCACGGCGCTCGTGCTCCAGATGAAGCAGCGATTCGCCCAACCCGAACACGTCATTGGCCTCCGGGGCGTGGCGCGAAACAATGGCCTGGGCGACCTGGGCGAAGTCGGCGGCGCAATCCGAGTTGGCGCCCTCAGCACCCTGCGCCGGATGGAAGACAGCCCTCTGCTTCGCCAGCGCATCCCGATGCTGGCCGAAACCATGAGCCGCGTTGCAACCCGCCGCATCAGAAGCATGGCCACCATCGGCGGCGCCTTGGTCAACGGAGATCCGAACCAGGACCCACCCCCGGCTCTCATTGCACTTGACGCCACTGTCGATTTCACCTCCACCGTGGGAATCCGCAGTTGCCCCGTCGAGGAAATTTTCGTCGACTACTACGAGACTGACGTGCGGCCCGGCGAGGTCCTCACCGCCGTGGAGGTACCTGTACCCGCGGAGGACACCTGCGCTGCATACCTGAAGTTTCTGCCTCGCACCGCCGACGACTATGCGACCGTTTCCGTTGCCGCAGTCGTGTCCCGAAACGCCGACAACACCTGCCGCGAGGCTCGTATCGTCCTGGGGGCGGCTGGCACCACGCCGGTTCGCGCCCGCGCTGCGGAGGATGTCCTGCGGGGCCAGGAGCTTGGTGAGGACGCCTTCCGTGCGGCTGCTGACACCGTCCCCGAGGCCGTCGATCCCCTCGATGACTTCCGGGGATCAGCCGACTACAAGCGCGAAATGGCCGGGGTGTTCGTTCGGCGAGCCCTCGCTCAAGCAGTAGCTTCAGGGTCGGCGCTATGAAACTGCAGAACACCTGCGTCGTGCCTGCAGAAGTCCCTGAGACCTGGGACTTACTGATGGACGTGCCCAGCGCCGCAAAGTGCGTGCCCGGCGTGACCGAGGCAGCGGCTGAGGGCGACGGTCGCTACCGGGGCGCGCTTCGGGCCAGGGTCGGCCCCATGAGCATCACCCTTTCCGGTACTGTCACTGTCTGCGAACAGTCCGCTGATTCCGGACGGGCCCGCTTCATTGTGGAGGCCGCGGACCGCCGGTTGGGCGGAGGAGTCAAGACCGAAATGCTGGTGCAGCTGACCGCCGCGCCGTCGGGTGGGACGGAGCTCGCCATCGACACCGACACCACCTTCATGGGACGCCTGGGCGAGTTGGGCCAGCCGGTGATCCGGCGCAAGGCCAAGGCCACCATCGAGGAGTTCGCTCGCAACCTGGCCCGGGAGTTGGAGTCCCGGGACTGAAGGTTGGGAGCATCCGGTTCGGCATAAAGAAATTTTAGCTATGTTTATTTTGAAGAAGTAGGGAATCATCGTGTGTGGCATCGTTGCTTATGTAGGGCGTAACGACGCCTGGCCAATCATCTACGAGGGGCTGCAGCGCCTGGAATACAGGGGTTATGACAGCGCCGGCATTGCCGTCGTCGACGACTCCGGCGCCCTGCACCTGCGCAAGACCGTCGGCAAGGTCAGCGGACTGGCCGCCGAAATCAACGGCTCCATCCCCAGGGGATCCCTCGGTCTGGGGCACACTCGCTGGGCCACTCACGGGTCGCCATCCACGGCGAACGCCCACCCGCACACCGACTGCAGCAGCCGAGTTGCGCTGGTGCACAACGGCATCGTTGAAAACTACATGGAGCTGAAACGTCGGCTCAAAGCCTCCGGCCACGTCTTTCAATCGGAGACGGACACGGAGGCGCTGTCCCATCTGGTCGAAGAGGGCCTTCTGCTGGGCCTGAGCTTCGAGGAAGCTTTCCTGCGGATGGGCCGCATGGTCCAGGGATCGTCGGCCATCACCGCCACGCTTCAGGGTGAAGAGGGGCCCATCTGCGCCATGCGCCTGGGTTACGCGGGCGGCATCGTCGTTGCCCACCACGACGGCCAGGGCATCGTGGCCAGCGACCTCCCGGCCCTGCTGCCAGTGCTGGAGCGCGGCCCCGGGGCGCCGGAAGTCGGCTTCCTGGAAGGGGGGGAGATGGCCGTGGTCAGCCGTGAGGGCGTCCACTATCGCGATCTGGCAGGTAATACCATCATCAAGGAGCAGCGCCGCGTTTCCCGCGACGATGTGCTGGTGGACAAGGGCGGCTACCGCCACTTCATGCTCAAGGAGATCATGGACCAGCCCCAGGCCATGGCCGCTGCACTGCGGGACCGCGCCGACCTCGCCAACGGACGGGTGGACCTGCCGGAGCTGCCGCTGACCCTGCTGGACATCAAGCAACTGGAGCGGGTCATCCTGATCGGATGCGGCACCAGTCTGCACGCGGCACAGGTGGGCCGACAGTACATCGAGCGGCTCGCCGGCATCCCGGCCGAGGCCGAGAGCGCGTCCGAGTTCCGGTACCGCGACCCGATCATCGGCCCGCGCGCGCTGGTGGTGTCCATCGGTCAGTCGGGGGAAACTGCTGATACCATCGCAGCGATGCAACTGGCCCGAGAGAAGGGAGCGACGATCGTCACGATCTGCAACGCCGAAGAGAGCCAGGCCTCCCGCATCGCCGACGGAGCGTTGTACATGCGAGCCGGCCTGGAGGTCGGCGTCGCCAGTACCAAGACCTTCATCTCGTCGCTTACCATCCTGCACCTGCTGGCGACCTATCTCGGCCAGGAGCGTGGGGTACTGGACCGTTCGGACACCCGCAGGATCGTCGATGGGCTGGCCCGGGTGCCCGGTCTCATCGGAGAACTGACCGCTGACGCCGACGCCTACCGGGACCTGGCCCGGCGGATCGGACACTACAACAATTTCCTGTTCCTCGGCAGAGGGGCAAATGCCGCCATCGCCTCTGAGGGGGCCCTGAAGCTGAAGGAGATCAGCTACATCCATGCCGAAGGGTACGCAGCGGGCGAAATGAAGCATGGTCCCATCGCCCTTATAGACCCGGGAATGTGCACCGTTGCGCTGGCGCCTGCCGACAACCTGCGCGACAAGACCCTGAGCAACATCAAGGAAGTCAAGGCCCGGGGCGGCGTGGTGGCGGCCGTGCTAACCAATGGAGACAACGACGGTGCGTCCGAGGTGGATTACCCCCTGTTCATACCCGAGGCCCCCGAGTTGTTGCAGCCGCTCTTGACCACCGTGCCGCTGCAGTTGCTGTCCTACCACATCGCCCTGCTTCGTGGCTGCGACGTGGACCAGCCGCGGAACCTGGCGAAGTCGGTCACCGTAGAATAGTCTGAAACCGGGAACGCGAGTGATGTCCCCGCCCTGCGGTGGGTAAAGGGGTGAGGTTGGGAGCACCCGGAGAATTCGCCCGTAAGGGAGCGGCAGAAGGTTGCGCACTACCCCGTTATGGTGAAAAGATAAAAGAGTTCCCGGCGATGACGTCCCCTGCGGCCTGACGGCTGTTCGCGTGTTTGCCGTCGGGCCGTTTGCTTTGAGAGAGACTAAAGAGGAACCGAAAGGAATGTATCTGAAGCTCGAACACCCTCCTGTTTCCCTGGACGCTTATCGCCCTTATATGGACGAAGAACTGGCGGAGGAGCTCATAACGGTTGCCGCCGAAATGCAGCACCTGCGCATAGCCCACTTCAACGCCACCGCCATCGGGGGCGGCGTGGCCGAGATCCTTCAGTCCATGGTTCCCCTGTTCAACGCGCTTGGGATTCACACCGAGCGCATAGTCATCGATCCCGATGACCCCACCTTCTTCCATGTCACCAAGAAGATCCACAACCTCCTGCAGGGGGCCGACGGCTGCCTAAGCGGGGAGGAACTGGAGACCTACCACGGAAACCTCCAGCGCATTTCAAAGGCAATGCTGCGGGATGGCCTCTCACCCGACGTCTGGTTCATGCACGACCCACAGCTGCTGCCGCTGGGAGGAATGCTCCAGAGCAGCCGCCCCTGCGGTTCGGGGACCTGGCTGTGGATATGCCACATAGACCTGACACGTCCGAACCAGTCGGCCATGGATGTATTGCTGCCCATGCTCCAGGACTACCACCACCTTGTCTTTTCTCTGCAGCAGTATGTGCCCGTTCGTCAGGTCGCCGACAAGCCGGTCTATATCGCCCCGCCTGCCATCGACCCGCTGGCGGAGAAGAACAATCCCGTAGACGAGAAGGAGGCCTGGAAAGTTCTTTCCTCCCTGGGGATCGATCCCGAACGGCCCCTGGTGACCCAGGTCTCGCGCTTCGATACGTGGAAAGACCCGTGGGGAGTGATCGACGCCTTCCGCCTGGCCCGGGAGTCCATGCCTGAAATCCAGCTGGCCCTCCTGGGCCTGTCTCAGGCCACCGATGACCCCGAAGCCGGCGAAATTCTGACGAGCGTACTGTCACACGCCGCCGCCGACCCGGACATTCACCTGTTCCATGACCCGGATTCTTTGCCGGTGGAGAATGACCTCGCTGTCAACGCCTTCCAGATGGCTTCCACCGTTCTGGTGCAGAAGTCCATCCGCGAGGGCTTCGGACTGACCGTCACAGAGGGCATGTGGAAGGGCAAGCCGATGATAGGGGGCAACGCCGGAGGCATCCGCATCCAGATCGACGACGGGTCAAACGGCTACCTCGTGTCTTCCCCGGAGGAGTGCGCCAGGCGCATCGTGACCCTGCTCCAGGACAAGGACCTGGCCTCCTACATAGGCGCAGCCGGCCGGGCCAGCGTCCGACGCCGCTTTCTACTGCCCCGCCTGGCGCTGGACTACCTGAAAGTTGCAAAGGCCCATATTGCCTGAGCAATCGCTCTGCCTTCACCCGACGATGTTAGAATTACAGCCACGCGAGTAATTCGGAGGTCTGACGTTTATGCTGGCGACTGAGCGGGGCCGGTACATAATGGCCGGTGCGTGGGTCGTGTACGAGGAGGCCATCGACATGCTGGATCAAGGCCGCATTCGCAACGCCGCTGACAAGGCATGGGGCGCAACCAAGCGTGCCACCGACGCCTTTATTTTGGAGCGTACCGGAAGCGACCCTCAGATCACTACCCAGACATACAGTGGAATACGGGTGCTCGGCAGACAGAGCGATGCCCTGAAGTCGCTGCATGATCGTTACCTTGCCCGGGTGACCCAGTGGCACGGAGACTGCTTCTACGATGGTCACTGTGAACCTGAAGACTACTTCGTGGCCCTGATCCGGGACACCGCCCTCTACGACCGCGATGCAGAATCCTTGGCTGGGGATGGGAGCTGACGGCTCAAGTGATGAACAGCCCCACTATCGTAGTGCTCATCGACGGCTTCGATCCGGAGTATCTGTACGCCTGCCCCGCGCCCAACATCGCTGCCATGTCCCGGCGCGGGTTCCGCGTTGACGGCCATGGCATGACCCCCAGTGTCACCAACGTCAACAATGTGTCCCTCGTCACGGCCAGCTACCCGGAGCAACACGGCATCACCTCGAACTACCTGCTTGACCGGCAGCGCGGGGAAGAGTTCTACATGGAGTCCGGTGAGTTCCTTTGCGCCGAGACCATGTTCCAGCGGGCCACAGCCTCCGGCATGAGGTCCCTGCTGGTAACCGCCAAGGACAAGCTCCGCCGGCTGCTCAGCGACGGCGCCACTGTCAGCATCTCCTCCGAGGAGCCGCCCGGCTGGGTGGTTGACGGAGTGGGAGAGCCTCCGCCCATTTACTCGCTGGAAGTGAACCGCTGGGTACTGGACGCCGGTCGCTATGCAATGTCGCGGGAGTCATTCGACCTGGTGTACCTGACCACCACCGACTACGCCATGCACACCTACGGCCCGGAACACCCCGAGTCCTTCCGCCACGTCGGCCTGCTGGATGAGGGCCTTGGTGCCATCATGGAGCAGAACCCCGGCTCGCGCGTGCTGGTGACCGCCGACCACGGCATGTCCGACAAGTCCCGCATGCTGCACCTGCCCGGCGAGCTTGCCCGCTACGGTATCGGCGCCCGTGCCGTGCCGGTCATCAAGGACCGCTACGTGGTGCACCACTCCAACCTCGGCGGCAGCATCTATGTCCATCTGGACGACAGCTCCGACCTCAATGCGGCCCTGGACACCCTGCGAAGCCTGGAAGGTGTGGATGACGCCCTGGCTGTCGAAGAGGCGGCCGCCCGCTTCCGGCTGATGCCGGAGCGCATGGGTGATATTTTTGTGCTTGCCGACAACGCCACCGTCTTCGGCGATCCGGCCGAAGTGAAAATGCCCCCGGGCCTGCGCTCCCACGGCTCAGCCCACGAGACCACTGTGCCCATTATCGGGTGTGGTCCCGGTCTCGACCCTGGCCGCTTCCGTGAGAATCTTGATGTCGGTCGCTACATATTCGAGAAAGTCCTTCCGCCCCGTCCATGAGCAATATAAGAGTCGCCGCCCCGGCCACCACCGCCAACCTCGGACCAGGCTATGACTGCCTGGGCATGGCCCTGGACATCTGGAACACCATCGAGGTCGAGCCCCTGCCTGTGGGCGGGATACCTGCGGTCAGCGTCTCAGGAGAAGGCGCCGGGGAGCTGGAGGAAGACACCGGCAACCTCGTCTACCGCTCCATGGAGTTCCTGTTCCGGGAGCTGGGCCGGCCCATGCCGCCGGTGCGTGTCAATTGCAACAACGAGATCCCGCTGGCCCGGGGCCTGGGCAGCAGCGCCGCCGCCATTGCTGGCGGGCTGGCTGCGGCCAACGCCCTCGCCGACGGCGAATTCTCTTCCCGCGACCTGTTGGAGATGGCCGCCACCATCGAGGGGCACCCAGACAACGTGGCTGCAGCTGTGATGGGTGGCCTGCAGTTGGTCGTTACGGAGGAGAGCACCCTCTACACCGTGCCGGTCAGCGTTCCTGCCGAGATTCACGCCGTCGTGTATATTCCGGAGGTCCGCATCGCCACCGCCGACGCGCGTGCCGTTCTTCCAGGGGTGCTTTCCGTCGCAGACGCGGTACACAACATGTCCCGGGTCGCTTTGCTGGTGGCGGGGATGTCCACCAACCACCCCGAATACC
This sequence comes from Dehalococcoidia bacterium, assembly GCA_965216065.1. Lineage (GTDB taxonomy): Bacteria > Chloroflexota > Dehalococcoidia > Lucifugimonadales > UBA3495 > VXOI01. Next base: position 1,219,209 of record CBDCFB010000001.1, read on the forward strand.
TTTCCGTGGCCACCCAGGACAAGTTGCACCAGCCCTACCGCCAGCCTCTCTTTCCTGCCATGAAGCTGCTGGTGAAGGCAGCGATGGACGCAGGCGCTCTCGGCGCATTCCTGTCCGGCAGCGGCTCCACGGTGCTGGCCCTGACCCGCGGCCGCGAGATGACGGTCGCCTACGAGATGGCCGAGGCCGCCCGTCAGGCCGCGGTTGAAGGCACCGTCAAGGTAACGCAACCCACCCCGCTGGGCGCTCATTTGGTATCGTAGAGTAAAATATTTTTTGGAATATGCTGCGAAATGAGCTTGTTTAGCGTTACCGTAGGAGTCGGTCACCCTGCTGGCGGTGATCTGACTGAGGTGTCCGCCGTAGTTGACACGGGGGCTCACCACACGATGCTCCCCGAGTCGCTATTGTTCCAATTGCATATAGAGCCGTTGGTACACCGAGTTTTTGGGTTCGCGGATGGGGCATCCGAAACTCTCGGCGTTGGCCAAGCGCGCATCTCGTGGCAGGATGAGGAATGGGTCTGCCCTGTCATTTTTGGACCTGAGGGAAAATACCTCCTCGGGGCGACAACTCTTGAAGTATTTGATTTGGCCGTCGAACCCAGCCGACAGCAACTCGTACCAATAGTTCATCCGGAAAGACGATATTTGTAAGGCCAGTAGGGTACGGGTCAGGAATTCCCAGTTCGATGGAATCCATGGATGTCAGCCCTTTAGCGATTTGCCCATGCCCCTCATAGTGCAGAAATACGGTGGCTCCTCGGTTGCCGACGCTGAGAGGATGCTCAGCGTCGCGCGGCGCATCGGGGCGGTGAGGCAGGCCGGCACCGATGTGGTCGCCGTCGTGTCCGCCATGGGCGACACCACCGATGATCTCATTGACCTGGCCCACTCCATCTCGCCGGAGCCACATGCCCGTGAGATGGACCTGCTCCTCTCCACTGGAGAGATAGTGTCCTGCACCCTGCTGACCATGGCGCTGCGAGAGCTGGGCCACGAGGCCATCAGCCTCAGCGGCCCGCAGGCAGGCGTACACACCGACACCAGCTTCGGCCGGGCGCGGATCAGCCGTATCGAGGCCGGACGGGTGCAGCGCGAGCTCGCCGCCGGGCGCATCGTGGTCGTCGCCGGATTCCAGGGCATCACTCCTGAGGATGACGTTACGACCCTGGGACGCGGGGGCTCCGATACCACCGCTGTCGCAATTGCCGCCGCCCTGAAAGCCGACCGCTGCGAGATCTACACGGACGTCGAAGGAATATACACCGCTGACCCTCGAATCGTGCCCGACGCCCGCAAGCTGGACGAGGTCGGTTACGAGGAGATGCTGGAGCTCGCCAGCCTGGGCGCGAAGATGCATCCTCGCTCCATAGAGCTGGGGGGAGTCTACCGGGTGCCGATCTATGTCGCCTCCAGCTTCACCGACACCCCCGGCACTCTCATCCACGCTGTTGGCAGTGGTCCGTCCGACGCATTCGCCTCGGAATCGGCGAAAGTCGAGGGCGGGTGCACCGTGGGAACGGCCAGCCCCGCCACCGACGAAACCAGCCGCACCGCCGGCCGCCCGGAAGCAGGGAATCAGATGGAAGACAGAATCAAGGTAACGGGAATCGCCTACAACGCCAATGTGGCCAAGATAACCGTGCAGAAGGTGCCCGACCGCCCTGGACTCGCCGCCGCACTGTTTGAGCCACTTGCGGAAGCCAGCATCAGCGTCGATACCATCGTGCAGAACACCGGCGGAGACAAGTCCACCGACATCAGCTTCACTGTCAGCCGGACCGACCTCCCCGCCGCCGTGCGCCTCGTCGAGGGCGTTGCCCCGCAGCTTGGCGCGGCCGGCGTGGCGAGCGCCGCCGGCCTGGCCGCCGTCAGCATTGTCGGGTCGGGGATGCAGAACACTCCCGGCTACGCTTCCCGGATGTTCCGCCTCCTCGCCAACGGCGGCGTCAATATCGACATGATCACCACTTCTGAGATTCGCATCTCCTGTATAATCGACGAGTCCCAGGGTCCTGATGCCGTGCGCCTGCTGCACGAGGGATTCCTGCTCGACCGCCGCTGATGCGGTGAAGACAAGCAAGCCCTCTGAGAAGGAAGAGCGCAGTACGGACCAGGCCGGACGTCCCAGCCTTCCTTGCCCTTTGCCCTGCACTACCAGTCTCCGTTGACGCACCAGGGAGCGACCATCCATTTCGCACGCCTACGAACGGACCGACGCTACTCCGCACCTCTCCGTTGTCATTCCGGCCTACAACGAGGAAATCCGCATTTCCCACACCATCCGTGAGGTAGTCTCGTTCCTTGCCGGCCAGGACTACGAGTGGGAGATCGTCGTGGCGGACGACGGCAGCCACGACTCCACCGCGCAGTTGGTGCTGGACGCCTCGGGCGGAGACCCTCGCGTCCGTGTGCTGTCCCTGGTCCACGGCGGAAAGGGTTGGGCGGTACGCAACGGCATGCTGGCCGCCCGCGGCGAATTCCGCCTCCTCTGCGACGCCGACCTGTCGGTGCCCATAGCCCAGGTCGCACGCCTGCTGCCCCCGCAGAGCGGCGGCGTGGACGTGGCTGTCGGCTCCCGGGAGGCTCCGGGCGCCGCGCGGTACGGAGAGCCTGGGCGCCGCCACCTCATGGGCCGTGTTTTCAACGCCATTACGCACCGGTTGACTGCCACCGGGCTGGCCGACACACAGTGCGGCTTCAAGTGCTTTCGTGCCGAAACGGCCGAGGAATTGTTTCAGCGTTCAACGATGAACGGCTTCTCGTTCGACGTCGAAATCCTCCATCTCGCACGCCGTTCGGGGTGGTCTATTGCCGAAATCGGGGTCGACTGGCATTACCGGGAACACAGCAAGGTTCGGCCCTTTCGCGACGCCTTTTCGATGACACTCGATTTGTTGCGTATCAGGTGGCGACACAAAGGCTCTTCCGGACGCTAAATTCCGATTTCCGCCTCCTGCCGTCTGCTCACAAAACAGCCACAAAATTTACAGATTAGACCCCTATTTTGCTATTGACCGGCAGCCTGCGGATGGTATATCTGTAAAGAAATTGAAACAGGGCTCCTGGCGTTGCAAGGGGTTCCGAGTAGTGCTCCCCCGAGGAGGGAACCGGGAATACTCGGGCCGTGAGACGGCGTTCCAGGTTGTGAGTGTAAAAGAATGAGTACCGATATTCAGACCGCCTTCAGGAGTGCGAAGTTCAGGAAGGACCTGGACCGTGAGGCGGTTGGCCTGGCTATGAAGGGTGAATGGGAACGAGCCGTCGAGGTCAACAGGGTCATACTGGAGCTGTTTGCCGACGACGTCGAGACGATGAACCGCCTCGCCAAGGCCCAGATCGAACTCGGCAGCTACGAAGAAGCACGCGAAGTGCTGGACCGGGTGCGCAGCGTCGCCCCCTACAACAACATCGCTCGCAAGAACCTAGCTCGGCTGGACCAGATGCGAAGCACCAATTCGGCCGCCACCAGGCACGCCCGCAAGGCGGCCGGCGCGCCCCAGCTGTTCATTGGCGAGAGCGGCAAGTCGGCCACCACCGTTCTGGGCCACACGCCCCGGGACCTGTCCCTTGCCAGCATCTCACCTGGGGATCCGGTCTCCCTCGCCGTGGAGCACCACGGGATCAGCGTGTACTCACAAGACGGCGATTTCCTGGGACAAATCGAACCGCGCCTGGGGCACAGGCTGGCCCGGCTCATTGAGGGCGGAAACACCTATGAGTCTGCGGTCATCGGCGTCCACGATGATGGAATCAGCATAATCATCCACGAGACTTTCCGGCATCGCAGCCTTCAGAATGTAGCGTCCTTCCCCAAGCGCGCCGCGCCTGCTCCGACAGCCCGGCGGAGGCGAGACGAAGACGCGGCCGAACTGCTCAGCGTCGACGACGACTCTTCCGACGGCGATGATGAAGAAGAGGAAGGAGTAATCGACGAAGAGGAACTCCAGGCTGCCTGGAGCGAGAACGAATAGATTCCGATCAACCACCAACCAGCCTCACAGCAAGGGGCGCGCATTCGCGCGCCCTTTCCTTTTGCGCCAGACCCCGGCTCGCACGGCGGGTGTGAAATGCGCTTCCCTCCCGTGCGCATGCGGGGTGAGCGGGAGAGACTTGAGGTGGTATGGAGTCCGGTCGGTCTAGATCATGAACACCGGTTCGTCGTCCCGGTTGATCCGTGTTTCGCCGGCCATCCCTTCCCGCAGGTACTTGGGCAGGGCAAACATTCCCCGATGAGTCTCGCCGTCGTAGTGGCGCAGCGTTTTGCTGATGCGATCGTCGATCGCCGCCTGCAACTCGGCGTCAGTCCTCTGCGCCGACGGTGTATCGGAGGCGATGGTGAATCCCCACAGCGTCTGAAAGGCGGGCACGTGCACCTGCACCGCCCTCGCATGGGTGAATACCTCGCTGAGCGTCTTGTAGATCGGCGTGAAGCACTCGTGGTAGTGAGTCAATCCAACGGGCCCTGACTGGGTTACGAGCACTCCTCCCGGGTTCAGGCGCGACTTCGCGATGCGGTAGAACTCTTCGGTGTACAGCAGGTAGGCTGTACCCTCCTCCAGCGGGTCTACCAGGTCCAGGATAATGACATCGAACCCTTCCCCCCCAGACTGGAGGTAGCCACGAGCGTCCTCATGCAGCAGGGTCAGCCGCGGGTCGTCGAAGCTTCCCTGGTGGTGATTTGGCAGATGAGCACGGCAGAGCTCGACCACCTCGCGATCAAGGTCGATCATCGTCACGCTTTCCACCGACCGATGGGACAGTGCCTCCCGCAACGTTCCGCCCTCTCCGCCGCCTCCGATGAATACCGACTTCGGCCCCGGGTGGAACAGCATGGCCGGGTGGACCAGCGACTCGTGATAGATGAACTCGTCAGACTCGGTCGACTGCGTTTTCCCGTCCAGGACTAAGCTGCGTCCGAAGACAAGCGAGTCCAGAACCTCCACCTTTTGATAGGCGGTGGCACCGGAAAAAAGCACAGACCGCAGTCGCAACAGCACGGCCAAGTCGGGTGAGACGCTCTCGGCGAACCAGTTACCGGTAAGTTCCATTGGCGGGGAGCTCAACCAGAGACCGGCTGAGCGACCAGTCCCCTTTCTATCTCCTTGAACTCGGCGTCCCGGGATTCCAACTGCTCGGCCAGACGCCTCGCCGCCTCTGCCGGGAGGAAAGACGAGCCGCAAGAGAAGATATCTGCGGCCGCATAGCCGTATTCAGGCCAGGTGTGAATGGAAATGTGGGACTCGGCTATTGCCAGGATACCAGTAACGCCCTGCGGGCTGAAGCGGTGAAAAGATTCTCCGACGACTGTGGCTCCTACGTCATGGGCGGCCGTCAGCATCGCCTGACGTATGTAGTTGAGATCGTTGAGCAGGCTAGGGTTGCATTCCCTGAGTTCCAGCAAAACGTGACAGCCTAGAACGGTCAATCCACAGGTCCTCCCTTTTGGTCATAAGTTGGCGTCGCTCCTCGTGAGCCTCGAATTGAGCGACAGTTTGTAATTCTATATTGACGCAAACCTCTAATCAAGGCTGTTTTTGTGTCGACCAGCTTGAAACTGTTTCAAAAATTAACAATGTCGTACACTGCTTGGCAGAATTATAACGCTATGCGTAATTAATTGTCCCATCGTGCTCAAATAGTTCCAATCTGGAGTACAAGCAGGCCGAGATTGCCCTGCAGGCTTACTTACACAAAACGACGGGCCTTTCCTTTCAACACTTCCTGAGAAGGAAAGACCCGCTATTTTTCTTGGAAAGCGTCGGTGGGACGAATGATGTTCAGCCCTGCCGCCGACGCGGATTCGTCAAAACCCGCTCTATGGCTGAATCAGCACTCGCACCGCGCCGTCGGGGTCCTGGCGCTTCGTCAATAGCTTGTGGCCAGCCTGCTCGGTCCACAGCGTCACGTCGTATATGTTGAGCGCATCGGCCAGGATCGCCTCCACGAATGACTCGCAGTCCTGCTCCATCTGGTGGGCCAGCGCGGCGATGACTCCGGCGCAGCTCTTGCCCCGGCCGTCGATCACCACCCAGCCGTTGGACGCGGTGATGGACGGTGCGTCGCCGTGAACACTGACTTCGCCGCTCTTGCGCAGGTCCAGTTGTCGCTTGAACTCGGCTACCGCCTCCCAGGCCACTGCCCGTCCCCGGTCTCCGGAGGCGCAGACGGCCCCGCGCACGCCGACGATATCGGGGTTGATGCGGGCCAGTTCGTCCAGGTCGCTGATCTTCAGGTGCCCGGACAGGGCCGTGCTCAGGCCAAGCTCCTTGCCCTCCAGCACGATGCGTCGAAGCACCTGCTCGGGCATGAAGTCGAAGAGGTTGCGGCCGTCCTTGGTCAGCGTGTCGATCAGGAACCCGTCGCACTCGCCGTCCGTCGCCAGCTTTATCATCAGGTGGGGGTCCAATCCACCCTCGTACAACTCGTTATCGGCGAACAGCGACCCCACCAGCTTGGTGTTGAATCCGTCCAGGGCCCGCCGCGACTCCTGAAGCACTTCAACGGCAGTATCGTAGTCCGCGACTCTGAACCCCACCTTCACCGATGTGGCGTCCATCATGGCGGCTGCATACACTGCCATTGCAACCGTGCCGGCCTGGTTCGGTACCACGCCCAGCGTAACGCTGACGTGCTTCTCGACTGGAATGATGCCCCGAACCTGCCGGACGGTGCTCGGATGGCCAGAGCCTACCATCGCCTCCTGGAGGTTCTTCACATCCACCACATCGGCCCCGCCCTGCTCTGCCTCCAGCGCCTCGTCCACATCCTGCACGCTTACCATGAGAAGCATGCCTGCTGCGAAGTTGTCGTTGCCTGTGAGCCATGCAGTGCGAGATTGCGGGTCCGCAGGTCTGGCGTAGACCGGCCGGGGGCTGTAGGCCGGCCTGTCCTCGCTGCGGACTCTGCTGGGTTCCGGCCGAATCTGCTCGGGAACACGCGGCTTCAGCGGCTCCAGTTCGTCCCGAAGTTGCGCCTTCTCCGAAGGGTTCATATCCAGCAGCGGCAGTCGGGGCGGCCCGGCGGCCATACCCATCAGCTCACCCCAGTACTTCACCATTCCCACCGGAAGCGCGCCGTTGTACTTGTCCACCGTGCGCGTCCACCAAGCGTCTGACAGCTCGTTCAACCGCCGCAGGTGCTGGTCGTAGAAGGCCTCGTCCAGGTCGCCCTGGCAGGCTCGGTCTATCCACCGGACGTAGTTATTGGCCCCCGGGACGTCGAAGCGCCAGTCCGAGGTGTTGGCGAACATCACCTGCTGATTGATTCCCAACTCCTGTCCCTTGAAGTAGATCCACTCGTCCGGCGTGCTGATGATGGAATCCCGGCCCAGAGTCAAATGCGCCTCGATGGAAAGCTGCTGGTTGAAGCTGGCCTCCTTCACTCCCACCACGTTGGGCAGGCTGCACAGCCGTTCCAAACCGTTGACGCTCATTGTGATGCCGAACTGCGGCGAGTTGTAGAACATGATCGCCAGGTTGGTGTGCTCGGCCAACAGCCGCACATACTCCACCACCTGGTCCTCGATCTTTGTAACCATGAAAGGAGGAGCCACGATGAGCAGGTCGTAGCCCAGCCGCTCGGCGTGAGCCGCCAGCGACAGCATCTCCGGCCCCGATGTGTGGGTCACATGCGCCCCGATGGGCCAATTGCCGTTTTCTGGCGACGACTGGGCTTCCTCGGCCACGGTCTCCATCACATCCAGCCGTTCCTCGTGGGTCAGGCTCCAGAACTCACCCATGCCCCAGGTGCAGCCGGCCCCGGTGGTGCCCAGGCTGCGTACGCGGCGCATGTTCCGCCGCATCCCTTCCCGGTCGAACCGGTTGTCGGGAGTGAACGGCGTGAGCAGCGTGGTCCACTGCCCCTTCAGTTTCTCCCATGCCCACTCCTGGGCCTCATTCTTGCGGTAGGTTGCCATCGCCTAGCCCCCACTAAGAAGCGTTATGCTCCTGATTCTTTCCAAACTTCCGGTGCCAGTCTTCAATGTACTTGATAATTGGCTCCAGTTCACCCCCGAGGCCGTCCCTTACTTTCAAGGTCCTCGAGCAACTCCACCATGTCTCTGATGCGATGGTCGGAGCAACCGCCCGCCCAGCAAACTCCGCATCAGAACTCACCTTTGTCAGGACAGCCCTCGCAGCAGGCGTGGTGGTCGCAATCTTCCCACCCGTTGCAGGGGCATACGCTGGTCTCTGCTGCTGGCTCCGATGCGCACATGGTTTCCTATTTCAACGCAGCGCCCTTGTGTACCTCTTCGGGCAGCAGAGAGAGAATCTGGTTGATGACCCTTTGTATGCCGGGAATCAGAGCTTCGACTTCCTCTCTGGTTTCCGCTGGAATGTAGAAGTTATTGTGGAGACTCTTCGCAGATTCAAAATTATTGGCGAAATATGGATCGCCAGTTTCCCTGCCTAGAGTCCCAGCGAAATTCAGCAGACTCCGGTGCCCTGCAATTACGGAACCGCGCCAAGCGTCCACGGCATGCACAGCCTGGGTCACGCTGCCCCACAGCATCTCTCCCGCTTTCCCAGGCTCGTTCTTGTCCAAAGCCTCCAGGGCATTGTCCATGTACTGGCGACTGTGGAAAAGGTGGTTCCTTGTTGCTTCTATGTCTGGCGCAGGGGAGGTTGCCATCCGTGATCGCTCCGGTTGAACTGGTGTAGAAAATTGCGCTTTCAGCAGGGCGCACGAGCGCACGACCCTGCTCGCAGTACTGAATTATTCTACTCCTCGTCCCCGTACTGCGCCTTCAGCGAGTCCACGACCGCCGGGTCGGCCAGCGTCGTCGTGTCGCCCAGGGCGCGGCCCTCGGCCACATCCCGCAGCAGGCGGCGCATGATCTTGCCGCTGCGGGTCTTGGGCAGCTCGGCAGCGAAGTGGATGTCGTCCGGCCGCGCCATGGCTCCGATCTTCCCGACTACGTGCGCCTTCAGCTCGGTAATCACGGCGTCCGACATGTCCACGCCGTCCTTCAGCGTAACGAAAGCCACGACGGCCTGCCCCTTGACCTCGTGGTCTTTGCCGATGCAGGCTGCCTCGGCGACCTTCTGATTGTCCACCAGTGCGCTCTCAACCTCCATCGTGCCGATCCGGTGGCCCGACACATTGATCACATCGTCCACCCGCCCCAGCAGCCAGAAGTAGCCGTCCTCGTCAAGTCTCGCCCCGTCGGCCGTGAAGTAGATGCCGTCGTAGCGCGACCAGTAGGTGTCGACGAAGCGCTCCGGGTCCCCGTAAACCCCGCGAAGCATCGCAGGCCACGGCCGCTTGATCACCAGGTATCCGCCCCCGCCTGGGCCGACGGGATTGCCGTCGGCGTCGAGAATCTCCGCCTCGATGCCTGGGAAGGGTCTGGTTGCCGAGCCAGGCTTGAGCGTCGTCAGACCGGGGAGTGGTGCAATCATCATGGCCCCGGTCTCCGTCTGCCACCAGGTATCCACCACCGGGCAGCGGCCGCCGCCGATGTGCTGCCAGTACCAGACCCATGCCTCCGGGTTGATCGGTTCGCCGACCGTGCCCATCAGTCGCAGGGATGACATGTCGTGCTTCTGCGGATAGCCTTCGCCCCAGCGCATGAACGTCCGGATGGCCGTGGGCGCGGTGTACAGGATCGTGACCGCGTACTTGGCCACTATGGCCCAGAAGCGATCGCGGTCGGGGTAGTCCGGCGACCCCTCGTACATCACGGTCGTAGCTCCGTTGGCCAGCGGGCCGTAGACGATGTAGCTGTGCCCGGTCACCCACCCGATGTCGGCGGTGCACCAGTAGATGTCGTCTTCCTTCAGGTCGAAGACCCACTTGGAAGTGGCATGCACGCCCAGCAGGTAGCCGCCAGAGGTATGCACGATGCCCTTGGGCTTGCCGGTGGTGCCGCTGGTGTAGAGCAGGAACAGCATGTCCTCGCTGTCCATGGGTTCGGGCTCGCAGGTCATTGGCTGGCCTTCCATCAGGTCGTGCCACCAGATGTCGCGGCCGTCCACCATCTTGTCGTCGGCGCTGCCGGTGCGGCGCAGCACCACCACCTTCTCCACGCTGGGCGCCCCGTCCAGCGAGTCGTCGGAGTTCTGTTTGAGCGGCACGATGCCGCCGCGACGGTACCCGCCGTCGGCGGTGATCAGCAGTTTCGACTCCGAATCGTTGATCCTGTCTCGCAGCGACTCGGCGCTGAACCCCCCGAACACCACGCTGTGGGGCGCGCCGATGCGGGCGCAGGCCAGCATGGCGATGGGCAGTTCCGGCGTCATGGGCAGGTAGATAGTAACCCGGTCGCCCTTCTTGATGCCCAGGCTCTTCAGGCCGTTGGCGAACTGGCAGACCTCGCGGAGCAGGTCGCCGTAGGTGTATACCTTCCAGTCGCCCGGCTCGCCCTCCCAGACGATGGCGGCCTTGTTGCGACGCCCGTTGTTCACATGCCGGTCGATGCAGTTGTACGACACGTTCAGCTTGCCGCCGATGAACCACTTGGCGAAGGGAGCGTCGCTCCAGTCCAGCACCGTGTCCCACTTCTTAAACCAGTCCAACTCCTCGGCCAGCCCCGCCCAGAACGCTTCCGGGTCGGCGGCGGCTTTCGCATAAATGTCGGGGTCGGCCATGTTGGCCTTTGCCGTAAAGTCGGAGGGCGGCGGAAAGCTCCGTTCCTCCTGAAGCAGTGCGTCGATGCCTCCCGTGTTCTGGACCATCACTACCCTCCTGGCTTAGTCGTTGCAAGTGTAGGCGTCAGGCCCGGCCCAGTCGTTAGCCGGTCCAGTTCCGCGCCAAGGAATCCAGCTCCCCGGCATGGTTTTCAGCGCCCATAGTATAAACGCTGTCGAACCGGTCTAGCAGTCGCGTCATCGCCAGCATCGCCCGACTGATCCACCCGATGGTTTCCAAGGTTTCCTCATGCCGATGCTCCAGGTCCGGCAGATGCCAGACGGGCTCGTGGTGAAACACCCGGTTGCGCAGGCGCCGTATCCGGTCTAGGCTAGCACGGATTAAACTTCGTTCCCGTTGATATCCCGGCGCATTTCGTCGAAAAACTCTGTTTGACTCATAACGCTTCACGGTGCTAGCCTGAAATTGGAAGCCCCGGACCGTCCTATCCCGGCCTTGAGCCGGTGATGACACCGGGGCATCGTCTTGTAAGCCCTCAATTGACTTGCACCCAAGCCCTTCTTACGGTTATCCGCGATGACGTGAACATGGTGGCCCCGGACGTTCCCCTCCCCGTCTTCTGCAGGGGATTGGTGATGACTCCGGGGTATAGGTTTTTTTGCCTGGGCATCGTAGGGGATTCGAGACCCGCCGCATTCTAGCACCCACAGACTTCATGTTGATCTCCGAGATTCCCCCTGCCCCGCCCCTTCCCCAATAGCGTAGAATCCCCTCACGATGGATTCGCGCCACCCCACATCCGCTGACTTCGAAACCGGACCCTCCCTGTGAGCTGCCCGCTTGACCGCCGCTAGCGCCTTTGCCGGCCCTCTTGTCCATGGCGGCCGGTGGCGCGACATCCTCATCGGCACCACCTCCGGCCTGGCGATGTTCCTCGCCGCCCTGGACTTCTCCGTCAACGTCGCGCTCCCGGAAATAGCCTCCGACCTCGACGCAGACCTGCAGAGCGTGCAGTGGGCCCTGGTGGTGTTCATGGGCGTCAGGGCTAGCCTGGTGCTGGGCACGGGCAGCTTCGCCGACCGCTTCGGCCTTCGCCGCGTCTACCTCTGGGGCGGAATGGCCTACCTGGTCTCCATGTTCTGCATCGCCCTGTCCCCCGACCTTGCCTCCGTCGTCGGGTTCCGTGTGCTGCACGGCGTTGGCACCGCCTGCATGTACGCCGTGGCCCCCTCCATCTCCGCCAACCTGTTCCCGCCCCACCGTCGCGGACTCAGCATGGGTTTCACTGCTGGCAGCTTGGCCTTGGGCATGGTCGGAGGCACCATCGGCGCCGGACTGCTGGTGGGGGCAGGATGGCTGGGGCAGGATTGGGAGTGGGTGTTCTGGGGTCGGGTCCCGTTCATGCTGGTGGCCTTGCTTCTGGCCTGGCTATTTCTCGACCGGGACCCTCCATTCTCGGTAGGTTCCGGCGGAACGGAGCGGCGCGGGCCGTCTTTCGATCTCACAGGGACGCTGACCCTGGCCATCGGATTGTTCTCGCTGATAGTGGGAACGCGGCTGGGACGGGAAATCGGCTGGGATGCCGGGCAGGTGCTGGCGCTGCTGGTGCTGACGCCGGTGGCCCTGGCCATGTTCTGGCGGATTGAGCGGACCGCCTCCTGGCCTGTCCTGCCCCTGGGCCTGTTCCGCAATCGCGGGTTCGTCGTGGCCGGCGCCTGCTCGGCCTTCGTTTACCTCTCGGCCTTTGTGATCTGGTTCGTCTTCCCCTTCTATGTTGCCAACACCCTCGGCCGGGGCCCGGAGGTGTTGGGGGCGATGCTGGCTACTGCCTCGCTGTGCGGCGTGGGCATGTCCCTGTTCGGTGGTTGGGTGAGCGACCGCATCGGCACGCAAATGGTGGGCTCTGTGGGCCTGCTTGGTATCGCGTGCGGGCTTGCCATGATGGGGCTGCTGGACGGGGAATCCTCTCTGGCCGAGGTAACCCTCTGGGTGTCTCTGGCAGGTGCTGGAAACGGGTTGGTTCAGGCGGCCTGCTACTCGCTGGTGATGAAGAGCGTCCAGCCCGAGCGTTTCGGCACCGCCGGTGCCATGCTCTCTCTGACCCAGGCCCTCGGCTCCATACTCGCCATCGTGGTTCTAGGTGGGGTCTTTGCCCTCCGGGAGGAACACCACCTGGCACAGCTGGCAGGCACGGTGGGGGCGCAGTCGGCGGCGTTCCTCGGGGCCTACCGTGATGTCTTCATGATCGGGGCCGGGGTCGCCTTCGTTGGCGCGCTGGTAGCCTTGATGGGCCGTCCTCCTAGCCATGTCCCGTCGCAGGCCGGGTAGAGGCGAAAGGCGAATTCGGGGTTGCAAGAATTCGGGGTTGGAAGAGGCTAGAAGCGGCAGGAGTCGCCGCAGTTGTCCGTGCGCCCCACAAGCCTTCCGATACGCATCCGGTTGCGGGCGAACCAGCGGTAGAACGCATCGAAGGCTGGACGCGCCGGCCACCAGCCGGTCCAGGTCACCAGCCAGCCCAATCCGGCCAGACGGTAGCCTTCACGCAGGCTTTCCATCCCCACCGTCACCCGGCCGTCGGGCCGGACGCCGTAGAGGGCAGCGTCCACTTGCTCCGCGCTGAGACCGTAGGTGGAGGCGTCGAACTCCGGCGATGCGGTGTCCACCGCCTCGATGGCTTCCGGACGGCGGCCGTGCAGCCAGAGGACTTCCCGGCTGCATATCGGGCACGCACCGTCGTAGAGTAGTTGGTAACGGGCTTTTGCTTCCATATCAGCCTGTTGATATCAGCCTGTAGATCAGCCTGTAGATCAGCCTGTTGCCGTGGCCACCCCAGAGTCTGGATGCGCCGGATCTGTATGCGTGTTTATACGTACCGGATTGACTGGACAGATCCGTCGCGCGCAATGGCGCGGCCATCGAGCGCTACCAGCGCTTGTAGGGCAGGAACTTCCCCGACATGGTGACCTTTACCCGGTCGCCGTGCTCAGGGTCCTCCTCCTTGTCCACGTTCATCGTGAAGTCTATGGCGCTCATGATCCCGTCACCGAACTTCTCGTGGATCACGTCCTTCAACGGCATGCCGTAGACCTGCATGATCTCGTAGAGCCGGTATATGAGAGGGTCGGTGGGCACGATCGGCCCCAGGCCTTTAACCGGCGGCTCGGTGAGTTCCTCGGCGACTTCCGGATTCACCCCAAGGATTTCCGCCAGCTTGAGAGCCTCTTCCTGTGGCGCGCTGGCCTGCCGGTAAAGCAGCGCCGCCACCCACACTTCATCTCGCCCGATGGCCTCGCCCAGTTCCGCAAAACTCAGTCCGGCGGCCTTCTTGGCTGCCAACAATGCTCTCGTCGTTTCTCCCGCTTCCAACCGGCCCTCCAGTTTCCATCGCCCGTGCTCAAGTGTGGTGGCGAAGTATAGCACCCTGCCCTGTGCCCGCGACGCCGGGCCGTTGACATCTTTCCGTCCTCAGACAGACGTGAGTTCGAACCCCCACAGGCCGCCTCACAACCCGAAAAGGACCATTCCCTCGCACCAGCCCTTGTTGACCGCCGTGGCCGTGCTTGCTACACTTTCGCGAAGCTGGGGCGGTTAGCTCAGTTGGTTAGAGTACTTGCTCGACACGCAAGAGGTCAGTGGTTCGAGTCCACTACCGCCCACCATCAACAACAGTCGGCGCAGGTTCGTCGCGCGCAGAGGACGACCCCGCCCCAAAAGACACAACTTGCTATACGGTTTTGCTTGGTGCCCGTGAGGGTGCCGGTAGCACAAACCTGACAGAGACTTGACGATGAACGCCGCCGATATTTACAAGCCCGAAGCCAACTCCCGCATTCCCCAGTTCTCCGCGGGCGACACCGTCCGCGTCAACTTCCGGATCCGGGAGGGTGAGCGAGAGCGTATCCAGGCATTCCAGGGCGTGGTGATTCGCCTCAACCACGGCAAGGGCCCCGCCGCCAACTTCACCGTGCGCCGCATCTCCGGCGGCATCGGCATCGAGCGCATCTTCCCCTTGCACTCGCCGCTGATCGAGTCGCTGGAAATCACCCGCTACGGCTCCGTCCGCCGGGCAAAGCTCTACTACCTCCGCGGACTGCAGGGCCGCGCCGCGCGCATCAAGGAGCTGAACCCCGCCCAGCGCCGCCGCGCCGCAGAGGCCCAGGCTGCTGCAGAAGCCCGCCGCGCCGAGGCTGCGGCCCAGGCCGCCGAGCTGGAAGCCCAGGAGCAGGCCGCCGCCGAGGCCGAAGAGGCTGTGGCTGACGAAGAGGCGGCTGCGGTCGAGACAGAGGGAGCCGAAGCAACGGGAGATTCGGAGCCCGTGGCTGAAGCCGGGGACTCCCCCTCCGGCGACGCCGCTGGTGAAGCCCCAGAGGCCGACAGCGAGGAGTCCTCGTAGCAAGGGCCGTCTTCGGATTCTCGACGACTCTCTCCTGCCAGGCTGGCGGGACACACACGGCATCATCCCCTTCGGCGCTGACGAATCGTGGATGACTTGAGGTTCGCGGACGTGGCGGTGGACTCCCCGGTGGGCCACGCCCGCACCTTCACCTACGGCATACCGGCCCACCTCACCGCACACCCCGGCCAACTGGTCTGGGTACCGTTCGGCACACAGACCCTTCAGGGAATTGTGGTCGAGCTCTCCTCCGCCGAACCGGACTTCCCCACTCGAGACATACTGCAGACCGTCGAGCCCGGACCTCTCCTCGATTCTCATCACCTCCGGTGGGGGTGGTGGCTCAGCCGCCACTACCGCAGCCCCCTCTTCGCGGCTCTGTCCCTCATGCTTCCACCCGGCTTCGAATCACAGGTCCGTTCCCGCATCTACCCGACTTCCCCGATTTCCGGGATGGCAGCCGAACCGGTACCCCGCCGCGAGGAAACTGTCGCGGCCCTCGAGGCCCTGCGCGAAAAGGGCCGAATGGACCAGCCCGAATTCCTGAAGCTGCTGGGACGTCGCGGCACCCACGAGCTGAACCGCCTGCTGCAGCGAGGAGTCCTCCATCGCGAGGTAACCATACCCAGGCCGGGCGTCGCCCCCAAGTACGAGGGCTACCTGGTTCCCTCTACGCCGTCGGAAGGAGAGGCCCACGAAGATTCCCTGTCGCCGAAGCAGAAGGCGCTGCTGGAGGCCGTCCGGCAGACACCCCGGCACCTGCCGCTGGCCGAGGCCAACCGGGAGTTCGGCCCCGCCGCAGTCCGCGCCCTGTGGGCCAAGGAGCTGGTGGCGACCGACTGGTGGCGTGTCTCCGGCGGTCCTCCCTCCATCCCCGACTCGCGGCCTGGGGAGTTCACACTGACGACGGAACAGCAGGGCGCCCTGGCGGCGATCACCGGGGCCCTCGATGCATCTTTCGGTCCCCGCGCCGCGCCTGCCGCCACGTCACTGCCCACTCGCTCCTTTCTGCTTCACGGCGTTACCGGAAGCGGCAAGACTGAGGTCTACCTGCGGGCCATCGACCACGCCATCCGGCTCGGCCGCCGTGCGTTGTTCCTCGTCCCCGAGATCGCGCTGACTCCCCAGACGCTGGAGCGGGTCAACGCCTGGTTCGCCGGACGCGTCGCCATTCTGCACAGCAGGCAGACCCCCCGCCGCAAGTTCGACCAGTGGTGGGACATCCGCGGGGGAAGCTTCGACGTCGTGGTCGGCCCACGGAGCGCCCTCTTTGCCCCGATGGAAGACCTGGGCCTCATTGTCATTGATGAAGAGCACGAGTGGACCTACAAGCAGGAGGACACCGCGCCTCTCTACCATGCCCGCGCCGCCGCTCTTGAGCTGGCCCGCCTCACCGGCGCGTCCGTGGTGCTCGGCAGCGCCACGCCCTCCGTGGAGAGCTACTACCACGCCTCCCGCGACCGGTTGCGGATGCTGTCCCTGCCACATCGCGTCGCCGGAGCCGCTGCTCCTGTAGCCGACAGCACCCCAGTCCGCGTGCCCCTGGCCGAGGTACAGGTCTGTGATATGCGCCAGGAGCTGCGCAGGGGAAACCGCCACATCTTCAGCCAGGCTCTCTCCAGCGGACTGCGCCAGTGCATAGACCGCGGCCACCAGGCCATCCTGTTCCTCAACCGCCGCGGTACATCTACCATCGTCCAGTGCCGCGACTGCGGGCACGTTGCCACCTGTCGCCGCTGCCACACCTCCCTGACCTATCACGCCGGCCCCCCGCGCCTGCTCTGCCACCAGTGCAACCTGTCCCGCCGCCCCCTGTCCCGGTGCCCCGATTGCCGCGGCGAACGTATCAGGCAGTTGGGCATCGGCACCGAGCGCGTAATGAACGAGGTCTCCCTGATGTTCCACGATGTCCGCGTCGACCGCCTTGACTCCGATGCCGCCCGTTCCGCCGGCGCCGCCGAGGAGTCCGTGGAACGGCTGGCCTCCGGAGAGACCCAGGTGCTGGTAGGTACCCAGATGGTGGCCAAGGGACTGGACATTCCCAACGTGGCCCTGGTCGGCGTCGTTCTGGCCGATATAGGGCTGTATCTGCCCGACTTCCGTGCGGGGGAACGCGCCTTCGCTCTCCTTTGCCAGGTGGCGGGCCGAGCCGGTCGCGGCGAGACGCCGGGGCGGGTCTACGTCCAGACATACAACCCCGACCACTACGCCATTCAAGCGGGCGCCAACCAGGACTATCGGGCGATGTACGATACGGAGATCGACTCCCGCCGACGACTGGGCTACCCGCCCTTCAACCAGCTGGCCCACATCGTCTACCAGAACAACGACCTCGAGGCATGCCAGAGGCAGGCGCAGGCAATCGCCGACGAGCTGAAGCGCCTGGCGGCAGCCCAGGGACGCACCGACATCGAAGTCTCCGGCCCGGCTCCCGGTCTCCCGCCGCGGTTGCGGGGCCGCCACCGCTGGCGATTGCTCCTCAGGGGACGCAACCTTGCCGAGTTCCTCGACGACACCGACTTCCCCGCCGGAAGCACGGTCGACATAGACCCGGCCCACGTCACCTGAACGGGCAGGGTGGGGCTCCAATTCAGTCGGTCTGCCTGCCCACAATCCGCCATTCCTGCGAAAGCAGGAAACCAAGTGCTTCGCTTTCAGACGCTAGATGCAACTCGACCACCTGATTCGCAATCCTGCCGTACAGTCAGCCGCAGGTTGCCGAGGCCGGCAGGTCGCCTGCTAAACTACCGGCAATACTCACCGCTTCTGACGAGGTCCGCCGATGCAGATAACGCCGCACATCTACAGCACCCACATCGAGGAGGACCCCACCACCTTTGGCGCGATGCACCCCGGCGGCACCCAGATCTACTTCGTCGGCGACCCTTCCGACCACATGGTCGTGGTGGACTCAGGCGAGCCCTACCGCTTCTGGACGCGGCAGATACTTGAGTACCACACCGAACTGGGGCGTCCCCGCATCTCTGCCATCCTGATCACCCATGGCCACGGCGACCACATCGGCGGCTTGGACCGGCTCCAAGAGAGCTTCGACTGCGAGGTGCGGTGCCACCCCGACCTCGAGCCGCGCCTCTCCCACCAGCTCGGACGCAACATCGTCCGTCCCCTTTCAGAGCAGGAAACAGTGGACACCGGCGGCGGCGTGTCCCTGCAGGCCTGGCACACCCCCGGACACGAGGACGACCACATCTCCTACCACCTGCCTGCGGACGGTGCCGTGTTCAGCGGCGACACCATCCTCGGCAACTCTTCCTCCAGCGTCCGCAACCTGGGGCAATATATGCAATCTCTGGATACCCTGGCTCGCCTGAAACCCGACATCCTCTGCCCAGGCCATGGTCAGGTAATCCGGGACGGCGCCGCCCGCATTGCCTGGTACGCCCGCCACCGCAACGAACGGGAGGAGCAGGTGCTCGCTGCCCTGGCCGAGGGAGCCGGCTCCGTCGACGAGATCGTCACCGCCGTCTACCCGCGGGACCTCGCCGACAATCTCCGGTCCGCCGCTGCCCGCAATGTGCGCACCCATCTTCGGAAGCTGGTTGAGGAGGGACGCGTCGCCGAAGCGTCATCCACATACGCCCTTGATGAGGCCGAAGCACAGCGGTGAACTACGGCAGGCGCATCCGGATCGGCGGCGGCCCCGGCTGCGGCCTTGTCGTCGGCGTGTGGCTCGTGGCCATAGGCGCCATCCTGATCTCTCCGGTCGGCGAATGGATAATCAAAGGCATCGGCTGGATCACCCTCGGCCTCGGCGTGCTGGTCGTGGTGATGACCGTCTTCAGCTGGATCACAGCCCGCCGCCGCGGCGACAGGTTGTAGCTATCGCCATGTGGGTAAAACAAAAAGGAGCACCGTAGTGCTCCTCGTTTACTCGGCGGCCACCCTTGGTCGGTTACAAATGGCCACTAATGCGTTTCGTCAATCCGAACGATGTCAGCCTGCATTACTGCAATAGCCTGCATGACCTGCTGAAGTAGCTCACTGATACTAGCTTGTGATTCTTCCAACTGATTGAAGTTTTCATCGATCCGCAGCAGATTCTCGGCAATCTGCCGCTGATTTTCTGCAATTCGGAGGTGGTTTTCCCTCATTCGCTGTTGGGACGTCGCAATTTGCTCCGCCACGCTGGCATAGAGCTCCATTAGGTTTTCTAGGTTGTTGAGTCGCTCTTGCATCCTGATTCTCAGTCGGACAAATCACTGAGCCGCTTTCGGTCAATGGCCAGCTGGGTACCACTTACCAATTCTAACTGACTGGCAAAGGAATTGAAGGCACTTGTCCACTGATTACGACCCCACGCGGTTCGGGTCCTTCTCCAGCAGCTCTATGCGGATGTTGCCGGGGGCCACTACGAACGCTATCCGGACCCCGGGGCGTATCTCGTGGGGCTCCGAGGTGAACTCGGCTCCCTTGGCCTTCAGCTCGGCGGCAGCGTCGTCCAGGTTCTCCACCCGCAGGCCGAAGTGGTCCAGCCCCTGGTGCGGGTGATCGGCGCTGGGCGTCGTCTCCGCCGCACACCGGGCGATGAAGATTTCCAGCCCGTTCAGGTCCAGGTCCACCCTCGGGTTTCCATCCGACTGTGTCGACTCCACGATTCGTGCCCCGAACATCTCGTTGAAGTACCGTGCGGTCTCTATCGGTTCCTGGCTCAGCAGGTGGATGTGGTCGTAAGTGTAGAAAGCCATCTCTTCATCTCCCAGAGAATAAAATGCCCTCTCCCCTGTGGGAGAGGGCTGCTGCCAGTGTAATGGTTGGAACCTACCGCGCGAGGCCGTAGGGGATGGCCTTGACCGACGGGTCCTCCGACTGGTTCATGGTCTCGGCCAGCTTGACGATCAGGCCGCTCATCGCCGTCTCACCCCAGTACCATTCGTGGATCTCGCTGTCTTCCGCGCCGGGCCGCTGCTCCATCCGGGACTCGTAGTAGAAGGCCTTCAGGTCGTCCACGCAGTAGCGGATGAACTGCGCCACGCTGACACTTTCCGGCCGGCCGTCGTAGTCGGTGTCCTCCCCGGCGGCATAGGCCTCCAGGAACCGCACGATACCCCGGAAGCGGCGTTGCGGCACTCCGCTTATGCCCACGGCCGTGCGCCCGCCGTTCCGCTCGATCCAGCGCTCGTAGTAGGGCCGCAGGGCGGTCAGCTCGTCGGCGGGGTTCAGCCCCTTCGCCGCTTCCGACCGCTCCGTGCGCGATGCCTGCAGCAGATCTTCCGGCATCGCGTCGTCCTCGAACTCCTCCAGCATCGGCCCCTCTTCCGCGTTCAGCAGGTCGAAGGTCGCCTTCAGGATCTGGTGCTGGATAAGCGGGTCTCCTGAGCGTCCGAAAGCGTTGCCGAAGGCGTAAGGCACCCAAAGCATCCTGGGGGGCCTGGTGCGCTCTGCGTGCTCCTTCACGAACACGACGCCGGTGGTGCTGATCCCTGCTTCTTCGAAGCACCTGCCAAGCACGCTGACCGCGTGCGAGCAGAGGGGTCAAGTGGGTGTGAGAAGCACCACTTCCACGCCCTCGTCCAGTATCATTCGCGCCACCTCGGGGCCGGTCTCGTTGTAGACCCTTGAGGAGTCTCGCAGCGCGCCCATGAACGAGTAGTAGTTGTCCGCCAGCGAACCGATGACACCCTGCTCCTTCAGCTCTTCCAGCCGGTCGATGGGGTAGGTCACGTTGATGTCCCGGTAGATGCTGGCATGGTCGAAGCCAATGCTGACATGGCTCTGGATGATGTCGGCGACAGGAGTGCGGCGGGGCAGGACACGGTAAGAGTGGTCTCCGCCAGCGCTCAGGTCGGTGATGAATGGCTTGTCCCCTCGCAGGTGCAGACCAGCCGAGGTGACCATCGCCACCCGGCTTTCGCTCAATGGTTTTCGCATCGGAGTCCAAGGGGTGTCGTCGTGCTCCATGCATGGGAACATCTGCAGCATCCGCTGCTGCACTTCGCTGAGGGTCTCAAGCCTGGGCATAAATTTACCTGCTGTAATATTTTGATGTGTGTATCGTTGGGCAATCGACTGGAACCCGGCTCCTCCGGGCTCGGCCTAGCGTATTGCGGCTTTCCTGCTGCTAGCCCCTGGGCGCCAGGGCGCTGTCAATGACCTTCATGTAGATCTGGAGCATGTAGTGGAGCCATGCCGCCATGTGCGGCCAGTTTTCCGGGTCGTCCACGTCGAACTCGCGGCTTGCGTCGAACCCTCCCGTGGCGTTGACCCACTCGGTGCCTAGACTCAGGCCCGGCAGCCCCCTGAAGGTTTCGGCAAGCGTGGTCCGGAAATCGTCCTGGAACGGACTCAGACGTGCTGCCGCCTTACCTGGCAGTTCTCCCTGCTTTCCCCGGAGCCACACTCCCACCCCCCAGCCCAGCACCGCCAATGAAATGTGTAAGTCTGAAGATTCGACGGTGATCCGGGCGTGGCTCCTTCCCCAGCCGGAAGGTATGCCGTCCTCGGGGTACAGTTCCGCGTAGAGCGTCCAGAAATCCCTCCGGAACTGGGTGGCGTCGCTCGACATATCTGCCTCCTGAGCCGCAGGTCGTGCCTTGCATTGCTCCGCGGGCCTCAAGCCACTCGGATGCCGGTCGGCGACGGACAGCGGCGTACTGTCAAGGAGCGAATGTTGTGCTATCGTAGCGTTGGGCACCACGGGTGTCAAAAACCTTCGGGCAGGGTACGGGAGCCGGGTACATGACTCCAACAGTTGTAATCGCCGGCGTTCGCAGCGGGGTGGGCAAGACCACCATCGCCACCGGCATAATGGGCGCCCTTGCCCGCCGCGGCTACACCGTTCAGCCCTTCAAGGCCGGCCCGGACTACATAGACCCCTCCTATCACCAGATCGCATGCGGAGTCCCCTCCCGTAACCTGGACACCTGGCTGCTGCCCCACCAAACGGTGCTGGAGCTCTACTCCAAGGCGGCGGCCCGGCGTCAGATATCCGTTGTAGAGGGCGTGATGGGGGTGTTCGACGGGCACTCCAGCCTGGACGAGGAAGGGTCCACGGCGCAGCTCGCCAAGCTGATCGGCGCTCCTGTGGTCCTGGTCGCCGACGCCTCCGCGGTCGCCCGCAGCGTTGCCGCTGAGGTCCTCGGATACCAGACCTTCGACCCCGATCTCAAGGTGGCCGGCGTAATCCTCAACGGCGTAGCCAGCGAGAGACATCTCGATTTCTGCAAGCCGCAGATTGAAGCCACCACCGGTCTGCCCGTGCTGGGCTACCTGCCGCGCCGCCCCGAGTTCGAGCAACCCGAACGCCACCTCGGCCTCATACCCACTGTCGAGGGCACCGTGGCCAGCCAGTGGTACCAGTCCATCATCGCCCAGGTTGAGGAGACTATCGACGTGGGACGCGTCGCCGAGCTGGCCCGACAATCCTTACCACCTTCACTAACCGCGGATTCGGAACAGGTCTACCCCAACCAGCCGCAGCCGAAGCGTGCCGTCATAGCCGTGGCGCAGGACAAGGCCTTCAACTTCTACTACCAGGACTCGCTGGACCTGCTTGAAGCCTGGGGTGCTGAGATCGTCCCCTTCAGCCCGATGGATGACGAATCACTTCCCAAAGGAGCAGGGGGCGTCTACCTCGGCGGTGGCTTTCCGGAGCTGTTTGCCGCCGAGCTCTCTGCCAACCGCCCCATGCTCGAGTCCATCCGGCAGGCGGCAGAGCGCGGTATCCCAGTCTACGGCGAGTGCGGTGGTCTGATGTACCTCGGCCGCAGCCTCACCGGGTTCGACGGAGATACCCACCCAATGGCCGGTCTCCTTCCCGCCGTGTCGTCCATGTCCCAGTCCCGCCTGTCCCTTGGCTACCGCGAGGTGGAAGCCCAGGCCGACGGCCCGCTGCTGGCTTCTGGACAGCAGGTGCGGGGGCACGAGTTTCACTGGTCCACACTCGAACAGCAGCCAGCGGAGGACGAGTCCGTCTATCGCGTCATCAACCAAGGGGGGCGCCCCGACGGATTCCGCGCCGGGAGCGTCTGGGCAACATACGTCCATGTTCACATGGGCAGCGACCCCAGGCTGGCCCCCCGTTTCGTCGAGACCTGCGCCGCACACAGTGCCCTCTGAGCAATTATTGATCAAAAGGGATTCCCTCCTCTTGAGGGGGAGGGTCAAGGTGGGGTGAATGGCCCCGCAATCAAACCGTCAATTCCCCTCTCCCCTTCGGAGAGGGTTAGGATGAGGATCAGATGACCACCAGCAATCAACCGGACTCCAATAACAGGTCGGAGCCCGGCCCCCAGTCGGTGACCGGCCCCCGCATCAACAAGGGCCTGGTAATCGTCAACACCGGCACCGGCAAGGGCAAGACCACCGCCGCCATGGGCGTGATGCTGCGCGCCTGGGGACGCGATATGAATGTTGTCATGTTCCAGTTCATCAAGCACACCACCGCCAACTTTGGCGAACAGCGCGCCGCAAAGAAGATGGGCATCGACATGATCGCAATGGGCGATGGTTTCACCTGGCGCTCCAGGGACCTGGAGCAGACCGCCGACCTGGCCCGCGAGCACTGGCAGGGCTGCAAGGAGGCCATCGCCAAGGGTGAGCACGACGTCGTCATTCTTGACGAGTTCACCTACGCGATGCACTACGGCTGGATCCCGGTCGAGGAGGTGCTGGAGGTGCTGCGCAACCGGCCCGAGATGATGCACGTCATAATCACCGGCCGCAACGCCCCGCCCGAGTTGGTGGAATTCGCCGACCTCGTAACCGAGATGACCCTCGTCAAGCACCCCTACCACGAGGGAATCAAGGCCCAGCCCGGCATAGAGTTCTAACCTCGCTGGACGCTTCTGAGCGGGGCAGATAGAATCACCGGATACGAGTCGGATGTAAAGGAGCAGGCGCTATGACAGCCATCAGAGACCAGGCAGTGGGCGGGAGCCAGTTCAACGGGCAGTTCGGGCCCCCATCGGAGCGGGCGGTCAAGAAGCTCAAGGGCCACCTCACCCCGTGGGTCCAGGAGTTCGTCAGCGCGGCTCCCTTCGTCGTGATGGCCAGCGCCGATGCCGATGGACGCTGCGACGCCTCGCCCAAGGGAGGCAAGCCGGGCTTCGTAAAGGTCATCGACGATCATCGCCTGCTTTTCCCAGATGTAGCCGGGAACAAGCTCTTCCAGTCCTACCAGAACATTGAGGCGAGCCCGTATGTCGGCCTGATCTTCTTCATCCCCGGCATCAACGACACCGTCCGCGTCAATGGCCGCGCCAGCGTCGTCGGTAAGGACGAGCTGGACAAGCAGAACATTGAGCTTGCCCTCTACGAGACCGACGACAACTCCCGCCACCTCCAGGGCCTGCTCATCGAGGTGGAGGAGGCCTACAGCCACTGCCCCCGCGCACTCAAGTTCTCCAAGCTGTGGGACGCTGAGGAAGTGGCCGGCAACCGCTCCACCCCTCCCATCAGTGAGCGTACCGATGAGAACTACTGGGGCCACGAGGCGGAAAGTTAGGCGAAGGTGGGAACTTTCAGCGTCCCCCTCACCGTAGGGAATCTGACTACCGGGGCTACCGAGATCGTGAATGCGCTGGTTGATACCGGCGCAACTTATTCCATGATTCCGGCCTCCGTTCTTGAACGTCTTGGTATATCACCCGCACGGTTAAGGCGATTCCGAGTCGCCAGTGGCGAAAGAGTCGAGTACCAGACTGCAATGGCTTTCTTCGAGACGGGTGGCTATGAGGGGGAGGCTCGAGTGGTCTTCGGGCCGGAAGGCCAATATCTTCTTGGGGCTACTACCTTGGAGGATATTCTTCTTGTAGTGGACCCCATTGGCAAGCGACTGATTCCTGAAGAAGCACTGCTAATGTAGGCAGGCCCTCGAATCCGACCAGGTAGCACCTGTGAGAACTGGCACCCAATCAACACGCATAGGAACAATACATGGTCACCATCGCCTTTGAGCAGCACAAGCTATCCAACGGGATGGACGTCATCCTGCACGAGGACCACACCATCCCCCTCGTCGCGGTCAATGTCTGGTATCACGTCGGCTCCAAGAACGAAGAGATGGGGCGAACCGGTTTCGCCCACCTGTTCGAGCATGTGATGTTCGAGGGCACCAAGCACCACAACCGCAGCCACTTCGAACCGCTGCAGAAGGCCGGCGCCAACCTCAACGGCTCCACCACCACCGACCGCACCAACTACTGGGAGGATGTGCCGTCCAACTACCTCGAGCTGGCACTGTGGCTCGAGGCCGACCGCATGGGTTTCCTGCTTGACGGCCTGGACCAGCAGAAGTTCGACGTCCAGCGCGATGTGGTCAAGAACGAGCGCCGCCAGTCTTACGAAAACCGCCCCTACGGCATGGCCAGCTGGCACCTCCAGCCGTCCCTGTTCCCCCTGCCGCACCCGTACCACTGGATGACCATCGGTTCCCAGGAGGACCTGGACGCCGC
Organism: Dehalococcoidia bacterium; assembly: GCA_965216065.1. Classification (GTDB taxonomy): domain Bacteria; phylum Chloroflexota; class Dehalococcoidia; order Lucifugimonadales; family UBA3495; genus VXOI01. The sequence continues at coordinate 1,244,609 of CBDCFB010000001.1, forward strand.
CAGCTTGGACGATGTGAAGAATTTCTTCCAGCGCTTTTACGGCCCCTCCAACGCCAGCCTCGCCATCGCCGGGGACTTCCGCGCGGACGAAGCCCTCGAGCTGGTCAACGGCTACTTCGGCGACCTGCCCCCGGGAGAAAGCGTGCCCCGCATCGAACGCCAGGACTCGCTCCTGTCCGGCCGCGTGGACATAGAGATGCGAGACAAGGTAACCCTGCCGCGCCTCTACATCGCCTGGCCCGCTCCGCCCGAGGGACACCCGGACGACGCGCCGCTGGAGCTCTACCAGGCGGTAATGTCCGACGGCCTCAGCTCGCGCCTGCACCGCTCGCTGGTGTACGAGAAGCAGATCGCCCAGCACGCCTTCATCCGCTACGTACCCTCCGAGATCGCCGGGCAGCTCCTGGTGCAGGTGACCGCCGCCGAGGGACACAGCCTGGACGAGGTCGAGGCTGCAGTCGAGGCTGAACTCGAGAACATCCATCGCAACCCACCCACCGACGAAGAAATCGCCCGCTCCAAGAACCGGATTGAGGCCACCCACTTCCGCCAGTTGGCCCGCATCGGCGGCTTCGGCGGGCGGGCCGACCAGCTCAACCACTTCAACATCATCGAGTCCAACCCGGGGCTGATCAACACCAGCCTCGACCGCTGCCTCGCCGTGCAGCGCGAGGATATCCTGCGGGTCGCCCAGGCCTACGTGGGCGACAACCGGGTGCGCCTGCGGGTGCTGCCCGAGACGCCGCTCTCGGCTGCATCGACCACCATCGACCGCAACATCATGCCTCCCCCGTCGAAGGAGCCGGCATTCACTCCGCCTCTGCCCACCCGCGACCGCCTGCCCAATGGCATGGGTGTCACGGTAGTTGAGCAGCGGGGCATGCCCATCGTCGCCTTTGGCGTCCTACTTGGCACCGGTGCCTCCGCCGACCCGGCAGACCTCCCTGGCCTCGCCGGCCTGGTTGGAGACATGCTCCCCGAGGGAGCTGCCGGGAAGCCCAGCCAGCAGATTGCCAACGAATTCGAGTTCATAGGTGCCCGACTGTCCGTCGACAGCCGCCGAGAATACAGCTTGCTTTCCACCGAGACACTGGCGAAACACTGGGGCAGTGCCCTGGAAATGATGGGCGAGGTGATGCTGTCCCCCGACTTCCCCCAGCATGAGCTTGACCGGGTGCGCCGGGAGCACCTCACCGACCTGCGAAGAAGCAAGGACGAACCCAACGTCGTCGCAGAGCGTCTGGTCGCCGGCCTCGCGTATCCGGTCGGCAGCGGATATGGCCACCCAATCACCGGTACCGAGGACTCGATACAGGCCATCACCCGCGACGACCTGATAGGCCTGTTCCGCCGCGCGTACCGCCCCGACAACGCACATCTGCTGGTAGTCGGCGACGTTGACCGCGAGGAAGTCATGCGCCGCGCCGCCCAGGTGCTCGGAGCCTGGAACGGCTCTGGCCCCGATGCCCCCGGCCGTGGCGACAGCGACCCCCTCGACAGCACAACGACCATCTATCTGGTTGACCGCCCAGGTGCTCCCCAGTCGGTCATTCGCACGGTGCAGCCCCTCGTTCCGCGTCTCCACCCGGACTACTTTGCCCTGCTGCTGGCCAACTACTCCTTTGGTGGCCAGTTCTCGGCCCGCCTCAACCAGAACCTGCGCCAGGACAAGGGATACAGCTACGGCTACATGTCTTCAATCCAGTGGAACCGCCGACCTTCCCTGCTGGTCGCCGGCGGCTCGGTGCAGAGCAACGCCACCGGCGAGTCGGTCTACGAGACGCTGAAGGAGTTCCGCGAAGTCCACTCCGAGCGCCCCATAACCGCCGAAGAGCTGTCCAACGCCAAGGACGGCGTCCTCCGGGCCTACCCGGCGAGTTTTGAGCGCCCTGCTTCGGTGTTGGGGCAGCTTGCGGCCTTGGAGCAGTTTGGCCTGCCCGACGACTATTTCCGCAGTGTCCGCCCAGCCGTCGAGGCAATCACCCTTGATGACATCCATCGCGTGTCCGGGAAATACATGCGCCCGGACAACATCAAAATTCTGGTTGTCGGAGACCGTGCCTCGGTCGAGGCCTCGCTCTCTGATCTGGGCCTCCCCCTGGTCCACCTCACCGAAGACGGCGAGCCGACGGGCTGAGAAACTATTTCAATACCTCCCACGCCCCAAAACATTCCCCACGCCCCCAAACCGTCATTCCCGAGAAAGCGGGAATCCAGTGGCACTTGCCGGTAACTGCTCTATGCCATCAGAGCGTAATCGCTTTGAGATAGTTTCCAAGTGTTCCCAATTCCGCTGATTTAATTTCCCTACCTCTCGAGGAGGAGGGTCGGGATGGGGGCGACAATCCGGCGCATCGGCCTCATTGCCGATAGCAGCATGAGGGAACTTCCTACACCCGCCGCAGTGTGTCACGCTGCGCCCGGAACAGCGGCTCCAGCCCTCGCGCCGCCAGGGCGAGCACCTGCTCTACCATCGGGCGGGCAAACGGACGGGCCTCCGTCGCACCCTGCAGCTCCACCAGCCCGCCGCTGGCCGTCATCACCACGTTGAAGTCCACTTCTGCCTCGTAGTCCTCCGAGTAACAGAGGTCCAGCAGCAACTCGTCTCTGAGGATCCCTACGCTCACCGCCGCCACCGGGCATTCCAGCGGCACCCGCCGGATCACCCTGTTGCGCACCAGCAGCGTCATTGCCTGGTGCAGGGCCACATACGCCCCGGTGATCGATGCCGTCCTGGTCCCACCGTCCGCCTCGATCACATCGCAGTCGATCTGAACCGTCCGCTCGCCCAGCGCTGCCATGTCCGTGACCGACCGCAGCGACCGCCCGATCAGCCGCTGGATCTCCTGAGACCTTCCGCTGATCCGCCCGGTATCCCGCTCCCGCGAGTTGCGCGTATTGGTGGCTCTCGGGAGCATCGAATATTCAGCCGTTACCCATCCGGTGCCCTGCCCTCGCAGGAATGTCGGCACCCGCTCCTCCAGCGACGCGGCGCACAGTACCTTGGTTCCGCCCATTTCGATGAGAGCCGACCCCTCCGCCGACCTCTGGTACCCCACTGTTATGTTCACCGGGCGCGGCTCGTCCCACCGCCGCCCGTCAACTCGGACAATTTCCGTCAATGTAACGACTCCCCGATTCAAAAATGCCTACGAAACCTTAAGCTACCCGCAAAGAAAAGGGCAACCATCCCGGTCGCCCCTCTTTCAGCAGGATAATCGTTGTCGTCTCACGATTCTAGGTAACGACGGGTCGTCTCCCGAATCTGGTCAGCATGGTTGTGCAAGTCACTTATGGAATCGATGTTGAAAATGGTCGCTATCAAAGCACCACTGCTGTATCGGCTTCCGTCGAACAAGCCTATTTGTTTCGGGCTTCTGTCAAAGAAGAAGCGGACCAATGGTTTTCTGTTATTGTCCAGGAAAACAGGACAGTAGGAAGGATTGTCTCGTAGTATTACCCGTGATGCGTCAACCAATTCGCCGACTATCTCTTTGACAACGTCATAAGCTCTTAATTCATCATCCGTCGTTTCGACCTTGTTGTTTTCTTCATCAACGTCGCCCTCAGTCTCCTCGAATTCCAAAAATGACGGTTCTTCTTCCGATATAGGTTCCGGTGTCTGGTTGCCTCTTGCCAAAGAGCCAGTGACTAGTTCCGTAACAAATTCGCGCAAGGCTTGCTGGGCCATATTCTTGATGTCTTCGGTCATCCTACTTCTGGGCGGGAGCAAGGGTCTTGCCAGCCATTCGGCAAAAGCATCGTCTGGCTGTTGATGGTACTGTTGGCTAAGCGTCTGTTTCATTCCTGCGATATATTTCAAGCGGGACGCAGCTGTTACTGCGTCTGCGACGTCTGAACCCTTAAGGAATTTCTCCAATTGCTCCAAATCTCTGTCACTTAGAGTTTGAAGGTTAAATTCCCAAAACGGAGATTCGTCCATTTTGTTGATTTCGTTCTGGTCTGTGAAGAACTTGTAGACCAACCCGTTTGTTAAGACGCCGATTCTAGCCTTCGTATGCGGGAAATAGCGCCCGAGTTGAGGCACTACCCCAGAGAGATTGTTTGAAACCTGCTTGCACTCAATGATAATAACCGGCACTCTGTCAGACTTGAGTGCGTAGTCGGCCTTCCACCCGCGTGTTTCCCCAAAGTCGGCATCGAATTCGGGCTCTACCTCATCAGGGTCAAAGACGTTGTATCCCAGAGCCTGCAAGAACGGCAAAACCAAGGACTGCTTGGTGGCCTCTTCCGTTTGCAGTCGATCCCTGAAATTAGATATACCATCAGCAAGTTTCTTGATGTCGTCTTCGAAAGCCATGACGTTTACCCCTTGCATGGACCAATTGAAGGTTATGGCGCTTTCAGATCTTAGGTTACCCCAGACTCAGGAGTCAATTGCGCCTACCGCTCCGTGCTGACCCACACCGACACTCCGTCGCTGACCACCTCCACCTCACCCTGCAGGTCCGTCCGGTAGACGCCCGGGGCGCCGATCTTCGCCTCGAGTCGCCGCACCACTTCCGGGGCCGGGTGGCCATAGGGGTTGCCCGCCCCGGCCGAGACCACCGCGATTGCCGGGTCCACGGCATCAAGGAATCGCTCCGTCGTCGAAGTGCTGCTTCCGTGGTGCCCCACCTTCAGCACCGTACTGCGCAGGTCCCCGCCGCTGGCCATCAGCCGCTCCTCCGCCTCCCTTTCCACATCGGCTGTCAGCAGCACGCTGACTTGTCCGTAAGTCAGACGCATCACGACGGAGTCGTTGTTCGTGTCCCCAAACGCAACTGCAGGCTGCGGATTCAGCACCCGTAGGATGACACCGTCGTCCAACTCTATAACATACCCGGCGCTCACCTCCACCGGCGCGATGTTGTGCTTTTGCAGTCGCTGCTCCCACTGCGCCTGCATCTCGTTGCCCGGCGGCTGCGGCCCGGCCACCATGGCCCCGAGGCTGTAACGGTCCAGCACCGCCAGCAGCCCGCCGCTGTGGTCCGAGTCCAGGTGCGTCATCACCACCAGGTCCAGGCTTCGGTCGCCGCCCGGCAGCGTGTCGGCCAGCGCATGGGAAACCACATCCCCGTCGGGGCCGCCGTCGATCAGTGCCTGCCTCCCCGACGGAGTTACCACCAGGATGCTGTCCCCCTGCCCCACGTCCAGGAAGTGAATATGAAGGAGCCCATCCGGTCCGCCCGCCACCCTGCTCCACAGGATGGCCGCGGCGACTCCGAGGGCAATGGCGGCCGGCAGCGTAAAGGCCGTACCGGGCAGCCCCCATCCTCCCCCGGTTTGCCCGGAACCCGTCGAAGGTCCTCTCTGCAGGACGGCCCTCAGCCGCCCCGGCACACCCGCAACGGCCCTGCGCAGGCTTCGCACCCGTTGCGGGTGCGCAACCAGGAGCAGCAGCCCCAACCCGCCGTACCACCCTGCCAACAGCGGAGTTCCGACCCAGTCGCCCTCGATCGTCCACGACGGGAAGGCCGAAACCACGCCGATCACCCATGCAGAAGGAGCAACCGCAATCCAGCCAATAACCTGTCCCAGTGGCCCGAAGGCCAGGCCTCCGGCAGCGGCCAGCAGCGCAAGACCAGCAGCGGGGCCACCGCCGGTACCGCAAGCAAGGACACCGGCACGCTCATCAATGCCACCCGCCCGAAATTCAGCGCCACCAGCGGCCAGGTTGCCAGGGTTGCCGCCGCCGAAACTGCGAGTAGTGCCGCTGCCCAGCCCAGCAATCGTCTCCACCAGGCTGTCGACGGCGAGCTGCCGAAGTTCAGCGCGCCTCCGGACATCGCCAAGGCCAGCGCAATGCCACCCACGGCGGTGAAGCTCAGTTGAAAGCTGACTTGGCGTATCAGGTTGGGGGACACTGCGGTCATCACCGCCGCCGTCAGCGCCAGCGCCGGCAGCACGCTGGAAGGGCGACCCAGTCCGAGCGCCATCAGGTACACCGTACCCATGGCTGCAGCCCGAATGGCCGAAGGAGGAGCGCCAGCCACCAGCACATACAGCCAGATGACCACGCCCGCCACCATCAGGTGAGTGGGCCTTTGCCTACCCAGCACCCACGCTGCCGTGCCCGCCGTAACCGCCAGCAGCACCCCGACATGCAGGCCCGATATGGCCAGCAGGTGCGCCGCGCCAGTCCCGCGGAACTTCTCGACCAGTTCGTCGGGTAGGGACTCCCGTTTGCCCAGGAGCATTGCCGAAGCCAGCGCCGATTCCGGATACGGCATCGTCCGCTCAAGGCTTTCTGCCAGACGCCCGCGGGCCTTGAAGATCGCAGCTCGCCACCACGCGCCGCCTTCACCGGTAACTTCCACCTGATGGGCGAACATTGTGGCGCTGACGCCCTGTGCCGACAGGTATGCGGCATAGTCGAACCCGTCCACCGGCTGCGGCTCCGTCGGCGTTCCCTTGACAGTCAGGTTGTCCCCGTACCTGAAGAAGGGAGCCGTCCGCCTGTGTATCAGCTCATCCGGCGGACTCGCATAGACCAGCCAGCGCTCGTCCGCTTCCCGGATTTCGCTGCCGGTCTGTACTTGGGAGACCTCGAATTCGAAGCGGACCTGCCTTGTCGATTGCTCTGGGTCGTCGACTATCCTGCCTGTTGTGATGACCTCATGACCCGAGTCGAATGCAGAGCCAGCGGGACGGTAGTCAAGCCCGGCCCTTCCCACTCCCAGTAGAAGCACCGCCGCCAGCACTGCCGGGAAGGCGGGGAAGCGCGCAAGCCGAAACCCTGCTGCCAGCATTCCGCCGGCACCGGCCAACAACAGCGGCCCGGCTGGGTCGGGCGACGCAGACAGCCCCAGCAGCACCCCTGCCAGCCAGGCCGCCGATAACAGCCCAAGTCTCAAAGCTCACTTACCTCGGAGGCAGCGTGCCCTGCGCTGACCCTTGTCGTGCCCCGAAGGGGTGCTACCGCTATTCCGAGACCTTGACCAGTGGACGGATTGATTCCAGCGTCTTCGGGCCGATTCCCGCAACCATGTCCAATTCGTCGACGGACGAGAAGGGGCCATTGTCCTCCCGGTAGGAAATGATCCTTTCTGCCATCACCTGCCCGATCCCGGGGAGCGTTTCCAGCTCACGGGTTGTGGCGGTGTTGATATCTATCAGGGTGTCGCTGACGCCGTCGTTTCGGCCCTGGACGCTGATGGAGAGGACTTCGAGAGTTGCAGGAGGAGTCTCGCCAACGAACGGAATGTGGTAGTGAGCTTCGTCTTGCACCCGGCGGGCCAGGTTCAGGGCCGGCAGGTTGGCGTTGGGTTGTACTCCTCCGGCCGCCGCTACGGCGTCCATCACCCGGTCGCCCTCTTTCATCGTGTATACCCCGGGCGACACGACGGCCCCGCTCACCTGAACCCGGATATCCGGCGCCGCCGTTGGTGGCGATGCCGTCGGTTCTGGCGCTACCACCAAAACCGGTGCGGTCTCATCATCTCCGGTCATCAGGATCACGGCCGCAACCGCAATGGCCAGCGCGCCCAGCAGGGCCAGCCCCGCCGCCACAGCCCGTGTTACCTGTCCCCTCATGCGGCGCCGACTCCTGGGCAGGTGATGATACCGGCCTCTCTGGGCCAGCGAGATTATAGACCACCAGTCACCGCATCGGGTGCCCCGGAAACCAAGCGTGCCTCTGTAAGGGATTCAGACCCGCTCCTCACTTGCGGGACCGTCCGGAACCGGACGACTTCGCCAGTCCCACACGGCTGGCACGGATTCCCCCTTTCCAATATAATTCAGGACTGATTCTCACCCGAGGACTGCTGAAATGACCAACCGCACGGCTTCCGACAATGGCGCGTCCCAACCCCAGTTCGCCTTCTTCAAGGGCGACATGGTGCCCTTGGAGGATGCCCGTGTGAGTGTGATGACTCATGCCCTCCACTACGGGACCGCCGTATTTGAGGGCATACGCGGCAACTGGAACTCCGACCACGAGGCCACCTACATCTTCCGCCTGCGTGAGCACTACGAGCGGCTCCACCAAGGCTGCAGGATGCTGATGCTGGACATCCCCTACAGCGTCGACGACCTCTGCCGCATTACAGTCGAGCTGGTCGAGAAGAACGGCAATCGCTCGGACGTCTACATCAGGCCCCTTGCCTACAAGAGCGAGGAGCTGGTTGCCAACCTCAAGCTCCACGAGATCGCCAGCGACTTCACCCTCATCGTTGTCCCATTCGGCAATTACCTGGGTACCGAGAACCTGCGCTGCTGCACCTCGTCCTGGCGACGGATGGAAGACCAGATACACCCCACGCAGATCAAGACCTCCGCCAACTACCTGAACAGCATCCTTGCCAAGACCGAGGCAGTGCTGGGTGGCTTCGACGAGGCGATCCTGCTGAATCAGGACGGGCATGTCTCCGAGGGCTCCGGCGAGAATATCTTCATGATGCGCAAGGGGCAGCTCATCACGCCCATCCTCGAGGACAATCCACTCCCGGGTATCACCCGCGAGACGGTTATGGAACTGGCCCGCGAGGACCTGGGCCTGCAGGTCGTGGAGCGCCGCATTGACCGCAGCGAGTTGTACCTGGCCGACGAGATTTTCCTGAGCGGCACGGCCGCCCATCTCACTCCCGTCATCTCCCTGGACAGCCGCGACATTGCCGACGGCAAGCCGGGACCGGTGTCCGCCCAGTTGAAGCAGATGTACTTTGACATCGTTTTCGGGCGGAACCCGAAGTACATGCACTGGTGCACCGCCGCCCTTCCCAAGATGGTCGCGGCCTAGACGGCATCCACATCTACCTGGGACATGACCGCAATGACCCCGGAGCAGAGGACCCGGAAAATTGAGTCCTACGGGCAGGGCTATGAGCAGTTGACCTCGGCCCTGGAGCAATTCCCCAGGGAGATGTGGACCTTCCGCGACGAGCATGGTTGCTGGAGCATCCACGAGCATCTCATACACATCGCCGACAGCGAGGCCAACAGCTACATAAGGTGTCGCAGGCTGATTGCCGAGCCCGGGCTCTCCTTGATGGCCTACGATGAGAACCAATGGGCCGAGGCCCTGCTCTACCACGAACAGGACATCCCGGACACCCTGGAACTCTTCAGGTGGCTGCGGCACAAGACCTTCACATTGATAAAGACTCTGCCCGAATCCACCTGGAGCCACTCCGCATGTCATCCCGAGAACGGGAACATGACCCTTGACGACTGGCTGGATGTGTACGAAAGCCATGTCCCTGAACATGTCCACTCCATGCAGGAGAACCACGATGCGTGGACAGCACTGAGGAAATGAAGAATCTGATGTTGTCAGGACTCGCAGGGGCAGGCCTTCGACCTGCCCCTGCCGCGTAGAGGAGATACCCGCAGGCGCTGGTGGAAATGTTGATCGAGATTGCTCACTGGCTGGGGTTGGGATTGCTGGCCTACCTGATAGGCGCAATTCCGACGGCCTACCTGTTTGTCAGGTTTGCTCTCGGGAGCGACATACGGAGCATCGGCGACAACAACAGCGGCGCAGCCAACGTTTACCGCGAGATCGGGCCGAGAGCCGGCCTGGCCTGCGGGGCCTTCGATATCATCAAGGGAGGCGTCGCCGTCATTGTGGTTGGCGCCATCTCCGACAATTCCGGGATCCAGATGTTGGCCGGCATCTGTGCCTTGATTGGCCATGTATGGCCGGTCTTCCTGCGCTTTCGGGGCGGTCGAGGTGCCGCTGTATCCGTGGGAGTAATGATCGCCACATTCCCCATCATCGCCCTTCCGCTGGGCGCGCTTTCCCTGGTTGTCCTATATCACAACCGCAAGGCGATCATCGCACTCTTCATGTTCCTTGCCGGTGTTCCCGTGCTCACCTGGATCGCAGTCCTCACGGTGAGTTACACACCCGGGGAGGCCGGCTACGCCCTGGGCCTTGCTATCATCACCGGCCTGAGCCATTTGTACTCGACCCAGCTTCTGCCCCGGCTCCGTGCCAGCTCGGCATGAGAGCGCGCCGATATGAGGAAACCAAAGTGAAAGAACGAGAGTCCAGCATCGAAGTAATCGGCATGATCGGTGTCAACCGGGAACGGGACTCCTCCCGCGGCGTAACCGTCAGCCTGTTCGGTGGAGGCATCAACCCCGCCGATGAGATACCCGCAGGTGTCGACCCGGAGTACATCGCCGAGTTCTCCCTGGCCCACGAGCAGAGCGGCTTCGACAAGGTCCTCATCGGCTACTCCTCGGCCACTGCGGACAGTTTCGCCGTGGCTGGGTACGCCGCAACCCGCACCGAGGAGCTCGGCTATCTGATTGCCCACCGAGCCGGCTTCATGGCCCCGACTCTGGCCGCCCGCCACGCTGCTACCCTGGACCAGCTGTCCGGTGGCCGCATCGCCCTCCACGTGATTTCCGGAGGCAGCGATGAAGAGCAGCGCCGAGACGGCGACTGGCTGGATCACGACTCCCGGTATCGGCGGACCGGCGAATGGATGGACATAGTCCGCCGCATCTGGACCGAATACGCCCCATTCGATTACCAGGGCGAGTTCTACCACCTGGAGCAGGCCCACAGCCAGGTAAGGACGAAGCAGCGCCCCCACGTTCCGCTGTATTTCGGCGGAGCGTCCGAGGCGGCCATCGAGGTCGGCGCGAGGCACGCCGACGTCTACGCGCTCTGGGGGGAACCGATAGCCGCGATCAGGGAGCAGATCGCCGAGATACGCTCCCGAGCCGCTCGCTACGGACGCGACATGCGCTTCAGCCTCTCCGTGCGCCCCATCCTGGGCGACACTGAGGGAGAGGCATGGGAGCGGGCGAAGGCAATCCTCGAGCGGGTGAGCGGCTCGTTGGACGACTCCGTCGGACCCAACACCCCGGCTCGGCTCCAGTCCGTCGGCTCCCGCAGGCTTCTGGACTTTGCTGCCCAGGGTGAGATACACGACCAGCGCCTCTGGATGCCCATCGCCGCCGCAACCGGCGCTGCTGGCAGCACCACCGCGCTGGTTGGCACTGCCGAACAGGTGGCGGAATCACTGCTCGCCTACTACGACGCTGGGTGCACCACCGTACTCATCCGCGGCTTCGACCCGCTGCAGGACACCGTGGACTTCGGAAGGGAACTGATCCCCATCCTGCGGTCCGAAGCCGCTGCCCGTCCAGTCCCAGTTTAGAAACTGGCTCAGAACGAACCCATGAACGGTTACTGCCTAGTCCCCCTGGATTCCTGCTTTCGCAGGAATGACGGTGGGGGAGACGGCAGGTCTTGAGATAGCTTCCTAGCCGCCTGGAGGGGCCCCATCCAGCTGCAGGCCGCATCCAATGGCGGCGCCGAAGAGGGTCATGAAGGCTGCTTCGTCCTGGCTCCCAAGGACGTCGGCCATGCCCTCCGGGCCTCCCAGTTGCTCCATCACGCAACCCAGGCTCTCGAAGTCTTCCGGCGTCATGCCCAGGGATGGCGCGGCAGCCGCCAGTTCCTGTTCATTCAGACAGCCAATGGAAATGAACAACGCGGACATGCTGCCGACCATCGCGGCTTCTTCGTTTCCTGCTATGCCAGACAGCATCACGGACTTCAGGTCAACTCCCTCAGTCCCTTTGAGAATGCACATCGAGGATTGCTCGCTCAGCGGCCCCGTGTCGCCCAGGAGCCCTGCCAGGAAGAGACGCAACACAGTCTCGTCTTTGAGGCACCCGATCAGTAGCGTCTGTTCCTCGTTTGTGGCCGCCTCGGGATTGGCAAACAGTTCCAGCAGCCTCTCGATGTCGGCGTTGCCGGCGAGACAGGCCAACTCGGACTGCGACAACTCGGCTGCGATCGCCTCCGGGTCATCCAGCGTCAGGGGAGTCAACCGTCCCGACGCTCCTTCGTCGCCGTGGTCTTGCTCCTCGGTGGGCGTGGGCTCCGGCCGGGGAGTGGCCGTGGGCTCCGGCGTTGCTGTGGGCGTAGGCACCGGTGTGTTGGTCGGCGCAGGCGTGGGTGTTGGTTCCGGTGTGGCGGTTGGGGTTGGCGTCGGGTCTGAGCAGGCCAACAGCAGCGCCATTACAGCCACGAGTATTCCGAATTGAACAAGTTTCAGCATCGTCTGCCTTCTAATCCTGAAGTTCTGAACGACTAGGATACCCTACCCGTTCAATTCGTGGCATAGCGGACGAACCCGAGTCCGGCCATTTCTCGGAGAATTCAATGCGACGAGGATTCGTCTCAGCAGCAGCCGTGCAATCGGTGGGCACGCCCGGCTAGAGTCCTCGCCAGCCGAAAAAATCTCCAAGCAAGGCGAAAAATCGCGACGAGTCCACCTTGTCTGCCAACGCCACCGGGCCGGGCTCCGCGGTAACCGTGGATTCTCCCCAGCTTTCGCCGGGCTCGGTACACACCGACAGCTCCAAATGCCTCGTCGTCGCCAGTCCCGGGTCCACTGCCAGCGCAACCGCCAGTGGGTCGTAGAACTCAAACTTCTGCCGGTGTTCGTCCCGAGCGAACCATCCCTGCAGGATCCGCAGTGCCAGTTTGCCCACCAGCGAGTCTGACGTTAGCCCCCGAGCCTGTTCCCGGCTGATGCCGACCTGCCGGCACGCAGCGAGGTCAGCCAGGACCATCGGCGTATCCAACCCAAGGACATCCGAGGCTGCCAGCGGATCGCTGTGAAAGTTGAACTCCGCCCTGGGCGTCACATTCCCCCGCGATTCCACCGCTCCGCCCATGATTACTAGGCCAGAACACTGCCCGAGAATACCGCGATGCCGCCGTTCCAATCGGGCGACGTTGGTCAGTGGCCCCAGTGCCACGACCGTCAGGTTCCCTCGAGAGGCGTCGATCTGTCCCTCGAAAAAGTCGGTCGCCGACAAGCCGGTAGCGGGGAGCGCAGACTCAGGCAGCCTGACAGACAGCCCGCCTGGACCATGGAACGCCACGGATGGTCTGTACCTTCCTCTCAGGGGGCGAGCGGCCCCCTTCGCGACCGGAATGTCAGGTCGTTTCGCTGCCTGCAGGAGGGCGAGTGCGTTGCGGGTCGCTCGCGCTCTCGGCACGTTTCCGCCCACCGTGGTCAAGCCTACGACCTCAACCCCCGGAGCCGCCAGTGCCAGCAGGATGGCGATGGCGTCGTCTACGCCGGGGTCCGTATCGATAATGATGCGAAGGGGCCTGTCTGTTGCGGGGCCGATGGTATCTCTCCGTCGAGGCTCGGCATTCATGCAGGTCGGTTTCGAGTAGCGGCCCACCTGACTGATTGGTCCTGCAGGTCATCGTTGTAGCTGGTCAGGGCTGTCATTGCCTGGGACGCCGTGTGCCGGAAACGGTAGCCGGTCTCACGCTGTAACCGGGCGGTGCTCATTATGATCGGCCAGCGGTCGAGGTTGTGCGAATAGGCCACCGACGACCCCCCGGTCAGCCGCTTCAGCGGGTAGGCGAGAGACGCAGGCAGCAGCATACGCCGGGCGGCCAGTGTCTCGGGGAGTTCCCGGAGGAAAGCCACTCCGTTCCCAGCCACATTGAATATCCCTGGAAGCGCCTGGGTGATCGCCAGGCAGAGCACTCGTGCAAGGTCGTCTTCATAGACGAACTGCAACGGGGGGTTGTAGTCAGAAAACCCCACCCATCCGGGAAAGTAGAACTCCCGCAGCATCTTCGCGTTGGTAAATGCCCCCAGGGCAGAGCAGCTTCGAAGAATGGTTACTTTGGTGTCCGGGTTTTCCTCGGCATATTCCTGGAGAGTCTGCTCGGCCCGGAGATTGTCCTGCGCATAAGGGAATCCCTGAGCCGGCCGCAACGGTGAGGCCTCGTGCAGGGGCAGGGGATTGTCCGGCCGGGCGCCGTATACGGAATGGGAACTCAGGTAAACAACATGCCCCACGCGGGCCTGTCGGCATGACGCGAGGACCCCCTTCAACATTGCGGCGTTTCGTTCGCTCATCGCCGCCGCCTCGCGCCGCCTCAGGCCAGATCTCCAGGCGAAAGCCAGGTGAACCAGGGTGTTAACCCGCAGTTGGGCAAGTTCGTCGCGAATGGGGATCGCGACATCCCGCCGGAACGCAGCAATGTTGTGGATGGGGGCTTGAAGAGGACGCGTGTCGAAGGCGACCAGCTTCCCCAATCCAGGCGTCTCTTCAAGATGCTCCAGGAGCTTGGCGCCAATGTGCCCCGAGGATCCCGTTACCGCAACAACCCTGCCATGCGAGGTCATGAGCAGTACCTGGCGCAGGCGTCGTCCGCCGGTCTATGCCCGGTCGTGGTGCGGGGCTTCAGGATGGGGGTCCGGAAAGGGAGATAGTACTGGTCAGCCAGGCGCGCGCGGTTATGCGCGCCTTCTCTCCGGTGCTCAACGCGATGCGTCTCTCCCCCAGTACGTCATATCCCGATTGCTCGATCCGGTCCAGCAGCCGGGAGTATATCGACCCCAGTACGGCCGGGCATCCCCGGTTGCGGCGTGACAGAAACGGGAGGAGATGGAATCCGCTCCGGAAATATTCGCGGGCCCGTTCTGCCTGGAGCCGTAGCAACTCCACGAATGCCTCGTTCCTCTCGGCATTCCGGAGATGCTCCTCGGTAAAGCCAAAGTGCGCCATCTCATCCTGCGGCAGGTAGACACGCCCCATGTCCCAGTCCTCGCGCACGTCCCGCATGATGTTTGTCAGCTGCATTGCCAGGCCCAGGTCTACCGCGTACTCCTTTGCCGCATCGTCCTGGTACTCGAAGATCTGGAGGCAAACGAGCCCCACCACCGATGCCACCCGGTAGCAGTATTCCTTCAGTTCCTCGAAATTCTGGTAGCGGGTCTTAACGAGGTCGGATTCTACCCCCCGTATTATCTCACGGAAGTAGCTCTCCGGAATCGAATAGCGTTCAGCCGTGTCAGCGAGGGCCAGAAACATGCGGGACGGTGCGCGGCCCTGGTAGGACAGTCTGAGGCTGGAATGCAGCTCTGACAGGGCAGACAGCTTGTCTTCTCCCGATGCCGCCTCGTCGACGGAGTCGTCGCAGTGGCGGCAAAAGGCGTAGGCTGCGCAAATCGCTCTGCGTTTGGCCTTCGGGAGGGTAACGAACGCATAGAAGAAGTTCTTGGCCTCACGCCTCGTGACGCTCCGGCATTCGGCGTAGGCCAACTCGAGCTCGGTCTTAGATGCCGACATATGCACCGAACAATCATGCAAGGGTGCTGAAGTGTTCCCTACCCGCAGTTCCGGTCTAGGACTCTATTCGCCTACCACCTGGACCATCACCTGCCGGTTGCGCGGGTGGTCCAGTTCTATGAAGAAAATGCTCTGGTAGGTGCCGAATTGCATCTCGCCGTTGATGATTGGCACGGTCTCGCTTGTCCCCAGAAGCAGATGCTGAAGATGTGCGTGGCCGTTCGGGGATTCGTCGGGCGTCATGTTGACCGTGCGGACCTCAAAGTCGTTGTGCCGATAGTCTGCGTGCCGCGGGGCGACTCCCTCAAGGAAACAGGTCATGTCTTCCAGCAGCAGCGGCTCATTCTCGTTGATCTTCACCGCCGCCGTTGTATGTTTGGAGAACACAACCGCAAATCCGTTGTTCACCTTCGATTCGGCGACACAGTTCGATACCCAGTCGGTGATGTCGATGAACTCCGGGGCTTCCCTGGTCTTGACACTGAGACTAAACGATTTGGCCTTCATGTTTCGCGTCCTTTATCCCCGCCCTTCTCCTGCGGGATGCGTGCAGGCTGCGCCCTCGAGTCGGTACAGTTACTCCGGATTGGATTCGGCTATGGCCCGGGCGAAGCGTCCCAGCGCCAGCAGGGGCCAGTAGTTCCGGTAAAGGTGGTAATTGATCATAAATCCCGCCGGCATATCCAGACCCTGGTAGCCGGACTCTCCGGGCTTCATCTGACCGTTCGGCTTTTGGCCGATGCGATATCCCGGGAATCCCGTGCCCGTGAAGTAGGGCTCTTCCCAGCTACCGTCGTCCTGCTGAAATTCGAGCAGGTATTGCACGCCGCGCTGGCACGCCTCGGACCCGGACTCCCCCGCTGAATTCAGTGCCAGCAGCGCCCAGGCCGTCTGCGAGGCAGTCGACGGTCCCACTCCGCGCAGGGAGTCGTCAACGTACGAGCCGCAGCACTCGCCCCACCCGCCGTCTTCGTTCTGGTGTTTCAGCAACCAGTCAACGGCCCTTCGAACGTATGGCTGCTGCATGTCCTCCCCTATCGACTCCATCGCGGGGAGCACGGCGCCGGTTCCATAGATATAGTTGACACCCCATCGACCGAACCAGGGGCCGTCGTTCTCCTGCTCTCTTCGCAGGTACTCGTACCCTTTTTGCACGGGCGGATAGGCTGTCGTATACCCAAGGCGGCCGTACATTTCCAGAATGTGGGCCGTAACGTCCGCACTGGGTGGGTCCAGCGTCTCCCCGAAGTCGAAGAACGGGATCTTGGTCACATACCAGCGGTTGTTGTCCTTGTCGAAAGCCGCCCATCCTCCGCCGCGGGACTGCATTCCCTCGATCCATTCCACCCCGCGCCGGATGGCCTCTCGGCGCTCGGCCTCATCCTGCCCCTCCAGTTCCGCCAGGGCCAGGGCCAGGGCGATAATGACCTCGGACGAATCGTCGATGTCCGGGTACTTGTCGTTGTGGAACTCAAAGGCCCATCCTCCCGGAGGGATTTCCTTGGCCCTCACCTGCCAATCGCCCTCGGCAAGTATCTGGTTTTCCATCAGCCATCGGCTTGACCTCTGCACCATTGGGTCATCGCCGGACACCCCGGACTCCAGCAATGCGACCTGCGCGAGGCACGTGTCCCACACGGGCGAGATGCAGGCCTGAACGGTGCAGGTGTCCTCGTCCTCGATGGCAAAAGAGTCGAAACCGTCGAATCCCTTGTTCAGGGCGTCGGTAAACTCGTCGTCCCCTGCGTGGTGGAGCGCGATGAGGGAGTAGACCCATGGCGGCTGAATTCCGCCCCAAGATCCGTCGGCTTCCTGGTGTTCCAGTATCCACTGGATTGCCCTTCTTCTTGCCAGTCCCCGCAGCGGTTGCATTGGCACCTTGCGGTAGATGTTCATCAACCGGTCCAGCGTAAACAATCCCCGCGATATCCAGTCGTCGGGCATACTCAGCGAAAAGTCGGTCGCCTCCCGGCCGTTTGGATACAATTCGTCAATACGCGCCCACTCGGGGACTTCCCGGTACGGCCTCTCGGTGAGAATGATGCTCATGGGCACGATCGTCGCCCTGGCCCAACTGGAGAACTCGTAAATGTTGAACGGGGCCCACGACGGCAACAGAATCAGTTCCGGAGGCAGGTTGGGCGTTCCGCTCCAATCCCACTGCCCGAACAAAGCCAGCCAGATCTTCGTGAAAACTCGAGTCTTCGGTACGCCGCCCCTGCTGAGAATGAACTCCCGCGCCCGGGTCAAGTCCGGCGAATCCGCCGGGTGCCCCGCCAGCTTAAGGGCGAAGTAGCACTCGACGCTGGTGCTCACATCGCCTGGAGCTTCGTAGTACTGTCCCCACGAACCGTCCGCCTGCTGCTTGGTCAGTATGTAGTTCGCGACCTTGCGCCACCGTTCCGGGTCTTTCCTCCCAAGAAACTGGCTGAGCATCAGGTACTCGGCTTCCATGGTCGGG
The DNA here is from genome assembly GCA_965216065.1 of Dehalococcoidia bacterium. Classification (GTDB taxonomy): domain Bacteria; phylum Chloroflexota; class Dehalococcoidia; order Lucifugimonadales; family UBA3495; genus VXOI01. The sequence continues at coordinate 1,262,148 of CBDCFB010000001.1, forward strand.
TTCGATTCCAGTTCCCCCCACCAGTAGCCGTCGGGGTGCTGCGTGTCCTGGAAATACCGGTGCGAACGGTCGATGGCGTTCTTCACCTTCTGCGCCAGTGCGCCTGGTCTTCCCAGCACCCTTGATATCGAACTCATAACTTCTGCTTTCACGTCCTTGCCCGGTCCCTGGCGGATTCAAGGTATCGGTGAACCGTGAACCAGCCCACTGCCCGTTCCAATGCCTCTTCGACCGGGCCCTGGGGCATCCCCAGTTCCCGTATAGCCTTTGCGCTGCTCACCCAGGCAGGCTTTTTCGAAGCCAGGACTCCCTCAACGGGGATGGATGGTTCCCGTTTCAGCAGTCCGCCCGCGATGGCCTGTTCCGCGTAACCTGCCCCTACCACCACCCAGTACGGCAGTCGCACTCTCGGGGCTCTCAGACCTGTTATGCCGCTGAGCATCGCAAACATTTCTTTCAGGGTTACGTTCCGGTTGCCCAATACGTACCGTTCTCCGATTTCCCCTCGCTCCATCGCGAGGATGTGTCCCGCGCAGACGTCCGCGACGTCTACCAGGTTCAGCCCGGTGGCCAGGTAGGCCGGAATTCGACGACGGAGAAAGTCCAACACAATCCTGCCTGTCGGCGTTGGCTTCACGTCCCAGGGCCCCACCGGGGCTGTCGGGTTGACCACCACTACTGGGATGCCCTCCCGGGCCAGCCGGAGCGCCTCCTGTTCCGCTTCGAACTTGGACTGCTTGTAGTGGCCGTGAAGTGAGCGCGGTGTGAGAGGGGTGTTCTCGTCGCCCAGGGTATCGCCCCCGGGCAGACCAATGGTCGAGACGGTGCTGGTGTAAACGATCCGCCTGGCCCCGGCTTGCGCCGCGCATTCAAGCACGTTCACCGAGCCTTCAACGTTCGCCCGACGGACACCCTGCGGGTTCCTGGACCAGAAGGTGTACGCCGCGGCGCAGTGAAAGACCGCCTCGCAGTCTTCCGCCGCCCGAAGGACCGACTCCCGGTCCAGGATGTCGCCCTCCACACGCTCAATGCCGGTATCTTGCGTTGTTAATTGGCTGCTGCCCGGTCGGGCAAGCGCCCGCACCTGGTATCCGCGAGCCCACAGCTCCCGGGCCAAGTTGCCGCCTATAAACCCCGTTGCTCCCGTTACGAGGACTTTCATGACGCTCGTCCCGCTCCGGAACACCTGCGGGGTGCCCGTTCTAGTAGATGGCTTCGGCGGCGGCCTTTTCCCTGGCGCTCCTTCGCCTCTCTGCCTCAAGTTTTAGATACGACATGGCGAACCTGGCAAGCACCGACTGGCAGAGGTCCATCTGCCCCTTCAGCTTGACCAGGGTCGGGATCCTCCATGGCTTTGCCAGTATCTCGCTGAAGACCGTGTTTCGGCCCTTCGACAACTTGGGGAGGTACCCCGGCAGTCGCTGTTCTGCTATGTCCAGAATCACCCTTACCGAGATGAACGGCACATCCGCCTCCCTGGCGGCGGTGGCCACGGCGTGGTCTTCCATGTTTATGCTGGCGACCCCGAACCTGTCCCTGAGATCCTGCCGTTCTAGCATCTCGGAAACAAGATGGTCGACTGTCAGCGAACTGCTGCGGTTCACCGGCATCCTCGCGGCGACCGAGGCTGCACCTGCCATCTGCAGCATTTCCGGGTCCGGCACCACCGGTTCGGCTTCTCCCACTGCTGGGTCCAGCATGTAGCTCTCGGCCAGCAGCATTTCGCCCGTTTCCATCCCCAGTTGCACGGCTCCCGCCACTCCCAGCATGAGCACCCCCTGTGACCGTCGCCTGGAATTGGCCAGCACAGCAGCCATCGCTTCCCCGGCCCGCTCCGGTCCAATGCCGACCCGGTGGATTTCAACAGGGAGCCCGACGCCACCGGACGACTCCAGGGCCTCGATGTCCCGCCGCAGGCCGGCCAGTTCTTCTTCCATGCTGGCTACGATATAGAGCAATGCTTGCTCCCCCGAAGGTGGCGATCGGAGACTAGGCGGCGGTGATTCCGCCCTTGTGCGCGGCGCCAGACTTGATCAAGGTGGCCCAGTCGCGCGGTGACTGCACCGCGTTGAAAATGGTTGCCGACTCGAACCCACAATGCATCATGCAGTTGGAGCAGCGTGGGTCCTTTCCCACGCCGTAGTTGTCCCATAGATCCTTGTCAAAGAGCTCCGATACATGCTCCACGTGCTCGTCGGCCAGCGGGTAGCACGGTTTGCGCCAGCCCATCACCGTGTATGTCGGGTTGGACCAGGCGGTGCACTGGTATTCCCGGTCTCCTTTCAGGAAATTCAGGTAAAGCGGGTTGTTGTAGAACTTGGCCCCGTCCGAGGTCTCCGGGTCCAGCAGTTGCCGGAAAAGCTCGTGAGATTCCTGCCGTGTCAGGAAGATTTCTTGGTCTGGCGCGTCGATGAAGTCATATCCTGGCGAGATCATCGAGCCCTCGACGCCGATTCCGCTGACCATGCGGAACATTTCCGTCAGGTCCTCAACGTCGCTGCCACGGAACACAGTGGTGTTCGTACACACCCGGTAGCCACGGTCGAGGGCCTCTTCAATGGCTTCCACCGCCTTCTTGAAGACCCCGGCCCTGGCCACGGATTCATCGTGCTTCTCTTCCATCCCGTCAAGGTGGACCACCCAGCACAGGTACTTGGAGGGCGGTACTTTGTCCATCACGCGTTGGAGCAACAGTCCGTTGGTGCAGCAGTAGACGAAGTATTTCTCCTCCACCAACCGGTTGATGATCTCGTGGATGCGCGGATGGATGGTGGGCTCACCGCCCGCGACGGATACGATGGGAGCCCCTGACTCCTTGACCGCGTTGATTGCCTCCTCGACGGGCATCATTTTGTCCAGCACCGGCTTGTACTCACGGATGCGCCCGCAGCCGATGCAGGCCAGGTTGCACATCTCCAGAGGTTCCAGCATGGTAACCAAGGGGAACTTGCGCCGCCCGCGCGCTTTGTTCCTGAGGATGTACGCCGCCAGGCGGACGGATAGCTCCACGGGCCGTTTGGCGCGTTTCGCGGTGGTTGTCATCGGTATTCCTTCGCGATGGTCAGATGTGAAGCGCGGCTATGTGCTGCTTGGGCTCAATCCGCGTTTCTGATTCTAAATTGTTAGATACTTTCAGTATTCCCTTCTCGCCAGAAAATCCACCAGTTCTTCCGACTCCGTCCTGGCCCATTCCGGCAGGGGAACCGGAGTCAGAGCCTCCAGGGCGCGACTGGCTTCCGATTCGGTTATCCTCTCAGACTGCTCCCTGGCCCCCACTTCGTCAAGGATGGCCAGCACTCTCTGGACGTCGTCCTCTTCCAGTTCCTCCTGGCCGTAGATGCGTTTCAGGTCGACCAGTGCCGCCCCGCTTGCCTTGTCCAGCGCATAGACGACCGGGTAGGACTTCTTGCGGCGCCGAATGTCGTTTCCTGTGGCCTTACCCAGGGTCTCTTCGTCTCCCCAGATTCCCAGGTAGTCGTCCCGGATCTGGAACGCCTGCCCCAGACCCTCGCCGAAAGTGGCGAAGGCCCTCACCGACGCCTCATCGCCCCCAGCCAGCAGCGCCCCGGCCTCAAGGCCGCACCGTATCAGGGCACCAGTCTTGCACGCGCTCATATGCAGGTATTCGTTGGCAGTTATGTCGGTTCGCCCCTCAAACTGGAGGTCGAGGCACTGCCCTTCGATCATCTCCATGTAGCTCGAGGTGAGTATCTCCGAGACTTGAAGCGCCACCTTGGCCGAAACGCCCTCTCCGTCAGAACGCAGCATGGCCAGATCCCCGGTGCAATGCATTGCATTCCCCGCAACCAGCGCCTTCGGGATACCCCAGACGCTCCACGCGGTGGCCTGGTGCCGGCGTTCGAGGTCCTGGTCCTGTATGTCGTCGTGCAGAAGGGAGAAGTTGTGGATCAGTTCCAATGCCGCCGCTGCCGGCATTGCCCGGCGATGGGACGAAGAAAGGGCTTCACAGGCGAAGAGACATAGCGTGGGGCGAAGCGCCTTCCCTTGCGAGGACGCCGACGATGCAGGTACGCCCTTTCTGTCGACCCAACCAAGGTGATAGGAAAGCAGGAGGTGAACGTCCCCGCCATCCGTCCCTGGCACAGCGCGAACAAGTTCCTCTTCGACCCAGCCCTTGTACCGGGTAAACATTCCCGGCAAATGTGGACCGGATTGGGCAATAGCCGGAGAATCCGTAGTCGATTCCGATGCCATCGCCTGGGACTGACCTGCCTTCCTTGGATTGTGCCCATCCTGTACCAGAAAAGCCCTTGAATGCAGGCCGTAGCCTGACCCAACGCGGGTAACATCGGCTGCCGATGTATGGCAAGGGATGTTAGCAATGCCCCATAACAGTGTCAAGTGAAATTGAATGGAGAAACAGGGTTATCGCATTTGGACCGCAAGGCCAGTGACGTAACGAAATCTACCCGAAATCTACCCGTCATACCCGCGAAACATGTCCTCGACTCGATCGGGGAGCGGGAATCCAGTGGCCCAAGATTAAGCCTGACGGTTGGCGGATGAGGCCCAATACGCCCTGGCGGCCAAGGGTGAGCGGAAGGACGGAAGCCCTGGAGTCCCGCGAAACCGGGAATGACGGATCATGAGCTGACAAATCATCCAACCCAAATGGGAACGCTATCTATGCGCCGGAACCATGTACGCCACGAACAGCGTCTGCCCTGATTCGGATTGTTCACCCACCTTCACTGCCCCGGAATACTTGGCCTCAAGGGAATCTGCGACCGGCAGGAAGTCGTCCATGAGCAGAAAAACAGTGTCTTCGGTGATGTCGGTCGGAGAGGGCAGCTCGCCATCTCGCTCGTATTCTTCTACGCCGTCGACCCCTCTGGTGTCGGGAAGGACAAACCGCCGCAGGCTGTTTTCAAAGGGTTGCTGTGTCGAATAGAAGCGCACAGGAAGGCCTGTTTCCGAGTCGTGGAGGAACAGAAGGCCCTGGTTGTATTCGTAGTTGAAGAACCACCTCACCGAATCGCTGCTGCCCCATTTGGAGACCTCCCCTAGGTTGGGTACCGCAAACAGCGCGAGGAAGATCGCTGCCAGGACTGCCCCCGCAATTGCGCCCAGCATGCCAGTCCGAAGACGGTCAGGCTTTCGCTCCTGCAATTCCTTCCCTAGCCTCGCAACTGCCAGGCGCACCACCGCATCAACCCCCACCGAAGCGATGACTACCACAAAGAAAATCCCGAGCAGGTACCGTCGGCTCTCGGCCCCGGGGACCAGAAGTATGGGCGCCATGCCGATCAGCCATGCTGCCAGCAGCAGCTGATATCGCCTCTCCTTAATGTGCAGGAAGCAGACCCCCAGTCCGGCCCAGAAAAGGAGGGCAGCCGCCACCGGCAGAATCGCTATGGAAGGAGGGGCGTCCGTCGATCCTCCCTCAATTGGCAGGTGCACCAAGAGGACGGCATCCACCGCTTTCCCAGGTATCTGCAGCCAGGTAGAAGGCGAACTCAGCGAGACTTGGTACAGGTCGTTCAGGTTCTGGCCGACGTAGCCGGATGTAGCGTAGAAGAGGAGCATGGGGGCGCCCACGACAAGAGAAGTCGCGAGACAGGCCCACAGGTGAGGGCCCCGTCGCAGTTCCGGATTGACCAACATCGAAACAACGGCCAATCCCCAGATACCCGTGAAAAACAGGAGGTATGTTTTGAAGGTATAAAGCCCCAGGCCCAGGACAATACCCGCCACTACCGCCACCCAGGTCCGCCGCGACTGCACCGCCGCCACGATGAGCCACATCGCCAGCAGCGCCATGAACACCGCCGCTATTCCCCCAAAGGCGATTCTGCTCTGGATGACAAACCAGACCGAGGCCGTGATCATCGCTGCGGACAGTATGGCTACGCGGAATGGGAACAGGCTCCGTACCAGCAGGTACCCCACCGGGACGATCGCAATTCCGGGAATGGCCGAAGCCAGGCGCATCGTCGTTACATCGGCACCGCCGATCCGGAATATTAGCGCCATCCAGTGGGCATACCCTGCTGGATTGCCCAGGGTGACACCGGTCCATATCCCGAGGCTTTCGCCGCGGATGGAACGCAGGGCCTCCATGGCCATCTCGGTCTCATCGCCGTGTATACCGTCGGGGGCCCCTGGCAGGTCCCAGGCCCGTAGGAAAACGGCCGCCAGCGCCAGGACCGCCACCAATCCGACCTCGACGGCCCTCGGCACTGCCAGGTCGACGGACGGCGCCATCGCTTCCCTTGCCCGGCTGACAACCCTGCCCGCGGTGGCACAGGCTTCCTTCAGCCGGGGAGCCAGCTCCTTCGCAACATGTCGCCGCTCTCTCACCGTCCTCCGTTCCCGCCCCTCGACAGCCAGCCGTGCCGGTTCTGCTACATATCCGGGTAGCAGGTGTCTCGCGAGGAACGCATGCGTAAGCCAGTAGAGCGCGGCTGTCATCGGAGTTGCGGGAGCCCGTGATGCGTTTGTGCCTGTAGTTTGAGGCGGCGGAGGTTTGCCTGACGCTATTGGTTCAGGGCCAGAGGACACTGGCGCCGCCCGTGGAGGCATGGACGACTGGGGTAAAGGACGGGATGTTCTCGACGGATTTGCCCCGCGCGACGGGCCCTGCTTGATGAACAGGGCCCGCGCCAGCCGGTATAACCCGGACCTGAACGAACCGGGCGGCGGAAGGCGCGATTCGTCGGGCGGCCGCTCAGGGAATGACGGCGGGTCAACGGAGATAGGTTCGCCGCACTGGTGGCAGAAGCTATGATCCGGGGGGGTTGCCGTAGCGCAGGAGGAGCAGACTCGGCTCAAAACTAGGCATCTCTGGGACTTGCTATGCCCGTGAGATTAATAAGGCCCTCGGGCGGGCCGAGCTTATAGTACAATAGTCTACCGATGAAGAGTCCACCGGTGAAGCCGGCGAAATTGGAGTCTGCTACCCAAAATGGTTGACACCCTTTCCAGATTGCCATATATTTCTATCTTGTAACGAATGTTACATAAGGACGGCATTCCAAGCTGGTGAAGATTGCCAGAGGGGGATGTCTCCTTGCTGTAACAGGCGAAAAAGACGCGCTTGAAGTCTGGTAACCGAGTTGAGTAGGAAAAGTAGAAAAGGAGGAGCATATGGCTGACCAGGACATTGCATTGGTAGCTCACCTGATGCGTCGCGCCGGTTTCGGGGCGAGCCGGGATGAGATCGAGGCCAAGGCAGGGCAGGGCTACGAGAACGTAGTCCAGGAACTGCTGAACCCCACCGGTGGTCTCGATGATGACATCCTGATGCGCTACAACCCGGCCTATTACGAACCGGGCGCCATCGAAGTCAACACCCAGCTCTGGCTGTACAAGATGATCAACAACCCCAACCAGCTCCAGGAAAAGGTTGCCCTCTTCTGGCACATGATCTTCTGCGCTGGCCACAGCAAGATCGACTCCGGCCAGGAAATGGGCATCATGGTCAACATGTTCCGGGAGCACGGCATGGGCCGCTTCGACGACCTGCTGCTCAGGCTGTCCGAAAACCCCGGCATGATGTACTACCTGGACAACACCGAGTCCCACAAGGCCAACCTGAACGAGAACTATGGCCGTGAGCTCCTCGAGCTCTTCTCCCTCGGCGTAGGTCACGACGGTGCCTTCAACTACTCCGAGGACGACGTCAAGGTCTGCGCCCGCGCCTTCACCGGCTGGAACGTGGCCCCGGCCTACCCGCCGTTCCCCCACGGCCGCAGCCCGTGGGAGTTCCGCTTCGATCCCGCCGACCACGACGATAGCGAAAAGACCTTCCTCGGCGAGACCGGTGCCTGGAACGGCGACGACATCATTCGCATCATCTGCGAGCAGCAGGGAACAGCCCGCTTCCTCGCCCGCCACCTGTACAACTACTTCGTGGCCGACGAGCCGCAGATCCCCGCCTGGCGCCTGACCCCGCCGCGGGACGTCGAGGCCATCAAGGCTCTGGAGCAGGCCTACTTCGACTCCGGACACTCCATCAAGGCCATGCTCGAGGTCCTGTTCACGTCCGACTTCTTCAAGGACGAGTCGGTCCGCTACCAGAAGGTCAAGAACCCTGCGGAGATGGTCGTCAGCCTGATTCGCATGGTCGGCGAGCACAAGGAAATCAAGCCCGGCCTGTTCGAGCTGTCCCAGGAGCCCAAGTACATGGGGCAGGACCTCATGAACCCGCCCACGGTGGAAGGCTGGCACACCGGCCGCGAGTGGATCGACAGCGGCACGCTGGTTGAGCGCATTAACTTCGCTGCCGAGTTGCTGGGCAACACCGAGTTGGAAGGCGTCCAGGGCTTGGTCAGCCGTCTCATGGCCCGCGGCGACAGTCTGACCCCCGAACAGTTCGTGGAAGGCTGCCTCGACATGACCGGCCCGGTGCAGGTCACTGACGACACCCACTCCCAGCTGGTCGCCCACGCTGCCCAGGAAGGCAACCTGAGCCACGGCACCGACGATGAGCGCGCCGTCTTCGCTCGCCGCACCGGCGAGATGTTCCAGATGATCGCCTCCACCGCCGAGTTCCAGTTCGAGTAACCAAAGCGTTCCCTATGCCCGGTCGTTTATCCTGAGCCTGTCGAAGGACGAACGACCGGACACCCGAGCAACGGCAAATACGCAAATCACAACGCTAGAAGGAGCGACAAATGGTATCGACCGCGAAAGATCCCGTCCTGGCAGTTCTTTCCCTGTCCGGCGGCAACGACGGCCTGAACACCGTCATCCCTCGCAACAGCGGCTACTACCGGGACTTCCGCCCCACCATCGGTGTGCCGGAAGACCAGATCCTGCCCATCAACGACGAGCTGGGTTTCCATCCCACCATGGCTCCCCTTATGAAGTTCTGGGAAGCCGGCCAGCTGGCTGTGTTCGTGGGCATCGGCTACCCCACCCCCAGCTACTCCCACTTCCGCAGCATGGACATCTGGCACACCTGCGAGCCCGAAATCATCGGCACCGAGGGCTGGCTGGGCCGCGCCGCCAAGCTGATGGACCCCACCGCCGAGAACGTGCTGACTTCCGTTAACTTCGGCCGCGGCCTCCCCCGCGCCCTGGTGATGGAAGGCGTCCCCGTCGCCTCCGTCGGCAACCTCGAGACCTACGGCCTGCTCACCGGCATCGACGGCGAAGACCAGCGCAACAGCGCCCTTGATGTCTTCGGACGCATGTACTCTCCGGCCATCGGCACGGGCCCGGTGATGGACTACATCCACTCCACCGGCACCGACGCTCTGAAGGGCGCCGACATCCTGGCCACCGCGCCGGACATGTACACCTCCAATGTCGAGTACTCCAATACCGTCATTGGCGGCTACATGAAGAACATCGCCCAGACCCATCTGGCCAACTTTGGTACCCGTGTCCTCTACACCACGTCGCCCTACAACGGCTTTGACTCCCACGCCAACCAGGCGCAGGCCAACGCCGCTCTGTGGACTGACGTGTCCAACACCGTTGACACCTTCTTCACCGACCTGCGCGACCACGATGCCAGCGACAACGTGACGCTGTTGCTGTTCAGTGAGTTCGGACGCCGCGTCGCCGACAACGGCTCTGGCACCGACCACGGCGCAGCCAGCGTGGCCTTCGCTGTCGGCGAGCACGTCAAGGGCGGCGTCTACGGCATGTACCCGTCCATAGCCCCGGCAGACCAGGAAGAGGGCGGCAACCTCGCCTTCAATCTGGACTATCGTTCCGTCTACTCCACCATCCTCGAAGACTGGTTCGGTCTCGAGGCTGAGCCCATCGTCAACGGCAACTTCGAGCGGGTCAACTTCTTCAACAAGTAAGACTGATTCCGGCCACAGAACCCATAGAGAGGGCGTCCCCAGAGGCGCCCTCCCCTACGCAAAAGCACGACGAGGTAAGGATATGGCAACTCATTTCTTCGGTCTCAAAGACCGGACGTATTACCATAGCCATGCCGTCGGCCGGAACGAATTCGCCGGCACCGGCTTCCGCAACCCGGTGGACATGGCTATCGCTTCCGACGGCTCGGTATATGTCATCAACCGCTCCTACGAGAACCGTCCCGACGGGGTCCACATGACCGTGTGCACCCTGGACGAGGAATACGTCAGCGCTTTCGGCGAATACGGTGAGGGCGACGGCCAGTTCGTCTGGCCCACGGCCGTGACTCTGGACGGCGCCGGCAACGTCTATGTCGCCGACGAGTGGCTCAACCGCATCACCAAGTTCAACGCAGATGGCGATTACATCAGCAAGTGGGGCACCGCTGGCTCTGGCGAAGGCGAGCTCAATGGCCCGTCCGGTCTGGCCATCGATTCCCAGGGCAACATGGTCGTTGTCGACAGCAAGAACAACCGCGTTCAGAAGTTCTCGCTCGACGGCCAGTTCATCAGCAGCTTCGGCTCCGAGGGCAGCGACGACGGCCAGTTCAACCTGCCTTGGGGTATCGCCCTCGACAAGAACGACAACATCTACATCGCCGACTGGCGCAACGACCGCGTTCAGGTCTTCAGTAGCGCCGGCGAGTGGCAGCAGTCCATCGGCGAGACCGGCGATGGCGTCGGCCAGTTCAACCGGCCCAACGGCCTTGCCGTTGACGCCGACGGCGACATCTATGTCGCCGACTGGATGAACAACCGGGTGCAGGTCTTCGCTCCCGACGGCCGCTTCGTCACCATGTTCCGCGGCGATGCCGCCCTCTCCAAGTGGGGCAAGGACAAGCTGAATTCCAACCCCGACATGATTCGGCAGCGGAATCTGGCCCACGCCAACGACCCCACCTACGAGCAGCGCTTCGCCCATCCCTGCGGCGTCCGCATCGACGAGCAAGGCCGCGTGGCCATCATCGATCACACTCGTGGGCGCATCCAGGTCTACGTCAAGGAAGACGAGCCCGTCCTCCGCTAGACAGGACCTTGCCCAGGCAAACCAGAGGGGCGCCGTAGTAGGCGCCCCTTCTCCTTTGCTGCCGGGAGTTCTTTCATGTGAACATCCCCTCTCCCGGAGGGAGAGGGTTAAGGTGAGGGCGTATCTCCGTACTGTCTATCTGCGCAAAGAAGTAGGGGCGCACGCTTGTGCGCCCCTACTTCTTTGCCCTCTTTTTCCTGCATAACCCTCTCGCCCATTATAAGGCGGTGGTGAGGCTATTCTAGCCCGGACTAGCCGCCGGGACCCTTGGGCATACCGTTATCGATCCAGGTGATGATTTCCTCGATCTCGTCTCGGGGCATGAATGGCCCTCTCAGCGGCATCCGCCCGGAAGTCCCCACGCTGCGGGCCAGCGACCGTACCAGTTGCGTTTCCCTGCCTGGTACGCCAGGCTCAATGGCCCGGATACCTGACAGTACAGCCTCCCGCAACTCCTCGGGCGTTTCCCAGTAATAGGCATGTATGCCTGGAAGTGGATCGCGTCCCCAGCGCTCCACCCACCTGGCCATTATTCTGTCCAGGAGTTCCTTGACCCTGGGCCAGTAGACCGCATTTTCGTTGCTGGACTCGTCGCTCATCCCTGCCAATCCGAATTAAAGTTGTTGTCTTGATTTCCCGGGATGGCCCCCAATCCGTGAGGTCTGAGGGCCAGAGCTTTGTTATGTCTTTCGCGGTGGGGTCTGTCGCTCAGTTGGGGTGTTCACTCACCGTTTCCCGCTGGAGCAGGTCAATCGCATGTTTGAGGACCGGCTGCACCACCTCCAGGCACTCCCGCACCCCCTTGGTGCTGCCCGGCAGGGTAATGATCAGGGTGGTCCCGCGTATCCCCACCACCGAGCGGCTGATCATCGCCATCGGCGTAAATTCCAGGGACTTTGCTCGCATCGCCTCAGCCATGCCGGGCACTTCCTTGTCCAGAATCGACAGGCAGGCCTCCGGGGTAACATCGTAACGGCCCAGCCCTGTGCCTCCCGTGGAGACGATCAGGTCGACATCCGGTGCGTCGGCCCAGTCCGAAAGCGTCCTTGCGATCGTTTCTCGGTCATCGGGCACAATGTCCGAGCGTACAACCTCGAACCCGTCGGCCGTCAGGATGTCCCGGATCGCCTGGCCGCTGGTGTCCTCGCGGTCGCCCTGCGCGCCCGATGTGCTGACTGTCAATACGCCCAATTTGGCCATGAGGTCCTCCGCCGGAAATAATACCATACGCCGCCATACCCGAACACGCGTATCCGGCACCCCGCAGGAGTCGGTGCAGCTTCAGAAATGCCACGGATACGCTCCTCCCTGCCGTTTTTTCGTGCGTTGACAACCTCACCGCTCGCGACTATATTCACTACGAATTTCGCCACGAACCCAGTAGTCGGAACCGGGTCCCCGGCCCCAAAACAGCGAAGCGGAGTGGGCTGGTGAGAGCGTAGCGGAGTAAATGACAGACCTCAACTGCGTCTTCTGCCAGATTGTCGCCGGCAAGTCCCCGGCAAAGGTCCGTTACCTGGACAATGACATCATCGTCATCGTCAACCAGCTGGACTGGGTGCCGCTCATGCTTCTGGTGATGCCCAAGGAGCACCTCTCGCAGATCGGAATGTGGGATAGCGGCCTGTTGCCGAGGCTGGGGAAGCTGGCCGTTGACATGGGAGCCATGTACTCCCCAAACGGTTTCCGGATCCTCTCAAACTTCGGAAGCGACGGCTTGCAGAGTCAGAGCCACGGCCATCTCCACGTGGTCGGCGGCACCTTCCTTGGCCATTACGTGGAGCACGATCTGGGTATGTCGTCCATGCCCAGCCCTTACCCGACCCGGCCCAGGTAACAAGAGACTATCCGAGGGAGCATACCGACTTGGCTGAGACAGTCCTTTACGAAAAGCGCGATAACATCGTCGTAATGACCCTGAACCGCCCCGACGCTCTGAACTCCATAAACCGCCAGCTTCGAGGCGAACTGGCCGACGCTATTACGGAGTTCGACAGCGACCCAGAGGCCTTCGTAGCCATCGTCACCGGCGCTGGCCGCGCGTTCTGTGCCGGCCGGGACCTGAAGGAGCGCGCCGAAGACAACGCCGAAGGCGTGCAGGCCCGGGCCTCCCACAGCATGAGCCCTGACAGGCCCTATATGTGGCCCCAGACCTGGAAGCCGATGATCGCAGCCGTCAATGGCTTCGCACTTGCCGGCGGCTGGTCCATCGCCCAGATGTGCGACCTGCGCCTCGCTTCAGAGGACGCCAGGCTGGGCATCACCGAGACCAAGTGGAGCCTCCTGCCTCCCTTTGGCACCATCCTTCCCAAGATGATTCCGCTGTCGGCTGTGCTGGAGCTTGTCTTCACTGCGGCCCCCATTACTGCCCAGCGGGCCTACGACATCGGCTTCCTCAACAAGGTCGTTCCCGCCGAAGACCTGATGGAAGAGGCCATGGCCCTCGCCCAGCAGATCGCCGAAAACGCCCCGCTGGCCGTTCAGTATTTCAAGGAACTGGCCTATCGCGGACTGAACATGTCCACGCAGGACGTTTCATCCCTAACCTATCACATGTACGACCAGCTCCTGACGACCGAAGACAGCAAGGAAGGCCCCCGAGCCTTCGCCGAAAAGCGCAAACCCAACTGGCAAGGCCGCTGACCCCCCGGTTAGAGTAACTGGCAATAGCAAAGGGCGGGAATTGTTCCCGCCCCTACTTGTACTAAGGAGTTTCGACTATCCCCTGGTTACTAAGAATTACCTTGGTGATCCCTCGGCCTAGGGTATAGGGGCATTTCGATTACGCAGTGGGCATTGTCTCTGGCGATTACCTCGATTGCCTTGTGCCGACCGGATTGATTGACTACTCTTGGTTGAGAAATCCGTCGGGCAATGATGCGAACGCGCCCTCCACGCAGAGCGTCGCCTACTTCAAACAGTGTTTCCATCCAAGCTTATTGCCCCCTCGTCGATCAATTCCTTGCAGACTTCAACCACCAAGTTTAATTCGATACCAAGCTGCGCCTCGATATCAGAAAAATACAGCGGCCCCTCAGTTGTGCCGAAGAGATCGCTTATTTCCTCCTTAGCCTGTTGTTTGCTGACTTCCCTAAGTTCGATAATCTCAGGTACGTAATTCTCCGTAACCCGGCCTAGCTCTGATTCCAAGAAGTCGACCCTTTTCCGCAAACTGGCGACTTCGTCCAGCAGATGTTGAATCACCTCGGTCTGTTGTTCAGCAATTGAGGTCACTGTGCTCTCCAAATAATATCAAAGCCTTTTGCTCATCGTATGCGAACCTTGTCGCAGGCGTCAATCGGCCTCGGCCTCCCGCAGCAGCCGGCGGATGCGGTCCGGGCTCAGCGGCAGGTCCCGCACCTGCACTCCCAGCGGCGCCAGGGCCTGCGACACAGCGTTCGACAACGCCGCGCCCGTGGCCACGATTCCGATCTCTCCGCCGCCCTTGACCCCCAGCGGGTTCAGGGGTGAAGGCGCCAGGTCAAGCACCTTCGTCTCGAAATCGGGAATATCGGTGGCCGTGGGGAGCAGGTAGTCCATGAAGGTGCCCGCCAGCATCTGACCGTTCTCGTCGTAGACCAGTTCCTCCAGCATGGTGGCGCCCACGCCCTGCGCTGCCGCTCCCGTGATCTGCCCGTTGAGCAGCAGCGGGTTGATCACATGTCCCACATCCTCCACGATCACATATCGCAGGATGTCCACCTCTCCCGTCTCCGCGTCCACCGCCACATGCACCGCGTGAGCCCCGCAGGGGTACAGTTCCTGCGGCGACTGGAAGTAGTGGCTGGCCTCCAGCCCTGCCTCGCCCAGGTTGTACCGGCTTGCGGGCGCTGCCAGGCGCAGGACCTCGGGCAGGGTCAGGCTCATGTCAGAGGACGCGGCGCCGTCCTTCCGCCCCACCCGCCCTGCTGCCAGCGCCAGCTCGGAGGGATCAACGTCGAGGTACGCCGCCGCCACCCCCAGCACCCGGTCCCGCAGCTTCTGTGCAGCCCCGTAGACAGCATTCCCCGCCAGCGTCGTCCCGCGGCTGGCGTATGTGCCCCCGCCGTAGGACGTCAGGTCGGTGCTGCCGTGGTACACGGTGATGGCCTCCATCGGCACCCCAAGCCCGTCGGCGCAGATCTGCGCGAAAATGGTCTCGTGCCCCTGTCCCATCGTCGCGATGCCCAGGTAGACGGCCACTTCCGCCTGGGGGGGCGTTTCGGCTTCCGCTTGGCCGGGATACGTTTCCATACCCCTTTCGCCCGGCAGAGGGCCCTGGAATGGGCCGCCGGCGTTGGTGATGGCGATCCTCGCGCCTTCTCCAGGATCACCCGTGCCAGTGCTCTTTACGAAGCACGCCATCCCCACACCGTGATACTTACCGTCGATCTCCTTCCCGATCTGCGGCCTGAGCGAGTCGTAGCCGATGTCCTCCAGCGCCTGACGCAGCAGCGCCGGATAGTCGCCGCTGTCGTAGATGATCGAGTATAATTCGGGCCGGGTTCTGCCCAGCTCATACGGCATCATTTCCGGCTGGATCAGGTTCTTCAGCCGGAACTCAGCTGGATCCATTCCCAGGTCGGCGGCCACCAGGTCAAACATCCTCTCCCGGAAGAAGCACGACTCGTAGCGGCCGGGTGCGCTGAAAGTACCCATTCCCACCTTGTTTGTGAGAACGCACTTCACATCCCACTGGTAGTTGGGGATGTAATAGGGCCCCGGCAGCAGCGCCGTTGTTGACGTGGGAACCGATGCGCCGTGAGTCCGGACATAGCCGCCCAGCGCACCCAGCACCCTGGCCCGCATCCCGAGGATTGTGCCGTCGTTTCTGACCGCCAGCTCCATCTCGCAGACGTGCTCCCGCGAGTGGTTGGCTGATATGAGATGCTCGGCGCGGTCCTCGGTCCACTTGACTGGTCGGCCCGTCCTCATCGCAGCAAAGGGCACCAGGAAATTCTCCGGGTAGAATTCGCCGCGCACTCCGAATCCGCCTCCCACATCCGGCTCCACGAAGTGGATGCGGTGCTCCGGCAACTGTAGCAGCGACGACAGCACCCCCCGGTTGTAGTGCGGCACCTTCGTCTCGCCCCACACCGTCAGTTGCTCACGCCCAGGGTCATAGGAAGCGGCCAGCCCCCGCGTTTCCATCGGATTGGCCGTGTGCCGATGGCAGCGAAACTCCTCTTTGCGCACGTAGTCCGCATCACTGAACGCTGCATCAGGGTCGCCGATCGACGAGGTGTACTCGTAGGCTACGTTGGTCCCCTGTGCCTCGTGGATCACGGTCTCGCCCTTCAGCGATTCCTTCACGTCCACCAGCGCGGGAAGGAGCTCGTACACCACCTCGACTGCCTCTGCCGCATCCTCGGCCAGGTAGCGGCTCTCCGCCAGCACCACGGCCAGCGGGTCGCCCACGTAGTGAACCTTGCCGTGGGCAAGGGGATATTGCAGGAATTTCAGCAGGTCGCTGTACGCTCGCAAACGCACGGGGATGGGCCGTGGCTCCACCGCCGCCGCGATGTCCTCGAAGGTGATCACATCAGCCACGCCCGGCATCTCCCGCGCCGCGCTGGTGTCGATGGACAGGATCCTGGCGTGGGCATGGGGGCTGCGAACAACGGCGGCGTGAAGCGCGTTCGCCAGCTTCACATCGTCTACGAACTGCCCCCGGCCCATCAGGAACCGCCGGTCTTCCCTCCGCCGGATGGGTGCGCCAATGTAGCTTGCAGTCATATCGTCACCACCGGGAAGGTTGGATCGTCGAAGGTCTGGAAACTATCTCAAAACTATCATGCCCCGGTGGCATCAAGCGGATTCACGGCTTGAGCCACTGGATTCCCGCGAAAGCGGGAATGAGGGTTCTTGGCCTATAGCGGGTCTTGAGAAATTTTCTCATCAATCTGCATTTCTGCGGTGAATCATTTCCCACACCCTCCGTGGGCCAACGGGCGGGTGCGTAACCTCCACCCCGAGAGGCAGCAGCGCGTCGGCCACCGCGTTTCCAACAGCGGTGTAGGCCCCTACGGTGCCGGCCTCGCCCACGCCCTTGACCCCACCCTGGGTGAACGGCGAGGGCGTCTCGGTGTGCAGTGTATGGATCACCGGAATATCGGGTGCCGTCGGCACCAGGTAGTCCATCAAGGTGCCGGTAAGCAGCTGACCGTCCTCGCTGTAGACCAGCTCTTCGTGGAGCGCGTTGCCGATGCCCAGTCCTACAGCCCCAACAACTTGCCCGTCGACGATCACATGGTCGATGATGGTTCCGCAGTCCTCCACGCAGAAGTATTGTTCCACCTTCACCATCCCCGTCTCCGTGTCCACGCTCGTAACCGCCATGTGGGCCCCGTGTCCGAAGGTTTGATGTGGTGGATCGAAGGTGCGCGTGGACTGCAGGCCGCGCTCCACGTTGTCCGGCAGCGATACTATCCTGGAGCCGTCGTGCGCCGCCGCGGCCACTGCAGCGAATGATACGGTCTTGGAAGGATCTGCTGGGTCGAATATCTGCCCGTCCGCGATCTGCAGCTCCTCGTTCTCCGTCTCCAGGAAGAACCTGGCGATCTCGGTCGCCTTACGCCGGATGTCCTGCGCCGCCAGCCGGATGGCTCCGCCGGTGCTAACCGCGCTTCGACTCACGCCGGTTCCGGACCCGAAGGGCGTGGCGTCGGTGTCTCCCTCCAGGATCTTGACCGTCTCGTATGGCACTCCCAGCTCTCGTGCTACCAGGATGGCAAAGACGCTGTCGTGACTCTGGCCCGTGGACTTCGCGCTGACCGCCGCCATCACATTGCCGCCAGCGTCCACCCGGATAGTTGCCGAGTCAAAGGCAGGCAGTCCGTAGACCCCGCGCTTGCGATAGTCCTGCGACCCGGTGCTGGAGTGCTCTACGAAACAGCAGATTCCTATGCCCACGTGTTCGCCCCGGGCCCGCGCCTCCGCCTGCTCTTCCCGCAGCCGCTGGTAGTTCGACACTTCCAGCAGCTTGGCCAAGGTGTCCGGGTAGTCCCCGCTGTCATACAGCCTCCCCGCGGAGGTGTTGAACGGCTGGTCCTGTGGCTGGATGAAGTTCTTCATCCGAACGTCTGCCGGGTCCATTCCGAGCTCGGCCGCCAGCATGTC
Source organism: Dehalococcoidia bacterium (assembly GCA_965216065.1). GTDB lineage: Bacteria > Chloroflexota > Dehalococcoidia > Lucifugimonadales > UBA3495 > VXOI01. The sequence goes on from CBDCFB010000001.1 coordinate 1,280,112, forward strand.
CATGATCCGCTCGATGACAAACACTCCCTGCACCGTGCCAACCCCACGGTAGGCGGCCCCGGGGCACTTGTTGGTCAGAATGCCGTAGGCATCACACATGAAGTTGTCGATTCTGTAAGGCCCCACAATGGACTGACCGGTGGTCATCGGCTCCAGTCCAGCCGAGGTCGGGCCGAGGGTGTGAGCCCCTTGGTCGACCAACACCCTGGACTTGATTCCCAGGATCTTGCCATCCCTGTCCGCGCCAACCGACACGTCAACCACCATCTCGTGGGCGTGTCCGCAGGCCGTCAGGTTTTCCATACGGTCCTCGATCCATTTCACCGGCCGGTCGACCTTGCGGGAAAGGAAGGCCAGTATGATTGCCTCGGGGTATGCCGCACCCTTTATCCCGAATTCCCCGCCCACATCGGGTGAAATGACCCGAACGGCGTGTTGCGGCAGGCCCATTACATTAGACACAGTGGTACGCACCAAGTGCGGCGAGCGGCATGAGGCCCAAACCGTAAGCCTTTCCTGGCCCCGGTCATAGTTGGCCACAACGCCCCGTGCTTCCACCGGAACGCCGGTCTGCCGCGGGAAGTGGAAAGTCTTCTCCAGCACCAGGCCGGCGCGGGCGAGAGCGCCTTCGACATCGCCGTCTCCGTACTGCCGGTAGAACACAATATTGTCGTTCATTCCGGCTTGGATCACCGGAGCGTCAGGTGCCATCGCCTGTTCGACGCCCCCCACCACTGGCAGGGGGTCATACTCGACGATCACAGCCTCCGCCATATCCTGCGCCGCGTGGGGGGTCGTGGCCGCAACGGCTACAATTGGATCGCCCACGAAGGAGACTTTTCCAGGCGGCATCGGGAACCGGTCGTAGGGCCGAGCGAACTCGCTTGATCCGGGCGCTGCCGGCCTCACGGGATTCACGTGAGGCAACACTTCTTCCGGAGTAATCACTCCGATCGCCCCCGGGACTTCCATCGCGGCGGAGCAGTCGATCGAGACGATGTTGGCGTGGGCGTACTCGCTCCTTACGAAGGCTGCATGGCCCATACCCGGCAGCTTCACATCATCCAGGAACTGCCCCCTCCCCCGGACCATCCGCGCCAGCTCGGGACGGGCAACCTTTTCGTGATCAGCCATGGTCCGCTCCATACTACAATCAGACTGCTATTGAAGTAGCTCGTTTCGACAGATTACTGACCCCAATGAAAGAAGCTCCGAACTGGACAAGAGAATCCAGGCAGCGCCTCGTCTCCGTCAAGTATATCGTCCGCTGTCAGAGTAATTGGAGCTAAGTCGGGCTTGTGCTTGATGACGGTTTCTGTCTGAGGGTCCAGAATCAAGGCCATCTTTGCACCGTAGCTAAGCCACATTCGAGCCTTGGCTGCCATTTCGGGATTGGAATTGCTGGGGGATTTAACCTCTACCACAAGATCAGGGACAATATCGGGAAAACCCTGAGTCCCCGGGGGAGGGAGGTTGTCTGTTGAATACCAAGCCACGTCAGGGGCGCGCACCGTGTCGGGGTGTCGGTCCAGCATATAACCGGGTTCGCCGGTGCGAGTCTGCCCGTGGCCGGAAGAGAAGGCGTACTGGGTTATGTGGTACGCAGTCAAGGCTACCACGACACCGTGATGCTCTCCCGTTGGCATCTTCTTGATCAGCACCCCCCTGACCAACTCATACCGGTTGCCGTCTCGAGGCATTGCCAGCAATTCGTCAGCGGTTATCAGCTTCGTTTCTGTGGTTGTCATTTCACACCTTCGGGCCCACGGGTCTGCAAGTGAAGAATGAAGAGGTTTACACCGTCCCCGTCTTCACGATCGCCTGCACGATAGGGATGTAGCCCGTGCACCGGCAGATGTTTCCGGAGATCCCGGTCCGCACCTCGGCCTCCGTGGGGTTAGGGTTGTCCCGGAGGAACGCGTACGCCGTCATCAGGAACCCCGGAGTGCAGAACCCGCACTGCAGCGCGTGGTTCTCCTGGAACTGCGCCTGCAGCGGGTGCAGCTCGTCGCCGTTGGCCAGCCCTTCGACCGTCATCAGCTCCGCACCGTCCGCCTGCACTGCCAGCAGCAGACACGAACGCACCGCCTCGCCGTCCACCAGTATCGTGCAGGCACCGCATACGCCGTGCTCGCAGCCCAAGTGAGTGCCCGTGAGGTTTAGCTCCTGCCGGATGAAGTCGGCCAGTGTCAGGCGCGGCTCCACCCGCCCGGTGTACTCCCTGCCGTTCACCGTCATCTTGATGTCGATCATCTGCTGCGTCATGCTGCACCTTCTCACGGATTTGTGCTTGACCCAGTGTATCGGACCGTCCGTCCCGTCCGTCCCGCATCTCCCGTCCGCCCCGCCTCTCCCGTCATTCCCGCGAAAGCGGGAATCCAGTGGCCGAGCGGTCGCATCTAACTCGCACAGGCGTCTTCTAGAGCCCGCCTTGTCATCACCGCGCTCACTTCCGTCCGGTATTCTGCCGAAGCGTGGATGTCTGAACCGGGCGACACCGCAGCCGAGACCATTGCCGCCGCCTCACGCCGCGCGGCATCGTCCACCACTCTGCCCACTAGCGACTCTTCCGCCGCGGGCATCCGGGCCGGGGCGTCTCCGACGGCGAACATTGTGATCCGCGCCTCTTGGCAAATCCCGTCGGCGTCGTTCCTCAGCATTGCCACCGCCCCCACCAGGGCGAAGTCGCCCTCCCGGCGGCTCACTTCCCTGAAGCCCCAGCGCCAGCCATCACCATTCAGCGTCGGCAGGCGGATCTCCGTCAGCAAATGCTCCGGCTCCAGCGAGGTCATCAATGGTCCTATGGCAAACTCGCTGGCTGCCATGGTCTGCGTCCCTCCGCTGCCGGCAACCACGAACTCGGCATTCAGTGCGGTGCAAATCGCAGGCAGCTCGGCCGCCGGGTCGGCGTGGGCCAGGCTCCCGCCGATGGTCCCCCGGTTGCGTATCTGGAAATGCCCGATGTGGGAGATGGCGGCCGTCATCATCGGGAAGGCACCACGGATGATGTCGGAACGTTGCAGGTCGCGCTGCCTCGCGAGGGCGCCAACGGTGATTGTGCCGGCAGAGGCCGAAATCCCCGAGAGGCCCTCAATCCTGTTGATGTCGACGACCACCGCAGGGCGGACCAGCCGGAGGTTCATCATCGGCATCAGGCTCTGCCCTCCCGCCAGCACCTTGGCGTCGGGCCCATGCTGTGCAAGGAGTTCAATGGCTTCGTCCAGGGTGTTCGGAGCAAAGTAATCGAACTTGGCGGGCTTCATACTCTTTCCCTCACCCTGCCGTCTTCCAGAGGAAGAGGCAATTTGTGGTGGGCCCGCAGAAGGCCCTAACGCGAAGAGGGGAGCCACCTTCGAGACTCACCCTCTTGAGATGCGCCCTATTGTTACACAGCCGCGCTAAATCTGGTACTCAGGGCGGCGCAGCAATTGCCGCGCGATCACCAGCCTCATTACCTCGTTGGTCCCCTCGCCGATGATCATCAGGGGCGCGTCCCGGTAGTAGCGTTCCACCGGCGACTCCTTGATGAATCCGTAGCCGCCGTGGATGCGCATGGCCTCCATCGTCACCTCGCCGCACATCTCGCTGGCGAACAGCTTGGCCATCCCCGACTCAAGGTCGATGCGCCCGCCCTCGTCTTTCTTCGTCGCCGCGTCGTACACCAGCAGCCGCGACGCCTGGATCTTGGTCGCCATGTCGGCCAGCTTGAGCTGTATCGCCTGGTGCTCCGCGATGGGTTTCCCGAAGGACTCCCGCTGCTGGGCGTAGCGGATGGCGGCATTGAAGGCTGCCTGGGCCACCCCCACGGCCCTTGCAGCGACGTTGATGCGCCCCGTTTCCAGACCGCTCATCACATGGCCGAACCCAATGCCCTCCTGCTCACCGATCAGGTTGTCGGCGGGGATGGCGTAGTTGTTGAAGTTCAGCTCGACGGTATCAAGGCCGCGGTAGCCCAGCTTGTCCAGGTCCCGGCCCACCTCGAACCCGGACCCCGGCTCGCCCCGCTCCATCACGAAGGCGCTCAGCCCCCGGTGGCGAGGCTCCATGTCCCGGTCGGTGCGGGCCAGCAGGCAGAACATGTCGCCGTAGCGCCCGTTGGTGATGAACATCTTGGAGCCGTTGACGATGTATTCCTCGCCGTCCTTGGTGGCCGTGGTCTGGAGGTTGGCCACATCCGTGCCGCCGCCGGGCTCGGTCAGGGCCAGCCCACCGCGCTTGCGTCCCGACGCCAGGTCCGGCAGGAACCGCTCCTTTTGCTCTTCCGTCCCGTAGTGGGTCAGCACGTAGGTCAGGATGTGGTGCGTCCCGATGGCCCCGCTGAGGCTCATCAGTCCCATGCTCAGTTCCTCGAAGATGCTGGCAAAGGTGGTGTAGTCCAGCCCCATCCCGCCGTACTCTTCGGGCACGGTGATGCCGAACAGCCCCAGTTCTTTCATCTGGTCGATCAGGTCGTGAGGCACCCGGTCCTCGCGGTCCAGCTCGGCGGCCACCGGCTCAACCTCGCGGCGCACGAAATCGCGCACCAGCGCCACGATCTGGGCCCGTGCCTCTGCGGATGTTGCTACCACGGTTCGCTCCTTAGTCCTTTCTCAACGATGGGGACACCGTAATTATACCGATTTCCCGCCGGCATCACCCGGCGTTTCCCGCAGTCAGTTGCCGTCCAGGTTCGCCGCGCCCGGAGTGGGGCTGCTTACTGTCTGAAACTCTCCGGTCCCGTCCGGCACTCGAGCGAAGCTCTCTCCCTCTCCCGAGTCTCCCTCATCCCAGTCTATGCTGTCCACCAAGTCACCGTCAGCGCTCCAGCCCTCCTTTTCGCTGCCAGCAAGGGTCCACATGCCCAACTCCTCGTCGCCTCCCAGCTTGAACCCGGCCCAATTGTCGCTATCCACCTCGACCTGAATATACTGGCCCGGTGCGATCGTCAAATTCGTCGGGAATGCGACCCGCTTGCCGACGTCGGTCAGGTCGTCGGCCACGAAGAAGTTAGCAAGGGATATGTGCTGGTCGGTGGAGTTGTAAATCTCGAACCAGTCCAGCGGATCGCCTTCGGCCGCAACCTCGTTGATCACCAGCCCGATGTCTGCCGTCTCAGCAATCGGTTCCGGGACAGTGGTAGGAAGAGGAGCGTCGCCGAATCTCCCTGAGAAACGGATCGAGATGGGCGCCCCCGGTGTCGTATCTGCCTCAATGATCTCTAGCCACCCAGTCGTTAGAGGGAGAAACCCGTCTGGTGTGGAGGCCCTATCTGGAATTGTCCAGTGTCCGCCACCGAGTTCGCCGTTGACAACGCTCAGAACGGCACCGCTGGTTAAGCGTTTTTTGGACAGCACGAAGGTGGCCCCCTCCAAGGAACCGTAATCCTCAAAGACGATGTAAGTGATGGACACCGGGTCGGCAATGCCAGGCAATATCCCGGCTTCCTCTGGGCTGGCATCCCCGGCAATAATGCCGATATGAGCCAGATCTTTCTCGGTTATTTCTGCCTCATGGCCGTCTACTACCAGATAGGTTACCATCCCCACTTGAGCAGGATTGAGACTGTCTTTCGAACCCCAAGCGGTCTCGAAGTGCAACTCGACGGTAAAGCTTTCCTCAGTGGCTGAATCAGTCTCTATCTGGTCGCGGTGAGATGGCTGGGGCGCGTCCTCGAAGCTGGCGTGGATACGGCCGGCGATCGCCGCGCTCGGCTCTGTGCCCGCCTCGGCCAATTCGATGCTCCCGGCGGTGACCGGGATGAACCCCTCCGGATGAACCCCCTCCGGATGAACCCCCTCCGGCTTAACCCCCTCTGCCGGTATCGTCCAGATAACTCCGCCGACATCGGCGTCCACCCCGATGAACAATTCGGCTTTGGCGGCAACCCGGTCAACTGGTATCCAGAAAGTGACTCCCCGAACAGCGCCGTCGGGGTAAAGGCCCATAACGGTGAAGATCCCGGCATCCTTCACGCCGATGTCGCCTTCCTCCTGCGGGCTGGCTGGCCCGGCGGTGGCCCCGGCCTCTCCCCGGTTTGCGGCGACCCACTCCCCCTCCTCGTCCAACTCGTAAACCGTTCCCTCGGCCAGCGGATCGACGCTCCAGTTGGACCCCCAGGTGGTCTCGAACCGTAGCTCAAAGGACTCAACGCCATCCGCAGCCGCAGCGCCATACGGCTCCGGCCAGTCCGGCGGCTCAGGCGTGAGGTCCGCCAGGATCTCGCCCTTGCGCTTCAGGATGAACTTGCGAACCCGCTCCGTGTCAGCGGCTGCCTTGGCTCTGTCGTCAGGCAACGCGTGCTCCCGCACGATTGCAGCCATCTCGTCCACACTCGCCAGCAGCCGTTCCTCGTCCCATGAGGTGTCCAGTATTTCCCTCAGTCGTTCGGCGTACTTCGCCCGCCATTCCGGGATGTTGTACAGCCGGTTGGGGATGGCAGTGAGAGCCAGCACAGACGGCGGAGGGTTGCTGATATTATCGAATGGATTTGGGTCGTCCTTCAGGTGGAACGTGTCATCCACGCCCCACGGGATGAACACGAACTTTCCGTCCCGCTCCCGGTAGAAGTGGTAGTTATTGCGGTCTCCCGCGTACCCGTCCCAGTGGCCCACGAGCACTTCGGTCGCCCAGAACGACAGGAACCGGTCCAGGTCCACGATCTCGCTCAGCGCCTCCAGCCCAGCCTCCGACGGGTCCTGCAGCGCCGCCGCCACGGCGTCCACGTCCGACCAGTCGTCCTCATCCTCGTTGGTCTTCTTCTCCATCGTACCGCGATGGGACGGCGTGAAGTCGCTGACCGTACCCTCGTACAAATTGCCCTCGGCGCTGTCGAAGTGCCGCGCCAGGAAGGGCTCCTTGAGCTCCTCCAGGTTAACGTACAGCCCCAGCCCCTTTCCGTTAACCGTGACCGTCGCAAAGTTGCAGCGCGGTGCCGGGTTTCCGGCGGCGGCAAACACCCGGTACGACAGGCAGGTGTTGATCATCGACGGGTCCTGGATGCTGTTGTTCAGCGTCATCCGTTCCATCGCCCCGCCCAGGCTTTGCCCATCCACATACTTGTCGTAACGCAGCTTGAGCGACGGCTTGGTATCGCTCTGCGAACCCAGGAATCCCTTTTTCCGCACACCGACCTCCGTGTGCGTCTCGCCGTCGATGGTCACCGTGGCGGAGAACCAGGTGTAGATGTCCCCGAAGGGCCGGGACAGGTTGTACTCCTCGATCTCCGCCATCAGGTCCTCGAAGGTCCGGGTCCGGTGCCGTAGCGTGTCCCAGTCATCCTCGGCGATCTCGATGCTGACCTCCAGCACCCGGTCCAACGCGAAGTAGGCATCGCTGGCATCGACCTCCTCCGGCTCCTCGGGAGCGGGCGACGACGTCGGAGCGGGCGTTGGTGCAACGGCCCTCGCTGCTGTTGGTGGGGGTGTTGCAGTCGATGTCGTAGCCTTCGGTTGCAGAGGGGGTGTTGCCGCTGGCGAAGCAGTTGGCGCCGCGGCAGCCGGGGCGGAAGTGGGAGTGGGGTCCGACCCGCACGCAACAAGAAGGAGTGCCAGCGCAGCTACGGCCAGCACTCCCACCACAAACAGAGTCCGCTTCATTAGAGGGTGTCTCCAGGGTAGGAAATCAATCGTCGTTCAGCGCCGCCTGTGCCGCCGCCAGGCGGGCCACCGGAACGCGGAAAGGCGAGCAGCTTACGTAGTCCAGGTCCGCCTCGTGGCAGAAGGCCACGCTCTTCGGATCACCGCCATGCTCGCCGCAAATGCCGATCTCCAGGTCCGGGCGTACCTTGCGTCCCGCCTTCACCGCCAGCCGCACCAGTTCGCCCACCCCATCGCGGTCTATGCTCTCGAACGGGTCCACCGGCAGCACGCCCTCGTTGATATAGTTTCGGAGGAATTTCCCCTCAGCGTCGTCGCGGCTGAATCCGTAGGTCATCTGCGTCAGGTCGTTCGTCCCGAAGCTGAAGAACTCGGACTCCTCGGCCACTGCCCCGGCGGTCAGCGCCGCTCGCGGCGTCTCTACCATGGTGCCGAACTTGTAATGTACCTCGACCCCCATCTGCTCCTGCACCTCGGCGGCCACGCGGGTCAGGTCGGCCCGGAGGCGGCGCATCTCCTCCACGTCCACGGTCAGTGGGACCATGATCTCCGGGTGGACTTCCACTCCCTCCAAGACCAGTTGGCCTCCCGCAGTGATGATCGCTGTGACCTGCATTCGATAGATCTCCGGGAACGACAGGCCCAGGCGGCAGCCCCTGTGCCCCAGCATCGGGTTGGTCTCCCTCAGGGCCTCCACCCGCTGCAGGAACGCCTCTTTCTCCCCGATCACTTCCCCGTCCGCTCCCGTCGCCCTGAGCGTCGCCAGTTCAATCAGCAACTCGTCGTAGGGTGGCAGGAACTCGTGCAGCGGAGCGTCCAGCAGGCGGATGATCACCGGCTTGCGGGACATTGCCCGCAATATCCCGCGGAAGTCGTTCGTCTGCAACCGCTTCACCCGGTCCAGAGCATGGTAGAAGTCGACGACCTCCGACGGGATGTCAGATACCTCGGGGTTCATGAAGGGATTGGCCAGAGGGTCCACACTTGTTCCTTCGTGCTTCCGTCGCCACTCCTCCGCCGCCTCTGAATTCAGAAGCATCTGCCGCACCACCGGCAGCCGGTTCGGGTCCAGGAACATGTGCTCCGTCCGGCACAGCCCGATGCCCTCGGCGCCCATCACCAGCGCCTGCCTCGCGTCGGCGGGCGTGTCCGCGTTGGCCATCACTCCAAGCCGGCGCGTATCGTCGGCCCAGCGCAACAGCTCACGGGCTTCGGGAAGATCCTCTAAGTGGGGATTCACCGTAGCCAGTTCGCCGGTATATACCCTGCCGAGAGCTCCGTCCATGCTGACTTGGTCTCCCTCCTTGAGCGTGAGACCGTTGCCGCTCATCTCCTGTAGCTCCAGGTCCACATGGAGGTTTTCGCAACCCACGATACAGGGTTTCCCCAACCCGCGGGTCACGACTGCGGCGTGGCTCGTCACCCCGCCACGGCTGGTGACCACTCCCGCCGAAGCGATGATCCCGTGGATGTCGTCGGGCTTCGTCTCCGGCCGCACCAAGATGACCCGCTCGCCCCGGCGCGCCAGGTCTTCCGCGACATCCGCATCAAAGCACACCCGTCCCGACGCTGCCCCCGGCGACGCCCCTGCGCCCGTTGCCAGCAGCCGCCCCTCCAGTTCCTCCGTCGACATGTCCGCGGCGAACTGGGGCACCAGCAGCTGGGTGATCTCCTCCGGGTCCACCCGCTTCAGGGCCTGCACCCGGTCGATCATCCCTTCACGAACCATATCCACTGCCGTCTTCACCGCCGACAGCGGAGTGCGCTTGGCGTTGCGGGTCTGTAGCAGGTAGAGCCGCCCCTGCTCTATGGTGAACTCGACGTCCTGGACATCTCGGTAGTGCTTTTCAAGGTTGGACGCCAGTCCCAGCAACTCCTCCGACCGTTCCGGCATAACCCTCGCCAGCGCCGACAGCGGCTCAGGAGTGCGCACCCCGGCCACGACGTCCTCGCCCTGGGCGTTGGTCAGGAACTCGCCGTAGACCTCGCGCCTTCCCGTCGACGGGTCGCGGGTGAACAGCACGCCGGTGCCGCTGCTCGGCCCCAGGTTCCCGTACACCATCCCCATGATGGTGACGGCGGTGCCCATGTTGTGGTCGATCCCGTACTGGTTCCGGTAGACGGTTGCCCGGGGGTTGTTCCAGCTCCGGAACACCGCCTCGACCGCGCCGAAGAGCTGCTCCCATGGGTCGTCGGGCGGCGCCGCACCGGCAGACTCGAGGGCAATTGCCTTGAAGTCCCGGGTTACTGCCTGCAACTGCTCTGCGGTCAGCTCGTGGTCCAGTTCCACTCCGGCCCGGGCCTTGTGCTCGGCAAGGCACTCCTCGAAGGGTTCCGCTGCCACCTCCTGGACCACCTCGGCGTAGATCTGGATGAAACGACGGTAGGCGTCCCAAGCCGGCCGCTGGTCCCCCATCATGGCCCCAAGGCCCTCGACGATCTCGTCGTTGATGCCAAGGTTGAGGATCGTGTCCATCATTCCCGGCATGGAGATTCGGGCCCCCGACCTCACCGACACCAGCAGCGGGTTGGATGCAGAGCCGAACTCGTGTCCGATGGATTCCTCCAGTTCGGCGATGCGTTCCCTGATGGTCCTGGCCAGCCCCTCGGGCAGCGTATAGTCCCCGGCCAGGTAATCGCGGCAGACCTGCGTGGTGATGACGAATCCCGGAGGGACCGGCAGCCCCAGCCTTGTCATCTCGCAGAGATTGCTTCCCTTGCCGCCGAGCAGGTCCCCCATCGAGGCGTCCCCCTCGCTGAACCGGTACACCATTTGCGCCGCCTGAGCTTGAGCAACCATGGGCAAAATCCCCTTACATTTACGTCAAATGACCGGCCGTTTCACGCACACACCTACCCCCACATCGTCAATAAACCAGGAAACTCAATTATACCCGACCACGCGGGGAGGGCCAAACCTGTGAGCCAATAGAGCCCGTCGGACTAGGACCAGGATGCGTGCTATCATCCGCAGGTGAAGGCGGCATGAAGATGAATTCCAGCCAGTGAGCCTTTGATTTTCGCGGGACAGGCAATCATTCCTTCTATCACTATCGGTTGCACTGTGAATGCTCGCTTTCGAGGCCGAAATGCTTGATTCTGGCCTGAGCGCCCGAGTGTGCCCCGAATCAGGCTGGCAGGGAGTCTCCCATGTACACGCGGATGAACAGTATCAGGGCCGCCTCGGGGACTCCAATACTGATATCGGCCTGCCTGACCATCCTGCTTCTCCTTGCCGCCTGCGGAGGTGAGCAGGCCGCGCCGCCAACGCCAACCTCCGTACCCAGAGAGATTGCAGAGGAGGTAACGCCAGCTCCACTCCCGGCGACCGCTACGCCCGCTGCGACGATTGAGCCCACACCCACACCCACTGCAACGCTGCTGCCCACGGCAGATGCTACTGCGGCCCCGGTGCCAACTCTCATCCCTACTATGATCCCTGAGCCAACACCACAACCTACGGAAACCCCGGTACCCGAAGGGACCCCGGAACCATCACCCACGCCAACTGCCACCGCAACCCCGGAACCGTCGCCCACACCAACTGCCACCGCAACCCCAGAACCGTCCCGGACACCTACTGTAACCCCGACCCCTGCGGCCACTCCTGCTCACTCGCCCGTATTAATGCGGGAGTTGGAGTACGACTACACCATAGAGCTGCCGGACGACTGGAGCCAGTACAGCGATGGCAGATACAGCAGCTCGTCTACATCGGCCCAGCTCACCATTTCCTCACAGGCCCTTCCTGACGGATACTCCGTTGACCAGTTCAGCCAGCTCGTGCAGGATGACCTTGAAAAGGACTGGTGGACCACTGCTTCGCTGTTCGAAGTCACCTCCGTAGAAGAGGGTCTGACGGACAACCAGCCGGCAATGAGCATCCGCTATCGGGTGAGGGAGTCGCCGGAGTATTGTGTCCTCGACGTTGAAGAACTCGTTGTGGTGTCCCGGATACTTCAGGGATACCCCCATGGCTTCCGCGTTAGAGCGTGGATGTGCGAACATGATGTGGCCATCTACGGGGAGGCGAGACAGGCCATTCTGGACAGCTTCCATGTGACCACCGTGCCCGCCGAGTATTACACGCAATTCATCGTTGCCAACGGTGTAACAGTTAAGGCGCACGGCAGCGTCGACCCGGCCGCAGTCGAAGCCGGGGCGGAAATAGTGACCGCCCTATTGTCCGGCAGAGAGGACTTTCCTCGTTGCATGGCCCGCTCAAAAGGCGACTTGGCCGTAATCCCAAGGGATCAGACCAATGTCGACCTCCCCGAATTCGCACACTTGGCCGGGACAAAAGACTTCACGGGCCGACGACGCGACACATACGAGATTCGGGGCCTTGGCGGTGTCAGGGGGCTGCCGGTTTCCTCGGCCGCTGAGGAGCAGTTGCTGGGAAATCGCGGTCCCGAACATCCCTGGTATCCCTACCGGGGCCTGGTGGCAGCACACGAGTTCGCCCACGGCATCCAGAACCTCTGCTTTACGCCTGAGGACCACGAGCGGTGAAACGACTTCTACGAGGACGCGGTGCAGGAAGACCTGTACCCCGGCAGCCACATGATGACCGACGTCAACGAGTTCTTCGCCGTGTTCAGCACCGGTTACTTCGAGGTGACCGATGAACTGGGCGGCGACCCCAACCGCGAGGAATTGGCCGAGCGCTTCCCAGAGGTCTTCCAGTCCTTGGAAGAAATATACGGAGGGGCCACTCTGCCGGAGGAATTCAGGACCTGGATGGATCGCCAATAGCGAATCCCACTTTATAACCCCCCGCTCCAGCAATCCCAACAAAAGACCCTCGCCCTCAAGGGGGAGGGAGAATTAAGAGACTCTGAATTTGGGGGTACCGGAAGCAGGGCAATCGCGTTCCAGTTGGTGGACTCCGCCCCGGAGATGGCGTTCACCCATTGGTTTAGGGGAGGCATTTCCATAAGTGGACTTGTAGCACGGGGCCTCCGGGAGTCGGAGCACTGAACATCCGCGATAGGGTCGGTCACTTCAGTGAGAAGTACCTGATTACCTCAGCCGTCGACAGATCGTAGCCTTCGGACACTACCAGCAGCAACGAATCAATCTCCTCTTCCGGCACCATATATACCTCGTCATACTCGGGCACTGTTCCACCCGGAAGAGCATAAACTTCACCGACGACAATTGTTGACACCCCCGGATGTCCGTAAAAGACATTGGCACTGCCAACCAATCTGAAAGACAAGTCCTGCCACGGCGCTCGGGGGACATCTCCAGTAGCGGTGTTGGTGGCTTTCAGACGCGCCATGACGTACACGTGTCCCGGGTCGGGTGGGTTTTCTGACGGCCTGGAGATAAAGTCTATGGCATTCTGGTCGAATGAAACCACGGAAACATCCCAGCCTGAAAAGACAGTTACCTGGTTGAGGGGTATGGGATTTTGCCTTGATCCAAGGGGCGGCGGCGGTGTTGGCGTCGGGGTAGCGGTTGGACTCGGCGTGGGTGTCAGGGTGGGATAAGGCGTAGCTGTGGGGTATGGAGTGGACGTCGGAAGCGGCACGGGCGTATACGTCGGGTTTGGAGTGTAAGTCGGCGCCGGTGTAGCCGTTGGCGCCGGTGTAGCCGTTGGGTATGGTGTAGCTGTTGGAAGCGGTGTCGGCGTAGGCGTGGTTGTTGGGGTCGGGGTTTCTGTGGGCGGGATGGGTGTCGGCGTGGGCGTAGGTTCGGGCGTGGATGTGGGCCCGGGCGCGGATTCTGGAGTCGGCGTCTCTGTTGGCGAGACGGGCGCAGTGCTAGATGCGTCGGTTGCTGCCTGAGCCGGGGTGCCGGTAGCCCCAGGGGTGAAAGCCTCAGGGGTGAAAGCCTCAGGCGTCAAAGCAGGAGAAGTAGGCTCATCTGACGAGTCGTTTCCACAGGCTGCAAATATCGCAACCAAGCACAACGCCAGAACTCCGAGGGCGATGCGTATGGACTTGTCCGATGTAATGCTATGCAGCAAATTGAGAAAATTTTTTCCCGGCAGAGTTGGTGGCTTCCCCTCACACTCGACGCAATTTCCGTACGAACCAACAATGGGGCGCGGTTGGTCCTCGCTCCGGGGGTATGGTCTGCACTGCGGATGAAATCCGCAGGCTCCTGCGAGGAATCACTGGGACATAATTGTAGGGACTCGAGCAAGCGGCATTATAAGCTGGAGGTTGTACAAACTCCAGCTAAGGTTGTCACTGCCCGTCAAGAAGATTGCAAAGTTATTTTCGATCCGTCGGTAGTGAGCCGACGGTTTATTAGAAACTATCTCAAATTAGCGAGGCTCCATTGACGGCGGTACCAGATAAGGGCACATGCCAGTTGGAGCAGACCAAGGTAATTGGATGGCTTCTTGTCGTAGCGCACCAGTATCACCCGGCACTTGGACAGCCAGCCCAGGGTGCGTTCCACCACCCACCGCCGGGCTGGATAGGTCTTCTCGCCCGATTGGTCCAATTTCTCCTCGCAAATACGCCGGGCCAATACGCCGGACCTGCGGCTGGTATCCGGCGTCGGCGACGGTCCCGTGGCCGGTGGAATTGTCATACCCCTTGTCCAGGCACAGGTTCTGGACGCCTTCCGGCCGCTCCACCACTATGCTCTCCAGCGTCGGCCTGAGGAGTTTCGTGTCGTGGACATTAGCTCCGGCAACCACCACGCTCAGTGGTTCGCCGGCCCCGTCGACCAAGATGCTTTTCTTGCTTCCTGCCTTGCCCCGGTCCGTGGGATTGCGTCCAATAGCGCCCCCCCAAAACGTGCTTTCCCCATCAAGCAGTCAGCTGACTGCCATTCCCAGTTTACGCCGTCCAACTCCTGGCATTCTTCTATCAGGACGACCCAGACACGTTCCAGCACCCCGCCCTCTACCCATCGCTGGAAGGTCCGGTGGATGGTGCTGTCATCCCCCAGCTCCTTGGGCAAGTGGTTCCATTGGCAGGAGCTACGCATACGGAAGATGACGCCTTCCAGCATCTTCCGCTGGTCCACCCGTTTGCGCCCTTTCGCCTTGGGGGGATCCAACTCCAAAATCACCGGTTCAATTCGCTCCCACAGATCATCGGGTACTTCCCATATAATGGGCAGAGTCTCGCTCTTTCCCATCATCCACCACCACCCAAGTTTCCCCCAGCTTAACCGAACCGCCTATGTGTTCTCCCTTTGAGTCCAATCCTAATTTGAGATAGTCTCTTAGTGCTGGCCGGCAAGCCCCTCGGATCGCAGTCCTCACCCCCTTCGCCGCTCCGTCAAACACAACCCAGACCAAAACGCCCTTGTTCAGAGGATTCCTATGACTATTGAAAACGAATTTGCTAACACTGAATACTTGGCCGACCCGGCCTGGCTGCAAGCCCACCGCAACGACCCGGACCTGGTAATTGTTGACCTGGACGCCGAAGCGGGCTACCTGCGCGGCCATATCCCCGGCGCCCTTTTCCTGGATAACAACTACGAGCACAACCCGGAAACGGGCTGGGTGGATACCATGCCACCCGACCGGTTCACCGCGGTTTGCCAGGCCCTGGGCATCGGCGACGATACCCTGGTGGTGGCCTGCGACAACAACATGAGCCTCCACGCCGCCCGCTTCTGGTGGACTCTGAGCTACTACGGCCACCGCCGCGTCAGGGTGCTGGACGGCGGCTGGCGGCGCTGGGTTACCGAGGGCGGCGCCGTCTCCTTCGACCGCGCTGCTCCCCGCGCCGGGGCGGTGTTTACGCCGCAGGTTGACCCATCCCTGATTGTTGGGTACGACGAGGTGCGGGCCGGCTGCAGCATCGGCGGCGCCAACTCCGACGACACCGTCATCTGGGACACCCGTACCGCGGCCGAATACGCCGGAGCCGTTAGCCGCAACAAGCGGGCCGGCCACGTGGCCGGTGCATCCCACCTGGACTGGATGGACCTGATGGACCGGTCCACCCACCGCTTCAAATCCCCGGGGGAAATGCGGCAACTGCTGACCGCCAGCGGAATCACCCCCGACAAGGCCGTCTTTGCCTATTGACAGGCGGGCCTCCGTGCGGCGCACGGCGTGTTTCTGCTGAATCTGCTGGGCTACCAGCGGGCCCGCAACTACGACGATTCCATGTACGAATGGGCCAACCTGGAGGAATCCGAAGCGCCCATGGCAGCCACAGACTGAATTATCCCGGATGGACCGGATTTGCAGGATACAGCAAAACCACTAAGAAACTATCTCAAAAGTCCCTTCTCCCTCAGGGGGAAGGTTAGGATGGGGGTGAATCTCTTTGGGGAATTGGCCTTGAAAAGGAAGATATCCGAGGCTCAATTACTTTTGAGATAATTGCTTAGTGGGTTTATTAACGGATTCTGAACACCCGTCCTTGGACAGGCTGAGGGCCAATGGTCTGAGCGAAGGAAAAACTTCACATGGAAAAAGAACGCCCTCCCCCTCAAGGGGGAGGGTCAGGGTGTTGGTCGACCCCAGGCAACAGCGCGCCTAAATTTCCCGGAATACCGGTTCCGGATCCTCCAGGTAGAACTTGTTCTGCCACAGCTCGTCCAAGTACGCCTGCTCTTCGTCGGTCAGGGGAGGCGTATCGACGGCGGCTGTGTATTCGTGCAACTCCTCCATCTTGGTGAAGTTCGGCAGCACCGACACGATCTGCGGCTTATTCAGGACGAACTGCAACGCCGACTGCGCCATGGTGCGCGAGTCCTCCTGCGCCAGAAACCTGACCCGCTCCACCTTGGCCAGCGCCTCACGCATCCACTCGGCCCGCCGGAAGGCCCGGTGGTCGTTCTCGTCGAAGGCGGGGACCTCGGTGAACTCCCCGGTCAGCGTGTTCGAAGCGTGCGGCACCCGCGACAGCAGCCCCACCTCGCACTCCTCGGCGATGGGGAAGAAGTCAATGGCCGGCTCCATCTCCAGGATGCTGTAGATGATCTGCAGGCTTTCCACCTGTCGCTCCCGCATCGACATCTCTCCTTCCTCGAACCAGCCGATGTCCGGCCCGAGGGCGACACCGAAATGCCGTATCTTCCCTTCGAACTTGAGTTGCTCCAGGATCTCAAACAGTTCATCCCGCTCCAGCGCCTCTACCCGAGGGTTGTGCACCTGGTACAGGTCGATATAGTCCGTGTCCAGCCGCTTGAGGCTCTGCTCGCAAGCGAACCTGACGAACTCCTTGTCGAACTTCTGCGGCCGCTCCCGGTGCCCGTCACGCGGCGTCGGATCGTAGATGTCGTACCCGAACTTGGTGGCGATCACGAGGTCGCTGCGCTTGTGCCCCAGCACCTTGGCCAGAATTTCCTCCCCGAACCCGTCCCCATAGGTGTCGGCAGTATCGAAGAAGTTGATTCCCAGCTCCACCGCGTTTTCCAGCAGCGCGGCCCGCTCGGCGTCCTCCAGCCTCCCCCACCAGTTGGTGGCAACGGTCCAGACGCCAAACCCCACCTCGGAAAGAACAAGATCGGTGCGCGGCATTTGTCGGAATTTCATTTTGCCTAATCCTCTAAGTCGACTCGCCCAGCCAGCGGCCCATTCCCTCGATGAACTCGTCCCGAATCGCGCTGCTCGTCCCGCAGAACTCGCAGATCAGCTGTTCCTTGAACTCCTGCGCGTCCTGCCCCGCTGGCACCTCGTAGGTGTCGATGGGGTCGCACGCCAGCGTCATGTTCTCGCCGGCCCGGAAATCCTGGTTCACCGGCATCCCCAGCGGCACTGCGCTGCTCGGCCAGGTGGCATCCACCAGCGTCCAGCCCCCCCCGTATCCACCCACAGGAAGGTATGCACATCCGGCACCGCGTCCTCAGCCACCAGCTTCCGCAACCCGGTCAGGAAATGCCCGGTGTTCTTTTCTGTGAAGCGGTGGGTGCACATCATCACCCGCAGGTCCATCCCCAGCTCGCGGAAGATGTCGGCCAGCAGGTAGTGCTTCCCGGAGCAGGTCCCCCGCCACTCGTCGACGATCGCCTCCGGCCGGCGCGATGACGCTCTCCGGTAGGGCATATCCCGCACCAGCGCGAATGCCCGCTCCGCCGTCAGCAATTCACCGTCAGGTAACAGACCGCGCTTTCGGCTCGCTTCCTCAAGGAGAGAGACCAGGTTGCTCATACTACCCTTTCAGCATCGGGCGCACCCCGGTGATGCTGCCGTCTACCCCGCCGCAGCGGCCAGCCCCAGGCTGCCCTTGATGGCGTTCACCTGCCGCTGGAACTCGGCGTCCGGGAGCACCGGCTCCAGCCGTCCCAGCGGCACATCCGTCAGTACCTCCACCCACGAGGTGCAGCCGCTGTACTCCGGAATCCACGGCACGGTAACTGGCGACTCCAGCCGGTACGCCCGCAGCAGCATCACCGACAGCGGCAGCATCGGCTTCCAACGCAGGCGTGACTGCGCATAGTCCGTCGTCCAGATGTAGTGGGGCGCTAAGTCGTCCACCTTCCCTTGGTTCTCCACCTCCAGTACCTCTTCGGCCTTAGCGAAGTGGGTGAAGGTGATCCTCTTGTCGTCCCGGGGCCGCTCCAGCAGCGTTTCCAGCGCCGGCTGGTGCTCAGTCCGAAGCAGGTCGGCCTTCTGGTGCTCGTAAGTCGGGTACAGCAGGAACTCCCGGTGGATCACCCTGAAGTCCTTGCCGTCCTCGTGGATACCACCCTTCCGCAGCAGCAGGATCTGCTCGCCACGGCCGATGGATTCGCAGGTAATGGCCCATTCCTTGAGGGCCAGCTGGCACTTGTCGGGAGTGGTCATGTCTACAATCCTCCAGGCGCGGATCGCCCCCCAGTGAATGAAAGAATGGTATCACAGCAGCGCGAGCAGCCTACTTCCCCCTGCTGCAGAACTCCGCGTAGTCCGGCACTTCCTCCCCGAGAACATAGAACCAGAAGTAGGTTCCCGTATCGCCCATGTATTTGAACTGCTTGCGCACGTCCTTCAGCGCGGCGTAGAAGTCCGCGTGCGACCTCATGTAGTTCGCGATCCCGCCGAACTCCTCGTCCAGCTCGATCAGCCGCTGCGCGTTGTGCACCGTGGCCGCGATCTTGCGCCGGTTCCTAACGATGGCGGTGTCGGCGGCCAGCGCGTCGATCTCCGGCTCGCCCATGGCGGCGACGGCGGCCACGTCGAAGCCCTGGAATCCTGCCTGAAATCCCGGCCACTTGCCGGTCACTACCGACCACGACAGGCCGCTCTGGAACACCGCCTTCGTCATGATCTCCAGGTAGTCGTTCAGGCTCTGAGGGACGATCTGCTCGGGAGCCTCCGGATGCGCGTGTTCGGTTGTCATACGACCGTCTCCCTACGGTTCACCATCTTCTTGAAGTTGGCCGTGGTCACCTCTGCGACTTCCTCCACTGACACACCCTTGACCTCGGCCAGGCACCGGGCCACCTCGGCCACGTGTCGGGGCTCGGTCCAGTTGTGGCGATACTTCTTGAACGGCTGGGGAAAGGCGTCGGTCTCCAGCACGATGTTCTCCAGCGGAATGGCCCGGGCAGCCTCCTGCACCTCCGGCAGCCGGGTCAGCGGCCGCGCCAGCGAGATGTAGAAGCCGCAGTCGATGGCCTCCCGCGCCGTGGCCTCGTCGGCCTGGAAGTAGTGCATCGCGCCGCCCACGTCGCCCGCCGACTCCTCCCGCAGCACCTGGAAGCAAGCCGAGTGCGCCTCCCGCGAGTGGAAGATGATCGGCAGGTCAAGGCTCTTGGCCAGCCGGATGTGCTGCCGGAACACCTGGTCCTGCACTGAGTGGTCGGGAGACTCCGGCAGGTAGTCCAACCCCACCTCGCTGATGCAGACCACCCGAGGCATCTGGGCCAGCCGCTCCAGCTCCGCATACATAGCGTCGTCCACCCGCTCATACGCCTGGCACGGATGAATCCCCACACCGGCATACAGCGCAGCACCGTTCGTCCTGAGCTTGTCGAAGGACTCCGCCAGCCCTATGCACGCCCGGGTAGAGTCCAGCGTAGTTCCAGCCAGCAGCACCGACGTAACCCCCGCCTCTGCAGCCCGTTCCAGTATCTCCGGCAGTTCTGCCTCATCGTACTGGTCCAGGTGCGTATGGCAGTCGCCGAAGATAAGCGGCGTGGTCATGGCGTGTGCTCCAATGCCTTCATGTTTCTGTTTCGGATGATAGCTAGGGCGGACAAGGCCAGTCAACTTTATGAAAGTAGCGAGCCAACTGCCCTGGTCGTTTACAGTACCCTGATAGAATTGCATAGGTTCGCCTAAGAGACTCGAGCGCGGCTGAAATAGCGGGCAAGGGGCAGCCAAATGTCGGACACATACACTCTCGGTTTCAAAAACTTTCGTTCACTCGAGGATGTCACCCTCGAAGTGGCGCCTCTCACCGTCGTGTACGGCCCCAACGGCTCCGGCAAGTCCTCCCTGATTTATGGCCTGCTGACGCTGCGGAACTTCCTCACCAACCCCAACCAGAACATTCCGAGCCTCTTCGCCTATCCGTCCATGACGCTTGGCGGATTACATGAAGTGGTGCATTACCATTCTACGGAGAAAGAAGTTGTCTTTTCGATAGGAGTCTCGAGCCTAAAGGAAATTTCGTGTACGTTCACGCTGCGATTAAGTGAATCAGGTGGAGCGGTGGATTTGTCATTCGACAAAATCAGCGCTCTTTCAGATGGGAGAGTTATTGATTGGCCCCACTTTCTTAATATGGAATTGGCTGTCCCTTATCAGGGGAATCAAGGGGAGCGGGAATCTTTCACCCTCAATGGTCGTCGTGCTAGCGATAGTGGAGAGCTAAATTTAGAACCATCGGTGCCGATTCCCGGAATTGTGGATTGGAACGGTTTAAACGTTGTCGCCCGTCTAACAGCAGATGTTGCTTCATATTCTGATCTACTTCCTCCTTTGAACGAACGAGCCAATCTACCTATGGAATTGGCGCGACAGACCGGGTTCGTTCCCCTTCGTCGCGGATTCTCTAAGCCAACATATAGCTCATTTCCGGGTACGCCTTTTCTAGGTAACGAGGATGAAGTTGCTTCTTTGTTGGCAACACCGACAGAGAGATTCGTGCAATATGAGATAAGTGCCATCCTTGAGAAAGTAGCGGGTCGACGGGTCCATCCTCAAGTACAGCTTGGCACGTCAACATTCGCAATTGACTCAATTCCTACCGGTAAGGGAGTCCCTGCCTCCATCGTCAACGAGGGCTTCGGCATCAACCAGTTGGCCTATATGCTGACCATATGCCTTTATTCCCGTTACAAGATGGTCGCCATAGAAGAACCCGAAATCCACCTCCATCCATCCATGGTCCGGGAGCTTGCTATCTCCCTGGCCGAGATCGCCGTAGAGAAAGACCGCCGCCTGATCATTTCCACCCACAGCGAGACCTTCGTGGTCGCCCTCCTCTCCCAGATCGCCGCAGGCAAGATCAAGACTGACGATGTATCGTTCGTCCTTGCCGAAAACCCCAGCGGCAGCACCGTGCTGACCCAGCAGAAGGCGAACCGAAAGGGTCAGATAGAGGGCGGCCTCCGCGCCTTCATGGCCTCTGAGGCAAAGGACCTCGTGGACTTCCTGGGCCTTTCCAGCGAATAGGGCAGACCAAACGTGATCCTCGTGATCAACGAGTGGATATTCCACGATCTGCTTGGTGAAAATGGTGGGAAAGGTTCAAAGAGTCCGACGACTTCGTGAAAAGGCTATACGATTCTGAGGACGCAATCGCTATGCCGAACGAAGAGCGTTGGAAAAGAAAGGCGTACCAGTTGATGACCGCGGAAAACCCAGCCCAGAGGCAGGTAAGCCAATTGTTCCATCGCCTGCTGCGAGACCCCGAGAAATGTATTATCCTTCCTGCCTCTACCCAGCTTTCATCGTTACCAGGCACCTACGATTGGGCACCGGCTGAAGACGTTTACCTCATCGAAGCCTATGTTGCCTCCAACGCCGACCTGCTGGTAACGACCGACGAGACGCTATTCGATAATGTCGACGAACACGGGGAATTCAACTGCCAAATGCGCGGCGATTTCTTATCGGAATACAGATCCACACACCCAGCCAGCTAACTACTTCAAGACCGACGCCAAGCGCCTTCTAAACCCTCCTCCATTCCCCCGTCGAATCTCGTTGACACCCCCTCTCGCCGGTGCTAGCATAATTGTTGACCATTCCCGTCAACAATGTTAGCTTTCCCGCTGGCAGCCGCAGGCAAGGTGGCCGGCGCACCGACGATGACACCCGCTCGGGACGGCTCCCAAGCGGCATTCCCGACCATGCAAGGAGCAGCCGATGACCACCCCCAGGGTCATTTCCCGCGACACCACCTCCACCGAGCTGGACTCCGACTACAAGTGGGGCTTCACCATTGATATCGGCTCCGACCTCGCCCCAAAGGGCCTGAGCGAGGACGTCGTGCGTCTCATCTCGGCCAAGAAGGAAGAACCCGAGTGGATGCTGGAGTGGCGCCTCAAGGCATATCGCCACTGGGAGCGGCTGAAGTACGAGGAGCCGGCCTGGGCCAACATCCACCACGCGCCAATCGACTACCAGGACATCTACTACTACGCCGCCCCTTCCAACAAGGACGCCCCCAAGAGTCTCGACGAGGTCGACCCCGAGGTCCTGGAGGCCTTCGAGAAGCTGGGCATCCCCCTTCAGGAGCGGGAGCGGCTCGCCGGCGTGGCCGTGGACGCCGTGCTGGACAGCGTGTCCGTCGCCACCACCTATAAGGATATGCTGGAGAAGGAAGGCATCATCTTCTGCTCCATGAGCGAGGCGGTGAAGGAACACCCCGAGCTGGTGCAGAAGTATCTCGGCTCCGTGGTCCCATACACCGACAACTTCTTTGCCACCCTGAACGCAGCTGTGTTCAGCGACGGCTCCTTCGCCTACATCCCCAAGGGAGTCCGCTGCCCCATCGAGCTGATGACCTACTTCCGCATCAACCAGGCCGACTCAGGCCAGTTCGAGCGCACCCTCATCGTCTGCGAAGAGGGCGCCTACGTCAGCTACCTCGAGGGCTGCACCGCACCCGCCCGCAAGACCCACCAGCTTCACGCCGCTGTGGTCGAGCTGGTCGCGCTGGACGACGCCGAGATCAAGTACTCGACGCTCCAGAACTGGTTCCCCGGCGACAAGGACGGCAATGGCGGCGTCTACAATTTCGTCACCAAGCGCGGCCTCGCCAGTGGGCGCAACTCCAAGATCTCCTGGACCCAGGTGGAAACCGGCTCGGCCATTACCTGGAAGTACCCCAGCGTCATCCTGCAGGGCGACAACTCCATCGGGGAGTTCTACTCCGTGGCCCTGGTGAACCGCTACCAGCAGGCCGACACCGGCACCAAGATGATCCACATGGGCAAGAACACCAAGAGCACCATCGTCGCCAAGGGCATTTCCGCCGGCAAGGGCAACGCCACCTACCGCGGCCTCGTCAAGATGATGCCCACCGCCGACGGCGCCAAGAACTTCACCCAGTGCGACTCGCTGCTCATCGGCGACCAGTGCGGCGCCCACACCGTCCCGTACATCGAGGTCAAGAACCCCACGGCCCAGCTCGAGCACGAGGCGTCAACGTCCAAGGTCAGCGACGACCAGCTCTTCTACTGCCAGCAGCGTGGCATGTCCGTCGAGGACGCTCACTTCATGATCGTCAACGGCTTCTGCCGCGGCATCTTCCAGGAGCTCCCCTTCGAGTTCGCCATGGAAGCCTCCCAGCTCCTCAAGGTAAGCCTCGAAGGCGCCGTGGGCTAACCGGAGATTTGGTACACGATAGGTCCCCTCTCCCTCCGGGAGAGGGTTAGGGTGAGGGCTTCCCACCATGCTGCGCACATTCAGAGCTAGAGTAGACGATGACGGTGCAATTCGCCTCTTTGAGAATGAAGATTTGCCCGTCGGGCGAGAAGTCCTTGTCACTGTTCTTGAAAGACATCAATTACTTCCGTTGATGGGACGCAACGGAGAAATCAGGATGTCCGAAGAGCAACAGCGCATTGAGGACGAAGAGACCGCCTATTGGGCCGAAGTATTTAAAGATCTGCCGTCCATATAACGGAAGTTCCCTTTTGTTATCCGTTCCAATTCTCAATTTGCCAATTCAGAACCGGATGAAACAATGATCAGCAACAACCCCCTCCTCTCCGTTCGCGGCCTCTGCGCCTCGGCGGGTGATCTCGAAATCCTGAACGGTGTTGACCTAGAGGTCTGCGCTGGCGAAGTCCACGCCATCATGGGTCCCAACGGCTCCGGCAAGAGCACTCTCGCCAACGTCCTCGCCGGCCGCCCCGACTACACCGTCACCGCCGGAGAAGCTATCTACGACGGCGAGGACCTGCTTTCCCTCGAGCCGGAGATCCGCGCCCGCATGGGCGTCTTCCTCGCCTTCCAGTACCCCGTCGAACTCCCCGGCGTCCGCGCCTGGCAGTTCCTCAAGGCCGGTGTCGACGCCCGCCGCGTCCACAACGGCGAGGAAGAGCTCTCCGCTCGCGAGTTCCAACGCCTGCTGGACGACAAGGTCAAGCAGGTCGAGATCGACCCCGAGCTCGTCCGCCGCGCCGTCAACGAGGGCTTCTCCGGCGGCGAGAAGAAGCGCAACGAGATCCTCCAGATGGCCGTCCTCGAACCCAAGCTGGCCCTGCTCGATGAGACCGACTCGGGCCTCGACATCGACGCACTGCGCATCGTCTCCGACGGAGTCAACAGGCTCCGCCGCGACGACAACGCCATGGTCCTGGTGACCCACTACCAGCGTATGCTCGATTATGTCCGCCCCGACAGGGTCCATGTCCTCATCGACGGCCGCATAGTCCGCTCCGGCGGCCCCGAACTCGCCCTCGAGCTCGAGGAAAAGGGCTACGACTGGGTCCGCGAGGAGGTCGAGTCAGGTAAGTAGGCGAAAGCTAACTCAGACTTGCGGTCCGTGTGCTTCCAGCCCGTCATTCTCGCGAAAGCGGGAATCCAGGCCCAAAGACCGATTGACGGTGCGATGAGCTGGCAGCATCGAAGGCAAAGTTGACCACCGCAAGTGAAACGCTACAGCAATTAGCCCGCCCGCTTGACGTCAAATATCATGACCACCAGAACCATCAGCAACCACCGCTACCACGAAGACTACGAGGCCCTCGCGGCCGGTAGCGCGGGCCCGGCGTGGCTCAACGACCTGCGCGCCGCCGGCTGGGAGCGCTTCGAGGCCCTCGGCCTGCCCACCGCCCGCCGCGGCAACGAGCGCTGGAAGTACACCGCCGTCGCCCCCATCGCCCGCGTCGGCTTCGCCCATCCTTCTATAAACGGGAATGCCGCCACCGGCGACGAGCTCGATTTTGGCTTCTCTACAGTTTCGGCGGCCGACTTGGAGGGCGAACACGCCGGTGCTATACGCAAGCACCTCGGCACCCTCGCGCCGATGAACGACGACGGCTTCACTGCCCTGAACACCGCTTTCCTTAGCGATGTGGCCGTCGTACGCGTCCCCGACGGCATGGACGAACCCGTAGCCGTCTGCGTCAACCACGCGGGCGTCCCCGAATCCGATGGCGACCAGCAGTACGCCCGCCACCCGCGCACGCTCATCCTGGCGGGTCGCAACGCCAAGCTCACGGTCATAGAGTCATACAGTGGTTCCGACGGCCCCCGCTACTTCACTAACGCCGTCACTGAAATCGTCGTGAGTGAAGGCGCCCATGTCGACCACTACCGTCTGCTCGACGAAAATCCGGCTGCCTTCCATGTCGGCACCACGCGGGTCCACCAGGAGAGGGATAGCAGCTTCAGCTCCGCTTCCTTCGCCCTGGGCACCGCCCTCGCTCGCAATGACTTTGCTGTCACACTGGATGGGCCCGGAGCCTTTTGCTCCCTTAACGGCCTGTACTACACAGCCGAAGGACAGCACATCGACAATCTCATAAGTATCGACCACGCCCAGCCTCACTGCACCAGCCGCCTCAACTACAAGGGCATCCTCGACGGCAACTCCCGCGCCGTCTTCGGCGGTGAGGTAATGGTCCGCCGCAACGCCCAGAAGAGTGACGCCCAGCAGACCGACAAAAACCTGCTGCTTTCCGAGAACGCCGAGGTCGACAGCAAGCCCAGCCTCATGATCTACGCCGATGATGTGCAGTGCGGACACGGCGCCACCGCCGGCCAGATCGACGCCCAGACCCTGTTCTACCTGCGCAGCCGCGGCCTGGATATCGAGACGGCCAGCAGAATGCTGGTGCAGGCCTTCGCCAGGGAAATCGTTGACAAGGTCAGGCCCGAAACCCTTCGCAACCACCTCGAGTCCCTGTTCGATCGCTCCATAGTAGTGAAGAGCCTCCCGGTCGCCCTCCAGCAGGGCTAGACCGGCGTGGTCAGGAGATAATTCAAATGCCCTCCGGTTTCGACGCGAAAAAAGCTCGGGCCGACTTTCCAATTCTGCATCAGCAGGTGAATGGGAAGCCGCTAGTCTACTTGGACAACGGAGCCACTTCCCAGAAGCCCCAGGCGGTCATTGACGAGCTGGTCCGCTACTACACCACCGAGAACGCCAACGTCCATCGCGGCGTCCACACCCTGAGCCAGCAGGCCACCGACTCCTACGAAGGCGCACGGGCCAAGCTGCGCGGGCTGCTCAACGCCGCAGATGATCACGAAATCATCTTCACGCGCGGCACCACCGACAGCATCAATACGGTGGCCCAGTCCTACGGGCGCCAGAATATCGGCCGCGACGACGAAATCATTGTCTCAAACATGGAGCACCACTCCAACATCGTGCCCTGGCAGATGCTCTGCGAGGAAAGGGGTGCCGTCCTGCGCGTCGTCCCCATTGACGACACCGGCGAGTTATTGATGGACGAATATGAGCGAATGCTGTCGCCGCGCACCAAGCTCGTCTCCGTCACCCATGTCTCCAACGCCCTCGGGACCATCGTCCCGGTGGAGCAGATCATCGCCATGGCCCACGCCCAGGGCGTTCCCGTCCTCATCGACGGTGCTCAGGCCGTGCCCCACATGGCCGTTGATGTCCAGAAACTCGATTGCGACTTCTATGTCTTCTCCGGACACAAGCTCTTCGGCCCCACCGGCACCGGAGTCCTCTACGGCAAGGCCGAACTTCTCGAGGCCATGCCCCCCGTGCAGGGCGGTGGCGAGATGATCAAGTCAGTAACCTTCGAGAAGACCATCTACAACGACTTGCCCTACAAATTCGAGGCTGGTACCCCCAACATCGCTGGCGCCATCGGCCTCGGCGCCGCCATCGACTATGTGCAGTCCATCGGCTACGACTCCTTCGCCGCTTACGAGGACGAACTCCTTGACTACGGGACGAAGGCCCTCAAGTCCATCGGTGGGCTTCAGATCATCGGCACCTCCCCGCACAAGGCGGGTATCCTGTCCTTCGTGGTCGACAACATCCACCCCCACGACATCGGCACCATACTCGACGCCGAGGGCGTCGCCGTTCGCACCGGCCACCACTGCGCCCAGCCGGTGATGCAGCGGTTCCAGATTCCGGCTACCGCCCGCGCTTCTCTGGCGTTGTACAATACCAGGGAAGACATCGACGCTCTCGTCCGGGCCATAGACCGCGCTATTGAGGTATTCAGTTAATGTCGGGACTCAGTGACCTCTACCAGGAAATCCTCCTCGAGCACAACAGCAAGCCCCGCAACTTCCGGAAGGTCGACGACGCCAGCAACACCGCCGAAGGCTACAACCCTCTTTGCGGCGATCAGATAACCCTCTACCTCAAGATCGTTGACGATGTGGTCGAGGATGTGGGGTTCCAGGGTGTGGGCTGCGCTATTTCTCGCGCCTCCGCCTCCATGATGACCCAGAGCATCAAGGGCAAGAGCCTGAACGAAGCTACCGTTATCTTCGATGCCTTCCACAGCATGATCACCCACCCCGGCGAAGAACCGGACTTCGACACTCTCGGCGACCTCGAAACATTGGCCGGCGTCAACGAGTACCCCACCCGCATTAAATGCGCCATCCTCGCTTGGCACACCATGCACTCCGCCCTTCGGGAAGGCAGTGGCTCAGTCACAACCGAGTAGATTCGCCGCTGTGCAGCACTCCCGGAAATTGCCTGAGAATCCGCCACGAGCATTATGACCCAGCAGTCCGGCCCAGCATTCGACGGCCTTTTCGGCCAGATGATCATGGACCACTACCGCACCCCGCGGAATCGTGCCTCCCTGCTCTCGCCAACCCACAAGGCCTACGAACTCAACCCCTTTTGCGGCGACCTCATCGACCTGCAGCTCAGGCTTGACGACGACGGCGCCGTGGACAGCGTCTATGCACACAGCGAGGGCTGCTCCATCATTCAGGCCTCCGCGTCCATGATGTCCGAAGCTGTTAAGGGTCGCAATATCGCCGAAATGCTGGCTTTATCGGTCCGCTTCCGTACCTTCCTGCGTGCCTCCTCCGGTGAAAGGAGCGAAGAGCCCGCAACCCTCGGGGACCTGTACGCCCTGGGCGTGGTGAGTCAGTATCCCGTCCGCATCAAGTGCGCCCTTCTACCCTGGACCGCATTGGAGGAGGCTATCCGGTAGCGCAGGAAGTGTCTAAGAAGTGTCTAAGAGGGTGTGTGACAAAGTGTAATCAGGTTGGTTTGAGCCTTTTGAGCGTGTGACAAATTCCCTCTCCCTCCGGGAGAAGGTTAGGGTGAGGGCGTACCCTGCTTTCTCACCAGGAATAACGAATGCACACCCCCAGTCACAGCCAAATTGATATGTCACACACCCTCTAAGAGGGCGTGTGACAAATTCCCTCTCCCTCCGGGAGAAGGTTAGGGTGAGGGCGTACCCTGCTTTCGCAGGAATAACGAATGCCCAGCAGCCTCCTCCATATGGCGCGAAGCAGACTTATCACATACCCTCGAAGAGAACTCTTTGCGGTCTCAACAAGATATCCCCGCACCATTTGACATAGGGCAATAGCGTCTTGACTTTCGGGACACTAATCGGGCAGGCACGGCTGGAATTATCCCCGTCATATCTGCGAAAGCGAAAATGACGGGGCTATTTCCAGCATTTAAGACGCGATTGCCCGGGGTCTTTCAGTTTTCCGGTACGAATAGCACAGTCTCCGTCATTCCCGCGAAAGCGGGAATGACGGAGACAGCGGCAAAGCTGATTCGGTTAAAACGCGATTGCCCTGTGGAAATCCCCCAGGGTCTTTTAATTCTCCCTCTCCCTTGTGGGAGAGGGTTGGGCCTGTCCTGAGCTTGCCGAAGGGGTGAGGGTGAAATCCTGCAGGCACACAACTTTGGCTACACCCGGGAGACGCCCCCACCCTTACCCCCGGACGGAGAAGGAACTATTAAAAGACCCTGTGGATATCTCCGCACCATTTGACACCTATGCAACGAATACATATAATTATTTGGCAAGCTTTCCCCTTTCCCCCCTCGCGCTGTCTCTCCGGCTCTCTTGAACGTGCTTGCGCCGGTAGTTGCGGCGTCCAGTTGATCGGCACTTCCACAATTTTACTCTGCGCGAGTACATGCCAACAAAGTACATCTTCGTCACCGGCGGCGTCGTTAGCTCACTGGGCAAGGGCATCTGTGTTGCTTCCGTCGGCCGCATACTTAAGAGCCGTGGCCTCAGCGTTTCGGTGCTAAAGCTCGACCCCTACCTGAATGTCGACCCTGGCACCATGTCGCCTTACCAGCACGGCGAGGTATTCGTCACTCACGACGGCGGAGAGACCGACCTGGACCTTGGGCACTACGAGCGCTTCATCGATCTCGAACTGACCCGCAGTTCCAATCTCACCGCCGGCGACATTTACCTGAACCTCATCGCCAAGGAGCGCCGCGGCGACTTCCTCGGTGGGACCATACAGTCCGTGCCACACGTGACGAACGACATTAAAGAACGGATTATCCGGCTCGCCGACGAGTCCGGCGCGGAGGTGATTGTCGTCGAAGTCGGCGGCACCGTCGGAGACATCGAGGGCCTGCCCTTCCTGGAGGCCATCAGGCAGATGCGCAACCAGGTCGGCAGGGAAAACGTCTTCTACATCCACCTCACCCTCCTCCCCTACCTCTCCGCAGCCCAGGAACTCAAGACCAAGCCCACCCAGCACAGCGTCAAGGAACTCAGGGCCATTGGCATCCAGCCCGACGCCATCGTCTGCCGCAGTGACCATCCCGTACCCCGCAGCATCTGCGAAAAGATCTCCTCCTTCTGCGATGTCCCCAGCAACGCCGTCATCCCCCTGGAGACTGTCCAGAATGTATACAGCGTTCCGCTGGTGCTCGAAGAGGCCGGGCTGGGCAACATCATACTTGACGCCCTCGGCCTCCGCGGCTACTACGATGGCCTCGGCGAATGGCGCGATATGGTCGAGCGCATGGACCGGCCCAAAGAACCTCTCCCCATCGCCCTGGTCGGCAAGTATGTTGAATACCCGGATTCCTATCTATCCGTCCGCGAAGCTCTTCGCCATGCCGGCATCTCCCATACCCGCGATGTCGAGCTGAAATGGGTCCACTCCGAGGACATCGAGCGTGACGGCCCCGACGACCTGTTGCGCAACGTTTCCGGCATCGTTGTCCCGGGCGGATTCGGCACTCGCGGCGTCGAGGGCATGGTCGAAACCGTTCGCTACGCCCGGGAGCAGAAGGTGCCCTACCTGGGCCTCTGCCTCGGCCTGCAGGTCATGGTTATCGACTGGGCCCGCAACATCCTCGGCCTCGAGGGTGCCAACTCCGAAGAGCTGGAGCCCGAGACCGCCCACCCGGTTGTACACATCATGCCGGACCAGGAAGGCATCACTATCAAGGGCGGCACCATGCGCCTCGGCAGCTACCCCTGCCGCCCCCAGGAGCGCACCCTGACCCGCGAGGCATACGGTGATGGCGAGGTGTTCGAGCGGCATCGCCACCGTTTCGAGCTGAACAATGCGTACAGGGAGGCCCTCGAGCAGTCCGGGCTCATCTGCGCCGGCCTTTCTCCCGATGGTCGGCTGGTGGAAGCAGGTGAGGTCCGCGAGCACCCGTTCATGGTTGGAGTGCAGTACCACCCCGAGTTCCGCTCGCGGCCCAACCGTCCCCACCCGCTGTTCGTGCGCTTCATCGGCGAGGCAACAAAGACCATCCGCGAGGGCAGCCAGCCCCCGCTCCTCCCCTTGGAATAGTCGACGTTGCGCGCTAGAGGCAAGGCGACCATTTCAGACCGCCCACCCTCGTCATTAAAAGCAATACGCAGTTCCAGCCAGGTCCGCCATGAATACCCCGGTAACCGTTATACCCACTAATTAAGTAATTCACGGAGCAGAGACCTGAAGAAGCCCATGCAAGTAAAGAGAGGACAATGAAGCTCTTCCTCGATACCGCCAACATCGAAGAAATCCGCGATGGCGCCCGCCTCGGCGTGATCAGCGGCGTCACCACCAACCCGTCCCTCGCTGCCAGCGCCGGCATCGGCAACCGCGAGGCATACCGCTCCGCCGTCGCC
The DNA here is from genome assembly GCA_965216065.1 of Dehalococcoidia bacterium. Lineage (GTDB taxonomy): Bacteria > Chloroflexota > Dehalococcoidia > Lucifugimonadales > UBA3495 > VXOI01. The sequence continues at coordinate 1,311,077 of CBDCFB010000001.1, forward strand.
GAGATCGCCGACCTGGTCGATGGCCCCATCTCCGTCGAGGTCGTATCAACCGACACCCAGGGGATGGTCGAAGAGGGCCGCGACATCGCCGGCTGGATCCCCAATCCCTGGGTCAAGATACCCAGCACCATTGAGGGCATCGAGGCCATCGCCACCCTCAGTTCCGAGGGCATCCGCGTCAACCAGACGCTCTGCTTTTCCGTCAACCAGGCCCTCCTCGGCGCCCAGGCCGGCGCCACCGTTGTCAGCCCCTTCATCGGCCGCCTCGACGACATCGGCCACGACGGCATCGCCCTCATCCGCGACATCGCCGCCCTGTACCGTCAGGCCGGCGTCTCCACCCAGGTCATGGCCGCCAGCGTCCGCCATCCCCTCCACTGCATCCAGGCCGCGGAGGCCGGCGCCCACATCGCCACCATTCCCTACCGGACCCTCGTCCAGATGGCCCAGCACCCACTCACCGACGCCGGACTCGCCCGCTTCATCGCCGACTGGCAGAAGGCGGGCCAAGGATAAGCATGCTAGAAGAACAGACCGCCACCAACGCACTACCCGAGCTCAAGCCCGCTCAAGCCGGAACTCAAGCCGGAACTCAAGCCGGACCAGAAGTCAGACCAGAAGCCGGAGGCCGACTCCGAGCCAAGGGTCCCCGAGACCCGCAAGCCCGTGCCCCGCGCCCGTGGCCGTGCGCCCCGCGCCGCCTCCAACGGCGACGCTCCCGCTCAGCCCGAGGCCCCGGCGTCGGCTCCGCCCGCGCGCGTCTCCCTCGATGTCGTCGAGCTCGGCGCCAAGTCCAAGGACGAGCTCCTCGCCCTCGCACCCGCCGTCGGCCTGCCTGACTCCGGCGCCCTTGGCAACCTGCACCGCGAGGACATCCTCAGCCGCCTCTTCCAGGTCGCCTCGGCGCACCAGTCCCTCGTCGCCACCGGCATCCTCGAGATCATGGACGAAGGCTACGGCTTCCTCCGCCAGATCGCCATCCACCGCTCCGGCGACGTCTACATCTCCCAGTCCCAGATCCGCCGCTTCGGCCTGCGCACCGGCGACACCGTCACCGGCCAGGTCCGCCCGCCCAAGGAAGGCGAGCGCTACTTCGGCCTCGTCCGCGTCGAGCGCATCAACGGTCAGGAGACCGACAAGCTCAACGGCCGCAACCGCCCTATCTTCGAGCACCTCACGCCCATCTTCCCCGAGAACCAGGTCGTCCTCGAGTCCACCGCCTCCGAGCTCTCCACCCGCATGGTCGACCTGTTCGCCCCCATCGGCCTCGGCCAGCGCGGCCTCATCGTGTCGCCGCCCAAGGCCGGCAAGACCACCATGCTCAAGCAGATCGCCCACGGCGTGGTCACCAACGCACCCGAGGCCGTCCTCATGGTCGCCCTCATCGGCGAGCGCCCCGAGGAGGTCACCGACATGCGCCGCTCCATCAAGGGCGACGTCTTCGCCTCCACCTTCGACGAGAACGTGGAGGAGCAGTGCCGCGTCGCCGAGCTCTGCCTCGACCGCGCCAAGCGCCTCGTCGAGATGGGCAAGGACGTGGTCGTCCTCCTCGACAGCATCACCCGCCTCACCCGCGCCTACAACCTCGCCGTCCCTACCAGCGGCCGCACCCTCAGCGGCGGCATCGACCCCATCGCCCTCTACCCGCCCAAGAAGTTCTTCGGCGGCGCCCGCAACATCGAGGAGGGCGGCTCCCTCACCATCATCGCCACCTGCCTGGTCGATACCGGCTCCCGCATGGACGAGGTCATCTACGAGGAGTTCAAGGGCACCGGCAACATGGAGCTCCACCTCGACCGCAAGCTGGCCGAGCGCCGCTACTTCCCCGCCATCGACATCGTCCGCTCCGGCACCCGCCGCGAGGAGCTCATCTACTCCGACGAAGCCCTCCGCCAGGTCGTCCTCCTCCGCCGCATGATCGGCATGCTCTCCGACAGCGGCAACGGCAGCGGCAGCGCCACCGAGCGCGTCCTCGACCGCCTCGCCAAGACCCCCAACAACAAGGAGTTCCTCCGCACCCTCTCCACCGCCGGCGCCACCTGACCCTTACGCGAGGCGCGCCGCTATACGCGTCCAGGTGATTCCGTCGACTTGCTCAAAATGGCTGTCGGCGGAAATCAGGTCTGCACCGGTTTCCACAACGTGCGCCGCTATCCAGACGTCGTTGGCAGGAATCGGCCGGCCCTTTGCCCGGAGGTCCGCAGCTATCGTCGAGTACGCTTCGGAAGTCTCCTGCCCGACTGCCAGAAACGACACGCGGGGGTTTTCCAGGAATGAATGGAACTCCCGCACGTTTTGTTCGTACCGCGACCCCCGCCGGAATCCATACAGCAGCTCGCCCATAACAATCGCCGAAAGCAGTACCTCTTCCGACTCCCGTATCAGTTCTGCCACCTGCCTGTGGCACCTCATCAGCAGGGAATAGGCATTGGAATCGAGAAGTACTCTCATCGCCACTCCCTGTCGTCAACTCGCTCCAGTTCCTCCAGGGCACGGTCCAGTTCATCCGCAGCTTCCTCGGTCCATGTCCCTATAAGGTGGTTCAGCGAGTCCCCCACGGTTCCCGGCTCTTCTCCCGTCTTGCTTTCCCCCCGGACTACTCCCTTCGCGACGCTTCGCCTTATCCTTTCGTCGTTTGCCATTTCCTCTCACTCACCAACGATTATACCGTCCAGTCCCCAGCCTGACCCCATCCCCGTAGGGGCAGCCCTTGTGGCTGCCCGACCCTTCACCCCCACCCCGACCCTGTCGAAGGGGACCCACCCCCCCGTAGGGGCAGCCCTTGTGGCTGCCCTTCCGCTCACCCTGACCCGCCAACCCGTGAGGGCGCACCCCCCCGCGCTCCCCCAAATCACGGCCATCACCCCAATCAAACGAATCACAGTTCAGACAGCCCCGTCCCCCAGATGACAGTTGCCCCCTTGCCATAACTAATAGAACGCATGTACGCTATATGCAGTCGGGCGGGCCGCTCCCTCCAGCGGCTCCCCCGCCAATCCAATTCAGGCCCCAGCGGCCCAGGAGCGCACATGTCTTCCACTCACAACCCCGGCCAGGACCCCGGCGACGACCACGGCCAGAACCCCAAGGACGACCCCAGCCAGGCCAACCGCCGCCGCAAGCCCGCCGCCACCAACGGCCACGACCCCGACGCCAACGCCGAAGAGGTCTTCGGCCTCCCGCCCTTCACCCGCCAGGCCCGCCCCGGGAACCCCAACGGCGAAGCCACCGACCCCCACGGCGAAGCCGGCAACCCCGAATGCTGCGACAACGCGGACTCCTGCGGCCGCGCCCCCAGCCTCTCCCCCAGCCAGCGGCGGGCCATCCCCTTCGTCGCCTCCGAGCCCACCATCACCGCCGCCTCCCGCGCCGCCCGCGTCAGCCAGCGCACCCTCCACCGCTGGATGAACGACCCCTGCTTCCGCGACGAGGTCGAGCGCGTCCGCACCGACCCCGTCAACCTCTGCTTCAACAGCATCGCCAGCTTCCTCCCCCGCGCCATGGAGGTCATGACCGAGGCCCTCGAAAACGAGGACCCCGCCATCCGCCTCGAGGCCGCCAACTATCTCATCGACTGCTGGTTCAGGCTCGAGGCCCAGGCCGACTCCCGCCAAGCCCTCCTGGACTTCCAGGAAATCCAAACCGCCCTCGACGAACAGACCGCCTAACCCCCCAAATCCCCAACCCCGTAGGGGCAGCCCTCGTGGCTGCCCCCCAAATCCCCAACCCGCAATGGCAACCCTCGTCGCTACCCCCCCAAATCCCCAACCCGTAGGGGCAGCCCTTGTGGCTGCCCTCCCCGCGCCCGCCAATCCACGCCAACCCCTCCCACAAATGTCAGATAACATCAGATAATGTCACACAAAACAAAAACACCCCGCTACCCACCACGCCAACCCCCAGCAACGGCCCCAAAATCAAAAAAATCACCCCAATCAAAAAAATCACAGCTCAGACAACCCCCCGCCCCCTCCGCGCTGAAAAAACCCCCGCTACCCACTCCCAGAACTCTTGACGCACTGTAATGGGAGGGTAATATTACTAAGGCTACTATTGCGGAGCGACGAATTAGCACCGCATATCCATGCCTTTGAGGAGGAGCGCTGCCTATGTGATCTTGGCCCCGCACATCGCGGGGAACCCCGGAACACCAACCGCCCAAGGCTCGGTGCCCGCCCCCGTGATTACGGGATGCCCCAGCGGTCCAGAGGGCTCAAGACGCCCCGCCTCCGCTGAGCCAGTCCCCCAAACCCACCGGGGAGGCCCCGACAGCCCCAGGCCTCTCCCCGCGAATGCAGGGAGCCATCCCCCCGGCACGGCCGGGAGACCCCGGGCCAACCGGTACAGAGGGCTCAAGACGCCCCGCCTCCGGCCCAAGCCCGACAACTAACCGCCACCCCCGCAGACCGGGGGGGCAGACCAGGCTCAAGGGTACAGTGGGCTCGAGTGGCCCCGGCATCCCGATGGGCCTGCCGAAAGGAGAAATTACCAAGATGAATTCAATAGTTGGCAAATCCACAGGGATTGCCCTTCTCATGGCGGCAGCACTCCTCGCCGCCCTCTTCTCCATGGGCGTCTTCTCCGCCTCCGGCGTCGGCGCGCATACGCCTGATGTGGACGACTGTGACACGGAAGGTCTTCCCACCCTCAGTGGAAACACCGCTTGTGACGATGATCACCCATCATTCCACCTAGGCACCATTGCAGATGCAAGCGTTTCGCTAAGCAACTCGCTCCCCGGTGCTACGGGCGTGGAAATGACGATTAAGTTCAAGCCAGGCCCTAACAGTACTACGAATGACCAAGGGGAGACGACTTATCACAGTATCGTTATCACAGTTCCTGTTGTTGAAGCGGCCACCGGAAGTATGTTCGGCGGGCTTCCGCAAGATGAGAATGACGCAGATGCTGATCTGGAGCCGACAGTAAAGCAGGGAGACATTGAGCCAACATTCACTGTCGCACTAGGTGTAATTACAATCGCTCCAGCTGCATCAGATGCTGTTAACTATGAATCCGGTGAGGAAATCGAGGTCGTCATCAAGGGATTGATTAATCCCAATGACACCGATTTGACCAATGACACAGGTGTCATGATTGCGCACGCTACTGCAACTGCAGTCGATGCTGGCGCTGGTGGTTCAATCAGTAGTGGCGACCTCAGCCTGTCCTCCGCCACCGCCGGAGCCGCGGTGCAGGTCGTCATAAAGGCTTGGGCTGAGGACTCGAAGAACAGCGCCAACGACATCACTGTCGACCTGGCGAAGTTTGGCGTACCGTCTTCGATCACCGAGCGTTCCATCATCATCGAGGATGTTAATGCTGCTGATGATGAGGGTCAGGGAATCGGTGCCAACTTGGACCCCCAATATATCGGTGAACCGGGGTCCATTGTGGTCAGCGGCACCAAGGTGACCCTGGCTCTTTTTGCCAGATTCCCTGGTGCTGATGGACCTGCCGGAACTTTGACCAATGAATACAGGATCACCTTCAAGCAGTCCGCTGGCATAACCAACCCGGCCGTCGCCGGGACCGCCACCGTTACGGTGAACGATGGCGACCTCCCGGACAGCCATAAGCTGACCAGTTCAATTAACAGCGTGGTGAGTCTCAAACCTGCCGCCGGCGCTCGCGGGACCGCGGCGACGGTTTCAGTCGTGGGTATCGGCGCGGGCGGCGCCACCGCGTACCTGGTCCAGGGCGATTGTCCCGACCAGGCCGCAGATTGTCCCGACAACGATGCCGAGGACATTAGTCTCGGTAACGGGACTGCGTCTGGAGGCAAGGTGTCCATCGAGATAGACACTTCTTCCTCGGATTTCGAACCGGGCGTGCATCAGATCAATAAGGACGGCGATATCGCACCGGGTCCCACGTACAAAGCCACCGACTACCTGCGTGGGCTGAACCAGATTACTATCGTGGACGGCACCGGTCGCACCGCAGACAAGGTTGCCTACTTCACCATCAACCCCACCATCGAAGTTGATGAAGAGGCTGCCCAGCAGGGCGATGAACTGACCATCACCTTCGACGACTGGACCTATGGAGATATCACAGCGGTCACCATAGGCGATGAGGATGTTTCCGACTTTGACGACGGTAGCGGAACTGACTTCGAAATCGATATCATAGTGCCCCCAGAAGCCCGCTTGGGTGAGCAGCAATTGAAGGTCACCGGTACTTCGGATAACCAAGAAGGCAGTCTGACAAACCTCAAGAAGGACGTCGCCAAGGGCACCGTAACCATCGGGGCGCTCGACATCACCGTGGATCCGCCAACCTTCGTTTTGGGGCAGCAGTTCACCGTCAAGGTGAGCGGCTTGTCCGCTGACCCGCCGGCAAACGATCCGGACACCGACGAAAACGAAAGCGCAGCCGACCCCATTCAGTATGTCAAGGTGGGCGACGTCGAGCTCAATAACACCACTGGTAACGTGTCGATCGAGGATATCGACATTGATACCAACGGGAACTTTAACAACACCTTCGTCATCTCATCCTCCTACAAAGAGACAGGAGATAGCCAAGAGGCCTCCGAGAAACTGACGCCCGGCTCCTACCGGGTTGAGGTCAAGGACTGGACCGGTCGCATAGCAGTTGGCCGGATTACCATCCCCGAGCCCACCATTACGGTCACTCCTTCGGTGAGCCGCCGCGGAACCACTGTGACGGTTGCCGGAGAAAACTTCCCCGCCGTCAGGGTTGTCCAGGTCTACTACGGAGAGGTCAAAGACGAAAACCTCCAGGGAGCAGTTCTGGCCGACTCGGCAGGCAGGCTCAACATCAACTTTACCGTTCCCAGCAACGCGGAAATCGGCGAGGAGCAGGATGTCACTGCTCAGTCGGCCGCGATGCCAAGTAACAAGTTCAGGGCCAAGGCATCGCATGAGTTGCCTCCTCAGGAAATAATCGTCACACCCATGCAGGTGACATCCGGTGGACGTCTGAGGATCGAAGGTCACAATATGCCTCTCTTCACCATAGTGAAGCTGAATATCGCCGGCATCGCTGTCGCTGGTACCGGTGCCGAAACCGACAACCTCGGCTCCTTCGTCAAGCAAGAGGTTCTGGTTCCCCAGCTTAAGGCCGGAACCCATACCGTGGAGGCGTCGGTTTCAACCCAGGGCGCTGCCGATGAAAAGGTAAGGACCACCGTTGAGATCGTTGACGCTCTCAGCGTGGGCACTCCCGCGGAACTGTTCGCCAGCCAGATTGAAGCCGGCGTGCTCGACCGCATCTTCCGCTACGAGAACGACACCCAGGAATGGTTCCTCTACGATCCGGATCCCGGATTCGAGGCCGCCAACTCCCTGGAGTCGTTGGCGTCCGGCAACATCATCTGGATCCAGCTCAAGGAGGCTGCCACCGTTCAGGGCGCCAACACCTCCTCGCTGGCTGGAGCCTGATCACCGTCCAGTAGGGCCTGGACAAACCTGGACCTTTCAGGGGAGCCGCCCCGGCGCTGGCCGGGACGGCTTCCCCATCCCGACAGGGTGGGCGGACCGTCCGCCCACCAGTGTGAGTGAAACGAGGAGGACCGAATGACCAAAACCAGAGTCCTGGCCCTGCTCAGCGTGATCGCCCTGCTTGCGGCCCTGCCGCTGTCGGTGGCCCTCGCGCAGCAGCCTCCAGGCATTCCCAGCCTTATCCAGGGCATGGCCATGCTCGATGGCGCAGCCCCGCCCGAGGGCACCATGGTCGTCGCCATGATCGAGACCGAGACCGAGGGCGAAGACGGCGAGATGATGATGGAGATGATGGAGCTCGGCATGGCCGATGTCATGGCCGACGGTTCCTTCACCCTCATCGTCCCCGACTCCGGCGGCAAGATGGTCATGTTCTCACTGTCCATGATGATGGACGGCGAGACCATGAAGTACGACGCCATGTCCGACCCCGGTGAGGTCATGACCGTCGGCGGCATGGACGCCATGGTCGACCTGGAAGCCTCCACCGGCATGGTGCCGCCCACGAGGACCCCGGTGCAGGTCACCGAGTCCCAGCGCGGCCCCCGCGGCCCGCAGGGTGTTCCCGGTGAAGCTGGCGAAGCCGGTCCTGCCGGTCCTGCCGGCGCCCGCGGTTCTGCCGGTTCTGCCGGTTCTGCCGGTCCCGCCGGTCCCGCCGGTCCCGCCGGCGATGACGGCGCTCCCGGCGCTGCCGGTTCCGCCGGTGCTCGCGGCCCCGCCGGTTCTGCCGGCGCAGATGGCGCAGACGGCAGCGGTTCCGCTGGTGCTCGCGGCCCCGCCGGTTCTGCCGGCCCCGCAGGCGCAGACGGCGCCACCGGTCCTGCCGGCTCCGCTGGCTCTGCCGGCGCTGACGGCGGCGGCGGAGTCCTGGCCATCGTGGCCCTGATCATCGCCATCGTCGGCGTGGTCGCTGCAGGCGGCGCCTTCATCGCCGGACGCCAGTCCGGCAGCTAGGCCCCACCGCCTGACAGCAACCCAGGAACCCAGAGGGGCGCCCACCAGGGCGCCCCTCCCTCGTTAGCCATGAAAGAACCTTGCGTCTACATAATGACCAACAGCCAGAACGGTACTCTCTATGTGGGCGTAACTTCAGACCTTGTCCAGAGAGTGTTGGAACACAAGAACGGAGTGGTGGACGGATTCACCAAGCGCCATGGCCTCGATCGCCTCGTTTGGTATGAATTGCACGGAACTATGGATAGCGCCATCAACCGGGAAAAGGCTCTTAAACGCTGGAAGCGCCAATGGAAAATCAGCCTGATCGAAGAAGCCAATTCCCTCTGGATGGACCTCTACGAAGAACTGCAATAGGATGCAAATCAATTTACTCCCTTCCGCCATTTCTATCCGCTCACTCTAGTAGTCCAACATCTTTGAAATGAGTACTGAGCGAGTGTATTGTACCAAGCATAGGGCGAAGAGGATTGGGACGTGTGAGGAGGGGATGGCGATGAAGAGATACCGGGTCAAGCTGAGTGCGGAGGAGCGGCAGGAACTGAAGACATTGGTGTCCCGTGGCCGGGGGGCGGCTTACAAGCAGACCCACGGGCGCGTCCTGCTGCTGAGTGATGAGGCCCAAGTGGACGGGGCCATGAAGGATGAAGACATTGCCCGGGTTCTCCAGATTGGCCGTGCGACGGTGGAACGGGTGCGCCGGCGCTGCGTAGAGGAAGGGATTGAGGCGGCGCTGGGACGAAAGCGGCAGGTTAACCGGCGTCCGAAGCGGTTGGACGGTCAAGGGGAAGCCCACCTGATTGCCTTGGCCTGCGGAGAACCGCCGGAGGGCCGGGCGAGTTGGACACTGAAACTATTGGCCGACCGGCTGGTCGAATGCGAGGTAGTGGAGAGCATCAGCACTGAAACGGTGCGCCAGACGCTCAAAAAAACGAACTCAAGCCTTGGCTGAAAGAGTGCTGGTGCATCCCGCCGCAAGGCAGCGCCGAGTTCGTCTGTGCGATGGAAGACGTGCTGGAAGTCTATCAGCGCCAGTATGGGGACAACGAAGTTCTGGTCTGTCTGGACGAGACCAGCAAGCAACAGGTGAAAGAGACGCGCCGGCCGCGTCCGGCCCGGCCTGGGGCGGCGGGCTCCTACGATTATGAATACGAGCGCAACGGGGTAAGCAACCTCTTCATGTTGTTCGCTCCGCTGGAAGGGTGGCGCCGGGTGGAAGTGACGGACCGGCGCACGAAAGCCGATTGGGCCCGGGTGCTCAAGCAACTGGTGGACGAGGACTACCCGCACAAGGACCGTATTGTGCTGGTGATGGACAACTTGAACACCCACCACCCAGCCTCATTGTATGAAGCCTTTGAGCCTGCCGAAGCGCGGCGCATCGCCGAACGGTTGGAGGTCCATTACACTCCCAAGCATGGCAGTTGGCTGGATCCTGTCCTGAGCTTGCCGAAGGGATGGCGGAGATCGAAATCGGGGTGATGGCCCGGCAATGCCTGAACCGCCGTATTCCCGACCAAAGCGCTCTGCGGCGGGAGGTGGGAGCGTGGCAGCAACAGCGCAACCGGGACGCAATACGGGTGGACTGGCGCTTCACCACCGAGGATGCCCGCATCAAGCTCAAGTCCCTCTACCCACCAATACAACACTGATGGACTACTAGGCCAAAGCATCACCCCGGTCACTCTCGGCCAAAGCATTGCCCGGTGGCTCTAGGCCAAAGGCACTGGATTCCTGCTTTCGCAGGAATGACGGGTTGACCCTGACATTTGTCCCCTTCCCCCAAACCCACACAATGGCTTTATCCCATCCCGTCACCCCTGCCCCCACCCGTCACCCCTGCGAAGGCAGGGGCCCAGAGAGTTGGCCGCAGGCCCGTACCCTCTCTCCTTTCCCCCATAATCCATTGACCATAATCTTGAAATAATCTTAAAAATGCGCCAATATGTAAGCTGAATTTATCGGCTCGACCGTGCGAGGTGCGGAAGTGTGGGCGAAACTGGCGATTAGGCCGCTGGCGGCTGCAACGGCAATCCTGGCACTGCTGGCGGTGGCCGCGATGATGGCGCTGCCGGCCCAGGCGCAGGACGGGAGGCCGCCGCAGCCGCTGTTCCAGGACTACTTCCAAGGCGTCGTGACCGTCCAAGGCTCCCCCGCCCCGGCGGGTACCCAGATGGTCGCCTGTGTCGACCTGTGCACCGACTTCCAGAGCGCCAAGGTCAGCATCGGCGCCGGCGGTTCCTACTCCGGCCTCGAGGTCAACCCGACGGACTCCGGCCTGATCGGCGGCGATGTGTCCTTCTACATCCTGAACCAGCACGGGAGCATCCGCGCCGACCAGACGGGCACCTTCGCCGGCGTCTACAACACCTACGCCCTGGACCTGAGCTTCAGCAACCCGATACCCGACGGCTCCACGCCGACGCCGGAGCCCACCGCGACCCGGCGGCCCGCAGCCACGCGGACGCCGACCGCGACGCCGGAGCCCACGGCCACACCGACGCCGGAACCCACGCCGACGCCCGTGCCGCAGCTCCAGCCCACGCCCACGCCGATCCTGCCGGTAACCGGCGACCCGAACATCGCCGGCATCCCGCCGCTCGCGATCCTCGGCGGCGTGGTCCTCGCAGCAGTCGGCCTGCTCGTCCTCTACCTGGCCGCCCGCCGCGCCCGCCACGCCTTCACCCCCCCGCGCCGCTAACCCTAAAGAAACACCCTCCCCCCAAAGGGAGGGCTCGGGCGCCAGTGAACCCCCTGAAAATCCCCTGTCCCCCCGGAAAAGTCCCCTCTCCCCCGGGAGAGGGCCAGGGTGAGGGCGACCCCCCCACCACCCAGAACCGCCCCTTCGCCCGCCCCCCGCGCCAACAAAAAAACACCCTCCCCCTCAGGGGGAGGGCTGGGGTGGGGGTGAACTCCCACCGCCCAGGACCGCGCCGGAGCTACCCCCGCGCCGGCGCCATGAGGTTCACCCGCAGGTCCGACGGCAGGTTCCCCTGCGTTACCACCAGCCGCGGCTGGGGCTGGGCCTCGTCGACGCTCAGACGCCGCAGGAACGGCTCCACGCCGTCCAGCGACACCCCGTCCTGTCCGTGGCCGAAGTGCATCGGCACCACGATCCTCGGGTCCAGGTCCTGCACCACCTGGAGGGCATGGTCCATGCTCACCGTGCAGTGCCCGCCCGCCGGCATCAGCACCACGTCGACGGGCTTCAGGTCGTCCAGCTGCCGGGTGGTCATCGGCCGCGACAGGTCGCCGAGGTGGCAGACGCTGACCCCGTCCAGCTCGATGGTGTAGGCCACGTTCCGGTGCTCGTAGGGCGCTCCCTCCACCAGCGGGGTCATCACGCCGCGCACCATCACGCCGTTGTACTCGTACTCGCCCGGCGCGCTGAACACTCGCGGCCCGCCGGCCACCGTGTCCGCCGCCGAGTGGTTGGGATGCGTGTTGCTGACCGTGACCACCGCCGCCAAGCGGCTGTCCATCCGCAGCCCCAGCGAATCCGGGAACGGGTCGGTCACCACCACCATCCCCTCCGAGTGCAGCCGGAAGGATGAATGCCCCAGCCAGACCAAGTCCATGCCTTGCCTCCCTGAACCTCCGCTACAGCCAGCGGTCGTTGAATGAGCCGCCGCCCCGGTAGCCGTCGTCGTCGCCGCGGAAGAACTTCACCAGCCCCCAAGCCCCGGGCACCAGCATCGCCGCCAGGAACAGCTTGATCAGGTCGCCGGCGATGAACGGGTACAGCCCCCACGCCAGCGTCTGGCCCTCCGGCGCGAACAGCGACAGCTGGATCAGCCCCGGCACGTAGACCAGCACGTTGCCCGCCAGCAGCACCGGCAGCGTCCACACGCTGCTCCCGAAGCCACGCTCGCACAGGAACCCCACGAGCCAGGCCGCCGCGACGAACCCGACGATGTACCCGCCGGAAGCCATCTGCCAGAAGAAGCCGGAGCTTCCGGAGCTGAACCCGAAGGCGTACTCACCCACGTCGGCCTGCCAGAGGTACCCGTCCGCCGACCCGGCAAAGAACGGCAGGAACATCCCGACCACCAGGTACAGGCCCAGGGCCGAGGCGCCCCGCCAGCTGCCCAGGGCGGCGCCGCTGACCAGCATGGCAAACGTCTGCCCCGTAACCGGCACCGGCGTGAAAGGAAGATGGATCGACAACCGCGCGAACAGCGCAACGAAGAGCGTGAACCCGATGATGAGGACCGCGTCCCTGGCCACCCTCCCCCTGAACTCCTCCACCGGGAGGACCACATCCGCCAGGGCTGCGACGCTTGACTGGTACTGCACAGCACACCCTCCCCGAGAAAACTTCTGGCTGACAGCGGTGACATAATCGTGGCCTCAGCCAGTGCCAAGAGTATAGAACCCGCCGCTATGCCGGTCAACGAAATCAGCCGCGGGAGCGCTGCTTTTCCGCCCTCAAAATGCCATGGCAAGAGTTTGACACCCTCGTAAACGCTATGCTAATTTCAACCTAAGACCTGCCGGCCAAAGCCCGGTCGTATCCGCTTTGGGGGCTGAGCCGATGTTATCTCACCGCACTGCAACCATCCTCAACCTGCTGGTGGATGAATACGTCCAGACAGCCACACCGGTGGCGTCGGACGGCATCGCACGCAGTCCTGCCCTCAGGGTGAGCCCCGCCACGGTACGAAGCGCGATGTCCCGGTTGACCGAAGCCGGGTACATCTCTCGTCCGCACGTGTCGGCGGGTGGGGTACCCTCCGACCTCGGGTATCGCCACTATGTGGAGTCCCTGGGAGAACCCCAGGAGCTGTCCGGAAGCTTGCGGAAGCGGGTGGACCAGTGGCTGGACGAATCCGAGCCCGACGCCGGCGTGTGGGCCCGGAGGTGCGCTGCCGCGCTGTCGCAGCTGACCGCGAACCTCGCCATCGTCACCGAGCCGCGGTCCCCTTCACCACGCATCAAGCGGCTGCAGCTGGTGTTTTTGCAGGAGTCTATCGCCCTTCTGGTGATAGTCCTCGGTGAAACTCGATTGCTCAAGCGCCTGCTAGCGGTGGAGGACTCGGTCGACCAGCGGCGCCTTGACCGGGCCAGTGGACGGCTGAACGAACTGCTGGCCGGACTGAACCTGCAGGAAATCCAGAAACGCCAGGCCGAGCTCGAACCGCTGGAACATCGAGCGAGGCAGGACTCGGTCGAGCTGATGTTGGAGGCAGAGCAGGCCGACGTCCCGGAACACCATGTCGAGGGCCTGAGCCGCCTGCTCAACCAACCGGAGTTCGCCGCGGGGGAGCGGGCGCGGTTGCTGGTCCAGATGGTGGAGGGACGGGTACTGCTCGAACGCATCGTTTCTGCAACTCGAGACCCCGGCACGCGCGTCTACATCGGAGCGGAAAACCATGAGGCGTCCCTGCGTCCCTTCGGGGTCATCGTCTGCCGCTACGGGCGTCCCGGGGGCGTCGGCGGAGCGATCTGCGTAGTCGGCCCGACTCGGATGGGCTACTCCACGGCTATAGCCGGCACCCGGCACCTGGCGTCCGTCATGAGCCAGATGGTGCAGACGCTGGAAGCAGGGGATACCGCCCGGGAATAGCCGGGTCAGGTATCTGAGCCCTGGCGGCGTTGACAGGGGTCGGTTGGCGGATCCCGACTTGTTGCGGCGAAAGCCCCAACGCCTGCGTCCGAATTCTTGGCGCCCGGGGTGCGATGTGGTGATCCAGCTAGGTAGGTCATGTGCGATCCAGGCTGATAGGTTAGTCGCCTCGACTCGTTCCCTATCTTTCACTTTCCGTGGCGGTTGAAAGACGGCGTTCCCATTTAGGTGGTCTGCCAGCTTGTGATCCGTCATTCCTGCGAAAGCGGGAATCCAGAGCCCTGTATTTCCAGGTCGTATTTCCAGGTCGTAAACGTATCTAGACCACCTGATTCGGAACGCTCTCACTGGATCACGACCGCTTGATGTCGACGCAATTGATTAGAAAGTTGGTGGCCCGTATAATTACCTTGTTGTCCCATGGAAGAATGGGGCCACAATGGAAGAGCGGGTCAACAATTGCAACTGTGGCCGGCTCTTATGGATAAGCGAAATTTCTAATTGGCGGGATGGCGGAGCTACAGGAAGCGGCGTTCCGCTCCAAGGATGGCAGTCATGGCAATAGACGTTTTGACCGGAACTTTCACAGTTAAGACCGGACACGCCCAGATGCTCAAGGGCGGCGTTATCATGGACGTGGTTACCCCTGAGCAGGCGCTGATCGCCGCCGAAGCGGGAGCTGTTGCCGTCATGGCTCTGGAGCGGGTTCCCGCGGACATCCGCGCCGATGGTGGCGTGGCCCGCATGACCGACCCCGCTATCATTCAGCGGATCATGGATGCAGTCACCATTCCCGTCATGGCCAAGGTCCGCATCGGCCATTTCGTGGAAGCCCAGATTCTCGAGGCCATGGGCGTCGACTACATCGACGAGTCGGAGGTGTTGACCCCCGCCGACGAGACTCACCATGTCTGGAAGCACGACTTCAAGGTCCCCTTCGTCTGCGGTTGCCGCGATCTCGGTGAAGCCCTTCGCCGCATCTCCGAAGGCGCTGCCATGATCCGCACCAAGGGTGAAGCCGGGACGGGCGATGTGGTCGAGGCGGTCAGGCACATGCGCGCCGTGCAGGACAACATCCGCAAGCTCCGGACCATGCCCGATGATGAGATGGTGGTGGAAGCACGCGACCTGCGCGTATCTCTTGACCTTTTGCAACAGACCCGCGAGGAAGGTCGCCTCCCTGTGGTCAACTTTGCTGCGGGAGGGGTTGCCACTCCCGCCGACGCGGCGCTGATGATGCAGCTGGGAGCTGACGGCGTGTTCGTCGGTTCCGGCATCTTCAAGTCGGGCGACCCGGCCAGTCGCGCTTACGCGATCGTCCAGGCGGTCACTCACTACAACGATCCGCATATCCTGGCAGAGGTTTCCAAGGACCTTGGCGAGCCAATGGTTGGCCGCAACGTCCGGGAAATCCCTGAAGGGGAGTTGCTTGCCCCACGGAGCGTGTAAGCATCTCGACGGTCAACCGGACTGAAACGCAGGGACTGAAACGCAGAAGGTGGTAATGGAACGGCCCTCTCGCTAGTGGCGAGCAGGTCGAGCAGCGAATTGAACATCGGCGTCTTAGCATTACAGGGAGACTTCGCAGAGCACATTGTCATTCTGCGAAAAATCGGCGTTGAGGCGCGGGAAATCCGGCTGCCTGAGCAGTTGGAAGGCCTAAACGGTCTGATAATCCCCGGTGGCGAAAGCACGACTTTAAGCCGCCTCATGTCCATATACAAGCTGCGCGAGCCCGTCGCCCGCATGGCAAAAGAGGGGCGTCCCGTCTGGGGGACCTGTGCTGGCATGATCATGCTGGCGGCAGAGATTACCGAACAGGACCCCGTCCCGTTGGGCCTTATGGATATCGGCGTACGGCGGAATGCCTTCGGCCGCCAGGTTGACAGCTTCGAACAGCCCCTGCAGATCGCCGCCCTGTCCGCCGAGCCTTATAACTGCATTTTCATTCGCGCCCCTGTGGTCATTCGGGTTGGCCCTCCCGTCGAGGTACTGGCCAGCCTCGAAGACGGTCGGCCAGTGGCGGTGCAGCAGGGCAACCTGCTTGCCACTTCGTTCCATCCGGAACTGACAAGGGATAGCCGTGTTCACCAGTACTTTGTCGATCTGGCGGACGGCAATCATAGTCCTGCGTTGTCTTGACGAATGTCTGAGGACTTCGTGTTGATGTTTTCGTAAGGGTCCCAAAACATCTCTGGCGGAGGAGTGATATTGGCGACGGTGCATGACGCAGTGCGGGAAGAGTTGGAGTTGGTGCTCGAGGTTCTGCCGGAACGAGTCGCCGCGGCTCTGAGGCAGCGGGAGGACCTGACGGAACTGCTGGAGGTGGTGCTCGATCTGGGACGTCTACCGGAGGCCCGATTCCTTGCTGGCGACGCGCCTCTCAGCGAACATGAGGTGACTGAGGAAGACCTTGAGGGTGTCATAGATCGCCTGGGCGAGTTTGGCGACGACAATCGGGCGGGAATAGAGCGGACGCTGCATCGAATCTCGGCCATCAGGAACCGCAAAGGGCGTGTCATAGGCTTAACCTGCCGAATAGGTCGTGCCGTCTTCGGCACAATAAAGATGATCGAAGATCTGGCCTTCGCCGGCAAGAACATCCTCCTGCTGGGGCGCCCCGGCGTCGGCAAGACCACCATGCTGCGGGAGACGGCCAGGGTTCTATCCGTGGAGGCGAAGAAGCGGGTGGTCATTGTCGACACTTCCAACGAAATCGCCGGGGACGGCGACGTGCCGCACCCAGCCATTGGACGTGCCCGGCGAATGCAGGTCCGCACCCCCCTGCAGCAGCACGGCGTGATGATCGAGGCGGTGGAGAACCACATGCCCGAGACCGTCGTCATCGACGAGATGGGTGCAGAACAGGAGGCCGCCGCCGCCCGCACCATCGCCGAACGAGGGGTGCAGCTGATCGCGACAGCCCACGGCAACACCCTGGACAACCTCATCATGAACCCGACGCTCTCCGACCTTGTCGGGGGGATTCAGACCGTAACCCTGGGCGACCAGGAGGCGCGCTACAGGGGAACGCAGAAGAGCGTCCTTGAGCGCAAGGCCCCACCGACTTTCGACGTGGTCGTCGAAATACAGAGCTGGGAACGGCTGGCCGTTCACAACGACGTGGCCCACGTGGTTGACCAGTGGCTCCGCGGCTACCCGATCGTCCCCGAAATCCGCTGGCTGGACGAGGATGGCATCGTACAGCGCATGGATGATGAGTACCGGACCAACGACGACGCTCCCGCTCCCTGGCAGCCCGAGGGGCGCCGCAAGTCCCGCAATGGCGAGAACGGCCGGAGCCGTGACCACGACCGGAACGGCAGCCGTGCCGCGTCTTCTCCGGCAGTGCCCAGTCCCATGGGTGAGATGTCAGCGGAAGAAGAGTCCATGGTCTCCGAGGTGCGCGTTTTCCTGTTTGGTGTAGGCCGCGACAAGCTGGAAGGCGCCATGGTCGAGGCGGGTACGCCGGTCCAGATCGTCAATGAACTGCGCCGCGCCGACCTGGTGCTGACCACCAAGACCCACTATCGCCGGGGCTCCCAGCTTGTCCGCATAGCAGAGGCCAATGGCAAACCCGTCTACGTGCTCCGGAAGAATTCCTTGCCCCAGCTACAGGACTTCCTGCGCAGCGTGGTGGGGCAGTGGAACCGCGACGGCGGGCGCTCTCCCGCATCGGCCACGCACCAGGACGCTCCGAACATCGAGCGGGCCATGCAGGAAGCCGAGGAAGGGGCCAACCGGGTTTTGGAAGGCGAAAACACCGTCAAGCTGTCGCCGCAGCGCTCGCACATCCGGCGCCTGCAGCACATGCTTGGCCAGCGATACAACGTCGCATCGACCAGCCAGGGCCGGGAGCCCGACCGGGCGGTGATGTTCTACCGGACGTAGTGGCAGGGCCCGAAGCAGATCCCGCAGGTGTTCGCTCGCGCCAGGATAGCGTTGCGAAATGGGTGGTTCACCGCCAGCGCCCACGTCATTCCCGCGAAAACGGGAACTTTGGGCCATACCTTTTCTTGGTAATGGGACTCGACCACGTGATGCGAAACCCTGCTTCGTGCAATATTTCACTTGCGGACTGAGAGTCGAAACGCTAAACTTGAGGCATCCTGATTCCCCCGGAGGACATCAATGGAAGGCAAGGTCCAGATCGAAATAACCTACTGCGTAAGTTGACAGCATCTCGGAACTGCCACGTGGATGGCAAACGAGTTTTTCCGGCACTTCGGCCCCGATGCAGCGGTGGCCATCTCTCCTCGCGGCCAGAGCATCATGGAGGTGTTCGTGGACGGCGAGCGCATTTTCGACAAGAAGGGCGAGGGTAACGTCTTCCCCGATCTCGGCCGCGTGCGCAAGATGCTGGCCCATGTGCGCGATAGGATCGAGCAGGCCGACCTCGTAGCCGCAGACGACTAAACGACCTGCGGCTTGGTCCGGGCAACAATCCCGGTAGAACCCGGCAGAAATTGACTGGCCCCTCCACTCGTTGGAGGGGCCTAGTTGTTGGACTGAAACAGAGCAGCCGAGTCCACTTGCGTCTGCCCGGCTCCCGCCTCAGGCAGGAGCGGTCCAACGACCTGCCAGATCTGCTCCTCCAACTCCTCTATGGCAAGGCGGGCGTCAAGTGCATGCCACCCTGTGGTTGACCGCGTCAATTCCAGGTATCCGCGACGCACCCGCTGGTGGAAAGTCATGGACTGGTCTTCAAAGCGTCGGCGTTCTGCATCGTCTTCCCGTCCGAGGCCGCTGGTCTCTTCGGGCAACAGGGCCATTCGGAGTTGGGGGGAGCCGATCCGCTTCAGTCCCTCGGTTGGGTCGGTGTCAAGCAGGAAGGTGGCGTCGGGGTTGAGACCGCCGGTCACATAGTCATTCAGGTAATCGATCACCTCGCGACTGATGCCCCGCCCGAACCCCTGGTAGGCCACCGTGGAGCCGACGTAGCGGTCGGCGACCACCGCAATTCCCCTTTCGAGGGTGGGCCTTATTTCTTCGGCAACAAGCTGCGCCCTGGCCGCCGCAAAGAGCAGCAGCTCCGATTCCAGGGTCAAGGGGCGCTTGCTCTTCAGGTACTCGCGCAGGTAAGAACCGAGGGTGGTTGTGCCCGGTTCCCTGACCAGGACCGCCCGGTGCCGCGCCTCTGACAGCCGCTGCAGCAGCCGCTCGGCCTGCGTGCTCTTCCCTGAGCCCTCGCCCCCTTCAAATACGATGAACAGTCCCCTGGTCACTGACCCCTCAGCCATTTCGACTATCCGAGAACCCGAGAACTGAGCGCGAAGATTCCAACGGTCGGGTCAGAAGAGACGGCCCGGAACGTATCTCAAAACGATCACGCTCTGATGGCATTGAGCATTAACCAGCAAGTGCCACTGGATTCCCGCTTCCGCGGGAATGACGGATTGAGGGCCGCTGTAAGTTTTGAGATAGTTTCTTACCCTGACCGCAACGGCGCAATGACTTCCTCACCGAAGCGGCGGACAATGGTCTGCGGCGAAGGTCCGATGGCGGTAATCAGCAGTACATCCACGCCCGCCTCGAATATGTCCCGCACCTTGGCGCGGCATTCCTCGGGGGTTCCCACCACCGCGAACCGTTCCGCGAAATAGTCGGTCAGCCCAAGCTCGTCCGTCAGTTTGGCGTTACGGGTCTCACCCACCTGCTCGTGCTCAGCGGCCTCGTACTCGCGGTGGAGAACGGACACTGCCTCCCGGTATTCCTCCGGCACGTTCTTGCCCTCCAGGGTGAAGCGGAAGGCGTGGTGTCCCGAGGCCGCGAGGGCCATCTTGATCTCCTCGATGGCCTCGTCGCGGTCGTCGGCAATGTTGCATTTGGCGAACGCCCAGACACCGGCTGAGCCGTGCTCCCGGCCTGCGGAGCGCTCGCCCTCACGGATGCGGGACACAGTGTCCTGCAGCACTTCCGGAGTGAGTCCCGTATGGATGATGGCGGCGTCGGCGACCGACCCCGCAAGGGCCAGAGTACGCGGCCCTTCGGCGGACATTGCGATGGGGATCGCGTTGTCGGACCAGCGCACGTGGGCCCGGTCTCCACGATACTCCGCGGTGTCTCCAGCCAGCATCTCCCGGACGCTCTGAATGTAGTGGTGCAGCTCGGCCAGCCTCGCAGGACGCAGCCCCAAGTTCAGCACGGCGCTGTCTCCGGTCCCGATGCCGAGGAAGGCCCGGCCCTTCGACAGCTCATTGACCGAAGCTATAGCGGAGGCGGTGATTGCGGGATGGCGGGTGAGCGGGTTGCTTACCGTCGGCCCAAGCATGACGCGCTGGGTGGCCGCCGCAACGACGCCGAGGGTCACATAGAGCTCCCGGGCCAGCGACTGGGAGTCGGCAATGCCCACATAGTCGAAGCCCATCTCCTCCGCGAGGCGCGCCCCGCTGGCGACATCCCCGAGGTTGTTAGGGAACATGGTTACGCCGAATTTCATACCCGAGGTGCACCTTCTAAAGGCCCGACTAGCCCGGTACGAGCGAGATGGATGAGCCGTTGGGTCTCTGAATCCTTTCGATCGGCTGGCGCTGGAACGGAGGAGACGCCTCCATGAAATTGCCTGGGAAATTACCTGAGCACAGGGGAGAAGATCCGGCTACTGGTAGACCCGGCGGGGGCCGACGGTCTTGATGTAGCCTTCGTAGTTGCGGCGGGTCTCCGACACCGAGTCGCCGCCGAACTTCTCCATGAACGCCTCGGCCAGCACCAGCGCGACCATGGCCTCGCCCACCACGCAGGCCGGAGGAGCCTGGCAGATGTCCGAACGTTCGTAGTGGGCCTGGACCTCTTCCCCGGTGTCCAGGTCGACCGAAGGCAGGGGGTGCATAAGCGTCGCTATGGGCTTGATGGCGAACTGGGCGGTCAACGGCATGCCGTTGGTCATGCCGCCCTCGGTGCCGCCCAGGTTGTTGGTTTTGCGCTGCCAGGGACGGTCGGGGTCGGTCACCGGCTCGATGACGTCCTGCACCTCGGAGCCGCGCTTGTGCACGATATCCCAGCCTGGGCCGATGGACACGGCTTTAACGGCGTTGATGGACATGAGCGCCCATGCCACGCGTCCGTCTATTTTGCGGTCCCAGGACACATGGGAACCCAGGCCGATAGGCACGTTCTCGGCCAGTATCTCCACAATGCCTCCGATGGTATCGCCGGCATCCTTGGTTGCATCGATCTCTGCGGTCATAAGATCGGCTGCCCCGGGGTCGGCACAGCGAACTGGCGAGTCTTCCACGGCCTGCCAGTCAATCTTGGCGGGCGGTTCTGCGCGGACGCCGCCAATTGACAGGACGTGGCTATGGACGGCGATTCCGAACTCCTCCAGCAGCCGGAGCGCCACCGCCCCGGCGGCGACGCGGGCGGCCGTCTCCCGGGCACTGGCCCGCTCCAACACGTTGCGGACGTCGTTGAAGCCATACTTCATGGCTCCGGGAAGGTCGGCATGGCCGGGCCGCAAACGGGTGACGCGCTGACTCCTGGGGCTTTGCGGCTCGCCCTTGATGGGGCGTACCGCCATGGCCTCTTCCCAGTTGGCCCAGTCCCGGTTCTCGATGCTCATGCCGATGGGGCTCCCCAAGGTCAGTCCGTGGCGCACCCCCGCTGTTATGTGCGCCCAGTCCTGCTCGATGAGCATCCGGCCACCGCGGCCGTAGCCCTTCTGTCGGCGAGCCAAGTGAACGCCGATATAGTCCTCGTCGATAGGGAGTCCGGCAGGAACGCCTTCGACGATGATTAGCAGCCCTTGGCCGTGGGACTCTCCGGCAGTAACAAATCGAACCATACTCTCCCAGTCGTTCCGTGATTGGAGCCATTCACCAAATTCCCTCTCCGAATGGGAGAGGGCAATGGCAAGGGCGTCCCGCGCCGAAGGTTCAGCTTCTTGCGCGCATCGCGGCGGTGGCCGCCTCCAGCATGACGGCCACGGGCGCGTCATGGCCAGTCCACATCTCGAAGGAAGCAGCGCCCTGGTAGACCAGCATCTGGATGCCGCCCAAGGTGGCGGCGCCCGCTCGGGTCGCCTCCCGCAGCAGCGGAGTTTCCTGAGGATTATACACTAGGTCATTGACCAGCACCGACGACGGGATGTCGGCGGAGGTTAGAGGCGTGCCGTTCTCATCGGGTCCGTGAAGCATCCCCATCGAGGTGCAGTTGACGACCAAAGCCACTTCCTGCGCTGCTTCGGCGGCTTGAGACAGGCCGAGCGCTTCTGCGGCAACGCCGCTGTCAATCGAGAGAGCCGCCAGGTGCTCGGCGCGCTCCACAGTCCGGTTGGCGACGAACAGCCGGGCAATTCCCGCGCGGGCAAGGGCATACACGACGCCTCGGGCCGAACCTCCGGCGCCGAGGACCAGGACGTCCCTGCCTCGCGGCTCGAAATCGGCCCCCTCTCGCAGGGCCCGCAGAAAGCCGATGCCGTCGGTGTTGTGGCCGGTGAGCCGCCCCTCGCGGTTCACTATGGTGTTGACCGCGCCGGCGGTGGCAGCCCAGTCGTCCACCTCGTCTAGGAAGGGGATGACTGCCTCCTTGTGCGGCACCGTAACATTTATCCCCAACGTTCCGGGAGCGCGAAGCCCGTCGACAAACTCGCCCACGTCGTCCGGCTCTACATCCCACGCCTGGTACTTGCCGTCAAACCCGACGGCGTCCAACGCTGCCTGCTGGAAGACGGGTGATATCGAGTGGCCGATGGGGTGGCCGATGATGCCAAGTTTCTGCGGCATGACTTCGCTCGCTTCCCGATATTGCCGGACGGCCCGGCGGGTTGAGGCGCCTAATCCGACTGCGCTTGCAGTGCGTCCGTGATTTGCCGGAGTTTCATCTCGTAGTCGTTGCCATGGCCGGTTTGCACATCCGCCGCTTCGCGGGCCCATTGGACAGCTTCATCCTGGGTGGGGAATCGCCGGTAAATTCTGATCGGCTCCGGCTCACTATCGACCCGCAATTCAAAAATTTCGCCTTCGTATTCTCCGGAATCGGTGAGCCTTACGGTGATGGAATAGCCGTTGCGAATCTCCCAGTATTCGATGGGGAATCTTTCCCTCGGTTGGCCCTGGTGTGCCTTCGCGGTAGCGACGGCCCACGCCACGGCATCGGCTGCGTTGTCGAACTCGCTATTCTGATGATTGTCGTCAGACAGGAATGCATATACGGAGGCGTAGAATCCTCTCATGCCGACGCAAACCTTAACGAAATTTCCCCCAACGACCGTGCCGTAGCCCTCGCCGCTGGTGAGGCGAAATATCCTGCTTTCGGGCGCGGGTGAGGTTTTCCCTGACTCGGTCATGGTGATAGTCTCGCTGATTTCGCGGATTTAATTAAAGCGAAATGTGGCAGCGAATAGCGTCTACCGTTCCAGCTGTTCCAGAATCTCGTCCAGCCTCTCCTTGCGCTCGCGGAGCTCGGCGAGCCGGCCCTCCTCGTTTTCCACCACGTCGGGGCGGGCCTTCTCGCGGAAGTTGGGGTTGGCGACCAGTTTTTCAACCCGTTCCAGGTTGCGGACACAGTCGGCCAGCTCGGAGCGCAGGCGCTCGCTCTCGGCGTCCAGGTCCACCACTCCTTCCAGCGGCAGACGGACCACGAGGGGGCTGACCACGAGCGTCACCCCGCGCACGCCCGGCTCGGCCTCGGATGCGCCGGAGACGATGCGCAGCGGTTCCACCCGGGACATGGCCCGGATGAAGTCGGCCTCATCCTCTATGGCCGCCCTCTGCCCATTGGCCTCTACCAGTGCTTCGAGGTGCTGTGCCGCCGGAATGCGGAGCTGTGCTCGTGTGTTCCGGACGGCCCGGACGGCCTGTTGGACCAAGGCGATCTCCTCTTCGGCGCCCGGGTCGGTTCGATTGGCTGACGCCGGGTAGGGAGCGACCATGATTGATTCCGCCCGGGCGTCTCCCTCTTCGGAAAGTCCAGACTTGAGAGTCTGCCAGACCTCTTCGGTGATGAAGGGCATGAAGGGATGCAGCAGCCGCAGGATGCGCTCGAGGACGTGGGCCAGCGTGGGCAATGGCGAGGGTTCAGTCCCGCTTCGGACACGAATCTTCGCCATTTCGATGTACCAGTCGCAGTAATCGTTCCAGATGAAGTCGTGGAGGCGTTGTTGCGCGTCGCCCAGCTCGAAGCTCTCCAGCGAGTGATTGACCTCCGCGGTCACGCGGTCGAGGCGGCTGATGATCCAGCGGTCTTCGCGGTGCTCCGGCTTGACATCGCTCCATCCTTCGACAAGCCCAGGATGAGGGGAGCCAGCGTCAGGATGAGCGGGCGAGGGGCCCGAAAGGGTGCTGATTACGAAGCGGGAGGCGTTCCAGATCTTGTTGGCGTAGTTACGGCCCGCCTCCATCCGGTTCTCGGTGAAACGCAGGTCGTTGCCGGGGGCGGTGCCGGTGGTCAGGGCGAATCGCAGGGCATCGGTGCCGTATTTCTCCAGCAGGTCCAGCGGGTCCATGGTGTTGCCGCGGGTCTTGCTCATCTTGGCGCCGGAGCCGTCGCGGATCAGGCCGTGCAGGTAGACGGTGTTGAATGGGGCCTTACCGGTGTTCTCGATGCCCAGCATGATCATGCGGGCGACCCAGAAGAAGAGGATGTCGTAGCCCGTTTCCAGCACCGTCGTGGGGTAGAAGTAGTCGAAGTCCTCGTTCGCTTCCGGCCAGCCCAGGGTGGAGTGGGGCCACAGGCCGGAGCTGAACCAGGTGTCCAGCACGTCGGGGTCCTGCCTGATGTCTGGGGAACCGCAGGCCTCGCAGGCCTCGGGGTCCTCCATGGCGACAGTCAGGTGTCCGCACGGACCGCAGTACCAGACAGGGATGCGGTGGCCCCACCACAACTGGCGGCTGATGCACCAGTCGCGGATGTTCTCCAGCCAGTTCAGGTAGACGCGGGTGAACCGTTCTGGAACTATGCGGATGTCTGGCTCATTGACCCCATCGCCGGTTACAGCCCGGTAGGCCTTGCCTGCGATGCTGTCTGGCAGCTCGTGGCTGCCCACGCTGACGAACCACTGCATGCTGATGAGCGGCTCGACAACGGTGGCACAACGCTGGCAGTGGCCGACGGAATGGCTGTGCGGCTCCACCTTCTCCAGTACGCCCAGGGACTCCAGCTCCTCGACCACGCGGCGGCGGGCCTCGAAGCGCTCCACGCCGGCGTACTTGCCGGTTACGGCTGTCATGTTGCCGTCTTCGCCGATGACATTCGGGGCATCGAGACGGTGACGCTGGCCAACCTCGAAGTCCATGGGGTCATGGGCCGGGGTGACCTTCAGGGCGCCGGTGCCGAACTCCGGGTCGATGGCCTCATCGCCCACCACCGGGATGACGCGGTCCATGATGGGCAGGACGACGTTCCGGCCCCGGATGCCGTCGTAACGCGGGTCGTCGGGATGCACCGCGACGCCGGTATCGCCCAGCATGGTTTCGGGGCGAGTGGTGGCGACCGTTACATGATTCTCTGGGTCGCCCTCCAGCGGGTAGCGGATATGGTAGAGATGCCCATCCACGTCCTGGTAGTCCACTTCCAGGTCGGAAAGGGCGGTGGCACAGCGCACGCAGCGGTTGATGATGCGTTCATGACGGTAGATCAGGCCCTTCTCGTACAGGCTGACGAAAGTGGTGCGGACAGAGTTGCTTGGGCCGGAGTCTAGGGTGAACTTGTGCCGCTCCCAATCGGCCGAAATGCCCAGTCGCCGCGACTGCTCGTGGATGATGCCGCCCGATTTTTCCACGTGCTCCCAGACGCGCCGGACGAACTCTTCACGGCCCAGCTCATGGCGGCTGATGCCTTCGTCGGCAAGCTGACGCTCAACAACCCACTGTGTGGCGATTCCTGCGTGGTCCGTGCCCGGCAGCCACAGCGTGGGCCGGCCGGTCATGCGGCGATAGCGGATGAGTGCGTCTTCCAGCGCCTTTTCCAGCGCGTGCCCCAGGTGAAGCTCGCCGGTGACATTGGGCGGAGGCATGATGATCACATACGGCTGCTTTCCGACCCTGGCATTGGCGTGGAAGTAGTCCCCGTCCTGCCAGTTCTGGTAGATACGCCGCTCAACGTCGGCGGCGTTGTAGGCCCTTGGCATCTGGGCGGAAGTCATCAGTAGTCACAAGCTCCGCTGCCGGTGCTGCCGGCTTCATGTGGGAGTACCCGTTGGCCGTTGGTTGAGGTTTCGAAAATCGCCACGGGTACAGGCAGAAATATATCACCGAGCCGCGCGGGGCGTCTATCTGGAGACGCCCAAGCGTAGGGCTGTCGAGTTTGAATTCACCAGACTCGTCATTCCCGTGAAAGCGGGAATCTAGGGCTTTGAGGACCTGACCCCTTCCGGCGCGTAAGACTGCGCTGACCCTCACGTGGCTTTATTTTCCAGAATACCGGACTTCTTGATTCCCGCTTTCGTGGGAATGACGGTCCTGCCAGCCAGCACGCAAGTCTGTCGTTTACAAATGCGAGAGCCCTGCGCCCCGGTGGGAGGAGGTCTCGCGCAGGGCCTCGAGTCGACAGATGGCGAGGCGGGTGTCCGAGGCCACCCGTGCCGGGTCCCAGTAGTTCACTCGCCGCTTGTGCAGCCAGTAGGTAAACTCCTTCAGGTCTGTCAGGGTGAGGCCTTGGCGCTTCCCGAGCTTGGCTTCCGCCCGAAACTCTCCCAGGAGTTCGATTCTGGACCGGGTGTAGAGGTGCCTGAAAGCCTCCTCCACGAGGTCTTCACTGTCGGAGAACCCCCGGGCGAGGTGTCGTTTCCGGACGGTGTCTTCGGCCGCCAACTGCAGGGCCTCTTCCAGCACCACGCCATAGTGGAAGTTCAGGTATGCCCGGTACTTGCTGCCCCCCAAAAGTTCACGAAACTCCTGGTCCCCGATCAGAATCGGGAGGGCTCCGTGGAACAGCAGTTGATCCATCCCTTCCGGAGGGATCATGTCGCCCACTTCGTCGCACAGCCTTTCAGCCAGCAGCAGCCAGTCAAAAGCTTCCCTGCCGATCATGTACTTGTAGCGACGGTTGTTGTGGGTCTCCTCCGCCAGGGTCCAGCAGCCCATGGTTTCAAGCATGGCTTCCGGCCAAGGGGCGCCGGCCGCCAATCGCTCGCGGAGCCAGGCGATCTCTTCCGACAAAGAACCTGCGTCGGCCTGCGCTCGAGCCGGTTGCGCCCACTCAGTAGTGTCGCCGGAGAGCACCTCTCCAGCGGCTGCGACCTGCTCCGCAACGCCCGCGTTGCCGGATGCTCGCGAGCGAGGCATCAGGACGGGGACCGGGACACGTCTTGGCTGTGTTCCTGTGCAGTTGCGGCAGCAACATAGGAGTCAAACACCCGTATCCGATCGGGTTTCGGGGTCCGGATGAATGCCAGGAACTGCTCCCGGGGCATGGTGTTCAGGATGTGACACGGCTCACACCAAGCCCGCCGCGCCACCGCGACGCCGAATCTGCCGCCTGAGAGCTGGGAATGGTGATGGGAATCAGTGCTGATGACCAGCGGGACCCCCAGCTCGCGAGCCCGGTAGGCGTGCGTATCCTTGAGGTCCAGCCGCTCCGGCGAAGCGTTGATCTCCAGCGCCGTTCCGGTCTCTCTCGCCGCCTGAAGCACCGCTTCAAGGTCGAAGTCCGTGGGCGGCCTCTGGCCCAGCAGCCGGGTGGACAGATGCCCGATGACAGTGACCGACGGATGCTCCATCGCGCTGATAATGCGCCGGGTCATGGTCTCCCGGTCTTGGGACATGGCGTTGTG
Source organism: Dehalococcoidia bacterium (assembly GCA_965216065.1). Lineage (GTDB taxonomy): Bacteria > Chloroflexota > Dehalococcoidia > Lucifugimonadales > UBA3495 > VXOI01. Next base: position 1,338,774 of record CBDCFB010000001.1, read on the forward strand.
CACCGAGGCTACGACCACGTCAAGTTCGGCCAGCACATCGTCAGGGAAGTCCATACGCCCGTCCGAGCGTATGTCCACCTCCGATCCGGCCAGGATGAGCATTTCGTACCTTCCCTGCAGCCCCCGGAGAACCTCCCGCTGGGCAGCCAGACGGTCGGGTGTGAGGCCGTTAGCCACCCCAAGTCCCTGGGAGTGGTCCGTGAGCGCCATGTACTCGTATCCCAGGGAGGCCACGGTGGCGACCATGGTCTCGATGGTGTCGCTGCCGTCGCTCCATTCGCTGTGGAGGTGCAGGTCGCCTCGCAGGTGGCCGGCCTCCACCAGCCGCGGCAGCGAGGCGTGTTGGGCCGCTTCCAGTTCCCACATACCAGTGCGCAACTCCGGCGGAACCCACGGCAGCCCCAACCGCTCGTAGAAGGAGGGTTCGTCGGCGAAAATCTCGACCTGCCCTGACTCTATGTTGGTGATGCCATACTCGTTCAGGGACAGGCCCATGCGATTGGCCAGATCGCGCAGCCGGATGTTGTGCTGCTGGCTGCCGGTGAAGTACTGGAGCATGGCGCCGATGGAGTCCTTCTCGCCGGTCCTGAGGTCGATCTGCAGTCCGGGTTCGACGATGACGCTGGTCTTGCGTGGGCCGTTGACCAGAACCTCCCTCACCTGGGGCAACCCGGCAAGGCATCGGCCCAGCGCTTCCGGTTGCGGCGTGATGGCCACCAGGTCAACGTCCCCGATGGTCTCTTCCCAGCGGCGCAGGCTCCCGGCGGGCGTTAGGAAGGAGATTTCCGGGTCGTGGCCCCGCAGTGCCTCCATCACCGACTCGGCGACTGGCAGAGCGTTTCCGATGGGGGTGCGGCCGGAGCTCATTGAGCGACAGGCCCGGATATGCCGCAAAATGCTGTCGGAGGCCTTCTTTCCCATGCGGGGAAGCGTGGCTAGACGGCCGTCCTGTGCGGCCTCCTCCACTCCCTGCACGGTGCTGATGCCGAGTTCGGTTCCGATCAGCATCGCGGTCTTGGGGCCTATCCCCGGTATAGCCAGCAGATCCAGGGCGCCTTCCGGAAGCTCTGCCTTGACCCGCTCGTAGGTCTGGATCTGGCCGGTGGTTACCAGTTCCCGGATCTTGTCGCTGATTGCTTTGCCTATTCCCGGGATTCCGGTGAGCTTCTGGCCGTCGCTAACCGCTTGCGCCAAGGGAAAGGAGATCTCGCCGATTGCACGAGCCGCACGCTGGTAAGCGCGAATCTTGAAGACCGAGTCGCCCTGCATTTCGAGCATGGCACCCAGGTTTTCAAACAGTTCCGCGATTTCCTCGTTGGTCGGCTGCACCTTTCGGACCCCTGCCCTTACCGGGCGCTCTTCTGGGATGCTATCTGTTTCACTATAAAGCGTCGGGTTGGCCTTGTCGAACAACCGCCATCCCGCAACAGGGCAAACATATTATAAATACGCCAACCCGTCCCTACTACGAAAAAAGGAGTCCAGAGTGCGTAATCAGGTTGATTCTCACAACGAAACTACTGCCATTGACCACTGGATTCCCGCTTTCGCGGGAATGACGGTTTCCCTGGCGGCAAGACCACCCAACCACCCAAAATGGATCTCTTTACAATCCTGCAAGGGTGGTTGATTCCGGCTTCCGGGCTCATTTTGCCAGACCTGACGCACCGATGAATGCGAAGGCCTCCATCGACACTCTGGCCGATGAAGGCCTTCGGGCGTTCCCGCTTCCAGGAATGAGGCCCAGGCGGAGACCGTAGCGACTTTGTCCCCGCTAGCCGCCGCTGGGGGACCACTTGTAGATTCGGGAGAGTGTGCCGCCCATCAGCGTCGCTCGCTCCGAGTCCGAAAGCTGGTCGGTAACCCGGAAGGCCTCGACGCCCTGATCATAGGTCAGCAGTCTGACGGCGCGAGTCCAGTCCGTGCCCCACAGGCAGCGGTCCAGCCCATAGGCGCTGAACACCCTGCTGAGGGGCTCCCAGATGTCGGGATATGGGAAGGGCTCATGGGAGAGAGTGCAGGCCCCGGAGATCTTGATAGCAACGTTGTCGTACTGGGCCAGGGAAATCACATTGTCCAGGTCGGCGAATGGTTCTGCGGGAGGAGGTGGGACAAAGGGCTGGGCCAACCCCACATGGTCGACAACCAGCTGGGTATCAGGATGCCGGCCGGCGAGCTCGCCCATGAGGGGCAGCTTGCCAGCACACATCACGTTCAGGGGAACTCCTGCCTTCCCGACGGCGGCGAAAATTCGGTTCAGGCCTTCGTGGTCCGCTTGGAAGTCCTGGCTGCCCAGCATCACTCTCACTCCCACCACGCCCGGGGTGCCGGTCCATTCGGCCACATCGTCCTCGATGGTGGCTGAGTCAGGGTCGAAGGGCCTGACCAGTCCGAACCTGCCGGGGTGCTCGGTGCAGACCTGCAGCGCATAGCTGGCGTCGTAGTGATAGAGGGAGTAGGGAGATATCAGAATGGCGCCATCCACGCCGACGGCGGCCATGGCAGCCACCATATCGTCGCCAGTTACTTGCTCCGGCCCCTCGAGGTGTCCGTGCCACGGACGCTCAGGCCCGTTTCTCTGGTAGGCGTGCACCTGGCAATCAATGACGGTCGTTGAAGTGGCCATCTTCGCTCTCCTGGTTAGTTCTTAATTTATAGGGGTCAGGGCCGGACCGGGTGGCGCACCAGTTCTCAGGACGCCAGGCGGTTATTCCCCCATGCCCTTCAGCGCTTCCTGAACTTCGGTCTGCAGGGACTGGAAGACTTCTCCGACACCGCCCCTGGCGTTTACGGTGACGAAATCGTGCTCCTTGGCCAGGTTGCGAAACTCCTCTATCAGGGCGCTCTGGTACCTGATGAAATTGTCGTACAGGTCGGGTCCACGCAGGAAATCCTCGCCCGATTCCCAGTGGTCGAGCTGTCGTACTGACAGCACGCGGGGCAGCAGGTGCTCCACATCCACATCGAGATAAAGGACCCGGTCCGGAATGACGGCAAACTCGAAAACGTCCTTCAGCCACTGCACCGGAACACCGCGCACCCTGGCCCTGGCGATGATGGAGAAGATATAGCGGTCAACCAGGGCCACCATGCCAGTGTGAAGCGCCGGGACTATGTTCTTTTCCAGGCGGTCCCAAAAGTCGGTGGCGTAGAACAGGTTCAGGGTGAGTGCGTCCAGCGTGTTTCCCCGCATGGCCCTGTCGATGCCGGCAGCGGCCAGTTCCGAGCGGCGGAATCCGGTAACCAGCACGGCGTAACCCTCGGCTTCAAGCCATTCCCGCAGCATGGCGATCTGGGTCGAGCGCCCAACGCCGTCGGTGCCTTCCACGACTATCAGGCGGCCTGGGACGGTTCCAGCGTCGATAGTGGGCGGGGTGTGTCCGTAGAAGGTGAGTGTACGCATGTCGCCGCTCCTGACTGGTTATGGGAGCCTCACTGAGGGCCTCTTTACTTCGTGTCGACTGCTTCCTGCTCGGTCAGTCGGCGGCGTGGTGGCGAAGTGATGTATCGGCCCGTCAGGCCTGCGTTGCCAAGCGCCTCAGGCACGCTCTGACCGCGGGTCTCCATTGCTTCTTCTATCAGCGGCTCGACGTAGCGACGGACCTGTTGCTGCTGGACCGCAATGGGCAGAGTGGCATCGATGGTCATAAGACCGAATTCTTCGACCATGGCGTCGTACTCTTCCAGCAACTGGCCCTGGAAGATTCGGAACGACTCCTCCCTGTCGTTGGAGAAGCCCATGTCCTGGCCTGCTTCGTAAAACTTGATGTCTTCCCGGCCCGCGCTGACCCGGTGCATGGATACATCGAGAGGCACCTTGAAATAGAGACCGAGGGATGGCTGGACCGCAAAGGAATATATACGCCGCAGCCAGTCGCGATCGACGCCCCGAGTCGCGTCCCTGGCGAAAGCCGTGTAGACGTACCGGTCGGCGAGCACGATCGCGCCGGCCTTGAGCGCCGGGAGTATCTGGGCGTGAACCCGGCTGGCGAAGTCGGCGGTGTGAATCAGGCTGAATGACATGGGAGTGAGCATCTCCCTGACCTTTGCCTGCTTGGTGGTGCGCTTGACTATGGGGGACGAGTTCCATTCGGTAAAGACCGTTACCAGGTTGCGGCTCTTGAGCCACTTCTGAAGCAGGTCAATCTGGGTGCTCTTCCCGGAACCGTCGATACCCTCCACGATGATCAGGGTGCCGGGATATTCGCTATCATCGGGATGCTGTCCGTACCGTTCCCCCATGCTGTACGAGTGATTCGTCTGCAATGTAGCCATAATGCACCTCAGAGGAAGCCAGGCTTCCTTTCTCCTGTCGTTCCTCGTAGATCGGAATATCGGCGATTTTATCAGGTTGTGTACGAAATGACAGCCTGACAAGAACGACGGCGAGAGATTACGACAAGGAGGTTGAACCGGGACAGGGTCGCGAGTCTTATCCCGGGCCTTTGTGCTCCAGCCTGCTATGCGCATCCGGACGATGTCACAACTGGGTCCGGACCGCCGAATTGCTCCCGTGGGGAACCGTTTCGCGGTTGCTAGCAGGGGGGAATGAGGTTATAGTTAATTGGTAATTCAGATACGAAACGGCGGGCGTTCCAATGCCCGCCGCAGCGGTTTTTTTGGGATCGCCCGGAGCAGTCTATGTTGACACAGCAGGAGTTGGTGGACCGGATGCGGGAATGGGCCGTGAGGGTTACTCCCCAGCGGCTGGCTATTGCCGAGGTGGTGTTGAACTCCCAGGATCATCCGACTGTTCAGCAGATTTACGAAAGAGTCCGCGACCACTTTCCATCCATGACCCTGGCTACCATTTATTCCACGCTCGGTGTGTTGCAGAAGAGCGGCTTGATCCAGGAGTTGCCCTTCCAGCGGATGTCGCGGTACGAGCCCAACATGGACCCCCATGTCAATCTCGTCTGTATCGAATGCGAAAATGTCATCGACGCGGATGACGATTCCGATGTGCACGACCTAGTGGTGGGATTGAGAAACAAGATTGCAGATAACTCGGATTTCGAGGTGGGATGGCAGCGGGTGGACTTCTATGGGCTTTGCCCCCGCTGTTCTGCCGCGAAGCGCCGGGGAGAGTTGGCAGAAGTGTAGCCAGGCTTTCAGAGTCTTCCCGCAGAAAACATCGACCGGCCGGAACGTGTAACCGGCCGGTTCTATTTTGGGAAAGACCAGGGCCATTATCAGCAGCCATTTCCTGATTGCAGGAACGTAGGCACCAGCGGAGGTTGCACCGATGATCACCGGGGTTGTGGGAGTCACATTCTGGACGGATGACCTGGAGAAGATGTTCCACTTCTACAACGATGTGCTGCAACTGCCGTTGCATTCCCGCCATCCGGACTTCATCGCCTTTGAGCTGGGTGAGGTGAGGTTCAACATCGGGCTTCATGACCGGGTTGCCGGGCAGTCCGAAGATCCCTACCGCTTCATGCCGCACCTTGGCGTGGACGATATCCATGCCGTGGCGGCCCGGCTGATCGAGGCAGGAGTCGAGTTCATCCGCAACCCGGAGCAGGAGAGCTGGGGCGGCTGGGTCGCCACCTTCCGGGACCCTGACGGCAATACGCTCCAACTGTTGCAGCTTGTCTGACGTTGGCGAACTGGCGGGGCGGTAGTGGCGACAGCCTTCATGGTGGCAAGCCTCTGGTCGTATGATTGGAGTCGACAGAGTCAAAGATAGTAACGGAGGTCCCGAGATGGTTCAGCTGAGCAAGGCGGAGAAGGCAGCGCATTTCCTGCACGAGGCGCACCGGCAGCGGCAGACCTATCAGCCGCTGCCCGATGACATCTCTCCTGCCACCATCGACGAGGCCTACGACATGCAGGAGGCCTTCCAGGCTCTGCTGGCTCCGGAGAGGGGCGCCATCGTCGGCTACAAGATCGCGCTGACCACGCCGGTTATGCAGCGCATGGTGGGCTTCGATGCTCCCTGCGCCGGGGCAGTCTTCGAGAGCCGTGTTCACCACTCCCCGGCTGCGATGAAGGCCTCGGACTACGTCAGGCTCGGCGCCGAGTGCGAGGTGGCGGTACGCCTGCGGTCGGGCCTCCCGGCCAGCGGCGCGCCCTACGACCGGAGCGGCGTTGCGGTGGCGGTTGGCGCCCTCATGCCAGCCTTTGAGATTGTGGACGACCGTGGAGCTGACTACAGCAACCTCTACTTCCTGGGAGTGGCCGCCGACAACGCCTGGAATGCGGGCGTCGTGCTGGGTCCGGAGAAAGCGGACTGGCAGGGCCTGGACCTCGAAAACTCGCGGGGAGCCATGACCATCAACGGGGAGCCGGCCGGCGAAGGGTACGGGCGCGACGTGCTTGGGCATCCCCTGGACGCGCTGGCATGGTTGGCCAACACGCTGGCGGGGCGCGGCAAGGAACTGCAGGCAGGTATGCTGGTGATGACCGGAAGCATTGTCAGCACGAAGTTCCTCAACTCGGGCGACCGGGCAGAATTTGGATTCGAGGGCCTGGGGGACATCAGTCTGGACGTTTCGTAACCGACGGTCCTTCCGTTGGGTTATTGGAAATGCCTACAGGATGAGCACCGCATCTCCGAAGCTGTAGAAGCGGTACTGACGACGCACCGCCTCCGAATATGCGGAGAGCATCATTTCGCGCCCTGATATTCCCTCTTCTGCACCATGCTGGGCAAAGGCCGAGACCAGCATGAGGAGGGTGGAGCGCGGCAGGTGGAAGTTGGTGACCATAGCGTCCACGGCCCGGAACTCGTGGCCGGGAAGGATGTAGATGCCGGCGTCATCCTCCACTGCACTGAAGCGGCCGCCATCCTGCGATGCGGCATCCGCAGCGGCCTGCTCCAGAACCCGGACGCTCGTGGTGCCGACGGCGATGATGCGGCGGCCCTGGGACCGGGCGCGGTTCAGAGAATCGGCAGCTCCCGCGTCCAGGGAGTAGCGTTCCGTGTGGATGTGATGGGCCATCGGGTCCTCGTCCTGGACCGGCCGGAAGGTATCGAGACCCACGTGGAGTGTGACGAAGGCCGTTTCGATGCCGGCGTCCCGGATGTGGGCCAGCAGGCCCGGGGTGAAGTGCAGGCCAGCGGTGGGGGCAGCGGCGCTGCCGGGCTCACGGGCGTAGACCGTCTGGTAGCGCTCGGGGTCGCCTAGGGAGTGGCGGATGTAGGGAGGCAGGGGCGTGTGGCCCATGCCGTCAATTGCATCCTCCGACGACAGCCGGACAGCTTTCAGCCCCTCTGGTCGGGACTCCAGTATCTCGACGGTCAGTGGCGCACCCCCACCCCAACCTTCCCCCTGAGGGGGAGAGAGGGAGAGTTCTCCTCCGGGCGGGGTGATGGTTACTTTGGCGCCGGGGCGGAGGCGGCGGCCGGGGCGGGCCATTGCTTCCCAGATGCCGTCGGCCTCACGCCGTAGCAGCAGGAACTCGACGCGGCCGCCGTTGTCGTCGCGTGTTCCGAACAGGCGGGCCGGGATGACGCGGCTCTGGTTGAAGACCATCAGGTCGCCGGTGCGCAGGTAGTCGAGGACATCGGTGAAGCGACGATGCTCCGTCGTGCGGGTGGAACGGTCGAGCACCAGCAGGCGGGAGGAGTCGCGAGGCTCGACAGGTGTCTGCGCAATCAGGTCCGGCGGCAGGTCGTAGTCGAAGTCGCTGGTACGCATTCAGCTCTCAACTATCCTTGCCTGAAGCCAAGATTTCACCCTCACCCTTACCCTCTCCCTCAATGGGGAGGGAACAGGTTGGCGGCCGTTGGCTACGGGCCTAGTGCCCGTGGATGCTGATTCGGGCGGCGGACAGGGTGTTGACCAGGAGCATGGCGATGGTCATGGGGCCCACGCCTCCGGGGACCGGGGTGATGGCCGCCGCTTTCTCCGACACACTCTCGAAGTCCACGTCGCCCTTCAGGCGGTAGCCGCGCCGGGCCGTGGGGTCGTCCACCCGGTTGATGCCCACGTCGATGACGACGGCGCCCTCCTTGACCATATCGGCGGTGATGGCCTCTGGTTGGCCAATGGCGGCCACCAGGATGTCGGCCTCGCGGGTCACCTCGGCGAGATTGCGAGTGCGGGTGTGGCAGACGGTTACCGTCGCGTTGCCGCCGCGACCGCGCCGCATCAGGAGCGCGGCCAGGGGCTTGCCTACGATTTCGCTGCGTCCACAGATCACGACATTGGCGCCCGTGGTGTCGTGGCCGTTGCGCAAGAGCAGCTCCACGACCCCCGAGGGAGTGCAGGGTGCGAAATCGGGCCGGCCCTGCAGGAGCTTGCCCATGTTGTAGGGGTGGAGGCCGTCGACGTCCTTGCCCGGATCGATGGCCTCGATCACACGGTGCTGGTCGATGCCGTGAGGCAACGGCAACTGCACCAGGATGCCGTGAATGCGGGGGTCCTGGTTGTAGTTGCGGACTGCGGAGAGGATTTCATCCTCGGTGGCAGTGTCGGGGAGCTGTGCCGAGTCGCTGAACAGCCCCGCTTCCTGGCAGGCCCTCTGCTTGTTGGCGACATAGACCGCGGAGGCCGGGTCGTCACCCACCAGGACGACCGCCAGGCCCGGAGCAACGCCGTGCTTTTCCTGCATCTCGACGACACCCGCCGCGACCTCGACGCGAATCTCCGCGGACAGGTCCGTCCCAGACAGTATCTTCGCCGCCACTTGCTCTTCTCTCCGCGCCTGTGTGGAAAAATTGTATCACGGGGTCGCCGTGGGCCTTTCTCTGCAAATTCGCCATCATGGGTGTCGTTATAATCCCACCAAATACCGTAGGGAGTGAAGTCAGCATTGAAAATAGAAGTCGGTGAGTCCCTCGGCTATTCCTATCTCAGGCATGTAAAAGGTTGCTGGCTGGTGCAAACCAACTGGAAGCCGTCGGAGCATTGGGACAAGAGCATGACGGACGATGAGCTGGAGAACGCATTTCAGGAAATGCGGCAACGATTCGACCCTGATGGACAAGTTTTCAAGGGTACCAAGGGAAGCGAACAATTCCTGAGACAGGCGGAAATCGATGTGATGGGCGTGGACCGGAACGGTGGAGTTCACGCGATGGATGTCGCGTTTCACGAGGCGGGGCTGAACTATCTCGGCGGCTCCCATACTCGGGTTATGAAGAAGCTGCTTCGGACCAAGCTGGTCTTGGACGCCTTTCATCCTGAAGATACAAGGCTTGACTTTTACTTTGTTTCGCCCAAAGTGCATCGCGGAGCACAGCAGCCACTGGAAGAGGTTTTCGAGCGGCTGCGGGAGGCTTACCCGGAGATCAGCTGGCACCTGTTGTCAAATGACACCTTCGTAGAAGAAATGCTGGATCCTACCCTGGACAAGGCCGTGACTGTGGCTGACACGTCAGAGCTATTCATGCGCTCAGCGAAGTTGTTGATGCTGGCTGAGGCAGATCGGCCGAGCCGTGCTGCAAGGCGGTCGCGAAGAGCGGGAGAAGAGGCACCGGCGACGAATCAGCAGGAGAGCTCGGTCCGGAAAACACCGCGCGACGAGTTTCAAGACATTGTACGAGGCCTCATGCGAACGCTGCTGGATAACCATCCAACCATGCTAGGCGAAGGACGGTTGCAGGCGCTGACTGATTCAGATTACTGCCGAGGCACTCTTGACCTGCAGCTCGGGGGGTTCGCACTCTTGCGCCGACAGGAACAGGGCAGGGAGATCAGCGGACACCCAAGATATTGGAGCCGCCTCTACGGGGGGAGATTCCATGTAACCAACAACTGGTGGCCGCCCTATAAATTGCACAACGCGGAAAGTCTCCTGAAATTTGCGGGGAAACTTATTGCGGAGCAATCGGACAGCGAAGCCATCGCTGCGCTTGAGGTTCATCGAAAGGCCCTGAGGGAATATACCGGGCATTAGGATGTCTCGAGGATGTCTCGTAGGTGTCGCAATCAATGTTCCCCATGCCCTTTCGATGTTGTTTGGGGGTGGAGAGCGGAATTATACTGGCCTGACCTGATGATGGGGGCGCGTCATGCGCATCTGCTCTCTGCTGCCCAGTGCCACGGAGATGGTGTATGCCCTCGGGCTGGAAGACAGCTTGGTGGGCGTTTCGTACGCCTGCGACTTCCCGGACGAGGCGGCGTCGCTGCCGGTGGTCAGCCACAGCCTGCGGGATGTGAAGCACCTCGACTCCGGGGAGATCGACGCCCTGGTGCAACAGGCGCGGGCGAACAAGAACCCAATGTACTGGATCGACGAGGAGTTGCTGGCGCGGCTGCGTCCGGAACTGATCATCACCCAGGAGCTGTGCGAGGTCTGCGCCATCGCCAGCGGGTCGGTGTTCGAGACGGCGGCGAAGGTGCTGGACTACCAGCCGGAGATCCTGACCATCCGTCCCAGCGGGGTTGACGATATCCTGCAGAACATCAGCAACCTGGCCAACGCGGCCGGCGTGCCAGAGCGGGGCAGGGAACTGCGGGGATCGCTGGAGGCGCGGATCAAGCGGGTTGCCGATGGCGTCCTTCGACAGGCTCAGGATGAGCGGGTAGGGAGCGGGCAACGGCCGACAAGTTCGAACAGGGCTCATGATGAGCGGGAAGGGAGCAGGCGGCCTCGCGTGGTCTGCCTAGACTGGCTGGACCCGCTGCGCAACACAGGGCAGTGGCTGCCGGAGATTTCCGAGATGGCCGGCGGCGAGGAAGGGCTGGCCATACCTCGAGGGCATTCCCGGGAACTCTCGTGGGACGAAGTGCGGGAGTACGCCCCCGAGTACCTGATGATCATGCCCTGCGCCTTTGGGCCGGAACGATCATGGCAGGAGGCGAGGGACAAGCTGACGGTGCTTCCAGGCTGGGAGGACCTGCCCGCGGTGCGGAACGAGCGGTCGTTCGTCTTCGACGGGCGCATACCCAGTCGCCACGGCCCACGCGTGGTGGACGTGCTGGAAGGGCTGGCCGAAGTGCTGCACCCGGAGCAGTTCGCGGGGCTGGCACCTGAGGGCATTTTTGATCCGCGGCCGTTTCGCTGACAGGGTTAAATTAAACACAGAGAGCACAGAGGTCACAGAGATTTTGAGGATTGTTCTGGAATCCCTCTGTGTTCTCTGTGTTCTCTGTGTTGAATTTAACTCCGGTAAATCCAACCGGCGAGTTGGGGCGTAGAAATAGCAATGATTGCTGCGATTGAATCACTAAAGGAAGGCCAGGGACGGACCTGGCTGGTAACCTTCGTCGTGGCCGCAGTGGCCTTGGCGATTGCCGTTGGCGGTGCGTTGGCGGTGGGAAGCGGGGGCGGGATTGACCCGATCAACCTGTTTATCGAGGGGAAGCTGTCCGGGAATTCGCAGGAGTTCCTGGGCGGCCTGATCGGCGGGACGGCGCTGTTCGCCTTTGCCGCGGGCATGGCGTCGGCAGTCAATCCCTGTGGCTTCGCCATGCTTCCGGCGTACCTTGGTCTCTATCTGGGCTCCAACCTTTCGGAGGAAGAGCGTCCGGGGCCGGTGGCCGCGGTCCTGCGCGGCCTGGTGGTGGGCGGAGCGGTATCGGCGGGATTCATCCTGCTCTTTGGCGTCGTAGGGGGCGCGGTTGGCCTGTCGGCGTCGTTCATCAGCGACCTCCTACCGTGGCTGGGTCTGATCATCGGCGCGGCGCTGGTGGGCACCGGCGCGTGGATGGTGGCGGGGGGCAAGCTGTACACCGGCATCGCGGCCCGGGCAGCGGACCGGCTAGGCAACCCGAATACGGTGAGCATCCGCAGTTTCTTCACCTTCGGGCTGTCCTACGGCACCGCATCGCTGAGCTGCACCCTGCCCATCTTCATTGCGGTGGTAGGGATCGGCAGCGCTACGGACTCCCTGCTGCAGGTGGTGGGCAACTTCTTCCTGTATGCCTTCGGGATGAGCCTCGTCATCATGGTGATGACCCTGGGGATGGCCATCTTCAAGGGAGCCATGGTGCGCCTGATGCGCCGGGCCCTGCCGTACATCCAGCCCATCGCATCCGCATTCATGGTGATTGCGGGAGCCTACATCGTCTTCTACTGGTTGACCGTTGGACGCGGCAACCTTCTTTAGCCGGAAGTGGCGGCACAGCGTAGCGACCGTGGCGCTGGTGGCTTCCATCGGCCTGCTGGCGCTGGCTTGCGGAACGGACGAAGCCGAGCCGACCAGCACCCCGGCGGCGCAGCCGGTTGCAACGACCGCGCCCGCAGCCAAGGAACCCACTGATACGCTCCCTGAGAGCTCCCCGCAGTCGCCCACCGAGGTTCCGACGGACGCTGCGGCGCCAGCGAGGGTCGCCCAGGTGCCAACAGCCGAACCAGCGCCCACGGCGACGACCCAGCCAGCCGTTGCTGCGAGCACGGATACTGGTGGACCCGCGCCGATGGTTGCGGCGGACCCGGACTTCCAGAACGCGTTGGACGCTGCCCGCTTTCGCACGGGGAACTGGCTGACCGACTTCAGCCTGCACACGGTTGCTTATGACGAGTTCCTGTCGGGTGGTGTGCCTCGCGACGGCATCCCGCCGCTGGACGATCCGCAGTTCGAGAGTATCGAGGACGCCGACACCTGGCTGGAGGATGTGCAGCCGGTCGTTGCGCTGGAGATCAACGGCGAGGCGAGGGCCTATCCGCTGGCGATCCTGACCTGGCACGAGATCGCCAACGACGAGTTGGGAGGCGTGCCGGTCTCCGTGACCTTCTGTCCCCTGTGCAACTCGGCGGTGGCCTTTGACCGGCGGGTTGGAGATGCCGTTCTGGACTTCGGGGTGTCGGGCAACCTGCGGAACAGCGACCTGGTGATGTGGGACCGGCAGACGGAGAGCTGGTGGCAGCAGCTGACGGGGGAAGGAATCGTCGGGGCCTACGCGGGCTACCAGCTGGACCTGGTGCCGGCGCAGCTAGTGTCCTGGGGAGACTTCAAGGAGGCCTTCCCCGGTTCGGATGTGCTGTCCCGGGAGACGGGCCACAACCGCGACTACGGGCGGAACCCGTACTACGGATACGACCGGGTGGACCAGTCGCCGTTCCTGTTCCAGGGGGAACCGGACGGGCGCCTGCTGCCAATGGAGCGGGTGGCGGCGCTGATGCTGGACGGGCAGCCGGTGGCGTTCCCCTTCATGGCGCTGGAACGGGAGAAGGTGGTCAACTATTCGGTGGACGGGCGGGACATCGTGGTGCTGTTCCAGCCGGGGACAGCGTCGGCGCTGGACCAGTCGCGGATCGCAGAGTCGAAGGACGTGGGGTCGACCGGCGTGTTCGAGGCGGTGCTGGACGGGGAGAAGCTGACCTTCCGGCTGGGCGCCGACGGTTTCACTGACAACGAGACCGGGTCGTTGTGGAACGTGCTGGGGCGGGCGGTCTCCGGGCCGCTGGCGGGCAGGTCGCTGACGCCCATCGTGCACGGCAACCACTTCTGGTTCGCGTGGGCGGCGTTCGCGCCGGAGACGCTGATTTACCGGGGCGGGTAAGCGCTTCCTCCTCTGCTGGCTCTGCTGGACACTGGCTGCGGGGGCCGAGTAGAATCGGCCTTTGTTTCCCCACCCTTCCCCTTGATATTCCGTGTATTTTCGCCTGCGCTCGACCGGTTTAGTTCCCTGATCGGACACGCCGGTATCTGCGGAACGGAGGTACGGAGTGGCGCTTCCAGTGAGCCAGATTGTCAGATGGTCGGATGACCCCGGCGGGTTGCCGGTTGAGGACTGCGCCCGGCTGGGGATCGAGGCCGTTGCGGGCCTTGTGATCTCCAGGGACATCTTCGGCACCAACAGGTACCCGGACGCCCATTTCTGCGCGTGTGCGGATATAGACCACGCGGTCGCCGGTACAAGCGGCAATTTTGACGACCATATCGGCGTGAGCTTCCGCGTGGTGGAAATCAGGGACGGGACCTATCCGCTGGTGGGGCAGGAGTCCGTGAGGATGATCCTGCAGCCGCTGAGCGACGGGAACGTCAGCGCACGGTGGAATGCGGTGGACCCGCAATCGCCTGAACGGAAGCCGGGTGGTGCGGGTCTGCTGGAGGAGGACCTTGATGCTCTATCGTGCGTGTGCGGGCCGCTGACACTGGGGATGATACCGGTACAGGACGACGGGTACGCAAACTCTCCTTCGTTCCTGATCCTGAAAGATCCAGGAGCCGGTTGGCAGATCTGGCGCCGGTTCCTTTACCCGGCGGGTGATGCAGGTTCCGGAGACAGTAGCGCCGCACGCGAAGAGTCGTACATCATGGTGTACCCCATGTTCAGCCCAAATATGAACTGGCGGTTCCGGATTTACGATGTCCCTGGCGGTGGGATCCGCTGGGAAGTGAATTCGCGCATTCAGAGATAGACCAGGACAGTTGACCCACAGTCCAGCCCGCAGGAGGCAGTCATGGCCAATCCCCGCGCCGAGTATTCGCCCATCTTCCACCGGCCGCCGCTGAAGCTGCCCAACAACGCACGGGTGGCGGTGTGGCCGGTGATCAACGTGGAGGAGTGGGACATCAACGAGCCCATGGCCCGCACGGTGCTGCCCACGCCGCAGGGGGTGAGCACCATCCCCGACATCCCCAACTTCGGCTGGTTCGACTACGGGATGCGGGTGGGGTTCTGGCGCTTCAAGCAGGTGCTGGACAAGTATGGTATCCGGGCGACGGTGAGCCTGAATGCCTCGGTGTGCCTCAGCTATCCGATGCTGGTGGAAGAGTGCATGAAGTCGGGCTGGGAGATGCTGGCCCACGGGTTCGTCCAACGGGTGATCAACCGGGAGCCGGACGAGCGGGCGGTCATCCGGAGGACCATCGACACCATCGCGGAGGCCACAGGCACGGCGCCGCGGGGCTGGATGGGCCCCGGGCTGGCGGAGACCTTCGACACGCCGGACGTGCTGGCCGAGGAGGGCATCGAGTACATCGCTGACTGGTGCAACGACGACCAGCCCTACGAGATGATCGTGAAGTCAGGGCGGATGGTGGCGCTGCCCTATACGGTGGAGCTCAACGACATTCCCATCTACCTGATCCAGAACCACCGCTCGCCGGAACTGTTCGACCGGGCCAAGGACCAGTTCGATACGCTGTACCGGGAAGGGGCCGACAGCGCCCGGGTGATGTGCATATCGACGCACCCATACATCACCGGGGCGGCGCACCGGATCAGGTACTACGACGCCATTTTCGAGTACATCAGCCGCTTCGAGGGCGTGGTGTTCATGACCGGCAGCGAGATCCTCGATTGGTACAATGGAGAGGTAGGCAACGGCTGAAATGGAACCTGCAGCCCATAAATTAAACGGCTTAGCATCAGACGAACACTCGAAACGGAGCTGTTTGCGTATACGGGAAGCAGATGAGTGTCTGACTCGAAGAAAAAAGCGTAAGGCATCGAGAAAGGGGTGGGAGGCCGCGGCTGAATGCGTGAAGGCAATCGCTACGCAACGGGGATGGAATCATAATAGTCACGCCCTGCTTGTGAGCGTAGCTCAACAAGTATCCGATGAGCAGGGCACGCCCGATATTGTTGCTCGCTTCGGTCCCGCGCTAGTGCTGTACTCGAACTCTTACGACAACTCGCTGCCTGCAGATGTTATCGAGGCTTACCTGGGCATCATCAAGTCGCTGCTGCCGGAATTGGAACGGATTCGGAACGAAGCTCCGCCGTCCTTTACGCCGGAAACGCGCGACCAGCGTAACCGTCTGCAACGGCTGACCCGAGACGTTTAGGACGGGACCGCTGCCACCGAGGCGAACTGGCCGGCGCCGGTCCAACAAACTACCTCAAAACTTGCTGCGGCCCCCAAACCGTCATTACCGCGAATGCGGGAATCCAGTGGCAATTGCCGATTGCCATCAGAGCGTATTCGTTTTGAGATAGATTCAAAGTGGGCCACTGGATTCCTGCTTTCGCAGGAATTACCTATGGCCCTCCATGCCACGCATGTGTATGAAAATTAACTTATACGGGAGTTCAGCAAGGATTTCACCCCCACCCCTTCGACAGGCTCAGGACAGGCCTAACCCTCCCCCTCAAGGGAGAGGGAACTGGTCTTCGATGGGCTATTTTCATAATAATGACGGGACAGCGGGAAAGCTGATTCAGTAAAAACGGGATTGCCCTGGCTCCATTGCCCTGGATCTGCTCCAGAAAAGTTGCGCCGTTATTGGCTAGAATGTACGTGTGGTTGATTTCAACCTTCTAGGAGCTTCGATCGCCATGAGTTACGAAACGGGGATCATCACAACCGCAGTGGGTACGGGGGAGCGCGGGTACACGGGGGACGGAGGGCTGGCCACCGTGGCGCGGCTCAGCGAGCCGTTCATGTGCGCCTTCGACAGGCTGGGCAACCTGTACATCGCCGAGGCAATGAACCATTGCATCCGTCGGGTGGAGCACGACACAGGACTTATCCAGACGGTAGCCGGCACTGGAGAAGTCGGCTATTCCGGGGATGGAGGCCCGGCGACTGAGGCCACATTCAACCAGCCCTATTCGCTGCAGGTCGACACCAACGGCGACGTCTATGTGGTTGACCGGCTGAATTACGTGATTCGCAAGATCGACGCAATTACGAGGATTGTCACCACGGTGGCTGGCACCGGCGAGCCGGGATACGGTGGCGACGGAGGGAGGGCCGTCCGGGCACAATTCCGGGAGCCCAATGACTGTTTCCTCGACGGCCACGGCGGATTGCTGGTTGCGGATGTCCAGGACCAGCGTATCCGTCGGCTCAACTTGTCGTCGGGCGTCATAGCCACCTTTGCGGGCAACGGAGAGAAGGAGCGCTCCGGCGACGGCCGGTCGGCCCTGGAAGCCAGCATACTCGGCGCCCGGGCGGTGTGCATGGACAAGGCCGGGAACGCCTACATTGCCGAGCGCGAGGGAAACGGCATCCGCATGGTGGACACCCATGGGATTATGCACACGCTGGCGGGGACGGGCAGGTTCGGCTACACCGGCGACGGCGGGCCGGCGCTGGAGGCCACATGGGGCGGTCCCAAAGCCATCCGGTGCGACCACGATGGCAACCTGCTGGTGGTGGACACGGAGAATCACGCCATAAGGCGGGTCGATACATCAACGGGGATCGTCAAAACGATCGCAGGCGGCAGGCTGGGTGGCGAAGGGGACGGGTCGCGGGCTACGTTTGCGGCAATGGACCGCCCTCATGGGTGCGAGGTGGATTCCGAAGGCAACATCTACATCGCGGACAGCAACAACCACCGGGTGAGGGTGGTGGGGGCTTCTGTCTGAATCAGGATTCACCGGATTAAAGGATTTTCAGGACGTTTGGTTATCCATCCTGTGCATCTTTGCATCCTGAGAATCCTGATTCAGACGGGCTTGTCGTTGTAGATTCTGCGGTATTCCAAGCTCCGTGCACCGAAGTTGATGAGAAGGCCGACCGCAAAGTCGTAGGCGACAAGGTAGTTCCTAGCTTGAGCGATGTGACTATTGTCGAAAGATGAGAGCGCTTTTAGTTCGACTAGCACACGATTAGCTATGATGAAATCGGCCCGTCGGGTTCCTACTACTATACCGTCGTAGTAGATGTGTTGGTCTACTTCCCTGGCGAAATCTATTTTTGCCCTCTCCATCTCTATGGCGAGGCATCGTTGGTATATGACTTCTTGGAACCCGCTTCCCAGAATGTTGTGGACCTTCATGGCACAGCCGATTATCCGGTAGGTCAGATCGTCCTTTGTGATTTCGCATCCTCTAGGATTGTCTGAATCAGGATTCACCGGATTCGAGGATTTTCAGGATGTTTGTTTATCCATCCTGTGCATCTTTGCATCCTGAAAATCCTGATTCTGAAGAAAGTAGCTGGCATCAGAAGTTCTACGATGATTGAAGTCTATGACGTCGGCAGGGTTCACGGTTTAGGCCACTGGATTCTCGCTTTCGCGGGAATGACGGTGTGCGAGCGGAATGACGGAGGGTGGTTCGGAATGACGGTGGATGGGCGGAATGGCGGATTGAGGGCAGGAATGACGGATTGAGGACCGCAGCAGGTTTGGGATAGATTCTAAATCCGTAGCGGCGGTCTGAAATACAGTGCGGCGGCGGGCCGTTTGTGCGCTACGACCCGGCGTTGTTCACTCGTCGGCGGGGGCGTGAGACCAGTTCGCCCCCGCAGTTCGGACAGAGGTGGTCCATCGCAGCAGCGCACGAGGAACAGAAGGTGCACTCGTAGGAGCAGATGAACGCCGCGCTCTCGAATGTTAGTGGGGCGTCGCAACGCTCACATTGCGCGCGCATCTCAAGTGCCATCGGAACTCCAAGGATGAGAAGGCTAGTACTCAGTCAACTTTGATGTTGAAAGTCCTTTGGCAATCCGGCCAATAGCCCTATAGTGGTCGGGATGAAGTGTTGACGGTGGGGGTGGCGGTGATGGTCCGTGATAAGTACGCCGTGCGGATGGTGCCGGAACAACGGGAAGAACTCCAGAATCTGATTCGGGTTGGGAAAAGCTCGGCCCGAGTCACGGCCAGGGCGCGGATTCTGCTCAAGAGCGACGACGGTTGGGCCGCTCCCCGGGTGGCCGAAGCCCTGGACGTGGCGCTGGGCACCGTGTACCAGATCAAGCGCCGCTTTACCGAGGCGGGGTTGGACGGGGCCCTGTGGGACCGGCGCCAGATCAACCGGCACCGGAAGTTGGACGACAGGGGCGAGGCCCACCTCATCGCTCTGGCCTGCAGTCCGGCGCCGGAAGGCCATGACCACTGGACCCTGCGCCTTTTGGCTGGGAAGGTGGTGGAGTTGGGGTTGGCGGCCTCCATGTCCCACGAGGGGGTCCGCCGGCGGCTGAAAAAAACGCGCTCAAGCCCTGGCAAAAGAAAGAGTGGTGCATCCCCAAGGTGAGCGCCGACTTCGTGGCCCACATGGAAGAAGTACTGGACCTGTACGCCGAACCCTATGACCCCCAGCGGCCGGTGGTCTGCTTTGACGAGACCTCCACCCAATTGCTGGCCGAAACCCGGGCGCCGATGCCACCCCGGCCGGGACGCCCCCAGCGGCAGGACTACGAGTACCGGCGGGAGGGGACCCGCAACCTGTTCTTGGCCTGCGAGCCGCTAGCTGGCTGGCGGCAGGTGGCGGTGACCCAGCGGCGCACCATGCAGGACTTCGCCCAGCAGATGCGCTGGCTGGTGGATGAAGCCTATCCAGAGGTTGAGGTGGTGCGGGTGGTTCTGGACAACCTGAACACCCACCGCGCGGCGTCCCTGTACGAGACGTTCCCGGCGACCGAGGCCAACGGCGGATCGCGAAACGGCTGGAGTTCCACTACACGCCCAAGCACGGCAGTTGGCTGAATCCTGTCCTGAGCCTGCCGAAGGGATGGCGGAAATCGAGTTCAGCGTGCTGTCCCGCTCCTGCCTGAAGCAGCGACTCCCCGACGAAGATGCTCTCGGGAGGGAAGTCCAGGCACTGGTGCGGGAGCGCAACGCCGCCCGAGTTGGTATCAACTGGCGGTTCAAAACCCAGGAGGCCCGAACCAAACTTCACCGCCTTTACCCTTTTGATTCCAAAGTTGACTGAGTACTAAACCGAAGCCAAGGTGAAATGCGCAGAAACATGGGGTAAATTGGCGAAGGGGCAGAGTTAGCTTTTCCAGGCGTCAGAGAGGGGTTGGTGATGGGTGCGAGAGAGATACATCGGGATTTGGAACAATGGGAGATGGATGCCAAGGCCTTGCGCCGGCGGATGATCCTGGCGCCCACGCCCCGGGAGCGGGAGCGGTGGTACGCCGTCTGGCTGCTGGCCCAGGGCTGGACGGCAGCGGCGACGGCGGAGGCGCTGGAGCGGGACCCACACACCATCGGCCGGTGGGCGTCGGCCTTCGGCGAGGGAGGGCCTGCGGCCCTGATATTCGAGCAGTCCGGGGGTTCCCCCCCGCGCTTGACGAGAGGCAGCGGGAGGAGTTGAAGGCGGCGGTGCAGGAGTTGCCGGAGCAGGCAGGTATCCAACTGGCCAACTGGTACTGGAAAGGAGTCCGGCAGTTTGTCTGGGAACGATTCGGCACCAGTTTGAGCCGTAGCAGTTGCCTGAACTGGCTGCACCGCTTGGGGTTTGCCTTCAAGCGGCCCAAGAAGCGGCTGCTGAAGGCGGACGAGGCCAAACGGAAGTCATTCGTGGAGGAGTACGCCGCCCTGTGGGAGGAGGCTCAACGGACTGAAGCCAGAATATTCTTTGCTGATGAGGCCCACTTCCGGGCGGACGCGGAACTGCGGGGCAAGTGGGTGCTGAAGGGTGAACCGGCTCTGGTGGACTCCACCAGCCCGCGGTATGGGGAGAAGGCCAGCTACTACTCGGCGGTGTGCCTGGAGACCGGTGAGGTGGAGTGGATGGAACTGGAGGGCAACAGCAACTCCGGGACCTCGGCGGCCTTCTTGGACCAGTTGAGGAAGGGGCACGCTGGACCGCTGAATGTGATCTGGGACAACGCGCCGGCGCATCGTGGGGAGGCGGTGCGGGAGTACCTCAGGACGCCTGAGCTGGAGCTGAGGTTAATGAACCTGCCGGGCTACAGCCCGGACTTCAATGCCGATGAGGCCATCTGGGGTTGGGCGAGAGAGGAGGCCACTGGAAATCTGTGTCTGGGGACCAAGGCCTTGGTGCAGCAGAGGGTCGGCAACTTCCTGGCCGGACTGGTCAGCCGGAGAGACGAGGTGAGGCGCCGCTGCCGGACGGTCCTGCAGTCAAGGGCCGAAGCACTCCTGCCAAATTCCCCGCCAAATTCCCCGCCTCAGGCGAATGCACATCCCACCTTGGCTTTGGTTTAGGAGTTACGCAGTTGGGGATTTCACCCCCACCCTAGCCCTCTCCCTCAAGGGGGAGGGAATTTACAGGCTAGTCTAGCACTTAGCGGGCATGTACTTCTGGTACCAGTACAGGGTGTGGTGCATGACCTGGGAGAAGGCGGGTTCCTCGTAGACCTCGTAATGGCCGACGCCCTTCAGCATGACCAGCTTCTTGGGTTCGCCGGCGTGGGCGTAGAGCTGCTCCGACTCCTCCGGCGGCACTAGCCGGTCCTGGTCGCTGGTGATGAACAGCACCGGACGCGGTGAGATCTTGTCCACCACCCACTCGGGGTTGAAGCCGAGGGTGTCGTCGATGTATTCGACGGGGATGGTCATGACGGCGTTGGGGTTGTTGGCCCGCTGGGCGGCGGCCAGTGCTGCCGACTGCCGATCGGGCAGCAGTATCTCGCCTCGTTCCAGCATTTCGGACTTGCCGGTCATCACGCGCTTGATGCGGTCGGCCTTGGAGCGTTCGAGCAGGTCGAACCACTCGTCCATGCGGCGGACGCTTTTCATCCAGCGGGCGCCGTGGCCGACGCTGACCACGCTCTTGGCGCGTTGGTCAATGGCGGCGGTCCACACCACCGTGGCGCCGCCGTAGCTGGTGCCGTAGATGCCGATGCTGTCCTCGTTCACTTCCGGCTGCTCGCCGAGGAAGGTCATGGCGGCCTGCACATCGCTCACGCGGCTGTGGGGGACAAGGCGCAGCGGAGAGACGCCCTCGCTCTGGCCCCAGCCCTTGTAGTCGAAGGTCATGACCACATAGCCCGCCTCGTTTAGCACACGGGCGTTGTCGGGCAGGTACAGGTCCTTGACGCCGGTGTAGCCGTGGCAGAGCAGCACCGCCGCCCGCTGCTCTCCCGGGGACAGGTCGTCGGGCGTGTATACATCACCCTGGAGCTTGAATCCCTCGCTGTAGAATTCGACTGGCCGTTTCATTGGCGATACTCCTAATTTGACGAATTTTCTCCCATCCAGGGGGAGGGAGCTTTGAGGCTATCTCACAACTACATGTCCTGATGGCATCAACCGGATTCACCGCTTTGGCCACTGGATTCCCGCTTTCGCGGGAATGACGGGGAAGGCGGGAATGACGAGTTTTGGTCCGTAGCGGGTTTTGAGATGGCTTCTGAAGGTGGGGGTGATCGCCTCTATTCCCTGACTCCACCACCCGTCATCAGCCTCTCGCTAAGATCCCACAATCCCGAAGCCAATTCCGTATCGTAGCTCAGCGTGGACGAAGGGACGGCTTGGCGGTTTACGAAGAACTTTCCGGTGACGCCTTCCACTTCGGGGGACGAGGCCAGGTACACCAGGGTGTCGGCGCCCTGCTCCGCAGACATGCCCCGGGCCCCGATGAAGAAGTTCACGAAGCGTCCGAGCAGACCGTTGTTCCGGGCGATGTTGGTGCGCACAAGGCCGGGATGCAGGGCGTTTACGGTCACGCCGGTGCCCTCGACCCGACGGGCCAGCTCGTAGGTGAACAGGATATTGCAGAGCTTGGAGCGGCCATAGGCCCGGTATCCCCGGTTGCTGCCGGGTTTCGGCAGGTCCTCCAGCACGAACTTGCCGGGCGAGGAGTGGGAGCTGGACGATACGTTGATGATCCGCGCAGGGGCGGAGTCCCGCATCAGGTCAAGCGTCAGGATCGTGAGCAGGAAGTAGCTCATGTGATTGAGCGCAAAAGTCATTTCCAGCCCGTCCACACTCTTGCGGTTGGACAGGAAGATTGCTCCGGCGTTGTTCAGGAGCACGTCGAGGGAAGGCAGCTGTTCCCTGACGTCCCGGGCCAGGCGCCTCACTTCCTCCTGGGAGGAGAGGTCGGCCAGCAGGTAGCGGACGTTCTGGTTGCCGGTTTCCTCAATGATCCGGTTGACGGCGTCGTCGGTCTTGAAGACGTCGCGCCCAACAGCGACTACGCTGGCGCCCTGCCGGGCCAGCTCACGGGCGGCCACGTAGCCGATTCCGTCGCTGGCGCCGGTGATCAGGCAGGTCTTGCCTTTCATGGTCTGTTCCATGGGTTGGATTTTATCGCAGGCGCCGGGCGGATGGTAGAATTGGGGCGCTATCGGCAGGGCAATCGCAGTATAAATCCGACAATCCGCCACTCCTGCGAAAGCAGGAGCCCAGAGCGCGGAATCAGGTTGATTCTTGGGGCGAAACTATTGCGAGTGACCACTGGATTCCCGCTTTCGCGGGAATGACGGGTATATTTCAATCAAAATGCGATTGACTTGGCACTATTGGCCCTACTGAGAATTGAAGGAGAACCGGCATGAGCGGCGGCAGGATTACGTTCGGATGCAGCCTGAGCGTGGAGGACTACTGGGATGTTCCGGCCTTCGCGAGACGCGCCGAGGAGCTCGGGTTCCAGCGGGTGACAATGGGGGAACACATCATGGACGGGAACCCGCCGCGTCCTACGGTGCTGAACCTGCCGGCCATGGCCGCCGCAGCCGGGGCGACGGAATACATTCGCATCATGACCGGCATCGTCATTGTGCCGCTGTATCACCCGGTGATGCTGGCCAAGCTGGTGGCCAGCGTGGACCAGGTGTCGGGCGGGCGGCTGGACTTCGGCATCGGCATCAGCGGCCAGCGGGGCACGCACGTGGAGTTTGACGCGCTGGGGATCTCCACCCGCACCCGAGGGCGGCGCACCGACGAGATGCTGGAGGCGATGAAGAGGCTCTGGACGGAAGAGCATGTCTCGCATCATGGCCGTTTCTTCGACTTCGACGATGTAACGCTGCTGCCGCAGCCGGCACAGAAGCCGTACCCGCCAATCTGGGTGTCGGGCCGCAGCGAGGCCGCCATGCGCCGGGCCGCGCTGCATGGGGAAGGCTGGTATCCGTACCTGTTCACCAACCGTCGCATCAAGTGGAGCAACGACATGGTACGGCAGTACGCCGCCGAGGCGGGCCGGGAGCTGGACGGCTTCCACTGGGGGTTGAATCAGCCGACGGCGATCTCCACCAACGGCGACGAGGCCATGGAGCTGGCGGTGCGGAACGTGGGCGAACGGTATGTGACGCCAGATCGAAGCGCTGAGGACATCGCGAAGGCGCTTTGCGTGGCCGGGACTCCCGACGACTGCGCTCGGGAAATGGAGGCGAAGATCGAGGCGGGGGCGGAGCATGTGAACCTCGGGTTCCTGGCTCCCGACGTCGACAGCCTTTACCGGCAGATGGACCTGTTTGCAGAGACGGTGATGCCCAAGTTCAGCTAAACACAGAGGACACAGAGAGCACAGAGTTTCATATTTTGATGACGAAGGGAATTGTTGTTAGTCCTCCGTGCTCTTTGTCTCCCAAATATAGGAGGGAGAGCCATGCCAGACTCGGTTTCTCTGAAGGTGGAGACCAACCTGCCCGCGACGATGCGCGACGGCACGACGCTCTACGCCGATGTCTACCGGCCCGAGGGTCCCGGCCCGTTCCCGACCATTTTGCAGCGCACACCGTACGACAAGACGGCGGCGCTTGCGTCGCAGATGCTGGACCCGATGAAGGCGGCCAAGGCAGGGTTCGCCCTCGTCATCCAGGACACCCGGGGGCGCTTTACCTCGGGCGGTGAGTTCTACTGCTTCGCGGACGACATCAACGACGGGTACGACACCGTGGAATGGGCGGCATTGCAGCCTTGGTCCAACGGAAAGGTCGGAATGATCGGGGCGTCGTATGTGGGGGCGACGCAGTGGCTGTGCGCCACGACCCGACCGCCGCATCTCGTGGCGATCGCGCCCAATGTCACGGCGTCCAACTACCACGACGGCTGGACCTACCAAGGCGGGGCCTTCGAGCTGGGATTCAATGTGTCGTGGACCCTTCTCCAGCTCACGCTGGCCAACTTCAAGACCCATTCCGGCGTGAAAAGCATCCCGCAGGCACGGCAGGCGGAGCTGGTCGGTTCCGTGAACGGAATGACCGAGGCCTTCATGCACCTGCCACTGAAGGACATGCCGCAACTGAAGGGAGGGCTGGCCGACTACTACTTCGACTGGCTGGAACATCCCAGCTACGATGACTATTGGAAGAAACTGTCCATCGAGGACCAGCACTCCAACATAACGACACCGGCGCTGAACATCGGCGGCTGGTACGACATCTTCCTTCGTGGCACGATCCGCAACTACCTGGGGATGCGGAAGAACGCGGCCACCGAGGAGGCCCGGAACGGCCAGAAGCTGATCATCGGCCCCTGGCAGCACAGCTCACGGGGCGCCAGCATGGCGGGGAGCCACTACTTTGGCGTGGCGGCCGATGCTATGGCGCTCGGGATGGACGAGATTCACCTGCGCTGGTTCCAGCAATGGCTGAAGGGCGAGGACACCGGGATACTGGAGGAGCCGCCGGTCAAGATATTCGTGATGGGCGACGATGTGTGGCGGGACGAGAACGAGTGGCCCTTGGCCCGGGCCCAGGCCACCAACTACTACCTGCACAGCGGCGGTAACGCCAACACACTGCACGGCGACGGAGAGCTGAGCCCGGTGCCGCCGTCCGGGGAGGCGCCGGATGTGTTCCTGTACAACCCGGCGAACCCGGTACCGACACGGGGCGGGCAGCTGTGCTGCAACCCCTACTTCGCGACCAGCGGGGCCTTCGACCAGAACGAAATCGAGGAGCGCTCCGATGTGCTGGTGTACTCCACGCCGGTGCTGGAGCGGGATGTGGAGGTCACCGGGCCGATTACGGTAACGCTGTGGGCCGCCACCTCGGCGACGGACACCGACTTCACGGCCAAGCTGGTCGATGTGTGCGAGGACGGCTGCGCCCGCAACCTGACCGACGGCATCATCCGGGCGCGCTACCGGGAGTCGATGTCCAGCCCGTCGCTGGTGGAGCCGGGGCGAGCCCACTGCTACACCATCGACCTGTTGGCCACCAGCAATGTGTTCAAGGCGGGACACCGCATCCGCCTGGAGGTATCCAGCAGCAACTTCCCTCGCTTCGACCGCAACACCAACACCGGTGGGGTCATCGCGGCCGACACCGAGCTGAAGCCGGCTGTCCAGACCATCCTGCATGACTCCGAGCACCCGTCGCATGTGACCCTGCCGATCGTGCCGCGCTAGAGCAGGTCGGTTAAACGCAGGGAAAAGGTAGGGGCGCCCATTGTGGGCGCCTAAGCCCAAATCCACCGAGGGGATGACTATGCAGCAGCGGAACGGGCGATAGGGGCAAGGGAGGGCGATGGTCCGGCACGATTTGGGGTAGAGGGGAGCCGGTGTCTGTCTTCAGTTGCCACGGGAGACTTTGTGACTGTGTGCGGATGTTGGTCAGGGCGAGATAGCGGGGAGAGGCCGCAGCAAGAGGCACTCGCGGAGCGGACTGGAGCGAGTTCGCGGGAACGTTCGGTTGGCCGCTGGGTGGGTTGGTTGCAGGTCGGCCGTCAGGTAGGAAGTGGCAAGGCGCGCAGCCGGGCCAGGGCACGATCGAACTGGGTTTCCCAAGGCCAGCGCTTTGGCAGATGCAGTGTGAGGCGGCGTGCCGAGCGGGTGAGCCGTCCGGCTAGGGAGAAGAACCGCCGCCGGAGGGTCTTGGTGGTCACCACCTGTTCGCCCAGACCGATGCGCGCTATCCAGCGGGCCAGGTTGTGGGCCATAACCTGGCCCGCCAGCCAGGCCCCGTTGGCGGCGAAGCGGCCCGAGGGGAGATGGTTCAGCCCGACGCCGTGCTTCAGGTCTCGGATGGCATTCTCGACCTCGGCGTGGCGGCGGTGGTCGGCCTCCAGTTCCAGGGTTTCCCCGTCCCGGTCGGTGATGAATCCGTGATAGCTGTATCTGGCGAAGAGGGCCAGCTGGGAACCGGGCGTGGGCTTCACCCGTCGGACGATGAGCCGCACCGGGGCAGCGTCGGGCTCACTCTGGAAGGGAGTGTAGGTGGTTTCCGCCACATCGGCGGCACCGTCCATCCAGTAGGGAATCGGAGTCCAGTCTGCCTCGGGTATCGCCTCGATGAGATTGCGCAGGCCTTTGTGCTGGCGGATGGTGATGGAGAAGCGCAGGTCCAGCTTGCGGCAGACGGATACCACGCTATGGGTGTAGAAGCCGCTGTCGGCCCGTAGCGTTAGTCGTCCACTGGCCCCGGCGTAGCGCACCCGTCCCACCGTCTCCCGCAGGAAGTGGGCGGCACCGCGAGCGGTGTTGGCCCGGCCCTCGCGCAGCCGGCACATCAGCACATCGCCGGTTCCGGCGGCGACAGCCAGCAGCGGGTGATAGCCCCGCTTGCCGGTATAGCCGTGGTGGCGTGCCCCTTCCTTGTCCAGTCCATAGGTCTCGCAAATGGTGGAATCGAGGTCGATGGTCAGCGGCGCGTCGCCGGGTCCGGCCCCAGCGGCCCAGGCCCGTGCCAGCAACTCCCGGCTCACCCGGTCCAGCTGGCGGACGTGGCCCCAGCGGAAGCTGCGCAGGAAGGTGCCCAGGGTGGATGGCGCCTTGACCATGCAATCGAGAACACCGGACGTCCCACCGGCGCGCAGCGCACCGGCGTCGTCGATGCAGTCGCCGCCAGCCAGCGCAGACGCGATCAGGGTCATCATCTTGTCCCCCGCGTTGGCCCGCCCCGGCGCGCGGCCCAGGTCGAGGTGATGGTCAACGAGTTCCCCCAGGCCCAGGTGTTGGGCGAGGGTGGCCGGAAGGAGCAGACCGGCATTGGCCACCAGTCGGTGGTCGTCGAAAGAGACACGGATGCGGTCAGGGTGGTTGCGTGGTAGCATCTATCGGGTGCTCCTTTTCTGGGACTGTTTTGCTGTTACAAAACCATTATCCCAGATTCAAAGGAGCACCCTTTGACCACTTCAGGACGCTAACCGACGCCCTCCCTCGGTGGATTAGGGCTAAGTGTCAGCGAGTCGCCAAAGCCGAAAATAACTGCCGGGCGCCCACAAGGGGCGCCCCTACACAAGGCATATAACGTGCCGGAGGCTCTCAATGCCCCACGAATCAGTTCCCGACCCGGAGGCGCCGCACGACCCGTTGCGGGAGTGGTATGTCAACGAGATCTGGGGGCGGCGAGCAACCGACGACGACGCGCTGTTTGAGGTGATGAGCCTGCAGGTCTTCCAGGCGGGACTGACATGGAAGATGATCCTGGACAAGCGGGACGCCTTCCGAAACGCCTTCGCGGACTGGAAGATCGACGCCGTGGCTGATATGGGGCCGGACGACGTGGAGCGGCTGCGGCAGGACGGGGGTATTATCCGCAACCGTCTGAAGATCGAGGGCGTTATCGAGAATGCCCGGCGGGTGCAGGCCATCCGGGACGAGCACGGCGGCTTCTGCGACTGGTTCTACGAGACGCTGGAGGGCCACGAGTACCCTCCGCTGGCCCAGGAACTCAAGCGCCGGTTCAAGTTCATGGGGCCGGAGATCGTCCGCATGTGGCTGATGGCCTCGGGCAGGATCACCCGCGAGGAGGGCGACAAGTACCGGCCGGTCCCGCGGGAACAAGGCAAGGGAGGCAACTGATGTGCCGCAGCATCAAGGTCCTGCGCAACCCGGAGTCGTCGGTTACCGATGCCGAAGTCGAGGCGGCGGCGCTGCAGTTCGTCCGCAAGATCAGCGGATTCCGGCAGCCGTCCAAGGCGAACGCGGAAGCGTTTGACGCGGCCGTCGCCGAGGTTGCCGAGTCGTCGCGGAGGTTGCTGTTGCAGCTGGCGGGGCGGGGGGGTAAACGATACCGTTCTCTTGTGACTGGGCCAAGCGTTCAGTCTTCAAAGTAAAGGCGGACTTCCCTGGTATGGGTGTCCGCCGTTTCTGTGATGGTGAGGGCCGCTGGCGATTTCACCCCCACCCTAACCCTCCCCCTCAGGGGGAGGGGACACGTTGCACACCCTCTGGTTCACCACACTGAGAGGGGAAGCCCTCACTGGATTCCTGCGAAAGCAGGAATCCAAAGGTGAATTGCCAGTGAATCGCGACCTGCCTCACGGCCCCTGGATTCCCGCTTTCGCGGGAATGACGGGTTGTGGGGCCTCCAGCTATTAAGACGCGATTGCCCTGGGGTTGGATGCCCTCTTGACAGGTTGGGCACCCTAAGACGGGTTGGGTGCCCTCAAATTGGCACACACTTCCTCACAAAAGATAGGGGCGGGTTTCAAACCCGCCCCTATGGGCTAACGGCTCTTTATTCCAAGGGGGAACTTTGTTGGGTTTAGGCCGCTAGTAGACCAACCCCATTGAAATGATGGGCAACGAGGGCAACCACAAGGGTTGCCCCTACCTGCCGAAGGATGTCACGTAGGGGCGTCCTTGGTGGACGCCCATTGAATACGAAACTAACGTAGTCATGGCCACCCATCATTACAAAATGCCAACCTCTTTGAAATGATGGGCAGCGAGGGCAACCACAAGGGTTGCCCCTACCTGCCGAGGGATGTCACGTTAGGGGCGTCCCTGGTGGACGCCGATTGAATACGAAACTAACGTAATCATGGATTCCCCACTTTGGTTTAGTAGACCAACCTCTTTGAAATGATGGGCAGCGAGGGCAACCACAAGGGTTGCCCCTACCTGCCGAGGGATGTCACGTTAGGGGCGTCCCTGGTGGACGCCGATTGAATACGAAACTAACGTAATCATGGCCACCCATCATTACAAAATTGTCGCCCTACTAGTTGGTCTCGTAGGCCTGGAGCTGGATTTCCTTGAGGGCGGGGATCACTTCCTTGCCCAGAAGATCGATGGACCGCATGCAGTCCTGGTGGGTCATGGGGCCCTCGTTGCCGTAAATCAACAGGTAGCCGGGGTTGAGTTTCTCCACCACCCAGGTCAGCTGTTCGATCACCGTATCCGGTGTGCCGACGATGATGGTCCGGGCGTCCTTCTGAAGGTCATAGGACTGGGGATCTCCTGCATTCCCGGCGAAGACCCCGGTGGGGCGGCTGCGCTTGATCTGCAGAGCCTGTCGGGACTGGTAGCCGGGCGGGTCCACATGCTCCCGGGGACCGCGCTGGCGGTGTCCCTCGGTCCAGACGAAATTGCGGCCAATCTCATCGGCCTTCTCGTCGGTGTCGGCAACCACTACCTTGAGCAGGTAGCCGAAGTGCTCGGGGCCGGGCTGGTATCCGTTTTCCAGGGCGGTGTCGATATAGATTTGCTTGAGCCACTCGGTGGTCTCCATGACCGCGCCCAGGTTCATGTAGGGATGGCCGTTCTTGGCCGCCCAGACCACGCTCTCGGGGCTTCCGGTGCCAGGGAACCAGATGTCGGGCCGGGGATTCTGCATGGGCAATACCCAGGGATTGACCGCCCGGTACTGGTAGTACTTCCCCTCGTACCGGAAGGGGCCGGGCTGGGTCCAGCATTTCACTATCAGGTCGTGGGCTTCCTCGAACCGTTCCCGGTTTTCCGTGGGGTCGATTCCGGCCTGGAGGGTCTCGACCGCGCCGCCGCGAACGAAGCCGGAGATGATCCTGCCGCCGGAGTAGCAGTCCAGCATGGCAATCTCTTCGGCCATGCGGATGGGGTCGTTGACGGCTATGACATTGCCCAGGATGGCGATCTTGGCCCGCTTCGTGACCTTGGCGATGACGGCGGCGTCCAGGTTCACCGCAGGCTTTCCGCACCAGTAGGCGGCGTGGTGTTCGTTGGTCATTATCCCATCGAATCCCACCTCGTCGGCCAGCGCGTACTGGTCGTGGTACTCGTTATAAAGGATATGGGCCTTGTCAGGATCGAAGAATGTATTGGGGAATCCCAACCGTCCCGAGTCGAATTGCTCCAACTGGGCGTCGCTGACATAGCCCTGGGGTTGCTCTGAAAACCAGTAGACTTCCACTTTGTCCTTGGGGCGGGCTAGTTGGTCAACCATGTCGTCCTCCTGAGGAGTTAGTCTGCAACGGACGATCCCCTGGATCTGCCAGCGCCACGGGCATTTCCATGAACCAGCGAATCGCAGGGACGTGAATCCGGGAATGCGCGTCAGGAGCCATTATAGTACAGGGATGCGGCCTACCGTGGGCCAGTGGTTCGATGATCACTGCGGAGCCGTTGTCTGGATCAGTACGAGCAGTTTAAGGGGGACGCCCTCACCCTAACCCTCTCCCGGAGGGAGAGGGGATATGTGTCGAGGGGGAGGGGATTTGGAGTCCAGGCTCAAGGGAGAGGGGGTTTTCCGTGTTGCTAGCGGACTTTCATGTACCTGATGGCGAGGCCCTTGGAGGCGTCGGTGGCGGCGCCGCTGACCAGGTAGATGTCGCCGTGGGCGTCGGGCCAGATCTGGTGGCTGCGCGGGGTGGTCCACCTGGCAAGCACGTTGCCTGTGCCGTCGCGCACTGTCAGCAGGTTCTCGGTGGCCTCGCCGCTCTCACGCTCGGCCAGGTAGAACAGCCCGTCCCGCCCGATGTGCAGGTCGGTGGGAAGCTGAACATCGGTCCACTGGGTGACGAACTCCCCCTCGGGGTCGAAGACCTGGATACGGTTGTTCTTGCGATCGCAGACATAGACCAGGCCGTCGGTGTCCACCCAGAGGCAGTGGGGTGAGTAGAAGGCGCCCGGGCCGTCGCCGCCGGGCCGTCCCCAGGATGCGATGAACTGCCCGTCGACGGCGAAGCGGTGGACGCGGCAGTTGCGGTAGCCGTCGGAGGCGTACAGATCGCCGGACGGCGAGGGCGACAGCCGGGTGGGGCGGTTGAAGGGCCCGCCAGCCCTGGGGACGACTCCCTCGTCCTCGAAGCATCCGGTGTCCGATGGCTGTCCCCGGTTGCCGACCTCCAGCAGGACCTCTCCGCTCGTCGACAGCTTCATCGCCACATGAGCGCCCCGGTCGGCCAGGTAGATCACATCGTCGGGGCCGATATACATCGTGTGGGGCTCGACCACATAGCCGGAGCCCCATGAGTCGAGGTAGTTTCCGTCGCGGTCGAACACCAGAATCGGTGGGTCCTGTTGCTGCTGGCAGAGGTACACGCGGTCCTGGGAGTCGACGACGACGCCGGTCACGACGCCAGCGGCCGTGCCCTCGGGCAGCTTGCCCCAGCCTGGGTCGACCTCGAACCTGAAATCACCGGCTTCGATCAGGGCCATGGTGAATCACCCCCTTCCGATATAGGGCATCTTGGTGGCCATGATGGTCATGAACTGGATATTGGTGTCGAGGGGCAGGTTGGCGATGTAGACCACCTGCTCGGCGACGTGGGCCACATCGAAACGGGGCTCGGGGATGACATCGCCCGTGGGCTGGAGGATGCCCCGCTCCATTGGGGCGGTCATGTCGGTGGCGGCGTTGCCGATGTCGATCTGGCTGCAGGCGATGTTGTACTTGCGCCCGTCCAGCGAGGTGGCCTTGGTCAGGCCCATCACGCCGTGCTTGGTGGAGGTGTAGGGGGCGCTGTTGGGACGAGGGACATAGGCGGAGATTGAGCCGTTGTTGATGATGCGGCCGCCCATGGGATCCTGGTCCTTCATGATCCGTATGGCTTCCTGGGTGCACAGGAAGGTGCCCGTGAGGTTGGCGTTGACCACGGTCATCCACTGCTCGTAGGTCAGGTCTTCCATGTTGACGGGCGGCGATGAGCTGCCCGCGTTATTGAAGAGCACATCGAGCCGGCCGCCAAAGGCCTCCTTGGTGCGGGCGAACAACCCCGATACTGACTCGGGGCTCCCCACATCGGTGGTCACGGCGATGGCGCGCTCCCGGTGTTCCTCGGCCTCGGCCCCCGCCTCTTCCAAGGAGGCCTCCAGCGTTTCGATCCTGCGACCGGCGAGGGCCACGGAGTAGCCGTCGCGAAGCAGGGCCAGCGCCGAGGCCCGTCCCACGCCGGAACCCGCGCCGGTGACGATGGCGACTCGTCCGAGTGAATTCATCCGCTGTCCTCCTTGGTGAGTCCGATTGTAATTTGGGTGCCAGTTTAACGCCGGAGGCCTGAATGTGAAATCGTGGGTGCCGGTCGCTGCCTCAAAGTTCCCTCCCACTTGAGGGAGAGGGTTAGGGTGAAATCGCCAGCCGCGTAAGTATCACCCTGCTTGAGACAGTCCCGGATGGATGGCTTGCCACTCGGGCTGCACTGGCGAATCCGGCCCTTCACTCAGCCTCTTACCCAATTGCTGACTATGGAGGCAATTCCAACTGCGGTTGTGATAGCGGCGACAGCCACCGGGAACCAGTTTGCGTATACCCAAGTTCGGACAGGATGCTCAAGTTTCTCTAGCCTTCTTATGCCTTTTGGTGTGATTCCTCGAATAGAAAAGTTTGGCCCGCTCGCGGGCGGAGGAAACGGCATGAGGTATCGTTCGTCAACGAGGTATTCCAGAACAGCCGTTATTTGTTGAGCCATTTCATTATCGGCGGTGTATTTGTCTATTAGCTCCTTACGCGCAGGCGACTCACCAATGATTGGGCCTAGAGTGTGTACAGCCCTTAGAATATCGTGCTCCATTTGCGCTAGGTCGAGTTCTGGCAATTTCTCACCTCCCAATGCCCGCCAGCTGCGTTGCCAAGTACTCCATTGTACCTTCCCAGTGGCGACGGCCTCCGGAGCGGCTATACTCTAGGCAATCAAGTCTGGCGAGGTGAGCGATGCGTGCGGCAGTCTACAAGGGCGAACAGGTGCTGCAGGTGGAGGATGTCCCCGATCCGGTGCCGGGGCCCGGACAGGCGGTGATGAAGGTCAGGTACGCGGCCATTTGCGGGACCGACGTGCACGCGTTCCTGTACGACATTGCGAAGCCGGGTACGGTGCTGGGCCACGAATTTGCGGGCACCATCGTGGATGTGGGCGATGGCGTCTCGCGAGTTGGCAACGGCGACCGGGTCGTTGGTGGCGGTGGCCACCGTCCTGCAGGCGTCGACCCGGGACCGCGGGCCAATCCCAGGTTCAACTACCGGACCATGGGGTTCCAGCACAACGCCCGCCAGCTCGGCTACGCGGAGTATGTGCTGATGGACGAGTGGGAGTTCACCCCGGTCCCCGACGATGTGACCGACGAGCAGGCGGCGCTCACCGAACCGTGCGCCGTCACCGTACACGCGGCGCGGCTGTCGGATATCAAGCTGGGCGACGCCGTGGTGGTGCTGGGTGCCGGGCCCATCGGGCTGCTCTGCATGCAGACGGCGCGGGCCGCCGGGGCCACCACGGTGATAGTGTCGGAGCCCGCGCCGGCCAGGGCCGAAGCGGCAAGGCGACTGGGAGCGGACGCCGTCATCGACCCGCTGGGCGATGACCTGGAAGCCCGGGTGATGGAGCTCACAGGCGGGGTGGGCCCGCAGGTGGTCTTCGAGTGCGCCGCCGCGCCCTCGACGATGGAGCAGGCGCTGGACCTGTGCGCCAAGGGCGGGCAGGTGGTGATGCTGGCCATCGCATGGGAGCCCACGGCGGTGCTGCCGCCCAACTGGATGGCCCGCGAGGTGCGGATGCAGTCGTCGTTCGGAACGCAGCCGGAGGACTGACGCATCGCGCTGGAGCTGATGCGGACCGGCCGGGTCTCCGTCGACCACATGCTTTCGGCCACCAACTTCGTGCCGCTCGAGAGCATACAGGGCGCCTTCGAGGCCCTGTGCAAGCCTACCAGCGAGCTTCAGATGGTCGTGGAGCTGTAGCCGGGGACTGACGCTGGGCAACGGGTCGGCACGCAATAAGGGGGCTGGAATCAGCGAGGCGCAAGGCGGAATCCAATGATCAACTGCCCCAACTGCGGTGGCCAGGCCGAGGAAAGCGCGAACTTTTGCGTTCACTGTGGGAACCGGATGCCTGCCGCCTGCTCCAACTGTGGCGCCGACAACCGGGCCGACAGCCTGTTCTGTCATGCCTGCGGCTTTGCCCTGGGCGTGGCGCCCGCCCCCGCTCTGCCTACGGCCGTGCCGTGTCCACGGTGCCAGGCTTCCAACGAGCCGCGCACGGCTTTCTGCTATTCATGCGGCTATCCTCTGGGGGAACCCGCGGCCGTGCAGTTCAGGCCCACGGTGCCGGGTCTCACCGTACTGGAAGGAGTGCCGGCCGGCTTCTGGATCAGGCTGCTGGCCTGGTGCATCGATTCGGTGCTGCTGGTAGCCCTGCAGCTGCTACTGCTCACCCTGCTGCCGGGCACTTCCGTTGAGGCCTACTACTCCGATGATGCCTTCTGGACTCAAGCCGACTCCATCATGGCCGTCGTTGGGGCGCTCTACTACACCTTCGGCGTATCTTTGTTTTCGACCACCGTAGGCAAGCGGGCGCTTGGCCTGTATGTCCTGAGGAGGGATGGTTCGAAGGTCAGCGGACTGCGCGCCTTCGGGAGGCACTTGGCCAGCGGTCTGTCCGTGCTTCTTCTTGGTGTGGGCTACCTGATGATCGGCGTGAGCAGCGACAAACGAGGGCTGCACGACCACATCTGCGACACCGTAGTCGTCAGGCGTTAGCGGAGGGAGTCTGTGGCGTGGAGCTGCTGGGGTATGCCGTCCTTGCCTTCTCTCCCGGACTCTTCTGGCTGTGGTTCTTCGTCCGGGGCCGTGCCTACCGCCCGAAGCCGAGGCGGCTGCTTGCGTTGGCTTTCCTGCTGGGGATGCTCTCCACCATTCCTGCGGCGGCGCTGGAGTTCGTGTTCCTGTCCGACAGCGACGTTGACTTCGGGGCAGACCTGGCCTCGGTGGCGGTTGCAATGCTGTTCGTTGTCGGTCCGGTCGAGGAACTGAGCAAGTTCCTGGCGGTGAGACTGGGGCCGTACCGGTCTCTCTATTTCGACGAACCTCGCGATGGGCTGGTCTACTGCGTGGCGGCCAGCCTGGGGTTCGCGTCTGTGGAGAACCTGGGCTACATCGTCACCTTCGGCCCAGAGGTGATGGTGCTGCGGGCCCCGGTCAGCACGCTGGCCCATGTGATCTTCGGCAGTTTCTGGGGGATTGCGCTGGGTCTGCAGGCGCGAGAAGGTACTCGCGGGCGGGCCCTCTGGCTGCTGGCGGGGCTGGCCGTCGGCTCCGCTGCGCACGGGGTCTTCAACGTGCTTGTTTTCGGATTGTCGCCGGTGGGGGTGCTGCTGGCTCTTCTGCTGATCGGTGCGGGGCTGTTCTGGACGCTGAGCCGGTTCCGGTGGGCCCAGAGGGTCTCGCCGTTTCGGCTGAGGCGCAACTATCCCAGGGCGCAATGTGCAGCCTGTGGGCGTCTCAACAACATCACCAGCCGGTACTGCCAGCACTGCGGGCTGGAGTCGCCGGCGAACGCCACACCCCGCCTCGTCTGCAGCCACTGCATCAGCCCGGTGCGCCCCGACGCGGGCTTCTGCACCGAGTGCGGGGACATGCTCCTACGCCCGTAGGGTGGATGGCAGCGGGGGGAGTTCAGGGCGGAGGTCGGGAGCACCGACTTCGGTGAGATTGATCGAGGCGAGGAACAAAAGGAGAACGGGGGACAGCGAAAGGCATAAAAATGGAGCGGAAGACGAGATTTGAACTCGCGACCCCCTCCTTGGCAAGGAGGTGCTCTACCACTGAGCCACTTCCGCTCGCATCGCCTTGAAGGAGAAACACCCACAAGAGCGATTGCCAATATTATAGCAAACAGGGCGGGGCGTTTGTAAACATGGTAAAGAGTGGGGAATTCACATGCGGAGCGAAATCGAAGCGTCTCTGGAGGAGAGCCCCGGATGGTGCGGATGGTTTGGGTTGTTCCTGGACTGGATGTATCCTGGCCGGTTTCGAAGTTAGACGTTACCGTCTAAAATAAGGAGTACGCCGAAGTTTCCGGAGGGATGGCCGAGTGGACGATGGCGGCGGTCTTGAAAACCGTTATACAGGCGACTGTATCGTGGGTTCGAATCCCACTCCCTCCGCCATAGTATCACTAGCTTTGTAGTTAAAATACAATATTATTGAGACTTGCTGCTCCTTGTATGTACCAAAATATGTACCAATAAATGGCCATGGCTCATGCCCGTACTCCGCTCCTACACACTACCCTCGCGGCCTGAGGTAGCGACTGGTGCGCCAACTTGGCGGGAAATTCGGAGTGCATCTCTCACTTGAGGCCGACCCTCCAGGCCGACCCAGTTGCCCCGTTGACGCTAGCCAGGGATCCAGACACCGGCGGAAAATCATTTCCCGTATCCACCTCACCCTCCGCGCCACTTAGCCGGCAGCCCTGAATGATCCCTTTGAGTGCGTTTTTAGTACTACAGTCGCAGATAGATTTTGGTAGAGTGGAGCCACTTTTTGGATTGGGTGAGGTGAAGCGGTGGCAGCGGACAGGGGCGAAGTCTTGGAGGTGGCCCGGTGGCCCGGTGGGCTGAAGGGCTGAAGGGATTGAAGGAGTTCATGGGTGCATTGCGGGTAGGTTGCACCGGTCGGAGCCTCGGGGCGGGCGCTGGAGTACCTGAAGGGACTTATTTCTCCGGTGGAGCGCAAGAACGGCTGGCAACTGGCGGAGCGGCCCTTCGGCTCAGCTCAGGAGGCGACCCCACTCCCGACGGAGTGCAACGCCTGCTGTACAACTACCGGTGGGATGTGGACCTGGTTTGTGATGACTTGAAATCCTACGTGGTGGAGCATCTGGGCAGCGCTTCTGCAGTTCTGGTGGTGGACGAGACCGGGTTCCTGAAGAAGGGAAACAACTCGGTTGGTGTGCAGCGCCAGTACAGCGGCACGGCGGGCCGAATCGAGAACTGCCAGGTTGGGGTGTTTCTGGCCTATGCCGGTGCCGAGGGCAAGGCGCTGCTGGACCGGGAACTGTACCTGCCCCAGGTATGGGCTGATGACCGGGAAGGAGGCCGGGGTGCCCGAGAGTGTTGCCTTTCGGACTAAGGGGCAACTGGCGCAGTTGATGCTGAAGCGGGCGGTGGAGTCAGAAGTGCCTTTCGGCTG
This sequence comes from Dehalococcoidia bacterium, assembly GCA_965216065.1. Lineage (GTDB taxonomy): Bacteria > Chloroflexota > Dehalococcoidia > Lucifugimonadales > UBA3495 > VXOI01. The sequence goes on from CBDCFB010000001.1 coordinate 1,376,259, forward strand.
GTTCACCGAGGACGAGGTTTACGGCAGCGACCGCAACCTGCGGCTGCGGCTGGAACGGGCAGGTGTGCCCCATGTGCTGGCCATCAAGAGGAATGAGAAGCTGTGGGCTTTGACGGACAAGGGTCAGAGTCAGGTGAGAGCGGACCGGTTGGCATCGCAGGTTGAGGAATCGGGGTGGATACGATGCAGTACCGGGGACGGTGCCAAGGGACCACGGGTCTATGACTGGGCCACTGTGGATATACGTCCCCTGAGGGAGCCTGGCAAGGGCTATTGGCTGCTGGTCGGCGCAGTCTGGCCAACCCTGGGGAACTGGCCTATTACGTCTGTTACGGCCCGGCGGGAACGACCCTGGAGGAACTGGCGAGGGTGGCCGGGACCCGGTGGGCCATTGAGGAATGCTTTGAGGAGGCCAAGGGACAGGTGGGGCTGGACCAGTACGAGGTGCGGAGGTGGGATGGATGGTATCGTCACATCACATCACCCTGGCGATGCTGGCTCACGCTTATCTGTCGGTGATCAGACATAATGCCATGGAGCAGGTGCAAAAGGGGGCTGCCTCAATCCCGATGGGGAGCTGATTCCAATGACGGTGCCGGAGGTGCGGCGGTTGCTCACTCGCTTGGTAAGGACGGAAAGCCAACCCCGGATTTCATCCTGTACTGGTCGTGGTGGAGACGGCGCCACCAAGCACGAGCACGCCTCTGCCATTACAAACGACGCCTCGCCACATATCTGCGACTGTAGTACTCGTAGCCCGGCGGCTCTGAGGGTGTCAAGGGCGGCGACATCATGTACCAGGGCTATCGCATTAGAAATATTCCGGGTCCGTAGCAGTCATTTTCTGGGCTTTCTCCTGCAACTTCTGGGACGAAGGCCGTCGAATCACGAAATTCAAGCCTCTTGGCAGTCGAAATTCCCTATTGCCAGTCCCATTTGGGCCATGATTAGGCTTCAAAAATCCAAATGCGATAGCCCTGCATCATGTACCACTGTGGCGGCGGGATCGTGTACCACAGACGTGATGACAGACGGCAGTAAACCAGGCAAAGAGGCGACGTTGCAGGAGCAGGAAGAGAAAGCGTCCGGGGTGCTGTCTATTCTTCGTCGGGATCGTCCGAAGCCTGCGCGTCAGCGGTTTCCTGGCTGCGCTTGAGGCGGTAGCTCTCGTCGCTCATCTCCAGGGTATGCACGTGGTGGGTGAGGCGGCCCAGCAGGGCACCGGTAAGGCGTTCCGAGCCGAAGACCTCGGTCCACTCGTCGAATGGCAGGTTGGTGGTCACCAGGATTGAGCCGCGCTCATAGCGTTGGCTGAAGACCCCGAAAAGAAGTTCGGCGCCGGTGCAGGACAAGGGCTCATCATCGCCCTTGCCATCGCCGCCCTCTTCATCATGAGCGCCTCCTTCCTCGCCACCCTTGTCCACAAGGCAATATACCCAAGATCAAACAACCAGGAGAACGGGGAAGTCCTGAGAGAAGCCACGCTCGGTGTCCCGCGTCAACCATAATTGCCGGTTTGGCGTCAATCAGTTTTGCCGGTTCACCTCCTCTGCCTGGCCCCGTAGCTGGGCTGCATCAGTCCGGTAGCTGGGGACGTCAAACTCGAGGATGACGGAGTGGTGCACCACCCGGTCGATGGCCGCGGCGGTGGCCATGGGGTTGGCAAAGATGCGCTCCCACTCGGAGAAGACCAGGTTTGACGTTATGCCCAGAGACCTCCGTTCGTAGCGTTCGGCGATGAGGGTGAAGAGCACCTCGGACTCCTCGGCCCCCTGGGGCAGATAGCCCAGGTCGTCCAGGAGCAGGAAGTCGAAGTTGTCCAGCCTGCGGAGCCGGCGGGGCAGGTCCAGGTCTCGCTTGGCGTCGAGGAGTTCCTGCACCAGGCGGTAGGCTGGAGCAAAGAGGACGGAGTGGCCGGCCTCCACCAGCCGGTGCCCCAGGGCGCACAGGGCGTGGGTCTTGCCGGTGCCGGGCAGTCCGAAGGCCAGGACGTTGACGCCGTGCTCCACGAAACTGCCCTGGCCAGATGGTCCAGTTTCTGGCGCAGCGCCAAGGGCATCCGGTGGTGCTCGAAGGTCTCCCAGGTCTTGCCCAAAGGCAGCCTGGATTCCCGAAGCAACCGGATGATGCGTCGCTGGCGGCGATCCTCTGCCTCCTGCTCCAGCACCCCAAGCAGGGTGGGCAGGGAGTCGCCGTGGCCGAAGGCGGTGAAACGGTCCACCGACTGGGCGCCCATGGTGGGCAGCTTGAATTGGTGGCACAGCTGGCCGATGCGCTCCTGCATGACGCTGGTGTCGGTATCGATGCCGGTGTTGGTCATCCGCACACCCCCGCCACCGCCATACTGCTGGTGAGCAGGCCGTCGTAGGTTTTCAGGTCCGGCTGGCCGGACAGGGTCAGCACCGGGGCCTCGGACACCTTGGGCTCGGCCAGGTCCCGCACCTGTGCGTAGTCGAAGGGCTGACCTGCTTCCAGCAGCAGCGACAGCGCGCTGTCCACCGTGGCTTCCATGGTCGTGGCTGGTCGTGCCGCCAGGTGCACAATACGCACGTACTCCACGTCGGCACGCTCCCCACGCCATTCCTTCAGCGCGTCATAGGCCAGCCTGAAGTGCATGGTGGGAACCAGCTGCTCTCTGAAGCGATACCGGGCGAACGCTCCCGGCTTGCGCACCAGCGACCCGATGACGTGTTGGTAATTGACGTTGACTTTCCGCTCGCCATGCACCCGGCCCATGCCCTAGACCAAGTGGCCCTTGTAGTACACTTCCACCCAGTCAGCGTACAGACGGATCTGCACTTCCTTACCGATGAGACTGGAGGGGACGCTGTAGCTATGTCCCGCTACCTGGATGGTGCACCACCGGCGCACCTTGGACTGGTAGTTGGAGTATTCCGGCACCGGAGCTGGCGGCAGGGACCGCAGGCAAGCCATCTCCTGCTCCAGCTTCCCCCTCTACCAGGTCTACCAGGCGATTGCGTCTCTCCACCATCTGCCGGACGAAGTCGGCGTAGTCGTCGACTGTGTCAAATCACGGCTGCCTCGCAGCATCAAGGCCTGATCGATGGCGTGCTTCAAGCGGTAGTGGGCATGCTCGGCGACACTGTTTTCATGGCTCTGGCCGGGATTAATGCGGGTGGAGCGGAGGCCGTAGTGTTCCAGCAGGGCGGCGTAATTGTCGTTAAGAGCGCGGCCACGGCTATTGCGCAATTCATAAGTCGCAGCCGAGGTATTGTCGCTGCGCACCACCTCTGGAACACCGCCCAAGGTCCACAGTGCAGCCTGCAATCCCTGCTGCAAGGCCAAGAAGGTCTCGCTGGCAGCGACCTCGGCGTAGCGCCACCCGAGTGGCTGAGAATCAACTGGAGCAGCAGATGGTTATGGGGCTGTCCGGCGACGGTCACCCTGAGTTCCCCGCAGTGGGTGAAGTCGAACTGGGCCTCGCGACCCGGCGGATGCTCCTGGGGGAAGTACACCTCCCGATCCGGACCGTGGAGCGCCCTCCTCCTGAGCCTGTCGAAGGGCCTGTAATCGTCGTTGCAGCGTGCGCAACTGGGATGCGCTGAACCGGCCGGGATGCTGATCGGCCAACCAGTCGATAATTGTCGTTGCCTTCACCTTGCCAGTCGGATCATTCCCCAACAGGGGCGGGGTCTCATCCTCCCACACCCCGTCGAAGGGGTCGGAACGGGTGCGCCATCAGTGCTCCGATTTCGCCTGCGATGGCAATGGGCCTTTCTGCCACTTGCGTCTGCCACTTGCGCGCTGATCGCACGCTCATCCCAGCCTTGGCCGCTGCCGCCTCCTGTGTTTTGCCTTCCATACGTTTCTGCCTCATTAGCCTGACTTGTCGGTCCGTAATCAATCGGCACCTCCGCACCGAATGATTACCTCTTTTTGACTGGCAAAAACAGTAGACGCTACCGGCAGGATTAATTGTCGTCTATCAGCGCGGTGGCGTCAGCTTCCCACAACGATGGATATGGAAATGCCCGGGGCGTTGTTGTTGCTGACAACGCCCCGGGCGGTGTGCGGGCCTGATAAAGAGGCCGACACAAGGACAGACTATCATGACCAGGATACCGAGCACCCTATCCCATTGCACCCGCTGCGGAGGGCTCACTCTGCTCATGCCCTTTGAGCGCCGTGTGCTTCCCCAGCCCGTGTGCGCCCTCTGCTGGACGGCAGAGGACCTGCTGGCCGTGGCGCGGGAGCGCTACGAGGTTGCGCGCGACTACGTGCGGGGCTTTCCGCCCCAGGCCCAGAAGTACGACCTCTATGGCCGGCCCACTCACCGTTACGCGGAGCTTTTGTGCGAGGAGCGCTTTCTGGCGAAAGTCCTTGAGGCACTGGCTGGTGGCGGCGGCGGCGGCGGCGAGGATGCGCCGGCGCCGGCGCCGGTGCCGGAGCCCGCATCGCGGCTCCGGGAACAGAGCGTGCCGGTGGATGAGGATAGGTCCGCGATTCCCTTGGACCTTCATACAGGCCACGGGCTTACAGGCCAAGGGTACGCGATTCACCATTCGCTGCTGTACGACGGGCTGGCTTGCGACACCCTGCCTTACGACATTCCGGAAGGACAGACGGAGCTATGGGCCAATGACCCTGGCCTGGTGCAAGGTTGCGGCGACTGCCTGTCGCGGACCCTCGAGGACCTGGGCCACGGTGCCGGGTATGGTGATGCCCTTCCCGGCGATGAGTACCCGATCCACTATGCGCCGTATTACCAGGGGCTGCCGTGCGACGTCCCTGGGGACTGGAATGCGATCTGGACCAATGATCTTGACCTGGTGCGCGGTTGTGGCGACTGCCTGGTGCGGGTGTTCGAGGGTCTGGGGGACAGGGCCTGCCACATGGGGAGGTGCCTCGAGTGCCGGAGGGTGATCACGGCCAAGAACGCTATGGGATGGCGCCAGGTCGTGCGCCTGCCCTGCCCTGCCCTGGCTGTGGCCTGGAGTCCTGGTGAGCCGCGTCTGCGGCCGGTCCAAGGGAGCCTTGGCGCTCCGGACCTGCTGTTGAGCCGGCCCACCGCGGTTCACGGGACTGAACCCGGCGGCTGCCGGAGTCCCGCCCTGGGATCGGCACCCCGGCGGCAGTCCCCGAAATCCCTCAGAAAACCTCGGGATGGCCTCTGGCGGGTTTTTAACCTACCTCAACTGGCGAAACCCCCGGAAAACGGCCCCAGACGCGAATGCGGCCATGATGGGGACCGGGCCAAGGTTGCTGCGGAACCGGCTCCGGCCGGGAGGCGACGCTGCACCCAGGAACTTCATGTCGGCCCTGGGTCTGAATTTGAAAGCGTCTGGGAAAAGGGCATGAGGAGCAGGCTCGAAGAAAGCATAATGCTCCGAATACCCAGCAGAGGGCAGGGGTCATGACCACCGCCTACGTCGCCGCCTGTTACGACCGCATCCACGATGCCCGCCGCGTCGCCACGATCCTTTCCCAACACGGCGTCTCCATCACCGCATCCTGGCTCAAGGGCCCCGACTCGGAACCCTCCCTCACCGACCCGGAACTCCGGAAGTGCGCCCTCGACGACCTCCACGACATCGCCCGCAGCAACCTCTTCTTCATCTTCCTCTCCGAACCACCCGATAACCCCTTCGGCCGCGGGGGTCGCCACGTCGAACTCGGCTATGCCCTCGCCCTCGGCAAGACCTGCATCGGCATCGGCCCCAAGGAGAATATCTTCCACCATCTGGGCCACCTCGCCTTCGTCAAAAACGCCCGGGAGGCGGCCAAAATCATCCCATTTTTCCAACAAAAACTGACAGGACATTTCTTATCAGCGTACAAGGCTAATTAGCTTTGCATTTCTTGACATACCCCGCCAGGAGGGGGGCCTCCGGCCAGTTCGGGACTTTTCTTATCAGAGTCCAGATACGGATTTATCCCTCCCAAGTACCCCCCACCTTTTTGGGACTTTTCCTATCAGACTCCAGCTTCCAGTTTACCCCTCCTATGTACCCCCCTGAGGACTTTTCTTATCAGAGTTCAGATACGGATTTACCTGTCCCATGTACCCACCCCCCCCCCCCCGCCCTCGGAAACATGCAAAAAGAGGAGCGACCAACGATGTGGCAGAGAATGGCGAGAGAGGATTTCGAACAGATCCAGGGGACCCGGCTGCGTCTCTCCGGGGCCAGCCGCTGCGTCCGGGAGCAGGCCTACAACGCCATGGAACTGGAGCAGTCAGACCCCGCGGACGGGCAGGCACGCAACCGGATGCTGCTGGGCCACGCCGCCGAGATCCTGATAGTCATGGTGCTCGAGAAGAACGGCTGGGAGACCAAACACACCGTCCTCTCCGAGGAGAGCCAGCTGGAGTTGAGCATCACCCTCCCAAAGAGCGGGAGGGTCGTCACCGGCGACCCGGACGGGATCTGCCGGCACGAAGTCTTCACCAAGGGACTGTGGGTAACCCTGGAGTGCAAGTCGATGAGCGTGGTCCGCGCCGACGAGGTGCTCCTGAACGGCGTGGCGCTGACCTACCACCCGCACTACATCAGCCAGACCGCGCTCTACGGGCAAAGGCTGTACGATCTGAAGTGTACGACCTGAAGTTGGTGGAACATCCTCGGCGCGGGGTGTTCGGGATGATTGACCGCGCTGTGGAGCAGGTTGTCGGCGGCCGGTCGGCTGGCTGGAGGGGTGGCGGAAGTGCCTGGCCAAGGCCCGGGGTCTCATCGATCCGGAGAAGCTGACGGCGGCTTGGCGTCGCTGCTGGCCGCCAGTGGCGGGAAACGCCCGTTTTCCGCCACTGGCGGAAATACTGACAGTTGCCTCTTGTGACCCCCTGGCGAAAAAAGGTAGCATGGTGGTATGGCCACCTACGGATACATCCGCACCAGCCGGGACCAGGATCCTGGCCACCCGGGCAGCGACCCCGAGGTCCAGCGCCGCCAGCTCGCCGACGCCGGTGTTGAGCCCGGGCGGATTTATGCCGACGTCGCGGTCTCAGGCGCCACGCCGGGCAGTTCCCGTGCCCAGTGGCATCTCCTGGACCAGCTGCTCGCCCAAGGCGACGTCCTGGTGGTGGCCGCCGTAGACCGGCTCGGCCGGCGCTACCTCGAGACCATGTGGGCGATCTACGACCTGCAGCGCCGCGGAGTCCGGCTCAGGTCCCTGGCCGGCAACGAGGGCGAGTGGACCAAGTTCCTAGATGCCGACCCGGACTCCCCGGAAGCCTTCATGGGCAATATTCTGGCCAGCATGGCGGCCTACGTGGCCAGCCAAGAGCGACAGAGCATAAGCCGCAGGACCAGGGCGGGGTTGGACACCGCCAGGGCGAAGGGAAAGGAGCTGGGCCGGCCGCGACGTCTCACCAATGAGCAGCTCACCGCCATCCGCCAGGACCTGGCGGACGAGATTCCCTTTGCCGCCGTGGCCAGGAAGTATGGAGTCCCCAGGTCCACGCTCCGCGGAGCACTCGACCGTGCCGAATAGGTTGGGCAGAATTCACCCGCCGCCAAGAAGCCAGCACTGGCAGGCGATCACCAGGACCTCGTCGCTCGAAAACCCCTGCGCAAGAAACTATTGAGCGGGATTGTCGAGCAGCTCGACAAAGCTGAGGAAGCCCGGCTGATGGACCCGCACAAAAACGCCCGTTTGTTGGATAGTTACCGCTACACGTCTACACGTCAAACAGACGAAGGCATCAAGATCCAGGCGGACCTAACCAACCGGTACATCGGCATTGCTGCAATCAGGGAAGGCATCGACACCACGGATAACAGCGCCGCGGCGAGGTACTTCCGCCGGATGATGATGGCCAACGGCGCCTACTCCACCAGCGAGCGAATAGAGGCGGGCCTGGACCGCGCCAAGGCGGAAGGAAGGAAGCTCGCGCCCGCGCCGCCGGCGCTCACGCCCGAGCAGGTGAAGGAATGTCGGCGCATATACGCTGAGAACCGGCCGATCAGGCGTACGGCGCGAATTTTGAAAGTCTCCCAAGGAACTGTGTAAACGGCGGAGGTAAAGTGGACCACGTGGGCGGCTCGGCCTGCCTGATTTGTGGCTGTCGATATCCAGGGAATATGTCTGCGTAAGTGTTCAGCAAGAATGCCACTTTCTATTCCTCAGCGGTATCCGATGGCGGGGTAGCCGGAGTTGCCCGAGACAGCCGACACGGCTGTCTTTCAGCATGGATGTATTTCCTCACGGTCTCTGTGTGGATGCCCAACTCCCTCGCCATACCTCAAATGGACAACTCTTTACATGCCAGCGCAGGGCAACCGCATGTTGGGTTTTTGGTCGTTCCCGGCGACAACGGCTTGTTTTACTACCGCTGCGTAACCCTGTGCCGGAAGTCTCTTCTCAATTCACCGTAGAGACAGAGCGATTCGTTTGCGCTCCAGGTCGACTTCAAGCACGGTCACCCACACCCGCTGCTGAATTTTAACGATGTCCGACGGGTTGCTGACGAAGCGGTCCGACAGCCTGCTGATGTGAATCAACCCGTCCTGGTGTACACCCAGATCGACAAAGGCGCCAAAACCGGTCACATTGGTTACCACCCCGGGCAGCTTCATGCCTGCCGTCAGGTCCCCGATCTGGTTTATTCCCTGGGCGAAGTGAAAGGGCTCAAATTCCTGGCGTGGATCCCGGCCGGGCCGGGCCAGTTCTTCGATGATGTCAGTCAATGTCGGCAGCCCAACGTTATCTCTGATGTAGCGACTGGGGTCAATCCTATGGGCCATAGCAGCGTTGCCCACCATCTGCACCAGTGATTGGCCCAGGTCTTGGGCAATGACATCGACAACCCGGTAGGACTCGGGATGCACTGCACTGGCGTCCAGCGGATGGTCACCGTCTCTGATGCGCAAGAACCCGGCCGCCTGCTCGAAAGCCTTGGGACCCAGGCGAGGCACTTTCTTCAGCGATTGCCGGGAGGCAAACGGGCCGTTGTCGTTCCGGTACTCCACAATTGCCTTGGCCAATCGAGGTCCAAGGCCAGAAACATACGAGAGCAACTGGCCGCTGGCCGTGTTCAGCTCCACGCCCACGCTGTTGACGCAGCTAGCAACCACGTCGTCGAGGCGCTGCCTCAATGCTTTCTGATCGACGTCGTGCTGGTACTGGCCCACACCGATGGACTTGGGGTCTATTTTGACCAATTCGGCCAACGGGTCCATCAGGCGCCGCCCAATGGAAACCGCCCCCCGCACGGTGATGTCCTGGTCGGGGAACTCGGTCCGCGCCGCATCCGAAGCCGAATAGACCGAGGCCCCGCTCTCGTTCACCATCACCACCGCAATCTGAGGGTCCAAATCCAGCTTCCTCAGAAAGGCTTCCGTCTCCCGGCCCGCGGTTCCGTTGCCCACCGCAATGGCTTCCACCTGGTATTGCCGGCAGAGCAGAAGCACCTTACTGGCGGCTTCCTCCCGCCCCCGCGACCCCAATAGCGGGTAGACAGTATCCTGGTGCATCAGCCGGCCCTGCCGGTCCAAACAGACCAATTTGCAGCCCGTGCGGAAGCCGGGGTCCAGGGCCAGGATGTTCTTCTGGCCCAGGGCCGGAGCCAACAGCAACTGCCGCAGGTTGTCGGCGAATACCCTGATGGCCGCCTCTTCGGCGCGAAGCCTGACCTCCTTGCGGATCTCCGTTTCCATTGACGACTCCAACAGCGGCTTATAACGGCCATGAATGGCCAGCCGAACCTGCTCAGATGCCTGGGTTGACCCGCTGACAAAGAGCCTTTCCAAGATCGCTAACGCAGAGGAAACCGGAGGCGCTATATGCAACGAAAGCAACGCTTCCTTCTCTCCCCTGAACATGGCCAGTGCCCGGTGGGAAGGCACACCCGCAACAGGTTCCTGCCACTGGAAGTAATCCCGGTACTTGGCTGCCGCCTCTTCCTTGCCCGAAACCACCGTCGCCGAAAATACTCCCTCTTCCCAAAACAGCTCCCGAATTGCCCGCCGCGCCGTGGCGTCCTCGCTGACCCATTCGGCGATAATGTCCCTGGCGCCGCTCAGGGCGTCCTGGACATCTTTTACCTCAGTGTCGGGGTTCACGTACTCTGCAGCAGCCAGGCCGACGTCAAAATCTTCCTGGCCCCGAATATACAGAGCCAGGGGAGCCAACCCTTTTTCCCGGGCGATGGCAGCCCGAGTGCGTCGCTTGGGCCTGAAGGGCAAATATGCGTCCTCCAGGGCTGCCAAGGATTCAGCAGAGAGAACCGCCTGGCCCAGTTCCTCCGTCAGAAGACCCTGCTTTTCTAGGGAAGACAGTATGGCCTCCCGACGATGCCCGAGTTCCCGAAGCTGCGACAGGCGATCCCGAACATTGGAAATCGCCACCTCGTCCAGGGTGGCGGTATTCTCCTTCCTGTAACGGGCGATGAAGGGTACGGTTGCCCCGTCGTCCAGCAAGGCAACGGTGGCCACAACTTGCCTCCGCTCCAACTGAAGCTCGCGGGCAATTTGGGGAATCAAACAGTTATTCAAATTACTCATGGTGGTGGACGGTCCATCGGGTATCGTTAGCTATATTGTGCATGTGTGGTCCTGCAGAATCCTTGTTGAAGCAATTTTCTATTGAGCAATGGCTGTTTAGGAATGGTCCTGTGAAAAGGGACACCACCTCTCCCATCGGCAGTTCTGAGCCTCTTGGGTTGAGGCGCACCCAATCTGCCAGGTGATTCTGGACGGTTGCTGGTTCCTGCCATTTATCAAAGAGACCCTGTTTTCCCGGCACGTCCAAATTTGTGGCCTTAATGAGGACTCCGTTTGATCCGCCCGCGCTGTTCCGGACCCGGCTTTCGTCTTCCCGGGGGGACAAGTCCAGCACCCAGTGGACCCGATTCTCGATTCCCCAATGGCTTCGAGTTGCTTGGAGAAGTCTCTTGCTTCACCCAAATCATTACTCTACGAGAGTGGTTGCCTGTCGTTGTCCAGCAGAAATGTCAGTCAGCGAATTGGGCGATGGATTCCTTCGGTGATTCCTTCGGCATGACGCTAGGGCGATTGGCTGGAGGGGTCACAATGCCCTGGCATAGCGGCGCACGGTGTTGCGGACTATGCCCAGTTCCCACGCGATCTCACGCAGGGACAGTCCCTGCAGCTTGGCGTGTTGCACCGCCTTCCAGAGAGCCAGCTGTCTCGGAGTCGGCACCGGTTCCCTCGGTGGCTCTTGAGTTGCGGGTCTTGCATTGGCATCCGGATCATCATCGTCAGTAAGGGGTTCCAGCGAAGACAGCTTACGCAGTTGGGGTTGGGTGAGGCGGTGTTTCACCAGACGGTATACGATCCCACCGATTTCCGGCGTGGGAGCGAGGACCCCACTGGTAGCGCGCAATGCTCCCGGACTCTTCGGCGCTTCCCTAATATTACAACGACGAGTTAAGGAGGGAGGCCGGAGGGGTGGCGACCGAGGGCGGCGCGGCGTTTCTCGTGGGAGAGTCTGGCCCTTTCGTTGCGCTCTTGGACATCGGCCAGCCACCGCAGCAGTTCCTCTGGTCCGAACTGCTCTTTGGGCAAGAGTTCACGCACCACCCGGTACACCTGGGGACGAGTGATCTGGGGCATCTTTTTCCCCCCAACCCTGCTGCAGGGTCAACAAAAACGCTCCGGCCAGCAGGCACATGGTGACGTGATGGTGCCAACCCGCCCAGGTTCGGGTCTCGTACTCGTCCAATCCCACATCGCTCTTCTCAGTCTCGAACTCGGTTTCGATGCGCCACCTGGAGCCGCCCACATAGGCCAGGGTTTCCAGCGGCGTGTCCCCGGGCGCGTTGGACAAGTAGTAGCGAGACTCGCTGCCGTCCAGGTTTTGGCGATAGATCGCCCAGAGGATTTCGCCGGGCTTGCGCTGGTGGGTTATCCGGGCCCGTTGGGCGCTGTAACGGTAGGTGCGCGGTCCCTGGCTGCCCTCGGCACCGTGATCTCCCGCCAGCCGTCCACAGGGATTGCAGCGGCCCGCTCCTGCATGGTCTGTCGTTGCCCGCCGCGCAGTCTGGGCTTACGGGGACGACCGTTGCCCTGATAGGGCGGATCGGTCCAGGTCGGTTCCAACGGCCAGACCGTCATATCCGGCCGCACGTCCAGGACGTAGCGCATTCCCGCCGCCGCCAATCCTTCGCGAAACGGGGGCGACATCCCGAAAGCACTATCCCCGGCCACCCACTGGGCCCCCAGGTGTCCCCTGGATTGGGCTCGCTCCACCATCTCCAGGGCCAACTCCGTCTTGCTCCGATACTCCCGTCGATCTTCCGGCACTCCCGCCGCCACGCAGCGCTCCACATCCCCAGTCCATTCCTCGGGCAGGTACAGCCGTTTGTCCACCAACACCCGTCCCCTCGGTCCCACATGGGCCAGAAACAACCCAGCCTGGCAGCTGGCGATCTTGCCCAACGCCCCGCAGTACTGCCGGGCCACGCCCACCGACTTCACCCCCTGCTTGGGAAAGTCGCTGCCGTCCAGCACCCACACCGCCTCAGGGTCCTCCAACCGGGGACCCAGATACTCCTGCAACCGGCCAATCACCCGGTCATCATCCCAGGGCGATTCGGTGAGAAAGCGCTGCAGCGCCCGTGGCGACGCCGGCACCGCCTCCGAGAGGTTTTCCGCGTTGCGCCGCTCTTGGGATTGCACCAGCAGACCCTGCAGGTATTGTCCACCACGTTCCCGCCACTGCTTGCGACCGAAAACCGGCGCAAAGTAGCTATGGAAATCCTGCAAGCCCTCGTAAACTCCCTCCAAAGCTGCCGCGTCCATCGCCCCGCCTCACCTCCCGAAACCTCCCAGTGCTCACGCAATCCTACCAAATAACTCGTCGTTGTAATACTAGAAATCTGGCCGGAAAGTGGCGTCGGCCGGCCAGCGGCTATACTTGAGGTCAACAAGCGTAGCGAGGGCTGAGAATGCTGGGAGAGCGATCGGACCAGAGGGGTCTCTGGGAGGCGGACCGTCTGTATCTGGACCATGTGGGGCGGGACACTTTCTACGGTCTGCTGGCCTCGCTGCGGGGCCGGTTGTTCGGGGATGCAGATTTCGCCGTGTTCTACTGCGCCGACAACGGCCGGGACAGCGTGCCGCCCAGCCTGCTGGCCACGGCCCTGCTGCTCCAGTCTCACGACAAGGTCAGCGACGCCGAGGCCAAGGCTCGGGCCGACTTCGACATCCGCTGGAAGGTGGCTCTGGGGATTGAAGTGGAGGACAGGCCCTTCGCCAAGAGCACGCTGCAGGTGTTCCGCGCCCAGCTGATACTGCACGACAAGGTGCGGGAGGTATTCGAGTCCAGCCTGCGTCTGGCCCGGGAGTCGGGGCACCTGAAGAAGCGCAGCATGAAGGTGGCGCTGGACACGACCAACATCCTGGGCCGGGGCGCGGTTAGGGACACCTACAATCTGTTGGCCGACGGGATGGTCAAGCTGCTGCGGGCGCTGGCGGCAGTGGAGAAGACCACCGTCGGGAAATGGGCCAAGGCCCAGGGATACGGGCGGTACCTTGCCTCCAGCATCAAGGGAGAGGCTGCCATCGACTGGTCGGACAAGCGGGCGCGGACGGCCCTGCTGGCCGGGATCGTGAGAGACGCTGACCGGCTGCTGGAATTGTCGCGGCAGACGCTGGGGGAGTTGCCCGAGGACAGCGCCGGGCGGCAGCAGATAGTGGCTGCGGCGGAGTTGCTGGGGCAGTTGCTGCTCCAGGACGTGGAGCGAACGGAAGGCGAAGTGAGCCTCAGGGACGGGGTGAGCAAGGACCGGATGATGTCGGTGCATGACCCGGAGATGCGCTACGGGCACAAGGCGGCCATCGTCGTGGACACCGACACTCAGGTGGTCACCGCCGTGGAGGTACTGCCGGGCAACGCTCCGGACAACACGGGGGCGTTGGAGCTGGTAGAGGAGAGCGAGGCCAACACCGGTGTGCCGGTGCAGGATGCCATGGGCGATGCCGCCTACGGAGACGGCGATACCAGGCAGGCCTTCGCCGATGCAGGCCGCACCCTGATTGCCAGGGTGCCGGGCCGCCCAAACCGGAAACACTTTCCGAAAGAGGACTTCCATATTGACCTGAAGGCGGGCACCTGCACCTGCCCGGCGGGGAACGTTACCCGGAGAATCCGGCCATTGGGTACTCGCACCGCAGCCACAGGCTGGACTCAGCAACTGAAGGCCTTCCAGTTCGATGGAGCGGTCTGCGGGGTGTGCCCGCTGCGGTCCCAGTGCGTCGCCGCGGCTCCGGGCACAAGACGGACGGTGCAACTGCACCCGCAGGAGGCTTTATTGCAGCAGGCCCGGGCCCTGCAGCAGAGCGAGGCCTTAGCCGGGTGGTGGTGGAGCACCGGTTGGCGCGGCTGGTCCAGCAGGGAATCCGCCAAGCACGCTACTTCGGGCGCGCCAAGACGAAATTCCAGTTGTACCTGGCGGCCACGGTGGCCAACCTGACCCTGTTGGCCGCCAAGGCCTGCCTGCCTGCCAACACCGGCGGCGGTTCCAGCGCCGGCAGCGTTTTCCGTGCCGGGACCATCCATGCCGCACTTGAGATCGTCCCCGCGCGGCTCGCTCAAATCTTGACTCTCGCCATGCTTGCGTCGGCCTCACTGCCGGAATTCATCTTCCCGTACAGCGCTTTCCGGCCAGACTTCTAGAGGGGATGGTCCTACCCTCATGGCACAGCCGTAGGCTGCCGTCGGGAAGCTCCAGGACTTCGACCTTCGCACCGGCATAGCTGGGCCGCTCCTCGCCGGGCAGCAGTTGCAGGGTGCGCCAGTTGTACTTGACGGTGTTGTCCCTGGCCACCTTGCGGGAGTGCTTGAAGCAGAGAACCTCGGCAAGGTTCAGATCCGGATCCACAGGACGGTAGGCAGCATCAGGTTGTTCCGGCTTGACTCTGAATCTGGCGTTGAAGCGAGGGATAAACCGCATCAGAATCTCGTTGGCCTGTTGGATGGTGCTGGCCTTGGCAAGGCGCAACTCGGTCACCAGCCGGTCCTGGAAGGTTCCCGCAGCTCGTTCCACACGGCCCTTGGCCTGGGGAGAGAGTGCGGAAATCTGCTGCACACCCAGTCCTCGCATCGCGCGGGTGAAATGAGTCGATTCGATGGGCCTCGGTATGTGCCGAGGACGGCCGTTGAACTTGAAGACGCCGTGGCGGTCGATGTAGCGGGCCAGAGGGATTCCCCAGCGCCGGATCAGCTCGTCCATCAGGGTGAGGTAGCCTCGGGTGTCCTCGGCCTGCCGGAAGACTGCGTTGGCGACGACACCGGTGGCGTCGTCCACTGCCAGCAACAGGACGAACCGTGGTCCCCGCTCCTCCAGCCACGGATGGTGGCTGCCGTCAACCTGGATCAGCATCCCTGCCTGTGGGCCTGTGGCATTCTCTCCCGCCGGACCCGGTGCTTGGGAGGCCGGCGACGCCTCGGGCTGGGCAGACCGGCTTGGGTCAGGATGCAGCGTACCGTCTGTCGACCAAGGTCGATGCCGTCCCGCTCCCGCAGCAACTCGGAGAGGTGAGTGTGATTGGCACCCGAGTAGTGAGTCTGGGCCAGGTTCACCACTGCCGCCGCCAGCTCATCTGAGACAGCGTTAGGTGGCTTACGTCCCCGGTGGCCGTGGACCAGAGCGGCGGCTCCCTCCTTGCGATACGCCGCCAGAATGCGCCAAGCGTGGCGTGCGGTGACGCCCATAAGCAGGGCAGCCTGGTCCATCGGTAGCCTGTGTTCCAGCACGTTGTTCAACACCTGTAGCCTTGTCAGTTCCTTCATAAACTGACATTTTCCCTGGCCTGTTGGCTACTGACCTTATCGTAGGGCAATGACACAGTGTCACCGATACATGGGGTCCATGATCTGGTCCGGATGAAAGAGAAAACGACCCGGCAAGAAGCCGGGTTTCTTTTTCTGTGAGTTTAAGTCTGGGGCAGCGGCGCCGCTGTGAGTTCCGGCTAAACTCTAGGCGTCGGGAAAGGAAGATTCAACCCGGCAGGTACAGGAAGCCGGTGAATAAGACGAGAACCGGAATGACAGACTTCGAACAACAGGGAAAACGGGCCCAGATACGGTACCGCATGGCCTATCAGCCGCCGTACCAAGTAGCACATATCAGCCAGGCTGAGAAGGAGAAAAGATACATCTGCCTGGGTTGTGAAGAGGAGATGATTCCCCGAAATGGGTCCATAATGAGGCATCACTTTGCCCACAAGGCCGGGATGGAGAGGTGCGACCCGAAAACGCGCTCCACGAGACCGCCAAGGCGGCGATCTGCCAGGGCTTCCTGATCGCACAGGATCAAGGGGATGACTATCTGCTGAAGTTCCCGCGCGACAGATGCCAGAGGCCAATCGCAACGAACATGGCACTGCACGGAGCGGGCATCGCCACGGAGAGGGCGGCAGTCGATGGGACGAGGTCAGACCTGATCATCACCAAGGAAGATGGCAAGAGTCCCAGAGTGATCATCGAGATTGTGGTTCACCACGACTTGGAAACGGAGACAGAGAACAAGTACCGGGAACCCGGTATCCCGGTAATAAAGGTCAGGGTGACCTGGGAAACTGTCGATGAGCTGAGGAAAGAGGCCAGCGGCGAAGATACCCTCAACATCAGCCAAAAGATGTGTGGCCGTGCAGGGAATGGACACGCGAGATAGAGATTAAACTCAGGGTCGAACCGCCGGTGCGGGGAAATGACTCAGACTAAGTTCAAGTAGGCTCTCCGGGCTTCAGAAAGGACCTGTTCGGGGTCCTGCTGGTACTCAGTCCAGATATCCACGGTGAGTTTGGCAGCGCTACTGAGACCGACCCCAGGTACGGTAGTATCCAAAGAGTCGAAATTACCCTTCCGCATCCAAATGGACGCCACGGTCCGGTCCATGGCGCCAGCGAGAGCAAGTACGGCTGTGTGGCCCGGGGCCAACTGGCCGTGGTATTCAACCTTGAGGTACAGGACCGCCAGATCCTGCTCCCTAGTCCATGGTTGTGGAGACATACCAACTCACTTCCTTCAAGATTTATGGGACCTGAACCAAGGTCCAGGATCCCGGTCATGACCGCCCATCAGAGGCGGAACATCAACAGATGCCCAACCGGCCCAGCCAATGATCCAGAACGTGGGCGGCAGCCGGAGGTTCGTCGTCGAGAACGTCGACCCGCCCGACCAGTTTCTTCGGGTGCTCATCCCGGAGAGCCAGATTGTAAATCCACCACTGGCCACCTTTGTTAAAGAACTCCAATCCAAACTGCTTATAGTCATGACTTCCCGGAGAGGTGCCCGTCCGGCTGTCAGCGGCCTGTTGAACTCTAGGGAACGCGGCAGGTACATTCAACCATAAGGCACTCGGAATTCTGAAATAGCTATGGAAATGGTCTCACGATGCTGAACTTGCCCCTGTGGGTAGCCTTGGTGATTCTCGCGGCCCTGCTGGCCTGCGGGAACCAGACCCCGACACAAGGAGGGGCGGTGGCGACTGTACCGGCCTCCACGAAAGCCGCAACATCGGTGGACAGTCCTGCGACACCCACCCCTGAGCCGACGGAAACCCCACTGCCGGTCCCGACAGCGACTCAGAGACCCGGTGCCGTGAACACGTCGTTACCAGCCCCGACGCCAACTCCGGCCCCGACGCCAACTCCGACGCCCAGTGCCACTCCGGACATGACCCATCTCTACAACCAAATTTCGCCCCCCATGAATCCAGCGTACATGGACTGGCGTTGGGAACCGGAACAAGACGGCTTCAGGGAACTGGTAACGGACATCACCATCCACACCGATGTGGGCGACTGGTCCGGGCAGTACGGCTACCACCTGGTCCTGCTCCAAAACGCCATCTCGGGAACGGGGTTCGGCTTCGGCCTGGAGGCCGAAGCCAACGGCCTGGGGAAGGGGTTCTTCTTCGCCAGGTGGAGCGTCCGACACCGGGGAGAGGCAGAGTCCGACGGATCCCAGGTCAACATCCTGGAATTGAAGCGTTCCTATGATTGGGGAGCAGGGGAGTACCGGGTCCGGATCGCACCCGACGGTCCAGTGGAAGACGACGGCCAGTGGTTCGGCCTCTGGATAACCGATCTGACTAAAGACGAGACAACCAGGTTGGGGGCGCTCCGGTTTCCCCTGCAGGACGGTGAGGCAAAGATGGAGCCGCATGCCTCTGCAACCATCGAGCTCTACGGAACCAGTCCGGTCCGGCCCATCGACATCCCCGTGTGGCACGTGAGCGTGGGCAGACCGTTGGGCGACGGCGTGCCGGCGACATCGGGTGTTACGAGCTATCCATACGACCACTCGAAGAACGCACTGCTGAACTCCGACGTCTGGTACGACCCGTTGGAAGAGAGGGCGCACCTGGTGGTGGGCGGGACCACGGAACGGAGGAGTCCCGCCGAGCAGGTGGCGTTCGAGTGAACTCTGCTGGGCCGAGAGGAATGAGGTTGCGGTAGGTAGAATCGGAGGTGGATTCCCGACGAAGAGAGGAAATACCGAGTGCAGAGGATACTCCCTCTGGCAACCGTTGCTCTAGTGGTTGCTCTAGCGACCGTGATGGCCTGCTCCGGACCGACACCGGCCCCGGAAACCGTGGCCCCGACCTCCGGCACCAGCACCGACGGCAGCCCTGACGCCGACAGAAACCCCTACGCCCACGGAGTCGCCGACTGAGAGACCCACCGCCGCGCCCAAGGCGACGCCGGCCAGTCCTCCAACTCCCGAACCAACACCAACTTCGGCGAAGCATGGGGTACTGGCCCCCCTCCAGGCACTGGACCCCTCCGTTTTGCTCTCCGAACTATCTGATACCGAAAAGGCGTGTATCGGCGACGACGCAGGGAGACTGGCACAGTCGCTTGCCGGGCTCGGCCAGGCATCCAGGGAAGAGCAAGCTTCGTTCATCGGATGTCTGGAAGACGAAACCAGCGAACAGATTTTTCTTGCCGGATTCGTCCCAGGTCCAGAGCCGCTCAGCGAAAAGACTTCCGACTGCGTCCGGGCAGCGTTCGAAGTCGTTGCCCCCAGGGAGGTCATGACCGCGAGCATAGATGGCGGCGACCCAGGGAGGGCCATGTCCGGGAGCATGGCGGCGCTCTTTGCAACGATGGCGTGCCTGAACGAACAGGAGTGGGAGGCAACTGCCCCACAGGTGAGGATGGAACCGTAGGAACGGGCGGGGATGGTGTGCCTCATGGAGGCACTGGGCGAACCAGCCGAGATGGCAGAGGCGATGAAAGCTGCCGAGGAGGGAGACTTCACTGGCCTGTCCCAGGCGGGGATGGAATGCGGGTTGGACATGGGGCCCAGCCCCCGGAAAGGAGTCCGCAACGCCTCCTGCAACCTCCACGGGGACTGAGGAAGCCAACACCGTTGTCTCCACGCCCGTGACGGAAACTTCCACGTCCACGCCAACTCCAACGTCAACGAACACCCTGGTGATCACTGTCGCTCCGATCGCGGCGGACATCCCTGACTACGACCGGGGCGACTGGCGGCACTGGGTCGACGCCGACGGGGACTGCCAGGACGCCCGGCAGGAGGTCCTCCTCGCCTAGAGTTTAGCCCCTGTTACCTTCGAGACCGACAGGGAATTCAGGGTGGAAACGGGCAGGTGGTACGGGGCCTTCACTGGAGTCTACGTAGAGGACCCGTCCGACCTGGACATCTACCACCTGGTGCCGCTGAAGAACGCCCACGTTGCCGGCGGGTGGAGCTGGGACGCCGACATGAGGGAGCATTACGCCAACGACCTGGGATAGGGAAACCACCTCATCTCCGTAACCGCCTGGGCCAACCGGTCGAAGGGAGCCAAGGGTCCGGAGGAGTGGGGCCGCCGGACCTGGATTACTGGTGCCAGTACGCCACGGACTGGACGGAAGTAAAGGAGAGGTGGGACCTCACCATGACCAAGGTTGAGTCGGGAGATCGTGATGGATATGCTGGGGACCTGCGAGAACCCGCCGGATATGGACGTCAGGACAGCCCTGGGAACGGCTACGGGAGTGCATCAGCCGGAGCCGACGGAGGAGCCGAAGGGGTCGGTGTACGGTTCGTGCGAAGAGGCCGCAGAAGCGGGAGAGGAACGTGTATTGGGTAGCCAGAGCGGAGGAGTGGGTTTACCGAAGGCGATGGTCCCGGGGGCACGAGATGGAGACGGCGATGGGGTAGTATGTGAAGAGTAGCTATTCCCTATGCAGACATCATCGCCCTGAGGCGAATAACCACGTAGGAAGCGAAGAATCATGACAACTGCCAGCACCGGTCTATGTGATTTCCAACTATCTGAGGACGACCTCAAAGAGTGTGAGTTGCAAACTGTCATCAGGGAATGCAAAAAAATCTTACCGGGCTATTTCCCAATCCTTTTTCAAAGAGTCAAGTAAAGCCGGCTCAGAAGGACGTGAGAGACCCAGTAAGACGCTCTGGGTACTAAACTAAAACCAAGGTGGAATGTGCAGTTGGGGTGTGGCCGGAATCGCTCTGGGAGGCTCGCGCCGGTCCTTCGGCCCTGGATTGAAGAACGTCCCGGCAATTGACAATCCACCTCTGCCTTGGTTTGGGAACTCCGGGCCCTGGGCGGTAAGCCACTTCCGTTTGTGTGAAACACTGGCACGAGCGGGTCTGCCGGGGAGGCTTGGCACAGGACCGAGCTACGCAGTCTCATCGGCAGGGCCTACGGCCAGCCGAACTGCCTCCCAGCCCGTTGCCCTGAAAAAGAAAAGGACCGGTCCAAGACCGGCCCCATGCCTTCATTCATTCTGGCCCCGGACGTTTACTCCGCGGCTGCCAATTCCTTCTCGCCGTCGTCGGCGCGATGCTCATGCTCGTCGCATTCGTGGGGATCGTGGACGTGCCCCGGCTCATCGCCGTGGTGCTCGTGATCGTCGCACTCGTGGGCGTCGTGAACGTGGCCAGCGGTTTCCGGTTCGCTCATGCGGATTACCTCCCTACCCAGTTTCCAGGGCCGAACCCTGAATTCCATTGTGTGTCAGAGCCGGGCCTAATGGAATGTATGGTGCCCAGGCATCGGGAGACGTGGATAGAAACGGCAAAGATGAAGGCTTCAGTGCTCCCGGGGCGGACTGCCCAAATCACTGTTTTTGGCTAAAAGGCACATAGACCCAGGAATAGCCCCGCCGCAGGATGCGATTCGTGGCTCCTGTTTCAACTGCACCCGTCCCGGTTGTCCACGGCCGCGGAATCGAACCAGCCCGGGTTGATCTGAAATCCCGCTGACCCGGAATCCAAGCCGGTTCAGGAAACTCCGGAGCTGCTGCGGCAGCACGTGCTGCATAGTGTCTTCGTCAGAACCAGTATGACGGAAATGGTCACCGGCTGGGGCGCAGTGAAAGGTCTAGTTCCAGATCGGCAGGAATTCCGGAGCCGACCGCGAGGGGGCCCATCCTCCCATGGGAAACCCCGCAGTCCCACCCGTCCAAGGCCTCGGCCGGGGTGCTTTTGCAGGTGCTCCAGACGTGGAGACCGCGCTTCGCACAACCGGTCTTGCGTTGGGCGGACGTAACCCGGGGGACAGAACGGACTCCAGCTGCCAACTGCTGACGAACGAAGGCAAGAACGTTGCTTCCACAAAGGTAATTACCCCCTCATCCAGTGAACTGTGGCTCAAGTCCTCTCCCCTGGGCGGGTGTTTTTTGCCATTTGCGCTCCCACGGGGCACAGCCACCGGCACCGGCGGAGTCGAACCGGAGTCAGGCGGGTAAATCGGCCGGGTCATTGACTCCACCGTGCCGGATGCGGAGAATGGCGCCATGAAATTGTTATGGGGCAGACCGACCCGAATGGGGATGGCCTCAGCGATGCTGCTGCTGCTGTACTTAGCGGCCCTGACATCCCTGACAGCCTGCGGCGGGGAGCAGACCACTCCGGTGGCGGATCCCCTGGTCCCTGAGAGTCCCACGGTCGTGGCCGCACCATCTGCGACGGTCAGTGCCGCTGCTGAGCGTCAGCCCACGGCGACCGTGTCTCCTGCTGACACACCCACACCGACGCGAATGCCGACTCGCACCGCGGATCCGGAGCCGACAGCCACGCCCGTCCCTACTGCCGCTTCGACTCCGGCGTCCGTCCCAACCGCAACGCCCAGTCCCACACCAAAGCAAACGCCGGTGCCCTCAGCGGCTCCGGAGCCGACGGCCACGCCCGTCCCTACTGCCGCTCCGGCGTCAGTCCCCACCGGAACGCCCAGGCCCACGCCGTCCCCAACTCCAACATCCGAGCCGACACCAACGCCAACTCCGGCGGCGACACCCCTACCCGAACCCACGACGACGCCTGCCGCTATCCCCTAGCCAACGCGGTCGGCCGCGCCCGTCGCAAAATCCAAGGCGATTACAACCTTGGAGGGGCTGCCGTGGTACCGAGATGGAATTTCATTCAATGAAAGGTATGCTGTGAGGGCGTTGGAAAGAATCGACAGTATTGAACCGTCAATAGCCGAGGCCTTGTTGGGCATGCCGTGGATTGCCCCCGCTTTGAGCGAAAGGGAAGTAGAAGCGATCCTTTTAGTTTCAGTAATGTTTAACTCTGACACAAACATAGCAGGGAGGGTAATTGGCTTACCGTGGCTTTCTGATGGCATCAGTGCAGACACGGCTCATGCGCTCTTTGAGGTCGCAAGGCTCAGCACGATATCTCCCTCGGTTACACATGGGCTCATGGATTTGCCGTGGTTTGTCGATGGCTTGGGAGAATACGAACTTCAGGCAATTCCAGGCATCCTTACTTTGGCGGGCATAGATGCGGGCAAAGAATATGCACAGCAGGAATTTCCACTGGCGCAACATGTCTTTGGTCTCCCATGGGTAGTAGATGGCATTACGGAAGAGGAGGGTGAAAAACTGGCCTTCCTTGGATACCTGCCGCTAACCGCAGAGGTCGAAGCCCTTGATGCAATCCTGTCATTGGATCCCGCAAATGACACCCTGGACGAGGGAGTTTTCCTCGCGTTCAGAGAACTTAGTTCCATCCGGCTTCACGCAAGGGGATGGGACCTGGAAGCCTTTGCACCAGGCTCTCTTCTCACCGAGCAGCCGTGGTTCTTGGATGGGCTGAGCGACGAGGAAAAGGCGTTAATCATCTCTTTGCGGAGCATATTGCCATCTGGTCGATCAAGTGAGGCCGCAAGAATTCTCAAGCAGCTGATAGAGCATGGGCAGGTTCATTCAGAAACCATTTCCTCCCCGTCAGCCGGGGAGCTTAACGTTTACGTCGTGAGCAGAAGTCTCATCCCGCCCGGGCAGGATATTTTCGGGAAACTTCGCTCCCAGTTTTTGCCGGCTGGCCAGCCGGTCAGAGATCCTTCGCGGGTTTCCAACAGCATCATTCTTGTAGACCCTGAATTGCGCACCTGCTTCCCTACCATTCAAATCGGGACGGTCATCGATGAGCAAGTCTCCGGATCGGAAATCGCTCTAACGGCATTCGGAGAGTTTCGTTCAGACCTGACAGCAAGTATCCAGACCGTGTACCCAGGGGAGATATTCGAGGCATACGGAGCTTTGCCAACGGAGGAGGCTTTAGCTCCGTTGGGGGACACCCTGCAGTGGGTCGCGCTGTACGATAACGTCACGAAGCGATGGGTTGTGTTCGATCCCAGCGGTACCTTTTCGGTCGAATCCCTGCCTCTGCCGGCAAGTGTGCCCATCCCGGATTGGTCGACTGTGGGTGAGCTTACCCATCTCATTCCCAACCTGTTGTACTGGGTGAATGTGAGCCAGGATAAGACCGTCGAATTACGCGGAGTTAACCGGCCACTGGCAAGGGGAATTAATCCGATCACTTGGTAGCTGACTGTTAGTAAGCTCTAGTACTCGGTCAAATCAGGAATTGATGGGATAGAGGCGATGGAATTTGGTTCTGGCGTCCTGGATGCTGAAGCGCCAGTTGATGCGGGCTTGAGCTTCGTTTCGCTCTATTTCCAGAGCACGGACCTCCCGGCAGAGGGATTCCTCGTCCGGGAGACGCTGCCTGAGGCAACTGCGGGAGAAGATGCTGAACTCGATTTCCGCCATCCCTTCGGCAAGCTCAGGACAGGATTCAGCCAACTGCCGTGCTTGGGCGTGTGATGGAACTCCAACCGTTTGGCAATGCGCCGGGCCTCGTCAGCTGGGAACGCCTCGTAGAGCGACGCCTTGCGATGGGTGTTCAGATTGTCCAGGACCACTCGAACCACCGGGACATCCGGATAGACCTCATCCACCAGCCAGCGCATCTGGTGGGCAAAGTCCTCCTTGGTGCGCCGTTCCGTTACCTCTACGTGCCGCCAGCCTGCCAAGGGTTCGCAGGCCAGGAACAGGTTGCGGGTGCCCTCCCGCCGGTACTCGTAGTCCTCAAGCTTGGGGTGTCCTGGTGCCGCCGGGATCGGCGTCCGGGCGTCGGCCAGCAACTGGGTGGATGTCTCATCAAAGCACACCACCGGCCTTTCGGGATTGTAGGGTTCGGCATACAGGTCCAGGACATCCTCCATGTGGGCCACGAAGTCGGCACTCACCTTGGGAATGCACCACTGTTTCTTCTGCCACGGCTTGAGGATGTTTTTTTCAGATGCAGGCGCACCGTCTCGTGGGACAGCGAGTCAACCACGCCCAGTTCAACCATCCGGTCCGCCAGCAGGCGCAGGTTCCAGTGGTCGTGGCCCTCGGGGGCCTGGCTGCAGGCCAGGGCGATCAGGTGGGTCTCGCCACGGTCATCCAGCTTGCGGTACCGGTGGGGCTGGGTCCGGTCCCTGAGCGCCCCATCCAACCCATCCTCGGGGAAGCGCCGCTTGAGGCGGAACACCGTGCCCTCGGACACGTCCAGGGCCTGGGACACCCGAGACGCCGACCAGCCCTCACCGGATTTGAGCAGGATGCGCGCCCGGGTCGTAACCCGGGCCGGACTCTTCCCCGCCCGGACCAAATGCTCCAGTTGGTTGCGCTCCTCCGGCGTCAGCCGAACCGCAAATTTCTCCCTGACCACACTGCCACCTCACAACAACATCTTCCATGACTCAGAGTATCATCGACGATCAGGTCTCTGAGACTATCTGCCAGACCAAGTTTGACCGAGTACTAAACTAAAGCCAAGGTGAAATGTACATATCGCTTGACCGCACCATCGGTGCCCACCCAGTTGGGGCCTGAAGGTGATATGAGGTGCCGTGGAGTCCTTTCGGTCATCGTAAATCTCCCCGAAGTGCACATCCCACCTTGGTATTGGTTTAGGTTAATGGAGAACCAAGATCATGCGAGCCTGCCTGATCTTAACAAAGAATATCCAAAGAGCCTCAGGACTGGCATGGCCCGCAGTCATGCACGATGAGGTTGTCCCGAAACGTTAACAAATCTAGGTAAGACCTAGAAATGGGGCCCCTGAGTTTAGCCAACAGCAGCCGGTCCTCGGACTGGATCTCCAGGCTGGCAACGTCAATTTGGTCCGACCACGGGGTCTGGTGGATGGACGAGCTTCCCCTTTCAATTCTTCGGCGCAGCAGGTCTACGTTCTCCTCCGCCGGTCGGCTGTCGGCGTGGACCAGCGCCAGGGCCATGTAGGGGCCGTCTTCGTCTTTGCCAGCGCCCATGGCAAAGGCCAGGTAGGGACGCAGGGCTCCCGGTCCTGCCCATTTCACCCTCCACTCCGCGGCCTGATCGTTGCTCGCATCCGGCCACTCCAGGTAACTCTCGACCATCGCTTCAAGCCCGAAGGTGTTGTCGCTCAATAACATGGCGTAGGCTCCCAGTCGGGACATGCCGGCCGCCAGCAGTCGGTATTCCTCGAAGTCCGCAAGGGAGGGCCTTTCATCCCGAAGGGCGTCTATCAACGATTTCATTTCATCAGTGGCCCAGGTGTGGAAAACGTAGGAGTCCAGGACTGCGATCCGCCCTCCTCTGCCGAGGCGGTCGAAGGCCGGAGGGGCCAAGATCATATCTCTGTCCACTCCATTATCTTGGCCCCAGCTGTAATAGGGGACGCCCCCATATTCTTCCCGCTCGGGGGTGGGGCACTCTGAGCAGGAACGCAGGGCTTCGTCGGTGGCATCGGGGTCGAAACGCCCGAGGGTTACATCCAGCTTGGCCTCCGGAGGCCCGGCTACGATGGTCTGGTCCATGCTCCGGATGTCGAAAGCAAGATGATGGATGTTCGCGGCTATGAGCTTGCCGGGGTAATAAAGCGGGCTGAAGAAGGCAGTTTGCCCGAACTGCAGAACCGGAACGGTATCACCGTCTTCGCCCAGTGGAGGATTCCAATCGTAGAACTCCTGCAGAGCGGCTTCGTCATCCCCCGGCCCCGGGAGGGGGATGACGAATAGGCGGCGGGCCAGGGCATAGTCGTCGATGTACACCTCGCTGCGGTTCTCAGGAGTGTCGGGAATGGCCCTCAGCAATTCCTCGTAACCAACTGATGGGCCTGAGGATATGTCTCGGGACACGTCTTCGGCCAAGGGAGTGGTGGAGTCGGCCCGGCCGCTGTCCACGGTGGGGATTGGTGTGTTTGCTGCAGTTGGTCTGGCATCCGGTGCCAGAGTGGAGACCGGACCTGATGTCGCGCGTAGCGGTTCCGCGGTGTTTGTTGGTGCCAGTTCGGCATTCGGCGGGAGCGCGGTGGCTATCCCGGAACCGCAACCTGCCAGTGTGAGGGCCAGGAGGCTCAATAGTGCGCAGAATGCGAACAAAGGACCGCTCAGCATTCGGGTTAAATTCGAGACGAAAAACATCCTCTTCACCTCTCTATCATGACCTTGACGGTTGGGAACGGGGCCGGGCCGGCGCACCCGGGTGCAGGCAACCCCATTACCGCCTTAGTTACAGGCCAGTGGTGGGCTTTAGGCAGGGTAAGAAGAGAAGGCTTGTCTCTATGTTCGGTCTACTTGTGGGGCATGCCATCCATTCAGGACTCCATATTAAAGTCGGCGTACCACACAAGTAAACGGAACGCGCCGCCACCGTCGGGGACGGAGCGGTGGTCCGGGTTATTGGACTCACATTCAGGACCTCCGGTTCTTATTCGCCGGGTCCTCTGGTAAAGGGTCCGGCGACCCGTTTGCGGATCCGGCTGGAAATCAACTGAGAGGCTTTCCATACCTGGTCAGTCATCACCGATATTCCGATGGCTGCCACGGTGGCGTAGACTGCATTCCTAATGATGAGGAAGTGGACAATGTCAGGCAGCGTTATTGTGGCGTCATTGACATCAAGAACCTCCGGTAGGCCGGGGAAGCTGCAAAGAAGGCAATGGACAGGCCTACATACGGGGCCGGTTTCGCTAGCAGCTCTATCCTGCAAATTACCAGGATGAAGGTAGCCTGTGGTGGTGGTAACTGGCCATATTCATAAGTCCCCCAGCGGGAGATGGAGGCGTCCTCCCTGCGCGAGCATCTGCGACTGTAGTGCTAAGCGGACACGCTGGACCTGACACTCCTACAGGAGATGCGAGGCGGCGGCGATCCGATGGGGCGACACTGAGGTCCATGAGGATGGCCCAGGCCGCCGGCAGGGGGGGCCGTCCTCCCATGGGAAATCCGGAAGTCCCGGCCGCCCAGGGCCCCTACCGGGGTGCTTTCGCAGGTGGTCCAGGCGTGGAGACCGCGGTTCGCACAACCGGTCTTCAGATTGCCGGACGTAACCCGGGGGAGAGTACGGACCTGAGCTGGCTCCCGATAACCGCTCCGGGATCAGCGCTAGGATCCGGGACAAAACGATGGCCAGGTCTCGTGTAATGTATTCACGTTATTGACCACAACTATCGCACGGACAATATCACCGGAAAGCCCGGTTGACGGGTCACAAGAGAGAAGCTGACACTGCGTCGGGTTTCAGTCAAGTTCTGGTACGATTGCTCAGAACCCAAGGTATATTAGTACTACAACGACGCGTTTAAGGTGGTGGCTCCATCCTGCATTCACGGCGGGCGGAGCGGCGTCTCTGGTGGGAGCGGCGCGCCCGCTCGTTGCGTAGCTGCGTATCCTCCAGCCACAGCAGCAACTCCTCCGGTCCGAACCGTTCCCGGGGCAGCATTTCCCGCACCACCCGGTACACCTGGGGACGGGTGATCCGGGGCATCTTTTCCCCCCCAGTCCTGCTGCAGGCCCAGCAGGAACGCTCCACCCAGCAGGCACATGGCTATGTGGTGATGCCAGCCGGACCAGCTACGGGTCTCGTATTCGTC
This sequence comes from Dehalococcoidia bacterium, assembly GCA_965216065.1. Classification (GTDB taxonomy): domain Bacteria; phylum Chloroflexota; class Dehalococcoidia; order Lucifugimonadales; family UBA3495; genus VXOI01. The sequence goes on from CBDCFB010000001.1 coordinate 1,404,351, forward strand.
CAGGCCCACGTCGCCCTTTTCCGTCTCGAACTCCGTTTCAATGGGCCACCTGGAACCGCCCACATAGGCCAGGGTCTCCAGGGGAGTATCCTCGGCAGCGTTGGACAGGTAGTAGCGAGGCTCGCTGCCGTCCAGGTTTCGGCGGTAGACGGCCCATGCCTCCTGGCCCGGCTTGCCCTTCCGGGTTACCCGCACCCGCTGGGCGCAGAACATATAGCTCCGCGGCCCCTGGCTTCCCTGGGCCACCGTTATCTCCCGCCAAGCCTTATCCGGCAACTCGCCACTGCGCTGCTCCATGGTACGACGCTGCCCGTCCCTGAGCCTGGGCTTGCGGGGGCGCCCGGACCCCTGAGACCCCGGACTGGTCCAAGCCAACTCCAGGGGCCAGACCGGAGTGCTGCCCGGAACGTCCAGCACGTAGCGCATCCCCAGGCCCGCCAGGGACTCCCGAAAGGACGGCGACATCCCGAAGGCGTCGTCCCCGGCAACCCATCCGGCCTTGAGGTGGCCCAACCCCAGGGCCCGCTCCAGCAGCTCCAAGGCCAACTCCGTCTTCGACCGGTAGCTCAGCCGCTCCTTGGGCACACCCGCCGCCGCACACCGGTCCTGGTCGGAGATCCAACTCTCGGGCAGATACAGCCCCTTGTCCACCAATGCCTGTCCCAGCGGGCTGACGTAGGCCAGGAACATCCCCGCCTGGCAGTTGGCCACCTTCCCCAGCCTGCCGCAGTACTGCCGGGCTACCCCCACCGACTTCCGTCCCTGCTTGGGAAAGTCGCTGCCGTCCAACACCCACACCGCCTCGGGGTGAGCCAGCCTGGGGGCCAGGTATTCCTGCAGCCGACCGATGACCGCGGCATCGTCCCACCGGGCCTCGGTCAGAAAACGCTGCATCGCCCGGGCCGAGATGCCCACCGATTCCGACAGGTTCTCGGCGTTGCGCCGCTCCCCAGCCTGCACCAGCAGCCCCTGAAGATAGTTCCGGCTGTGCTCCCGCCACTGCTTGCGGCCGAAGGAGGCCGCGAAGAAGGCGTGAAAGTCCTGAAAGTTGTCGTAAACCCGCTCGAAACTCGCCCCATCCATCACCCAAACCACCCACTATCATCTTGACAACTATCCTATCAAACAACCCGTCGTTGTAGTACTAGGGCCCCTCCAAAGTCGCACTGGGCATGCCCCGGCGGATGAGCCAGGGGCACGAACATTTCCCTGGTCCGGCAGCGGTGCTCGCGAACGAATTCCTTAACGATGGTGTACCCACCGAGGAAGTCATACTCGTCTCTGAGCCTTTCGAAGATGTGCTTTGCGGCGAGGCGCAGCTTTCCGGGAAGCCTGAGATTCTCCTCGAAGATGCGGTCGATGGCCCCGGTCTCCCTACCGCCGTGGCGAAGGCCCCAAGTGCGAACCCGCGTCCACCAGGATAGTCTCACCGGTAACGTGTTCCGCACCCTCCAGTAGCCACACCACCGGGTCTGCCACCATCTCGGTGGTACCGGCTGACTTAAGCGGGGCAGATTCTGCGTACCGGTCTATGAATGCCTCGTAGCCGTCGCCGAGGCCGTCCCGCCACCACCGCGTCTGCATCACGCCCGGACACACCGCGTTGACCCGTATCTCCGGCGCGAGGGCGCGCGCCAGAGAGTACGTCATCACGTTCAGCGCCGCCTTGGACGCAGCGTAGGCGATGGAACTGCCCGAACCGCTGAACCCGGAGCCGGATGACACGTTGACGATGGCCCCTTTGCCTTGTTCCTGCATGGCCGGCGTAACCGCCCGCACCATCTGGAACGCGCCCACCACGTTGACATCAAGGACGCGCCGGAAGTCCTCCGAAGCCAGCCCCTCGAGATCGTGGTGCGGCACGATTACCGACGTGGCGGCGTTGTTCACCAGCCCGTCAATGCGGCCCCACTGATCCAGCGCGGCCGCTGCCATCCGTCGGCACTCCTCATCCACCGACACGTCGGCCTGGCACAGGATGGCCTCGCCGCCTGCCGCGCGGCACGCCTCCGCCGATGCTTTGGCCTCAGCCTCGCTCCTGGTGTAGTTGATCACCACACGGCCGCCTTTTGCAGCGAGTTGCCGAGCCACCTCCGCTCCCAACCCCGTCGCTGAACCCGTGATTATGAACACGCCACTTTGAATTTCCATGATCGTTCCCCAACTGTAATAGCAATCTGCAGATTATAGCGGACGTCCCGTCACCGTCCACGGTTGTAAACGTCGGAGCTGTCAATGACGCCGAGAAGACGGACCACTGTGGCGGAGTAACCGTGTACTACAAATGACAGGATGACTGGCGGCAGTTGTTCAGGCAGAGTGGCGACGTTATGGGAGCGGGGAGAAAAGGCGTCGAGGGTGCTGACTATTCATCGTCGCAGCCGTCCAGATCCTGGAAATGAACGTCGAGAGCTACAGGCTGAGGCACAGCGGGGAGAACCCTTCCTCGCAAGCACCTGTCCATCCCGAAGAAGAATAGACCGCACCGTCAACTCCCTCTCTTCTTGCTCCTGTAACCTAGCCACTCTGATTGAACAACTGCCGCCAGTACTCACGTCAGTGGTACACGATTCCTCCGCCACAGTGGTCTATGAAGTCGCCGCCATTGACAAAACCTAGCTAGTTGTCGAGATCGGTGATCGCTACAACGCACCGATGATCTCAATGGTAGAGAATGGCTTGGCGAACCTGTTGTTTGACGGTGCGGTGAATACGGCCCGCATACTTGGAGTATCGCTCGAATATCTGGTGAGGCTCACAGACGAACCCACCCCGGTAGCGCAGCTATTGGACCAGGTGAACCGCTTGGAAGAGACCTTCATTGATCCGACTTCTGCGTTCGCCCGACCTGAGGAATTGGTCTAGTCGACACCGACGAGGAACTTAGTACTACAGTCGCAGATAGGTGGTAAGGCGTCGTTTGTAATGACAGAGGCGGGCTCTGGCTTGGTGTCGCCGCCTCCAGGGGGACCACTCCAGCACCGATTTCGCCGTGGGCCTGGACTGCCAGATCAGGTGGTAGAGCCGCCGCCGCACCTCGGGTACCGTCAACGGTATCAGGCCTTGATCCCACTCCGGATCTTCCCCTTTTTGCCACTGCAAAGCCCGTTCGCCCGGTGCCGGACCACCGCCAGGTAGGCGTGGGCCAGCATCGCCAGGGTGTTGTGGCGACACCAGCCATCCCATTTCCGCACTTCGTACTGGTCCAGCCCCACCTGCCCCTTGGCCTCCTCGAAGCACTCCTCTATGGTCGAGCGGGTTCCCGCGACCCTGACCAGTTCCTCCAAGGCCGTCTCCACCGGACCGAAACAGACGTAGTAGGCCAGTTCCCCGGGGTTGGCCAAACTGCGCCGGGCCAACAGCCAATAGCCCTTGCCGGGCTCCCTCACGGGACAATTTACCTCCGCCGTTTACAGATTTTCACCGCACCGTAAATGTATATCCCACCTTGGCTTCGGTTTAGGAAACGAGCGGCCCACCGGTGGGCCGCCCTAATTCCCTCCAATCAAACTCCCCGCCTATTTGAAGTGGGGGATGACGTCTTCGGAGAGGCACTTCAAGGTGTCCATGACCACCTCGCGGGGGACGGATGATGTCCAGTTGCACTCGAACATAATCTCGTCGGTAGTGAAGGCCTCCCTGAACATGTGGATCTTCTCGACCACCTCTTCCGGCGTGCCGAAGAGGTTGACTTCCTCGGTGGCATCGGGGCCGGCGCTGCCGGCGTCAGTGCTCCCGATGGCCACACGACCCGCGTAATAGATGCGGGCGAGGTCCATGAGGTTTTCGACGCGGCTGTCGGCTTTTTCCTGGGTGTCGGCAACAAGAGTGGGCACCCGGACGACGGTGGTAGGATCTCCTTCATGCCCCGCGTCTATCCACGCCTTGCGGTAGGCATTGACGTCCTCGCGGAGGACGGCGGAGCCCCGCAGGTTGTGAGGGGAACTGCCGGCGCCGATTGCAATGCGGTATCCCTGCTCTCCCATGGGCACGAAGCTCTCCTGGCTGTCCACGGGAAGCAGCATGGGCATGGGCTTCTGCACTGGCTTGGGGATGCTCATGTAGCTCTCGTAGAAGGCGGGGTAGTTGAAGTACTTGCCCTCGAAACCGGAGAATCTCTCCTCGTTCCAGAGCTGCTTGAGAAGCTCCAGGTACTCGAAGAAGTACTCCCGGCGCTCGGCAGAGCCGCGAGTGCGGGCCCCTGCGCCGTAGATGAAGCGTCCATCGCTGATCTGGTCAGCGATGGCAACCTGTTCCGCGACTTGGAAAGGGTCCTCGGGCTGGAGGTTGTCGAAGGCGTACCTTTCGTGGGGCAACGCCCGCGGGGATGGGGTCTCACCGGGCAACCGCAGGGTCGGGCGGTGGATGGAGGTGCCAATCCTGATGTTCTTGGTGTGATTGGCGATGACGGCGGACAGCATTAGGGATTGGGGGTCCATGCTGCCTTGGGTGGAGAAGTGACCGCCGCCGAACCAGACGTAGTCCCAACCCGCGTCCTCGATGTGGTCGATCTCCCGGAAGTTCTGCTTGTAGGCCTCGGCTTCGAGGAGCTTGCCGCCCTGATAGTCGGGGTCCCAGGGGACCTTGCCGCCCTCGTAAACGGCGTTCCAAGTGGTAAACAATCCAAAGTCCATGATCGCCCCTCCTGTAAAAGTACGGACATGCGATCCATATTACTCCCGATGATATTCCCGCGGGTTGGCAGAGTCAACGCTGAGTTCCGCCCATCAGGGCCATATGTGAGGAAGCAGCCTCTATTGTTTTATGCTCATCCTCAGCTAGCCGCAGGGCGCCCTCACCATAGGCCGATGGTTCGAAAGGTTCACCGTGACCGGGTGAAAGAGGAGCCCGCGACGGCCCTGAGCGGCCCACGCAGCGTCTTTCAGTTGTCTCCGCAAACTTAAGCTGTCATTCCGACCGAAGTGGGAATCCAGGGGTATTGCCGATGGGGGAGTCGCGCGCCGGAAGCATTTTCAGATTCCTCGCTCCGTGTCAATGGCGCCGACAAAGCGTACCGATGTGGCTGTCGACGTTCAAGGAGAATGTCCACCTAACTGGACACAAACAAGAACCTTCACGCTAAGATTTAGCTTGTTCCACTAGGGTGCCCCCGACCGTACAATAGCTACGGGCATTGACAAGCTTCGCGGCGAGGCCATAAAGGGGGCAACGGTTGGCGATCACCTCACGTGTTAGGGGTGTATTGGGAGAGTACGTTCGACGGACGGCATGGCTTGGACTCTTATGTTTGCTGGCCGCCGCTTTGCTGCCGGCGTGTGGCGATGGGCCGACGACGGCACTGCCTACGGAAACGCCGGGGCCCATACGGGCCACCAATACGCCAACGCCGACATCAGTTCCGCCAACACCCACCCCGGGGACAACCCAGACACCAGACCCCACTCTGACTCCTACACCGGTACCGACCCCAACGCCGGAGCAGGTTGGCGCCCCCTTGATACGCGATTACGACATTGACGCTGGCACGATCTGGGGGATGCTGTTCGACACGTTCACCACGTCCGAACAGTCTTGCATCCGCGCCGAGCTGGGCGACCAACTGCTGGAGTCCGTGCTGGAACGGCGTGCTATGTCTAATGGCGACACGCAACAGTGGGAGGCGTCTATATTTGGCTGCCTCACTCCGGAAACGGCCGCCGGAATATTCCTCTCCGCTCTAGTTGCGCAGATGGAGGATGAGTTGACCGAGGAGGCTGAAGGGTGCCTGCGCGAGTTGCTATCAGACGCCGACGTGGCGGGCATCGTTGGCGGTACCCTGCCGGACGCCAGCCCTGCTACCGCCGCCCCAGTCATGGAGTTTACGGTCGGCCTCCTGAGCTGTCTTCCTGAACAGATGCTGTCTGGTCCCTCCGAGCCATCCCAGTCGGATGATTCCCTGCTCTGGCGCCACCCTACCGGAGGCTGGGTTGTCAATGCGCCGACCGTAGCTGGGGGAGCGGTATACGTGGGGTCCGACGACAACCACGTCTACGCCCTGGACGCGGAGACCGGGGAGTTGCTGTGGCGCTTTGAGACGGACGATGTCATAAGGTCGACTCCAACCGTGAGCGGCGGGGTGGCGTACGCAGGGTCCAACGACAACCACCTGTACGCCCTGGACGCGGAGACCGGAGCGGAGCTTTGGAGCCACGACACAGGCGATTGGGTGCAATACTCTCCCGTCGTAAGCGGCGGAGTCATCTACTTGAAAGCGCTGTCCGAGGGGGACCAAAAACTCCACGCCCTTGACGCGATGTCCGGAGAGCAGGCGTGGGTCGCCGAAGCGCCCCTTCCGTACGGTGCTGAATTCACCGTCACGATAGCGGGCGGAAAGCTTTACACGTTTAGTGAGTTCGGAGAGTTTCAAGCCCTGGACGTATCGACCGGGGAGTTGGTCTGGAGCTTCAGCGCCGGGCAGGGGGCGGAATCCCCACCCACGGTCGTAGAAGGGGTCGTGTACCTGACGGCCGTCAACACGGCCTACGCACTGGACGAGGCGACCGGGGAGTTGGTCTGGAGCTACGGGACGGAGAGGTTGCCCGCGAGGGACTTACCCGCCGTGGTCGCTGGCAACGTCTACTACTTCTCGCCGGACGACCACGTCTACGCCCTGGACACAGCGACCGGAGAGCCTCTCTGGTCGTACGAAGCGGACGAGATGATCAACGCCGCGCCCGTAACCGCCGATAATCTGGTGTACGTGAGTTCCGAATCCGGCCGGTTCTACGCCCTTGACGCCGCGACCGGCGGGCTCGTCTGGAGTGCGGAGTCGGTGAGCTGGGGCCTGCGGTCGCCCATGGTGGCTGACGGCGTGCTGTATGCAGAGTCCAGCGATGGACACCTGAGGGCGCTGAACGCGGCAACAGGCGAAGAAATCTGGCGGTTCCAGAAGGGCTATTTTGATGGCATCCCGTCCTACACCGTCGCCGGCGGCGCTTTGTACGTGGGCTCCCTGGACGGCGGCGTCTACGCCTTCACCGCTCCATAAGGAACCATAAAAGAAAAAGTGCTGACCATTCTGTATTGGCAGGCCCCTTCTCTGCCTAACTCATATTTGTCGAGTGGCACTAAGAGACTATCTCAAATTAGGATTGGTCTTAAAGGGAGAACACAAAGGCGGTTCGGTTAAGCTGGAGGAAACTTGGGTGGTGGTGGATGATGGGAAAGAGCGAGACTCTGCCCATTATATGGGAAGTACCCGATGATCTGTGGGAGCGAATTGAACCGGTGATTTTGGAGTTGGATCCCCCCAAGGCGAAAGGGCGCAAACGGGTGGACCAGCGGAAGATGCTGGAAGGCGTCATCTTCCGTATGCGTAGCTCCTGCCAATGGAACCACTTGCCCAAGGAGCTGGGGGATGACAGCACCATCCACCGGACCTTCCAGCGATGGGTAGAGGGCGGGGTGCTGGAACGTGTCTGGGTCGTCCTGATAGAAGAATGCCAGGAGTTGGACGGCGTAAACTGGGAATGGCAGTCAGCTGACTGCTTGATGGGGAAAGCACGTTTTGGGGGGGCGCTATTGGACGCAATCCCACGGACCGGGGCAAGGCAGGAAGCAAGAAAAGCATCTTGGTCGACGGGGCCGGCGGACCACTGAGCGTGGTGGTTGCCGGAGCTAATGTCCACGACACGAAACTCCTCAGGCCGACGCTGGAGAGCATAGTGGTGGAGCGGCCGGAAGGTGCCCAGAGCCTGTGCTTGGACCCTGTGCTTGGACGAGGGGTATGACAATCCCACCGGCCACCGAACCGTCGCCGACGCCGGATACCAGCCGCACATCCTGCGTATTGGCGAGGAGAAATTGGACCAATCGGGCGAGAAGACCCACCCAGCCCGGCGGTGGGTGGTGGAACGCACCCTGGACTGGATGTCCAAGTGCCGGGCGATACTGGTGCGCTACGACAAGAAGCCATCCAATTACCTTGGTCTGCTCCAACTGGCATGTGCCCTTATCTGGTACCGCCGTCAATGGAGCCTCGCTAATTTGAGATCGTTTCTAAAGACGTGGATGCCAGAGCAATCACATTGGAACGCCTTGATATAGTGGAGCACACTATGAAAATACCGATTACTATGTGCCACGGAATCCGGCCCAACGCCGCGGACGCCCTGCGCCATCCCTTGACCGAGGAGCGATTCGACGCGCTTATGGGGTTAGCCTCGGAGTTGGGTTTACGGTCGATCAACCACGACCAGCCGGCTGCATGGCGCGTAGGGTCGGGCTTTCTGCCAGAACGGCCCATCATGATGACTTCGACCACCCGGTAGTGTCGATGCGGCGTGAGGTATTCCAGACCTAAACCAAAGCCAAGGTGAAATGCGCAGTAAGACAGGGTAAATTAGCGGAGGGGAAAAGGTAGCTATTGCAGGTGTCAGGGAGGGGTTGGTGATGGGTGTGAGGGAGATAGAGAAGATCGTGAGCTAACCCACCTGCTTGGATCGCCTGCATACATCCTGACGTCGCGCTCGGCAATAGCCTTAGGCGAGTAACCAAGCAGCAGACATATTATGCGGTGCAGCTGCACGTCGGGAATGTCGCCACTGTGAGCCCATTCGAGCATATCGACGACCCAACGCTCCTCGGCGAATCCCACGTCAGCAAAGACGCCATCTTTCCGGGGCACGACGAAAGGAATCGCGAGGCTGGGGTACATTACCGTAGTGAGTCGCTCGTATGTCTTTTCCATCGATTCCTTGTCCGAAGACACGGCGCATATCCATGCCAAAGGACGAACCCCTCGTTCCACGAGATAGGCCTGTTCCCTTAACAAGTCATCGGACGCATTCATCGTTTTTCCCTTCACATCAGCCGGAAGCTCAAATCGCGAAGTTGACTCAAGATTCCCTCGAGTAGGGGTATTCAACCCGCCGGCAACTCTATTTTATGCTGGGAGGCAGTTCTATTTAATAGGTCTGCTGCTTGGTTACTCGCCTTCGTCGCCGCCGAAAAAGACGGTAGGGAAAGGGAAGAACTCCATACTCCCCGCCTCGAAGCACTGGATCACGTCGACCTCGTTTTCACACGGTATCTGGCCCCTCTCCCGTAAGGACAGTTCCGGCTTCGCTTCGGTCGTCATTTCTTGCTTCCTGAGCCCTGAGGACGGCGCTCATGTTGCCGGCCAGTTTAATGGATCGGAGAAGAGGAGCGAAAGCCCGGGGATGCCGATGACCCTCTACAGACAGAGGCCCTCGCCGCTCCGGTCGATGCCTAAACTCGTGTCCCGAGTCCAACTGGTCTCTTTTCAACGGCACCTGCCAGTTTTGAGACAAAATCAGGCCTTTTGGATCAGAGAGACTGGACCTGACGCTGGCTCCCACTTTTGATGCAAGGCCTAGACCCGCCTATGCCGTCTACAAGGGCCGGACGGATGCGGTTCCCCCGCAGGCGCGGGGATAGACCGGACAGACAGAGATATGGAGGCCAGGATATGCAGGTTCCCCCGCAGGCGCGGGGATAGACCCCCCGGCTGATGGCTCAATCACTACTGCGAAGCGGTTCCCCCGTTGACCCACCCGATGGCTGGGGCATCATTCACGAAGTCTTCGTGGAGGTGCTCGACAGACTTTGCTGAAGGTGGAACAAGTGAAAGAGATCTACGAGATGAAGGGAGCGGGCCGTTCCATACGGGGGATCGCCGGGGAACTGGACATCGCTCGAAATACGGTGCGGAGATACCTGAAGTCTCCGGAGGCCATGCGGCCCAAGGCCCGGGCCTCCAGGGGATCGAACCCTTCGACAAGCTCAGGAGGACGCTTACACCGAGTACGTTGACCGGCGGGTGTCGGAGGGGCTGGAAAACTGCGTGGTCCTGCACCGCGAGCTCAAGGCCCTGGGCTATGAAGATGGCTATTCCATCCTGAAGTCCTACGTGTCGCCGCGCCGGCGTCGCCGGATGCCGGATGCCACGATGCGTTTCGAGACTGCGCCCGGGGAGCAGGCCCAGGTGGACTGGGGCAGCCTGGCCACCTGGACCAAGACGGGAAGAAACGTCGCATCTGGGTGTTCGTGATGACCCTGGGCTGGTCCCGGGCTGGCTACGTGGAGTTGGTCAGGCGGGCCGACACCGCCGCATTCATCCAGTGCCACGTGAATGCCTTTTAATATCTGGGCGGCGGGCCGCGGCGCTGCCTCTATGACTATGCCAAGGTGGTGACCCTGGGACGGGACGAGAACCAACAGCCGGTGTGGAACCAGCGAATGCTGGACTTTGCCATGCGGGCGGGCTTCGAGATCCAGCTTTGCCGTCCCTACCGGGCCCAGACCAAGGGGAAAGTCGAGAGCGGCGTGAAGTACGTCAAAGGCAACATGTGGCCCAGCATGCGATTCACCGACGACGCCGATCTGAATCGCCAGGGGCTGGAGTGGTGCGACACGGTGGCCAACGTCAGAGTGCGCGGAACGACCCAGCGGGTGCCTTGGGAGATGCTGGCCGAGGAGCGGTCTCACTTGGGCCAGCTGCCAGGCCGCGGGGCGCTGGCGCCTTACCTGCGGGAGGACCGGAAGGTGGCCCGGGACGGATTCGTCAGCTGGGAGGGATCCCGGTACGGAGTCCACTGGAAGTGGGTGGGCCGTGTCGTGCAGGTGGGACAGCGACAGGGTGCGGTGGAGATCTGGGCCGGCGATGAGCGCATCGCGGTGCATCCAAGGGCCCAGAAACCCGGTCAGCGCTTCATTATGCCCGGCCAGTGGCAGGGACTGCCCCAGGGAGACAACCGGCCGCGCCGGGAGGCAATGGCGGTGCAGGTCCCCGTGGGAGAGGTGGAGCGCCGCTCCCTGGAGGTGTACGAGCTGGCCGCCGTGGGAGGTGCAGGGTGATCGCCCTGGAACAGGCTCGCCAGTACCTGGAGAGTCTCGGACTCAAGCAGGCCGTGGAGGTCCTGGACAACACACTCGACACCGCTGCCAGCAAGCAGCTGACCTATCCGGATATGCTGGAGCAACTGCTGGGCGTCGAGGTGGATGCTCGCCGGGAGCGCTATCTCTCCACCCGGACCAAGATGGCCCACTTCCCCTTCCAGAGGACCTTGGAGCAATTCGACTTCGCCTTCCAGCCCTCCATCGACGAGCGGCAGGTCAAGGAACTGGCCAACCTGGCCTTCGTGGCCGAGGCCACCAACATCCTGCTCCTGGGGCCACCTGGCGTGGGGAAGTCGCACCTGGCGGTGGCCTTGGCCAAGGAGGCCATCGGGCGCGGCTACGGTGCCTATTTCGTCCGGGCCTACGACCTGATGGAGGACTTGCGCAAGGCCCGTGCCGAGCACAACCTGGACCGGAGGCTGCGCATCTACCTTGCTCCCAAGGTGCTGGTGGTGGACGAGTTCGGTATCTGGCCCTACGACCGGGACGCCGCCACCGCCTTCTTCACCCTGGTCTCGGCCCGCTACGAGCGGGGCAGCATCATCCTGACATCGAACAAGGGCTTCGGTGAATGGGGCGAGCTCCTCGGCGACACGGTCATCGCCTCGGCGGTACTGGACCGGCTGTTGCATCACAGCCACGTGCTCAACATCCGTGGGGAGAGCTACCGGCTGCGCGAGAAACGGCAGTCCGGAATCTTCAGCTCGCATCACCTGCTGGGCGCAACGCCAGCTAACGGCAACGACAACTATTCCGACTGACAGAGTCGCTGGCCAATCGGCCACTGACGCAATCGCTGAGCAGTAGCGACAGGGTGGGTCAACTCTAAATCGGCGGCAGGGAGAACAAGAACCTGGTGGGTCAGGTCACCATCGGCGATACCGGGTCGTTTCTCCGTCGGCGTTGACACAGGCGCGGGGATAGACCATGCTCCTCGGTGGACGCCGTCAGCATCAGCACGGTTTCCCCGCAGGCGCGGGGATAGACCCCGCCCGGGCGACATATGGAGCGCGTTGGCTAGGGTTCCTCCGCAGGCGCGGGGATAGATCTTTATCGCTGATGGCATGGCGCCGCGGTCGCCGGGTTCCCCCGCAGGCGCGGGGATAGACCCCCCAAGGACCATTGACGAATGTGTCAACGCCGCCGGCTCCCCCAGTCTGACGGTGCTGAGGCTGCTGGTGCTCATTTCCGACAAGTTGGAAACGCGAACAATTAAGTCGTACCCCTACCAGCAGGAACTGCGTGACTTTGCCAACGAAAACCTAGGGCAGGCCGTGCTGGAGTTCTTCTGTCGCGAGTCGACCCTGCGCCTGTAGCGACGCCGGCCGGTGTCCCCCGCCAGCGTGGCAACGATCAACGCGCTACTACTGGGCTAAGCTTCGTCATCTTCACCACCTTCGTTTTCTAGATCGTTCACCACGGGCGTGATCTGCGATATCAATTCCCGCAATGTATCTGCAATTTTGTTGGCAAAACTATTGTTCAAGTTATCGGGTCCGGCTCTTACGAAGCTGAAGATACCGTGTGAATCGATGGCCTGTTCGACGTTGAGGCTGCTGCTTTCAAGGGCGGGTAGAGGCAACCTCTGTCGGTTTTCAAACGATATGATGACCAGCCATTTCTCAGATTCTTTCTCTGGCCTCAGACCCAGCGAATAGTTCACTTTCCAATTGCCCCACGGGGGGCGCGAATACCACAAGTTGTAATAGCGGCGATCACCTGCGTCACCAGCCCATCTGCCAATCCTGTCCGGACGAATTTCATCCGGCAATCCATTTCTGGTAAGAGCGCCTACTCTTTTGACGAATTGACTGACTTCGTCGTTTTTGTTTCGGGCAAATGTCGCTGTAAGTTTGGCCCCAATACTACTTCGAGATTCTCTAAGCTCAGGCTGCTGTCCGTGTCCTACGCCAACTAGATAGTCCTCCACTCCTGGCACCGGTATTATGGTTGAAGCTTGGACATATAACGCCCCGGTATGCGTGTCCTGGTGAGGAGTCAGCTTGACGCAAGTAATCATGTTTTCCTCTCCGGGCACCTTCTGGTTAAGCCACAAGGCGGCGGAAGTTACTTCAGGAGCGAACCTATGGCTTGCTAAAATGATGCGTTGGTCATTATTGAGCGCGTTTAAGTCGTCTGCACCTAGTATTACAACGACGAGTTAAGGAGGGAGGCCGGAGGGGTGGCGACCGAGGGCGGCGCGGCGTTTCTCGTGGGAGAGTCTGGCCCTTTCGTTGCGCTCTTGGACATCGGCCAGCCACCGCAGCAGTTCCTCTGGTCCGAACTGCTCTTTGGGCAAGAGTTCACGCACCACCCGGTACACCTGGGGACGAGTGATCTGGGGCATCTTTTTCCCCCCAACCCTGCTGCAGGGTCAACAAAAACGCTCCGGCCAGCAGGCACATGGTGACGTGATGGTGCCAACCCGCCCAGGTTCGGGTCTCGTACTCGTCCAATCCCACATCGCTCTTCTCAGTCTCGAACTCGGTTTCGATGCGCCACCTGGAGCCGCCCACATAGGCCAGGGTTTCCAGCGGCGTGTCCCCGGGCGCGTTGGACAAGTAGTAGCGAGACTCGCTGCCGTCCAGGTTTTGGCGATAGATCGCCCAGAGGATTTCGCCGGGCTTGCGCTGGTGGGTTATCCGGGCCCGTTGGGCGCTGTAACGGTAGGTGCGCGGTCCCTGGCTGCCCTCGGCACCGTGATCTCCCGCCAGCCGTCCACAGGGATTGCAGCGGCCCGCTCCTGCATGGTCTGTCGTTGCCCGCCGCGCAGTCTGGGCTTACGGGGACGACCGTTGCCCTGATAGGGCGGATCGGTCCAGGTCGGTTCCAACGGCCAGACCGTCATATCCGGCCGCACGTCCAGGACGTAGCGCATTCCCGCCGCCGCCAATCCTTCGCGAAACGGGGGCGACATCCCGAAAGCACTATCCCCGGCCACCCACTGGGCCCCCAGGTGTCCCCTGGATTGGGCTCGCTCCACCATCTCCAGGGCCAACTCCGTCTTGCTCCGATACTCCCGTCGATCTTCCGGCACTCCCGCCGCCACGCAGCGCTCCACATCCCCAGTCCATTCCTCGGGCAGGTACAGCCGTTTGTCCACCAACACCCGTCCCCTCGGTCCCACATGGGCCAGAAACAACCCAGCCTGGCAGCTGGCGATCTTGCCCAACGCCCCGCAGTACTGCCGGGCCACGCCCACCGACTTCACCCCCTGCTTGGGAAAGTCGCTGCCGTCCAGCACCCACACCGCCTCAGGGTCCTCCAACCGGGGACCCAGATACTCCTGCAACCGGCCAATCACCCGGTCATCATCCCAGGGCGATTCGGTGAGAAAGCGCTGCAGCGCCCGTGGCGACGCCGGCACCGCCTCCGAGAGGTTTTCCGCGTTGCGCCGCTCTTGGGATTGCACCAGCAGACCCTGCAGGTATTGTCCACCACGTTCCCGCCACTGCTTGCGACCGAAAACCGGCGCAAAGTAGCTATGGAAATCCTGCAAGCCCTCGTAAACTCCCTCCAAAGCTGCCGCGTCCATCGCCCCGCCTCACCTCCCGAAACCTCCCAGTGCTCACGCAATCCTACCAAATAACTCGTCGTTGTAATACTAGAAATCTGGCCGGAAACCCCGATTCTCCCCAAGTCGGCGTTTTCTTAACGTCGATTATCGATGAAACAGTGGGTGTTGCAACGTATTACATGCACCACCATGCCATATAAGTCTAGAATACGTCTGCTTCGCGTAGCGCACAACCCAGCCAATGGCTTTCCGGCCAGACTTCTAGGTGTTGAAACAGCCGAGTAATCGCGGCATCTTGGGATTCGCCCCAATACTTGGCAGCCAACCCAACTATGTCCTCAGCAGCGGCACGCTGGAAATAGCTAGCGTATTTGATGGCCTGCCAGTGGGCGTCAGTGCCGGTATCTTCCCGTTTTAGTTCGATTATTACCAATTTGCCGTCGCTATCTACAGCCAGAAGGTCCAGCCTTTCGTCGGTACGGTCGAATCCGCTGTATTCCTTGTCGATTATCAACAGGTCATCGTCAAGCATACTGGGATTTGCGGCCACCCATTCCTGTATGTCCTGCCGCTCGCGTAGCCCTAGTCGGGCAAAGTCCACTTCTTCGATCCGCTCGGATTGTCGGTTTTCCGGGTTGACCCTGAACAACTGTGGTTCGCCGCCCATGCCGTTTCCTGGCGCTCTGGATAGCAAAGCGCGAACAGTCTACTAGCTGAGCACCCTTGTGATGACGAGTGCAATGCAGGGTTGCTCGGCAATTGTTTGCATGGTCTCAGTACGTCATTGTAAAGGCCCTGTACCAATCAGCTCATCATTACAAAGATTTCGTGCCACCAGTTTCCATCGCCTTTCGGCGATGGCCCCATTTCATATTTCGCTTGCCCCCGGTTCTGACATAGCGGCGCGATGCTACGGTGGGCGGAGTTCTGGATACGCTCAAATATGTCCCCTTTGGGCAGGGTTGGGCGCAAGGCCAGCGTGGCCTGGAACTAAGGGAGAGGTAGACCACGGTCCGCACAACCGAACGTCCTCGCAAACTCGCGCCAGTCCGGTCCGCGAGCGCCTCTTGCCGTGTCCTATCCTGCCATCTCGCTCACCACATCCACTGTAGGCCGCCCATCGGTGCCCCCAAAGCACCTGCAGACCGTCCGCCAACTCCCGTTTACCCGAATTGGAGCCCGGATAATCTCTCCCGTAACGCCCTCACACACCTCCGCTGTCCTCACGCCGTCCATCCGTCTCCATCGGTGGATTTGGGTTTAGCTGCCAGTTTCTTACTGCAGACAAAGACTGTGGGGATTGCGGCGTTTGGAAACCCTGCGAACGGAATGGCCTTGGCCTGTTGGTTGTCGCTACAACTGCCAACGCCTGTGATGTCAAAGGCGCTCGGAAATTGGGCTACTGTGGCGGTGGGATCGTGCACCACAGACGTGATGACAGACCGCAGTAAAGCAATCAGAGTGGCGACGTTGCAGGAGCTGGAAGAGAAAGCGTCGAGGAAGCAGTCTATTCTTCCTCGGGATCGCTTGGAGCCTGGGATACGGCGTTCTCCCGGCTGCGCTTGAGCGATGCTATCGTAACATGGACTGACCGCACCTTCGGCCAATGGGCCGGAGGTTTTTTGTGTTGGATGCCTCGGTTATGAAACAGCCCCGCCGTAACTCTCACTCACGACGGGGCCTCCCACAGCATCTAAGAGGGTGTCTAAAAAGGCAAAAGGTGGGTGAGTCTGCGTAGCATGAGCCCGGTCATGGAGATGTACAGCCAGGTTTCGGTGGTTTCACACAATGCCTCGTAATCTTTGCTCAGTCGCCGTTGCAGGTTCAGCCAGCCGAAGGTCCGTTCCACCACCCAACGTCTGGGCAATACTTGAAAGGTCTTCTGCCCAGCGGGACGGCGCACTAATTCCAGGCTCCAACCGGCGGTCTTCTGGGCCCACTCCACCAGTTTGCCTCCGTAGGCTCCGTCGGCCCAGATCACCTTTAGCCGGGGGCATCGACCCACCAGCCGTTGTAATACCAGCCGGGCGCCGTCTCGATCCTGAATGTCGGCCGGATGCACCGCCACCGCCAGCAGCAGTCCCAGGGTATCCACTACGATGTGGCGTTTTCGCCCTTTCACCTTCTTGCCTGCGTCGTACCCTCTGGGCCCCCTTTTTCAGCGGTTTTCACCGATTGGCTGTCGATGATGGCCGCCCCTTCGGCAAGCTCAGGAGGGTGTGGCCTGGCGGCCCTGAGCTTGCCGCAACATGGCATGCAGCGTGTCGTGGGCTCGCTGCCAGGTTCCATCCCGGCGCCAAGTACGGAAATAATGGAATGCGGTGCGCCAAGGCGGCAGGTCGTGGGGGAGCATCCGCCAAGAGCAGCCGGTGCGCAGCACGTAGCGGATGGCGTTGACGATCTCGCGCCTCGGATACTTGACCGGCCGCCCTCCAGGTTTGGGTGGCGGCAACAACGGTTCCAAAAACTGCCACTCCCGGTCGCTGACATCGCTAGCATAAGCAGGTCGTTCCATGCCTCCACACTACAACCAACTCCCAGGTTCCTGCCTTCGTACCACTATCCCAGTTACACCCTTTTTAGACACCCTCTAATACTACAGTCGCAGATTATACAGGCGCCGTTTGTAGTGGTATTTCTGGGCTCGTGCTTGGTGGCGCCGTCTCCACCACGACCAGTACAGGATGAAATCCGGCGGTTGGTTCTCCGTCCATACTAGGCGGGTCAGCAACCGGCGCACCTCGGGCACTGTCATCGGAATCAGCGCTTCGTCCGGGCCGTAGTGGCCCCCTTTTCTCCCTGTTCCATGGCCTGATGTTTGATCACGGACAGATACGCGTGGGCCAGCATCGCCAGGGTGATGTGCCGGTACCAGCCGTCCCACCTCCGCACTTCATACTGGTCCAGCCCCACCTGTCCCTTGGCCTCCTCAAAGCATTCCTCTATGGCCCACCGCGTCCCGGCCACCCTCGCCAGTTCCTCCAGGGTCGTTCCCGCCGGGCCGTAACACACTTAGTAGGCCAGTTCCCCGGGGTTGGACAGACTGCGCCGGGCCAGCAGCCAATAGCCCTTGCCAGGCTCCCTCAGGGGACGTATTTCCACAGTGGCCCAGTCGTAGACCCGTGGTCCCTTGGCTCCGTCCCCGGCGCTGCACCTCACCCAAGCGCATTCCTCAACCCCGGACGCCAGCCGGTCAGCCCTCACCTGACGCGGCCCCCTGTCAGTCAAGGCCCACAGCTTCTCGCTGCGTTTGATGGCCAGTACGTGGGGAACGCCCTCTCGCTCCAGCCACAGCCGCAGGTTTCGGTCGTTGCCGTAGACCTCATCCCCGGCCACCCAGGGAAGGGGATTCCCGACTCCACCGCCCGCTCCAGCATCAGTTGCGGCTTGGTCCGAAAGCCGACACCCTCAGGCACTCCGGCCTCCCGGCGCCGTTCCCAGTTCTCCGCCCACACCTGGGGCAGGTACAACTCCCGGTCCAGCAGCGTCCTCCCCCTGGCACTGGCATAGGCCAGGAATACGCCAATCTGACTGTTCTCAATCCGCCCTGCAGTGCCGCTGTACTGACGCTGCACCCCAACCGACTTGTCCCCTTTCTTGAGGAATCCGGTCTCGTCCACCGCCAGAACTGCACCAGCGTCGGCCAGATACTCGATCACGTAGCTCTTCAAGTCATCGCGAACCAGGTCCGCGTCCCACTGGTAATTGTACAACAGGCGCTGCACCCCATCGGGAGTGGCGTCGCCTGCCCGCTCCGCCAATTGCCAGCCGTTCTTGCGCTCCACCGGGCTGAGCAACCCCTTCAGATAGTCCAGCGCCCGCCGCCGCGGCTCAGGAGGCCGGAACCGTCCCGCGATGCACTCATGCACCTTTTCGATCCCCTCAGCCCACCGTGTGACCTCAGCCACCTCATCCCTCACAACAACCATGGCCTCACCTCACCACCCGTTGAGTACCCCCATTCTACCTACCCTCGATCTGCGGCTGTAGTACTAAGAGGACCATTAAGAGGACCATCGCCCCGGTCGAGATGGAGGATCAGCAATCCAAGCAGGATCCGGGACACCTTCAGGGGAGACCACGCCGCCCGGTTGAGCACATGATGGTAGCCGGCGTAGTTGCGATCGTCGCTCACTCCCATGACGCGAAGGGCGGAAGCCACGGTGCGCTGGCCTGGGGCCAGTTACGGCACCAACCAGCAGGATCTGAGCTTTCCGCCAAGTCGGGCTGCAAAAAAGTGTTGCGAAGGGGATGGGAACAGGTAGAATCGCCTCGGGCAGGGTAAGCATGGCGAGACCTTTTGTCAGAGAGGGGTCTCACCAGCCTACCCTGCCTTTGTAATTCGCCTATGTTTTGTGCAGTATCCAGCTTACTCCAGCGCTGTTCGCCGGGAATGTGCTAGGGGTTCATTGGAGCACGGACTACGATTTTGCCGTCTCGCAGGGCTCTTGTAATTATGGTAAAGAAGCGTCGCAATTCGTAGCAAGTGGGACATGCCATCATTTTCCTCAGTAGGTCTACGATGACAATGCGGCCCTACGCACTGTGGCTGGCGGTCTTGATTGGCGTGATGTCGCCCATGCTGTTGGCCTGTACCGGGGAGGTCAGGCCCCTTTCATCGCCGAAGCCCGCAGAAGGTACGGAAGTTCCGGCCGGCCCGGGTCCAACGCTACAGCCCGACACCGTTCGCCCCGCACCCAACACCGCCGCGCCGTCCCAGCCGGAGGTTACGCTGTCGCCGGCAACGCCAATGTCTGGAACGGCGGGACCTGACCCTATCGTCGTGCCATCGCCGACGCCAGAGCCACTTCCGTGGCCGACTCCCCATGCGGGCAATTCGGAGTGGTCCAGAGAGCGCCTTGAGACTGTGATAAGGCTGTACAGGCTCACGCCCGGCGGTGCAGCGCTGTTCCACAGCCTGGATTTCCGCCAGATGCGCGGGGAGCCGGGCTTCTTCGGCAGCTACGGCTTTGGAGGATGGGCAGGAGTGGGTGAGGCCAAGCCGATCGGGGTGATGCACGAGCTGGCTCATTCCTACTGGGGCGGGTTTCCCGTAATCGGACGGCCTGAACTGGTCTGGGAGCGCGCTGAGGGCGAGCACCTTGCCCCCGCGCTGAAGAGCTACCACCGGGATGCCCTGGCCTTCATGGCCCAGCCGCCCGATGAACATGAGCTGTTGCGGGAGCGGCTCCGCAACCTGCCGGGGTTTTCCAGTGAGAACAGAGAGCCCCTATTCCACAGCCTGGAAACCGACCTGCCCTACACCACAGGAGGCGACCTGGCCCTGGTGCCGCCCATTCTTCGAAAGTACTGGGGCCACTTCTTGGCCGAAGGGCCGTTCGGCACTTGGGAGAACGCCGCCGGCTGGTTTCAGTCCCTGTCCCACGAAGACCGGGTAACCGCAGGGAAATTCCTCGGCCTTGAGCACTTTGACCTGCGCCACTACGAGGGTCTCCCGAGTTTTTCGCCGTCGGAGGACCTACTTGGAGACGCCGCGGAGGCGTTGGCGAACGAGGAGCGCCAGAGACTGACGGACCTGGCCGAGCAGTTCGACCTCCTGATTGGCGACGCTCAATTGGAAGAGAATTTCCAGTTCTGGCGCGGTTACCTGCAGGACAAAGTTGCCCTCCAGCGGTTGCATCCTGACCACCTGGAATCGTTGCCTCTGGCCAGGGCGAAGGAACTGGCCGAGGCGCTTCAATTCGTGCTGGACCTCCAAGGCAGCCCGGAAGAGAAGGCACGGGCGCTTTCCGAAGGCATCGCCATGCGGCCTTTCCTGGTCAACTTTCTGCCGGCGGTGGACGACCGTACGCTGGTGGAACTGTTCTCGGGTGACGCGAGGCTGCCGGAAGGTCCCACCCTGCAGGCTACGGCTAGCTTCGTGGAAAGGCTCCAGCGGTTCGGAGTGCTGGTTGAACGGGTACTGACAGCCGGAAGGCAGTCCCCAGAGCAGGGAGCACGGGAACTGGAGGATTTCCTGGAACGCACAGGTTACGAGCGAGAGCAGGACCTGCGGCTATTCTTCGACCTGCTCGTCGGATCGGACCGTTCCCTGGCCCGCAGTATCGTGCTGGAGATGGACAAGCAGACGGTACGGTCGCTGATAGAACCCGTCCCGGTCCAGCTGCGCACAATACTCGACCCCGACGACCTGCTGCGAATGCTGGACATCACCGCCGAATCCGGGGAAGAGGAGTTGAAGCGTGGCATCCGGTTGCTGACTGGAGAAGCATCCGGCAACTACCGCATAGACGAGCCCTTCCTGGATGGCCTGTACGAGGTGATGGCCGGTTGGGCACAACGGGCGCCGGCGACCGCGGCGCAGGTCATCCGGGAAACACCATTTCCCTTGGAGGGAATGATACTCAAGCAACGGGCCGCAGCAGTTCTCATCCTGTCCAGCGACTCGGATTTGGCGATTGTACTGGTCGCCGGCAGCGACCCTGTGCTGGCTCCGCCGGCCCGCATTGTCCATCGGCTGATAAACGCTGACCCAAGGCTGGCGGCGGATATACTGGCTGGGCTGGACAGGAAGGGAAACATAGACGCGGTCACTGAATCGCTGGCCTACCTTGCCTACGACAAGGTGAGGTCGGAGAGGTTTCCGGCTTTGCCCATTTCCACGGCCAAGGACGGCGAGTTCCTTGAGGGCCTGATGGACAGCCAGGGCGACGTGTGGCTGGAAATGCGCCTAACGGCGGCGGTTGACCTGTACCGCCTGAGGGTGGCAACTGGGGACGTGGCACCCGACTATCTGACGCGATACCGCGAGACGCTCGACGCGGCCGCCGATTCCCTGGAAGGCGACACCCGAGAACGGCTGACGTACATCGTTGAGGCCGCCTTCAGATAGCCGGTGCCGACATGGCTACGGTGGTGGCAGCGCCAAGCCAAGGCCAAGTCAGTATGGAAGGGGCGCCGACTCACTGCTCTCGTGCCGATGGGTCAGGCGAGGGCGGGCTTGGCCTGTGCCGTGCGGCCGAATCCCAGCATGTCCCGCACCGCGTCGTTGGACCGGATCAATCGTATCGCCGAAGTGGGGTAGGCCGGGTTGTTGGGATTGGCCACATCGTGTCGCTCGATGACTTCGTCATACAGCCACTGGTCGACCAACCGGTAGCACTCATATTCCGTAGAAGCGATTCCCCAGTCGAGCATCCACTGGGTGCACAGCTTGTTGTATCCAACGAAGTTCATCGAAGTTTCGAGGCGGTCCATCTGCCGGACAAAGGTCTGAAGGGCTTCCTGGGTTGACATCACCTGGCCTTCGCCTGAGACGGCGCCGTGTTCCGGCAGGCGGAAACCGAGCTCCGCCTCCAGCGGGAAGAGGGGGGTAACTGCGAGCATATCCCGGGCCACGGACTGGCTGAAAGCGCAGATAATGATGCGGCGACCGTTGTCCTTTGCGCGGTCGACCAGGGCCTGGTAATCCGAATCACCCGAACCGAGGATGATCCACTGGCAATCTTCCCGGTCCCGTATCCAGTCGTATACCTCCAGTAGGATGGACGGATCAGTGCGGTCCTTGCCGGCCATGGTCCGCGGAGCATTGTAAGGTTCTATGCCGGCAAGGCTGAAGGCGGCGGCGTCTTCCCTGCGCAAGCTCCAGTCGCCGAACACCTTGCCCCCGAGCACGTCTCCGAAAATCTCCCCGACCGACTTCATAGCGTCCCACAGTGCCCTGGGGGTAACGGACTGCTGGTACATCTGGGCGCCGCGCCGGATATTCTCCCAATCTATCGCAATCAACACTCCTGATTTAGCGGCAATCGATTCCATCGATTTTTTCATTTAAGACTTCCTTATGGGCCTAACATATATAAACAGAGGGCATCAGAGCGACTACTGGTCAAAGCCCCAACAATACGGCACACATCCTAACCCATATTGGTACGGAGAGATACGGGCGGGCACCCTGCCGGCAGTGCCAGCCAGTGCTGCCAGCAGACAGATGGGGCCAATGGATCAGGAGAGCGAGGCGTTCTGAAGGAAGGCCTCCAGCATCGTGGTCATCTGCCCCTGGTGCAGGGGAGCGAACCTGGTGAATTCCCTGATGTTCCGTTCGGATTCCTCTTTGGGGTTAATAGCGGGTCCCATCATCTCGTAGTCGCCATAAAAGACACGGTCCCATATTTTCAACTCGTCCAGGGTGAGTTGAGGCTCGAACTGGAAAGCGTAGGACAAGCCGTGGCGGAAGGCCATGTTGATGCGGCGGTATGAGCCGTCCCGGCACAGCATGTCAGCCTCTGCGAGCTTTACGGCGCCGTCGGGTACTGTGAAGCATTCACCATGCAGGGTGGGCACCAAGGGGGAGGCGATTTTTCCGAAGACCGGATCCCCGTCTCCCTCCGCGGTCACATGAATCTTGCGCAGGCCGAACTGGTAACCGCCGCTGGGCTCCACTCTCCCGCCCAGGGCGGTGGCCATCATCTGCGCGCCCAGGCATACGCCGAAGACGGGTTTGCCCAGCGCCAGGGCCTCGCGCATGTACCGGCGTTCGGCATGCAATGCGGGAAGGTCGTCGTTGACCGACATGGGACCGCCGAAGGCCATGAGGAGGTCGACTTCGTCCAGTGAAGGCGGATCGAACACGTCGTACCGGGGCGCAGTCTCGAAGATGTTGCAGGGAATTAACTCAAAGGCGTGCCGCTCCAGTATCTCCCGGAAGTTGTCCCCCATGGTCTCCGATTCGTGGTGCCTGATGATCAGCGCCCGCTTCATCCGGTCCTCCGAAGCCCTTTACGGATAGCGACCAGACTGTACCACACGCCGGGCTGCCCGCCGCCTCTGCGAGTGATACAATCGGCAACGCGGGGCAATTCCCAGTAGAGATGACAAGTGGAAGACCGGATTAGCGGCCTGGAAAGCTTTGCACAACTGTCGGCGACAATGACGCGCATATTGAATGAACACATGGACGTAATGGATGAAAGGCAGCGACAAGCCGAGGAGTGGCAGCGGCAAGCCGAGGACTGGCAACGGCAAGCCGACTCTAGACAACTGCAAAGAGATGAGTTGTTGCAGCAGTTGCTTCAGGCCGTGGCTCTAATGCAGGCCGACATAATTCGAATAGACGAAACGCGTTCCTGATAATACAGGTAAGGGCCTTATAGGGATCGTACCTATCCCATTCGAAGAATAAGGAAGTACACATGGCTAACATGACCGGCGGACAGGCATTGGTGAAGTCTCTTTACCGCGAGGGTGTACGGGTAGTGTTCGGGTTGCCAGGAGTGCAGCTATACCACGCCATGGACGCCTTCTACGACGAGCCGGGGATCCGGTTCATCACCACCCGGCACGAGCAGGCCACTGCCTACATGGCCGACGGCTACTCCCGGGCGGGCGGCGGCATCGGGACCGCGCTGGTGGTGCCAGGCCCAGGGCTGCTCAACGCCACCGCCGCACTGAACACTGCCTATGCAGCTTCTTCGCCGGTGATGATGGTGTCGGGCCAGATCGAGCGCGACCTGATCGGCGTCAACCGGGGGATGCTCCACGAGGTGGACGACCAGCTGGACATCATGAAGACGGTGACCAAGTTCGCGCGCCGAGCCATGGACCCGGCCGAAGTTCCGGAGACTGTCCACGAGGCATTCCACCACCTGAAGAACGGTCGGCCCCGTCCGGTGGAGATCGAGATTCCGCCGGAAACGCTGGCTGAAGTCGCCGACATTGAACTGTTCGAGCCGGAAGCGCCGGGCCGGGTAGCTCCGGACGGCGGGCGGATCGCCGAGGCTGCCCGGATGCTGGCGGCGGCGGAGAACCCGCTGATCTGGGCGGGCGGCGGCACCATATCGTCGGGCGCGTCGGATGCAGTGCGGCAGTTGGCCGAACACATGCAGATGCCGGTCATCGCCACCGCCGAGGCCAAGGGCATCATTTCCGACCGGCACCCGCTGTCGCTGGGCTCCCTGTGGCTGCGGAACGACACGGTGGCCGACGAGAACAGCAGCCATGACCTGGTGCTGGCCGTGGGGACTCGCCTCGCTTTCCCGTTCTGGCTGGGCGGACAGCAGGTGATCCAGATAGACGTGGACGCGGAGGAACTGGGCCGCAATTACGCCAACACCTACGGGGTGCACGGCGACGCCAGCCTGTCGCTGGAGGCGCTGCTCGCCGAGGTGTCGAAGATCGCCCTGGCCCGGGCCGACCGCAGCGCCGAGGTTGCGGCGGAGCGTGGGCAGCGCGAGGAGTCCCGCATCGTCGTGGAGCCGCAGGAGTCGTTCCTGGCCGCCGTGCGCTCCGCCATGCCCGACGATGGCATACTGATTGCCGGAATGACGCAGCTGGGATACTACAGCCGGGCCTACTTCCCGGTGTATGAGCCGCGGACGTTCATCACATCTTCGTACTCGGGCAACCTGGGCTACGCATACCCGACTGCGCTGGGGGCCAAGGTGGCCCAGCCGGACAAGGCCGTGGTTGCGCTCTCCGGCGACGGCGGCTTCCTGTACAACTCGCAGGAGATGGCGACGGCGGTGCAGTACGGCATCAACGTTGTGGTGGTGGTGTTCAACGACAATGCCTACGGCAACGTGCTGCGGGACCAGCGCAACCGCTTCACAGGCCGCACCATAGGCGCAGAACTTCATAACCCCGACTTCATGAAGCTGGCCGACGCCTACGGCATGAAAGGGGTCCGGGTGGAGACGCCGGAGGGCCTGGAAGTTGCGCTCAAACAGTGCATCGCCCATGACGGCCCGTCGCTGATCGAGGTGCCGGTGGGCCCGATGCCGACGCCCTTCGAGCGGCTGGGGTAACGACCCAGGGTCTTTTGGTTGTCGACAAACCCGTTGGTCCTGAGCCTGTCGAAGGGTCGTCCCTTCATGGTTCGACAGGCTCACCACGAACGGACTCGCAAAGTTGCCATAGAAAACTAAAAGACCCTCGGTAACGACAGATCCCGGGCTGTTACCGGCGGTTTCTACAAAGATGAAGGGGCGGGTCTCAGACCCGCCCCTTCATCTTTGTCGCCTGAGTGCTGGTGTTTTGCCGGCTAGGCGCCGAGGTTCATGGGGAGCTCCAACATGGAGCGGAGGGCCATGGTGGGGCGGTACTCGGACTGGTGAGGGACCATATCCAGGTTCGGGTAGCGGTCGGCCAGAGCCTTGAAAACCTCCTGCCCCTCCACGCGGGCGATGGTGGCACCGAGGCAGTGGTGGACGCCGGCTCCGAAGGCCACATGCGGGTTGGGCCAGCGGGTGATGTCCATCTCGTCGGCCCGCTCGAACTTGTTGGGGTCCCGGTTGGCCGAAGGGATGACCCAGCGGACGCGGTCCTTCTCCCTGATTTGCTTGCCGCGAAGCTCCACGTCCTCGCTGGCCAGCCGGGGGAGCGTCATGACC
Organism: Dehalococcoidia bacterium; assembly: GCA_965216065.1. Taxonomy (GTDB): domain Bacteria; phylum Chloroflexota; class Dehalococcoidia; order Lucifugimonadales; family UBA3495; genus VXOI01. The sequence continues at coordinate 1,430,076 of CBDCFB010000001.1, forward strand.
GGAGAGTCGTAGCGGAGCGCTTCCTCGCAGGCCCGTACCTTCAGGTTCTCGGTGTCCTGTCTGAACAGATCCCACTGGTCGCGGTTGTTCATGAAGGACTTGGTGCCGTTGCAGATCAGGTTGATGGTGGTCTCGTGGCCGGCGATCAGCAGCAGCGCCGTGTTGGACAGAGTGTGGGCACGGGTGAACACGCCTTCATTTTCGCCGCTGGCCAGCACCGATATGAAGTCGTCGCCCGGGTTTTTCCTGCGCTCGTCCAGCAGCGGGGAGCAGTACTCAAACATACCGTTCACGCCTTCCATCAGCGTGCGGTAGCGGTCCGGCTCGCTGCGGTTGTTGTAGAGCAGCTTTTCGGCCAGGGTGCGGATGTAGGGGCGGTCAGCTTCGGGCACACCCATCATTTCAGCGATGACCAGCAGAGGGAGAGGCACTGCCAGGTCGCGCATCAGGTCGACTTCGCCCTTCTGCTCCGCCTCGTCCAGCAGGTGATTGGTGGCGGAGATGACCAGCGGGCGCCACTCTTCCATGGACTTGGGGGTGAAAAAGCGGTGCACGACCTTGCGCATGTCAAGGTGCGCCGGGCGGTCGTGCTGGATGAACATCATGCCTTGGTACTGGCAGGCCATGCGATAGATTTCCTCGTCCGACTCGTAGATGGCCGGGTAGGCCGGGCGAGGGTCGTTGAGGAATGTGGCGCTGGAAAACTTCTCGTGGTTACGAGTCAGCCACACCAGGTCGTCGTGGCGGGTGACAATCCAAAGCTCGTAGAGTTCGTTCCAGTGTACTGGGTCCTCTTCCCGCAACCTGCCGTAGTAGGGATACGGGTCGTTGATTACTGATGGGGTAAAGATGTCGTCGGAGATAGTGGTGGAGACCATGCCTCACCTCCATTTGATATGGCCAATTGGGACAGCCCCAGCATCGGAGCGCATGTGTAAGTATTGCGAGTCTATCAAATTGCCAACGGAGTTGACAATAGACAGTATCCGTTCAGTTACTTTACGAATTGCGTATCTATTCTACGGGAACCCGTTCAAACTCCGTCTTGGGGAACACTGCCAAAAGGGCGGCCTTACCGCTGGAGCGGTTCACGAAGCCGTGCTTGATGCCGGCAGGGGCGAGGACCGTGTCGCCGGGGCCAAGGGTCACCACCTCATCGCCGAGGATGGCCTCAAGCTCTCCCTCCACAATGACCATGGCCTCTTCTGTGTCGGGGTGGATGTGGGTGGTAACGGTCGCACCGGGGCTGATCTCCAGGTGGCCAACCCACAGGGACTGGGAGCCGTGCTCCGCACCCACGAGGGTTGCCCTGGGAATTCCGGGGTAGCCTTCACTGGATTCCGCGTTGGCCCGTCTCAGGATGGGCATGGCTGGTCCTCCAATGTTCAAGTTTTCCGTTCAAGTCTTCTTGACGAGTGGCCGGGTCTTTTAGTTTTCACCCGTCATTCCCGCGAAAGCGGGAATCCAGAGGTTCAACTGCCTACAACACGACCACAGGTAGCCGGGCACTGGATTACCGTCCCGGATCAAGTCCGGGATGACATTCCTTTGCGGGAATGACGGAAACTGTGTTATTCGTACCGGAAAATTAAAAGACCCTGGATAGGTGGCCGGATTATAGGTCTCCATAAGTGTTGGAGCCACAATGTTACGGGATCGGGAAGTTCTCCTGCCCGCGGCACTTGGCCACGCGGCCCAAAGTAGCTTGCAGGTCCAGAACTTTCTCTTCGTCATGTTTTTCAATTTTCCCGGAGGGCATGACATTATCTACCATTATCTGTCATTTTTACGATAATCGTCACCTGGGCGGCATGGTGGCAATCATTCAGATACACCCACTCAAAACCATCTTAAGGCCGGGCCTCATGGCCTGGCAACGGTCAACTGTCATCAGATCCGGGCTGATATGAGTCTTCATAGCCCTGCAGGCCCTAATTATGGATAGGGAAGTCCAAGAGAATCGGCTTCAATGTATTAGAAACCATCTCAAAACGATTACGCTCTGATGGCATTGAGCAGTTACCAGCAAGTGCCACTGGATTCCCGCTTTCGCGGGAATGACGGTTTGGGGGCCGTACCAAGTTTTGAGAAGTTTCTTAATGATTGCAGTCTCTATTAGTTGCAGTGTCTATTGATAGTTCCTCCTTTCTCCGGTTGAGGGTAAGGGTGGGGCGGCTCCCGGGTGTAGCCAAAGTTGTATGCCGGCAGGATTTCACCCTCACCCCAGCCCTCTCCCTCAAGGGAGAGGGAGATTTAAAAGACCCTGCCCGCAATTGTCAACTAACGACCTTTCGTCCCTATTCGTAGCGGAATTCTGGTATTATTCCGGCAATTCTTTCGGTAAGGCTCAAGGAGGCGCGGTTATGCTGGACAAAACGGCGCTAGTGGAAATGATGCGACGAATGCTTCGCATCAGGCACTTCGAAGAGGCGGTTATCAACCTCGTGGAGCGGGGAGAGATCGTCGGTGCAGCCCACTCGTACATCGGCGAGGAAGCGGTGGCGGTGGGGGCCTGCATGGCCCTGCGGGACGATGACTGGATGACCGGCAACCACCGGTCGCACGGGCATCCGATCGCCAAGGGCGGCAACGTCAGGACTGCCATGGCCGAGCTGCTGGGCAAGAGGACCGGCATCTGCAAGGGCAAGGGCGGCTCGATGCACCTGGCCGATTTCAGCATCGGCATCCTGGGCGAGTCGGGCATCCTGGGGTCCTCCATCCCCGTGGCCGTCGGCGCCGCGCTGGGCAGCCGCCTGCAGGGCAACGACCGGGTGGCCGTATGCTTCTTCGGCGACGGGGCAAGCAACGAGGGAGCGTTCCACGAGTCCATCAACCTGGCGGCGGTGTGGAAGCTGCCGGTCATCTTCCTCTGCGAAAACAACCAGTACGCTGTGACCAGCAGCTTCAAGGATATGGTGGCGGTGGAGAACATATCCGACCGCGCCGCCGCCTACGCCATCCCCGGCGTGCTGGTGGACGGGCAGGACGCTCTGGCGATGCACGAAGCGGTTACGGCCGCGGTGGACCGCGCCCGGTCCGGGCAGGGGCCAACGCTCGTCGAAGGCCGCACCTACCGCTACTACGACCACTCTCTGGGTCTGGGGCGCATCGTCCGCAACTCCTACCGCGATGACGACGAGGTAGAGCAGTGGAAGCTGCGCGACCCGCTGGACATCCATCGCGCCATGCTGATCGAGCAGGCCATTGCCACCGTTGAGGAACTCGACGCCCTCGAGGAGCAGGTCAAGGCCGAGATCGAGGAGGCCGTGACCTTCGCCCGCGAGAGCCCCTACCCCGACCCCTCCGAGGTCTGGGAGGACATGTACGCGGAGCCGATACCGCTGGAGTGATTCTTCGAATATAGATCGTCTGAATCAGGATTCTCATGATTAAAGGATTAACCGGATTGGGAATTCTGAAAATCTCAGAATCCGGAAATCCTGGTTCAGACAAAAAATAAGGAGGCAGGTCATGGCCACTGCGACGCAGACCCGCAACATCACCTTCACCCAGGCGATCAACGAGGCGATGCTGGAAGAGATGCGCTTGGACGAGCGCGTCTTCATCATGGGCGAGGACATCCAGAAGGGCGTCTACGGCGCGTCCGCCGGGCTGTTCACCGAGTTCGGGGGCGACCGCGTCCGCGACTGCCCGCTGTCGGAAAATGCCTTCTTCGGCGCCGCCGTTGGCGCAGCGGCGGTGGGGATGCGCCCCATCGTCGAGAGCCTGTCCAGCTTCATGTGGGTGGGTATGGACCAGCTGGTCAGCCAGGCGGCCAAGATGCGCTACATGTTCGGCGGGCAGGTCAACTTGCCCATCGTCTACCGTGCCGCCATGTACTACGGCGGCAGCATGGCCGCCCACCACTCCGACCGCTCGCACCCGCTGTTCATGAACATCCCAGGCTTCAAGATGGTTTTCGCCAGCAACGCCTATGACGGCAAGGGGCTGCTCAAGCAGGCCATCCGCACCGACGACCCGGTCATTTTCTGGGAAGACCGCACCATCCTTGGAGCCCGGGCCGAAGTTCCCGAAGAGGACTACACCATCCCCCTGGGCGTGGCCGACATTAAGCGAGCAGGAACCGACGCCACCATCGTCGCCATCGGCGGCATGGTGCCGCGGGCGCTGGCCGCCGCCGACGCGCTGGCGGGCGAGGGCATCTCCGCCGAGGTCATCGACCCGCGCACGCTGGTGCCGCTGGACAAGGCAGCCATCCTCGGCTCGGTGGCCAAGACCGGTCGTCTCGTGGTGGTGGACATGGCCCACAAGACCTGCAGCGCGGCCAGTGAGATAGCGGCCATCGTGGCCATGGAAGGGTTCTGGGACCTGCAGGCGCCGATCCAGCGTCTGGGCACAATCAACGTGCACATACCGTTCAGCCCTGCGCTGGAGCCGCTGTGCTACCCGACTGACGAGTCCATCGCCGAGGCGGTGCGGGTGACTATACAGTAGGCTCCCGATTGTCATGGATGGACAGGATGCACAGGATAGGAGGTCCTTCCAGTCCATCGTTCAATCCTGTAAATCCATGTAAGTTCAGGCCCAGGAGTGTTGTTATGGCGTCGGAGATTGTGCTGCCGCAGTGGGGCATGGAGATGCAGGACGGCACCATTGTCCGCTGGCTGAAGCAGGAGGGCGACACCGTCGCCGAGGGCGAGCCCATCGTCGAGGTGGAGACCGCCAAGCTGCAGACGGAACTGGAATCCACGGCGTCGGGAGTCCTGACCCGCATCGTGGCCCAGGAGGGGCAGATCGTCCCAATCCGCGGCGTGCTCTGCGTTATCGCCGAGCCGGGGGAGGAACTGGAGCCGACGGCCACGCCTGCTGCGGCTGCCAGCGCTCAGGCGGCTCCAGCGACCCAGGCCGCGCCTGCCGCCAATGGCGCAGGAACCGGCGCGCCTGGAGTCCAGGTCGTACCCGCCGCTCGCCGTCTGGCTCGCGAGCGGGGGCTGGACTTGGCGCGGGTCAGCGGCAGAGGGCCCAACGGCCGCATCCTGCTGGCAGACGTGGAGGCTGCTTTGCTCGCTCCTGCCGCTCCAGCCGCCAGTCCTGATGGTGTCGAAGGACGGGATCGCGTGCCGGTCGTTCCCGCCGCCCGTCGGCTGGCGCGGGAGAACGACATCGACCTGGCCGCGGTTACGGGCAGCGGACCCCAGGGCAGGATCCTGATCGAGGACGTGGAGGCGGCCATTGCTGCGCAGTCCGCGCCTGTAGCCACTCCCGGACCGGCAGCGGGCGGCGTTGTGCCGTTGACCGGCATTCGGGGCGCTGTGGCGACCAGGATGCTGCAGAGCATGCAGACCACGGCGCAGGTGACACTGACCACCGAGGCCGTCGTGACCGAGGCGATGCAGCTGCGGCGGGGACTGTCGCGGCACCACGCCGAGGAGGCGGGCGGCAACATCGGGCCGCTGCCAGTGGTGGTCAAGGCCACCGCCGAGGCACTGAAGCGGCACCCTCGAATGAACGCAATCGAGACCACCTCAGCGGGCGGCGACGCGCAGGTGCAGATGCTGACGGAGATCAACATCGGGCTGGCAGTGGCGCTGGAGGAGGGGCTGGTGACGCCGGTGATTCGTGGCGCCGACGGGAAGTCGCTGGCGCAACTGGCCGCCGAGAACCGGGATCTGGCCGCCCGCACACGGGAGGGACGCACGCGGCCGGAAGAGATCAGCGGCGGTACTTTTACCATTACCAACCTGGGAGCCAACGACATAGACGGCTTCACGCCGATCATCAATCCGCCTCAGGTGGGGATACTGGGAGTGGGACGGGTGGTTGAGAAGCCGGTTATCTCCAACGGCGAAATCGCCAAGGGCGAGACGATGTTCCTCAGCCTAACCTTCGACCATCGGGCGATCGACGGCGCGCCCGCCGCCGAATTCCTGCAGACGGTCAAGCGTCTTCTGGAGGACCCATGGTGGATGGTGGGCTGACGCAGGGTTGCTGGCCGACGCCTGTTAGATCCGGCGTCGCGGAGTGATAAGCTAATTGGTGCTCGGGCCAATCGTCTCAGGAAACTGTGGCAATTGTGGAGTACCAATGACACTGATTCAGACACCCCACGAGATATTCGCTGACGCGAGGGCCGTTCACGCCAGTGCGCTGGAGCGGCTGTCGGCAGGCGACATATGCTATGCCGCGGAGAAGGCTTGGTGCGCGACCAAGCGAGCGACGGAGGCCCTGCTGCTGTCCGCCGCAGGCGAGCTGTCTCCCTCTGCAGTCGGCGTGTCCAGCGGACTTCGCGGACATGGGCGTGGCAGTGACGGTTGGAGGTCTCTACAGGATCGCTTTGCATGTGCAGCGCAATTTCTGCTACACGACTGCTTCTACGACGGCCATTGCGAGCCTATGGAGGACACTGAACAGCTCATCAGGGATGCTGGCCAGTACATTGAGGACGCGGAGGCGCTAGCGAATCTGTAGCGCTGCTCAGACTGAGTCGCAGATCAAAGAACCCGCCCTTACCGGCGGGTTCTTTATTTTCCATGGGCCGTAGATCTTCCGCTACACATCCACCATCAGGACCCACATGGGGCCCTTTCCTATGGGGTAGACCTCGAGGGGCTCCAGGGCGCCGCTGTCGGCGTTGACCCGGTAGGAGGCCAGCCGCGACGATTCCAGACCGGCGGCGTAGAGATAGCTGCCGGTGGGGTCAAGGCTGAAGGCCCGGGGAATATCCTCGGTCGGCGTCTGGCCCAGCGGCGTCAGCGTGCCGTCCGCAGCATCCACGGCGAAGCCCGCGATGCTGTTGTGGCCGCGGTTGGGGGCGTACAGGAACCGCCCCGACGGGGTGATCTGGATCTGGGAGCAGGAGTTGTGCTCGCTGTATCCCTCTGGCAGGGTGGGTACGGTCTGGAAGGGGCTGAGGGTCCCGTTGGAGCGGTTGAAGCGGTAGGCGGTTACGCTGCATCCCTGTTCGTTGGACGAGTACACCACGTCCAGGTTGGGATTGAAGCAGACATGGCGAGGGCCTTCGGGGGCGTTGGGGACAGCGCGGTCGGGGTCGCAGGCAGACAGCCTGCCGGTGAGCTGGTCGAAGCGGAACTGGAAGATGGCGTTGACGCCGGTGTGGGAGCCCTCAGCGATGTGGGGCACATAGGCGTACCGGTTGGACGGGTCGGTCTGTATGTAGTGGGCGCCGATGCCGGTCTCACGCCACTCGATGGGGGTGGCATCGAGGGCGCCGTCCTCTCCGAAGCCGTGCACGCCAACGCGTGCCTGGTAGTAGTGGGCCGACAGCAGGTATTTGCCGGTGCGGTCTACTGAAATATGCACCGGGTCGCCGTTGAGGGGGACGCCGCCGATTTCCCGGAGCCGGCCGGTGTCGTGGTTTATGGCGTAGCTTGTGAGACCGAAGTCCCCCGGCTGTCGCCGCCCGACGAAGAGGTAGCGGCGCTGCGGGTCAACTGCCATTGGTGCAGGCATCCCGGAAAGCGGGAATTCGGTGCGCCGGGTCAGTCCGCCTGTGTCCGGGTCAAGAACGTACAGGGAAATGCGGTCTTCGCGTTGGAGGGAGATGTACACGTAGGTAGTCACTTTTCGATTCCTTGCCCGGTAGGATGCCTTCCGGGATGCCTGATTTTTGTGCGTATAATAGCACCACCAGAGCCCAGGGTTACCTATTCCAAAAACATCTTGCCATCAGCACTGCAGGAGGCTGTTCCATGCCTGAACAGGGCGAAGTTTCCATGGAGGAATTCCGGTTGATGGTCGACCGGGCCGGATTGGGCCTGAGTGACGCAGAACTGGAAGAACTCAAGCCCATTTACGAACTGTACGCCGCCTATGCGGCCCAACTGCACACCATCAACTACGGATCGGAGGAGATGGTCGTGGAGTTTCGATCCGACTGGCCCGGATCCTGACGCTGCCGCTTCCTTCCAATGCCAGTGGCCGCTCCCCAGTGGCCGCTCCCGAATTTCCACACGGGGTGAAACGAAATGGTCGACAAGGACAGGTTGTATTTTCTGACGATGCGGGAGGCCGGGCAGTTGATGCAGTCCGGCCAGCTGTCGCCCGTGGAACTGCTGCGGGCGTGCCTGGAGCGGATCGACGCCACCGACGACCGCCTGCACTCGTTCGTGACGCTGATGGCCGACGACGCGATGGAGCAGGCGCGGACGGCCGAATCCGAGATGCTGCGGGGCAACTACCGGGGCCACATGCACGGCATTCCCTTCGCACTGAAGGACCTGTACGACACGGCAGGCACGCGCACTACTTCCGGGTCATACGTGGACCTTGACCGGGTGCCGACGGTGGACGCCACCACTACCGCGCGGCTCAAGGAGGCCGGCGGCGTGCTGGTTGGCAAGCTGGCGATGCACGAGTTCGCGCTGGGAGGCCCCGACTGGTCGACGCCCTTCGAGCCTGCGCGCAACCCGTGGAACCTGGACCACATCACCGGCGGCTCCAGCAGCGGCACAGGCTCGTCGGTTGCCTCGGGGCAGGTCATGGGCGGCCTGGGCTCATGCACCGGCGGCTCCATCCGCGGCCCTGCCTCTCTCTGTGGCATCGTCGGTCTCAAGGCCACCTACGGCCGCGTCAGTCGAGCTGGTGTAGTGACCCTCAGCTGGTCGCAGGACCACGCCGGGCCGATGACCTGGACGGTGGAGGACACGGCCTACATGCTCCAGGACATCGCGGGGCACGACCCCAAGGATCCGACCTCCAGCACTGCGCCGGTGCCTGACTACTCGGCCTCTCTGGTGGAGGATATCAAGGGTGTCACGATCGGGCTGCCCAGGCACTACTTTTTCGATCCCGATCCCAGCGTCAACCCGGAGGTAGTGGCCGTCGTCGAGAAGGCGGTAACCGAGCTGGAGGGCCTGGGGGCGAAGGTCCGCGAGGTGTCCCTGCCAAGCCTGGACTGGGTCCGGGCCGCCAACTCGGTGATCATGGTGACCGAGGCCTACGCCTACCACGAGCCCAACCTGAAGTCCATACCGGAGAAGTTCGGCGACATCGTGCGATCCCGCTTCCGCACGGGCGGACTGCTCACCGCGGGCGATTACCTGCAGGCGCAGCGGGTACGCACCTGGGCGCGGCGCGAGTTCGCCGAGGTGATGAAGACCGTTGACTTCCTCGTAACACCTACAATGACCCAGCCTGCAGCGGCGTTCGAAGGGTATGACCCGACCAGCACGGCGCGCGGACGGAGCTTCACAGCGCCGTTCAATGTGACCGGGTTGCCGGCGATCTCGGTCCCCTGCGGGTTCACCGAGTCTGGGCTGCCGATAGGGATGCAGATTGCAGGCAAGCCCTTCGACGAGCCGGGCGTAATCCAGGCCGCGTATACCTACCAGCAGCACGCCGGATGGTACAAGACCCGCCCGCCGATCTAGGCGTATTCCGAATCACGAGGTTGAACATGCCCAGCGCAGCTGATGAATATGCCGTCCTGCTGGATGCTGTCGATGAACAGCAACTCCGGCTGTTCGGGCCGCGCCCGGCCGACATCTGGACCGGCCAGTCGGCGGCCCAGTTCCGGTTTGACCCACACCGCGAGCTGGACGCCAACCTGGCGGCAATGGCTTCCTACATCGAGCCCGAAGACGTGTTGGTGGACGTTGGCGGTGGCGCGGGACGCATCTCCCTGCCATTCGCTCTCCGCTGCAAGGAAGTGCTGACCGTAGAACCCTCTGCAGGCATGGCCGCGGAATACGAGGGCTCCAAGCAGGAAGCGGGAATATCCAACGCCCGGCTGGTGTCTTCCGGCTGGATGGACGGCCATGGGGTCGGGGGCGACGTGGTCCTGACCTGCGATGTCACCTACTTCGTGCGGGACATTGTGCCGTTCATCGAAAAGATGCAGTCATCGGCGCGCCGGCGGGTGATGATCCTGGTGTGGAGCGAGCCGCCGCCCAACCGCGGGGGCGACCTGTTCCGGCGGGTCTACGGCGAGCCGCTGGCGCCGATGCCGGGACACAGGGAGCTGCTGCCTGTGCTGTGGGACATGGGCATCCTGCCGGATGTGCGGGTGCTTCCCGCGCCGACCTGGTGGGAGGACTGGCACTACTCAACCCGAGAGGAGGCGCTGGAGTCGGTCATCTTCGGCCGATGGTCACGGGAGGGAATACGAGGCCAGGCCCGCCGCATCTTCAATGAGGAGTTTCATGAGCTTTTCGAGCCGGATGGTAGCGGCTACCGACCTATTTGGCGCCAGCCGATGCGGGAGCTGCTGATCACCTGGGAGACTAGCCAGTAGCCGACCGGACTCCTACCAAGCGAATCGCCCCCAGCTTGTTCAATTCCTGGTTGTGGGGGTCTACTTCGATCCCCATGGACTCCAACGCCGTCACTCCCAGGAGTGGCTCGCACGACTCGTCGCCCATGGCTATGGTTACCCCTGCAATCTCGCCCATAAACTCAACCCGGGCTACGGCTATGTCCATTCTGATCTTGCTGCCGTCGGCCAGCGTGTACTCTCGCTGCCCCTCAGGTGCAAGCCCGATGGCCTCCATATGCTGCCGTGGCACAACGCAATCAACGGCACCGGTGTCCACAACGAAGGGGCCCTCCCAATATCGGGAATGATCGCCAGGATTTCGGATAATAACTGGTACGGCGGTAATTCCCATATCAAAGCCCCTCGGCTTTACCCCTTTTTGTGGAACTGGGGTAGCAACTCCTCGCCGAGGATGTCCAGCTGCTCCATCGACTCTTCGGCGGGGCAGAGGGGACGGACGACGAACTTGGACGCGCCGGACTCGACGTAGCGGTTGACGAACTCGGCGATGCGGTCGACGGGGCCGACGGCCGTGAACTCGGTGAAGTGGGCGTCTGGGCGCTGGCGGGTCACGAACTGGTTGGCCTTGATGGTGGCCTCTTCGACGTCGTCGCTGACGTAGTACCCCATCAGCACGCCGACGTGGTCGTCCTCGATCTCCCGGTTGAACTCCTCGGCCGTCTCGAAGAGGATGTCGCGGCCTTCCCTGATCTCTTTGGGCGTGGCGCTGGAGACCAGCCAGCCGTCGCCGACTCGCCCCACTCGCCTGGCGGCTGCGGCCGTCCGTCCGCCGATCCAGACGGGCGTGGACGGCTGCAGGAAAGGCTTCGGGGTCACCGATACGTCGTGGCAGGAGTAGAACTCGCCCTCGTGGGTGACGACTTCCTCCTCCCACAGGCGCCGCATGAGCTGTATAGCCTCGTCGGTGCGTGGGCCACGCCTCTCCTTGCTGACGCCGCAGGCCTCGTACTCCTCGGGTTCTTCCTGGCCCAGGCCAACAGCGGGGAAGAAGCGACCCTGAGAGAGGTAGTCCAGCGTGGCAATCTGCTTGGCCAAGACCACGGGATTGCGCAGGGGCATGGCGATGACGCTGGTGCCGAACTTGAGGCGGTCGGAGTAGGCCGCGACCATGGCGCAGGCGGTCATGGCCTCGAGGCTGAACTTTTCGCTGACGATGCGGTCGCTGAGCCAGATGGAGTCGTAGCCGTGCCTGTCGCCGGTCTCGACCAGCTGCCGCAGGTAGTTGGGATTCTCGCCGCCCTCACCGAATGCTCCCGGCATGTAACCAATGGCGATACTCATGGCGTTCCTCGCTAGGCCGCGACGGTCGGCGGCGGAATTGGTGTCGTTGCTTGTGGATTATACACGGATGCACGTATTCCCTTCGACAGGCTCGGTAGTGCGTGGCAGGATTTCGCAGGGGCGGGTCTAGCAGCCTGTCCCAGCAGAACCTGTCCCCTTTACTCCTCCATCGGCTCCATTCCCGCCTCGGCGCGAGCGTCGTTGATGTGGTCGAGGATGCGCCGGCGCAGCGGAGCTATTTCATAGCCGATATCGGCCAGCATCCTGCTGTTATCCACCAGGTAGACGTGGGGGACGGTGCGGTCGCCGGTGGTGATCTGGGCGTCGGGGATGAAGCTGCGGACTGCGTCGGCCATGTCTTTGATGGTGGCGAGACTGCCGCCGCTGATGTAGGTCCGGTGGTTCAGCTGCCCGGCCAAGGCGGCGCGCACGAAGATCTCGGCGGCGTCTTCGGCGTGGATCATTGGCGAGGGCTCGTCCTCGTGGAAGGGCATCGAGATGGGCTGGCCGATGGCCGGCAGGGACATCATCAGGCCCCCGATCATGCCGGTCATGCCGGTGACCCGGCCGTGGCCGAAGACGGTGCAGATGCGGATGCCCCTGAGGTCGAGGCCGTAGAGGTCGGTGTAGCGGCGGGCGGAGAAGTCGTTGACCGACTTGGTCATGCCGTAGACGTTGATGGGGTCGTTTACATCGTCCTCGTTGATGGGGCGCTCGCCGAAGGTGTCCTGAACGCCGTAGACGGCGATGGAACTGGCGTAGACCACGCGCTCGATGCCGGTCCAGCGGGCGGCCTCGAACACGTTGTTGGTGCCGCCGATGTTGACCTGCATGGCGAAGTGGGGGCGGTCCTCGGTGTCGGGCGGAAGGAGTGCAGCCATGTGGATGATCCGCTTGACCCCGTGGGTGTCGATGGCCTCCATCAGCTGGGAGAGCTGGGTCACGTCTCCCCGGTACAGCTTGATGCGGTCGAGGTAGGGCTGCAGGTTGGCGCGCGGAGGGGCGAGGTCGAAGCAGACCACCTCTTCTCCGCGGTCCAGGAGCTTGCGAATTATGCGGTTGCCGATGAACCCGGTCCCGCCGGTCACCATTACGGACATCTCGTTTCTCCTGTTCTTCCTTGGCATGGATGTTGCGGGAACATGTTAAGTTCGCGGTTCATGACGCCGCAATCCCCCAATGGCCGTTGTTCCCGCCGAACGCGATTAGCCACCATCGAGGGAATTGAGCACAGCAGGGTCTTTTAGTCTTCCGGTACGAATAACACAACTTCCGTCATTCCCGTGGAAGCGGGAATCCAGTGCTCGGCTACCTGTGGCCGTGTTGTAGGCAATTGGCCCTCTGGATTCCCGCGTTCGCGGGAATGACGGGTGAAAACTAAAAGACCCTGTTGAGCACACAGGACGATTGCGTTTTAACCAAATCAGCTTTGCCGCTGTCCCGTCATTCCCGCGAAAGCGGGAATCCAGGGTTTTCGTATTGTTGGCTGTCTCCGGCTGGCTAACCTGACGGTTCTCCGATGGGCGCAGAACACTGGAATTTCCGGCCATTGGATTCCCGCTTTCGCGGGAATGACGGTGTGAACGGCTGCGAATAACTAAAGCGCGATTGCCCTGTTGAGGACAGGCGCTGCGTTGACAATACAGGCGCGGATGGTGTATCAATCTACTGCTGACATGCATCTACCTTAGGCAAGCTAGGAGACCGCAATGTAGGCGGCTCTGCCCCAGCTGTAGGAGGAGGAAAATGCCCGACACTTACTACTCCAGGGTTAGCAACTTCCTGTCCGACCCTCGGGATCGCTTCATTGCAGTCGGAGAAACGGCGGATGAAGTTCTGCAGAAGATGAATGAATACCTGACCAGCGAAGCCGCGGTGGCGCGGTACGGAGCCATAAACCCGCAAGAGCTGGAGCAGAACATTCGGACCTGCATTTTCAAGAAGGGCACGAAGAACATCCACAACCGCGCCCCGGACACTCGCTACTACCACGATGCGCCGGCCCACGACTGATTCTCCGGTGGCCGCTTAGTATAACCTCAGACCCCGCATCCCCCGAGCGGGGTCTTTTCCTTTCTGCTCCTTTCTACGGGCCGGCCTCTCAGAGGGGGCGCTTTGCCGGAATACCGATGCGGCGCGGGTAGCGGTTCGGGGTGGGTGCAACCTTCTCGAACGCCGCGACCACGCGGTTGTCGGTAAGGCCCTCGAGGGTTACGGGAAAGACGCCGGCATCCTTCCCACCGAGCTCGGCCAGCGCCATCTCCGCCTCGGCCAGTTCCGCCTCCAGCCCGCCGTGCTTCAGAGCCACGACGAACCCGCCTTCCCGGCAGAACGGCAGGGCGTATTCCAAGAGCAGGGACAGCTTGGCCACGCCGCGCACCAAGGCCAGATCGAAGGACTCACGCAGTTCCGGCTGGCGGGCCAGCGTTTCCGCCCGGCCCGTGTGGACAGTAACAGACTGCAGCCCCAGGGATCGAACGATGTGCTCCAGGAACGCAGTCTTCTTCCCCACCGACTCCACCAGGTGCAGTTCCAGTCCGGGGAAGGCGAGTTTCAACGGTAGGCCGGGAAATCCTGCGCCGCTGCCGATGTCCGCTACCCTAGCGGTGTCGGCCAGGCGACGGGTTGCGTCTTTTGCGTCTTTTGCGTCTTTTGCGTCTGCGGACGGCCCCTGAAATGGGAGGAAGGCCGTCAGAGAGTCTAGGAAGTGTTTGACCTGGGTTTCCTCGAAGCCTGAGATGGAGGTGAGGTTGGCCCGCCGGTTCCACTCCGTCAGTTCCCGGTAGTACAGGTCGAACTGCTCGAGCTGGTCCCTGGAGAGGGTGATTCCAAGTGATTCGGCCCCTTCGGACAGGAGGGCCATGCAGTCGTTGTGGTCGTTTGCCATGCGTATATTATGGCGTAATTGACACGAAATTTGGCGGGTCGTAGAATTGCCCGTGCTTAAGAAAAATTCAAATGTGCGTAGAGTCGGAAGGCGTAAGATGGCGGTTAAGGCATACCTCTTGATTGAAACTTCGGTGGGTAAGACCAGGGAAGTGTCTACTGCTCTCACATCGACGCCTGGCATCTATCAGGTTGATGTGCTGGTTGACGTAGTGACTGGTCCCTACGACATCATCGCGGTGCTGAACGCAGAAAATATGAGCGACATCGGCAACATGGTTACCGAAAAGGTGCACACCATCGACGGCGTGGTCCGGACAGTCACCTGCGTGGCCGTCGGCGGCTGACGCCCGCGAAGCGCCTTCCCCAAACCCTGCCCCAGACCGCCAGGGAGTATCGTTTTGGACTTTAAGTTTACCCCCGAAGACGAGCAGTTCCGTCAGGACCTGAGGACTTTTCTCGACACCGAGCTTCCCGGGACCTGGGAAGGGGGCGGCCGCTACCCCGAGGAAGACGACTGGGACCTGACCCGGGTAATCCGCAAGAAGATGGCGGACCGGGGCTGGCTGACGATGCACTGGCCCGAAGAGTACGGCGGCCAGAACGCCTCTCCGGTGAAGTCGGCAATCTTCAACGAGGAAATCGCCTACCTCAGGGCGCCGGGCCGGGACATCTTCGGCGTGCGCATGCTGGGGCCGACGCTGATGATCCACGGCTCGGAGGAGCAGAAGCGCACCCACCTGACGCCGGTGGCGCGCGGCGAGGTGCAGTGGTGCCAAGGGTACAGCGAGCCGGAGTCCGGTTCCGACCTGGCCTCGCTGAGCACCCGAGCCGTCCGCGACGGGGACGACCTGGTGATCAACGGCGGCAAGATCTGGACGACCCTGGCACACAGGGCCGACTGGATCATGCTGCTCACCCGCACCGACCCGGACGCCCCCAAGCACCGTGGCATCAGTTTCGTGCTGGTGGACATGAAGTCGCCGGGCGTAACCGTACGGCCGATCATCAACATGGCGGGCGGACACGAGTTCAACCAGGTGCTGTTCGACAACGTCCGCGTGCCCCGGGCCAACGTGGTCGGCGAGGAGGACCGCGGCTGGTACGTGGCGGTTACCCTCCTGGACTTCGAGCGCTCAGGCATCGACTACTCGGCAAACGCCCGGCGATTGCTGGATGACGTCCGCGAGTACGCTACCGAAACGAAGCGCAACGGCCAGGCGATCAGGGATGTCCCGTGGGTGCGCAGCCTGATGGCCGACCGTTACATCGAATGCGAGGTGGCGCGGCTGATCGCGTACAACGTGGCCTACATGCAGGGAGAGGGCCTGGTGCCCACCCGCGAGGCCTCGATGAGCAAGGTGTTCGGCAGCGAGACGGTGCGGCGGGTGACCGAGGCGGCGATGGACGTACTCGGGCTGTACGGAACGCTGGGCCGCCAAGAAAAGTGGGCCCCATTGATGGGCCGCGTGCAGGAGCACTGGATGCTGAGCTTCTCGGGCACGATCGCGGCAGGCACATCGGAAGTACAGCGAAACATCATCGCCGGCCGGGGCCTGGGATTGCCACGAGGTTAGGACGCCAGGGTTCCTGCTCCTTCCGGAAACGAAGGATAAGCGCAGAAGGAAGGGAATTCCTTCTGCGTTTGTCTTTGGGCGCTAGGCGGCGAAGTACGCCGGTTCCCCAACGGCCGATATCTGCATGGTCGCCTCCCGGCAGCGCTGCATGATCCGGAATACGGTCCGCTTCGTGATTGAGAACCTCTCTGCAGTCTCCTCGATGGTGAGAAATTCTTGCTGCATCACCTGTAGCATCCGAAAGTCTTTGGCCAGCTTGCGGTTGCGCTGAAACCACACGGGGTCGTCGTACCTGCACCTTGGGAGCGGGCAGTCCAGGCAGGAATCGGAGACCACGCAGCCATTGTCTTCATAATGGTAGAATTCCGAGGCGTCTTCCGAGGGAGTTCGCCCAGGATAGGAAGGAACCGATTCGGGGCGCGAAGCCAACAGCATTACCATAACAATCTCCCAAACGCGTGTTCTATCATGTTGCGCCCAATGTAGAACATCCGTACATTGAATGTCAACGCTTTTCCCGCCCTATTTGGTAGAAATGTTCTATTCTAGTGGGGCCATGGATTTCCGTAGCTGGAGGACCGATGATCGAATACGAAACGATGACCTACGAGAGGAAGGGCAGGACCGCATACATCATGTTCAACCGCCCGCAGTCTCTGAACGCCGTGAACCGGCAGTTCGAGGAGGACCTGCACGAGGCGCTGCTGGAATTCGACACGGACGACGAGGCGTGGGTCGGCATCATCCACGGTGCCGGGCGTGCTTTCTGCGCGGGTGCGGACATCAAGCAGCGGTTCGTGGAGATAACTCCGCAGGAGAGCGCCCGGAGGGAGCGGGGTCCAAATCCGGAGGGCTACCTGGGCCGCACGGTGAACTGGAAGCCGGTCATCGCCGCGGTGCACGGGTACGCGCTGGGCGCCGGTATCGTAATCGCCGCTGAATGCGACATGATCGTGGCCTCGGAGGACGCCCGGTTCGGCATAACGGAAACGAAGCGGGGGTTGGCTGGCGGCAGGATCTGGGCCAAGGTCAACGCCTTCATGCCTTCGAAGATCGCCAGCGAGATGGTCATCACGGGCGAACCGGTGGAGGCCGCGGAGCTCTACCGCCTGGGCCTGATCAACCGGCTGGTGCCGAACGGGTTCCATCTCACCGCGGCCGAAGCGCTGGCTGCGAAGGTGCTGAAGACGCCGCCGCTGTCGGCCCGGGTGGGCGTGAAGCTGACAAGGCGCCAGTGGGTGCAGACCGGCGCCGAGGTCGATATGCAGACCCTGCCACTGAAGCTGCACATGAGCGAGGACTTCAAGGAGGCCAGCCGCTCATTTGTGGAAAAGCGGCCGCCGGAGTACAAGGCCAGATAGAAGAGAGTACACAAAAATTCCCTCCCCCAGCGGGGGAGGGTTAAGGTGGGGGAGAAAGCCAGGGCAAAGACGACGCTGGTCAGACCTCGGCTTCCACCTGCTGCATTCCGTAAGGGGATTTGCCAATCACCATACCGTTGTCGAGTTCCACAACCGCCTTCAGGTTGCGGAAGAACAGGAAGGAGCGCAGGTCAATCTGAAGGCTGACCACATGGCGGGACAGTTCGGAGAGGGTCAGGACCTCAACGCCGTTCAGATCATGAGACTCGTACTCGGACATGTTGCGGCGGTGCACTCTGGTATCGACCGATACCTCAACGGCGCACCCGGCTCAAGAAGAGTGCTGGAGCAGGTCGACTGCGATCCTGCCTCCCTTGCCCTGGATGTGTTCAGCAGCGCTCTGGCTGAGGTTAATCTCCATCAAGACACTTCCTTCAGGTCAGTTGAGGGCCGCCGATTTCGTCTGCGCACCCCGCAGAAGCAGCGAGTTTATCGCCTGGACGCTGGCGGGGTGGACCGGCCTTCTCTGCTGCAGGCGCAGGGCCGACTCCCGGCAGAGGAACTCAAGCACGGCCTGGCTCAGGCTCTCGTTGGCTATGTGACGCAGTTCCTGCTGGTAGGGGTATGACTTTATCTTGCGAGGCTCCAGCTTGTCGGCGATGAATACCAGCAGTCCCAGGGGCGTCATGTCTGCGCTGCCGGTGGTGTGGTAGCGGACAGCGGCGAGTATCTCCTCGTCGACCAGCCCGTCGTCGTGGCGCAGCAGCTCGGCTCCCAGTGGCCCGTGAAGAGTCACCGGCGCCCGCCTCTCGATGTCTAGGACGGGCATATCGAATCGCATCGCCTGCCGCAGAATCTCCGACTTCTTGGCGGCTCTCGCCACGTCATGACCCAGGATGGCCAGCTCGGCCCTTTCCTCGTCGATGCCATGGCGGCTTGCCAACTCCAGCCCCAAATCACGAGTGCGGAAGATGTGGGCCTTGAGCTTGTTCGGCAATGACTCGAATCGCTCCGCGAACCTGTCGTTGACGATCCGATAGACCGGTCCAGGGGTCATCCCATGTCACCCAACTGCCTGCCGCCCATCAGGTGGACGTGGGGATGTGCGATTGTCTGCTGAGCGTCCGGACCCTGGTTCAGTGTCAGCCGGTAACCACTCAGGGTGATGTTTTCGCGACGGGCCATCTCCTCGGCGACGACGAACAGGTGGCCCATGATGGGCACCTGGCCAGGCCCCACGTAGGCCAGGGACGCGATGTGCATGTTGGGGATGACCAGCAGGTGGACCGGTGCCTTGGGATTGATGTCCTTGACGACGAAGCACCGCTCGTCGCGGTAGATTACATCCGGGCTCGCCGAATCACGGGCGATGCCGCAGAAAATGCACGGGTTGGTGGCGGTTGTCATGGGCAGCTCACGTTCCTTCTTCTGATGGAGTGTCGTGCGGCGGACGCTGGCCTGTCAACCTCTCCAGCCGCCTGCGCTGGGCTCTGGTTTCAACTACATAGGACGCCGGAATCCGAGGGCTGACGGCCTCCAGTTCAGCCAGATATTCTTTTACTTTGCTGACTCCGAATTCCACCTCATCCTCTGGAGTCCAGTTTTCGTAGAAGTTCTGGTGCATGGACCTCGCCACAGCGAACATTTCTCGAAGGTAGGGCCGGCCTAATTCGTCAACGACCTGGCCGGAAATATCGTAGAGCAGAGAATGCGACTGATGGTGCCAGCCCCTTTGCTCTGCAATGGACTTGAGGGCGCAGGCCGCAGCGCCCCAAGACTTTTCGCACGCCTGCACCAAGTCGCCCTGCCGCAGGTAGCCCTCCGCGCGTGCCATAAAGTCCTGGCTCATGGAAGTGTATTTGTTTTTGGGTGTCGTCATGCCTGCTCGGGCTCTTAGCCTAGGCCTTAACTATCTTCGTCAACTATTCGCCGGCGATGCTCGCCATCGCCAGTTCCTTGTGATAGTTGGAGTCGCCGTAACCCAGCTCCTGTACCTTGGCCCTGCGGGTGTACAGCTGCAGGTCGTGTTCCTTGGTGAAACCAATCGCGCCGTGGCACTGGTGGGCGGTGGCGCAGACACGGCGGTAGGCCTGGCTGACCCACGCCTTGGCAATGGAGATTTCTCGCTGCGCGGGCAGGCCTTCGGCCAGCATCCATGCCGCTTGGTAGGCGACACCACGGCAACCCTCCACGTCGGTGGCCATCTGGGCGCAGTGGTGCTGGACCGCCTGGAAGCTGCCCACGGCTCGCCCGAACTGGGTCCGCTGCTTGACATACTCGACGGTCATGTCGAGCACGGCGGTGGCGCCCCCCAGCATCAGGATGCACTGGCCGGCAATGGCCCTCTGCAACGCCCGCTGGGCGATGGGCCAGCCACCGTTTACCTCGCCGAGGACGGCGCTTTCAGGCAGGCGGACATTGTTCAGGGACACCTCGAACTGCCTCTCAGAACCGATAGTGCGAATGGCAGCTACTTCCAGTCCTTCCATCCTGGCTGGAACGAGAAACAGGGTGATACCGTTTTCGGGGTTACCGCCCTGGGCAGTCCGGGCCGCCACGATCATCACATCGGCTACATGAGCGTCCGGAACGAACAGCTTGGTGCCGTTCAGCGCATAGCCGTTTCCCTCGGCGGTGGCGGTGGTCTCCACGCCCCAGGCCTCGAAGGAGGCGGAAGCTTCGGTCAAGGCCAGGGTCATCAGGCCCGAGCCGTCGCAGACGCGGCTGAGCAGGTCGTCCTTCTGGGCGTCGGTGCCCGCATCCAGGACCGTGAGACCGCCGAGAACGACGGTGGAGAAGTACGGGCTGGGCGCGAGGGAGCGCCCTATCTCCTCCAGCAACACGGCGAGGTCGAGGAAGTCGCCGCCAGTGCCGCCGTACACCTCGGGGAAGGGCACGCCGGTCCAGCCGAGGCTGGACATCTGGCGCCAGAGCTCGTCAGGGTAGCCGCGCTCGTCTTCTTCCATTTCCCGCACCAGGGTGGTGGGGCACTCCCGTGCCAGGACCTCCTGTGCGCTGCTCTTCAGCATCTGCTGTATTTCGGTCAGGCCCATTTCCATGGCTTGTAACTCCGGAGCTTGTTGCGCTGAACGCCCCGGCTGGTGTCGTCTGCCGGGGCGCTGCCAGTATAGTCTATGCGTGTTTGCCGCTCAACAAGAGCGTTGCCGAAGGGTCAAATTAGCGGGGTACGTTGCCGTTGCCAAATCGTGCCATCGGTAATACAGGGGTCAGGCGTTCGTTTACCGAGTCGGTGGCCAAGTGCGCCGCTTCCAATGTTGTGGCTCCGAGCAGTGGACTACTCCCTGCGGCGGCGAAAATCACAGGCGCAATTACCTCCATCCCTTCCAACATGAAGGTTGCGTACCCAAAAGGCATATTGATTACCCTGTCATCCGCGAACGCAAATCCGCGAGTCTCTGTTGGCTGGACGTTGACACTTTCCAACACGTCTTCAGGTATGAAGCTGTGGACTGATCCCGTGTCAGCCAGCGCTTCGACTTCAGCAAAAGCGGTCTTTGCCAGATCTCCCACTCTTAGAGGAACGTTGAATGTTCCCATAGCTCTAAACCTCGGCGACTATCTCCACCGGAGTGTTGCGGGCCACGATGATCTCCATGACCTCGTCGCTGTCGTTGACGGGCTGGTGGACGGCCTCGGCTGGGACGTAGATGAAGTCGCCGGGGCCGATGGGCAACGGGTTGTCCAGCTTGTCGCCCACGACGAAACGGCCGTGGCCCTTTACCACGTAGATGGCCGATTCGCAGTTGACGTGGTAGTGGGGGCTGGAGGCGCAGTGCGGCGGGATGGTCGCGATGGCCAGGTGGATGCCGGTGGAGCCGGTCAGGGCTTCGGACACTCCCGCAAGGCGGGTCATTGCGCCGGACTGGATTTCGACCTCCAGACCTTCAGGATGGACTACTTTGCATTCCGCCATTTTGGTCTCCTGCTCTGTTCCTAATTAGGCAATGCGGCGTCGATGGTGTTCGGCGATTCACCCCCACCGCAACCCTCCCCCTCAGGGGGAGGGAGATTGGCAGAGCGCCCTAGCCCAGTCCTTCCCCTGAGGGAGAGGGAATTGGCCGTCAGAGGCTGCGCACGAAGGCGCCGAGATTCTCGATGGCCTTGCTGATGTTTTCCTGGGAGTTGGCGTAGGACAGGCGCACGTAGCTATCGCCGTATTCCCCGAAGGCCGACCCGGAGAGCAGGGCCACTCCGGCTTCCTGCATTGCCCGGTCTTCGAACTCCCGGCTGGAGAGCCCCGTGTCCTCGATGCTGGGGAAGACATAGAAGGCTCCCTCGGGTTCGGGGCAGCGGATGCCGGGAATGCTGCGCAGCCCGTCGGTGATCAGGCGGCGGCGGGCGGCGAACTCCGCGACCATTGCTTCCACCTGGTCCCTGGGGCCCTCAAGTGCGGCAATGCCAGCCTTCTGAGTGAAGGTGGCGGCGCAGGACACGCTGTTGACGGCCAGGCGGACCACGTGGGGCACCAGCTCGGGGGGCATGATGCCGTATCCCAGGCGCCAGCCGGTCATGGCGTAGCTCTTGGAGAACCCGTCGAGGATGATGGTCCGCTCCTCCATTCCCGGTATGGAAGCGATGCTGAAGTGCTCGCCGGTATAGAGGATGTCCTTGTATATTTCGTCGGCCATGACATACAGGTTTGGATGCTTCATCACCATTTCGGCGATGGTGCGGAGCTCGCCTTCCGAGAGGGCGGACCCGCAGGGGTTCTCGGGCGTATTGAGGATGATGAGCCTGGTCTTGTCGGTAATCCGGGAAGCCAACTGGTCCAGATCCGGGTGGTAGCTCTTGGACTCCAGTAGCTGCATGGATACCGGGGTGCAGCCGGTGAAGCGGATCATCGACTCATAGATCGGGAATCCGGGATTCGGGTATATCACCTCAACGCCCGGTTCGCCCAGGGCCAGCAACACGTAGAACATGATGGGCTTGGCGCCGGGGGTGACCACCACGTTGTCGGGCTCGGTGTTGGTGCCCCGGACTTCGCGGCTGTTGTTGGCGATTGCCTGGCGCAGTTCGGGCAGCCCGGCGGTGGGGCCGTAATGGGTGAACCCGTCGCTGATGGCGGCCATTCCTGCCTCTATGATGTGCCGGGGCGTGTCGAAGTCGGGTTCCCCTATCTCCAGGTGAATGATGTCACGGCCCTGGGCTTCCAGGGCGCGGGCCTTGGCCAGTACCTCGAAGGCGCTCTCGGTACCCAGGTCATGCATTCGTGCGGCGACGGTCATCTGTCCTCCGGTATCTCGTCATGCCCCTCTCCATTGAGGGAGAGGGCGGGGGAGAGGGTGAAATCCCGGTGCTTGTTTCGCTCCGAGCGCTTCCGCTTCCCTTTAGTCAGGCTGGGCCTGGTTCTGGGTGCGTACCGGCAGGCCGTAAATGCCTATGAATCCGGCGGCAGCGGCATGGTCGAACTGGTCCTGCCGGTCGTAGGTGGCTAGGCCGTAGTTGTACAGCGCCCGCGGGGCCTGTCGCCCGACCACCGTGCAGGTGCCCTTGTGCAGCCGCAGCCGGACCTCGCCGGTGACATGGCGCTGCGTGCTCTGAACGTATGCGTCCAGGTCGGCGCGGTGGGCGGTGTACCACAGGCCGTTGTAGATCACGTCAGAGTATTCCTGGGCGATGCGGGCCTTGGTGCGGGCCTGCTCCTTGCTGAGGGTCATGGTTTCCAGCCCCTTGTGGGCCGCGTGAAGGACGACGGCGGCAGGGCACTCATAGATCTCCCGGGACTTGATGCCCACCAGGCGGTTCTCCACGTGGTCGATGCGGCCAACACCGTGGTCGCCTCCCACTGCGTTCAGATGGCCGATTAGGTCGACGCCGCCCATGGACTCGCCGTTGATGGCGATTGGCACTCCGCGCTCGAAACTGATTTCCAGGTACATGGGCTCATTAGGGACATCAGCCACCGGCCTCGTCCACAGGTAGGCGTCCTCGGGAGGCTCCTGCCACGGGTCCTCCAGCTCGCCTGCCTCGACACTGCGTCCCCACAGATTCTCGTCGGTGGAGAATCGGCTGGCCCGGGTGTTGATGGGCAGGTTTCGCGCCAGACCGTACTCGATCTCGTCGTCGCGGCTCATGCCCCAGTCGCGAATGGGTGCGATGACCTGGAGGTTGGGGTCCAGGGCCATCACGCCCACCTCGATGCGCACCTGGTCGTTGCCCTTGCCGGTGCAGCCGTGGGCCACGGCGTAAGCGCCGTGCTCCCGCGCCGCCTCCACCAGGTAACGGGCAATCAGCGGGCGGCCCAGGGCGGTGGCCAAGGGGTACTGCTCCTCGTAAACCGTCCCTGCCTGCAGGCTGGGGTAGAGAAACTCGTCCACCAGTGTCTGCCGCCCGTCCACTATCACTGCCTCGACGGCGCCGATGGACAGCGCCCGCTGGCGGGTGGTCTCCAGGTCCACCATACCGAGGTCGATGGTCAGAGTGACGATGTCGGCGCCGTATTTTTCCTTGAGCCACGGCACCGCCACCGTGGTGTCCAGCCCGCCGCTGTAGGCGAGAACTATTCTGTCGTTAGGCATTGGTCCTTACATGCTCCAGTCTGGTTGGTTACAAGGCTGCGAGGAAGTCGGCCACCGGCACTTGGGCTTGCTTGAGTATCCTGCGAACGAGCCTTCGATCCAGATCGCGGGATCCGTGGTATGGGACTGTGGCCCATCGACCATCCAGATGCTTCAGAATGATATGGCTTCCACGTTGGTGATCGAATTCGAAACCCAAATTGTATAAGCCTCAGAGCATTTCCCTAGCTCTGAGGGTCGGCAGCCTGTCCATGGATTTCTACACCTTAATCCGGTGTACTCCCACGAAACGGTCCGCCACGTCCGGGCGGTTCTCCGCTTCCTCCAGTACCAGGCAAATGACTTCTCTCATATTCTCCATGAGTTCCCCAAGGGTCAATCCCTGGCTATAGCAACCCTTTAGTTGAGGGACTTCACCCACGAAATAGCCGTCTTCGTCCTGTTCCACTACAACATAGAAATCACGCGTTTTCACCGCTCATCGACCTCGAGTTCCAGTTTGTACACGCCGACAAATCCTGAGTCCATGTCCAAGTCGTCGTCTATTCGTGCAAGTTTGATTGCCTTTCTGATGTTGGCCATCAATTCATCGAGATCCCGCCCGTGGGCGGTGCAGCTCCTCAATTGAGGGACCGTACCAACGAATCCGTGCACGCCGTCCTTTTCAATAAGGACGTGATATTCTCTCTCCGGCATCGCATTTCCCACCGGCCTCCAAGCTGTTGATAAGACCCCCAGTTCAACTCAATGACAGGGGCGCACAGATGCGCGCCCCCACTATGGACTGCCACGGGAAACGCGACCCGCGCTAGATATTGGACAGGGCGGTGCTCAGGCGCTCGGCAGCCTCGTCGATTTCCTCCCGCGCCACGGTGAGCGGGGGCATGAAGCGGATGGTGTTGGGACGCGGTCCGTTCAGCAGCAGGCCGGCCTCGTTTGAGTTTGTCAGCACCTGGGGTGAGATGTTGTCCTCGAAGTCCATGGCCGCCAAAAGGCCCTTGCCACGCACCTCGGAGACGAAGGAGAAGCGGTCCTTGACCTCGTTCAGGCGGCCCAGCAGGTAGGGCTCCATGTCCTTCACCTGGCCTGGGATGTCGTTCTCGATCAGGAATTTGGTGCCCGCGTAGCCCGCGGCGGTGGTCAGGGCGTTGCCGCCGAATGTGGACCCGTGGTCGCCGGGGACCAGGGCTTGGCAGTGGGCCTTGGACAGGAAGGCGCCGATGGGCACGCCGTAGCCGAGACCCTTGGCCAGGGTCATCACGTCCGGCTCCGCACCGTACTCCTGGTAACCGAACATGCTGCCCAGCCGCCCCATGCCGGTCTGGACCTCGTCCAAGATCAGCAGGATGCCCTGGCTGTCGCACCACTGGCGCAACCGCTGCAGGTAGTCGTCGTCGGGAATGATCACGCCAGCCTCGCCTTGCACCGGCTCAACCATCACGGCGGCGGTGCGGTCGGTGGTAGCGCTGATCACGGCCTCGACGTCGTTGTAGTCGACATGCACGAAGCCGGGCAGAAGCGGAGCAAAGTTCTCCTGATAGTGGGGCTGCCCGGTGGCGGCCACTGTGGCCTGGGTGCGCCCGTGGAAAGAGTTGAAGGCGGTGATGATCTCGAAGGCGCCGTCACGGTTCAGCTTGCCGTAGCGGCGGGCCAACTTCATCGCGCCCTCTACGGCCTCGGCGCCGCTGTTGCCAAAGAACACCAGGTCGAGGCAGCTGTTCTCGATGAGCATCTCGGCGAGCTGGAGCTGGGGCACAGTGTAGAACTGATTGGAGGTCTGGATCAGGGTGCCGGCCTGTTCGGCGATGGCCTGGGTTATCGCGGGGTGGCTGTGGCCCAACTGATTGACCGCCCATCCAGCGACGAAGTCCAGGTACTGCTTGCCGTCGGCGTCCCAGACTTCAGTGCCTTCGCCGCGGACGATGACCACCGGCTGGCGGCGCACGGTCTGGGCATAGTATTTCTTCTCAATATCGATCCATCCGCTGCTGATGCTCATGGCGAGTCCTCTTCTTCAGATTGCCTTTGGATTGCCAAATGATTATCGCACACACGCCGGAATCTTTCACACGACGGGGTATAAACCACAGGGCAATCGCGCTGTAGTTATTCGCAGCCGTTCACACCGTCATTACCGCTAAACATGTCCTCGACTCGATCGGGGAGCGGGAATCCAGTGGCTGGAAATTCCAGTGTTCTGCGCTCATCGGAGAACCGCCAGCCTAGCCCACCGGAGACAGCCAACAACGCGAAAACCTTGGATTCCCGCTTTCGCGGGAATGACGGTGGAGGGGCGGGAATGACGGGACAGCGCCATAGCTGGTTCGGTTAAAACACGATTGCACTGGCGCAAACCATGCCAGAGTCAAAAGGGTAAGGAAACGGGGATATGGGGCTTCAGGAACGGGAATTGAGACTGGTGGTTATTGTGGTCCCGGTGGAGCGGCCTTGCAGGCAGTCCAGCAGGGCGTTGGGGTGCCGGCCGTCGATGATGTCGGCCACCGCCCCGCCCTCCAGGCCGCGCAGGCAGGCCTGCAGCTTGGGGATCATACCGCCGCCGGCAACCCCGGAGTTCAGCAGCATGTTGGCGCGGCGCTGGTCGAGCCGCGATATGACGCGGCCGCCGCCGTCCATCACGCCGGCAACATCCGTCAGGAAGACGAGGCGATCTACCTGCAGCTCCCGGGCCAGCTCACCGGCAACGGTGTCGCCATTGATGTTCAGAGGCTTGCCCGCGTTGTCGGAGCCGTCGAAGCGATGGACGCCGAGGGGCGCGATCATGGGGATGTAGCCGGAGTCCACCAGTGCGCGGATGGGGCCAGTGTCGACCGACTGAATCTCGCCGACGTATCCCAACTCGGGATTGGCAATGCCGCAGGTCAGCATGCAGCTGTCGATGCCGCTGAGCCCGATGCACCTGCCCCCCAGTTGCTCCATCAGGGAGACCAGCTCCTTGTTGATCAGGCCACCCAGGACGGCCACGACGATCTCCAGGCTCTCCGCATCGGTGACCCGAAGGCCACCCACGAACCGGGGCGGAATTCCCTGGCGCTGCATCCACCGGGAGATGACATTGCCGCCCCCGTGGACCACGACCACCTCTTCACCCTCCTGCTGGAGCTTGACCAAGTCCAGCAAGGTGGTGTCATGGCTTCCGAGGGTGCTGCCCCCTATTTTCACTACGATGGACAGTGTCTTGCTCCTGTTGGACGCCTTTCGGGCAAATACAAGAGGCCCCAGAGAATGGCGTACTTTACGATCGTCTCTGCGGCCTCTATTTCTACTCTATGTCTAAGGGGTTATTGGATTCAGCGGCCTAGGTGGTATAGGCGCTGTTGATAACCACGTATTCTTCGGTCAGGTCGCAGCCCCATGCGGTGGCGTCGGCGTCGCCCAGGTTCAGGGCGATGCGGAAAGTGACCTCGTCTCCCCGCATGAGGGCCACCACGGCGTCCCGGTGGAAGGGAATCGGTTTGCCCGCCTCCATGATGCAGACGCCGTTGATGAATAGGTCAATTTTCTCCTCGACGGCCTCGGCCTGGCTGCGTCCCAGGGCGGCCAGCAGGCGGCCCCAGTTGGGGTCGGCGCCGTAGACGGCCGACTTGACCAGCAGCGACGATGCTATCGTCCGTGCGGCGGTGCGTGCGTCCTCGCTGGTGCGGGCGCCGGTGACCTCCACAACCAGCAGGTGGGTTGCGCCCTCGCCGTCGCGGGCCAGCTTACGAGTCAGCTGTACGCAGCACTCGAGCAAGCCTGCCTTGAACGCCTCTGCTTCCGGGGTTCCGGCGGTGATGGTCGCGTTGCCTGCGGCCCCGTTGGCAAGTACCACCAGCGAATCATTGGTGCTGCTGTCGCCGTCGATCGTGAGCATGTTCAGCGAGTAGTCCGCCACTTCCGGCAGCATGGTGCGGAGCAGGCCCTGGTCGATGGCCGCGTCCGTGGCCACGAAGCACAGCATGGTGGCCATGTTCGGGTGTATCATCCCGGAACCCTTGGCCACGCCGCCGATGTGCACGTCGGTGCCGCCGATATCTACGGTGACACCCACCTCCTTGGGATGGGTGTCCGTGGTCATCATGGCGCGGGCCAACTCGTTGCCGCCGGTCTCCGACAATGTGGTTTCATCCACGCCGGACTTGATCAGGGTCATGGGCAACTCGACGCCGATGATGCCGGTGCTGAACACCAGCACCTCCTCCGGCTTGACCCCCATGGCTGCGGAGGCCAGGACGGCCATTTCCTTTGCGTCGATATAGCCCTGCTCGCCCACACCGGCGTTGGCGATTCCCGAATTCACCACCAGGCCGCGAATGGCATGTCCCCCGGCCAGGGTCTCGCGGTTGACGGTTACCGACGGCGAAACGATGCTGCTCCTGGTGAACACCCCGGCAGCGGCGCAGGGAGTGTCGGACAGCAGCATACCCACGTCCATCTTGTCGTCCGAGTAGGTCTTGATGCCGGCGTAGGTGCCGCCTGACCGGAATCCACGAGCGGTGGTGATTGTGCCGCCGTCAACTTGGTTGATCGCGCCGGGCATGGCAGACTTCCTTGCACTGGGAATTGGGTGGGTATTGAAATGGCTTTTGCGATTTGGAATTGTACCACAGGAAGGGCCGCATTCAGGCAAACAATTCCTTTGCGATACGCTCTGCGCGGCAATATACTTGATTTCCCTAAAGACCCTTGGCATCGCAATAAACCGGGCAGGAACGCCAGCAGCCGCCCGGGTCCAGGCAAGGTGAGTTCATGGCCAATGTGCGCGCGTTTCGAGGTTGGCGTTACAACCCCGCCATGGTTGAAGACATGGCGGCAGTGCTCTGTCCGCCCTACGACATGATTACCCCATTGATTCAGCAGGCGCTGATGGACCGGCACCCCCTGAATGTAATCAACCTGGAGGCGGGCGAGGGCCTGGATTGGGCATCCGATCCGGCGGACCGTTACAAGGAAACCGCCGGGCGCTTCGAGGAGTGGCTCAAGGAAGGCGTGCTGCAGCAGGACGATGAGCCAGCCTATTACCTGATGCGCCACGGCTTTACGCTTGGAGGCCAGCAGCGGTCACGTCTGGGTCTGATAGCGTGCGTTGGGATCGAGGATTACGACACACGGCAGGTACTACCCCACGAGTTCACCGAGGCGCCGGTGGTGCGCGACCGCGTGAAGCTGATGGGATCGGTCTCTGCGAACATCAGCCCCATCATGTCGATCTACAGGGACGCAGACAACGAACTGGCGGCCCTGTTCGAGCAGGTCATGGCCCAGGATCCCGAGGTGGACGCCAGGGATGAGTTCGGCTCGGATGCCACCATGTGGCGCATTGCGGACCCGGAAAGCGTGACCGCTATCAGCCGGTTCTTCTCAACCCGGCCGGTATTCCTGGCAGACGGGCATCACCGGTACGAGGCGTCGCGGCACTACCGGATGGCCCGGCAGGCTGAGGGGGCGGATTCGTCGTCGAGTGCACACAACTATGTGATGATGACGCTGATCGCATTCGACGACCCCGGCCTCGTTGTGCTGCCGTATCATCGCAATCTGAGCGGCCTGAACGACTGGCAGCTGGCGAGGGTGAAGGAACGGCTGAACGAGGTGTTCGAGACTGAACCTATGGAAGGACGTTCAGCCGAAGAGATCGTGGCGCTGGTGGAGGAGCGGGGGCGCTCCGGGCGGGTGATGGCCGCGCTGGGGCCCGATGGAGCACAGCTGCTCACGCTGCGCCCATCTGCCATCGGCGACGACTGGGGCGCGATGGCGGTGTCGGAAGCGTGGGTGCTGGAGGAGAGAATCCTCCGCCCGGAGCTGGGCGAGGCCACATGGCACCACCTGGGTTTCCTGCACGACCACGATGAGGCGGCAGAGGGTGTGGCCGATGGGTCGCTGCAGATGGCCTTCCTGATGAAGCCCTTCCCCATGGACGCATTCGAGGACATCGTCGGGCAGGGGCAGCGGCTGCCGCGAAAGTCCACCTTCTTCTACCCCAAGCTGCCAACGGGGCTGGTCATCAACCGGATAGACGGGGAGATCTAGCAGCAGGCGGGAGATAGTGTCTGAGTGACAGGCATTCCAGGTGCCTGAGGTGCCAAGTATGACCGGCCTGATTGCAGTTTTGTTCACCTTTGCTTTCATGCTGGGCGCCTGCATGGAAGAATCCGGACAGCCTGGCTCCGGCAGCGGAACTCAGACCGTCAAGACTCCCGACGCGGCCGTTACGGGTACGGTCACCTACAGGGAGCGACTGGCACTCACCGATGGGGCCAGGCTCATCGTCGAACTGCGAGATGTGTCTCTGGCCGATGCCGCCGCTCCTCTCATCGCCAGCCAGACGATCGAGAACCCGGGACAGGTCCCCATCGGGTTCAGGGTCGAATACGATAGCAAAGACATCAACCCTCGAAACACATACTCCGTGAGCGCCCGCATCGTCGAAAGAGACGGGCGGCTGGCCTTCACCAACGACACGGCCTACGAGGTGATAACACGGGGCAATCCAAGCAGAGTCGACATGCTGCTGGTGCTGGTGCAACCCCCACCGGAAGCGGTCGAGGAAGGAAAAGACTGGCGCACCTGGGTGGAGACCCCTGCCCGGATTGCCCGGGCGAACCTGATGAGAAGCGAACGGGAACCCCTGATCCGAGTCCACTACTACCAGTCTACTATTGAAGGTTGCGCCCGCCGAGGGAACGAGTCCCTGGAATTGGAAGGGACCGACTTCATGGTGAGCGTAACCCTGATTCAGCCGCCTTCCACACCATGGGCCATTCCCTGCGAGGATGAGGTCGTGGAGTTGGACGCGGTGTTTCCGCTCGAGGAAGCGCTGAAGCCAGGCCAGACTTACCGGGTCGTCGTCAACGGCTGGCCGTTCGCTGCTTTCACCGTACCCGACGAGGAGTTCCACATCTCCGCCATAGCCGAATCCCACATCCTGCGAGCCGGGGTGGAAGAGGTGGAGGAGGAACCCGCGAATTATGAACTGACCGTGGTCTCATCAAGGCCTGTCGGGAGCAGTTGCTCCCGCTTCGACGGGTACGAGACGCGCCGGCAGCAGGACCGCCGGATCGATGTCAGCATCACCCACCACCAGGTCACCGCTTCCGGGATCGCCTGCACCAAGGATGTCCCGTTGGACGAGACCATTGTGCCCCTGGGGTCCTATTTCGAGGCCGGAGAAGAGTACGAGGTGGTCGTCAATTCGGACACCACAGTGTCATTCCTGGCCCGGTAATCCTGGCGAGAGCGCCTCGGCCCAATTCTTGAGTACAATGGCGGGAACAACGTACGATTGAGTCGATGTCCGGAGGGGCATTATGAAAAGAAGCGGGTCCAAGATTCTGACCACCCACACCGGCAGCCTGCCCCGGTCCCCACAGCTTCAGGAACTGCTGCGGGAACGGGAAGAACAGCGTGAATACGATCCTGGCAAGTTCGCCGATGGTGTGCGGGATGGAGTTGCCGAAACGGTGGCCCGGCAGCAGTCCATTGGCATCGACGTGGTGAACGACGGCGAGCAGGGCCGGTCGCAATACGCCACCTATGTTAAGGAGCGCCTCACCGGATTCGAGGGGGAGCGCATGGTCCGCGCCCGCCCACGACTGGACGACGCCGACTTCCCGGAATTCGCCGCCACGCAGACCCACTTCTCTTCCCGCAACCTGCCCCAGCCGGCCTGCACCGGCCCCATATCCTGGAAGGACTGGCCTGCGGTGCTGCAGGATATCCAGAACCTGAAGGAAGCAACGGCGGACTCCACCGTCGAAGAGGTGTTCATGACGGCGGCCTCGCCCGGCGTCATCGCCAACTTCCTCCCCAACGAGTACCACCCCAGCGAGGAGGCCTATCTCTACGCCTTGGCCGATGTGATGAAGGACGAGTACAAGGCCATAGCCGATGCGGGGTTCCTGCTCCAGATCGACTGCCCCGACCTGGCGATGACCCGGGTGACCCAGTTCTCTCACCTGTCGCAAGAGGAGTTCAAGAAGATAGTCGAACTCCATGTGGAGGTGGTCAACTACGCCCTGCAAGACATGGACCCGGAACGCATGCGGCTCCATCTCTGCTGGGGGAACACCGAAGGCCCCCACCACCACGACATACCGCTCCGGGAGATCGTGGAAATCGTGCTGAAAGCCAGGCCCCTCGGCCTGTCCTTCGAGGGCGCCAACCCGCGCCACGCCCACGAGTGGAAGGTGTGGGAGGATGTGAAGCTGCCCGATGGCAAGCTGCTCATCCCTGGCGTGCTGGATACCACTACCAACTTCATCGAGCACCCGGAGCTGATAGCCCAGCGCATTGCCAACTACGCCAATGCGGTGGGGCGGGAGAACGTGATGGCCAGCAGCGACTGCGGCTTCGGCACCTCGGCTTGGGGCCGAAAGGTGGAGGCCAGCATCGCCTGGGCCAAGCTTGCCTCCATGGTTGAGGGGGCGCGGCTCGCCTCGAACGAACTGTGGTAGGACTCCAATCATCCATGCAGGAGCAGTTTCATCGTGTCTGACCAAGCGCTGAAGACGATACTCTCGACCGTCGGCTGGGACCCGGCTCTGGCCGGCGGCGTGGAGATTTCGGACCACCGAGACCCCATCCTGCCGACTCCCTTCAGGATCGGGGAGACTGCGGCAGTAAGCCTGGCCGCTGTGGGACTTGCCGTGAACGACCTGTGGGAACTGAAGACAGGGCGCAGGCAGGAGGTCAAGGTCGACTTCCGTCGGGCCACGGCCTCCCTGCGAAGCGGCAAGTACCTGGTGATGGATGGCACGCCGGTCGCTGCGGAACGAACCCCGGTCATGGGCGTGTACCCCACGAAGGACGGCCGCTGGTCCTACCTGCACTGCAACTTCCCCAATCACCGGGATGCGGCCCTCGGCGTGCTGGGCGTGCCGGAGGACCGCGAGGCGGTGCGCCAGGCCGTTCTGGGCTGGAACGCGCTGGAGCTGGAGGAAGCCATCATCGCCGCCAATGGAGCCGGCGGCATGGTCCGTTCCATGGAGGAATGGGCCCGCCACCCGCAGTCGGCTGCCGTGTCGTCGTTGCCCCTCCTCGAGATCGAAAAGATTGCCGACAGTCCTCCTCAGCCCATGCCGGAAGGGTCCAGGCCTCTGTCGGGTATCCGGGTGCTGGACCTGACCCGCGTGCTGGCTGGCCCTACCTGCGCCCGCACGCTGGCCGAGCACGGCGCTGATGTGATGAAGATCAGCGGCCCCCACCTGCCTTTCAGCCCGACCCAGGAGTTGGACACCGGTCACGGCAAGCTCTCCGCGCACATTGACCTGAGGAACGACCAGGATACCGAGACTCTGAGAGGACTTGTCCGGGAAGCCGATGTGTTCTCCCAGGGATACCGGCCCGGCACTCTGGCGCAGCGAGGTCTGGCGCCGGAACAACTGGCCGCCATCAGGCCGGGGATCGTCTATGTGTCGCTGTCCGCCTTCGGACGAGTGGGGCCATGGGCCGAGCGTCGAGGCTTCGATACCGTGGTGCAGACGGTCAGCGGGATAACCAACCGGCAGGGAGAGCTGTTTCCCGGAGCAGAGCCGGGGCCGCAGTTCTACCCGGTGTCGGCCATCGACTACCTTACCGGATACCTGATGGCCTTCGGGGCCATGGTCGCCCTCGCCCGCCGGGCACGGGAAGGCGGCAGCTGGCTGGTCAGGGCGTCTCTGGCCCAGACGGGCCGCTGGCTCGTCGACCGCGGCCAAGTGCCGGAGGCGGAACTTGCCGGCATACCGGAGGACTTCAGCCAGGATGAGATTCAGCGCTGGTCGACGACCACAACGATACCGGGGGCGAGTCTGAACCACCTCGCGCCGGTGCTGGGTCTGTCGGAGACCACGCCCCGCTGGGAAAGGCCCACGGTGCCCCTTGGCTACCACGAACCGGCATGGCCCGGAGTGTCGGCCTAGATAGACTGCGACCGGCGCAGGGGCGGCGCTATAAAGTTGCTGGCTCCATGTGAGTCCCAGCAGCGATAAGGGCGGAGGAAATGCCTCCGCCCTTACTCTCGGTGCAAATATGCAGCCTTTACCCGACCCCGCTGCGAGGCCCCGGCGAGTGGTGCTACCGGCTCAACTCGTAGCGGTAGCCGGAGTGGGTGCCGCGGTCAGGCACGGCAGTGGGGCTGGCCGCCGGGAAGGGGTAGGAAGGGTCGACGGCCTTCCCTCCCAGGGTGTTGCGGACCGTGCCGATGCCCTCGACTTCCATCTCTACAACATCGCCGGGCTCGAGGAAGCGGGCCGCCTCGTATCCCTTGCGGATGGCCTCGCGAACCGAGCCTCCGCCCACGGTGCCACTGCCGATGACATCGCCGGGGGCGATGCGGCTGTCCTTGGAAGCCCGCTGAACGATCTCGCCCCAGGTGTAGTAGGCCATGGAGGCGTCGCCGTTGGTAAGCCAGGACTCGCCATTCACCCGCACCTGGCACTTGACGGTCAGGCGCCCGTCGCGGATGTAAGGGGCCAGCTCGTCGGTGGTTACCATCCAGGGCCCGAGGGTGCTGGCCGTGTCCTTGCCCTTGGCTGGGCCGAGGCCGAAGGCCATCTCATCGAACTGCACGTCGCGGGCGCTCCAGTCGTTGAAGATGCAGAAGCCCGCGATGTGCGAGAGCGCGTCCCTGGGATCGACGTCGACCCCGTTCTTTCCGATGACCGCCCCGAGCTCCATCTCGTAGTCGTACTGGTCGGACGTCGAGGGGAAGGGAACGGTGTCGTCCGGCCCGTAGATGCAGAGAGTGTTGGAGAAGTAGAACACCGGCATCCGGTACCAGACTTCGTTTGGCTCCCGGGTTCCCTGCGAGCTGGCGTGCTCCTCGTAGACGATGAAGTCGCGCACCGTCGGCGGCTGCAGGATGGGCGAGCGGAGCCGCACGGCGTCAAGGGCAACGGCCGGGGCCGCAGCACCCCCGGCCAGCGCATCGCCGACCCGGTCGACGGAAGACTCGTCCAGCGCCAGGAGCGCCCCCACATCCCGTACAGTTCGCTGCTCGCCCAGCAGCGCAGTTACATCCACGATACCATCGCCCTGCAGAACCCCGCAGCGCGGCCCGTTGCCAGTGTGGTAAGTCAGCAGTTTCATGCTGGTCTCTCCGAATCTTAATCTGTATCTAATCTGTAATAAGGAAGGGCACGGGCGGCCCGCCTATCCGGATGCCATCCCGTGCCCCTGGTCTCAACCGTTCCTAGTGCATCGGCGAGAACTTGGCCGGGATCATGATCTTGTTTTCCTGGGAGACGCGGCCGGGGGCGCCGCTGGGCCACTGGGGGATCTTGCTGGCCTCCGCACGGACTTCGGAGCGGTGATTGAGGCTCTTGTACGGCCAGATGTGCATCCACTTGTTCAGTCCGCCGAACTCCGTGTGCATCCCGGCGGCAAGGGGCGAGAACTCCTCCCGGTAGGGAATGGATTCGGCCCAGCGGCGCAGCAGTTCGGGGATGGAGCCCGGCTGGTAGGTGTAGACCCTCATCTCGTAGATGTTGCCCAGTTCCTGGTCTCCTCCCATGGGCCGCATGAAGGGAGCCGGCTGCCAAACCTCGGCGTTCATGTGCAGGATGTTGCCCGGGGTGATCTTCGGGGGCCAGTTGGCTTCCTTGGCGGCGGCTTCTCGAACCTTCGCCCGCTCTTCCAGGCTCTCGTATCCCCAGACATGAATGATCTGGTTCAGCGGCCCGATGTCGGTGTGCCAGAACGCGGCAATGGGCGAATACTTTTCGCGATACGGAAGCGCCTCTGCAAAAGCCTCCTCGGCCTGTTCAACCGCACCGGGCTTCATGTCGTAAGTCCGAACTTCGTAAATCATGCCCTCTCCTTCTTGTCATTAACTGTCTACAGATCGCGGAAAGTGTAGCAACCACGCAGATGGGCGGCAAGCACGAGATGGTCAGGGCGAAAGCGGTGCCGCCGGTTCTTCCCCACTGCTATCATTCCCACTGCTATCATTTACCCTGAATTTTTTTACCACGACTACCACTACCCGGAGGTCGAAGCATGACCCAATCGGCAGGCTCAGGGCAGGCTCAGGAGCTGGGGCGCATCGACCGCCCATCGGCGGCCCAGTACAGCGGCCGCCGCAAGCTGATCCTGGTTCCGCTGGTCTACAGTCCCGCGGCCGACGATCCGGCAGGGGCCGCTGCGCTGCAGAACTACTGGGAGCAGGCCCAGACCCAGGTTGCCGCCCTGGAGAACGCTCTGGGCGGCCTGCACCGCGTGTACCACGAGAGCATCACCGCAGGGGCAGAGGAAGGCCTCCAGCAACTGCAGGCCGGCGACCGCCGAAGCCACAGCCTGGTGTCGCGGAAGTGCGGCCCTTCGGCAGGCTCAGGAGGCGCCGTGCTGGAGGCCACTGAGGACATGGAAATCCTCCTGGAGACGCTGGACCTGCAGCGCTGCCTCATGATGCCCTTGGCCAGTCCGTCGGTTGCCGCCCGGTTGAACGAATGGTACGCGGAGACCAACCGCCGGCGCTACGAGCACATCGCGTCCCGGATCGACGCGACGCTGGAGGAAAACGGTGTGGGGCTTCTGCTGATCAGCGAGCGGCACCAGGTGCAGTTTCCGTCGGACATCGAGGTATTCTATGTCTCGCCGCCGGCCCTCGACGAGTTCCGACGCTGGCTCCAGAACTGGGCGGCCCGCCAGCAGCAGGCAGCCGCCGCTGAGGCAGCCGCGGCGTATCCCGAGCCTGAATCCGTACAGGACCCGGCCGGCGACGATGCTCCAATTGACACCCCGCCGGAGTGATTACATACTGGCGAAGACCCTCCAGATGCGAAATCCGGATGAGAAATCCGGCCAAGCTGGGCCGGTACAGGGGCGCACTATGAATCGTGAGTTTTTCTTCTTCACCGAGATGGGCTACACAGCTTATCCGCAGGACGAGGCCAAGCGTCTCGGCTACAACAACCTGATGTATCCCAACGAGCACTTCAGCCCGGAGAAGGCGCAGGAACTGTACGGCATGTACTTCGACGAGCTGCAGTACTGCACCGAATCAGGATTCGACGGGGTGATGATCAACGAGCATCACAACAACCCGCTGTGCATGATGCCTTCGGTGAATGTCATCGGCTCGGTGCTGGCCTCGCGGACCAAGCAGGGCAAGATTGTGTTCCTGGGCAACGTGCTGCCGATTCACGAAAACCCCCTCCGCATCGCCGAGGAAATCGCGATGATCGACATCCTGTCGGGCGGGCGCGTGGTGTGCGGTTTCGTGCGGGGCATCGGCCAGGAGAGCATGGCCACCAACACCAACCCGCTCTACAACCGTGAGCGCTTCGACGAGGCCCACAATGTCATCGTGGATGCCTGGACGAAGCCCGGCCCCTTCCGGTACGAGGGCACGCACTATCACTACCGGGTGGTGAACCCGTGGGTGATGCCGTTGCAGAAGCCGCACCCGCCCATCTGGATTCCCGGCGTGGCGTCGCCTGAATCGGTCATCTGGGCCGCCAAGCACAAGTATCCGTATGTGGCGCTGGCGCCGCCCCTGCAGTTGCTGTCCGACATCTACAAGCTGTACCAGAACACCGCTGAGGCTGACGGTTGGACACCCACTCCGGAGCACCGGGGCTACGCCGTGCGGGTGGCGGTGGCCGACTCTGACGAAAAGGCCTACGAGGAAGGCAAGAACTTCTATTGGCAGCTGGGCACTTCATTCGGAGTGACCCCCAACCACTGGCTGGCCCCGCCTGGATACCTGACCCGCGCCGCCGCCACCGGCGCCCGGGAACAGGCCCGCCGCGCCGTGCAGACCGTCGTACCCGGCGGACCCGTCCTTCCATACGACGACGCCCAGGAGACGTTCCAGATAGTGACCGGCAATCCGGACACGGTCATCAAGAAGATGAAGCACCTCATCGACATCATCGACCCGGGCCACATCATCTTCTGGGGCCGCGAGGGTCACATGTCGCACGATGTGGCGGTCCGCAACATCGACCTGATGACCCAGGAGGTCATCCCGGCCCTCCGCGAGTACGAGGCGCAGCGAGAGGGGTAGAAACGGCCCCGAGCTCAGGCCGTAGGGTTTTTTAGTTGTCGACTAACCCGTTGGTCCTGAGCCTGTCGAAGGGCCGTCCGCCCATGGTTCGACAAGCTCGCCACGAACGGACTCGCAAGGTTGCCATAGACAACTAAAAGACCCTGGTTTAGTCCGAACGCAGCTTTCCCAGCCGTGGTATACTGCCGCCAATTCCACTTGGCGATACTGCGAACCTGAAGCATTTAAGCTTACCGGGCCCCGTGCCCCCCTTTCTGGGTTTTAGGGTCGTGGTCTCTGTGGTAGTCATGCCAACCCTTCCTCTCTGACAAGGGGGTCTATTGTGACACTTGTGGTGCGCCTTTTCCGCTCTCCCCTGCGCCGCACCGCCTACCCGCCTACCCGCTAAATAACGCCGACCCCGCCATTAGCAATGGCGGGGTCGGTGCGTTTAGGCGCACCGCCGAAGCGGGGACCCCACAGCCCGGTAAGGCCGATGGCCGTATCTGTCCGTCTCAGGCCGACGGGCGGAACAACGATGGCGGTGGGGTCAAAGGGGCAAGGTCGGTTGCCTCCCGTAAGGCGAGTCTGGCTTCACAGCGAGGACTCCTCATGATGAATTGGTTGAAGCAGCACGAATGGGTCCAAGACAGCGACAGCAGCGTCACTGAAGTGGTCAGCTTCCTGTCCTTCTTGGCAATGCCCGGGTGCGTTTTCGGTGCCATCATAGAGCGACTGTTTTTCAACGACACATTTAAAGGCGGCTGAAATCCCAGTGTCAACGAATGCCAACCGCCGGCCATCCTTACGATGGCCGGCGGTTGGCTTTTTCTCGCGAAACCTGGAACTGGAGGCAGATGAGGCTGTCACCGGTCGTCGGTGGGCAGCCGCGTGGCGACGCCACCCATGCCGGGCGGAGGCCAGCTGCCGGTCAGGTAGTCGTACAGGTTGGCGGCGCTGATGCGCATCACCATGGGAGCCATGCCCTCCTGCTCCACATCCATGGGGTAGCGGTCGGTCATCGCGGTCAGGCTGGGCACTGCCTCTTCCTTAGTCATGCCCCGGTTGATGGCGTCCTGCACGTAGTCCTTCCAATCGACGATGAACTCGCCCTGCTCGTCTAGGTAGTCCTTGCCGCACAACGCTCCGTGGCCAGGAACGAAAATGTTTTCGTCCAGCCGGCGCAGCGACTCCAGTGCCACCAGCCACAGGTCGGGGTCAGCCTCGTGGAGCCAGGTTTGCACGCCATGGAATATGTTGTCGCTGGTGAAGACGACACCTTCCTCCTTGATCACCACCGCCGCTTGGTACAGGGTGTGTCCGGGCATGTGTATCATCTCGAAGGTGTGGTCGCCGACGCGCAAGGTCATCTCGTCTTGGAAGGTGATGACCGGCGGATTGGCCCGGTAGCCCTCCAGCAACGCAGGCTCCTCCGGGCCGAAGGTGCACACGCGCGCGGCGTGCTCAGCCATGTCGGTGTTCAGAATGCGGGTCCGCACCCCCTCGTGGGCGATGACCGGCGCGTCGAAGAAGGCATTACCGGTCCAGTGGTCGCCATGGGGCTCGGTGTTGATGATGTAGCGTAGTCCTGGGCCGGTCGAAGGGCTGCGCTTCTCGATCTCGGCCTTCAGCCACATGGCGGTGCTGGGCTTGTGGGGACTGTCGATCATTACTACGCCGTCGGAGGTGGTGACGAACCCGAAGTTGCAGCCGCGGACCTCGGTTTCCACCC
This sequence comes from Dehalococcoidia bacterium, assembly GCA_965216065.1. Lineage (GTDB taxonomy): Bacteria > Chloroflexota > Dehalococcoidia > Lucifugimonadales > UBA3495 > VXOI01. The sequence goes on from CBDCFB010000001.1 coordinate 1,469,673, forward strand.
ATACGTTGCTGGTCAATTGCTTCATTCGTGGCCTCCCTGTATGCCTGGACTGGCATTTGCCGGGCATTCTACACGGTTGACCCCGGTGACGGACGAGCCCTATGCTGGAGTGCGAAATTTCTGGATTGCGAAGTCGGGCGCCGCGGGGAAGCAGTGGACAATCTCGACCTGGACCTGCATGGCAAGACCTGGGCCGAGGCCCTTCGGGAGTTCGTTGACGCCTACAACAGGGCGGTCCAGCCGGGCGGCCATGCCTGCCGGACGCTGACGGTCATCCATGGCTACGGTTCCACGGGAAGCGGCGGGGTTCTACGAACGCGTTTTCGCAGGTTCCTGGAGAGGCACGGCTCCCGCCTGGAATTCACGCCCGGAGAGAAGGTCAGCCTCAATCCCGGGTACACGCTGGTAACTCCGAAGTACCCCTTGCCCGGTGCGGATGCCGCGCTCTGCGAGCTGGTCTGGGACTACTGCGAGCAGCCGAAGACCCTCAGCAAGATCGTGGGGCAGTTCCGGCGGTTTGGAAACCCCCAGGTCCAGCAGGCCGTCCGGTCGCTTGAGGGGCAGAAGAGGCTCCGGAAGACGGTCAAGGCCAGGAACAGCCTCTACCAGGCGGTTTAGAGCCAGGCGGTTTAGAGTAGGAATGAGCCTTCAATCCTCCTCTCCCCTGAGGGGGGAAGATTGGAGGGCGGTGAAGTCCTTGGTATCAACGCAGGGTAATCGCGTCTGGAAGGCTGGAATCTCATTTTGCTGTCATTTGCTCCTTGCCAAGCTTGGCGCTCCTTCTCAAACATTAGTTCTATATGTATAACGGATGGCAAACAGAACCCGACTGACATCCCTGTGGGTCTCTTGAAACAGCGGCCAGCCCGGAATGTCCAGAAATGACCGGGAAAACGAAAAAATCAGCCCCTGCAAACCGGCAATGTCGGCTCATCCGACCCAACCTGCTGAGTTGCTGAATTCAAGACGCGATTGTCCTTGGTATCAACGGCCAACCCAATCGATGAAGCCCACCCCTGATATAATTTCGCCAGGATACGGACTTGGACTTCGGACCCGGACTCCTTGGAGGTCTTACATGGGAGAAATGCTGCAACAGGGGGGTCGTTTCCCCCAACTGGAACTGAACCTGCTGGACGGCGGCAAGCTGACCCTGCCGGAAGACGCCCCCAGCCGCTACACGGCTTTGCTGTTCTACCGGGGACACTGGTGACCCTACTGCCAGCGGCAGTTAGCCGCGTACGAGGCAGCCAAGGCAGAGCTTGATGCGCTGGAAGTCAGCGTCTACGCCGTCAGCGTCGACGATGAGGAGCACGCGAGAGAGGTGCAGGGCAAAGGCCTGTCCTTCCCTGTTGCCTACGGGGCGACCAAGGCCGACGCCGACGCCATCGGGGCCTGGTGGTCTGACGATAGGGGCGGTTACGTGCAGCCCGCCGAGTTCCTGCTGAGTCGTGGCGGTGTGGTCGCAGGGGCAATGTACGCCTCCGGACCTGTGGGCCGCATGGGCGCCGACGAGGTCATTCGCTTCATCCAGTTCCGCGAGAACCGCCGGCGCCAGGAAGAAGGCGAATAATATCCCCTGCCCCTCAGGGGGAGGGTTAGCACAAAATCCCCTCTCCCTGTGGGAGAGGGTCAGGGTGAGGGCGAACCCCAACTATGAACGAGACCAACCAGCAACTGGTAGACATGATGGAGAGCGTCTGGCGCTCCATCGGCGAGTTGTGCGACGGGCTGACCGAGGCCGAGTGGAAGACACCCACCGATTGTCCCGGGTGGTCGGTACAGGACCAGGTATCGCACCTGGCTGGCTCGGAGACCGGCATCCTGGGCGATACTGACCCCGACCACGCCCCCAGCGAAGAGGTGCTGGCCCACACCCGCAGCGAGCAGGGACGCCACAACGAGATCGTCGTGGACTTCCTGCGCCCCTGGGCCGGGGCGCAGGTGTTGTCGGACTTCCGGGCCAAGACCGCCCGCCGCATGGAGTTCCTCCACGGGCGGAGCGACGACGATTTTGCGGCCGAGATGCAGACCCCCGTGGGGCCAGCCCCCATGGCCGAGTTCATCAGCATCCGCATAATGGACGCCTGGGTGCATGAGCAGGACATCCGGCGTGCCCTGGATCGGCCGGGGCACTACGACAGCCCGGCGGCGGCCCATGCACTGAATCGCATCATCCGCGCCATGCCCTTTGTCGCCGCCCGTCGCGCCCAGGCCCCCGACGGCGCCACGGTCGTGATAGACGTTGCGGGTCCGGCAGGCCGGCGTGTTTCCATTGGTGTCGAGGGCGGAAGAGGCCGGGAGCTGGATGAAGCGCCGGAAACCCCCACGGTTCAAATCAGCCTGGAAGCGGAGACCTTCGGCTGTCTGGGCTGCGGTCGCTGGGACCCCGGCGAAGTGCTCCAGTCCGGGAGGGTGTCCATCGAAGGAGACGCCGCCCTGGGCGAGGCCATTGTCCGGCAGATGAACATTATGCCCTGAGGGCACCCAGCCGTATTGCTGCACTGAGAAAATCTCTCGAAACTCGTTTGCCCCACAAGCCGTCGTTCCTGCGAAAGAACTTCGCCCCCGGCTCGATCGGGGAGCGGGAATCCGCGGCTTCCGTCCTTCTGACCGCCCTTAACCGCCAGGGCTGATTAGGCCTCATCCGGCAACCGTCAGGCCTAATTTTCGGCCACTGGATTCCCGGCTATGCGGGAATGACGGGTTGATTTCGCTGCATAACTGTCCTGCAGTCCAAATGCGTTTGCCTTGGATCTGGCCCGGTGCCCCATTGCTCTGCAGCCGAACATTGCGAGGCTATCGGAGCCTTAGCATTAGTGCTATCATTCCATGTTGAAATACAATTGTAACAAAATCATCATGAGTTGAGAAAGAATGTTGCGAAGGCGGACCGGCCCTCAGTCGCCCCTTAACCCGGACGCCGGGCTTCAAGCCCGGGGGCTGGCGGCGCGGCTCCCCTTCCACTACAGCTGGATAGTCATCGCCATCCTGGCGACGGTGCAGATCTTCGCCAGCTCCATCAGCATGGCTGCCGGCATAATGCTGCCCCCGTTGACCGACCCCGACGGCGCCTTTGGCTGGAACGAAGGCCTGGTAACCCTGGGCATAGCGGCGTATTACGGGTTCGGCGCCCTCTACGCGCCAATCACTGGCTGGATGGGCGACCGCTTCGGGGCCCGGCTCATGCTGCTGGGTGCTGCAATAATGTACTTGGTCAGCATGATCCTGCTCAGCCAGGTGCAGGAAGTCTGGCAGTTCTTCCTCTTCTTCGGCGTCCTGCTCTCCCTGACGCAGTCCCTTGGCATGGTGCCCCTGATGGCCTCCGTGAGCGGCTGGTTCCGGAGACGCCTGGGGATGGGAATCGGTATCCTTTGGGCCGCTGGCGGCATTGGCACCGCGGCCTTCGCCCCCCTCGCCGGGTGGCTTATCGAAACGGTGGGGTGGCAGGGCAACTTCCTGATCATAGGACTGATCGGCGGGGTAGCGATGCTTTGCCTCGTACCCCTGATGAAGAACCGGCCTGCCGACCTGGGAATCGAGCCCTACGGCGCCAGGCCCGGGGACTCGACGCAGGCGAGGCTGGCCAAAAGCATGGAGCGCCTGCGGATCAAGACCTTCAACCAGCATATCCGCAAGACCCGTCCATTCTGGAACCTGCCGCTGATCCATGGCCTGGGATGCGCGGGGCACGGGATCATACTCATCTATGTCGCGAAGTACGCCCTTGACACCGGCGTGTTTAGCTCCCTTGCTGGGGCGGGCATCATCCTGGCGATCATCTCCCTGGTCAGCATCATCAGCCGTTTCGGCACGCCGGTGCTGGCGGAGATATACGGAACTCGACGGATGATGGCCGTGAGCCTGTTGGTACAGGGTCTCACGGTGCCGATCATAATGTTCGGGCCTGCGGAGCCTTGGCTGTTCTACCTGTTTGCCGTCACCTTTGGAGTGGGATTCGGCGGGGAGTGGACCGGATACCTGATCATCAACCGCCAGTATTACGGCGACGGCCCGATGGGCACGATCTACGGCTGGCAGACAACCGGCGCGCTGATGGGGCACTTCGTGGCCACCGCCCTGGCGGGGCTGATCATGTACACCACCGGCTCATACATGGCAGTTCTCGGACTGTCCATGGCATACAGCCTGGGTGGTGTGGTGGTGATTTCCCTGCTGGATAGCAACTCCCATGTGCTGATACCGGACTGGGAGAGCGAACTGCCCGACGAAGCTAGGGTGAGACCGCGTGCGCCCATACCGTCGGCGCCCCCGCCGTTGGTGGCCCCGCTCCCGGCTCCGGTCGGCGCGGGCGGCGACAGCTGAAGCCTGCGAGGCATTGCCAGCTGTACTGTAATACCGTACACTAACCTCGATGATCATACGTTGATGATCATACGTTCAATCCGGCACAGAGGATTGCAGCGCCTGATTGAAGACGACAACCCCCGCTCCCTTTCGCCGGACCTGGCGCAGCGTGCGCGTAATGTATTGACCGTTCTGGTGCTGGCCGAAGACCTGGATAGCCTTATGAGAACCGCTCCCCGGGATGGCGAGTCCACCGGCTTTCCGGCAACCGGGCAAAAGAATGGAGCGTCTCAGTTTCTGGCAACTGGCGGATAACCTTCGAGGAATCGGAAGGGTATATCGATCACTTGAATCTGGAGGACTATCACTGATGGCTGCAGACAGCATTCAAGTGAACATGACCCCGTCCCATCCTGGTGAATTCGTCCGAACAGAGATAGTCGAAGAAATGGGGCTCTGCGTGACCAGGGCGGCGGAGGCACTGGGAGTGCGCCGCGCAACCCTTTCGGCACTTCTGAACGGCAAGGCCACGCTCTCACCGGAGATGGCGCTGCGTGTGGAGAAGGCCTTTGGCATCGACATGGAAATGCTGCTACGGATGCAGGCGTGGCACGATGCCGCCTCTATGCGCGCACGTGCTGATGAAATAAAAGTTCAGCCCTTCCGGGCCGCAGCTACCTAGCAGAACCTGGCTGCCACCTGCTCCATATTCATCTGGGAAAGGGTGCGGTCTGAAACAACAGCAGGGGCGCACAGTTGTGCGCCCCTGCGCATTGCTGGGCCTCTCTTCTACTGCGGGGTTGGCGGCTATTCGTCCTCGAGGAACTCCCGGACGAAGGCGGTGGCCGGTTCCTTGTCGTACAGGCTGTTCAGCAGGACGATGTTGCGGTAGGCGTCGCCCTGGAAGAAGCGCTCGTAGAGAATCTGCCGCTGGCCGAAGGCGCTGCAGCAGGTGTCCCACGCCAGCCGGAACAGGCGTATGCGGTCCTCCGCCGTGGCGGTGTCGGTGTCGAGATAGCCGGCCAGTTCTTCGGACATCGGGCCTTTCAGATCGGCCTCCGTCGGGAGGGCCATCAGGCTGCTGGAGCCCATGAGCTGCAGGATCTCTCCCATGCGCGGGTACATCCTGATGAACAGGTGCCGGGCCACCATCAGCGGCATCTCCGCTGGACACATCACGCCCCATTCGTCGGGGGCGGCTTCGGCTTCGGCGGCACGGAGCAGAGCCTTGGTGGTCTCCAGGTTCTCGATGATTTCCGCCGTCATCTGAAGCATCTGGGGCTGCTGGCCTGAGCCGAGGACCTGCTGCATCAGGTTGGCCAAGCCCAGGACGAACTCCACCTTGACCACATTCTTGGTCACCACCTGGTGGCCGGAGTGCAGGTACTGGTGGGTGTGTCGGGACATATTGTTGCACCGGTCGGGGTCGCCCAGGAGGAACACCCGCTCCCAGGGAACGAACACGTTGTCGAAGAACGCCAGTGCATCCATTTCCTCGAAGCGCGAGCCCAGCGGATGATCGAACCTGGAGCGACCCAGGTCGAAGCTCTCACGGCACAGGAACTTCAGTCCAGGCGCGTCGCAGGGCAGCGCGAACGCAAATGAGGTGCGACCCGGGGCTCCGGTAGGCAGACGGTGCGACCGGGCCGGGTAGACCGCGATCTCGTCGGCAATGGGCAGGGTGGCAAGCAGCCTGGCGCCGTGGACGATGATCCCGGAATCTGTCTCCTTGACCACGGAGAGAGCAATGTCGGTGTTGTCGTGGAGGATCTGTTCCGTGGGGACCCGGCTGCGCTGGAGGTTGACCAGGGTGTGGGTCAGGACAAGGTCTTCCTCGCGCACCTTCTCGTAGTAGTTCCAGATGTTCTGCTTGAACTCCGGGCGGTCCTCGGCAAAGTAGTCCCCGGCGTTGGCCATTGCCATCAGGCTGACATTCAGGAAGTCGGGCGTCCGGCCCATCATCCCGCAGGATACCTGGGCCCACCGGCGCATCATCCCCCGCCGGGCATCCAGATCAGCGGTGCTCCTGGGAGTGATGAAGGACAGACCCACCTGCTCGCCGGTGGTGGGCGACGCATAGGTCATCTCGGGGCCCACGGCCCCCGGGTTTAACTGGCGCTGCGCTGCCGAAGGGTGCTGGAGGTCGTACAGGCGGGCCACCGTCTTGACGCCTCCACTCAGCCCGGGGTGCGTGGTCGGGTCGTCGATGCGCTCACCTCGCATGTACAAGGCCGGCGGGCGCTCGCGAAGCCTCTGGATGTACTGCTGCCCGTTCCTGGCGCCCATGACTAGTCCTCCTCTGTCGTTTCCCCTTACTATTTTGGCTTACTATTTTGGCCGAAGACCCTCGGATTTTACAGTGCGTCTCTCAGTGCGTCTCTCCCGGAGGCAGGGTCTTTTAGTTTTCTATGGGAACCTTGCGAATCCGTTCGTGGTGAGTTCGTCGAACCATGAACGGACGGCCCTTCGACGGGCTCAGGACCAACGGATTTGTCGACAACTAAAAGATCCTGCTCCCGGAGGCAGGGCAATCGCGTCTTAACATTCGGCACACTAATCGGGCAGGCATGGCTGCAAAAATTCCCGTTATCCCTGCGAATGCAGGAATCCAGAGGTCAGTTGCCAGTGAATCACGACTTGCCTCGAGGCCCTTGGAATCCCGCTTTCGCGGGAATGACGGATTATGGGGCCCTCAGCATTTGGGACGCGATGGTCCTGCTCCCGGAGGCCCCGGCGCTGTCGGGAATTCCGGCTGTGTGTGGGCCCTGGATTTCTGCAGGGCTACCGGGCTTTTGCCGTCGTCCGTTCCGGCCAGTCGCAAGCTGAATCTACTTGACACTCCCAGAGGGTTGTGATAATTTTCACTCGATTTTTGGCCCGCCACCCGACTAGCGGGATTTCGGGCCGCTAATTTTGTCAGGAACCGGTCGACAGGCAGGCCGGGACAAATCGGCACCGCTCCGGTTTACTCAGGGCAGGATGACGGCAGTCCATGGACCCCAAAGCGTTAAACAGCACCGACTGGCAAAACATCCACCTCTTCCTTCAGTGGTTCTGGATTTATTTCCCACTGGTTGTTGTATTTGCTATCACCATGCTCACTGCTCACGCGCTCATTCCGTCGGCTGTGTCGACGGGCCACCTGCCCCAAAGCGTCGCCCGGCTCAAGTGGCCTCTCACCGGTTTTGCCCTGGTCATTGCCGCGGTCGCGATCGTAATCCTGGTTCTGGGAATCAATCAGACCCTTGACGTGAGGAATTTCTGGAACCGGCTGCTTATCTAACTGCTTATTTAGGCAGACCGGTTTCTACTGCGCCCCTCCCTCCCTCAGAAGGCTGTCCGGTGGTGGTGGTGCCAGGCATTTCAACATGAACGGTTCCAATCAAGAATGAGACCTTCTTCCAAAATGATCCCGCTCATGGTGGCGGGGGGCATTTTCACCGTCATTGTCGGCTTCGTGGTGGTTGTGTTGTTCATTTCCTGGTTCTCCAACCCTCCATTCGGCTTGGGAAATGCTTCGGCGCAACCCATCGTTTTCCCTCACACGGTCCACGTGGAAGAGAACAACATTCAGTGCGAGTTCTGCCACAGGAACGTGACCAAGGGTGATGCGGCAACGGTTCCGGCGGTGGAGCAGTGCCTGTTTTGCCACAAGGACATCTCCGGGCGGGACAGCCAGGCCGAGACAGAAATCGCCAAGGTCCAGCAGTACTTCGCCGATGAAGAGCCCATCGACTGGGAGCGCGTGCATCGCCTTCCCGATCACGTCCGCTTCGTGCATGAGGCACACATCCGCTTCTTCACCAGCGATGCCGGGACGGGAGGAGCCAGCGGCCAGCGCTTCGACATCAACGGCAAGGAAATCAGCGGATCACTGGGCATCACCCAGACCTGCGCCATCTGCCACGGCGATGTCGGCGGCATGAGGGAAGTCCAGCCGCAGGAAGGACAGTCCCTGAAGATGGGTACCTGCTTGGACTGCCACAGGGTCAACAATGTCCCGACCGACTGCACTGTATGTCATAAGTAAGAAAGGAATGAAGGACTGATTGCCGCCCAGGCGGTATTTGCAAAGCAACTCTGCCAATTTGAAGTTAGTTTGAACGCAGCGAAGAATCTCATCGATGAAATTATCTAGGCGACATTTTCTGGCTTGGGCCGGTCTCAGCGCGGTTGGCGCCGTGGCCTGTGAGGGCTTCGGCATCCGCGAAGGCGAACTCAATATCCAGAGTCCGGTGAGCCTTCCTGAGGACCTTGTGCGGGGCAAGGACAACTGGTACGCCAGCCTTTGCCGCAACTGCCCATCCTGCGAAGGGATCCTGGTTCGCGTGATGGAAGGCAGGGCGAAGAAGGTCCAGGGGAACCCTCTTTATCCCACCAACCAGGGAAAGAGCCACGCCCGATGCGAGGCCGGCGTTCAGGCGCTGTACCATCCCGACCGCATTCCCGGCGCCATGAGGCGCGGCGGCAACCGCGGGTCGGGGCAGTTCGACCCCATCGGCTGGGATTCGGAGGGCATGGAGGCCTTGGTCCGCCAGATCAATGACCGCGGCTCCCGCGCGGTGCTTCTGACCAAGCCGACCCGGGGGCATCTGGGGCTTCTGACCTCCCGGTTCGCACAGGCCGTGGGCGCCGAGCACATGAGCTACGAGGCGGTGGACAACAATGTGTACCGCACCGCCGTCAAGAATGTTTACGATCAGGATGTTCTCCCCGACTTCGACATGGAGAACGCCAACTTCATCCTCTCCTTCGGCGCCGACTTCCTGTCCACTTGGATTTCGCCGACCCGCTGGAATCGCGGTTACGGGGAATTTCGCCAGGGAGAGGGACGGAGCAATCGAGGTACCCTCTACCAGGTTGACTCCCGCTTCTCCATGACTGCGGCCAATGCCGACAAGTGGATTCCGATCCGGCCGGGATCCGAGGGGCTCCTGGCCCTGAGCATCGCACAGGTCATCATCGAAGAGAATCTGCAGGCCCGTGGCGTAGATGTAGATGCCCTCTTGGGCGGAGACACCGGCCGGACCTTGCTGAACAATTACCGCCCCGAGGATGTGGTGAACCGGATAGGCCTCACGCCTGAAATCGGCGGAGGAGATCCTGCTGCCTTCATCCGGAAGATCGCCCGCGATTTCGCCGGACACGGACCCAGCATCGCCATCGCCGGCGGTTCGGCAGGGGCCCACAGCAACGGGCTCTTCAATGTGGAGGCCGCCACCGTACTGAACTGGCTCGTGGGCAGCGTGGGTGTTGAGGGGGGCGTACGCCTCAATCCCTCCGGCCCGTGGCAGGATGTCCCGTCATCGGCGAGCAGCGCCAGTCTGGACGACATGGAGCGGCTCACAAGCAAGATCCGGTCCGGCGAGACCCGGATGCTCATGGTGCACAATGTGGACCCGGTCCATGGTCTCCCGGGGTCTCTGGACCTTGCGGATGCGATTGTCAGTGCCCAGGACCTGTATGTTGTAAGCTTCTCTCCGTTTATCGACGACACCACAGCGCTCGCCGATCTGCTTCTCCCCGACCGGGTGTACCTGGAGGACTGGGGCGACGACATTCCAGACCCCGCTCCCGGGTACCAGGTGGCGGGATTCCAGCAGCCGGTGGTCAACCCGTTGTGGGATCTGGACCCGCGCAGCTTCCCGGATGTGCTGCTGGCCGCGGCTGACGGAGCCGGCGTGGGAGACCAGCTGCCCTGGGCCAGCTACCAGGCGATGCTGAAGGACAGTGCAACCGCCCTGTTCGAGGGGAACCGGGGATCGATAGACGCAGGAACCGCCGACGAATTCTGGACCACCCTGCTGCGTCGCGGGGGGTGGTGGGACGAGTCGGTAACCGGTCCCGATGTGCCGAGCCCTCGCCCGGGCCTGTTGCGTAGAATTTTGGAGAGTGCCTCGGCACCCACTTTTGCCGGTTACGGCGGGGAAGGCACCCTCTACCTGGCACCCTTCTCGCATAATACCTTGCAGGATGGGGATCTCGCCCACCTGCCGTGGCTCCAAGCCACTCCGGATCCGGTGACTTCCGTAACCTGGCAGACCTGGGTGGAACTGAACGACATCACTGCGGAGCGCCGCGGAATCCGCGAGGGGGATGTGGTGCGAATCGAGTCCGCGAGGGGCTCCATACGCGGAGTGGCCTACCTCAACCCGGCGACACCGCCCGAGGTCGTGGGCGTCCCATTCGGCGGAGGCCGCCGGCATGGGTCGCCGTACGCCACTGACCGGCCAGCCAGCGAGAGCTCCAACATTACCGACATCCTCGAACCGACGCGTGTGGCCGGCCCCGGCTCCCTTGCCTGGGCGGGTACCCGCGTTCGCATCTCTCCAACCGGCGAGAGCGTCAACGTCTCCAAGCTCGAGGGCAATGTCCGGTCGGTGGAGGTCGGGCTCAGCGCCGCCGAGGAAATCATCAAGACCGTCGCTCCCGGCAATTACGGCAATTACTAGGATCGATCTCCGAGTCAGGGACCCGGGTCAGGGACCAAAGTCAGAGACCCGAGCCAGAGAACAGGCGCATAGATGGTAACGAACCGAATCGATCACAAGTGGGGCATGGTTGTAGACCTGGACCGGTGTACCGGTTGCCAGGCCTGTGTCGTGGCCTGCCAGGCAGAGAACAACCTGCCCATCAATACCAAGGACTATTTCCAGCAGCGGCGGGCCTACGAATGGATTCGCATCGAACGCTATTGGGAAGGCGAGTTCCCCAACGTCAAGGCTCGTTTCATCCCCATCATGTGCCAGCACTGCGAGAATGCGCCGTGTGAGCCCGTGTGCCCGGTGTTTGCCACCTACCACAACGACGAGGGCCTGAACGTCCAGGTCTACAATCGTTGCGTCGGCACCCGCTACTGCGCCAACAACTGCCCCTACCAGGTGCGTTTCTTCAACTGGTGGGAGCCCAAGTGGCCGGAACGCCTGCGCAATCAGCTCAACCCCGATGTTACTGTGCGCAGCCGGGGCGTCATGGAGCGCTGCTCGTTCTGCGTGCAGCGGATACGCCGGGGAGAAATCACCGTCGAACGAAGGGGCGTTGAGCCGCTTACTGGCGAATCCATACCGTACGCCGAACCTGCCACTCCGAGCCAGGGCCGCTACCTGAACTACCAGCGCATGAAGGAAGGGAACTTCCTGCCCGCCTGCGCCCAGGCCTGTCCCACCAACGCCCTGATGTTTGGGGAACAGACCGACCAGACCGGCCCGGTCTACAAGTACTTTGAAAAGGCCAACGAGCAGTATGACAAGGTGCACCACGGCGAATACGTTGACGAGTCCAAGACCCGGGTGTACAGGCTTCTGGAAGAGATGGCCACGAAGCCGAACGTGATCTACCTGAAGAAGGTCGAAGAGGGAGCCGGCGAGGCTCACCAGCCAATGGCTATGAATCCTGCCAATCCAAGTCCCAATCCAAGTCAGGCACGGGCGAAGTAACTCAATGGCAGCCAGCGAAAGCGAACATCTTCATCACGGCGTAGCCCATGGCGAGGGCCACGGAGGGGTTTCCGGGGGGCACTACCCCGGAATGTGGGTCTTTCCCAATCCCCGTGTTATGACCCGTGACATGGCGGAGAAAATCGCCGCCATGCCGCGCATGTTCACCCTGGGGCTGCTGCTGACATTCGCTCTCCTGGTGCTGGGCGTCGTGGGCTTCGTGGCCCGTGCTTCAGCCGACGGCTTCGACGACCGGGCGCCATGGGGCTACTACATGGCGACCTTCTCCTTCGTCTTCATGGTCACCAGCGCAGCTCCCGTGGCTGCGGTGGCCTTCCGATTTACCAAGAGCCACTGGCGGCGGCCCCTTTCGCGGGTGTCCGAGCTCTTCGCCGTAGTGGGCATCTTCAACATCATCACCTTCATCCCGATGATGCTGATATTCCCTCCGATTCTCAATCCGAACCCGGTTCAGGGCCATGACCTAGAGATCCGCCGCACCATCTGGTTCGAAGGACCTATCGGTGCCCCCCACGCCTGGGATCTCGCGGGCGTGGTTGGACTGGCGGTAACATCCCTATTCATTCTGTACATCTCTGCGGTGCCCGACATGGCCGAGGCGCTTTCGTTAAAAGGGGGACGGGCCGCGACGGGTTTCCGTGGCTGGTTCTACCGGACCCTGGCCGGGCATTGGTACGGCACCAAGCGGCAGTGGAACGCCCAGAAGGCGGGCCTGGCAATGTTGGGCGCCTTCTACTTCATGATCCTGATCTTCGTACACTTCATCATCAGCTCCGACTACGCGCAGAGCATGATCCCGGGATGGAAAGACTCGATCTTCCCGGTGTTTTACAGCCTGACCGCATTCCAGGTCGCCCTGGGTACCTGTCTCATGATCCTGTACGTGATGCGGCGCTGGGGAGGCTTCCAGGAATATTACGGCAAGTCGGTCTTCTGGTCGGCCAGCAAGGTGCAGCTGGGTCTGACGCTTCTGTGGGCCTACCACCTCTTTGCTTTTTTCATCACCTACTGGTTCGGCCGGCTGGTGGTGGAGCAGAACATCATCAAGTACCTGTTTGCCCAGTCATACGGGGGAGTCTTCGTGGCGAACCTGGCGCTGAGCTTCGTGATCCCGTTCCTGCTGCTCCTCTGGAACCCGGTACGGCGCAGCGCCTGGGGTCCGCCCCTGGCGGGTCTGTCGGCAGCGCTGGGTGCGCTGATGTTCAGCGTGCGCGTGTTCGTGGGCGGTGCCAACTCCGGCAACATATATGAGGCCTTTCTGAATCACGTCCCCGCGGCAGCCTACCCCGATATCTGGGACATATTCATGGTCATCGGGGGAATCGGAGGGGCCGCGTTCACCTACCTGGTTGCGACCAAGATTTTCCCCCTCCTGTCGGTCTGGGAAGTGAAGGAAGGCGCGCTATACCAGAGTATGCGGCGCTTTATCAGGGGCGAATACCTGGTGCTGGCCAAGCCCGAATAAGATCATCCGTCATTCCCGCGGAAGCGGGAATCCAGAGCCTTTAACTAAGCTGAATCAGGCCAGACAAGCGGGAATCCGGCGCCTTTACTTAAGCTGAATCAGGAAAGACTAGAGGAATAATGCAGGAAGGCAGGACACCCATACCCTACCGGCAGATCAACCGCGAGTTGCTGGGTTCGATCCTGCAGTCGCCGAAATGGTTTCCTTTTGCGATCATTATCCTCGGCCTGATTGTATTGGGAGGTTTCAGCGCGGCCGGTCTGTTGGTCAACAAGGGCTTCGGGGTGACCGGCCTGAACCGCCCGGTGATGTGGGGTTTCTTCATCACCAACTTCGTCTTCTGGATCGGAATCAGCCACGCCGGTGTGATGCTCTCCGCCATCCTGCGTCTCTCGAAGGCTGAGTGGCGTAGGCCTGCCACCAGGGCCGCCGAAATCCTGACCGTCTTCTCGCTTATGACGGCCATGATGATGCCCCTGATTCATACGGGCCGGCCTTGGCGTACGATTTACTGGATCTACACCATCCCCTTCGCACCCTACGACTACGCCCGCGGCATCTGGCCCAACGTCCGGTCGCCGCTGGTCTGGGACCCCAGCGCGGTCTACACCTACCTGACTTCCAGTATCCTGTTCGTGCTGGTGGCGCTCATCCCCGACTTTGCGGTCCTGCGCGACCGCACCACGGGATTGAACCACCGCATCTACACGATGCTGGCCATGGGCTGGAGGGGCAATCCCCGGCAATGGAAGCTCCAGATCATCGCCGGCGTGCTGTTGTCGGCGCTGATTCTGCCGGTGTTCGTCTCGGTGCACTCGATAGTGTCCTGGGACTTCGGTATGGCGGTGTCGGTTAAGACTTGGCACTCCACCATCTTCGCCCCCTACTTCGTGGTCGGCGCGGTCCACTCCGGCGTCTCCGCCGTGGCCTTCGTGATGATAATCCTACGTTACATCTACGGCTGGCAGAATTACATCCGGCAGGAGCACATTGACGCGCTGGGCCGTCTGTTGATCGTGGTGGCCACCGGCTGGTTCTACTTCTTCGTGATGGAGATTCTCTTCGGCTTCTACGGAAGAGAGGCCGACGAACTGGCGGTGCGGGATCTCCAGTTTATGCAGAACCCTTGGAACATCTGGATGATGGTGTTCGTCTTCACCACCTATTTCCTGCCTGTGGCCCTCTGGCTGCCCCGGGCCTTCCGCCGCAACCTGTGGATAATGTCCACCGCATGCATCTCGGTGAACATCGGCATGTGGCTGGAGCGCTTCATCATCATCGTGCCCGGATTGCAGAACAAGCAGGTGTTCACTTTTTCCTGGTACACCGTCTACTCTCCCAGCGCGGTGGAATGGACCATCATTGGCGCCACGTTTGCGCTGGTGTCCATGCTGATGCTGCTGATAGCCCGGGTGGTGCCATTGATACCGCTGTATGACATCAAGGAATACGAGGTGCTTCGCACCGAGGTCAAGATAGGCCGGGTAACGGTACCGGCAGTTTATCGAGAGGATTAACCCGGTCTGTCCCGCCCGAGCGGAGACACGAACAGAGGAAACGGAACATGGCTAAACGACCAATACTGGGTCTGTTCGAGGACGCGGAGTACGCCGCGGAAGCCGGGGACGCCCTGCAGCAGGCGGGTGTATCCCCAACCGACTACGATTTCCTGACCGACACCCCGTACCCTGAGGGAGCCTTCGGGGAGCGGCACGAAGGGCACCGGCTCTATATTTTCCCGCTCTGCGGGGCCCTGGTAGGTCTGACCGTCGGCATTCTGCTGACATCGATGACACAGATGGCCTACCCCCTCGTGCAGGCCGGCAAGCCGATCCTGTCCCTTCCTCCAATGGCGGTGGTTACATACGAAAGCACCATGCTGACGGCGATCATCTTCACCATCATTGGCATTGTCTTCGAGTCGCGCCTGCCCAGTTTCAAGCAGGGTCTTTACGACACGCGCATAACCGAGGGCTACATCGGCGTTCTGGCCAACGTTGAGGAAGAGCAACTGCCCCAGGTCTCTGTTCTTTTCACCCAGGCGGGTGCCATCGACGTGGTACGCGAGAATTAAGGTCCGATTCCCCAAGATGATGTTTCTTAACTTGAGCCGCCTGAATAAACGACTTTCCTCTTTCTCGAACGAAAGGGGAAGGGTCAGGTCGTACCCTGTACGCTTTTTCATTGCCGGAGCAGCACTCTTCGCCGCCCTGGCTTTGGCTGGATGTACTTCGGGCAGCTATCCCGTTGATATTTTCTACGAACAGCATTACCAGCAGTCATACAAGTCCCACGAGCCTCCTCGCTTGTCGGGAGTTCCCGGTGCGGTTGCCTACTATCCTGCACCGCAGAACACCACCGACGACTCCGTCACCCACCTGTACGAGGTGAACTGCCTGATGTGCCACGGCACTTCTGCCAAGGGCGACGGGCCCGTCCTGAACCTGCTGACCGGCAGCTATGGCTATGAGACGGCAGTCACTCCCGACCTGACCACGTTGACTCCTGAGGAAATCGAGAGCTTCCTGAAGGTGACTGTCCGGCCGTTCGGGCCCAACTCGGTCATGCCTCCCTTCGGCAAGCTGCTGGGCGAAGACGAGCGGCGGGAACTCGCCCGCTACATCGACGGGCTCCCCAAGTAATCACTGCTTTCCATCCAAATCACCCCTCCAATCGGGTAACGGGGAGATTTTCTTGATGTTTTCCAAGAATTCTCTGCTGTACTCGTGCCTGTTGGCCTTGCTGTGCGTGGTTGCCTTGACTCCCATGGTCTACGCCCAGTCGCCGGACGAGGAACTGGAGAAGGAAGCGCAGTCCATTGACCGGATGATAATGTGCCCGGTCTGCCCGGCCGAGACCATCGACCAAGCCCAAGTGGAAATCTCCTTCCAGATGCGCGCCGTAGTACGGGAGATGCTGGCAGAGGGAAGGAGCCGCGAAGAGATCCTCGACTATTTCGTAGACCGGTACGGACCGGACATCCTGGCCGCGCCGCCAAAGACCGGAGCGAACTTGCTGGCGTGGATTCTTCCTATCGTGGGCGTTGCCGCAGGACTCGGAGGCGTATTCCTAATCATTCGCGCCATGACCGGTCGCGGTCGGCCCTCCCCGGCTGCTGCGACAACCGGCGGTTCCCCCGTTGCTACTGCGGCGGCCGCAGCGGATTCCGAACTGGCACCCTACCTGGAGATAGCAGACCGCATGCTGGGATCGAGAAGGGCCTCATTCGCCGGTCAGATGAGCGGAGATCCCGCACCGGCCGAGCTCGGCACGGGCCAGGACTTGCCTGCACCCACCGCATCGAATGACCCCGCCGAAGAGAGTTCCCGCAGCAATGGGTGACCTCGGCGCAATCAGCCTCTGGATTGCCCTCGCCCTCGCCGCCTACTCTGCGGTCGGGTCGGTGGCAGGGAAGCTACGCGGCTCGGTTGCTCTCGTCGACAGCGGGCAGGCCGCCATGTACGCCACCATGGTGGTCCTTTTCGTGGCCACGCTCAGCCTGGTTGTTTCCTTTATCAGCCGCGATTTCGAGATCGCCTACGTTGCGTTGCACAGCGATCTCGCCATGCCCGACCGCTTCACCTGGGTTGCCTTTTACGCCGGCAACGAGGGATCTCTGCTCTACATCGCCATGGTGCTGTCAGCGATGTCGGCCATAGCGGTCTGGCGGGCGCCGGAACGCGTCCGCGATGCTCTCCCCTACACCACCGGCGTGATGATGCTGGTGCTGACCTTCTTCATAGCCGTAATGGCGGTGATGGCCAATCCCTTCGACAAGCTGCCCTTCGTGCCAGCCGATGGGGAGGGGATCAACCCGTTGCTCACCCACTTCGGCATGTTCTTCCACCCTCCTGCCCTGATGGCCGGCCTAGTCGGCATCACCATACCCTTTTCATTTGCCCTGGGGTCTCTGCTGGCCCGGAAGACCGGCGACGAGTGGGTCGACCCCGGGCGCGTCTGGGGCATCATCACCTGGGCGCTGCTGGCGGGAGGCCTGCTGCTGGGCTCCTGGTGGGCCTATACCATCCTGGGCTGGGGCGGCTACTGGTTCTGGGACCCCGTTGAGAACGCTGCCTTCATGCCCTGGCTGGCACTCACCGCCTTCATCCACTCCATCATGGTGCAGAAGAGGCGGGGCATGTTCCGGATGTGGAACATAGCGCTGGTGAACGTGGCCTTCGGCCTGGCCCTCTACGGGATGTTCATGAACCGGGGCGGGTCGGTACCGTCGGTGCATTCCTTCGGGGCCTCGTCCCTTGGATGGGTGTTCCTCCTGTTCCTTGCAGTTGGCGTGATTGTCCCCTTGATCATCTTCTTCTGGCGCTACCCTTTGCTGAAGAGCGCTCAGAACCTCGATTCCATGCTCTCCCGGGAGGCTGCCTTCCTCGTCAACAACCTGCTGCTCCTGGGGATAGCCTTCGTTACCCTGTGGGGTACCGTGTACCCGCTCATCTCCCCGCTAACCAGCGGCGAGGAGATCACCGTTGCCCGCCCCTTTTATGACCAGGTCAACGGCCCGCTGATGCTGGCCTTGGTGTTCCTCATGGGCGTGGGACCGATGCTGCCTTGGCGGAGGGCCAACTGGGCGAGCGTTCGCCGGGCCCTGACAGTGCCGGCAGGCGTCGCCGTGCTGGCCGTGGTCGTGTTGCTGGCGGTCGGCCTGCGCAAGGAGTACGCCCTGGCCGGATTCGGACTTGCTGCCTTCGTGGCCTCCGGGATCCTGATGGAGTGGTACCGGGGCGCCCGTGCCCGGCACCGCAATTCGGACGAGAATTACGCCGTTGCCTTCCTTCACCTGGTCTGGGCCAACCGTCCGCGCTACGGCGGCTACATCGTGCACCTCTCGGTGCTGATGGTGGCGTTGGGCATCATCGGCACTTCATTCTTCAATACCCAGAAGGATGTGGTCCTGTCCCCTGGTGAGACCACATCCATCCAGAATTACGAAATCCGGTACCTGGGCACCACGGTGGTGCCATTCGGCAACCGTACCGAATTCATCTCCTCGGTTGAGGTCTACCGCGACGGGGAACTGATTGATACCATCAGCCCCAACCGGGCATTCTATCCCAACTTCAACATGGCTTCGACTCGCGCCGCCATCCGCTCCACGCCGGTCGAGGACTTCTATGTAGTGCCCAGCGAAAACCTGCCCGGAGGGGATGTCGGTTTCAGGATCCTCGTTAACCCGCTAATCTGGTGGATGTGGGTTGCCGGACCGGTGATGGTTCTGGGTACCATCATTGCCCTGTGGCCTGAGCCGTCTCGCGTCCCGGCAAGGGTGCCCTCCCGGGCCGCCGTTCCCACGGCCGCCTGATGGGCTCAGTTTCCCAGGATTCAGTGCCCGTCCGCTTCGGAGTGGCTTCACTCGCGGGCCGGGCTTTGTCCTCCTGATAGACTGGCTCCATGGATGGGCAGACGATATTCGCAGTGCTCATTGGGGCGGCCCTGGCCTGTTTCAGCCTGGTGATGGTCGGTTACGCCTTTTTCCGGGGCAACGAGCCGGCTCCCCGTAAATCGACGCCCCCCGGTGCCACAGCCGACGACAGCGTGGGCCTGGACTCCATCTTGGACTCCATCGACACCCTTGAGCTGGAACATCAGCTGGGCAACGTCCCCGAGGACCAATATCTCGAACTGCTGCAGTCCTACCGGATCCAGGCTGCCCAGGCGATAAGGTCGTTGCTCGAAAGTGATTCCGCCCCTCCTGAGCTTCTGCTGGAGCAGGAGATTCTGACCGCGCGCTCCGCTATTGTCGCCGATGACAGCTCCCGGGAGTGGATCGCCTGCCCCCAGTGTGACGCTCCACTGCCGGTAGCTTCCCAGGAGCCGCCTGCCGATGCCACCTGTCCCCACTGCGGGGTGGCCTTGACTGTAAGTCCGGCAGAAGAACCCGGGAATGGAGTACCCCAACCGGAAGCAGATGCACCCAGCCAGGCCCCGGTACGGTGAACAGCCGGCTTCACGAATTCATGTGCGGTACTCGACTTCCCCGGCAGCTGCTCCCCCTGCTGGCGGTCCTCGTCGTCGGGACTCTGGCAGCACTGGCAGTTGCGTTGGCCCCACCGGCCAACGCCCAGGACACGGTGTCGATCCGCGGCAGTGTGGTGAACGGGACAGCAGGGGCGGACATACCCGTTGAGCTGGCCGTGCTGATGCTGATTACCGCTGTCGATGGCACGCTCCAAGGCACCGGGCAGACGGTGATGGAACCCGACGGCAGCTTCCTGCTCGAAGATGTCCCGCTAGTGGAGGGAGCTGCCTACAACCTGAGCGTGGACTATGAGAGTGTTTTCTACGGCGCTTCTCTCACACCCTCCGAGCTGCTAGACCAGGTAACGATAACCATCCACGAGCCAACCGAAGATGCAGGCATTATCCAGGTGCAGCGGCAGGTAATGGTCATCGCGGAGATCGAAATAGCGGAGCGGGTGGTAACCGCCACTGAATTCGTGCGCTTCACCAATCCCACAGACCGCACCCTGCGTCCCAACCTGGAAACTGCACGCCCAGGCATGTTCAGCTTCATGCGCTTTGCCCTGCCCCCCGATGCGGCCGATGTCACCGTTCAGTCCAACTTGAGGGGAGGCGAGATCATTTCTGTAGGGTCCGGATTCGCCCTTACGGCCGCAGTGCCTCCCGGACAGCACAGCGTGGACTTCGCCTACACATTCCCCTACGAGGGAGGTAGCCTGGAGTACCGGAACAGCCTGCCCCAGGGCGTCGAAATCTTCCAGGTCCTGGTTCCGGAGGAATGGGCAAGCGTGGAAATCGGCGGCCTCTCTCCTCGTCCTCCCGTGGCCATCGGCGACGAGGTCTACCAGGCCTGGGAGGGCCGCGACATCCCCGCCGGCCCGGGCGTACAGCTGGACTTCCGGGGCCTTCCCCAGCCTGGAATCATGGCGCGCCTCGGACGAACCCTTTCCGGCAGCGCTTTCTGGCTGACCACCATTCCCTCGGCTGTGGGTGCCGTGCTCCTGGCATTCCTGGTCTTCGGTCTTGCCCGTCGCTCGCGTCCCGCTGTTGCGGACGGATATGCGGAGAGCCCGGACGATGCAGCCCCTTGCGGCACCGCTGAAGGGCAGAGGGCTGTTCTGGTCTCCCAGTTGGCCGTACTGGACCAGAGTTTCGAGCAGGGCAAGGTGGAGGAAGGCGACTATTTCGACAAACGTGCGGCGTTGGTGAGCCGGGCACTCGGCGAGCCCGGTGAGACGGACCCCTGATGGACCAACCGACGGAGCAGCCCGGTCAATCGGAACAGGCGGACATCCCGGAGGTCCGCCGAGGTTTCCTGGCCCGTCGCCGGGGCTTGATTATGGTGGCTGTCGGAGTCGCCGTCCCCGTGCTGGCCCTGCTGGCGATACTGGCCTGGGCATCGGCCACCTCCGGCCCGGCTCGCGGCGGCCTTGTGGTCAACGACCGCATCGTCGAGTTGAATGTCGACAGGGAAATCGCTCCGGAGTTCACCCTGGACCTCATCGGGGGCGGGGCCATCGGGACCGCGGACCTCCGGGGGCGCGTGGTGATGGTGGACTTCTGGGCCTCCTGGTGTCCACCCTGCCGCGATGAGGCCCCGGCCTTGGCGCAGATCTACGGCGAATTCCGCGACCGGGGCGTGGAGTTCGTCGGCGTCAACCTGTGGGACAACGTGGGGGATGCGGAACTGTTTCTCCAGCAGCAGGGGCATGTCTATCCCAACGGCGTGGACGATGGGGGTAAAATTGCCATCAGCTACGGCGTCAGGGGCATACCGGAAAAGTTCTTCATCAACCGGGAAGGGCAGATCGTCCGGAAGTTCTCAGGTCCCACCGGCGTCGAGCTACTGAGAGAAATCTTGGAAGGCCTGCTGCGAGAGTGAGTGGCAAGCAATGAAGGGCAAGCCTAGTAGCGAAAGTGGTCCGGACTAGGTGGTTTACCGGCGGCGCATCCGGTATTCCTGCGAAAGCAGGAATCCAGCGCCACCGTATTCGGTTCGGCGACATGCCTCAATCACCTGATTTGGGACCCTGCTCCTCAGTCGTATACCAATGGGCACAGCGCTACAGATCCACTACAGCCGAGGACTCCTGACATGACAGACCAGAAGGCCATGCTCGCGGCGGACTGGGGCGGCACCTGGTGCCGGGTGGCCCTGATCGATCGGCACGGGGAAGTCCTCTGGCAGGCCCGGCGCCCCAACACTCGCGGCGGCTCGACGGACCAGTATCTGGCGCTGGGCGCCAGCCTCTTGGCCGAGGCCTTAGCCGTTCAGGGAATACAGGCTGGGGGCATCGGAATCGCGGTCGCGGGCCCGGTCGACCCCGACAGCGGCATCCTGTACCAGCCCCCCAACCTGATGGCCTTGGACGGCGTGTCCCTCAAGCGCATCTGGCAGGACCAGTACGGCCTGCCCGTGGTGCTCGGCAACGACGCCAACCTGGCTGCGCTCGGCGAGTTCCATTTCGGAGCCGGCAGGGACGCCACACAGGCCGGGCATCCGCCGAAGAGCCTGTTTTATGTGACGGTCAGCACCGGCATCGGCGGCGGCGCCATCGAGGGCGGGTCGCTGCTCGTGGGCGCCAACGGCCTGACCGCGGAGGTGGGCCACACCACGGTTGACACCTCCGAAGCAGCCCCCCGCTGCCAGTGCGGCAAGCAGGGGTGCCTGGAAGCCGTCTCCTCCGGCACGGCGATCGGCAATTACGCCCGTACCGCCCTGGCCGAGGGGAGGCACCGGGATTCGGCCTTGGCCGCCCTGGCGCCGGATGACATCACCTCGAGGGCGGTGGTGGCCGCCGCCGTACAGGGCGACGCATTCGCCAACGCGGTGATGATGCGCGCTGTCGGAGGGCTGGCCGTCGGACTGGCCAACGCAGTCCACCTGTTCAACCCCGACCTGATCATCCTGGGCGGCGGGGTTTCCGAGGGCCTGTCCCAGTTGAACCTGCTGCCCCGGATTCGACAGGGAATTCACGAGCGCCTCATGAGCGAACTTCACAAGGCCTTCGAACTCGTTCCCTCAGTCCTTGGCGACAACTCCGGCCTGCTGGGCGCAGCAGCGGCAGCCTGGGAGCAGGCCCGGTAGGCCCTAGACTATGTAGCGCCCCCCCATCACGTTCACGCTGTCGCCGGTGATGTACGCCGATTCGTCGCTGGCGAAGAACAGGCAGGCGTTCGCCACGTCCTGCACGGTGGCCTGTCGGCCCATCGGCAGGTCGCTGAGGTGCTGATTGGATCCCCGAGTCGTCCCTGCCTGGAACTCCGGGTACCACTCGGGGTGCTCCCTGGATGTGTCGGTGGAACCCGGGTTCACCATGTTGGCCCGCACGCTGTGGGGCGCGGCCTCGGCGGCTATTGCCCGTATCAGTCCCAGCAGCCCGGTCTTGGCGGCCGTAACGGCCGTCGTGTTGGGCCGCCCGGTGATCGACGACTGCCCTCCCAACGCTATTATGCTGCCGCTCTGCCGTTCCAGCATCCCGGGCATCACGGCCTTGCAGAGGTAGAATGCCGAGTTCAGGTTCGTGTTCATCACCTGAAGCCATTCATCGTCCGACACTTCGGTAATCGGCCTGTGTGGCCGGATCGCGACATTCGACACCAGGACGTCGATTTTGCCCAGCTGGTCGATGCCCTCGGATACCATCCCTCGCACCGAGTCTGAGTCTCCGACATCGCAGACCGAGGTGACGGTCCTGGCGCCCAGCTCCCTGCACTGCGCCGCCACTTCATCCAACTCCTTGGCGCTCTGCCGCGTGTTCAGCACCAGGTCGGCGCCTTCCCTGGCGAAGGTCAGCGCAATTTCCCTCCCGATGTTGCGGCTGGCGCCGGTGACCAGCGCAGCCTTCCCTTCCAATCGCATATTCATTTCCCTTGAATTAGAATGTGGTACGAACGTTGGCTCGATGTTGCCTTGTCGTGCAGACCAACAGGGCCGGTGGTTGGTCCCGCCTAAAGCTGATTATGTCCCGTGATTTCGCATTTGTGGGAGGCAATTATGACATACCAGCCGTCGAAGTTGGGGCTTGTGCAGTTCACCTACCGGGACGCGCAGGGAGCCGTCGATTATTTGGGCGTGCTAACCGTCGAATTCGGAGAGGAAGGAGGGCAATGGGTAGGCATATGCAGGGAACTTGGCACCGCAACGCAAGCTGATTCGTTGACCGAGGTCGAAGTTGATCTGCGCGAGGCCATAGACCTGCAATTGAACGAGATGGCGCGGATTGCTGATGTTCGAGAGTATCTCATTGAGAATCAGGTCAACTTCGCGCCAGTTTCAATGCCGGATGATACCGGCTTTGCTGTGGCGGGGAACGTGTTCACCGCTTGAGCATCTCCGGGCGTGAACTTATGGCTCTGCTTGAGAAAGATGGGTGGGTTCCAGGCGGAAGGCGCACTCACGGAGTGTTCTATTCCAAGCGGTTTCAGGGTGAAACTCGCCCTCGCTCAACTGTTATACCTGACATATCAACACCGTTGCAGCCTTCAACCTTGGGGGCCATACTCAGCTTGAAGCAAACAGGGCTGGGCAGAGCCGGTCTTCAGGCCCTGATCAATTCCAACTAAAGCTCGACCTATCAGCAAATCTACTAACATCGTTTCCAGACGATATTAACGAACTTACGGAGGCATAGTGATGAAGTGGTGCCGCTACACCGCACACGGTTCAACCAGCTATGGCATTATCGAGGGCGACACGGTGCAACAGGTCTCCGGCAGCCCCTTTGGTGAACACTCGAAGACCGGAACGTCCCACTCGCTGGACACGGTGCAGCTTGAGGTTCCCGTAATCCCGCCCACCTTCTACGCCGCCGGCATCAACTACCCCGAGCACGTCACCTGGGCCGCCCACATGCGGGGCGAGGAGCCCAACCTCCCCAAGCAGGCCGACGTAGGCTACCGGGCCAACAACGCTCTCGTCCCTAACGGCCATGACATCGTGGTGCCTGCCGACGCCACCGAGCAGTTGCAATACGAGGGCGAGCTGGTGGTGGTCATCGGCAAGGAGTTCGGCCCGTCCAGTACAGGCCCGGTCAGCGAGACCGACGCGCTGGACTACGTGTTCGGTTACACCATCGGCAACGACGTAAGCGAGCGCACCTGGCAGCGCGGCGACCGCACCATGTGGCGGGCCAAGAATACCGACACCTTCAAGCCCATGGGCCCGTGGATCGTCACCGGACTCAACCCCGACGACCTGCATGTTGTCATCCGCGTCAACGACAACGTCGTCGGCGAATACGATGTCGCCACCGCCCTCTTCGGCGTCCGGACCTACATCAGCGAGATGAGCAAGTACCTCACGGTCGTCCCCGGCGATGTCCTCTGGATGGGCACCGAGGGCGCCACGGAGAACATGAAGGACGGCGACCTCTGCGAAATCGAGGTCAGCGACATCGGCACCCTCAGCAACCGCGTCAAGTGGCTGAAGTAGACTGGCCGACCAGTGGTCCCGTCGTACCTGCTCCCCACCTCCCTGAGAGATGGGGAGCACTGACTTTCCGGGGCCTACCCTGCTGAGAACCCCGTCTCCGCGGCCCACGCCTGCAGGCCCCGGCGGAAGGCCAGGCCGCCCATGGGCATGGCCACGCACTGCAGCGCCTCAAGGACCTCCGTCGGCGTTGCCCCCTCGCGCAGCGCAACGCGGATGTGGGCGGCTATCTGGTCCACGTCAGCCCTCAGGGCCGCCTCCACCGCCACCTGCAGCAGTTCTTTGGTCTTGCGGTCCAGCGTCCGCTCTCCTGTGTAGGTGGCTTCGATGAAGGCGTTGTATTTTTCGACCCAGGCCGGGTCTGCCGCCGCCATGATGCCGTGCATCTCCAGGGTGTAGCCCCGGCTCTCGGCAATACTGGCCAGCACTTCCTGTTGTTCTTCGGATGGCATGTCCTTCTCCTGATGTACGATTTGTAGTCGATCTCAGAGCCATTGGCTGGGACGGATAATACCCTCTCCCCGGAGGGAGAGGGTACCCTGACCTACACTTGGGCAGGATTGCGGATCAGGTGGTTGAGTCGCATTTCCGGCCTGAACGCGCACCACGCCGGATTCCTGCTCCCCGATCGATTCGGGGACATGTTTCGCAGGAATGACGGATCGCAGGCAGGGAGGCCACCTGAATTGGAACGCTGATTTCCGACTGAAAGGCCTGCCCGGCGCTACAGCTCATAGTGCCTGCGGGCCTCAGCCTGCATTGGATTGTTCTGCTGGAACAGGTCGGGGTGCGTGCCCCTTGCCAGCGCCAGGTAGTAGGTGAAAAACTGCAACGGCAGCACATACACCAGCGGACTCCACAACTCGGGCACCACCGGAAGGGTGAACCGCTCGGTGCACAGGTCGGAAAGCAGCGTGTCCCCCTCCTGCACCAGACCCCAGACGGGCGCTCCTACCGCGGTCGATGCCCGCGCCACGTTCATCGCCCGCTCGTACCCTGGGCCGGGCGGAGCGACCACCGTGATCATGCACTTCTGGTCCACCGAACAGAACGGTCCGTGGAGCAGCTGCTCAATCTCCAGACCCTCGCTGTCGCAGGCGCTGGTCTCCTTGATCTTCAGCGCAACTTCGTACGCCGATGCCGTGTTCGGACCCCAGCCTACGCAGATGAAACGCTGCCGGCTCTGGAACCGGCGGGCAGCCCGTTGCAGTTCCGTAATCCGTGCTGTCACCTGCTCCATCGCCGCCGGGATATCCTCCAGCCGGGCGCGGAGCTGCGCAACGTCCCCGCCTTGGTCGGTCCATCCGCCCAGTGCCGCCGCCAGCATTCCCAGTACCATCAGTCCGGAGGTGTAGCTGACGGTGAAGGCCGCCGACCGCTCGGGCGGCACCGTCTGCAGCTGGGCATCTGCGCCGGCGATGCGCGGTCCGGGGTCGGTGGAGGTGATCGCAACGGTGTAGGCCCCGCTGCTTTTCGCCATTTCCAGCGCCAGGAACGAGTAGGTCTTCGTGCCCCGGTGGCTGATGACGATAACTCCGTCATCGCTGCTAAGGGGAGGCGAATAGGAGCAGAACTCGAAGGAGTGCCATACCTCTATGACTGGGCTGTCGCCGGCGAACTTGCGAAACCAGTGGCCCGCCACCAGCGCAGCGTGCCAAGAGGTCCCGATGCCGACGATGTAAACTCGCCGCTTCCTGGCCAGTTCCGCCGCAACCGGCTGGACGGTGGTGACATGCTTGGCCAGCATCTCCTCCATGGCCGCGGGCTGCTGCATTATGGCCTCATACATCATGTACGGGTGACCCTGTCTCACATCCTGTCGCTGTGTCATATCTCCACCCCCGCAGACTTCCCTCTCTCGAACGCCGAGAGATAGGGTGAGCGCGTTCTCTTCCTGACTGTTAAAGACGGAATTTTAGCGGAATTTCTGCCGTTGACCAGCCCCGCCTCTCCGGACCAGTACGATTGCGTAGTCCGGGGGAATCCGTTGGTGGTGAGCTTGCCGAACCATCAGCGGATTCCTTCAGCCCGTCCTTCGACAGGCTGGGGGCTAGCGGTTCGGGCACTCGTGGGGTTCTGCAATCTCCCTAATCTCCCTGTATCCGGGACGGTAGCCAATGCCCAGCGTGATAGAATCCGCCTGCATGTCGGCCGGGCGATGTAGCCTTTCTTTTTTGAATGATCTCTCCGCTGGCAATCCGGAGGAGGTAGCGGTTATGACAGAGTTCTCCCCCCAGCACTTCGAGCGCATGGACGAAGATGACGACCGCCTCTTCTACCGGCAGCCGCGCAGGGTGGTGCACATCGACGACGGGGCCATTGCCGCCGTGGGTCGCCTCTTCCGGGAGCTGATTCCTCCCGATTCCGTTGTTCTCGACCTGATGAGCAGCTGGCGCTCCCACTGGCCCGCCGGGCACCCAAAGGCGAAGATGGTGGGCCTGGGTCTGAATCGCGAGGAAATGCAGGACAACCCGGGCCTTGACGAGGTTGTGGTCCACGATGTCAACAGGGACCTCGAGCTGCCCTTTGGCGATGACTCTTTCGACGCTGTCGTGATCACGGTCTCGGCCCAGTATCTGACTCACCCGGTGGACACATTCGGCGAGGTCAGCCGCATCCTCAAGCCGGGAGGGATGTTCATAGTCACCTTCTCCAACCGCATGTTCGCCACCAAGGCGGTCTACAACTGGCGGGCGTCCAGTGACCGGGGACGCGTGGACCTCGTCGGTTCCTACATGGAGGCTGCGGGCGGATTCGAGGACATTCAGGGCGTTTTTGCCAACCCCCAGGAGAGCCCCCCCGGCGACCCGCTCTTCGCTGTTCACAGCCGCAAGGCCGCGCCCGGGTCCACCAACCCCACCTTCCGGCCACCGCCGGAACAGACCTAGACCGGAGTCAACTCACTCTCCTTAGGAGGGTGTGGGGCTAAGAACTATCTCAAAACGACCATGGTGTCGTGCATTTGAACGGCTACCGCGTAGAACCTCTGGATTCCTGCTTTCGCAGGAATGACGGTGAGGGACGCGGCGAGTCTTGAGATAGTCTCGTATTCCCTCTCCCGGAGGGAGAGGGTGAGGGTGAGGGTGAGGGCGTACCCTCCTCCCGATCGGGAACCAAGGCTACTGTTACGGTCTTCGATTCTCCGGTATATGGCGGCTGTCACACACTCCCAGGGGAGGAGATCATGGTGTTGGCGAGGCCTCCGGACTCGAGTCCTTCCTTCCCGGAGGGACGGCGGCCAGCACCATCAGGGCAGCCAGCCCAATCGCCGAGCCGAAGATCACAAAGGGCGCCCGGTATCCCCCGCCGACGTCGAACATGAACCCCGATACGACGGGGCCGATGGCCTGCCCGCCAATCTGCGCCGGCAGCGTCAACCCCCGTATGGTTCCCAGGTGCTGCCGGCCATAGTAGTCCGCCCATGCCAGGCGCAGCATGGTGTGCAGGCCTCCCACACCGGAGCCAAAGAGGAACCCGAAAACAATTCCCCAGCCCAGTTGCTGGCTGAAGGCGATGCCGAACACACCTCCGGTCACCCATCCCGCCGAGATTGCCAGCATCATACGCACCGGCAGCCGTCGGCCCACTCCCGACCACACCATCCCGCCCGGGATCTGGCCCAGCGCAAAGGCGGTCGCAACCAGCGCGGCCCGTCCGTGGGATACCCCGGCGTCGACGTAGTGGGCTGTCTGGTGCAGGCTCACGCCCGCCTGGGCCATGAAACCCACCATCGAGAAGAAGGCAAGTATCCAGAAGGCCGGGGTACGGAGCGCTTCGTGCACGGTGTAGTCGGTGTCCCGCCAGGTCGAGGACTGGGCGGCCTGGGCGGTTGTCGGGCTGGTCGACGGTGCCTGTTCCTGTTTCCCTTCAGGGGCCGGGTCGGGTGCCAGGCCCAGATCCTCAGGCCGGCGGGCCATCAGCAGCAGTGGAGGCAGCACCCCCGTCGCCACGGTGAACACGCCCAGGGTCACCCACGCTGAACGCCAGCCCAGGACGTCAATGAATATGGCGGCGGCGAGAGGCAGCAGGCCAAGCCCCACGCCCTGAACAGCCCCGAAAGAGGCCAGTGCCATCGGCCTGCGCCGGATGAACCAGTTGCTGATGGCCGTCGTCGTCCCCAGTTCCAGGGGACTGGAAAATACCGCCCGCCCCGGTATATAGATCGCGTAGAACGACCAGGCCTGCGATACCACCGCCAGCAGCAGCGCGCAGGTACCGACCACTGCCGAGCACCCGGCCAGGATTACCCCGGACCCGTACCGGTCGATCATCCGCCCGGCAAAGGGCGACATCAGGAGTCCGCATACCGCGCCTAGGCTCACGGCTCCGGAAAACAGGCCCCGCGACCAACCGAACTCCTCGGTCATCGGAATGACGAAGACCGAAAGCACCGCGACGGACGCCACAGGCCGCGCCCCGAAGCTGGGAAGACTAGCCATCGCAAAGATGACCCACCCGTAATATACGGGCAGCCGCCCCGCCAGTCGTTCCCGGACAGTGCTGCCGCTCGGCATTCCCCCACCCGGCTCCGTGTTCACGAATCCGGCGTAGTGTAACACCGCCACTCACCGGCCACTGCGGTTGACGCGGCGGATTTGACCTTCAGGAGGGACTGTACTTCAAGGGTGCTATACTTACCGCCAAAAACAGTCAGGCAGAAGAATGGCCCGCACATTCCGGCTGGCGCTGGCCCAGATCAACCTCACCGTCGGAGACCTCCCCGGCAACACCTCCAGGATGCTGGAATGCCTGCATCGGGCCCGCGAAGCCGGCGCTGACCTTGTCGCCTTCCCGGAACTGGCAACCACCGGCTATCCCCCTGAAGACCTCCTGTTCAAGAAGTCCTTCATCGACGCGAACCTCCTGGCTATGGAGCAGGTCGTGTCCGAGTCCCACGGCATGGCCGTAGTTCTTGGATATGTTCAGCCACGAGAGTCCGGCATCGCCAATTCCGCCGCCGTCGGCCACGACGGGCGGTTGATCGACACCTACGACAAGATATTCCTGCCCAACTACGGCGTCTTCGACGAGGAGCGCTACTTCGTAAAGGGCAACGTCTGTCCCGTTTACGAGATCGGTGGCGTCCGCATCGGTGTGAACGTATGCGAGGACATCTGGTTTGCCGAAGGACCATCCGCAGTGCAGCGCCAGGCAGGGGCGGAACTGATTGTGAACATCAACGCCTCTCCCTTCCACGCCGGCAAGAGCGCCTACCGTCGCGACAGCATCGTTGGCAGCCGCGCCACCGAGAACGGCCTGTTCGTCGCCTACCTGAACACCGTCGGCGGGCAGGACGAACTGGTCTTCGACGGCAACAGTGTGGTCTGCGACCCATGGGGAGGTGTCGTCGCCCGCGGTCCGGCATTCCAGGAGTCCATGGTCCTAGCCGACATCGACGTTGATACCGTCCCGCCCCTGTCTTCCCGTCAGCGAGAGGGCGGTCAGCGGGAGGGTGAATGCGAGTCCAGACTGGCCGTTGTCGGGTCCCCCAGGGTGTTCCAGGTCTCTGGCTACCGCCCTGACCGGGAACGCCCTTCGCTCCCCCCGCCAACGCGATCCGATGAAGTGGACGAGATCGAGGAGATATACCGGGCCCTCGTTCTGGGCACGCGGGACTATCTGCACAAGACCGGCTTCAGCAAGGCCATCGTGGGGCTCTCAGGCGGCATCGATTCCGCCCTGACCGCCGTCGTCGCTTCCGACGCCCTCGGTTCGGATAACGTGCTCGGCATCACCATGCCGTCCCGCTATTCCTCCAGTGGCAGCGTCGATGACTCCGCGATTCTGGCGCGAAAGCTGGGCATCGACTTCTGGGAGATCCCCATCGAACCGGCCCATACCGCCTTCGCCGGGATGCTGGAGGAGCGTTTCGCCGACACCACGCCCAACGTGGCCGAAGAGAACGTACAGGCCCGCATTCGTGGCAACGTCCTGATGACCGTCTCCAACAAGTTCGGCTGGATCGTGCTCACCACCGGCAACAAGTCCGAGATGGCCATGGGCTACGCAACTCTGTACGGCGACATGGCTGGCGGTTTCGCGGTGCTCAAGGACGTCCACAAGATGACGGTGTACGCCCTCAGTCGCTGGCGAAACGCCAACGGTCACAAATTCCCTCTCTCAAAGGGAGAGGGTCAGGGTGAGGGCGTCCCCGGCAACGATGTGATACCCCAGGCCATCATCGACAAGCCCCCCAGCGCCGAGCTCCGCGAGGGACAGCTGGACGAGGACAGCCTCCCACCCTACGACATGCTCGACCCGGTGATCCAGGCATACGTCGAGGACGACCGCAGCTACGCCGAGATGGTGGACATGGGCTTCGACCCGGCGGTCGTGCGTCAGGTGATTGCCGCCGTCGACCGCAACGAGTACAAGCGGCGCCAGGCCCCACCCGGCGTCAAGATCACTCCGCGAGCCTTCGGCCGCGACCGACGTCTGCCCATCGTCAACCGTTACCGCCAAGTGTGAGGACCGGAACGCTTTCCCGACTGCTTGGATCGATGCCATGGAGCCTTGCTGTGGATTGAGCTGCACCGAACCGTGGGGCTCCCCTGGGCAACCCATGAACATCACCGTCATCGTCCCCGCGTTCAACGAGGAAGCCTATCTCGCCACCACCCTGGACTCCATTAACGCTGCCGCAGCCTGCCTTCGCTCCAACTGCAGTGCCAGCACCGAGATAATCGTGGTCGACAACAACAGCACGGATGCCACGGCGAACCTGGCAGCAAGCAAGGGAGCGAAGGTCGTTCACGAACAGGAGCAGGGCATTGCAAGGGCACGGAACGCCGGAGCACGCCACGAAAGGGGCGATGTGCTTGTCTTCATCGACGCTGACGTTGCCGTTCCGCCAACTCTCCTCGAGGCCATTCACGACTCAATTAGCAACCCAGCCTGCGTGGGTGGCGGAGTGGATGTGAAATACAGTCCCCAGAGCCGAATGATAAGGCTCTATCTGTGGGCTTGGCGACTCCTCGGCCGGGCAACGGGTATGGTGCAGGGAGCTACCCAGTTCTGTCGAAAAGACTCCTTCCTCCAGATTGGCGGATACGACGAGACCGCCTGGATAGGCGAGGACGTCGACTTCTACTGGGCTCTGAGGCGACTCGCCCGGAGTACCGGCGGGAGTGTCGCGCTGATCAGGGAACCACGGGTTTACCCGTCGACCCGACGCTTCGACAGGTGGCCGCTCTGGAAGACGCTGGTCTGGACCAACCCCCTCTTCATCGCCCTGCTGCGGCGAAGGAAGCGGGCATGGGCTGGTTGGTACTCCCGTCCGGTTAGGTAGCAAGCCGACAGGGTCGCCAAGGCAACCCCCACCAAGAAACTATCTCGAAACTTGCTTCGGTCCCTAAACCGTCATTCTCGCGAAAGCGGGAATCCAGTAACACTTGCTGGTAAGTGCTCAAGGCCATCAGAGGATAATCGTTTTGAGAAAGTTGCTAAGGCCCCCGCGTCAGGCTGTACACGGCCAGCCCGCCCTGGCACAGTAACATCAGAATTATCCCCACCTGCGGAAAGACCAGCCGGCCTGCGATGAGGTGTTCGCTGCTGGTCACGCTGCCTGAGAACAGCACGATCAGGAGCGGCAGCAGCGCGGCCACCGCGCTTGACTTGACCGGGTGCTGGTATCTCCAGATCTTTGCGAACACGTATATCGACAGGCCAGCAACAATCGCCGGCACGAAGAAAAGCGAGAAGGCGCCCGGCACGCTCTGCTTGGTCATCTCCCAGCGCTCGGTGCCCGTGGCCAGGAAGTAGGCAATCAGCTCGGCCCCGCTGAGGGATGACTCGGCGCCGTCCAGGTACACCCAGGGCAACATCATGCTGGCTATCGCCACGATGGCAAGCAGGTTGCGCCACAGGTAGGTGTTGCGGAAGAAGGCACGCAGTGCGTCCGGGATCCTTTGGCTGGCTGCCAATTCCTACCGTTCCTGCAGCGGGCCTACTGGCCGGCCTTCGGTCCGAAGACCTCGTAGATCCGTTCGGTCTCCCGCTCGAAGGTGGCCAGTTCGTCGTTCAACGCGGTGAGCGCCACGGGCATCCGGTGGAAGCCCTCATAGACCGAGGCGAAGGAGGCCGACAGTTCCAGCTTCGTGATGCGAATGTTCATGTCGTCCAGATTCGTCTTGATGGCCTGGGCCTGGGCCAGGACCGCGCTGGCCTGTCCCATCCACTTGACCAGCTGCTCCCGTTCCAGCGCGTCGACCTGCTGCATCCTGGCCCGCACTTCGGGATTGTTGATGTTGCGAGTCAGACGTTCCTGGGTCTCCAGGTAATCGCCGCCCATGGCCTCCGCGTACTCCACGCGGTACTTGAAACGCTTGAACTCCTCGGCAGCCCTGGCGTAGCGAGGGTCCCAGACCGACTTGAGCTGGTTCACCGCCTGGATATACTCGGTGCTGCCCGGCTCCAGTTCCTGCTGGGCCTTGTTCAGCAGCTCCATGGCATCCTTGACGGCGTGCTCGGCCGGGGTGAGGGTGGCCTTGGGGGTCGGCGTGGGCTCGTCCTTCTCGGCGTCGCCTTCCGGCTGGCCGTTTCCGCCCCCTGCAAGGGCTGAGAAGAGGGACACTGGCGGGGGTATGACTTCGCTGTACGACTCGCTGAGGGACTCAGCCTTGGACTGGGTGCGGTCGGCTGCCTCCACCAAGCGGGTTGCCTCGTTGTCGCTCCCGTCGGTGAATACTGCAGACCCCAGCGGCCCTGCGACTCCAATAATGGCGACCATGGCCACCACAAGCAGGGCGAATCTCAACATACCTGATCTCCTTCAGGAGATTTCGTTCCTGCGGGTCGCGCTGCTTTCAGTCCCCCGTTGCTGCGGATTCGCCGGCTCGGGGCGCCGGCAACTCTGAGCGGGGCTCGGTTTTTGGCCGGCCCTGCAGGAACGATATTGTCATTGATGCGATAACCAGGGTAATGAGGACATAGAAAGCGTAACGCATACCCACGGCGAACGCGCCCCTCACTCCCTCAACTGCGTCATTGCGCACTGCCTCCAGGCTGGGCTCGAAGCCCAGCGAACCCATCGTTATGGTTACGATGGTGGTGGCGATGGCAAGGCTCATCACGTTGGCTGAATTTCGGACAAGGTTAAGGAACCCCGCGACCACGCCGTAGCTTTCGCGCCCCACCGCGCTCAACACCGAGCTGGAGTTGGGCGAGTAGAAAGTGCCCATTCCGCCGCTGATCAGTATCAGGCCCGGGATCACCTCGTACAGGTGAGAGGTCTCGGTCACCCGGCTGAGTATTATCAACCCGACGGTGGAGGACGCCATGCCGCCCACTGTGAACCAGCGCCACCCGAACTTGTCCGACAGCGTGCCGCTGACCGCTCCCAAGATGGCCATGCACAGTGCGCCCGGCATCACCACCAGTCCGGCAATCTTCGGGCTGAATCCCAGCACGTTCTGGATATAGAACGGCATCAGGAAAAGCACCGCAGATTGCCCCAGGAAGGTCAGGAACGCCGCCGCCACGCCGCAGGAGAACACCCGGTCCCGGAAGAACCGCAGGTCGAACATCGGGACCGGCGCCCTCAGTTCCCACCAGATGAATCCGATGAACATACTGGCCGAAAGCACGAAGGCTACCAGTATGGGCACCGATGTCCAGCCGCGGCTGACGGCCAGGGTCAGGCCCAGCAACAGGGCCACGAGCACCCCGGTGGATAGGAACGCGCCCGTCCAGTCGAAGCTGCTGCCCTTCGAGGCCCGGTCCGACTCCCAGCGGCGCAACACGGCCAGCGTGACGGCTACGCCCAAAAGGCCCAGGGGGATGTTCAGGAAGAACACCGCCCGCCAGTGGATGAAGTCAACCACCAATCCGCCGATGGCTGGCCCG
Source organism: Dehalococcoidia bacterium (assembly GCA_965216065.1). Taxonomy (GTDB): domain Bacteria; phylum Chloroflexota; class Dehalococcoidia; order Lucifugimonadales; family UBA3495; genus VXOI01. The sequence continues at coordinate 1,504,153 of CBDCFB010000001.1, forward strand.
ACCACTGCGCCAACTCCCACGGTGGTCATGAGCAGGCCCACGGCCCGGCCTCGCTCATGGGACGGGAACACGGAGGTCATGATCGCCATACCGGTGCCCTGGGTCATGGCCGCGCCGACACCCTGCAGGATGCGGGCCAGCAGCAGTGTGGCCAGGTTGGGAGAGAACCCCGCTGCCGCCGCGCCAACCACCAGGATGACGCTGCCCAGGATGTAGACCCTCTTCTGGCCGATTATGTCGGCCATCCTTCCCATGGGCAGCAGCAGGGCGCTGATGACCAGGGCGAACCCGATGACCACCCACTGAACGCTTGGCAGCTCGATGTACAGGTCTTCCGCAATGGAAGGCAGCGCCACGATGACGCTGCCGTGGTCTACGACCGAGGCAAAGAGCCCGATCGCCAATGCTCCGAAAACAAGGTACTTGCTGCCGCTCTGATTCACTATCGCTAGGGCATAAAACGATCCTGGGGCAGCTCTACCCCGGCGTCAATATCCCAATCTCCTATCTTCCCATTATACTTTATTCTGCCGAAACGGGGGTCAGGGCTCATCTTTATCCGATTTAGTGATAATGCACAAGGACTTTGGAGGAGCAATCATGGCCAGAATTCCAACAGCCAGCAGGGACACTGTACCCCAGGACCAAGCGGAGGCCTTTGACGATTACGTGGCCGAGCGAGGCGGTATCCCGGAGACCGGCCCCTTGTCAGTCATGCTGCATGTGCCGGAGCTGATCAAGCGCGGCGAGCACCTGCGCGCTTACCTGCGGGGAGGGGAGTCCAGCCTGCCCGCCAACATCAGGGAGTTGGGAATGCTGGTAGCGGCACGAGAGATGGACTGCCAGTTCATCTGGAACGCTCACGCCGCCATGGGACGCCAGTCGGGCCTGAGCGACGACCTGGTTGACCGCCTGCGGGACAAAAAGGAACTCACCGGGCTTTCGCCGGCGGAATCAGCCGTAATCGAATACGGACGCGAGTTCTTCCGCACTCACCGGGTGAGCCAGGAGAACTTCGACAACGCCATGGCCCAGTTCGGTACCCAAGGGCTGGTGGAGCTCACCACGCTCATGGGCTACTACGCCTGCCTGGCCTTCAACATCAACGCCTTCGAGGTGGGCCTTCCTGCTGAGACAACCGAAGTTCCCCTTCCGGTTTAGCCCAGCGGGTGCCGCTCCGTCCAGGGTCTTTTAGTTGTCGAATAACCCGTGGTTGTCGAATAACCCGTTGGTCCTGAGCCTGTCGAAGGGCCGTCCCTTCATGGTTCGACAAGCTCACCACGAACGGACTTGCTAAAGTTGCCATGGAAGACTAAAAGGCCCTGCCGCTCCGTCTAACTCCAGAGCCTAGTTCGCTTCGACAGCGTAGAATGCCACTCGCCTGTCGCTCTGGCCTGCCACAGACGCAACCACGCTGTAAACGCCGTGTCGAGGCAGCGTCCACCGGTTGTTGATGACTGCAGTGGCCCGGAATGACTGGCCCTGCGTGGCAGTGACCGGTCGGCCGACATTCACGGTGGCTTCAACCTCTGGGAGTACGGGGTTGCCGTCTTCGTCCTCGATCCGGATACCCAGGCGGTGGGGCTCGTTGGTCAGGTTCCATGGCACCAGGACGCCAACGACGATGGTCAGCGGAACCGGGGCTTCGATGTCTCTGATGTGGCGCCGGTCCCAAGCCCCGCCCATCATGTACAGCTTGCCGTTGAGCACCTCGGCTCGATCGGCAAGCAGCAGGAAGTCGACCTCAACCTGGTCAATTCCCGGTGTCATTCGGGTATCTGAGGTCCTTCCAGCAGGATCGCATCGTAAGAGGCCCCGTGGCAAGAGGCCCGGCAGCGTGCCCATCTGGCCGTTAGACGATTCACCGGCTAAAGCACCGCCGCGGCGATTTCCTCGATCTCCGCAATGGCCGCGTCGCCCTCGGTGTTGTTCAGCCATATGGTGATTCGGTCGGCGCCCGCGTCGGTCAACTCTTCGATCTCTTCGCGTGTGCGGAACTGGTTGCCAAAGCCGAACGCCATCACATCGATGGACCTGGGGTCGCGGCCCGCAGTCTCCGCCAGTTCGTCCAGGGTGGCCCGGCCAGCCCGGATCTCTGCCGGGGAGGTGCGGTTGGGCATCCATCCGTCGCCGTAGGCCACCACTCTGCGGAACACGTTCCGGGCCTTCCCGCCGAGGTACACCGGCGGATGGGGGCTCTGGGCGGGTTTGGGGTATGACTTGACCGGCGGGAAATCGTAGAAGGTCCCGTGATACTCCGCCTCATCCTGCGTCCACAGCTGTTTCATAGCCTCTATGGACTCCCGGGTCTGAGTCCAGCGGTGATCGAAATCACCGCCCAGTATCTCCGTTTCTTCCCGCAGCCACCCGGCGCCGATTCCGAAGATGAAGCGCCCATTGGAGTACCGGTCGAGGGTCGCAATCTCCTTGGCCAGCAGCAACGGGTTGCGCTCTGGAACCAGGCAGATGCCGGTGCCCAGCTTGATGCGCGAGGTTACGGCCGACGCCCGTGCCAGTGCCACGAACGGGTCAACGATCCGGCCGTATTCCTCAGGTATGACTCCGTCCGCGGACCCGGCGTACGGAGAAGTTGTCCGGACCGGCAGAATCGCATGCTCCGGCACCCAGAACGACTCGAATCCCAGCTCCTCGGCCCGCTTGGCCAAGAGGGCCGGGTCGGCGGAACTGTCTACTTCGAAGGAGAATATCCCGACCTTGCTTTCGCTTTCGCTCACGCCTTCCTCCAAGTGTCGTAAAATGGTAGTGGGAACACGCTGGCTGAAACGCGGCGAGTGTAGCAACAGCCACTTTCCGCCGTCAAACGGACGTACGCCGGCTTTAGTTCAGGCGGGAATAGCTGAGGTTCAAGTACCCCATGACCCGGGATTTGGGGCGCGAGGGGATGGTATTTTGGTCAAGAAAGAAATAAAATCGCAACAATTGATCCGCAAAGGAAGTGGACAGAAAGAGCGGCCTCAGCACTCAAATCCCTCCCTTCCTCGAAGCAGTCTGCGGCTGAATCCGTCACTCGGGGGTAACAACATTGGGGTAGCGGCTACGGAAGGAATAGACAGGCTACTGAATGAGGTGTCGTCCTACCTGCCTGAGAACGCCACCAGGCTGATTGAAGACGCATACCACTTTGCCGAACAGTGCCACGACGGCCAGTTGCGCAAGTCCGGCGAGCCCTACATCGGCCACCCGCTGGAAATTGCCTTCTTCCTTTCCTCCGAACTTCGCCTAGACGAACAGACCATAGCTGCCTCCCTCCTTCACGACGTTGTCGAAGACTGCGAAGTGGAGCTCGACGAGCTCACGCAGAAGTTCGGCCCGGAAATTTCCAGGCTGGTCGACGGCGTAACCAAGCTGACCCGCTTGGACAGCCGCATCCACGATCCTCTCGGCTTCCTCCCTGATGGCTCCGACGACCCCGACAGCCTCTATGCCGAAAGCCTCCGCAAGATGCTGGTGGCCATGGCCGAGGACATTCGCGTCGTGCTCATCAAGCTGGCCGACCGCCTGCACAACATGAGGACGCTTGATGCCCTCCCGCCAGAGAAGCAGCGTCGAATCGCCCAGGAAACGCTGGACATCTACGCGCCACTGGCCCACCGGTTGGGCATCTGGGAAGTCAAGTGGCAGCTGGAAGACATGGCTTTCCGTTACCTGGATATCGACAAATACCGCGAGATTTCCCGGATACTGGCAGCCCGCCGCGTCGAGCGCGAGGAGTACATCGCCAGGGTCTCTGAATCCCTGCGGGAATACCTGGAGACCAACGGAATAAAGGCAGATGTTTCCGGCCGCCCCAAGAACATCTACAGCACTTACCGCAAGATTCAGAAGTACGAGTCCCAGGGCAAGCAGATCAGCGACATCTACGACCTGTTCGCCCTGCGGATCCTGGTGGACAAGGAAATCGACTGCTACCGGGCGCTGGGAACGGTTCACCAGCTCTGGCACCCCATTCCCGGCCTGATCGACGACTACGTCGCCAACCCCAAGGAGAACATGTACCAGGCCCTCCACACCACTGTGATTAGCGAGGGGGGCTCGCACCTCGAGGTCCAGATCAAGACCTACGAGCACCACGAGACTGCCGAATACGGGGTCGCCGCCCACTGGCGGTACAAGGAAGGCAACTCCAGCGACAGGCGTTTCGAAGAGAAGATGAGCGGCCTGCGCCAGTTGCTGGAGTGGCAGCGCGATGTGACCAGCACCACCGAGTTCATTGAGTCGGTCAAAGAGGACATCTTCCGGGACCAGGTGTTCGTCTACACGCCGAAGGGACGCATCATAGAGCTGACCGCAGGTTCGACCCCCATCGACTTCGCCTACAAGATTCATACCGAGCTGGGGCATCGCTGTGTCGGCGCCAAAGTCAACGGCAAGCTGGTGTCTCTGGATACCGCACTCCAGAACGGCGACACCGTCGAGATCATGAGCACCAAGTCGGAACGCGGCCCTAGCCTCGACTGGCTCAACGCCAACCGCGGCTACATCCGCTCCGCCAACGCCCGCCAGAGCATACGCCAGTGGTTCCGCCGCCAGGAGCGGGGCGCCAACATCCAGCGAGGCCGAGAGCTGTTTCGCCGCGAGACCCGGCGGTTGAACCAGAAATTTGACGACATCGAGGTACTCGCGCTCTTCAAATACGACACCATGGACGACTTGCTGTCGAACTTGGGCTCCGGCGGCATCAGCCAGAGCCATCTCGCCCAGAAGCTGGCCGAGGCCAGGCAGGAGCCGGAGCATCCGCTCACAGTCAAGCGTCCTGATCTCCCTCTGTCGAGCCCGACCTCCGGCATCACCGTCCAAGGCACCGGCGATCTTCTCACCCGCATGGGCCGGTGCTGCAACCCCATCCCAGGCGACGACATCGTGGGGTTCATCACCCGTTCCAGAGGCGTCACTGTCCACAGGCAGGACTGTCCCAGCATAAAGAACGAAGACGAGCCCGAGCGGTTCGTTGTCGTAGACTGGGGCAGGGCCAAGGAGTTGCATCCGGTGCGCGTGACCATGCTGGCCTACGACCGGGTGGGCCTCCTGCGCGATCTCACCCAGAACGTTTCCGAGGAGGGCGTCAACATCTCCGATGTGATCACCGCCCGGCAGCCCAACGGTACGGTCAAGATGACCTTCAACGTCTACACCACCGGACTGGAGCAGCTGAACAAGCTCTTCTCCAAGCTGGAAGGCGTGCGAAACTGCATTTCCGTCCATCGCGAGCGGTCGGTGACCGGGGCAACTGTCTGACAAGAGTCCATCCCAGGGAATATACTTTCACCCGGCATTGCTGAGAGCGCAGAGAATTACCGAACCTCTGCGCTCTCTTCGCTAAATACAGAGACAAGAGGAGAATGACATGCCAGAGAGACAGCCCATAATTCCTCCCGGCGCGGCCCCCAACCCCAACCTGTCCCCCGGTATCAAGCTGGGCAACATGCTGTACGTGTCGGGAAATGTGGGGACCGACGCGAACGGGAACCTCGCCGAGGGCTGTGAGGCCCAGTCCCGCCAGGTGATGGCAAACATCCGCGCCATCGTCGAGGCCGCAGGCGGCCGCATGGAGGACGTCTGCAAGATCACCTGCTTCCTGACCAACATGGACGACTACGCCGACTATGCCAAAGTCAGGCTGGAAACCTGGCCTGCCAACCCGCCCGCCAGCTCAACCGTTGGTGTCTCCGGGCTGGTGCGCCCGGAAATGGTCGTCGAGGTCGAGGCCATCGTCAAACTGCCCGACTAGGAACCAATTAAACACCTGCAGAGCGGCAATCGCAGAACTCCCTCCCCCTCAGAGGGACAGGGTCCCTTAATTCTCCCTCTCCCTCTCCCTTGAGGGAGAGGGTTGGGCCTCTCCTGAGCTTGCCTAAGGACGGGTTGCCAGAATCCTAAAGCGGCTTTTCCGCAAATCTTGCAGGGAAAGTCGAACTTCCAGAGGCCTCCTGTCTCGGCCAGCGAACGGGGGCTATGACGAGCAGGTACAGAGCGGATCACGCGGGTCGCAGGCCAGCGTAGCGCTTGCCGGTGACCGACGGCTCGGCGGCCAGGTTGCGGCGGATGGTCGCCACCCGCTCCTCGTCGAGCCCCAGCGCCTCGCATACCGCGTCGTCCAGAGCCCGACGTACGGGGTCCGCGTCCATCTGCGGCAACGGCAGCAGCGTCCGCTCTGCCAGCGCATCGTAGGCCGCCGCCAGCCTTTCCGCCGCATCGTTGCCGATGGCTGCGAAGTCTGGGACAATCAGCTTGCGCAGGTCATCAATGGAGAATTCTGGACGCGATGGACTCTTGTTAGTACGGTTGCCCAGCAATGCCAACACCCCAATGGACGAATTTAGATACACACAGATGGCTTTTTCTGAGCCTTCAGATCCATTTTCTGCATCGGTAAATCTACAAGGCATCCACAACGAACCTACTGCCGGATTCTCCAACCTCGCACAAAGTGTCCGAACCGTATTGAGGCGAATTTTTTGAGGCAGCATCAATGTGCCTCGCTGCTGCCAGTAACTTTCCGCCAAGTGCGCTTTGGGTGGCGTCTTTGCGATTATGTGCGTATCCGGTGTAGCCGCCATTGACTGTGTCACGGTGGTATCGTGTTGCCACAATGCAACTCGCCCTTGCTCGTCCGGCATATCCGAGCGCGTGAAGGCGTCCCTTATTCTCTGGCCTGCTGGCCCGATGGCGGCAATGCCCCCCAGCGCAGTGGACTTGAACAGGTTCCCGCCCAGTAGTTAAACAAATTGCTCGCACAGATAAGGCGAAAAGAATTGCACGGCGCCCCAATCACCGGCGGCAACCCTGGACTCCGGCCATTCTTGGACTGTGCCGTAGCTCTGACTGGAGACAGTGCCGTTTTGTATGGCCCACGCGACGGGCATCGCCTCGGCGGGCGTCGCCGGGTTCCTCGCGAGGTTGACGACTTTCGTTGCGGGCTTTGGCCCTTTGTTGGCAGGCCAGCGGCGGCATATCAGCAGCATCTCGCCGATGTTGGTGTTCTCAGACAAGTAGATACGTTTCGGGTCGTGGGATGTGACAATCACCTCAACATGAAAATGCTGCGCCAGTAATTTGCGTATTTTCTCTGTCGAAAAATTCGTTGCTCCCACCAAAGGCAGAACCGCCGCCAGGGTTCCTGAATCGCCTTTTTTCAGAAAGTTTGACAGATAAAGAAATGCCCCGCCGTTATGAGATAAGTGAACCGGCTTGTCCGCGAACAGTTCCATCTCCCGCGCCTTGATTGTTAGCTCGGTGGCTTGATCGAACTGGTCGTATCGTAGGCTGTCGTGGGTGAAGGGCGGGTTCATTATCACCAGGTCGGCCGGGTCGGGCGGGGGCGCTTCCTCGCCGGTGTCCACCTGCTGCGCCGTTGGCTCGGCGTTTGGGAAGGGTATCAGCATGGGCTGGCTGTCGCTGAGGAAGTCCAGGGAGCCGAGGCGGGCCTTGCCGTTCTTGTCCACGCCCAACAGGGTGCGTCCGATTTTCATGTTGCGGAACTGGGTGGTGGGCGAGAGCAGGCCGAGGGTGGTGGCCGCCATGTGGGTGGCGGTGAGGTTGACGTCGTAGCCGCTGAACACCTGCTCGATGAGCGAGCGAGCCAGGTCGCTCTGCGTATCGGCTTGGGGAGCCAGCTCGCGGATGCGCTCGGCGGCGGCCATCAGCAGGGTGCCGGTGCCGCAGGCCGGGTCGGTGACGCGCAGCTTGGCGATGGCCGCCGGGTCGCTCCAGTCGCAGGTATCCTCGCGGAGGGCCAAGGCGGCCAGCAGGGTCGCGGCGGCGGTGGTGGTGTAGAAAGAGCCGTCGTAGCGGGCGGTGTCCAGCACGGTATGGAAGATGCGGCCCAGCAGGTCGTGGCGCATTCCGGCGATGTTCCCGGATACGGCCAGGGCCGCCTTGGCGGTGTCGGAGATTGCGCCGGTAAAGGCGGCATCGGGAGGGCAGGAAAGCAGCGCGGCCCGGCCGGTCTCGAAGATGGGCTTGTAGTCCAATGCCAGGATCAGGTTCCAGGCATCCGAGAAATCGCCGGTGGGATTGGGGCCGTTGGCGCAAAGGTGGGCCGTTGCCGGCGGCCATTCCCCCGCAAAGGGCCGGGGCGGGTTAAGGCGGTTGTCGTATTCGGGGCGCATCCCGCGCAGATGAACGTCCAGCCGGGAGTGGAACATGACGGCGGTAGCGACCACCAGCAGGGCCCGCTTGGCCGGGGCGTTCCAGGGTTCGCGGACTCTCTTGTTGTTCAGCTTGTCCTGCTTGGGCAAGTCGAGGCCGCGGGCGAGGTTTTGCTTTTGTCCGTCATCCAAACGGCGCACGGCGGCGTCCAGGCTGTTGGAGAGAGCAGCGGCGGCGAAGTCGGGGTCGCCAAGTTGGGCCGGTGCCAGCCGTATCACAGACGCCAGTTGATCGAGGTTGCCGGAGGTCCAGACCGCGCCGGCGCCACTGCCGTCACGGAGCGTCCATTGCAGTTCGGCGGCGGGGAGGGATTCGCCGGTTGTGTCATCGGGATAGCACACCGCGACAGCGATGTCGGCCAGGTTCTCGTTTTCCGGCAGGCGTTTGTCGGCGTCGCCGATGGCTTCGTTCTGCTTGGCGGCGCTCTGCCCGTGCTCGGCTTCCACGGCGACGCGCGCCGGGCCGATGCGGACCTCGACGTCAATACGGCGGTTGCCGTGGGTGACTTCGGGCCGAGCGTCCAAGCCGCGCTGACGCAACTCGTCGGACAGGCGCACGTTGAGAGTCTGTTCGTGTTCTCTGGTGGTCATCGTACGGGAACGCCTCAACCCTTTGGCAAGCTCAGGACAAGCCTAACCCCGTCCCGTAGGAAGAGGGGATTCTTCGTGTTGCTTCCGCCATGTTCTTGGTTCGCAAGCGCGCTATGATCTGAACCACGCTCGCCGCAACAGGAAAAGAGCGGAGCGGCGGCCCCGCCCTTTTCGTTCGGTCTGCCAGGCAGCTGCTAGCGGGGGGCCTGAGCGGGCTGGTGCGCCTTGAGGAAGTCTCGCACCTGTTCGATCGTTTTGGCCTTGAGTTCCGCGTCCTCCTTCCAGGGGTAGGGGGTCGCCTGGACATTGGGAGCAATCTCGATCATGTCCATGGCCGCCTCAAGCGAGTGGGCCGGAGTGTCGTCAGGCATGACCAGCAGCGGAGTCTGGCAGGCGCGGGCGAAATCCCGCGAAACGCAGTAAACGAAGTCGGGCTGGATCCGGTAGAGATTGTGCAGGTACTGTTCGATGATTTCCATCGTCAGTTCGGGCCGCTGGGCGATCAGGTCCGGGCCCCAGGGATCGATTCCCATGTCGTACATGGCGTCCGGGGTCTTCGATGCATGTCCCACCGGCTGGCAGAGCACGGCAGCCAGCACCCGTTCCGGGGCGCGCTCGATGAGCTTCATGGCGAAAGGCCCGCCAATGCAGTAGCCGATGAACATGAACTCCTTGATTCCGAGATGGTCCATCAGGCCCAGCTGGTCGTCGGCGAAGGCCCCCCACGGGTCTTCCACCTGCACCGGCCCGGTGGACTCTCCGCCGATGGCGTTGCGCTGGTCCATGGTAATGACTCGGAAGTCGTTCTTGAAGACTTCCATGGAGTCGAAGACCTGGCCGGGCCAGTTCTCAACCTTGGAATTCAGGCCACCGCCCGGGGTTGCCAGCAGCGGGAACCCGGACCCGACCTCCTCGTATCTGATAGTGACATCTCCCTTGGTGAAATGTGGCATTGCAGTTCCTCCTTTTCTTGTTCGTTGCGTCAAGTACTGGCAATTGTATCTTGGGCGACAGTCGCGTCAAGGCGGTTCCAAGCGATTTACTGACCTACTGGACCTGGCGCCTGAAGACGCCGACAGCACTGCAGGTCCCAATTGGTACGGGACCAAATTTCTTCCATACGCTGGAAAATTTTCAATGGGCGGGTAATTTGCGGACATTTGCGGAAGTTTTCCAAACCCGGTGCAGTCAGGGAATCGAAATGAGTATGACGTACATTAGTTCGTATTCCATGCCTTTCATGTTAAACCAGACCCATCAGTAGGGCAAGTGGGCATCTGTCAGAAAAAGGGTTTCAAGAGCCGTCGTTCAGACCAATCGGGCACCGGGTGTTCTATCAACCCAGCTATGGTTTAGTATGTCCCGGACAATGGGCCGCACGACCGGAAGTCAAGCGGTAGCAGTTGACCAGCCCAGCCAAGAGACTCCAAAAATTCGGGAGGACAAATGACGACACAGACTGACTCTCCCGTCGAAGAGAAGATAGCCGCGGTCCTGCGTCAGCTGGGCATCGAACGGGCCCACTTCGCCTCCCGCGGTCTGAACGACTGGCTCGGAGTGGCCGCCAATTACCCCGAAGTGGTCGCTTCCCTGACACTTGTCTGCCCACTGGGGTTCGATTCCCAGGCTCTGGCCCCATTGGCAGACAGGTTGCTGGTCTTCAACGGCGACCGGGGCGCCTCAACGGACACGATCAACCGCAACATGGAAGGGCTGCCGTCGGCGTCGACGGTCATCCTGAACGACTGCGCCTACCCCGACAACTACAACGACCTGGCGGTGCTTCGAGGGAACGACATCGCCCCGGCTATGCTGGACTTCCTGGCCGGGGTCGACATCCAGGGCGGCCCGCCCCATGCAGCACCTCCGGTTGAGGAGGGAGAGGCCGACGGCGTCTATTTCACGGTGCGGGGCTCGGGCCCGCCACTGGTGCTGCTGCCGCTGGGGGCAGCGCCATCCCAATGGGGGCCGCTGCAGGAAACGCTGAGCGAGCGCTACTGCGTCGTATCGATGACCGGCCCTGCCCTGGGCATGGTGGCCAGCCTGGAGGGCAGGGGCCGCACCCCAGGATACCTGTCCGCAGTGGGAAGTCTACTGGATGAAGCCGAAATCAAGACCGGAGAGAGCGTCCTCGAAGTCGGTTGCGGCACGGGGGTACTGTGCCGGTGGTTCGCTCGCGAGAGGGCCTCGAATAACCCGGTAACGGGCATGGACGTCAACGCCTTCTTCCTGCGCGAGGCCGCCGAGATCGCAAGGAGAGAGGGGCTTGAGGAAATTGTGAGTTTTCGAGAGGGAAGCGCCGAGTCGTTGCCCTTCGACAACGACAGCTTCGATGTTGCCTTCTCCAGCACCGTAATTCAGCGGGTTAACGCTGACCTGATGCTACCGGAGATGGTCAGAGTGACGAAGCCCGGTGGCAGGGTCGCTGTGCTCGGCCACGCCCACGACATGAACCGGTGGGTCAACCTTCCGCTGCGTTCTGAACTGAAGAACAGGATCGAATCGCCGCCGTGGGTTGAGGACCGGGGCCACCCGATGGGGTGCGACGATGCCTCACTCTACCAGCGCTTCTCCGGGTTGGGCCTGAGAGACCTGAAGATGTTCCCGTTCATCAGTACCTTCTCCGACAGAATGCGGCTGCAGTTCCTCCAGGGCGGCATCCTGCCCACCCTCACGCCCGAGGAAGTGGAGGAGTGGAGAGGTGCCGTCGAACAGGCCGAAACCGACGGTACCTTCTTCATTTCGACGCCGTTTCACTGCGCGGTTGGTACCAAACCCTGACCCACCCCGGTGGGAAAAGCTGGGCCGCACCACAGCGCCGTGCGCATCCCTTGCCGTGGTTTCGTTCGGTTATAGGGTACGACCAACTAGAGAGGGGCAAATGTTTGATTGGATGAATAATCTACGGCAACAATATCAGTCCAAAATAGGAGACTCAGGTGTGTTCGGGTATCCAAAGTCGCATTGGATAGGCTGTGACTTGGGAAGCAGCAACCCTGACCGACGGATAGAACTGCCCCTTGATGCGCCTGCGGATTTTATCAGTTGCAACGCCTGTCTAATTCGGGAGGGGTACATTCGCATCCTGCCTTGCAACCCGCGAGAAGTCGGCTGGCCTCATACATGGAGCAGGTGCGGCAAATGCGACTATGGACTGGATTGTGAGACATGGGCCAGGGTTAGAGGTGTAGGGGAGAAAGTTGCAGTTGCCATCGGTTCTTATCACCCGGTTACGTGGGCCGATATAGGGCTTGTACCTTTCCATGAAGGGGACTTGTTTTTCCCAGACAAACAATCTCTCGATTACTTCATGGCGAGCCTATCTGAAAGGTATCCAGGGCACTTCGGTCCTGGGGGCGAAACTCCGTGCGATTGCATTCCGTCAGATTGGTTGGTCAACACAATGGAGGTATCCCCATCTGACCTAGATCAATCCGTGACACCGGAATGCACATCATCGCATTGCATTGGGTTTTTTAAGGACTTCGGGTTTTACCCAGCTAGTTGCGAAAAGCATACCCAATAACCGAACGGAACCCTTGCCGCTGAGTCTATACTGCCGGACAAGAGTTTTTGCGCTATTCCCGGCTTCCCGAGGCGGGTTCCAGCGCAGGTACAGTCTTCTTCAAGTGAAGGGACCGGGATAAGGGTGCCTGCCAGACGGCGAGAGGCTGGAAGCGCCTGTAGTCACGCCCCCAGAGAGGTATAGGTATCGCGGCTCAGGCGGCACCAGCAGGCGTAAGGAAGATCAACAAGGCCTGGTTCTTCGCCGTGCTTTCGTTCGGCATTTTCGGCGCACAGAACTCGGTTTTCATGCTTCCCCCCCTTCTGGTAGAGATCGCCTCGGGACTCGATATTTCGGTCGCCGTCGCTGGTCAGCTGGCTACTGCCACCTTCGCAGCGTGGGCGGTCTCCCTGATAACGGCAGGTCCCCTTTCCGATTCCTTTGGACGACGCCCGGTGATACTCGGCGGGCTGTTCGTCCTGATAGGGTCCGTCATCGCTTCGGCCTTCGCCCCCAATATTGAAGTTTTCATAGCTCTCAGGATTCTCACCGGCCTTGCGGCTGGGACTCTGCCGCCCACCTCGGTTGGAGTGTTGTCGGATGTCATATCCCCGGAAAGGCGGGCGCAGGCTGTAAGCGCTTTTCTCGCCATCGGGGTCATGACCTCGGCTGTGAGCGTGCCGGTAGCCCTGGAGTTGGCCGACTGGCGAGGCTGGCGGTTCGCCTTCATCTTTGCAGGCCTGTTGCTGGCGGCGGGGTTCCTGGCCAACTGGTTGTGGTTTCCTCGGGACAGCAGGGAGCGGGTGCGAAGCTGGTCATTCTTCTCCCGGTACTGGTCTTTGGTTTCATTGCGGTTCTTCCAGACGGCGGTGGCCGTCGGACTGTCAAATCGCATAGCGTTCTGGACCATGGTCAGCTACTTCCCCGCATACCTGATAGGTACCTATGGGTTGAGCGCGAAATTCGCGGCCCTGCCGCTGGGAATAGTTGCCCTGGGGCAAGCCTTCGGCAGCTTCTCGGGAGGACCCGCAGCCAACAGCAAATACCGCGCGGTCCTGCTGGGCGCGACCTCGGCCGCCGGGGGAGTGTGTGCGTTCCTCTGCTTCAACTTCGAATTCGACCTCTGGGTCGTGGTTGCGGTGGCCACGGTTGCCGGGATCATGCTCAGCATGACAATGCCGGCGCTGGTCGCTGCCAGCACGGAATATTCGGGCGACTCCAAGTCCACTGGCGCCAGCATCATGGGCCTGAGCAACCAGTGCGGCGGCGCAATCGGTGCGGCCATCGCGGGCGGGCTCCTGGCGAGCACCGGATACGGCGGAATCGGGTACATGTGCCTGGGCGTAACAGTCGTTTGTGTCCTGGTGTCTGTGCTATTCGGAAGTCATCTGCGGCGTGGCACCGGGTGAGCCGGCCCTGTGGGGTTGGCGGGAACTGCCGCTTTCCGACCTCAGAATCCTCGTTTCGACGAGATGATCAGCCAGACCCGTTGAACTCCACTGAAATGAATATTCCCGAAACCGGTGCCCTTCCGGTTTCGGGAATGTCGGACCTGCCAGAATGCCGAGGGCCAGGAATCTTCTGCGTGAAGGAGCACCCCTGCCTCTGAGGGTTTTCTACTCCTCGAACAGGAACCCCCGGACCACGCGGCTGTATCGTTGGTACAGCAACCCGCCAGCCACCAGGATCAGGCCCAAGGCCAGGAACGCGATCACCCGGTACTCCTGCTCCAGCAGGCGGGAGTCGAAGGCGAACAGTTTCACCACCGGCACCGCCAGCAAAGCCAGCCCCGCCAGGCGCACCCAGCGCCACCTCAGGGTCACTCCCAGCACGACGAGTACTGCGGCATACACGCCCCACAGCAGGCTGAGACCCAGGCTTGTCACATTCTCGCTGACATCGCCGGGCAGGTTGAAGAATGCGCTGTCTGCGGATGCGATGATTTCCGCGGAGAGCAGCCACAGCGTTGCCAGGTTCGCCAGCGCCAGCAGGACCGGAAGCGACGCCGTCCCCTCCCTTGTGCCGATCGCGGAACCATCAGCGACTCCTCGCCGCAGTTGCAGCGCGGCCGCAGCGTACAGGGCAGCGACAGTGGATGCGAATGCCAGGAACCGCCAGTTGAGTACGGGCCGGAAGGTCTCCAGGTCCACATCGAATGTGTCCAGGCCAAGCAGGCGCAGCAGCGTGGCAGCCAGCAGGCCATACCCCAGCCACCGCATTTCCTTCATGCCCAGCTTCCTGGACAACGCCAGCAGGAGCACCGATTCCGCGGCCCAGCCGATGGTGATCCAGACGCCGCCGACCTGCACCGGTACGGCGATGGCAGCGAAGATCCCGGCTGCCAGGGCGAAGACCATGTAGCCGAGGCGCTCCTGCACCAGCAGGACTTCCCGGTTCCGCCAAAGCAGGTAGCCGGTCGCGGCAGAGGCCAGCACTGCGACCCCGTAGTTCAGCATGTGCCAGTTCAGGAAGAAGGTGAGGTCATCCTGGAAGGCCCGGGGAGTGTCCAGCCCCAGCAGCCATGCCGAGAAGACGGCGAACAGCGCGTAGCCGGACCAGCGAATTTCATGCATCTGCAGGGCGAACGACAGCCACACCAGCACAACCACCTCGACCGCCCACGCCACGGTAACCCACGGCCACTCCAGCTGCGTCGGGAAGGCAATGGCAGCCGAGGTTGCGGCGACCACTGCGAACACGGGGTAACCCGCCTGTTCGTAATGCGCGAGGCTTTCACGCTTGTACCACAACAGCCAGGCCGAAACGATGGAGGACAGGATGACGGCCCCGTTGGCCAGCATGTAGAAGTTCAGGAAGGGAATCAGGTCCTCTCTGAGCGCGTTTGGCGTGTCGGTGAACAGCATCCACAGCGATAGTGCCGCGAACAACAGGTAGCCGAACCACCTGACCTCCCGAATTTTGAGCGGGAAGGAAATCCACAGGAGCAACGCGGCCTCGATAGCCCAGGCCACCGTTACCCAGATTCCGTCCAGTTGCAGCGGAACGGCGATGGCGGCAAATACGCATGCTGCGACCACAAAGGCCACATGATTGAATCGTTCCTCCTCCGCGAGTCCCCCCCGTCGCAGCCACAGCAGCCACGCCGACGAGGCCAGGGTCGCTACGGCCGCTGCGTATCCCAGCATGTACCAGTTCAGGAACGGGGTCAGGTCTTCGCGGAAGGCCGCAACGGAGTCGACCGCCAGCAGCCACCCGGAAAAAACACCGGCCATGATGTAGCCGAACCCGCGAATTTCCCGAAGCTTCAGCCAGAAGGACAGCCAGATAAACAGTACCGACTCGACCATCCAACCGATGGGTATCCAGATGCCGTCGAGCTGAACGGGCACGAGGACTGCGGCAAAGACAGCGGAACGCAGGGCGAACACCGGAATCGCGATCTGTTCCCAGCTCTCCAGGGCTTCCCTGCGCCGGTGCAGCAGCCAGCCTGCCAGCGCCGGCAGGGCCACGGCCGCGGCGTAGCTCAGCGTGTACTCGTTCAGGAATGGTGTGAAGTCCCCAGCGAAGGCGCCGGGCGTGTCGATGACCAGTAGCCACACGGCCGAGACCACGAACATGGCATAGCCGGCCCAGCGCAATTCGCGCATCCGCAGAGGGAAGGACATCCAAATCAGGACCAGTCCCTCGACGCCCCAGGCAACACTGATCCATGGACCGCCCAGCTGGATGGGTACTGCCAGTACGGCGAACAGCACAGCCAGCCCAGCGGAGAACAGCGCCAGGTTGCGCTGCGCTTCCCCGCGCATCAGGCATCCGGCCGCCAGCAGGGCGTAGAACCCTGCCAGGGAAGCGGTGAACCCGCCCATCCAGGGACGATATGGCTCGTAGATCAGGAAATAGCTGATGCCGTAGAAAGCTGCCGCATTCAGAGTGATCAGCGCCAGGTCGATGATTCCAGACGCTTGCTTGCGCACCAAGTGGAAAGCCACGGTAGCACCGGCAAAGATGAGGAAGATGGCGGTTATACCAATCTGCGCCAGCCCCGTTGACGGCTCCAGCTCCTGATACCAGAACCCGAAGAGGAAAAGCGACCCGACCCAGGCCAGAAGGGTGAACCAGCGCCAGTTGCGGAAGCTGGCCAGCGCCAGCACCCCCACGTCCAGCACCAGTACGTATGCCAACAGAAGACGCTGGTCAGGGAGCTTCTCCTGCAGGAGAAGTGGTGTGGCGAAGCCGCCGAAGATGGAGAAGACCGCCACCGCCGCGGATTCGTGCCGCAACGACAGCAGTGCGCCCGCCAGGGTGATAACGGAGAATCCTGCGAAGGCGGTCATCGGCGAGACCAGTTCGTACAGGGCGAACGCGCCGTAGACCGACAGGTAGAGTATCGCGAGCCCGCCGCCCGTCACGGTCTGCGCCCACACGGCGTAGCGCCGGCGCCAGTACTCACCTGCGCCGATCAGGGCCAGCCCTCCGATGAGGCCCAGCGCCACCCGTTCCACCTCGCCCAACCAGCCCCGGTCGATCGCCAGGCTGATAAAGAAAGCGACGCCGAAGATCAGCGCCACCACCCCGATGCGGGCCAGCCAGTTGCCTCCCACCAGCCACTCCCAGTTCCACTTGCCGAAGTCGGGAAAAGGTATAGAAGGCAGAGCAGGGGGGCTAAAGCCGCTTCCTCCGGAAGAAGCAGTCGCCCCAGAAGCGGTACGGCCTGCCGCACTCGCGTACGCCCGGCCCTGCGCTGCTTCAGCATGGCCTGCACGCGACGGGACTGCCGGTGTCGCAGCCCGTGGCGCAGGTTGGACGGGTACGCGTTCCCCGACCGGGGTTGGGGCGCTCGCTGTCGGGGCCGTTGTGGGCCGTTCAGGTACAGGTGCGGGAGCCGGAGCCGAAGGCGCCACCTGCCGTTGCCCGGCAGGCCGTGCCACCCGCTGCCTTTCAAGGTCTGAAAGGCGCAGCGAAATCCGGACGACCTCGGTCGTAACCGCGTCGACGTCCGATCGAAGCTCTCTGAGTTCCCGGTCCTGAGACGCAGACACCGATGGATCAAGGGAGGTGCCTTCTGGAACTTCAACCCCTGGTTCTGGTTCTGCATTGCCTGGGCTGCTTGAGTCCGCCTGGGGCGCCCCGCACCAGGGGCAGAACTGGTCTGCCTCACCAATATCCTGGCTGCAATTGGAGCACTTCATTTTGGGTCCTCCGAGACTGTCAATTCCCTTATGTGTTATCAGGGGAGGAGTGATGCCGTGTAAGCCCGCAAACTCTGGGATCGATTACCCTGCACCCGGTATCACAGAGGGGGCAGGAGTCATTGGTCAGCGGTAGGTGCATTCAACAGTTCTAGCCAATTCCGACCCCGTGCATCACCTGTGGAAGGAGCGAAAGTCGCTCCGTACCCCGCCTTCGACTCCATGCTTTCTGGCAACGGCAAAGCAGGTAGCCACGATGCACACAAGGACAGTGGCAGAACCGGCGGCAAGGAAAAAGTCCGTTGAGCCCGCCCCTATGGCTATGATTCCCCACGCAATGTTGGCCACCAAGCCTATGAATCCGATTCCTGCCCCCGTAAGGGCGGAGGACAGGATAGTCTGTCTCTTCAGCAGGAACGAAGCAATGGCACCGAAGATTGCCGGCGCAACGGCGGGGATCCCCGCGAAGAGGGAGAGAATTCCAAATACCGCCATCCAGTTGATCGAAAAATCCATGTTTCCCATTGGCATTCGAACACCTCCTTCAATTTCTGACGCAGGCATCTGGTCGTATCCCTGACCAGTTACCTGCTGATGCCGGTGCCTCCAGTTACCCGGCTTACTGCTATGTCTTGGATTGTAGGAGTGCATTTCTGACAGATACATGACGGTATGTGAAATGTACGTGACACTTCCATGTCAGTTTTGTTATGCCGAGTTGGAATTTGCAGGCTACATCTCGAGGTGCCGCGATGACGACAAACGGAAGTCGTGGACATCGACAGTCCTTGCTGCAGGAAAGGCACGTGGTCGTCTCGGTAGCCGACGAGGGACGCGGCGTGTCCACCGACCAGCTTCAGGATCTGTTCCGCAAATACTTCCGCATCGAGGGAGGCGACGGCGACAGGGGCAGCGCAGGGTCCGGTCCCGGTCTGGTTATCTGCAAGGGGCACATGGAGGAAGAATCTGAGCCGAGAGTGATGGCCTTGGCCCTGGACCAGGCTCACGCTTTAGCTTCACCCTCACGTTGGCCGAACAGGCACCCCGGATGAGCCCGCTGGTCGGGAACGGTCGCCGGCGCGGTCCCGTACGGACCCGGGCGAACACGCACGCATACTGGCGGTGGATGACGACCCGCAGACCCTCCGGCTGGCGCGGGATGCTCTGTCCAAAGGGGTACTCTCCCATCGTTATCGCTGACCCTGAGGAGGCCTTGCGCCTGATGGAGACTCACTGGCCGCAACTGGTGCTCCTGGGCCTGGTGTTCCCCGGCACTGACGGGGTCGAGCTCATGCAGGACATACCGGACATCGTTGAGGTGCCGGTTGCCGCATTCCCGAACCATCTCCTTCAAAAGATTGGCGATCTTGTTCACAGTAATTTCGCTAAAACAAAAGCTTTTAGAGGAGAGTTCAGAGGTTGAGCTAACAGTAGAGTCATCCTTATGAGCACTACTATTCACTCGTACTTCACACAAATGCAACGATTGACGTTGCTTCCTTTGGACGTTGCAGCGCACTTTATAACGACGGAAGGTGATGATCTTAGTGTCTGAAATATCCGGGGCCAGTATACTGACGGACAGCGTTCCAATTTAGGTGGCATTGCCGCTAGGAAAACCGTCATCCCCGCGAAAGCGGGAATCCAGGGCTTCCTTCCTTCTGACCACCCTTGACCGCCAGGGCGGTTTGGGCCTCATCCGGAAACCGTCAGGCTAAATTTTTGGCCACTGGATTCCCGCTCTCGCGGGAATGACGAGTTGATTTCGTTATGCCACTGGACTCGCGGTCCAAATGTGATTGCCTTGGGTATACTGGTGCTCCATCTTGTAATTCCCCGGACCTTCTGAC
This sequence comes from Dehalococcoidia bacterium, assembly GCA_965216065.1. Taxonomy (GTDB): domain Bacteria; phylum Chloroflexota; class Dehalococcoidia; order Lucifugimonadales; family UBA3495; genus VXOI01. The sequence goes on from CBDCFB010000001.1 coordinate 1,523,417, forward strand.
AGGTTTTCGCCTCCATATTCCACGGAGACCGGGCTCTCGATATCCTGCAGCTTCATCGATGCCACCTCCGCGAATTTCAAGGTGTAGCTGCAAATCATGATGACCATTTTTGATGCCGCAGTCGGGCGGGCGGAGGCCGGGAATTTGTGCAGTCCGGGAATTCCTACAATGCAAATAGCTGACTCAACACCTTGGAGGAAGCCCGCCTGAAACGTGCTCTACGGAAAAGTTCAGCCTGGTTGTTCCAGGTCCTCGTGGTTGTGGGAGCTTTGCTGACTTTGTTGATCGCCATCACGCCCCAGGGACGCGCGGGGTTCCACACCACGCTCTTTCTGACCCAGGTCCTTGATACGCCCATAAAGCCCCAGTCCTGGTTTACCGACGAGCCGTTGCGTCATGAAGTCCACTTCCCGTCTCCAGAGGGAGTGTCCATCGCCGAAGTTTACCGCCCGCCAGACGGCAGACTCAGCGCGGCCGTTCTGCTGTCTCTGGGTATAACCGACCAGGGATTCGAAGACGCCAATGTCATTAACCTGGGCAAGGCACTTGCGCGGGCAGGCTATGTAGTGATGTTCCAGTGGTCGCCCCATGTGGGTTTGACCCACAACATTGACCCGGACGGTCCTGAGGTTCTACTTTCTTCCTTCCAGTTCCTTGAGAGTCAGGATTATGTTGACCGGGACCGTGTCGGTTTGGGCGGGTTCTGTATTGGCGCTTCCTTCGCGCTGGTGGCTGCCTCAGACCCCAGGATCCGGGAAAGGGTTCATTTCGTGAACGCCCTGGGACCCTATTTCGATGCTGAGTCCCTGCTGGTCCAGGCAGCGTCGCGGACAGTATTCTACGAGGGGAAGGAGACGGCCTGGGAACCAGGAGACCTCACAATAAGAGTGCTCGCGAATGAACTAATTGACACCTTGGAGAGACCAGAAGACATTGCAATTCTCTCAGCGGCGTACGACAGGGAAATGCCGTCACCGCCGAGTGAACTAGAGGATCTGTCCCCTCCAGCCCGGCGAGTCACTCAACTCATGGAGGGCGTTCCTGGGCCAGTTGCAAACAACCTCGTCTCTGACCTTCCGCCAGGCTTCCACCGGGACATGGGCCGAATTTCACCTTCCGCCCGTGTAGGTGGTCTTGAGGCCCGGTTGCTGGTGATGCACGATCGCGACGACGAGCTGGTGCCTGCTGCCGAGTCCCGGCGGCTTGTGAAGGCCGTGCAGGAACGTGTAAATGTCCGTCACACCGAACTGATAGCGTTCGAGCACGTCACGCCCACTGCAGGGGGAATACTCACGGCCCTGGGCCAGGCTGCGATACTATACCGTCACATGTACGAGATCATTCGCATCGCCCAATGATTGCGGGCTTGGACTTGGCTGGACCGTTGAAAGGATTCTCGTCAGTAGGGCGGATGCACCACGCTGAAACGCATCGGTTGCGGGATGCGAAGCCCTGTCAACCATCCCGGCCAGTAGCGGAAATCCAGTTGGGACCGCCTCAAGCGCCGCCGCTGGGAGTTTGAAATCGCCACTGGCCGTGCGACGCTGGTCGCCGTGTTGGTCAGATCTCCTCCGCCGCTTCTGTGTATGGTCGCCAGGAAATGGCCCCCAATGAACACTACAATGAATCCCAGGGAGGCCAGCGCGGACCAAACTGCTCCCATCCGCAGGCGCTCTTCCAGTTCAACCGCGGGATATCCCAGGGCATTGAAATCCAGTTCCCACGACCGGAACAGGTTGTGGTCCGGGACGGCAAGCAGGCTTGGCTCGAGGTAAAAGAAGATAGTCGCCGCGCCCCCGAGCAATGAGAGGGTTAAAAGGACTGCCACACCTGCTGCCAACAGGAACCTGCGGCTCCATTCGTTCAGATTACCTCCCTTTTCGCGCAGCACTGCGAGCAAGGTAAAAACCACGTCCAGCATCGGGAAGACTATCGTCAGGTATATCCAGGTCTGGGTGTTGCAAAACACGATGGCAAAACAGTAGACGACCATTAAAGGAGGAAGTACAGCCCAATGAGCCCGCGCGTAGGCTTTCTTATTCGTAGTACCCCTGTCGGTGAACTGGATTTTCCACAGGTAATCGAACATCAGACCGGCGATAAGGGCCAGGAATAAATTCGCCAGCAGCGCCAGCAGGAACGGAAAGGGCGTGTTTGTCGTGCCTGCAATGGAATAGAACCCATAGGGATCCATCCGGGTCAGGGGTGCCTGAAACAACGGGGTGCTCAGCAGCACGAACACCGATACGAAGTAGAGCTCACGAAGATTGTCAGGGCGCCGAATACTGAGGAAGGCACCGAACAGCACCACTCCAATGACGCTGCTGATGTAGGTTGCCAGGACCCAGCCGGTGTTCCAGCCCAGGGACGCGAGGTAGTATCCAACTATGGCTATCAGGAGGCCCGGAAAAAAGAACCTTGAGAGGCCAAACTTGATTGCATCCCAGGCGTATGACGGTGTGCCGGGAGCGTCCACTGGCCCGGCTGAGATTTGCGGGCTCTGCACTTGAACCTTCTCGTATTCCGGTTCCAGTCCTGCCAGTGCGATCAGGCCGTCGATCTCGGTCCGTTGCAAATCAAGTGCAGCCCCAAAGGCCTCCAGTCTTTCCCCGGTGGGGAGGATTTCTCCAGACTCCCAACGGGCTACGGTGGAATGGCTGTAGTCCCCGTATTCGGCCTTGAAATTTCCCATCAGGGTCAACAGGCCGCTCTGTGACAGCCGGCCCCCGCGGCCCTTTCCCTTCCGCTCAAGGCGGTAAGACTGCATGAGCCGACCCACCTGCCTGGCCCTCTGCCTTCGGGATTCAGCGTCTAGCGACATGTCACCACGCAAAATTCGAAATTAGTCTGAGTGTCTCCCGGAGTGCATCAATGAGACACGTATCCCCTGCTGCTCCGCACCGGCTGCAGAATTCGGTGGCCAGCCAGCCAGCCCGGCCGGTAGCGCACGTCAGCCCTTGGCCTCCTCTGCCTTCGCTTTGCGGGAGCGGCTGCAACTGCTGGCTCCATGGCCTCTCCGGGGCAGAGCTGGCCGCCACTCCCCAGCCGGTAAATTGTCACGATCAGGTTCCCGCCAACAATGATGACCATGTAGACCAGGCTGATCAGTGAACCCCACGACGAAGCGATTCGATATCTGTCCAGCAGCTCTTCTTCCGGATAACCGAGGACCGCGAAGTCGATTTCCGCTGAGATTATCAATGTATTGTGGTTGGGTTGGGACAGCAGGCTGGGGTCCCAGTAGAACACCATGGTTCCCATCCCGCCGAGGATAGTCATAGCAATTGCAATCGCCAGTACGGCATGGAGCAGAAACCTGCGGTCCCACTCGCCGACGGTAACCTCATCGTCTCGCAGTATCAGCAGGGCCATCATCACTCCGGCCAGCACCGGCAATATCACGAGCAGGGAAAAACTGACCGCCACAGAGGCGAAGATGAGGTTGCAGGTGTAGACGAGTAGGATCGGAGGTACGGCTGCCCATGCCGCCCTCTGATACGCCCTGCTGCTCCCTTGGCCGCTCGAGTATTGCCACCGCCAAAGCAGGTCAAAGGCAATTGCAGCCGCGAGGGCCTGCAGCAGGTTTGCAATCAGCGCCGACAGGTAAAGAAAGGGTGTGCCGGCTAGGCCATCTATGAGGAACAAGCCATAGCGGTCTATTCCGGTCAGCGGAGCTTGAACCATGGGCCCGGACAAAATGAAGAACACTGAAATGAATAGGAAATCCCTGAGGTCGTTGGAGTGCCGTAATTTGAGAAAGACCTGTATCAGCACCATGACAACTACAGCTGCCACGTAGAGCGAGAACATCCACGCTGAAGACAAACCCAGGGAATGCAGTCCGAAGCCTGCTCCTGCGATCACCAGTCCGGGCAATGCAAAACGAGCCAGACAGTAACGAATTACCGCTGCCGGGTACGACCGCCCCGTTCCACCCGGAGATGTAGTTTTCCTTGATTTCGCGTCCATGGCGAATGGTGTTGAGTCCGTTCCGTTGCCCGCGGAAGGTGCTGCTATTCCAGCTCTTGGGGATTTCGGTTCAAGTCTCAATCCGGCGAGTGCGATAAGTCCGTCGATCTCGGGGCGCGACAGGCCCAGGGCAGCTCCGAACACCTCCAGCCGCTCGACTGTGGGGAGAGTGTCGCCGCTTTCCCACCGGGCTACGGTGGAGTGGCTGTAGTCCTGATACTCGGCCTTGATTTTCCCCATCATGCCAAGCAGACCGCTCTGGGATAGCCGCCCGCCTCGTCCCCTGCCCTCATGCTCGAGCCGGTAGGACTGCATGAGCCGGCCAACCTGCCTGGCTCTGAACCGTCGGTAGTCCATATCGTTCGTCAAATTTTCGTTCACCGCCTTGGTCGGCTGGTCAATGCGATGGGGCCGTCAACCTGGGATGTAACCGGCGTTGCTTTGAACTGGCTTCATGATGCGGTGTCCCGCCAGCCACCCTGGCCTGTAGCGGGCGTCAACCCTGGTGCGCTTCGTCTGCCGCTTGCGCGACGCAGGAGAGGCAGCTTCCGGTACAGGCGCGGCTGCCGGCTTGTCAGAATCCTGTGGGTCCTTCTTTATTGTGGTAACCACAAGGCTGCCGCCCACGACCACTACCATGTAGATTATCGCTGCCAGGCTGGACCAAAGTGTTGAAATCTTCGACCGGTCAAGGAATTCTTCGTGAGAATATCCCAGTTCATCGAAACTAATTTCCCATGACCGAACAAGTGTGTGGTCAGGCACAAACTGCAAACTGGGCTCCCAGTAAATTACCACCATGCCTGCCAGGCTCAAAGCGGTCAATACAATGGTGATTGCAATTGTGACCTGTAGTATGAATCTCTTGGCCCATACGGAAATCTTTACGCTGTCGTCCCGGAGCACCGAAATCGCCACAATGACTCCGCCCAGGATGGGCAGCACCTCGAGGAGATAGAGCCAGGCTCCGGCGCAGCTGATGAAAAGCATGCAGAGGTACACGAAGGCCAGTGGGGGCAGGGTTGCCCATGCGGCCTGCCGGTATGGGTTGGTTGCTCCCCAGGACACTTGCCAGGAGTACAGAAAGCCATAAAACGCGCTCGCGATGAACGCCAGAACCAGGTTCACCAGCAAGGCAAGAACATATGGGATCGGAGTGCCGCCGAGGCCGTCGATCGCATAGAACCCGAAGTGGTCCATGCGCATCAAGGGTGCCTGCAACATCGGCGTACTGAGCAGCACAAACAGTGATACAAAAAGGAAGTCTCGCATCCCTATAGACCGGCGAGGACCCAGCAAATAGTGGGAGAGTACGGCGCAAATTACTACAACGATGTAGGTGGTCAGCATCCAGTCGTCACTCCAGCCGACCGACGACAGAAGAAAACCGGCCCCAGCTATACCGAGACCTGGCAACAGGAACTTCGCGAGTAGAAAGCGGATAATTCCAATGGTATGGAACCGCGGCGAGAATTCGAAAGCAGGCGTTGTGGCACCGTCCGTTGGAGGCACAGGAGCTGGCTCTCGCCTGCCGCTTCCATTGGAGTCTACCTGGATGCCCACTTCGCGCTGATTTGTCCGGACGTCCCCCAACCCGGCGAGCGCGATGAGACCTTCGACCTCGGCTCGTGGGAGTTCCAGGGCTGCCCCGAACACCTCCAGCCGTGCGACTGTCGGAAGAATCTCGCCGCTCTCCCAGCGAGCGACAGTGGAATGGCTGTAGTCCCTGTATTCCTGCCTGATCTGCCCCATCAAGGCCAACAGGCCGTTCTGGGAAAGGCGTCCTCCACGTCCACGTCCCGCACGTTCCAGGCGGTAGCACTGCATCAGGCGGCCGACCTGCCTGGCTCTCGACCGACGGGTTTCAGCGTCCAGCGTCATGTTTTCACACAGGCAACGGTTTTAATGTACACACCACGGCTAGAGAGCAATCGATTGGAGGGCGCAATTTGTGAATATAAAATGTCCGAATCGTGAACTTTTGATGTGGTTCACGGACTTTGCTGTGAATAAGGTGCTATTTTGCCAAGTGATTGGGGCCCCGGCAAGCCGGGGTGCACTCTTTTTCGTTACTCACGGCCGATTGCGTTGGCAGGTCCTCGCGGGGCAGGGGCCGCCTTACCGTAGCACACCGGAGTCAGCATGGGTTCATCCCTACGCTCGCGGGTGATCTCTTCTCTCCTGGCTCTTGTTGTCGCGCTGACGGTTGCGCTCCTGATGCTCACCGCTCCTCCTTCCGCCGTTGTGGGTGACTCGGAAAGTCTTTTTGAGTCGGATGCGGGAACAGTAGGCGGACTAGACGAAGTCGGGTGCTACACAGTTACAGATTCTTTTGTTCCGTTTGCTTTTGCATGCTGCGCTAGCACTCCTGTAAGGTGCAGTATCGCTCCGAGTGGCTATCATCATGCAAAAGCAAACGGAGCCATCCATAGAGCTGCATTCCAGTGATGCCGATACTTACCTGTACTTGATGCCTGGATCGGATACCGACGGAGATGACCTTTACGAGACCATCGATTGCACCGACTCAGCCAGCCACAGGGCACAAATCCAGGAAACTCTCACTCGGGGAACCTACACCATAGAGGCTGCCCCTTGGTACATCGACAGCGTCGGCTGAAGCCCCTCGCCGGCACAGGCAGCGGACGCAGCGACCTGCACCCCGCAACTCAGCGGCGGGGCTCCGTACACTTGGAAAGTATCTCAAAATACAACGGGTGGCCGAGAATCCGCTGGACTTCTCCGCTGTACTTCCAAGTGGGCCACTGGATTCCTGTCCCGGATCAAGTCCGGGATGACATTCTTTCGCGGGATTTGCGGAGTGGGTGCTGGCTCCATTTTGAGATAGTTACTAAGAGACCCTGCAACGCAGGAAAGGGGAGAGTCTTGGAGACAGCGGATCGGATATAATCGCGGCATGACTCCGACCGAAGACAGCCGGTTCGAGATGGCGCCCGGCCTGCCCATCTGCCGCATACTGAACGGCATGTGGCAAGTCTCGGGCGCCCACGGCAGGATCGATCCCCCGGCCGCGGTCCGGGACATGTTCGACTACGTCGACGCCGGGTTCACCACCTGGGACCTTGCCGACCACTACGGCCCGGCGGAGGACTTCATCGGCGAGTTCCGCCGCCAGTTGGCCGCATCCCGGGGCGAGGAAGCGCTTTCGGAAATCCAGGCGTTCACCAAGTGGGTTCCCCGGCCCGGCCCCATGACTCGCCAGGTTGTCGAGGGCAACATCGACATATCCCGTGGCCGCATGGGAATGGACTGTCTGGACCTGCTGCAATTCCACTGGTGGGACTACAGCGACAGCCGCTACCTCGACGCCCTGTCCTGCCTCTCTGACCTGCGCGACGAGGGCAGGATTCGTGAGGTCGCGCTCACCAACTTCGATACTCGTCGGATGCAGGAAATCGCGTCCCACGGCATTCGGATAGTGTCCAACCAGGTACAGTACTCGCTAATCGACCGCCGCCCCGAGGTGGCCATGGCCGGGTTCTGCGGAGGCAACAAGGCATCGCTGCTTGCCTACGGAACACTCTGCGGCGGCCTGCTGTCCGACCGCTATCTTGGCCAGCCGGAGCCAGGCCCCGCCGCGCTGACCACCGCCAGCCTGCGGAAGTACAAGCAGATGGTCGACGCCTGGGGCGGATGGGAACTGTTTCAACAGCTGCTGTCCGTGCTCAGGACCATCGCTGACAGGCACGACGCCACCCTCGCCAATGTTGCAGTGCGCTACATCCTGGACCGGCCGGCCGTGGCTGGGGTCATAGTCGGAACGCGGCTGGGCGTGGCCGAGCACATCGCTGACAACGCACGCGTCTTTCGCATCCGGCTGGACGACGAAGACCGTGAAGCCATCGAGGCCGTCATCGCCCACTCCCGCGATCTGTACCGGCTGATCGGCGACTGCGGCGACGAATACCGCCGTTAGCGGCGGCCCCAACCTCTCAAGCCCAGCGGCAGCACCGGCTCGCTGCGTTCCTCCGGCAGGTCCACCTCGAATGCGTTCAGGAAGAAGGATGTCTGGGCGTAGTGCCCCATCAGCGCCGTCAGCTCCACCAGGTGCTGCACCCCGAACTGCTCGACCGCAATCTGGAATGTCGACGCCGAGACGCGGTGGCTGCTGTAGAACTCGTTGCAGTAGTTAATGATCGCCCGCTCGTCGTCGGCCATGGGTGGCAACGGCTTCCGGTCCCGCAGGGCGTCCACCAAGGCGTCGCTCACCCCGGCTTTCCGGGCGTCCGGGGCGTGCGCGTTCCAGACATACGGGCAGTCCATTGCCCGGGCGGCTGCCAGTATCGCCAGTTCCCGAATCCGGTTTGAAAAGGTGCTCTCGTAGCGAAGGTACGAGGTCAGCTTGCTGCGCCGCAGCGCCATCTCAGGGCTGTTGATGGTTATCGAGTTGGGCCCACCAGTGATGGTGCCGCCCGTGTCTTTGGTCAGTTCGTCGAACGCATCCCGGAATTCCTCCGGCACCATGTCCCGGTTGACTATGGGTACTCTGGCCATGATTTACCTCTTCATTCAGAATTTGTTGTGCAGATGCAGGGATTTTCGGACGCCACGCGGCTGTCGCTGCAGTGTTCTCTCGGCAGTGCCAGAGGGCTGGCCTGCCATTCCTGGACCGCCGCAGGGGCGGGAGTATGAACCACGGCGCTTATGATAGCATCGCGCGATGGTCCCGATACCCTGAGAAACCGGAAAACTGCGGAGGGAATCTCTGCTCATGGCCAAAACAAACATAGATGCCATTGTTTCCAGCACCCGGGCCTACTACGACGGGCCGGCCGACGAAATCTATCGTACCGTCTGGGGAGACAACCTGCACCTCGGAGTCCCCTGCGGCAAAGATTGCCCCCACCCGGAAGCGGCGCAGCACACCAACGAGATCATGGCTGCCGCAGTGTCGTTGGCGCCCGGCATGCGAGTCCTCGACCTGGGGTGTGGTTATGGGTCGCCCGCCCGCTACCTTGCGGCGAAATTCGGATGCAGCGTTACCGGCACAAACATCAGCCGGAAGGAACTCGATCTGGCCCGCACACGGAGCAAGCAGGCTGGTCTGGACCAGTTGCTGGCCTTCCAGTATGGGGACTTTCACCGTCTGGATTTCCCCGACCGCTCGTATGATGTGGTATGGAGCCAGGAAGCGTTCCTCCATGCGGTGGACAAGGCAGCAGTCCTCTCGGAGGTTCGGCGGGTGCTGAAGCCGGGCGGCACCCTGGTCTTTACTGACATCCTGGTACGAAAGGACACACTCGATAGTGACCGGACGAGAATCTACGACCGGGTCAAGTCCCCCGACATGTGGGATGTGGACGAATATCGGGATGCCTTGTCACGATTGAATTTTCGCATGGATCGTGAGGAGGACTGGTCGCAGCATGTGGCCCGCTCCTACGGGTGGGTGCGAGACGGCCTGCGCGAGAACCGGCCCCAGCTTCTGCCGAAAATAGGAGCTGAAACCATCGACCAGACCGTGGAAGCCCTTTCCTTCTGGGTAGATTCGGCCAACTCCGGCTATATCGGCTGGGCTCTGTTCGTTGCAGAAAAGCCGTCCTGATGCTGCTGTCAGGCCGACGTTGCCACTGTGCCGTCGCACTGGAAAGAGCTACAATCACCCAAACAGAACGACCGCTTCATTCGCAGGAGGCCGTATCATGGCGATCCCGGGAAAAGTGTCCGCGATAGAGGAACGCGAGTACTACGACACCGCCGACAGCATCCGCATCAAGCCCGGATGGATGCAGGGCGAAGGCCAGCCCATGCCGGAAATCGAACCCTACCTCTGGCGCTGGTCCCAGGTGGAGCCGCTGGTGATGAAGAGCGGCGAGCTGGTCACCCCCGACCGAGATGTGGAACGCCGGACCCTCCGGCTTGCCACGCCGGGCATCGACCGAGGCACCACCCACACCATCACCGCTGCCCTGCAGCTATTGCTGCCTGGGGAGAATGCCCCGGCCCATCGCCACACGCCAACGGCAATCCGCTGGGTGCTCAAGGGCCAGGGCGCCTACACCACCGTCGAAGGCGACAAGTGCTACATGGAGCCCGGCGACCTGGTCCTCACCCCCTCTTGGACCTGGCACGACCACAACAACGAGGGCACAGAGTCGATGGTCTGGCTCGACGGTCTGGATGTACCGCTCGTCCGGTACCTGAGGGCCAATTTCTACGAGCCCTATCCCGAAGACCAGCAACCCATCGTCGGCGTGGCCGAGTCGGAGAGGAAGTTCGCCTCCGGGGCGCTGCGTCCCGCTTGGGAAACCCCCAACGCCCCATACTCTCCACTGTGGCATTACAGGTGGGACAGGACCTGGGAGGCACTGCAGCGTCTGGCAGAGGTCGACGCCAGCCCCTTCGATGACGTGGCCATGGAGTTCAGCGACCCGGCCACCGGCGGCCCGGTGCTCCGCTCCATGACCTGCTGGGCCCAGCTCATTCGCCCCGGCATTCACACCCAGGCCCATCGCCAGACCAGCTGCGCCGTCTACCAGGTCTACAAGGGCGAGGGTTTCAGCGTCATCGACGGCCAGCGCTTCGACTGGACCGAGGGAGACTTCTTCGTCGTGCCGCCGTGGGCCTGGCATGAACACGCCAACGACTCCGGCAGGGAGGCCGTGCTCTTCTCCATCCAGGACATTCCGGTAATGAAGGACCTGGCCCTCTACCGGGAGGAGCCATACACGGAGAACGCGGGCCACCAGCCGGTCACCAGCCATTTCAGGGGCTGATCAGCCTTCACCTGACCTGCGCTCAAACCCGGCGCTACTCCAGTTCGGGAATATTCCTCGACGAGGGCCGGACACCCGGCCCTAACGGAAGTTGCATGCCATTCGTTGATGTGAACGGAGATCAGTTCCACTATCACGTGGACGATTTTTCGGACCGATGGCTCGTCGCCGAGCCGGTGCTGCTACACCACTCGGCCGGCGGCAACCTGCATCGCTGGCGCGGCTGGGTGCCGACGCTGGCCCGCCGCCACCCGGTGTATCGCTTCGACATGAGGGGACACGCCGGCACCCCACCTCCAGCGGAAATGCAGTTCTCACTGCCCGACCTGGCAGCCGACATCGCCCGCGTCATGGACGGCCTCGGCATCGAAAAGGCGCACCTCGTCGGGGCCTCCGCCGGAGGCATTGTCAGCCTGCAGTTTGCCCACGACTTCCCGGACCGGCTGCACAGCCTGACGCTGGTGGCGTCCACTCCTCGCCTCGCCCGGATGGGCGCGAGTATGGACGCCGGGGCGTGGCGCCGGGTCCTTGAGGAGGAGGGCACCCGCGCCTGGCTGCTGCTGGATACCGACAAGCGATTCGGGCCGAACACCGACCGCCAGGTCATGGAATGGTACGCCGACGAAGGCGCGAAGACCTCCGCGCCCGCAGTGATGGGCCTTCAGCGTTGTCTCTTGGCCGAAGACCTATCGCATTTGCTGCCGGCCATACTCACGCCCACACTCATCCTTGCAGCCGCCCAGGACGACATCACGCCGATGGAGTCCCAGGAGCTGATGGCACAGCAGATGCCCAGGGCGACCCTCGAGGTCTTCGAGGAAGTCGGCCACAACATGAAGGTGGAAATACCCGACACGCTCGCCGCGAGGACTCTCGAGTTCATTGACGGCATCACCTCAGGCTGAGCCGGCAGGATAGCGGCGACAGCCAGGAGTGGCGGAAGGAAGAGCTACAGCCCTTCTCGGATGAAATCGGCCGCTCGCTCGGCGATCATGATCACCGTGGCGTTGGTGTTGGCCCGCACGATGTCAGGCATCACCGACGCGTCGATCACCCGCAGGCTTTCCAGGCCGTGCACGCGGCAGTACTGGTCCACAACCGTCGAGGGATCGGAGGCCGGCCCCATCTTGCAGGTCACCGACTGGTGCCCGGCGATTCCCGCGTTCCGCTGCAGCCAGGCGTCCAGCGCATCGTCGGTGGCGAGGTGCTCGTCCGTTGGCGACAGCCTTTCCGTCAGCAAGCCGTTGAATGCAGAGTGTTCAAAGATCCTGACGGTGCGGCGCACCGCATCCCGGTACCTCGGCAGGTCCCTCGGGTCGGTCAGGAACTGGAAGTCCAGGTGCGGCTGGTCCGCCACATCCGCCGAGGTCAGGGTGAGCACCCCTTCACTGTACGGGTATTCCAGGCGACAGCCGATCCGGATATCCGGGGCCGTACTGCTCTCGGGGTAGGAGGTCGTTGGCTGCACCTGTATGTCGTTGCGCATGGGCGAGCCTTCTGCGGTGAACCGGAGCCCCACCTGGTTGCGAGGAGCGTCGGGCGCCAGGTGATGCGAAGGGTCCGACCGGTACACGATGGATACCGACGGGTGGTTCTTTATGCTCCGTCCCACGCCCGGCAGGTCGTGCACGGGTTCGATCCCCAGCGGCCTCAGTTCCTCCGACGGTCCCACACCTGACAGCAGCAAGAGCTGCGGCGTTGCGATGGCTCCGGCGCTGAGGATGATTTCCTCGCCTTCCACCACGAATTTCTCGCCGCTGCTTTCCACCTCCACCCCAACCGCTCGTGGTGAGCCTGTCGAACCGCCATAGAACAGGATTCGCTGGACGACTACGTTGGGCTTGATGGTCAGGTTGAGGCGGTGCCGGCAGGCATCAAGATAGGTGATCGCCGTGCTCATCCTGATACCGCCCGGGTTGTTCAGCGGCATCTGCCCCACACCCGTAGCGTCCGGATGGTTCATGTCCGGGTCGTCCGGAAAGCCAGCATCCCGGCAAGCCCGGTAGAAGGCCGCCTGGAACGGGAGCCAGGTCCCCCGGGCGTGGCGCCAAACCGGGATGGGGCCGTCGAAGCCGTGGAAGTCATCCCTGATGTCGGCGTCGCTCTCCAACCGCCGGAAGTAGGGGAGCGTCTTCTGATAGCTCCACTCGTCGTTGCCCGCCGCCGCCCAGGCGTCAAAGTCCTCGGGAACGCCCCGAAGCACGATCTGGTGATTGATGGCGCTGCTGCCACCGGTCACCTTGCCTCGAGCCACATGGATAGGGCCAGGCTGCTGCGGGGTCGACTGACCGACGAAGGACCAGTTGTGCGCCGCCCCTTGCTCCGAGGCGGCCTGGTTCATATCGTACTTCAGCTCGCCCGGCAACCCTTCCGACGTATAGTCCGGCCCTGCCTCCAGAAGCAGCACCGAACGGCCCGGGTCCTCCGACAGCCGGTTGGCCAGGACGCAACCCGCCGACCCGGCGCCCACAATGATGACGTCGTACTTCATGGAAAGCCCCCACCCCCCGCTCTCGCAGGGGCAAGCTCTAACCCTCTCCCAGAGGGAGAGGTGATCTAAGTCTCGATACGGTACACCCGCACTGCCGTGTCGTGGAGCATGTCGGCCCGCTCGCTGGGGCTGTACCCCGCCGAGAGCCGCTTGAAAGCGTTGTACATGACGTTGTAGGAGAAGGAGACTTTGTCCGGCGGGAAGTTGCTCTCGAACATGCAGCGGTCTGGCCCGAACTGCTCGATGGCGTAGTTCATCCACGGCGCCATGCCCTCGGCCAGTTCCTCGGAGCCGATGGGAACGGTCCGGTAGGGCCAGTCGAACCCCCAGCGGGGCATTCCCATGCCGCCCAGCTTGCAGGTGACGTTGGGATTCGCGGCCACAGCGGCGATGCCTTCACGCCACGCCGGAATGATCTCGTCGTCCTTGCCCGCATAGATGCCCGTGCGGCTGACCCCTCCCAGATGGTTCAGGATGATGGACACCTCGGGGACGGCCCTGGCAAACTCGGCCACCTCGTTCAGTTGCGGGAAGGCCAGCATGATGTCCAGCGCCAGTCCCATGCGGGCCAGGACGCGGGCACCGGAGCGGAAGGACTCATTGGCCAGGATGCCTGGTGTCTCGCGGTTGTCGATCTCTGGGTCGGGACTCCAGGTGACATTGTGGCGGATGCCCCGGAAGCGGTTGGGGCTGGCGGCTTGCAGGGCCTCCAGCACCCGGGCCACGTCGTCGCCCAGCTTCAGATCGGCGGCGCCCATGATGGCCGCCGCAGCCCTGGACTCGCCGTAAACGCCACTGGCGCTGGCGGCCGCGAGGCCCTGTACGAATTCCACCTCGCCCACAGACTTCAGATCATCGGGGCCGGATGCCCGGTACATGGAGCGGGCTTCCAGGAACACGGTCGAGCGCACGTTGTGGCCTGAATCGAGGTCCGCCATCAGTTCGTGCAGCAGGTACCTCTGGTAGGGGATGCTCTGCCGCCGGCCGTCCCAGAAATGATGGTGCGGGTCGCAGAGGGGAATCTCGGGTTCGATGGGCTCTTCCCGGGTCAGGGCCAGCCAGTCGTTGTTTCCGAAAGGCATTTCGTTACCTCCAACAGTCGTGCAGGTGCGGCCAAATCATACCACTAACGAGGGATGGTTCAGGTATAGGATCCGGTCTGCTGCAGCGTGCGAGCAAAGGGCTTTTTGCCAATGCGTCCAAACCGGGATTCCGGCCGAACTGGGAGAAGAGCCCGGTCAGGTGTATCATCAAGCGCCGTGAATGGTTTTTGGAAGTGGGCTGTCTCCCTCCGCATCAGGGACTTCCGCCTGCTGTGGGCGTCTACCGTACTCTATTCGCTGGCGACGGGAATGGAGCAGGTGTCGGTCGGCTATCTCATCTTCGAGTTGACCGGCTCCGAGCTGATGGTGGGCGTGGGGGCAGCAGCCCGGATGCTGCCCTTCTTCCTGTTCGGTCTGCTTTCCGGGGCCATCGCCGACCGGTGGGAACGACGGGGCTTGCTGGGGCTGGGTACGGCGGGTGCGTCGGCCGTCGCAGTGCTGATGGCCGTGCTGCTGATCGGCGGGTTGACCAACGTGTGGATCGTGATCCTGCTGGTACTGGCGCTGGGAAGCACCTTCGCCTTCGTTCTCACCGTGCGGCAGACCTACACCTACGACATCGTCGGTCCTGAGCACGCCCTGAACGGGCTGGCCCTCGGAGCGATGGCCATGCAGGGCGGAGGCATTGCAGGGTCGCTGGCCTCCGGGGCACTGATCGAGGTGGCGGGACCTGGATGGCAATTCGGGGCGGCGGCGGTCTGCTACCTCTGCTCGGCGGCGGCGACCCTTGCCATTGGCAACCCGGGCAGGTCGGGGCGCCCCGTGGACGTCTCGGTACTGCGGAGTCTCCTGGGCTACATCAGCCTGCTGCGCAGCTACCGTCTGCTGATGGTGCTGATGTTCCTCACGGCGGCCACCGAGATTCTGGGTTTCACGCACATGACGCTGCTGCCGGTGTTCGCCAAGGAGGTGATCAATGTCGGACCCACAGGCCTGGGCATCATGACGGCAGGACGGCAGGCGGGGGGGCTGCTGGGCCTGTGGATACTGGCGGGCCTCGGCAACCTGAGGAAGAAAGGACTGATAATGTTCGCCACCGCCATAGGCTTCGGCGGAGGGCTGATGGCCTTCTCGCTGTCCGGCAACATCTACTCGTTCCTCGGGGTGCTGCTGTTCGTAAACGCCTGCGCGATGGCGGTGGACACCCTCTACAAGACACTGATGCAGGAGCTGGTGTCGGACGAGGAGCGGGGTCGGGCGATGGGCTCGTGGGTGCTCAGTATCGGCTTCGCCCCGGTCGGCCACGTAGGCGTCGGGGCGCTGGCTGGGGCTGTGGGCGCCCCGCGGGCGCTGCTGATAAACGGCGCAGCGCTGGCAGCCATCAGCGCCGTGGCCGCCGTCGCCTTGCCACGCATCCGGCGGCTGAGCTGAAGCTCACCAGCCAATCACCACTGACGCAGCGCCACCCGGCCCTTGACACTGCGGTAGACCTCTCGTTATTCTTGGCCATTGAATTGGTACATGCATTCTAAACGCACGAGCCGTTCCCCCGCACCGATCCGGCCGGCAATACCGGGCACCAGTGGCGGAAATGCTCGGAAACGCTCGTGAATGCTCGGAAAATCAGGCTTTTCTCCGCCTGACCATCCCTGCCCAACCCATATTGGAGACAGTAATGCCGACCGCCCGCGGACCCATGGAAGTAAACATCGAGCCCGAGGCGCCTTTCCTGGAACAGGACGGGGTGAAGTTGAACCGCAACATCGTCCACAAACAGCTCTCCGGAGACATGGCCGGAACCTCGGAGGCTCAGATGATCGCAGCCTTTACAGGGACGCCAGGTTCGGCGGGCTACGTGGCCATCGAACACTTCACGGGAATGGTGGGCGGAAAGTCAGGCTCCTTCGTGCTCCAGCACAGCGGCACGATGAACAGGGGCGACGCACAACTGACGGTCACAATCGTGCCGGACTCGGGCACCGGAGAGTTGACCGGTATCTCAGGCACGCTCGAAATCGACAACGAAGAGGGTAGGCACTCCTACGTTCTCGACTACGAACTGGCATGATTGAAATCTGACCGGGGCCGCCCCGGAAAACCAAAGCCAAAGTGTGATCTACTTATTCGCGTGCTGCAGTCAGGTTGGCTCGACGCGGGTGGCTTTTCTCCAGTCGCGGTAGGGACGCCCCCTCCCTAACCCTCCCCCGGGCTTTGCATCAAAAGTCCCGATTTTGGCCGACTTTTGATGCAGGTAACTGACTTTTGATGCAAGGGGATTCTTGTTGAGCGAAGGCAGACACGGCAAGGATACGACAATGGCCGCGTTAGCCGAGGCATTGGAAGCCGAAGGGATAGAAATAGCAGACTTCCTCGACAATGAAGGCAAGGAAGAAACCACTTATGCTTCCGTTGCGTTCTATGGCGATGAATCGGCTGGAAGGCGAGCAGTGGAAGTGGCGTGGTCGAGTGGCTTTCAACCGACGGGGTTGGTAAGGGACTGGATGATAGTGGGCGAAGAAATCTGTGAGGCATCTTGGCTGATGTTGTTCGACTGAGGTGATTCCTATTGGGTGAGGAACGCGCTACGCAGGGTATGATGTTGGCCGTCCGTAGCCCTTGACATTTGCGTTTGGCAATTGCTAAACTACACTCGACGAGTGTAAGGCGCACGGTTATAGGCCGTGCGCCTTTTTCGTTTTCTATAAATTCATTAGAGAGGTACAACAATGACTACATGGAGAAGCAGGTTTGAGCGTAGGAGCCGAGTAACAAAGGCACAGGAAGAACGACTGTTAGAGTCTCTGGAAGAAACCGTTGATACCCTGGCGGATGTTATTGACGCCATTGAAACGGGGGAACAGGCAGATTTTATGGACGGGATAGAAGTTGCCGAGGTGCTACTTGCCAAAGCCAAGCGGCGATTGGAGCAGATTCAGGGATAATACAACAACTTGGGAGATGAGCATAGACGGGAGAGATGCAATGTATAATTCCACAGATGATTTCAGTCGAGACGATTTGATATTATCTCTATTGTGTATCGAACATTGACATAAGAGCAAGTGTTTTCTTATTGACATAGTGCAAACAACAATAATAAAGTTGTACGATAATCGAGGGATTCTATAAGAAGGGAGAGATATGGCAATAATCGAAATGGCAAAGCATTTTGGGAAAGGTGGGAGTTTGGTGACGACTCCCGGAAGCGACAAAGTTCGGGATATGTTGGAAGAACTGCGCGGGATGAGAGTGAATCATATTCAGTCCACGGAAAGCGGCGGTGGGGCACTGGAAGATTTTGATTTTGACCCGATTCGTAAGGAAGACACACTAATTTCTGTCACCGCGCAGAAGGCTGGTTCAAATCCGGTTGATATATCAAGCCTTTGCTCCATCAAGGGGGATAGTGGAGCGATTCATGTGGCGGATGGTGGGCCTGATGAAGAAAATCTATTTATCACTATCACTTGGTTCGACAGGAACCTTGAAAAGCTCCGCGCCCCCGCCTTGGAGTTTGACAGAGGTAGACCGTCCTATTTGAACACTGAAAACGTAAAGCAGGCCGCTGTCGCTGCTGTGGATTATCAGGTGAACTTCAGCTTGGACGTACAGGCAGAGACAAATGTGGCGGAGGGGCGTTCGATAACTCGTGACATAGGTGCTTCGAGCGATGCCGATGTTATCACCGAGTGGGTCACTGTTGCTATCACTCCCTCTGAATACGGAGCAGGGAATAAGGCTATGGCCGCAACCTTTGTAGCACCTGCGGCTGGCAAGGAAGTGGAGTACGAATTCAGGATGCGTTCGTTTGGCTGGTACAACTCGCACGACGAAGGGAGTTCTGAATGGAGCTACCTACGGGTTGTGAGGGAGACTGCCGCAGACTAAATAGTTGACAGCCCGGTCAGCCATCTGCTAGCCTGACTTAATAGAGCCGGGTGAAAGGGTCACCGGATTTAACTCCGGTGACCCTTTTTATGTTCAAATTTTAGAGGGTTAATCAGTCACGTCCTTCTTCCGAGTCCACCGGCGCGGCTTATCCCAACGGGGACTCTTGCAAGCAGGACAAACCGAAGGCCGTTGAGGGTTAGGTTCCAGGGCGTCGCGGGCAATCCAGCGATGTCCGCACCGGCACTGGTGCGCGGGTACGGAAATCTGAAAGGTTCCGGGGGTAACGCCGTCAGCTTCCATCCCTGACTCCCAATTTCGAGTGATTACTAAAAGTATACACTATAAGTATTGACTTTACAACGACTTCAATGTATACTATCAGTAGTTATTTGAAGGGGAGATTGAGATGGAAACCAACGGATTGCGGACTGCCCTCGGCCCTAACGACGCCGACGATGGTGACGCAGGGCGGCGTATGCGCGGCGCGATGATTGCGGGTGTCGCCAATATCTCGAAAACCAAAGTCGGCTACAAAGTGCCTAGTGCGAGCGGCAACGGTTCTTACATCGTCAACCTTGACGACGATTCGCCGTACTGCTCCTGCCCTGACTATGAGCTTCGACGGCTTCCTTGCAAGCATATATACGCTATTGAGTTCACAATCCAGCGCGAAGAACGTCCAGACGGTGTTGTAATCGAGACTAAATCCTTAAAGGTAACTTATTCGCAGGATTGGCCTCGTTATAACGCGGCCCAAGAGAATGAGGGTGACCACTTCGTTACCTTGCTCCGCGAATTGTGCGATGAGATTGAACAGCCAGAGTACAACTTTGGCCGTCCACGCCTGCCCCTCTCGGATATGGTATTTGCGATGGCTGTCAAGGTTTACTCAACAATGTCCGGGCGGCGAGCAATGTCTGACATTAGGGGCGCGGAAGGACAAGGGCTACTAGAGAAAATGCCGTCAGTGGCTTCTTGCTGGCGGTATATGGAAAAGCCAAAAATGAAGGCGTTATTGCAGGAATTGATAGAGTTGAGCGCACTGCCGCTCCGATCCATTGAAACTCACTTCTCCCCCGATTCGTCGGGTTTTGCGTCCAAGAGTTACGTGCGATGGTTCGACAAGAAATGGGGCAAGGAAGTCAAGGAAGCACAGTGGGTTAAGTGCCACATTATGACCGGCGCGAAAACCAACATCGTCACTGCCGCCGATGTGACCGTGGAAGCGAGTAACGATAGCCCTTATCTGGTTCCTTTTCTGAACACCACGGCTGAAAACTTCGATGTACAGGAAGTCTCGGCAGACAAGGCTTACCTCTCACGGCGGAATCTGCGGGCAATCAAGGGAGCAGGTGCTACGGCTTACATCCCTTTCAAGACTAACAGCGTCGCTCACAACCCCAAACAGAAGCGGGACCGGGTATGGGAGCGGGCCTACCACTTCTTCAACCTGCATCGCTCCGAATTCCTTGACCGTTACCACTTGCGCTCAAACGTCGAAAGCACCTTTGCGATGATTAAGGCGAAGTTTGGGGCGAGTGTTCGGGGGAAAAGTCCTACGGCCCAGGTCAACGAAACGCTAGTCAAAATTCTGTGCCACAACATTGTCGTGCTGATTCACGAAATGTACGAATTGGGCATCGTCGTGAATTTCTTTCCCCCGGTCGGCAATGAGCCGGTGAGACAGCTACCGGAGCAGGCGCGAATGGCAGTGTGCTAGGTCGGGTGGGCGTGGCATACAAGGGACGGAGTGTTAAGCTCCGGCTTCCTCTTTTATGGCGGGCAACAAGGTAGGAGCCAACCTAGACACGTTGCCCGTCCTGTTATAATCTTGCTTCACTTTAGTGGGGAGCAAGATTATGCTTCGTGGCATCAAACGGAAATTGCAAGAAGGCAAAGAGAGTCGGGAGCAGGCACGTCAAGAAAACAGGGAGAAACAGGAACAAGCACGTCAAGAAGCGGAATGTCTGAGGCGTTTATCCGAACAGCGCAAGTTAGAAGAAGCTCGTGAAAAAAGGAAATCCAAAACAAGGTGCTTGCTATTCTCCGTGAAGGGAAGGTTCCTGACTTAGGGGTAAATATTGCCGTGCCGTTCAAGATGCAAAAGAACGAGAAATGGATACTGGCCGTTGACAACGTGGCCTACGCTGAAATGCGTGTCAAGCGTGAAGTGGTGGGCAGGTCGGCAGGGGTAAGCGTTCGGGTGATGAAAGGCGTATCAGTTCGCACCGGAGCATCCAAAGGTACTCCCGTGGAGACTGATGTGCTCACTCCCAGGGGGAGCGGAACCTTCGCCGTTTCCACCAAGCACGTGTTCTTCAGCGGCGAACGTTCATTCCGAATACCGTTGAACAAAATAGTCTCGGTACAATCAGTGGGAGACGGCTTGGAAATCGTGCGCGACAGGGCCAGCGCACAGCCGGAGTATTTTGGCATCGGCGGCGCGGACGCCGAATTTATTGCCAATCTCATTCACCTATTGCCGGACGTGAATTTTGGGCGCGGAGAGCCTGAAATGCAGCCCGTCAATTCCTTCTCTATGCTCCCGGGCAATATGGGAGCCGACGATATGCTCTTTGAGGACGAAAACTCTTAAAGTCGCTGAGAAACCACTGTGCAAAGAAAAGCCCCTGCTCGCTCATCGGCAGGGGCTTTACTTTTTTGTTCGCCATAGCCCTTGCAATCGGTGGTCAATAGCTGCTAGGGTCGAGATACGGACTTTTGATGCAACCAGCCTACTTTTGATGCAAACGGCACTTATGATGCAAAGTCCCCTCCCCCGGAGGGAGAGGGGACTATGCGCGTTTCACCTTGGCTTTAGTTTAGTTCGAGAAAAGGTTACTCGGGCATGCCCAGGGCCTTTCGAACCGCTGCGCCAATCGGCGTCAGCGGGCTTTCCTCGGGCGGGCCGTGGGGCACCATGCGGTTGTGCTGGATGGCGACCGCCAGCCGGTGCGTCGGGTCGGCCCAGCCCAGCGAGCCGCCGGCACCGTTGTGGCCGAAGGCCAGGGGATTGCTGCCCATCGCCCCCATGCCGGGGCTGCCAGCGAAGTGAAGGCCGCCTATAGTGCCATTGTGGGGCTTGCCGCTGACCATGTCGTAGTCGCTGGGGGGGCGCGGGATGTGGAAGGTACGCACCCGGTCTTCGGAAAGCAGGCGCACGCCGTCCAGTTCTCCGCCGTTGGCCAGCATGGCGTAGAAGCGGGCCTGGCTCCGCGCATCCATGATCCCCTGGGCACCCGGAATGCAGGCTTGGCGCACATCGGAGCGGCCGAATACCTCCTGAGTAGTCGCAACCTCCGGCGGAGTGGCACGGGGCCGCAGCGAGTCGGGCGGCAGTCCCGGAGCGCCGGGAAGGAGTTCAGGCAGGTTGGTGAGCTTCGCGATCCGGACCTCGACCTCCAGCGGGATTCCGGCCCAGAGGCCGGTGATGCCCAGCGGCTGGCAGATCTCATCCTGGATGAACTGGCCGAAGGGCCGCTGCTTCGGGTCGGTACGGCGAACGATCTCGCCGACGACCCAGCCGAAAGTGTAGGCCATGTAGCCGCTTCGGGTCCCCGGCTCGAATAGCGGGTGCATCTCCGCGATCTGCCCCACCATCCAGTGCCAGTCGCACATCAGCTCCGGCGTGACGCCCACGGGCATCAGGGGCACCCCGATGCGGTGGGTCAGGGCGTCGAACACCGTGCCCTTGTCCTTGCCGTACTTGCCGAATTCGGGCCAGTAGCTGCCCACTGGCTGGTAGTAGTCCACCAGACCCCGTTCCGCCTGAATGTGGAGGGCGGTGGCAGTCATCGCCTTGATGTTGGAAAACACCGGAAATAGGGTGTCTCCGTCAACTTCCCGGCCGGTGGTCTCGTCGGCCAAGCCACCCCATTGGTCGATGACCAACTCGCTGTCCAGGTATGCCGCGACCTGGACTCCGATCTCCCCCCGTTCTCCGATGGCGACATCGATTGCTTCCTGTACGATGCTCTCCCGGTTGTCCGCCATGGCGGCACCCCTTCATAGATGATTTTGGCATAAAGAGAAATGTGTGCGTCCGGCCCTCCCGCCGCCTACAGCCGGGGCCTGATGTTCTGGTTGTGGCTGAAGAGGTTGGCGGGGTCGTACTTCTTCTTCAGGCCGGCCAGCCTCTGGAAGTTGTCCCCGAAAGCCGCCTCTATCTCCTCCGCCCCCACATCCTCCTCGGTCCCGACCTGGTTGATGTAGGCACCCGAAGAGAAGGGTGACATGGCCGAGGCAAGATCACGGACCCAGCGGATGTGGACCTCCGACTCTCCCGGGTCCAGGAAGACGGCGTTGGTGGCCCACTCGCACAGGGCGCTCCGCTGGCCGAAAGCGGTCTCCCCTGCGGGCACCCGCCGGGCGGCGTTGCCGAGATACTGGAACAGGATGCTGGAGAGCGGCGAGGTCACCCGGTCAAAGAAGTCGAGGGCGATGTCCACCATGTCGTCGCTGACCTGGCTCACGAAGTGGGACTTCAGGTAGTTCTGGCGTCCCGGCGGGGCCACCGCCAGCTTTTGGGCATCGGTGTAGGACATGGGCCGCACATCGTCCACCACCGGTGTGGCGAACTCCCGGAGAGGCCGGAGGACCCGCTCGCCCTCTTCAACGTCCCCGTGGTAGCAAAGCAGCATGGAACATGCGTTTCCGCCGCCGTCGGGGAGGGTGTGCAGGAAGGTGATGAAATTCAGCTCATCGGGCATATTGTCCGTAAGCTCATTCACCCGGGCGAAAAACTCCCTGACCTCGCCGATCGGAAAGATCAGCCATCCGGCCAGGACCTCAGGGCCGACGGGGTGCAGCCGGTACTCGAGAGAGGTGACGACGCCGAAGTTGCCTCCGCCGCCACGAAGACCCCAGAACAGATCGGGGTTCTGGTCGGCGCTGGCGGTGAGGGACCGGCCATCGGCGGTGACCACATCGGCGGACACGAGATTGTCGCAACTGAGGCCGTAGCTGCCGGACAGCCACCCGATACCGCCGCCCAGAGTGAGGCCGGAGATGCCGGTGTCCACGTCGGTGCCGCCCGGCGCGGCGAGTCCGAAGGCCTGGGTCTCGTGGTCGAAAGCGCCCCATTTCGTCCCGCCCTGGGCCCGGACTGTCCTGGCAGCCGGATCAACGCGGACGCCGGTCATCCTGGACAGGTCTATCATCAGCCCGTCGTTGCAGACGCTGTTGCCGGGGAAGTTGTGGCCGCCCCCGCGCACCGAGACCAGCAGGTTGTTCTGCCGGGCGAAGTTGACGCAGTTGATCACATCGGCCGTTCCGCTGCATCGCGCGATGAGGGCGGGCCGCTTGTCGACCATCGCGTTCCAGACCAGCCGGGCGCCGTCGTACCCGTCGTCGCCGGGCCGCAGCGTCTCCCCGTACAAGCTGCCCTCGAAGTCCTTGGCAACCGGTTCGCTGATAACGGTGTAGTCTCCGGAAAGGGTCGCGATTTCCAGGTCTGCCATGCGCCTGCCCTCCTCCATTTGCTCAATGTCACGGGAATCTTCCCTGCGCGGCCAAGGGACGCCGCGGCTAACCCGGCTCCTCCCGTTTGACGACCCGGCCGGCCTGGATTACCAGCGGGATGTTGTCTGCGTCCTGCAGAATCGTGATGTCGTCCACGGGGTTGCCACGAACCATTATCAGGTCGGCCAGCTTGCCGGGTTCCAGTGTGCCGATGTCGTCTGACCGTCCCAGGAGTTCCGCGTTGGTGCGTGTTGCCGATACCAGGCTTGCAACAGGTCCCATGATGTCTGCCTTCAATGCCATCTCGACGGCCTTCAGTCCGTAGTTCTGGCCGAACAGATCGGCCCCCGACGCGATGTTGACACCGGCAGCCATCGCGATTTCCACGCTCTGACGCCCGGCACCCCTGGCAAAGTTGATCTTCTCGATTGTCAGTTCGGAGATCCCCTGTTCCCGCCCCCGTTCGGCGATCAACTCGTAGACCGTCAGCGTCGGGACGAGGTACATATCGTTTTCCTTCATCAGCGAGGCTCCCTCCTCGTCGAGGAAGTTGCCGTGTTCGATGCTGTGCACACCGGCTTCCACGCAGTTCTTGATTCCCTCCGGTACATAGACGTGGGCCATGACCTTCTTCTTGACTGCCCTGGCCTCGTACACCGCGGCGGCTATTTCCTCCACGGTGAACTGGGGGGAATCGAGCGGGTCGGTGGGCGACGCCGCTCCCCCGCCGGCCATGACCTTGAGCTGGTCGGCACCGGTGCGGAGCTGCTCCCGGGCCGCTTGGCGCACCTGGGGGACGCCGTCGCAAATGGAGGGCCGTGGTTGCAGCCGGTGGCCTGCCCTGGGCTCGCCGCGGTCGTGTCGCTGCCGCATGTCGCCGTGGCCGCCGGTCTGGGAGATGTAGGCCTGGCTGGTGAAGATTCGGGGGCCTGGGATCGTCCCGGACTGCACGGCCAGTTTGAAGCTGTAGTCACAGCCGCCTGCGTCCCTGATGGTCGTAAACCCTGCCATCAGCGTTTCCCGGAGGACGCGGGCCAACCAAAACGCGTAGATTGCTCCAGGATGATTGTCCTCGTAGTTGGCGCCAAACGAGTTGTCCACAGTGCCTACGTGGGTGTGGGCATCGATCAGGCCCGGCATGACGGTATGATTGCTGGCGTCGATGATCGTGGCATCCCGTGGGACCGCTACCTGGCTGGACGGTCCTACGGCGGTGATCCGGTCGCCGGAAATCACGACGGTCCCTGGGCCGTAGGGGTCCGCGCCAGTGGAGTCGAAGATGATGGCATTCTGCAGGACCAGTGTCTCAGCCATATCATCCTCATCGCCGGACGCAATGGAACGGCAGCCTGGGGATTGAGTCAGAGTGATTCCAAGGCAACTAACGGTTCAGGGCAATATTAACACCGGAAGGGTTGTTGCAGGGTGTGCCCGACTTGATGGCCTTGAAGGGCAAGCCGGATCGCTGACGGTTTCGTCGGGCGCGATGCGGGTTGCGTGATATATTGCCCATTGCCAGTGGTCACGCGGGACAAAACCAAGGAGGTCTGGGAAATGGTCGACAAGGAACAGGACTGGGAGTACGGCCTGCGCACCGAGGGACACGGGGCCGAGGACGAAGGGGCCGGGCCGGTCGTGCTCGGCGAGAACGGCTTTCACTACCGGGTCTCGGGAGAGAACTGGGGGCAACTTCCGGATGGTGTGGTCTACCAGGAGGGAACGGCGGTCGCAGTGGACTCGAAGGACCAGGTCTACGTCTTCAACCGCGGCACCATTCCCATGCTCGTGTTCGACACGGATGGGAACCTGCTGCGCACCTGGGGCGAGGGGGTGTTCGCCAACCCACACGGTGTCACAGTAGCGCCGGACGACACACTCTTTTGCGTCGACAACGGGGACAGCACGGTGCGGCACTTCACGCCTGAAGGGAAGCTGCTGATGACGCTCGGGACGCCCCACAAGCCCAGCCCCAAGATGAGCGGGGAGCCGTTCAGCGTTCCGGCTCACGTGGCCTTCGACAAGCGTACCGGGGAGTTCTATGTGGCCGACGGATACTCCAACGCGCGGGTGCACAAGTACACCCCCGACGGCAAGCTGCTGTTCTCGTGGGGCGAATCGGGCACCGGCGACGGCCAGTTCAACATCGTCCACAACATCGAGGTGGACAACGACGGCTGGGTGTACATTGCCGACCGGGAGAACCATCGCATCCAGGTCTTCAGCTCCGATGGGAAATACGAGACCCAGTGGGGGAACCTCTCCCGCGCCGCCGCCATCTGCATCGATGACCGCTCGGGCGAGGAGCTCCTTTACATCGGAGAGTACTTCTGCGGGATCGCAACAAACGACATCGGAACCGATCTCGGTCCCCGCGTGACAGTGATGAACACGAAGGGAAAGGTGCTGGCCAGGGTCGGACGCCAGAGCTACGGCGACCAGTCGGGGCGGTTTTATTCCCCGCATGGGATAGCTGTCGATTCCAGGGGAGACGTTTACGTGGCCGAGGTGGCTTGGACCGATTACGGCCGCCACATGAACCCGCCCCGGGAGCTCCGGTCGATGCAGAAGCTGGTCAGAGTTCCGGTCTAGTCGCGTGTCGGCCCAAATTGGCCCTGACGCTGGAGCGCGGCGGACTGCAACATCCCGCTTCGGTGGCCTTGGCGGCTGAAGAAAGGGATAGCCAGAAGGAGGTCCCTTGATGAAATATGGAATCATGCTGCCCTCGCGGGGAGACCTGGCTCGGCCGGAAAACATTATCCTCATCGCCAGGAAGGCGGAGGAACTCGGCTTCGCGGTCATGTTGTTCCCGGACCATATCGTGCTTCCAAATGAGGTTGATTCGCCATATCCCTATACGCAGACCGGCGTTTTCCCCGGTACGGACAACAATGAAGCCATGGAACAACTGACCGTGCTCTCCTTTCTGGCAGGACAGACCGAGTCCATCAGGCTGGTGACCAGCGTGATGATCGTACCTCACCGGCCGCCGGTGCTCACGGCCAAGATACTGTCGACCATCGACGTGCTGTCGAACGGCCGGGTGACCGTCGGGGTCGGAGTCGGCTGGCTGCGCAAAGAGTTCGAAGCCTTGCAGACGCCGCCCTTCGAGGAACGGGGTGCGGTTACCGACGAATACATCCGGATCTTCAAAGAGCTGTGGACCAGCGAGTCGCCGAGTTTCGAGGGCGAGTACTGCAGCATTTCCGACCTGTCCTTCCTCCCCAAGCCCGTGCAGGAACCACATCCTCCCATCTGGGTCGGGGGCGAGAGCCGCCGGGCCATGCGCCGCGCCGCGGAGTTGGGCGACGGCTGGCAGCCAATCGGGACCAACAACCGGCATCCGCTGGCCGACCCGGAGCAGCTGGCGGCAGCAATGACAAGACTCGACAGGTACGTGGAGCAGGCCGGCAGGCGCAAGGGCTCGGTTGAGGTGATATGCAGGATGCACGGCTACCGGCTGGAGACCAACGGAGGCGGGGCTGACTCCGCCGAGCGGCCCACCTTTGCCGGAAGTCCAGCGCAGATTGCGTCGGACATCAGGCGGTACGAGGAGATGGGCGTAAGCCACCTGATTGCGTCCTTCGTCCCAGTCGCCCAGCTGGCCAGCAGCCGGGAGGAGATGATCCGGGACATGGAGGGGCTGGCTGACCAAGTATGGCCCAGGGTGTGACGCAGGGGGGCCATTCCGGGTGCCGCCCATCGTTTGCTGCGTCCTCCATGGATTCGCCACAGCATGCAACCAGTGGCTGGAGACCTCTGATCCGGAGATCCGTCTGGTCCGGGGCAAAGGCGTCGATGTTTTCCCCAATGCCAGGAATCAAGAGACAGAGCACGTGGTAGGAGGCGCCGGTGTCCACATACTCCTGGGCCCGCGCCCGGCATGTGTCCGGAGTACCGGCGGTGCTGAGCAGGTCCTCCCCAAAGCAATGGAGTGCGGGGATTTCGTTGAGCCTCGAATGCGTCGAACATTCCGGGCACGTTAGCAGAGAAAGATAGAAGTCAGCCGGGTGGCGTGCCGTCCATACAAGGCGGATGAGCAGGCGGCGCACCTCGGGCACTGTCAATGGAATCAGGCTTGCATCACTGCCGGGACGGCCCCCTTCCTGTATTGGAGAGGAATGCCCTCCGAGCTGTCCGAGCTGTCCGAGCTGTCCGGATTCCTCAAGCCGGACCTGAAACGCAAAAGATGCCGATTCGTGCCCGGGTTTCTCTGCTCAATTCACCGGGATTCGGTATCTTGTTCCATTGAAAAGGCCAGCCCAGACGGCCTTTCTAATTTCGGGGTACGCGTTGACCCGCTTACGGGTAAGATTCCTCCGACATTGGCATTTGGAGTGGAGTTCCTGCCGGGAGTTCCTGCCGGGAATTCCTGGAGGAGAAGGTCAATCTGGTCGTTAATGTGCCGGAGGCCTATTCGCACGGAGAACCCGACTCAGGCAACGATCAGCCGCTGGCGGCTGTATCCGCTCCTTCAACCCTCGAATTCGAGATGAACTCGTCGGCAGTCTCCACTGCCGCGGCGAGCTTGTTCAGGACAGCGGTTGTCCTGTTGGTTTCCTCGTTCACGGCGGCTTCCTGCCTGTTCGACTCGGTCTGTAGCTCTGCGGCGGCGGTTGTAACGTCCCTGGAACGTTCGCTTATGGCCTTGAGTTCCTCGCGGTTTCCCCGGGCGTTCTCTATGACACTGGTAGTTTCTTGCAATGCCTCCGCCACCCTCGCGCAGTGTGCCGCCAGTTTGGAACGCATCTCTGATATGGTGGCCAGACGGGAGTCGTTGGCCGTCTTTGCGTCAGCCGCAGAAGATGCCAGCTCATCAATGGCGGGCGCAATCTCTGGCAGGATGGACTCCAGCCGACTACGGTGGCTCTGCATTTCTGCCTCCCTTCGTTCAATCGCTTCGGTAGCCTGCGCAATGGAGTCAAGACGCTCACGCTCTCTCTGTCTTGACTTCCAGAAGTCCACGCCAAGCAACTGGGCCTTTGCCAGGGCGCTGAAGCCTGTCAGGGCAAATGAGCCCGCCGCAGGGCCCGATAAACCGATGGTGGCTGCGCGCGTGGACTCGGTGCAAAGAGGGCCGAGAGTGGCCCAGGTAGACGAACTGACCCCAATGGCCGCCAGTATCACCGCTGAGCTTTCTGGAGTCGCGGTCGACTCTCCTCCGGCGCTGGGGTTGGAGGAGTGATCCTTCTGCAATGGATACCATCCCGCTCGAAGTCTCCCTTCCTCGTCAGCGAACAGCGACCCCGTCTCCACGACCAGTTCGCGCCCTCTCTGGGCCTGTCTCCAAAGGCTCTCCAGCTTCTGCTCGGCCTCGTCCACGATCTCCTTGTATTTTTTCCACCTTTCCTCGTGTTTGGCGCATCTTTCGATATATTGCTCTCTGGCCTCTCTGGCCTTGGTCGTTTCCATAGAGCCAAAGGTGACCGCTGAGCCAATGTTCCTGAACATGCTCATACTCCGCTCCCTCGTCACCGCGCTGGCGGAATTTCCACTCTGCTCTTGTCCACTGAATCCATTGAAATCCCATCCACCCATGGGCCCAGCACACGGGCATTTCTAGACAAAAGGCTTCTGAAAGTACTTTGGGCGCCACGCACTGCCTTGGTGATGGGGACTATATTACCCTGAGTCCGCCTTTGCAAAATTTCTGGCCCCATATTCCCGCCCCGATGATCAGGGTCTGATCCGATCTGATGCGAGTCTGATCTGGGCCGCCTGCTCGCGGGTCCGGCGTAGTCGTTTCACAAGAGTTCCGCCATGTCCGGAAAGTTAGGATGCCTGCCGGAATTCATGAGCACGAGGGGCAACTGCAACTTGCTTGTGGCAACTATCACCAGCACCTGAGGACGGTGTCATCAACTGCGTGGTTTTCGCGGAATTGCACCAAAGCGTTGCTGGAGGCGGTAGAAGTGAAAGAGATCTATGAGTCGAAAGGAGAGGGGCGTGGGACCCGGGAGATAACCAGGGAGCTGGACACTTGCCGGATTCGGGCACTGCTCCTCTGGACCGAGCTATTTTTACGGCACCTACCAAGCGACTTTTCACCGGTTTACCAAACTCCAGGCTGACGCATGTTTCATAAAGCGCTGCGGGGAGGGCGCCCACCATACCCCCGGCTGAGAAAAGGCGGTCCCACGACTGGCCCACCTGGCGACCCTGGCTGGCCTCGACCGGCGCCAGTGGAAGATCTGGTTCCAGGCCCACCATTACGGCAGTACCTGGGAGAAAGTCCCCAGTGCCTTCAACCAGGCCCGATACAACCTGGAGCACACCGAGTTGCTGCGCCCCTGCACCCAGGAGTACGAGGAGCGTCGCTTCGCCGTCACCGTGGAACTGCATTAGGAGTTCCGGCTGCCGCTGGCTGGCGCAAGCGCGCTCCGGCAAGGCCCCACCTGGTGGTCTGCCGTGGCGAACAGGCAGAGGTCGTGGACGCCAAGGGCGCCCAGCGCAACCCCGGCCACGAGATCCAGTCACGCTGTACACAGCATGGCTGCCGACGGCCGCTACGGCCAAGTGAAGTCTTCAGGATAGGTCTATTACGGCGAGGACGACGTCCCTCGCGCCGGCGTTCGTGTGAGTGGTGTCGCTGCCCCGGGGTCGTCGACTTGGGCGGCGAAATCACCTCGTTCGTGAATGGACTTATCCCTTTGGAGGACCTGGTAACCTGTGCGCTGTCGTCCTCCGGGTCATCTCACGACAACGTGACAAGGTCGTGGGCGATGGTCCCGGTGAGCCCGGGGGGCTTTGCCAGCGGGTCCGCCGGTTCCTGAGCCAGCACTGGCCCAACAACTCCTCAGCGACATGCTGGAGCAGATGGTTCGCGATGTTACCGGAGTAATTGGCCTGATGCGATCAACGTCCGGGAAGTGCTGCTTCACATCAGTCGCTGGTGGACATCCTTGGGTTGGCTATTTTTGTGCGCAACGGTCTCGACTCCCCACGCCGTGAGTTCAAGGTATCCTGCGGAAGAGTTCGAATCCAAGACGGCAAAGGGGTTCCAACACTACACTGAACAACTGGGAGTGGCCGCTTGTGTCGGCGCTCTGGCCATCCAGACGGAGACCGCCATACGGGAGCTGGTCAGACACTATCGAGAAATTGGCAATGGCTACCGCTCGATGCTTCGATAACCGTCCGGCTGGTGCGGCAGGCACCAGACGATCGTGTTGGCAATGACGACTGTCCAATTACTCCGAGAGGTGTTCCGTTTGCTTTTGCATGATGCGCCAAAGCTCCTGTAAGGTGCAGTATCTCTCTGGGTGACTATCATCATGCAAAAGCAAACGGAACCGGAGTGAACGCAGGAACACAGGACGGTTACACGAAGAGTTTCCGGTCTCGTGGGCAACTCACTTCGGCACTTTCCTGCCCGCGCACCCGGTCTATCTCCCGCCCGTTCAGGTTAGGGAGAAGAATTCCATGACCGGGCCAAAGGCCTCGGGCTCCATCAGGGTGGGCGCATGGCCTACCCCGGGAACTTCCACCATGCGGCAGTCCTGCATTTCCGCCACCATGCGCTGGGCAATCTCAGGGGACAACAGGTCACTGTCTCCGCCCCGCACCAGCAGCACCGGCCCGGGGATAAGTCGGGCCAGGTTCCAGGACACCTCCGGGTCGGGACGGCGGCGATCGCTGCGGACCGCCGGGTCCATCTTCCAAGTGAAGCCGCCTCCGGGGAGGGCCTTGACCGCATGACTGGCAGCGCTCAGCTGCTGGGCGTCGCTCATCGCGCTGAAGCCGACCCGATTCTCTCGGTGCCAGGCCATTACCTCTTCGATAGTCGCAAAGATGGTGACCGCGTCCCGGGAACTGGAGGCGATGCGGCTGCCTCCTCTCGAGTCGACTTCCGGGCCGATATCGTTCAGGACGGTGCGCTCCACCCGCTCGGGGTATGTGCCGGCGTAGGTCAGGGAAATGCGGCCTCCCATGGAGGTGCCCACCAGCGAGAAGCGCTCGAATCCGAGGGCCTGCCGCAGCCCTTCCAGGTCGGCAACGTAGGCGTCGTTGGAGTAGTCGCGGTCGGCGGCCCAATCGCTGTCGCCGCGGCCTCGGACGTCAATGGATATGACGTGGTAGCGGGGCAGAAAGTGGGGTGCCAGGTTGTCGAAGGCGTGGGCGTTGCCGGTAAGACCATGCACCATGACGACCGGCGGCGCCCCGGCTTCGCCCCATTCCTGGTAATGCAGGTCAAGGTTCCCAATTCTTACAATACGGTCCACTGCTTTGGCGGTACCTGTGGTCATATAGCCTCCTGGTCCACTTTCCGGCCCTGGCTGAATCGAGGGGGACTGCAGCGTTCACATGATAAGGCAGACTTCCTCGCAGTCCAACTCCATCGGAAAGAATCGCTTACTCAAAGTCTGGTTCACGGCTCACGACACGGTGTCCTGGCGGCGCAGGATGTAGACTGCTACCTGGGCCTGTTCAGTTCTCTTGGGGCTGGAAGCCTATGTCTCCGTACCATTCGCGGGGGTCTTTCTCGATGAACTCCCGCAGGAGTGCCTTCGCCTCCTCCATGTCCAGGTCCATGACCTCTACTTGGTGCCGTGTCATCAGCTCGAGTCCGTTTTCCCTGAAGTTGTACGATTCCCCAACGACCACCTTTGAAATGCCGAACTGAACGATGGCACCGGCGCACATGTGGCACGGCATGAGTGTGGAGTACATGGTCATGCCACGGAAGCTGTCCACCTTCCCTCCGGCGTTCAGGAGGCAGTTGATCTCGGCGTGCATGACAACTGCCCGGTCCTGGACCCTCCGGTTCCTGCCGGTTGCTACCAGAAGATCCCTGCCGTCAACCAGCGCGGCGCCGATGGGAATGCCGCCTTCTTCCCTGCCCTTCCTGGCCTCTTCCATGGCTGCGTTCATAAACTGGTCCATGCCGGTCCCCTTACATCTGGTACAGGTTCACCGCCAAGTTGCAGGCGAACGGCTCGAAGTCGATGATGCGGCCGTGACTGACCTGGAACGGCATCCGCTTCATGTTCATTGTACGTGGAATGGTTTTGGGTGTAATCGGATCCAACACCATTCTGGAGATGGCTCTGAGGCAAGGGATTGGCAGGAGGAATCGAACGCGTCAGACTGGACATGGCCGGAAATGATAATTGCAGCCAGGGTGGAACGGGAATAATCGACACTATGACCACGCAAACGGCACAAGCAAAGGGTAAGGAGATGAACAAGGCGTTGTTCTACTTCGCGCTTTGTCTAGCTGTTTTTGGCACCATGACCGGGGTAATGATGGTCCCGGCGCTCCTTGTGGAGATTGCAAGGGACCTCGATGTTTGGGTTGCGGTGGCAGGGCAGTTGGCCAAGGCAACCTTCGCAGCTTGGGCGGTCTCCATTGTCGCCGTGGGGCCGCTGGCCGACTCCATCGGGCGCCGGCCACTGGCTCTTGCCGGTGTGTTCCTGGTGGTGGTTTCCCTTCTTGCGTCTGCTTTCGCACCCAATATAGAAGTGATGATGGCGCTGCGTGTGCTGGCAGGCCTGGGTGGGGGAGCAATTGCGCCCACATCGATCGGGGTGATTTCTGACGTCATCTCACATGCCAAACGGGCCCAGGCCATCGGCGGCATTGCCAGCACCATTGTCCTGACCTCGGCAATCAGCATCCCGCTGATG
Source organism: Dehalococcoidia bacterium (assembly GCA_965216065.1). Taxonomy (GTDB): domain Bacteria; phylum Chloroflexota; class Dehalococcoidia; order Lucifugimonadales; family UBA3495; genus VXOI01. The sequence goes on from CBDCFB010000001.1 coordinate 1,556,632, forward strand.
GCCCTGTTCGCGGACTGGTGGGGCTGGCGTTTCTCCTTTGTCATCGCAGGACTGTTTCTGGCGGCGGCGTGGCTTTTCAACTGGGCTTGGTACCCCAGGGACAGAAAGGAAAATCTTCGCGGCTTTGTGTTCTTCGCCAGGTATTGGTCCCTGCTTTCCCTGAATTATTTCCGTGTGGCCCTTGTGGTGAATGTCACTCAACGCATGGCTTACTGGAGTATGCTCAGCTTCTTCGCCGCATATCTGATACAGGCCTACGACGTGAGTGTAGGATTCGTGGCGCTTCCGCTGGTGATTTCCGCATTAGGCCAAGTGGCGGGGAGCTACACCGCGGGGATCCTGGCAACTAAGAGTTACCGGGTCGCGCTGGTGGCGGCGTCCTCAGCGGTAGGGGGTGTCTGCGGATTCGCGTTATTTGTTTTCGATTTTGGGCTCTGGCCCGCAGTCGCGATGGCCACGGTGGGTTCGGGCCTGCTGAGCATCACGACTCCTGTGCTGTTGGCCGGCAGCACGGAGTACTCGGGCGAATCCAAGGCCACCGGCGCCAGCCTGATAGGTTTCAGCAACCAGTCCGGCGGGGTCTTCGGGGCCGGCCTCTCCGGCGTGCTGCTGGCAACCGTGGGCTACGACGGGATTGGCTACCTCTGTCTCGCGTTCACCGTCGCCAGTGCAGTGGTGGCCACCGCGTTCGCCCGGCTGCTGCGCGTGGGCACTGGCTAAAGGCTTCGGGCCTGTAGATTTACGGATAGAACCTTGCCGGAACAGGTATCGATCAAGTGAGCACACAATCGGAGCAGTCAGAGGGCAAAGAGGTAAACAAGGCCTGGTTCTACTTCGTGCTCTCCCTGGCCATTCTCAGCACTCAAACGGCCATCGTGATGGTTCCGGCGCTCCTCGTCGAGATTGCAACGGACCTCGATGTTTCAGTGGCGGTCTCGGGGCAATTGAACACGGCGTCATTCGCGGCATTGGCGATTTCCATAGTCGCCGTGGGGCCGCTGGCCGATTCCTTCGGCCGTCGTCCGGTGGCCCTCGCCGGAGTGCTGATGGTCCTGGTCTCAGTGCTGGGGTCGGCTTTCGCGCCGAATATGGAAGTATTCCTCGCCCTCCGAGTGCTGGGTGGCCTGGGAGGAGGGACCATACCGCCGACGTCGGTGGGGGTGGTGTCCGACATCATCTCCCCGGCCAGGAGAGCCCAGGCCGTCGGCGGCATTATGGGAACAGTCGTGTTGACCTCTGCCATCACCGTCCCGCTGGTGGCCCTCTTCGCGGACCTGTGGGGCTGGCGGTTCACCTTCGTGCTGGCGAGTTTGCTGCTGGCGGCGGCGTTTATTTTGAGCTGGATCTGGTATCCCAGGGACAGCAGGGAGCGGGTTCGCGACCTGGTGTTCTTTGCCAGGTATTGGTCCCTGCTTTCCATGAGTTTTTTCCGGGTCGCCGTGGCGGTCATTGTGAATCAGCGCCTGGCCTACTGGGGCCTGATCAGCTTCTTCGCCGCCTATTTGATACAGGCCTACGATTTGAGCGTGGGGTTCGTGGCCCTGCCCCTGTTGATTGCTGCAGCAGCACAGGTGATAGGAAGCTACGCCGCCGGATTCGTGGCCGCCAAGAGTTATCGCGTCTGGCTCATGGGCATTACCACAGCCATCGGGGGAGTCTGCGTGTTCCTCTTCTTCGCGGTCGATTTCGGGCTCTGGACTGCGGTGGCCCTGGCTACGTTGGGATCAGGCTTGTTGAGCGTCCTGGCCCCAGTGATGGTCGCCGCCACCACGGAGTATTCGGGAGATTCCAAGGCTACGGGAGCCAGCACTATAGGTGTCGGCAACTTCGTGGGCGGGATGCTGGGGGCCGGACTCTCCGGCGCCCTTCTGGCTGGCGTGGGCTACGAGGGAATTGGCTACCTGTGTCTTGCCCTCACCACGGGCGCCGCGCTGCTAATAGCCGTGTTCGGCAGGCAGTTGCGGGTGAACGCCGGCTGAACCGCCCGCTTTCTCCCGGAGGCGTCTCCGAACGTTTCATTCAGAGGGCGCTGATGCCGCCAAACACCTCGAAAACAACAAGAGTCAAGTGCAGCAACACCACCCTCTCCCAATCTGCGGCATCTGCGCCTGTCGTACTTCGGGTACTCTGAACAAGGCAGTTTTGTTTTCAGTTTTGCTTGACGGGGCGGCGAAGAGGGCGGGAGTCGTCCGGGCGTTGATGTCCTGCAACAGGCCCCGCCCCACGCTCTGCTGCTCCAGGAGATGCCGAGAGTTCAGGATGGTGGTCTCGTCGAGCAGGGGGCCTGAGAGCTTCAGCCCCACGCGATCGCGCCGTCACGCGCTGGCGAAAATCTCGTTGGCAACGTCCATCGCGCCCCGGGCAAAAGGTATGCCAGCGTAGAGCGTCATGTGGCCGAACACTTCGATGATCTGGTCCTGCGTGAATCCAATATTCAACGCGCCCCGGATGTGGCTCCGCAGGGGCCCCTCGCGGCCCAACGCCGCAAGGCAAGCCATGGTGCAGAGGCAGCGGCTTGGGAGATCAAGCCCCGGCCGCGTCCAGGTTGCTCCCCAGTAATATTCTCCGGTAGTACGCCCCAACTCCCTCTCAGCCTGGGTGGGCGGAGCCGGCCGCGCCGCAGAGGTTGTTCCCATGTAGTTCCGCCGGAACTCGTCGCCGCGCTGGAACAGGCTGTCTGGGTCCTCATTGGCATCGTGGATGCGGGCCGGGGTGAAGTCTATCCCGCGCTCCTCAAAAACCGCTTTGCACAGTGTCAGTGCCTGGATACCCGCTGGCGCTCCGCTGTACCATGTGTCGTGGATGATCAACTCCACGATCTGCTCGGGAGTTAATCCCACATTAAGCGCGTTGCTCAAGTGCCGCTTCAGCTGTACCTCGCGGTTCATGACTATGAGACAGGACAGCGTGACCATTTCTCGCTGCACAGGGGTCAGCGCGGGCCGCTTCCAGATGGTGCCGAATAGCGCCTCACCAAGGATCCTCTCCAGGTCCGGGGCGATGTCCCACGCTCCAGGGGCTGCCCCCGGCGTGATTTGGCCGCCGCCAAACATCCTCCGCGTTTCTTGCCCTCGTTCGTAGCGATCGTCGAGTTCGCTCATGCCCGTCTCCTTATAATTTGTTCCTGGATTCAAATCTCCGACAGTGTAAGGCGACATCCCAACGGGCACAACGGTTCCTTCCGGCGCCAGCGTGGTTCCCGCAATATTCTCAATTTCCTGCGGTCGCCCCCTATCGCCAACTCAATGGAGACTCCTTCCCTCCGGGGACAAGGCACGGACGGGTGAGTGAAGAAACCTGGACGAGAATGCTTTCCATGCTGAAGCTAACGACGCCTTGATAGGACTGCCAACAGCACTGCTCTTGGCTGACTCAATGCGGATCGTGAGTCCACTATTGAGTCTTGTCCTCCCACGGCTTGTGGTTGATCGGGCCGGGTAAAGGCTTCCTGCACCCCGGTTTGACGACGGCGAGTCGTAGACCTATGCTCAGGTCCACCAAGACTTCCCGGGTTGACGGTACCGCCGTGGCGGCGCCAACCCGGTACATAAAGCGCCATACAGGTACATAACCTGGTTCTCAGAGGAATTGCGGCATGAAATTGCAGATAATGTCTCCTGCGGCCGACCGGGTGGACTTCAAGGTACCTCCCGCCCCCAGGCTTACCACCCTGGAAGGCAAGACAATCGGTCTGTACAACAACATGACCGGCGGGGCCGACGTTGCCGTCGACCGGTTCGCAGAGCAGCTGCAGCGCCGGTATCCCAGCGTCAGGTTCCAGCGTTACGGCGGAGACCTTCGCGAAGGCCGCCCTGCACTCAGCCGGGGCGTCCACATCGACGACGAGGAAGCCGCGCGCATTGCCACCGAGGTCGACGCCATGGTGGGAGCGACAGCGCATTGAGGGGGCTGCACGTCGTGGCTTAGCCACGACATGGTCGCCATGGAAAAGGCCGGCATACCCGCCGTGGCCATTGCGGCCCAGAGCTTTGCCCGGTCCTGGCAGGCCTGCGTGGACGGGTGGGGACAGCCCACCACCGCTTTTGTCGTCATTCCCCACGCCACCACCGGGCAGCAACCCGACTTCATCCGCAACATGGTGGACGGGCAGATTGACGCCATAATCCAGGGCCTCACCACCTTCCCGGCATCCCGCGGGCCGGTCACCTCCAGGAAGACCAGGAAGACCGGCGGCGCCACCGAGATCTTCACAGTGGAGATGGACTCATCTCCGGATGGGCTGGACGCGGTGAACCGGTTCTTGGCCGATCGGGACTGGAGCGACGGCATTCCGGTCATTCCACCCACTCCCGAGCTGGTGGAGAGGATGCTGGTCGGCACCAACAGGAGCCCGCAGGACGTGCTGATGGTGATGGAGCCGGGCTTTGGAGTCGCCACGGTTGAGAAGGTCGCGATCAACGCCGTGATGGCCGGCTGCCGACCCGAGCAGTTCCCGGTCCTGCTGGCCGCCATTGACTGCCTGGCCCAGCCGGAGCTGAATCACCGGGATATGCAGGTGTCGGGCCACACCGAGGCCCCGCTGATCCTGGTCAACGGCCCCATCGCCCAGCGTGCAGGAATCAACTGCGGGACGTCGGCCATGGGTCCCGGCGTGGTCAACAGCGCCAACACCTCCATCGGACGGGCGCTGCGACTGTGCCTCATCAACATCGGCTACTGCAAGGCCGGGACCGGCGACCCCAACTTCATCGGCCTGCCCACCAAGTTCGGCATGTGCATTGCCGAGAACGAAGAGCTCAGCCCGTGGCAGCCCTACCACGTCGACCAGGGTTTCCAGCCCCACGAAAGCGCCGTAACGCTGGTGACGGTTACCGGCCCCGGCGACATCCTGGACTCGGGTTCAAGGAACCACAAAGACACGCTGAACAACATCGCGTCGATGATGTCCTACCCCGGCGCCGGCAGCGGCGGGTGGATAAGGGGCTGGGATTCGGCGCAGGTGGGGCATACCAGCCAGCGGGTGTCCTATCCCGGGCCTTACCATCCCGTCGTGCTCAGTCCATCCCGCGCAGTCATTCTGGCCGAAGCCGGGTACAGCAAGCGCGACGCCCAGGAATGGCTGCACGAACACTGCCGGATGCCGTTGCAGAAGGCCATCCGAAACCGCGACGTACCTAGGGACGAGAACGGCAAATGGCTGCATCATCCCGAACAGCAAACACTGGAGAACGACCCGGAAGCCACCATTCCGATGCTGGAAAGCCCGGAGCAGTACCTGCTGTTCGTGACCGGCGGCACCACCCACTACGCCCACTTCTTCTACGGCACCTACGGCATCGCCACCCGCCCGGTGGAAGAGATTTAGCCACTGGTGGGGGTCTGTTGATTCTCCCTCCCCCCTTGAGGGGAAGGCCCTTCGGCAGGCTCAGGAGGGACGGGGCGAATTCCTGAGTTTCAACGACCTTTCAACCAACGAGGGACGCCCTCACCCTAACCCTCTCCCCAAGGGAGAGGGAACAACTGGAAGACCCCGCACCGGCGAGTGCGCATCGGGCAATGGCTGCGGATTTGCGTTAGAATCTCAGCTACGTTTACTGCGAGGCAGGAGGAATTATGGCATCGATCAGGTTGTATTCCGGCGACGACGGGGAGTCACACATCGAAGTTATAGACCCGTCCTCCCATCCGGCTTGGAACGAGTTGCACAACGCCAAGGGAATCGTTTTCAGGGCCCTGCCCCCGGGATTCTTCAGCGATTGGCACATCGCTCCCCGCAGGCAGTATCTGATCACCCTCTCGGGGGAGGCGGAGATCGGCCTCGGCGACGGCACCGTCCACAGGCTTGGCCCCGGAGACGTAAACCTGGCCGAGGATCTGACAGGCCGCGGGCACACCACGCGCGTTGTGGGTGATGTTCCCAGGATCGTCGCCACCATCCATCTGGACGACTAAACAAATACCAAGGTGGGATGTGCCTTTCAGGGTCTTGAAGACGAGCGAAAAGACTCCACTGCTCCTCATCTGTCCTTTGGGCACCAAATGGGTCGCCACGACAGGGTGGTCTGCATAAGACCGCCCTTGGCCGCCAGGGCGGATTGTGCCTTGTCCGGCAACCATCAAGCTTAATTTTTGGCCTCTGGATTCCCGTCCCTGATCAAGTCCGGGATGATGTTCTTTCGCGGGAATGAAAGGGATTCTTCCGGCCCTGCCGGCCCGATTCTTGTGTCGAAAATCAAGACGCGATTGCCCTGGCCGACAGGGAAACCGCGGATGACAAGAGGACACCGGAAATCTATAATGCGAACAGATACAGTTAATTCGTAAAGCGCAACTCATCGATGAGGAGGCCAAACATGGCTACCCAGACCAAATTTGAGCAGGTGACCAAGCCGCTGGTCAACATCACCGAGATGGACCACATCGTATTGCGGTCTCGGGACGTGGAAGAGTCGCTGCGTTTCTACACCGAGGTTCTGGGGCTGAAGGCGGAACGCGTGGAGCAATGGCGGGCAGGCGAGGTGCGCTTCCCCTCGGCGCGACTGAACGCCGACACCATCATCGACTTCTTCGCCTCCGAGAACATGCCGGAGGACAAGGACGGGCCCCGCAACCAGGACCACTACTGCATGGTCATCGACCACACGGACATGGAAGAGCTGAAGGCCCACTTCGAGGGCATCGGCGTGGAGATCCAAGCCGGGCCTGGCAAGCGCTGGGGCTCCCACGGCGACGGCATTTCCCTCTACATCTACGATCCGGACGACAACGTGGTGGAACTGCGCCACTACTAGGCCGCGGCGGCTGGAGAGAACAGTAGGGGCGGGTTTCAAACCCGCCCCTACTGCTTTCCGTGGGCAGAAGAGTCAGGCGGCTATCCGGTCTGCTGGATGATCCAGTCGGCCACACGTTCACCGATCATGATGGTGGTGAGATTGGTGTTGGCCCGGATGACGTCGGGCATCACGGACGCATCGGCAACTCGCAGGTTCTCGATCCCGTGAACGCGGCCGTACTGGTCGACGACCGCCATGGGATCGCCGGAGGGGCCCATCTTGCAGGTTCCAGAGAGATGCTGCCCGATGTCCACGGTCTCGAGCATCCACTCGTCCAGCGTGTCGTCCGACTTGATCTCCTCAGCGGTGGGAGAAATGGCCTCCTCGACGATGTCGCTGAAGGACTCGTGCTCCATGAACTGGAAGGACATCCGAATGGCCTCCCGCATTCGCTGGCGGTCGACCTCCTCTTCGAGATGGCGGCAGTTGATATCCGGATTGTCCCCAGGGGTGGTAGAGCGCAGCTTAATTTCGCCGGAGCTCTTGGCCAGCTCCAGGATGCAGGTAAAGCGGATGCCCTCTTCGGCAAATGGGTCGCCTCCCAAAGGAGTGGAGAAAGACGACGGCAGAATCTGCATGTCGTTGCGCAGGTCGGAGCCGGATGCCGTGTAGCGGAGCACCGTCTGGATGCGCGGGGCCTCGGCGTCCAGAGGGAAGCCGGGCTTGGTCTTGACCCGCACTGCGCAGAGGGGATGATCGCGCAGGTTCTGGCCCACACCGGGGAGATCCTTGACCACTGGCACGCCCATCTCCTGCAAGTGTCCAGCCGGCCCGACGCCCGACAGCATCAGTATTTGCGGAGAAGCCACCGCCCCGGCGCTGAGAACAATCTGGTCGCTCTCGACGGTGAACGTCTCACCCCCGCTCTCCACCTCGACGCCGCAGGCCCTGACGCCGTCGAACAGGATGCGGCGCACCAGCACGTTGCCGCGGATGGTGAAGTTGAGCCGGTGCCGGTTGTCGGTAATGTAAGTCAGGGCCGTACTCATCCGCACGCCGTTCGGGTTGTTCATGGGAAGCGGCCCGACGCCTGTCGAATCCGGGTGATTGTGGTCGTAGACTTCGGTGTAGCCCCCGGCGATGGAGGAGACGTGGAACGCCTCCTGGAGAGGCAGCCAGGCCTCGCGCTTGTGGCGGCGGACGGGGACCGGTCCGCTGTTGCCGTGGAAGTCGTCTACGATGTCGGTGTCGGTCTCTAGCTTGCGGAAGTAGGGCAGGCACTTCACGAATGACCACTCGTCGTTGCCCCATTCGGCCCAGCTGTCGTAGTCCTCGGGCACTCCGCGAAGGAAAACCTGGCCGTTGATGGCGCTGGTGCCGCCCACCACCCTGCCGCGGGGGACGACGACGTCCTCAGAGCGGACAGCGCTGCCCTTGCCGGTAAACGACCAGTTGTGGGGACCTCCCATCTCGGAAGCCCTTGGAGCGTAGCCAAACTTGAGGTCGTCGGGGGTCTGCTCGAGATCGACGTAGTCCGGCCCCGCTTCCAGCAGCAACACCGACCGGTTCGGGTCTTCGGCCAAGCGGCTGGCAAGTGCACCGCCACCGGAACCTGCGCCAATGACGATTACATCGTATTTCATCCTTCGTGGCCTCCGTTTCCTAATAACTCTATATGTTCAAGGGATACTCCCTCACCCTAACCCTCTCCCGGAGGGAGAGGAGATTGCCCGGTCCTTCCCCCCAGAGAGGGAGTTGTCGGGGCGAATGGGCTAGTCGGCTACGGGCTGCGCTTCGGCCAGTGTCCCTGCCATGGCGGCATAGTGCTCGGCGGCCTGCGCGACCAGGGGCGGGAGATCCTCCTCCAGCAGGTAGCCGTCAGCGACGAGTTGGCGGGCGTTGGCCTCGATGTGATCCAGAAAGGCCTGGCGGGACTCGTATCGCTCCTCGATGGAAGGGCGAGGGTCGCCGGAGGACTCACGTTCGGCGCGAGTGGCGGCAAAGGGGATGGAGGAGCCGCGCAAAGTGCCCCCCGAGGCGCCGCCGGTGGACAGCGTCTGCCCTTCGCCTCCGATGTCGGCGTGCCGACGGTTCCAGCCCAGGTGCGATGCCAGGGGCACCGAGACCAGGGGCAGCCGGATCCCCGCCACCTCGTTTCCGTCGGCGTCCACCTGTGACACGAGGCAGGGAAATTCTCGGCCCACGGTCGCTGGGACCACGGAAGGAACCCCGGGGTCGGGGCCGAAGTCCAGGCGGGTGAACTTCCGCACCGGGCTGGGGAGCCTCACGCCAGGTACCGCCTCCAGTCCGGGGGCTACCGCAGCGGGTGAGACGGCCGTGCCGTCTGCGATCCTCGGATACTGGCTGGGCGGTGCTGCCTCTCCGTAGGAAACCCACCGGTCCAGGTTCACCAGGGCCGCCCGCAACAGCGCCCGGTAGTCCAGGCAGTTGAAGGTGTGGGCTCCCCGGTAGCCATCGACCGGATCGGTGTCGGCGAGGGGAAGGCCACCGAGGGCATGCTGGGTGCCCGCGAAGGCGTACACGCGGACGGCATCGGGAGGCTCGAGATCGTGGGTGCCCTCAATGTCGGTGTGCACAAGCGCGCCGTGGCCCGCCCAGTACTCGGACGAGGTGTAGGTATTCATCACCTTGGGCAATTCACCCTGGGAAGCCAGCCGGGACAGCAACCCGTCCGTCAGGCCGGTGTCAGGGTCGGTCTGCGGGGAGTCGGCAAAGGGGAAAAGGCTGTTGACGCTGCGGGTGGCCTGGCTGGAGGGCTGGGCGAAGCGCTGGTTGAACTCACCCCGCTTGCCGCCGGCCACATGGGGCATCAAGCCGTCGAAGACGGCACGCCCGGACTCGTCGTAGTTGAGGCCGTGGTAAAGGAAGGACCGCAGGAACCGGCCGCTCTGGGAGACGCCAAAGGCATAGGCGTGTTCGAGACCACCCTCGGCCTCGAAGCGCAGGTGGGAGGCAATATCGCGGGTGGCCACGAGTCCAAGCCCGGCCACGGGCGCGCCGGTGGTCGTGTAGATGACCTGGTACACCTTGCCCGGCTGGAATCCGCCCTCCAGATGGACATGGCAGGGATCGGGAATCAGGCGGCCGTCCTCCAGTCTCGCGAACCACCACTGCTTCCGGGGTATGACGTGCTCACGGGCGTCCTCGTCGTCCTGGACGGTCATCACCGACTCCCAGTCCTCCAGCTTGTTGGCCGGATAGGCGCGGTGCAACCGGTCGGAAACGTACTGGACATCGGTCGGCGAGTTGGGCTGGAAGGTGACCACGACCCTTCCGGAGACTGGCTTGCCGTCTTCCAGCGCTTCGGGAACCTGGATGCGCAACAGGCCGGGCGTGTCTGGAACGTCGTGCTGCCAGCCGCACCATGCGACGGTATAGCCCTGGCGCATCAGGAACCCGTTGCCGGGGTCAAGGGGCGCGTCGGGCGCGACATCGGGCGCGCTGTTGATGTTGCGGAGGGCCAGCGCCTTACCACGATTCAGGACGTCCAGCAGCAGGCGCCCGTTGCCTTTCGAAGGGTCGTCGGGGCGCAGGATGCGGAAGTCGGACGAGAATTCCACCAGCCCCTGCCCGTTGCGGGGTGCCAGCGTGATGTCGGCGACGGTCTCGTTGGCCGGGTGCAACGGGTCCACGGCGAAATGGGCCGTACCCTCCACCTGGGTATAGGTACCGACCGTGCCGAAGGACTGCCCGTCGGCAAAAGGCTTCTGCGAAGTAATTTCGAGCCTGGTTACCGGCATGGTTTACTCCTTCGTATCGCTTGGTATCGGACTCGAGACTAGCATTGGACCCGTAGTTACCGGTATTGGCGGAAGAACTCGCGGACTTCGTTGGCCAAGAGCTGCGGCTCTTCGAAAGCGGCAAAGTGACCGCCACGGGGCATCTCCTGCCAGCGGCCAACGTTGTAGGAACGCTCGGCCCACTCGCGTGGCGGGCGGGCTATCTCCTGAGGGAACATGGCCATTCCGGCTGGGGCAGGCACCTTCTCGTCCTTGGCCAACTCCCAGACGTGAGTCTGGTTCTCCCTGTACATCCGCACGGAGGAGCCGATGGTCTGCGAGACCCAGTAGATCGTCACGATTGTGAGAAGCTCGTCCTTGGTGTAGATGCTCTCCACATCTCCGTTGCAGTCACTCCAGGTGCGCCACTTCTCCACGATCCAGGCGCAGACTCCGGCAGGCGAATCGTTCAGGCCGTACGACAGGGTCTGGGGCTTGGTACCCTGGATGTGATTGTAGCCGCCTTCATCCTGGAACCACCGTTCCCGCTGGGCGCTATGGGCTTCCTCGGCGGCCGTCAGCGCCCTCGAGTCCGGCCCCAGGTAGGGCGTGGGTCGGGTGACGGATGTGAGGTGGATTCCGTGCAGTTTGTCGGCGTGCGAGTAGCCAAGGCGTGAGGTCACGCCCGCGCCGATGTCCCCACCCACGGCCACGAACTTTTCGTACCCCAAGTTCTCCGTCATCAGCTTGGCCCAGAGGTCGGCCACCCTGCCAATCTCCATGCCTCGCTCGCTTGAAGCCTGCGAAAATCCGAAGCCCGGCAGGGACGGCGCGACGACGTCGAAGGCGTCAACCGGGTCGCCGCCGTGGGCCGCAGGGTCGGCGAGCAGGGGTATGATCTTACTCATCTCGAAGAAGGTACTGGGCCACCCGTGGGTGATTACCAGGGGGATGGGGTTGGGTCCGTTGCCCTTCTGGTGAATGAAGTGGATGTCGAGCCCGTCAACCACCGACTTGCAGTTATTGAAGGCGTTTAGCTTCTTTTCCTGCGCACGCCAGTCGAAGCCGGTTCGCCAGTATTCGCACAGTTCCTTGATGTAAGCAAGGTTGCTGCCGTAGTCCCACTCGGAGCCGGGGATTTCATCCGGCCAGCGGGTGTCGGCTAGGCGTTGCCGCAGGTCCTCCAATGTGGCGTCGTCCACGGCAATCTCGAAGGGTCTGACTTCAGGCATATTGCTTGCTCCTTGTTGGTCGCTGATGTTGGGGACTTAACCCCCAGCCTGACCCTCTTCCGGAGGGGGAGACGGTTGGCAACGGGTCGCTTGAATCTCCTTGGTCAGTCCAGGCGGTAGACGCGGGCGGCGGTATCGTGGAACATGTCGGCCCGCTCGGACGCCGAGTAGCCCGCGGACACTCGTTTGAAGGCATTGAACAGCACGTGGTATGAGAAGGACACCTTGTCGACCGGGAAGTTGCTTTCGAACATGCACCGTGCCGGGCTGAACTGCTCGATCAGGTAATGCATGATCGGAGCGATGGAGTCCGCCATCTCTTCCGAGCCCACGGGTGTCTCCCGCTCGTGCCAGTCGAAGCCGATGCGGGGCATGCCGATCCCGCCCAGTTTCATCACTATGTTGGGACAGGCGGCGACGGCTGCAATGCCCCGACGCCATTCGGCCATTACTTCCTCGTCCCGCCCGGCGTAGGGGCCTATGCGGCAGAAGCCGCCCAGGTGGTTCAACACGATGGTGACCTCGGGCACGGCATTGGCCAAGGAGGCTAGGTCGTCCAGCTGCGGGAAATACAGCGAGTTCTCGAGGACATGGCCCATGTCGGCCAGCACGCGGGCGCCGGCCCGGTAGTCGTCGCGCAGAAGACAGCCCTCGACCTCGCGGTTGTCCAGCTCCGGGCTGGGGTCCCAGCCGACTGAGTGCCGAATTCCCCTGAAGCGGTTGGGGCTGGCCTCCTGCAGGGCTTCCAGCACTGGGCGAACTGCATCCCCCAGCTTCAGGTCGGCGCGGCCAATGATGCCGTGGGCCGGCTTGCCCGGACCGTACTGGCCAGTGGCACCGGCGTCGGCGATGGCCTGCACGAATTCCACCTCGCCCACCGAGCGCATCTCCTCGGGGCCGTCGGTGCGGTAGTTGGAGCGGGCCTCCACGAACACCGTCGACCGGACGTTATGCCCGCTGTTGATGTCTGCGGCAAGATGTTCTAGCAGGTATTGCTGGTAGTCCACCGGCTCTGGCCGCTGGACCCAGAAATGATGATGCGGATCGCAGATGGGTATCCCGGGTTCAAGGATTTCCTCGCTGGTCAATGCCAGCCATTCGTTGCCACTGGATGCCATAGGTTACCTCTACCGTCGAAAGAATCAGGATAGATGGCGTTTCGGCGAATCATAGCACAAGGGAATGCCGAAATTTTCAACCTGCATGCACCCTTGTGCAATTGCGACAATCCTTTAAGGTAGAATTGTATTGAGTCCTGCCCTCGGGCGGAAAAAGAGGGGATTTGACCTGAATCTCAGACTGAGTATTCTCGACCAGAGCCCGGTGCATGAATCGGAGGGCCCAGTCGAGGCCCTGCGTCGCACCATCGAGCTGGCCCAGAAGGCCGAGGAGTGGGGATTCCACCGGTTCTGGGTGGCGGAGCACCATGGCTCAAACCGCGTCATGGGATCGTCTCCCGAGATACTGGTATCCCACCTGCTGGCCCACACCTCACGAATTCGAGTCGGTTCCGGCGGCGTAATGCTGCAACATTACAGCCCCTACAAGGTTGCCGAGAACTTCAACGTCCTGGCCTCCCTCGCCCCAGGACGCGTCGACCTCGGCATCGGCCGGGGACCGGGCGGCCTGCCCCGCTCCACGGCGGCGCTGCGCCGCGGCGTCCTTCGACAGGGTCAGGATGAACGACAAGCTCAGGATGAACGGGAAGGGGAGTCTCACCACGAACCGGATATGACGCTGACGGAGAAGCTGGGTGAGCTGAAGCGCTTTCTGTTCGACGAACTGGAGGCGGACCATCCCTTGTCCGGGCTGCAGGCCAGTCCACTCCCGCCACAGCCACCTGACCTGTTCTTGCTTGGGACAACGCGATCCAGCGGTGATATGGCGGCGGAGTTGGCGATGCCCTACGTCTTCGCCCTGTTCCTGAACAACGACGAGGAAGAGATGGCGGAGGCCGTTCGGCGCTACCAGTCCGGCTTCGCCCTTCGACAAGCTCAGGATGATCAAGTCCAAGAAGGCGTCCGCCCCTGCACGATGCTGGCCCTGCCCGTAATCGTGGCCGACACCGACGAGGAAGCCGCCGAGTTCGCCTCCAGGATACAGGTCGTGCGCATCACCCTGGCGAGCGGGCGTACCCTGACAGTAGGCAGTGTCGAGGCTGGTGAGGAGTTCGGCAGGCAGTCCGGCGAACCTTACACGATCACTGTGCGACAAGCAGGTGTCGTTCACGGAAATCGCGATTCGGTCAGACGGCAACTGCTGGATGTCCAGCAGAGATACAACGCGGACGAGATAATCGCTGTAACAGCCATAGACAATTTCGCGAAACGCCTGCGCTCCTTCGAGTTGCTGGGCGGGTTGATAGAATAGGGGCATTCCTGCTCTCGAACCATCTCCTTCAGGAGGAGGTCCCGGACAATGGCCAAACGCCAGAAGATGCGCATAGGGGTTTTCCTGGCCGGAACCGGCTCCAACATGGCGTCGTGGCGCCATCCAACCGCCGTCCCCGACGCGGCCATCAACCTGGAATACTACCGAGACCTCACGCGAAGGGCCGAAGAGGCCAAGCTGGACTTCGCCTTCTTCGGTGACGGCCTGTACGTCAGCGAGAAGTCTCACCCCAACTTCCTGAACCGCTTCGAACCGCTGACGCTCCTGGCCGCACTCGCCATGGACACAACCCACATAGGCCTCGCCGCCACGCTCTCCACGACCTACAGCGACCCCTTCACCGTGGCGCGGCAGTTCATGTCCATCGACCACATATCCAACGGGCGGGCCGGCTGGAACGTTGTGACCTCGCCGCTGGAAGGATCGGCCCTGAACTACAGCAGGCCGGAGCATCCGGCCCACGACCTGCGCTACCGGATGGCGGCCGAATACATCGAGATCGCCAAGGGGCTCTGGGACTCGTGGGAGGATGACGCCTTCATCCGGGACCAGGCAAGTAACGAGTTCATTGACCCGGACAAGATGCACCGCCTGGACCATGCTGGCGAGTTCTTCTCGGTGCAGGGGCCGCTGAACATCTCCCGCTCTCCCCAGGGACGACCGGTGCTGATACAGGCCGGGTCCTCTGAGGCGGGACGGGGCTTCGCCGCAACCATAGCCGACGCAGTGTTCACCGGGCAGGCCACACGAGCCGACGCCGAGGCTTTCAGCAGGGACGTCAAGGGCCGCGCCGCCGCGGCTGGCAGGGACCCCGACGAGGTCCTGATCCTCCCCGGCTGCTCTCCAATCGTGGGCCGCACCCTCGAGGAAGCCGAGGAGAAGTACCTCGAAATAGCCGGCCTCGTCGACATCAACCAGGCCCTGAACTACCTGGGCCGCTACTTCAATGACCTGGATTTCACGCAGTACGATCTGGACGCCCCCTTCCCCGAGTTGGGGGACTTCGGCCGCAACGGTTGGGAAAGCTCCACCGACAGCATCAAGAAGACCGCCCGCGAAAAGGAATTGACCCTGCGCGAGATGGCGCTGCAGCTGACCACGGGGCGTCACCCGTTCATCGGTACGCCAACGCATGTGGCGGACACGATGCAGGAATGGTTTGAGTCGGGGGCGTGCGACGGATACATGCTGAGCGGCGCCGTCCTTCCTCAAGGCTTCAACGACTTCGTTGATTTTGTTCTGCCCATTCTCAAGGAGCGGGACCTGTTCCGGACCGAGTACGAGGCAGACACACTTCGCGGCAACCTCGGACTGCCGAAGACTGAGAACCGTTACACTGCCGCCCGCAATAAGGGTGCTACAACGAAGGAATAGCCATGCCCTCAACCCTGCTCGCCATTCACGGTACTGTGACCCGGCCCGGACGGCTGTACCAGGCCATCAATGCAGCGCTGTCGGGGTTGGAGGGAGAGGCACAGCCGGCGGTCGACCTGCTTCACCTGGGCGACCACCGCGTTTCGTTCGCCGACGGCCGGCCACTGTCTGACTACGACGATGACACGGAGGCGGTGGTAAATCGAGTGGTGGCTGCCGACATGTACCTGATAGCCACACCCGTTTTCCGTGCCTCGTTCACCGGGGCGCTCAAGAACCTGCTGGACCATGTGCCGGTCGAGGGGCTGCAGGGCAAAGCCTGCGGCCTGATCGTCATGGGCGCCACCGACCACCACTACCTGAGCGTAGACGCCCAGCTAAGGCCGGTGCTGGCATGGTTCGGCGCCCATGTAGTCCCCGGGATGGTGTACCTGCAGTCCCGCCACTTCCTGGATGGCCTGCTGAACGATGCGCAGGCCATCGCCGACTTGCAATCGCTGGCCCGTTCGGTCGTGGCGCTCCACAACGCCGCCATCCGGGGCGACCTGTCCGGACCCTCTCCCCTGGCCGCCCGCTGACCCACCTCTCGGCCCGGTTGTAAATCTCTCTGGTAAGCCGGGCCTGTCCGCAATACCGCCGGGCCTCTTGATGGATGGTTAGGGACGGCCTTCTTGTTTACGAATTATATTCACAAATATACAGATTCCAACTATTTGTTACTAAACTCACAATATAATTTTATTAAATCAGAGTTGCAGTGGCAAATTGCGTTTGCTGAATTGCCGCGCAATCGGCGCACTTGGTGGGATTCGCCGCCGGTTTGGGGAAATACATTCAGGAGCGTCACTCATGAGATACCTGATTCTCTCTGCAGTCTTGGACCCTCTTTATGGCGGTATGCCTAGCCTGCGGTGGTGCAGCCGAGCCCACTGAAGCGCCAGCCCCGACGGCGGCTCCCGCGGCAACATCCGCCCCGGCGATGTCCGACGCGGACTCTGACCTCCAGGCAGTCGCGGCCGAGTTGGCGGGGGGGCCGGGCGCCATATACGCTGGCGACCTGAGCCAACTGGTCGGGCCCGTCCCGGAGCCTATTGCCGACGACATCGGCGACTACGACGGAGTTCCGCACGAGGGACTGGAAGACTACCTGTATGTCTTCGACTCCGACTATTACCGGCAGATGATCGAACAGGCCAACCTGACCAATCCCACCCAGGCCACCAGCACCGGGCTGGAATTGACTTACCAGTTTGCCTGTATCAACCGCGCTCTCACCCACTGCAAGATCTCGTAGTGGTTCTCGGAGCGGGTTGAGGAACGCACCAATGGCCAGCTGAAAATAGAAATCATCGGCTACCCGGAGCTGGGCATAGCTGGCCCGGACGTTCTGGAGCTGTTGGCCAACGGCACGCCGTCCTTCGCCGACCTCCCCGCGGCCCACACGGCGGGCGGACCTGCCGGCCATGGACATGAAGTATCTCTGGGGCATGTACCCGGACAACGAGACCTTCTACAGGGCCACGGCCGCTTCCATACCGGACCTCGACACCGGACCTCAACCGGCTGATCGAGGAGCGCACCGGCGGCGGAGTCACTATCTTCCAGCTCTGGCGCGTGCCCGAGAATGAGATTTTCTTCTTTAGCAAGGAGCCATCGAAAATCTGGAGGACTTTGAGGGGCTGAAGGTCCGAAGCTTCGGCGGTGCGCTGTCCGACATGATCGACGGCATGGGCTCCGAGGCTCAATGGGTGGCCTTCACCGAGGTCTACACCGCACTGGAGAGGGGCATCCTGGACGGTGGTGCCACCGGAGCCAACGCGGCGTACGGCCAGCGTTGGTACGAGGTAGCCGACTACATCTCAGGCCCCCTGCCCCTCTTCACGGTGGAGAACGCCACTTTCAATTACGACGTGTGGCAGGAAATACCCGCGGACTTCCGCCAGATCCTGATAGAGGAAGGGGCAATATGCGAGCTGTAGTTCTTCCGGGTTACTCCTGTACTGTCATCCCCGGGCATTCCCAAACTGCTGGACGAAGGGATGATATACACACCCTTCAACGATGAGATCAAGAAACACCTGATCGAGGAAGTGGCCCTGAAATATGTCATCCGCCAATGGGTGAATCGCGTCGGCGGTTACGACGCCGAGGCGGTGGAACTCTTCAATAAGAACGTCGGCCCGGTTGCTGGCATCCGGATCAATCCCGACGGAACTGCGTCACTGATTGACCACTAGCGACCCCGGATAACATCGCTCAAAGGGGCCTTGAATTTCAGGGCCCCATTATTTTGCGATATTCTGTCGATCTGTTATTCGTTATTAATAACTATTGGAATATTTATTAATCATTATTCGTAGAAATTAAAGCGACTATCGCCAGTTAAACATTATTATTATTGACACTGTTACGTATTTTGGCTTGCGCGCTAAAATCGGTTTTGGTATATTCCGCCGAATCACGCGACGGACTCTGTCCAACCTAAACAATTGTCGAGAGCAGGACCCGGAAGCTGTTGTGTGAAGGGGAAATGACCGAGGAGAGTGAATTGATGGCGAAACCGATCCTTATAAGTGCAGCATTGATCCTGCTGATGGTGTTCTTCGTGGCCTGCGGTGGCGCCGCGGAGCCCACGGAGGTCCCGGCAACCGCAACCACAGCTCCACCAACGGTGCCGCCCACCGCGGTACCCACTCCCACCGAAGCTATGATGGAGGAAGAGGAAGGCGGCTCCATGATGGAGGGGGTCGACCCGGCACTGAAGGCCGTGGCTGACGAACTGGCCGGCGGCCCGGGGTCCATCTATGTAGGGGACCTGTCACAGATGGTAGGGCCTGCCCCCGGTGTGACTGAGAAAACAGACGAAGATACGGGCGAGACCATAATTGATGATCCCCTCGGAGACGGGGAAGGTTGGGTTCCCCTGGAATACCTGGAAAAGAACATCCACATTTTCGAGACCGACTATTACAATTCCCTGTTGGAAAAGGCCAAACTTACCGATCCCACTCCGCTGACTTCCAGCGGAGAAGAATTCAATATCCAGTACGCCTGCATCAACCGGGCGCTGCTGCCCTGCGTACTGCAAACCGTGTACTTCGCCGAAAATATCAAGGCGCGCACCGACGGGCAGGTGGACTTCGCGGTGTCCAGCTACCCTGAACTGGGTCTAGCCGGATCCGACATGATCGAGTTGGTGGAACAGGGAACGATTGAGTTCGCCCAGATTCAGCCGGCCTATGTAGGCGGCACCTGGCCTCTCATAGACATCATTTATGTGTGGGGGCTGTGGAAGGACTTCAAGTCTGAGCACGAGGCGAACACGGGCCTCCTCCCTGCCCTGGATGCCGGGGTGCAAGAGGAGACTGGCGGCGGCAAGCTGATCTATCACATCTGGTACGGCGGCAACGACCAGTATTTCTTCTCAACCCGCGGTCCAGAAAGAGAGGACTTCGATGGACTGAAGACCCGGAGCCACGGCACGACCATGACCGACGCTATCAACGGTCTGGGAGGCGAGGGTCAGTTCATGGCCTTTGCCGAGGTGTACACCGCCCTGGAGCGCGGCATTCTTGACGCCGGCGTAACCGGCGCCCACGCAGGTCATGGTCAAAGGTGGTACGAGGTGACCGATAATCTCATCGGTCCGTTCATCTCCATGCCTATGGGATTCGAGACCATGAACGTGGAGACCTGGGGACGCATTCCCGAGGACCTGCAAAACATCATCATCGAAGAGGGCGCCAAGATGGAGCTGGAAAATCTCCGTCTGGCCGCCGTCTGGAATGAGACCGGTGTCCAGGTTAACGTGGACAAAGGAATGACCTTCATGCCCTGGTCCGACGAGATGAAGGAATTCGTCTACGAGGAAGTGGCACTGGGCCGCGTACTGCCCAACTGGATCAAGCGGGTCGGACCCGAGGAAGTCGCCCTGTGGAATGACATTGTCTCCCCTTGGGCGAAGGTATGGATCGAGGAGGACGGTTCGATAACCCTGCTGGACGAGTAGCTATACTTCTACAGTATCCTCGCGTCGACGCCTCTCTTGGTTTCGACAGCAACCATCGCGAAGCAGAGGCCCCGGGACTTTCCGGGGCCTTTGCCCTTGCGTCGAAAAGTAATTCCATCGATTTTCAATTTCGGAATCATTTTCTGCCTACATATATATACGCACAATTTTCATGCAATTCCGTTATCCGTAAAGTTCTATCAAGGCATCGTATTGCCTAGTCGAATCCTATTGGCTATATTGCCGCCCGATACCTGCAGCGCCGATCAGGCCGTGCCCGGTTACCAGAGAATCGCTTATCTAGTTGGCGCGAAGGTCTAAAATCAGCCATGGGTTCAGGAGAGTTCGTTAGATGACTAAGGCATTCCTGTTAGTTGGTTCCCTGATTCTGATAATGGCGCTGGTACTTGCCTGCGGTGGCGCCGCCGAGCCCACCGCTGTCCCACCAACCGAGGTGCCGACGGCAACTTCGGCGCCTGCTCCCACGGAGGCTCCCGCCGCCACCGAGGCGATGATGGAGGAAGACGGCGCGATGTCGGATGTCGACCCCGACCTGCGAGCCGCTGCCGAAGCGCGTGCCGGCGGTCCTGGCGCGTTCTACCTGGGGCGACGGCGACTTCAGCCTCCTGGTAGGTCCAGCCCCTGCGGAGGGCCTGGGCGATGCCGATGACCAGGTCAACCTGGCCGGCCTGGAGAGCGAAAGCTACCTCTTCGATTCTGATTACTACAGGGGCCTGGTGGAGAAGGCCAATTTCACCAACCAGACACAGATGACCTACGACGGCGATCCCATCGAGATCCAGTTCGCCTGCATCAACCGCACGGTCGCTCCCTGCGAGCTGTGGGCCAACTTCTTCAAGCCGCTGGTGGAAGCCCGCACCAACGGAAAGGTGCTGGTGCCAATCACATCCTTCCCAGAGTTGGGCATCGCTGGGCCGGACTCCCTGGAGCAGGTTACCAACGGGACCCTCTCCTGGGCGGAGATCACCAGCGGCTATGTCTCCGGGCACATGCCGGAAGCCGAGCTGGCCATCATGTACGGCGTCTACCCCGACCACGAGGTCGAGTTCAAGGTAACCCAGGCCATCGGCCCGGAGCTGGACCGCCTTTTTGAGGAGAACACCGACGGCGGCATAGTCCTGACGCACATGTGGGTCTCCGGCGGCGACCAGTTCTTCTTCTGCAAGGAAGGCATCACTCAACTGGCAGACTTCGAAGGCAGGAAAGTGCGCAGTCACGGCTCGGCGCTCTCCGACTGGATCAACGGCTTTGGAGCCGATGCCCAGTTCGTGGCCTTCGCCGAGGTCTACACCGCATTGGAGCGCGGCATCCTGGACTGCGGAGTTACGGTCGCCTTCGCGGCACACGCCCAGCGCTGGTACGAAGTGACGGAATTCATGGTCGGGCCACTGTCCAGCCAGCTGTTGAACACCGTGATAGTAAACAGGGGAGTCTGGGACGAACTTCCCGCCGACATTCAGCAGATACTGCTTGAAGAGGGCGCGCGGCACGAGCTCGAGGCCATGCGGGTCACCCCTGCCTGGAACGAGGTATGGATCCAGCGCAACATAGATGCAGGCTTGGAATACCAGGAGTTCTCACCCGCGCTTATGGACCATATGAGGAACGTGGTAGCAACAGATCACGTGGTCCCCGGGTTCATCAGTCGCCAGGACGAGGATAACCGGGACAACATCATCGCTCTGTTCAACGAGAAAATCGCTCCCATCGTGGGCCTGAAGGTACTGCCCGACGGCACCACTGAGAGAGTGCCCATCACTCAGTAGTACCCCCCAGCGTATAGTTGGATCTTGAGAGCCCCGACGCAAGACGTCGGGGCTCCTTTCTTGCCCATACACTCCTTTATGCAGAGAGACGTCGACCCGGCCTTGGCCGCGGCCGCCGCTGATTGGGCCGGCGGGACCGAAGCGTTCTTCGTCGGAGACCTCAATCAATTGGTGGGCCCGTCGCCCGGCGAAGGCCTGGGCGACGACAACGATACGGTCAACCTGGAGGGTCTGGAACGCGAGCGGTATATCTTCGAACTCCAGCACTACAGGGACCTGGTGGAAAAGGCGAACTTCGACAGCCCCACCGAGATGACCTACGACGGCGATCCCATAGAAATCCAGTTCGCCTGCATCAACCGCACCGTTGCTCCGTGCGAACGGTTTGACAACTTCTTCGGGAAAAAGCTGGAGGAACGCACCAACGGGAAGGGGCTGATCGGCATCACTCCATTCCCGGAGCTGGGCATTGCCGGGCCGGACTCCCTGAACCTGATAGCCAACGGCAGCCTGTCCTTTGCCGAGATCTCCAGCAATTATGTCTCCGGGGCAATGCCAGAGGCCGAGCTGCAAATCCTGTTCGGCGTGTACGAAAACCATGAGCACTACCTCAAGGTGCAGGAAGCAATAGGACCGCTGGTTGACAGCCTGTTCGAGGAGAACAGCGATGGGGGCAAGGTTATCTCACACATGTGGATCTCTGGCGCCGACCAGTTCTTTTTCTGCCAGGAACCCATAGAAACGCTGTCTGACTTTGAGGGACGCAAGGTGCGCAGCCACGGACCGGCTCTTTCCGACTGGATCGAGGGGTTCGGCGCCGCCGCCCAGTTCGTGGCCTTCGCGGAGGTCTACACAGTCCTGGAGCGCGGAGTGCTGGACTGTGGGGTGACCGTCGCCTTCGCATCAGTCGCTCAGCGCTGGTACGAGGTGACCGAAATCATGGTTGGGCCGCTGTCCAGCCAGTTTCTCAGCAACGCAATCATCAACAAGGAAGTCTGGGATAAGCTGCCGTCCGACATCCAGCAGATCCTGATCGAGGAGGGCGCGCGGCCCGAACCGGAGGCCCTGCGCGTGACTCCGGCCTGGAACGAGGTGTGGATCGGGCGGAACGTCGACGCCGGCATGATTGCGCTGTTAAACGAGAAGATTGGTCCAATCGTGAGGACCACGGTACGACCCAACGGCACTGCGTAGAGGGTTCAACAAGCAATAAGCGCGGTAGCCCACTGTCCAGGCAAGGTGAAGACCCCGGCAGTCAATCCTGCCGGGGTCTTCTTTTGTCTCACTGGGAGACGGGAATAACTCTCGGCTAGTCATCCCCGGCGGCGGGGGCCGGGCCGCCCAGCGGCTGTGGCGTTTTGCCGCCGATGGAGAGGACCAGCAGCGCGGAGGCTATCAGCAGCCCTATGTTGGACCAGATAGCCCAGTCGTAGGTGCCGCGAATGTCGAACAGTGTGCCACCGAGGGTAGCTCCCAAACCCGATCCAATGGGCATGACGGCAAACATGGTGCCGTATATCTTGCCCATGTGGGCTGTGCCGAAGTTGTCGGCGGTATAGGCGGCGGTGATTCCGACCACGGCGTTCCAGGACAGCCCAACCAGCAACACCCCCGCTACCAGGGCAACTATCCCAAGCGGTGGGACCCCAAGGAAAGAAATGCCCATAGACAGCAAAACAACGACGAACCCCAGCGCCCTCAACTGATAGGACACAGCCAGCCATGGGCGGCGGCCGTATTTGTCGGAGAAATGCCCCAGCCAGAGCGCGCCGATGATGGACGTGGCTCCAATGACGGCGAACATCAGGGCTGCCGTCCTGGGGGTATACCCGAGGTCCTGCACGTAGGTGACGAAGTGAGCATTCACGAAGCTCATCGAGTACCCTCAAACGAAGTACCCGAATGCCAGCTTCTGGAACATCGAGGTTTTGATGGCCTCGGTAAAGGAAAAGGTCACGTCCCCGCCCCGGCGCCGTCCCGCTCCCGCAGACAGGTTGTCGCCGGCACCGTAAGGGCTGAGGCCTTTGTCCTCGGGGCGGTTGCGAATGAATATGATCCCGATTGGGAGGATCACCAGCAGGAGCAGTATCCCAAGGAAGAGATAGGCCTCCCGCCACGAAAACAAATCAAGGATTTCAGTCGTTGCGGGCACCAGGATCATGGCGCCGAAAGAGCCCGCCCCTGCTACCAACCCAAGGGTCAGACCACGTTTAACTACAAACCACTGGCTGACGATCTTTGTCAGGATCGGGCCGGTGCCCAGGGTCACACCCAAGCTCATAACGGCGAACAACGCATACAGCTGCCAAAGCGTTTCGATTCTCGGTATCAGGGCCAGCATCCACCCCATTATCAGGACGCCCGACAGGGCAACCCACTTGGGGCTGTAGCGGTCGGCGAGGTATCCAGCAAAGGGGCGCAGCAGGCCCGAAATCACGTAGGTGACGCCGAAGGCTGCCGAAAGGGTGCCGCGGCTCCACTCAAATTCGTCGGTCATGGGCTTCAGGAATACGCCGAAGGAGAACTGCCCACCGGCGACGCCGAAGACGACTAGCGAACAGCCGATGGCCACCCACCATCCGTAGAATATATTCCTGCCAAAGAGCCTCATACACGTCTCCGGCCCTTGCGTCTCACGGTACGCGCATACTAATCCCGCTCTGGGGCTTTGTCCACGAACAGGGGAGGATTGGCTTGCCCGCTTTCGGCCAACGGAACCACCCAACGGGAGTCCGATGCGCCAATGATTGAGGCAGTGTAAAATCAGGTCTACGCTAATGGAGGTCTACCGGATGTTCGACGAGGTTCGCGGCAGGGTCCGGGAAGAGTTGCAGCGTCTCGACGTTGATGCCTGCCTGGTAACTACGCCCGCCAACATCTTCTATACGACCGGGTTTTTCAGCCCAGTGGTCAACCTGTCCTTCCGCCTGATGGGCACCGACATGGCGCTGGTCCCCGCCGACCCGTCTCTGCCTCCGGCACTGATGACCAGCGATTTTGCCGCTCCTGCAGCCAGGGCAGCCACCTCAATTGAGGACATACGCACATATCGGATGTGGGTGGAGAACCGCGACCTTGACGTGATTTCCGGGCCGACAGGGAGCGAGGCCAAGATCGCGCGTCCGCCCCAATGGAGCCCCGACGAACTGGACGAGAACGTTACTGCGATGCTGGAGGAACGGGACCTCTCTGCCGGAACCATCGGCATCGACCTGCGCTATGTGTACGCCGACACGCTTTTCCGGCTGCAGCAGAACAACCCGGAGTGCCAGTTCGTAGACATCACCGGAATGCTGTACGGACTGAGGGCCATCAAGCATCCCCAGGAGATCGCCCTGCATCGCAGCGCCGCCAACCTGTTCGAGGCAGGTCTGAGGCGCGCAATCGCTGAAGCGAATGAAGGACAGAGCGCCCAGGCCATCAAGTACAACTATCAGGCGGGCGCATTGGAAGCCGCGATGGCAGACCCTTCGCTGGGGGAGTTCCAGTCCGCCTTCGGGTTCATCAGCGCGGGGACAGGCAGCAGCTTCGGCGACCGAACCGGGCTGCATTCCGGCGACCTGATCAAGTTCGACTGCGGCGTTGCTGTGGGCGGATTCTACAGTGACTGCGGGCGCACATTCGCCTTTGGCCGTGCGTCAGCCGAGCAGCGCCGGGTGCACGACGCGCTGGCGGAAGCCCACGCCGCCGCCCGCGAGGTGATGCGTCCGGGGACACCCATCTCCGCCGTCTACCGGGCCGCCGATGAAGTGATGCAGGCCCGCGGATTCCCCGGATACAGCCGAGGACATTACGGCCACTCCATCGGGCTGGACACATTTGTCGAAGAGCCGCCGTTCATCAGCGCCAACGAGCACAGTGAATTGCAGCCCGGCATGCTCCTGTGCCTGGAGACTCCCTACTACTCGGCCAGCACCGGCTCCTACCAGATAGAGGATATGATCCTCATCACCGAGAACGGGCACGAGAACTTCAACACACTGTCCTACGACTTGGTCGAGTTATAGTCATGGGCTGCTGGGACTCGGCGAGTCGGAAATGAGGGAGCTACGATGAAGGCATCCTACCTTGGAGCCATGGGCTACGCGCGGCGGCGGGATTTTCCGGCCACCTGGCCAACGCCGCCAGTCTACAACGATCCTGAACTGTCGGTTCAGAGCTATCAGGACGGCATGGAGGAGTGCGAGTTCGCCGAGGAAATGGGCTTCGAATGGATCAGCTTCTCGGAGCACCACTACTCGGGACGCATCGCGACGGGAACTCCGTCAGTCATGGCAGCCGCGGTAGCCGAGCGTTGCAGGAAGGCCAGGATCGCCATGCTTGGGCATCTGTTGCCACTCAACAATCCCGTGAGAATCGCCGAGGAACTGGCGCTGCTCGACAACCTGACCAACGGGCGGCTCGTCATGGGCTTCCTCCGGGGAACTCCCAACGAGGACCAGACCTACAACGTCAATCCCGCCGAAGGCCGGGGCCGGATGCTGGAAAGCATGGACCTCATACTCAGGGCCCTTACGGAACCGCATCCATTCGGCTGGGAGGGTCGCTACTACCAGTACCGAACGGTTTCGGTCTGGCCCCGCCCGGTGCAGCAGCCCCTGCCGCCTGCCATCGTTGCCACCCGCAGCGACGACGCCGTCCACTTCGCTGCCACCCACCAGTTGGGGCTCGGGGTATCGTTCCTGCCGGTGGACGATGTGGGCACCATCACGGACAAGTATTACAAATGGTGCGAAGAGTCGGGGTGGACTCCGAAGCACGATGAGGTGGTATTCCGCGGCAGCATGTATCTCGCCGAAACCGACGAGAAGGCCTGGGAGTGGTTCCATCGCCAGGAAGACCAGGGAAGAGCCAGGGGCATGTCGATGCGATCATCCGTAGCCCAGGTGATCCAGGCCCAGCGCACAGGCCAGGACATAGACTACAGCCATGTGTTCGCCGGCAACGCGTCGGGCGACATAGTGGGCAGCGCGCCCGCCCTGACTTTCGTCGGAGGGCCGGACTCCATCACCGAACAGATTAAAGCGTACCACGACCGTTCCGGTGTTGGAGTTATAGATCTGTTCTTCCAGCAGCCCAGCCTCACTCACAGCGATATCATGGCGGAAATTGAGCTGTTCGGGCGGGAAGTCCTGCCGCGAATCAAAGAGTTCTAGAGCAATGAGTCCATCCGAAATCAGTCTCAAGTCCAGCGAAGGGGGGCAGGGCGAACCGGTCTTGCTACTGGACTGGACCCCATGGGAGTCTTCCGTCCTCCTCGACGGCTTGAAGGAGGCGCACCGAGTCATCAGCGTCGACCCGCCAGCGGGCCCTGAGGGATGGGCCTCAGCAAGGGAGGCCGCCGCGGCAGTCGCCGCAGTTGCCGAGAAATTGGGCCTGGAGTCATGTGCGCTCGTTGGCGCTTCTCTGGGTGCAGACGCTGCATTTCAACTGGCGCTGGAAAATCCCGAGCTGGCCACTGCCCTGATTCTCGTTTCGCCAACAATTTCTGGGTCGGCAGGCACTCATCAATGGGATACCCCCGAATTGGCCACCACGATGATGCTGGCCCATCCCGAAGCTGACAGCGCCGGGACGCCGGACCCGTCTCGGACTGCCGCGCTCGCCGCCATGGCGCGGGAGTGGGCGGCAATGGGAAGCGAGGCTGCGGACTCACTTCCCGGCCTTTCCTGCGCAACCCTGGTGGTGTACGGCCAAGAGGACCGACTGGTCTCGCGGACGGCCGGGCACGCCTGGAAGGAGCGGGCGCCGAACTGCAGCGTCTCCTATGTTTACGACGCGGGGCACGCCATCGCATTCGACCGGCCCGATGCGCTGCTGAACGTGGTGCTGGACTTCCTAACGCGCCGGGAGACCTTCATTGTGGAGAGCCGCAGCAGTCTCATCAACCCTTAGCAGGCTGCTGAACAAGGGTCTTCACGTTTGGAATCGACGGGTCAAGTCGTTGGAGCTTGGGTCCTGTTGGAGGAAATTGTGCCGTTCACACGGGACTTTCAGCCCCTTCGGCTTCGCGGACCGGCCCTCTTGGGGGCACCGGGCATAGCCAGCCCCAGCTAGCCCATTGTCAGGTCATGCCATCCGGGCTTCCGGAGTTGTCGGCGCCTGCCCCAGCAGCTTGGACATCCGAACCAGGTTGTAGGCCGTGGCCACCAAGTTCCCCGCCAGACCAGTCCGGTCCAATCCCCGGTAACGGGTCCGCCGGAATCCGCCCACGGTCTTCATCCACCCGAAGATCATCCACCCGAAGATCTCCTCAACCCGTTTCCGTATCCGCTGGCTGACCGCGTACCCAGGATGCCGGGTGGTCCGGCCATCAATGGCGCTGGATCGCCCCATTTTGTTCTGCGCGATGTGCGGCGTAACCCCGCGCCGGCGCAGGTCCGCCACGCAGTCCCGGGTGTCGTAGCCTTTGTCTCCGCCCAGCGTTCCGGGATGAAAGCCCCGTCCCCGGGCTTGCTCCAACAGTTCTGGCACTATATCCCGCTCCGCCGTACTCGTCGCTCGGGTGGTCTGAAAGTCCACCAGCATTCCATACCGGTTTTCCATCAGGGCGTGGGCCATGAACATCAACCTGGCCTCCTTGCCTTTACGCCTTTACCCTTGCGCAGCAACCGGGCCTCCGGGTCCATGGTGCTCTGATGGGTGGCATTGCTGCGCCGTTCCCCATGGAAGTCAACCGAGGGGAAGTCAACCGAGGGGAAGTCAACCGAGGGGTTGCCCGGGTCAGCATCGGTTGTTCTGGGCGGGTCGCCGTCCTTGGGTTTGAAGCTCTTCAGGCTGGCTGCCGCCTCAATCAGGGTCCTATCCACCGTGAAGTGCCCGGAAGTGCTCGTCCGACAGCAGGCCCTGCCGGTCCGCCTCCAGCACCACCTCGCCGAACAATGCCTGGCCCACTCCGTGCCTGAGCAGCCGCTCCCGGTTCTTGGTGAAGGTGGTGGCATCGAAGCTGGCCTCAATCAGGTTCATATCCAGAAACCACCGGAAGAGGAGGTTGTAGTCCAACTGTTCGCAGAATGTCCGTTCACTGCACACCGAGTACAGGGCAATCAGCAATGACGACTTCAGCAGCCGCTCCGACGGGATCGAAGGATGGCCCACATTGGCGTACATCCGGTCCAGGTCCGGGGACAGCGCCTTCAGGGCTTGGTCCGCCAGCCTCTTGATAACACGCAGGGGATGGTCCGATGGCACTCGCGTTTCCAGGTCAATGAATGCCAGCATAGTCGCCTGTGAATCATATCTCCCGCGCATCGGCTCAACCTCCGTCCAGGGTGGCGTCCTATTTTAACCAGTTCCCTCTGGACTGCCGGGCCACGCCGGGTTTTTCATCAGCCTGCTAGTAGTCCATCAGTGTTGTATTGGTGGGTAGAGGGACTTGAGCTTGATGCGGGCATCCTCGGTGGTGAAGCGCCAGTCCACCCGTATTGCGTCCCGGTTGCGCTGTTGCTGCCACGCTCCCACCTCCCGCCGCAGAGCGCTTTGGTCGGGAATACGGCGGTTCAGGCATTGCCGGGCCATCACCCCGATTTCGATCTCCGCCATCCCTTCGGCAAGCTCAGGACAGGATCCAGCCAACTGCCATGCTTGGGAGTGTAATGGACCTCCAACCGTTCGGCGATGCGCCGCGCTTCGGCAGGCTCAAAGGCTTCATACAATGAGGCTGGGTGGTGGGTGTTCAAGTTGTCCATCACCAGCACAATACGGTCCTTGTGCGGGTAGTCCTCGTCCACCAGTTGCTTGAGCACCCGGGCCCAATCGGCTTTCGTGCGCCGGTCCGTCACTTCCACCCGGCGCCACCCTTCCAGCGGAGCGAACAACATGAAGAGGTTGCTTACCCCGTTGCGCTCGTATTCATAATCGTAGGAGCCCGCCGCCCCAGGCCGGGCCGGACGCGGCCGGCGCGTCTCTTTCACCTGTTGCTTGCTGGTCTCGTCCAGACAGACCAGAACTTCGTTGTCCCCATACTGGCGCTGATAGACTTCCAGCACGTCTTCCATCGCACAGACGAACTCGGCGCTGCCTTGCGGCGGGATGCACCAGCACTCTTTCAGCCAAGGCTTGAGTTCGTTTTTTTGAGCGTCTGGCGCACCGTTTCAGTGCTGATGCTCTCCACTACCTCGCATTCGACCAGCCGGTCGGCCAATAGTTTCAGTGTCCAACTCGCCCGGCCCTCCGGCGGTTCTCCGCAGGCCAAGGCAATCAGGTGGGCTTCCCCTTGACCGTCCAACCGCTTCGGACGCCGGTTAACCTGCCGCTTTCGTCCCAGCGCCGCCTCAATCCCTTCCTCTACGCAGCGCCGGCGCACCCGTTCCACCGTCGCACGGCCAATCTGGAGAACCCGGGCAATGTCTTCATCCTTCATGGCCCCGTCCACTTGGGCCTCATCACTCAGCAGCAGGACGCGCCCGTGGGTCTGCTTGTAAGCCGCCCCCCGGCCACGGGACACCAATGTCTTCAGTTCCTGCCGCTCCTCCGCACTCAGCTTGACCCGGTATCTCTTCATCGCCATCCCCTCCTCACACGTCCCAATCCTCTTCGCCCTATGCTTGGTACAATACACTCGCTCAGTACTCATTTCAAAGATGAATGACGCTTTCACAATTTGGGCGGTTTTTGGTCGGTTACCGCCTCGCGGAAGGCAAGTCGACAAAGCTGTCAAGCGCGTGGGAAAGTCGCCATAAGGTGGTGCTCAAGGTCCCTTCCTGGCGAAGCGTCGTTGTAATACTAGGTTCTGTTGCAACAGCAAGGAGTCGCCGCCGTTCAGCAGGAACCGGGTGGCATAGGTGTGCCGCATCAGGTGCGGATGCAGTCTGGGAATCCCGGCGGTCTTGGAAAGCCGCTCCGTGAGGGACCGCAGGGCCTCGGCGCCCATGGGGAGACCGTCGATGCACAGGAAGAAGGTTTCTGCTCGCTGCTCCTGATTTTCAAGACGGTAGTGTTCCAAGTAGTTGAACAGTGCCTCTTGGCGGTTGGCGCCGAAATCGACGATTCGCTCCTTGTCTCCTTTCCCAGCACCTTGACGTACCGGCTGCCGAAGTGGACATCCTTGTATTTCAGGGTGACGACCTCAGAGAGCCTGAGGCCGGTGTCCAGCATGAGGCTGAATATGGCGGTGTTTCTTGCCCCCAAGGTCGAGTTGGGGTTGATGCTGGAGAAAATCTTCTCGACCTCATCGTTGGTCAGGATGTCTATCTCCTTCTCCCTTGGCTTCGGCGGCTTCACCTTCTCGAGCCGGTGGCACTCGGTGTAATCTTCCTCGTACAGCCAGTTAAAGAATGACCGCAGCGCCCTGACCCGGTTGTTGACTGTGTGGCTGGAGGCAGGGCTCCGCAGACCAGGTGTGGTCTTGAGACAAAGGATAAGGAGCCTCACCTCCTCCTTTCCGATATCATCCAGGCAGGCGGAGATGTCCTCTTCTGCCAGCCAGGTCTGGAATAGTCCCAAGGCCTGCTGGTACCACTCCACCGTCTTCTCTGAGAAGCCCTCTGACGCCTCGTAGACCATGAACTTCTCAACTAAACTGCTGAGTTCCAGCTTTCCCCGCTTCATTTTCCTGCTCCGCCGTCTGGTTCCTGCTCTCATCATGACTACTTGCCTCAATTCGAGTAATGGACTGTCAGGCAAGCAAGATGGTCGTGAACCGGAACTCGTTCGTGACGGCAGGCAGCGTGTCGGATGTGTCCTTGGGCAACGAAAAAGCCGCCCGGTCGGGCGGCTCTCTGCCCTCGGCTTCACCCCTGAAAAGGGGTGAAGCCAAGCTGAGTCATAGCTAATTGTGGCGTCCCAGGCAGGATTCGAACCCGCGACCCGCTGCTTAGAAGGCAGCCGCTCTATCCCCTGAGCTACTGGGACTCCTTTCATGGGCGATGGCCAGGGGACCGTCTCGCCCTCTGCATTTATCTTACAGGAAGAGTATTTTGCCTTGTCAACTTTCGCGGGACGACATTTCTCTGTCTATCTTCTCCCATTATGCAGATCTGATTGGCTCCTCATAGACTCGGTGGGTTCGTAGACGAGCCATTGGTGCAGTCCCGGTGGAAACTTTGCCAAGATTCCCGGACGACCTCCGGCAGCCTTCCGTTTAAAGTGAACTTGTCTTGCGCCGGGCCACCATTGAGTCGGGGCAGGGTCTCTCAGGATTCTGCAAAAACCGGACTCTCCTGAGCGCATCTCGGCATCTCGATACGACAGAGTGTCGATTCAGGAGTTTTGGATTCTAGGAACTTAGGCTCCAGTTGCTTTTTAATTCCCTCACCCGTGAGTGAAAGGGGTAGGGTAAGAGCCTTGAATTTCACTGTCGGCTCCCAGTCAGGGCCGCCTAGAAATCTGGCCGGAAAGTGGCGTCGGCCGGCCAGCGGCTATACTCGGGGTCATCAAGCGTAGCGGGGGCTGAGAATGCTGGGAGAGCGTTCAGACCAGAGGGGTCTCTGGGAAGCGGACCGGCTGTATCTGGACCACGTGGGGAAAGACACCTTCTACGGTCTGCTGGCTTCCCTGCGGGGCAGGTTGTTCCGGGACTCTGATTTCGCCGAGTTCTACTGCGCCGATAATGGCCGGGACAGCGTGCCGCCCAGCCTGCTGGCGACGGCCCTCCTGCTCCAGTCCCACGACAAGGTGAGCGACGCCGAGGCCAAGGCCCGGGCCGACTTCGACATACGCTGGAAAGTTGCTCTGGGCATTGAGGTGGAGGACAGGCCCTTCGCCAAGAGCACATTGCAGGTGTTCCGAGCCCAGCTGATCCTGCACGACAAGGTGCGGGAGGTGTTCGAGTCCAGCCTGCGGCTGGCCGGGGAATCGGGCTACCTGAAGAGGCGCAGCATGAAGGTGGCGCTGGACACGACCAACATCCTGGGCCGGGGCGCGGTTAGGGACACCTACAACCTGTTGGCCGACGGGACCGTCAAGCTGCTGCGGGCGTTGGCGCAGGTTGAGGGAATCAGCGTCGGGAAATGGGCCAAGGCCCAGGGATACGGGCGGTACCTTGCCTCCAGCATCAAGGGCGAGGCGGCCATCGACTGGTCGGACAAGCGGGCGCGCACGGCCCTGCTGGCCGGGATTGTGAGAGACGCTGACCGGCTGCTGGAATTGTCGCGGCAGGCGCAGGGGGAGTTGCCCGAGGATAGCGCCGAGCGTCAGCAGATAGTGGCGGCGGCGGAGTTGCTGGGGCAGTTGCTGCTCCAGGACGTGGAGCGAACGGAAGGCGGAGTGAGCCTCAAGGACGGGGTGAGCCGGGACCGGATGATGTCGGTGCATGACCCGGAGATGCGCCATGGGCACAAGAGCAGCAGCAGACGCTTCGACGGACACAAGGCGGCCATCGTCGTGGATACCGATTCCCAGCTGATCACCGCCGTTGAGGTACTGCCGGGCAACGCTCCGGACAACTCGGGGTCGCTGGAACTGGTGGAGGCGAGCGAGTCCAACACCGGTGTGCCGGTGGAGGAAGCCATGGGCGATGCCGCCTACGGAGACGGCTATACCAGGCAGGCCTTCGCCGATGCAGGCCGCACCCTGATTGCCAGGGTGCCGGGCCGCCCCAACCGGTCTCACTTTCCGAAAGAGGACTTCCATATCGACCTGTCCGGCGGGCACCTGCACCTGTCCGGCGGGGAACGTTACCCAGAGAATCCGGCCCTCAGGTACTCGCACCACAGCAACAGGCCGGACTCACCAACTGAAGGCCTTCCAGTTCTATGGAGCGGTCTGCGGGGTGTGCCCGCTGCGGACCCAGTGCGTGGCCGCGGCACCGGGCACAGGACGGACGGTGCAACTGCACCCGCAGGAGGCTTTATTGCAGCAGGCCCGGGCCCTGCAGCAGAGCGAGGCCTTTGGCGAGTACCGCCAGCGCCGGGTGGTAGTGGAGCACCGTCTGGCGCGGCTGGTCCAACTGGGAATCCGCCAGGCGCGCTACTTCGGGCGCGCCAAGACGACATTCCAGCTGTACCTGGCGGCCACGGTGGCCAACCTGACCTTGGTCGCCGCCAAACTCGGACGGTCGGGCCGGGCCAGTGGCTGCCCAACAGGCCACAGCATCGTCCTGAATATTCTCCCCTCTGTTGTCGCCAATGCTACCGCCAGTTTCTCCGCAGTCCGCCTCGGACTGCTGTGGCCCGTGATTCTGCTCACGCCGGCTTTACTGCCCAAATATCTCTACCCAACGAGAACTTTCCGGCCACATTTCTGGGACGAAACGCCGCCCGGCGAAACCGGTCCATAGACGCCTTCCCATATCCTCCGGTAAACGTGGTGACTAGCGGAAGGTTTCCTTTGCCGTCTTCCTTCCCGGCTCCCTCTCGGGACCACCTTTCTCGGACGTTGGCCAGAAATTTTGCAGCACGCCGGAATACTAAGACGTGAGACCGTCGGGGCCGTTTGGCGCGCCCGGCTCGTGGCTCAAAACCGGACCGGAAGAAAGGAATTGTCCTACGCCAGTCGTGCCCAAACCTGCTCAAGAGCCCACATACTCACAGCGAAAGGCCTCCATCCTGGCCCCATCTTGCCATTTTACCAGCTTACGAGTGGTTGAAAATGGGCGTTTTGGGCGAAGGAAATTACCCAACTCCTCACCCAGATATCAGATAACTCTATTTGAGGAAGAGAGGGAATATCTTTGGGCCGCACCAGGACGCTATGCCTCGATGGTATCGTCTCCTCGCTGGTGCCAGCCCACGGAGCATGACACTGGCATGCCGAGAGGGCGGGGTTCCCCAGTGGCTCCGCAGATGTTGCGTCCCGTGAAGGTGAACGTGCCGCAAGCACCGGCCAAATTTGCGCTGTAGCGGGCCGTCTGGCAGAATGACATCAATTGATTCCGGCTAGAAGACGCCCGTTTGGCGAAAGGAGTGTTGGCCGATGGCTGACGAGCTGCTGGACCTGCAGTCCATCCCCGACGCACGTTACCTGATCGCTGGCTGGCGTCGCCAGTGGTCCGACGGCGGCGAGATCTCCAGCGGTCTGCCCCGTTACCTGATCGAAAAACTCCAGGCCCGTCGTGTCGGTTCGATGGGGCCCGAAATCGCCAGGCTTTGCTACCCATTCCAGGTGCCGGGCACCCATGACACCTATCGCCCGCGCGTGGCATATCGGGATGGCCTGCCCGACACCAACATGCGACGCGACAACAACTTCTTCGACGCTGGCAATGGGTTGGTTATCTTCCTAGGGGAAGAGCCGTGGTTTCGGCTGGATGTGTACGCCGACGCATTCTTTCAAGCTGTAAAGCAGCTGGGCGTATCGCAGACTGTGGCCGTCGAAGGCTACAACGGGGCTGCGCCACCCGAGATGGAGCGCAGCGTGAGTTGCATCTACAGCCAGGCCAGCATGAAGCCTGAAATGGACAAGCTGGGGGTCCGGTATTCAAACTACGGGTCCAATGGCAGGAACGGACCGACGATAGGCATGGCTCTTATCACCGTGGCACACTTCCAGCACCCGGAAGTGGAGATGTTCCGTCTTGGGGCCATGGCGCCTATGTATCCGTTCCTGACCTCCAACAATGACCCCGTGGGTATCAGCCGGGACCACCGCTCGTTCTACGACATAATGAGGCGGATCAATTCCAAATTCAAATTGGATTTCGATCTGTCGGAGCTCCTGTCGCTGGGTGAAGCCGAGTCCCAGGAGTTGGGGGACACGCTTGAAAAGATCGGCGGTACCAACCCAACGGCGAAGGAGCTCATCGATCGCGCCCGAACCGATTTTAATTACACTCCTTTCGAGCCGACTGTGGAGCTCGACCCGGCGCTGGACAACATG
The DNA here is from genome assembly GCA_965216065.1 of Dehalococcoidia bacterium. Lineage (GTDB taxonomy): Bacteria > Chloroflexota > Dehalococcoidia > Lucifugimonadales > UBA3495 > VXOI01. The sequence continues at coordinate 1,591,654 of CBDCFB010000001.1, forward strand.
CTGGAAGACATCCTGCGCAACGCATCCAGCGGAGACGCCGGGACCTAGACCAGCCCTTCACTAACCGCTGCAGCCTCGATCAACTCCCACCCCGTGTCGATGCCCGGCACAAAGCTGCTGCAGGCTTCGCCCTTCAGCACTGCCTCCTCGACTTGGTCGGTGCCAGTCACCGAGAGGAAAGCCTGTTCGATTTCATGGGCGAGGGTTGGCTCCAAGCCTTTCTGCGCCGTGAAGCAGCAATGGCTGTACGGAGGACTGGAGTAAAAGATGCGCACGCTTTCGCGAAGCAGGCTGCCGTCCTCGGCCATCGATTCCATGGTCCGCTGGCTGACCGACCCGGCGTCGAACTCGCCGGAGGCCACACGTTCGACGACATCGCGCTCGTCTGAGCGAGTCGCCGACTTACGTTCCTCGAAAAAGCTGGCCACGGCAAGATCACTGCCGGGATTGATGCCGGCCTGCTTCAGCAAGTAGTAGGGGACCAGCCCCGCCTGTTCCGAGGCCCGCCGACCGAATGCGAACCGGCGGTCTTTCAGGTCTTCCACCGTTTCAATGCCGGAACCGGTCCGGGCAATGAAATGAGTGGTGAAACCAATATCCACGTCGCGCATGGCAATAACCTGGCAAGGCTCGTCAAGGAGTCTCTTGATCTTGACGTAGCCCAGTGGCCCGTTCCACGCCAGATCAATGTCTCCTGCAACGAAAGCGTCCACCATGACGTCGTAGTCAGAGTACAGCACCCAGTCCATCTCGATGCCCCGCCGACGGAACAGCGTCTCCAGACCTTGGAACACCTCCAAGTGGGCGATTGTAGCCGTGCCGCCTAGCCTGACCATGTCGGGCCTCCTCGAATGACCTGATTGCGACAATAATAGCAGTCATCGGGCATCTTTCGAGTAATTCTTCCCTCTTGCTAAGGAATTTCAGGAAGGTTCTACTACATCGCCAACGCGATTCCTGATAATATGAGCGTGGGCGGAGCTATTCTCGGGTAAGGAGGGAACTATGGGCTATAAGCCGAGACAGTTGGGGCACATCAATATCTACGTCCGGAACTCGGAGCGATCCCGCCAGTGGTATGAGGACCTGTTGGGTCTGCACACCTACGGCGTGAGGTCTGGCCGGGCTGCCTTCATGACGTCCGACCTTGGTAATTCCCACGAGATCGCCTTGGTCGAAGTGGGCGAGGACGCTCCAGGCCCCCAGAAGGGGCAGGTGGGCCTGAACCACATGGCCTGGTACATGGACTCTCTTGACGATCTGAAGGAACTCTACCACCGCATCAAGGAGAGGGACATCGCCATCGAGTCGGTGTCCGACCACGGACACGCCGTTGGCATATACATCCGCGACCCCGACGGCAACGGAATCGAGGTCTCCTACGAGATGCCCGCCGATGAATGGGGGCATGACGAAGGCCAGTACATGATTGGCGCCACGGCCAAGGGCCGCCTCCCCGGCCCATGGGACGAGGAACCAACCAGAGTTCGCTGACGGACTACAGCGGTGATTACAGACCGGAACGCCCTCCCAAAAATGGGAGGGCGTCGGCATTTTTGCGCCCGGGCAATAGTGTAGGATCCAATTTCTGCCTCTACAGGGCGGTCAGCTCTCACCCGACCACGCTGGCTATCGCCCCATCCAGAATCTCGGCCGCCTCGTCCAACTGCGCTTCGGTAGTGGTGAATGGGGGAACGAAGCGAAAGACTGATCCGCCTCGCCGCACGCTCAAAATCAGCCCGCTCTCCAGGCAACGGCGGCCGATCTCCCGACCCTGCGCATAGGCCGGCTCGCGGGTCTCCCGGTCCGTTACCAGCTCGATGCCTTGCAGCAGTCCCCGTCCCCTGATGTCGCCGATAATCTCGTGGCGCGACTCTAACCGCTCAAGATGTTCGCGCCAGTATTCACCAATGCGCCGAGACACGTCTGTCAACATCTCCTCCAGGATGATGTCGATGCTGGCGATGGCGGCGTGGCAGGGCAAGGGGTCGTTGGAATGCGAGTGGCCAACCACAAGTCCTGTCTCTGACGCCTTCTCTTCAATTTCGTCAGTCGTAATGGCAGCGCTTATGGCGATCCCGCCCCCAAAGTGCTTGGAGATCGTAAAGATGTCAGGTACGACTCCTTCCTGCTCGAAGGCCCACATGGTTCCCAGCTTCGCGAGCCCTGTCTGGGCCTCGTCCACGATGAGCAGCGCGCCCCGGGCTTCGCAGCGGCGCTTCAGTTCTGCCAGCCAGCCGGGGGGGAGGTCAATCACCCCACCGGCACTGAACAGCGGCTCAGTGATCACCCCGGCCAGCGGCCCGTCGGCCTGCGCGTCCAGCAACTCGAAGCTGGTGTCGAGGCAGGAGTAGTCGCACGCAGCCCGGTCCTGGCAGAACCGGCACCGGTATCGGTACGGGGCGATAATCGGGTAATTGCCGGGAGCATAGGGACCGTAGCCTTCGTGCCAGCCTGAAAATGTAACAGCACGGGTGGAGTCGTTCATTCCGTGGAAGCTGACGGCAGGACTGGCGATTTCATAGCCGCCGGTGTAACGCTTGGCGATGGCCATCGCCGCCTCGTTGGAGTCACTGCCGGAGGTCAGGAACATGGAGCGATTCATGCCCTCGGGGGAGATTTCCGCCAACCGGGCCGCCAGGATGATTTCCTGGTCGTTGAACATGCTCATGTGGCTGTGGATCAGCGTCTCGCCGCTCTCGTGCAGGGCCTGTACGATGCGCGGGTGGTTATGGCCCAGAGCGGCGCACATCTGCCCGGAGTTGAAGTCCAGGTACTCCTTTCCGTTGACGTCCCGCACCACCGAGCCGCGCCCCCACACCATGATTGGGCCGGTAACCACGTTCTTGTCGATGCGGCTGCGAAAGCTGAATTTCCGGGCTAGCTCCAAAAGCTCGGCTTCGGTCAACTGCTGCGTCATCCCTGTGCCTCCCGTGATTCAGTTAGACGCCGAGGACGCGGAGTTTCTATAAAGACCCGAGTCTCGGCGAACTCCGCGTCCTCGGCGTGGAATCAACTGGCCTGCGCCTTGAACCTGGGCATCACATCCTTTCCAAAAGCATCCAGCTGTTCCAGGATCACGTTCTGGGGAGTGCCAATGACCGAGCCAACATTGATCTGGTCGAGGCCGGGGTACTGGTCCTGGATGGCCTCCAGCTTTTCGGTAATCAGTTCGGGCGGCCCACAGAGCCAAGAGCCCGCCCTGACTCCGTCCTCCAGCGTGGGCAGGCCGGCCTCGCGGGCCCGGCGTGGGTCCTCCATCGACCGGATCTGGTTTTCGGACAGGCCGCGGACAAAACCAAGGGGAGCGAACATTTTCATGTTCTCTTCGAAGAAGCCGCGGGCCTCCTGAACAGCCTTCTCCTCGGTCTCGGCAATGTGGATGGTGTAGCCAATGGCAAGGTCTTCGCCCAGCTCGGTCTCCCTGCCATGGGCAGCCAGCGTATCCCGCCATTGCCGCATCACGCCCTCGGTCGCGCCGCCGGCCGCCGCCCCACCGCCTATGATGCCCTTGATGCTGTGCTTGGCCATGAAGTCCATTGCTCTCTGGCTGGCGCTTACCATAGGCTGCCAGGTTTCCACAGGAATGGTGCGCGGCCGCGGTACCAGGGTGAGCTCCTTCAGTGTGTAACCGCGGTAGGGAACTTCCGGCGGGATCTTGTAGAATTTGCCTTCAAACGAGAACGACTCCTCGTTGAAGGCCTTCATTATGATCTCGACTTGCTCCTCGAACATTTCGCGGTTGGCCTCATTGTCGCTGAGGGTGCTTGGCACACCGAAGGTGTCCACCTCCCTTGAGTGATACCCGCGTCCGACGCCGAAAATCACCCGCCCGCCGGTGAGTATGTCGGCCGTCGCATAGTCTTCTGCCAACCGGAGTGGATGCCACATCGGGTTGATGTTGAAGCCGCAGCCAAACTTGATGTTCTTGGTCATGTGGGCCAGGTGAACATAGATCAAAAGTAGGTTGGGAATGCACTCATAGCCTTCCCTCTGGAAATGGTGTTCTGCAGACCAGAAGGTGTCGTATCCCAAATCCTCCATCTTCAGCACGATAGCTTCGGTCTTGTCGAATACGCCTGCCAACTCTTCATCGGGCAGCCATCGATCATTGACCGGAGTCCCGTCAAGACCAATGTTTTCCAGGTCTACGTGCCCAGCGAACAAGCTTCCGAATTTAGTTATCATGGTCTACCTCCAGTGGGATTAGTTCATATTCTTCGATCGGACCCACCTTGGACATCATCATCTTCCCCGAAGAATCATGCTGGACCATCCCAAAAGGATATCCGGATTCAGAGGGTAGAACCCACGTGGCCGGCTGGTGGGGAGTGCGCTGCCGGGGACACGATGCCGCGGGGCCAATTGTACGGACGAAGAAAGCCTTGTCAACCAGCAATAAACATGTCCCTTCGTCCCAGAGCCTGCGGTCTCCTTACTTTGGTACAATGCAAAGTCAGGGTGGTCCAATTCAGGACTGGAATTATGGTAGCAAGACGGCCTTCTCACAGAATTCTGATCGTGGACGACGAAGCCGAGTCGTCGATAATGCGCGTTATGCGTCAACGCATGGAGGAAGAGGGTTGGCGGACTCTCGTCGTACAACCTGAACCAGTTGTCGGCTCTATGAGCGAAGAGTACCAAGCGACTGCGTTGTGGGATATAGAAGAACACCGTCCTGACGCAGTGCTGCTCGATGTCAGGTTCGGCGACCATGCCGACGACCGTTTCAAGGGGCTGGATATCCTGGTGCAGATCGTGAATCGATGGCCTCGCCTTCCGGTATTGATGTTCACCCAGTACACCCAGGGGCCTGAACGTGAACTGGCAGCCCGCAACGCCCTCAAGTGGGACGCGCCGGTGGACTTCATCGACAAGTTGGCAGGTACGGATGAGGTTGTTCTTCGCTTGCGACGGCTGATGGGCGTTTCCCCTGAACGAATTGCAGTCGGCGGCGGAATAGTCTTGGACACGGTCGCTCAACTGGTCCTGGTGGAGGAAGACGCTGCCAGCCGCCCTATCAACGATATCCAGGGCATGAAGTTCGAGATATTCAGAGAGCTGGCCACTGCCTGGTACCGCAGCCCCGGGGAGCTTGTGCCTTTCTCCCGGCTGGAGCGGTTCTCGGAAGGTGAAGACCCGAGGGCGTCCCTGAGGGTAAGAATACGAGAGATCAAGGACTCCCTGGGGCGGGCCCTTGGCACGAAATTTGGCCCGGACCAGTTGATCCTCAACGTGCGCGACCGTGGTTATCGCTTGTCTCCACCCAGGGGCTGACGCCGATAAAGAGCGATAAAGAGAGGGATCTGGCATGGCGTTGGGGATAGTAAGGCGTCCTGCATCGCCCCTGTGGAAGCATTCCCGCCTTCTCCTTGCACTTTGTGCCACCAGCCTGTTTGTGGCATTCGCAGGTCTCGTTTGCCTATTTCTCGCCCCCATTGTCGGCCCGGTGGTCTTCGACAGTCTTTGGGGCGTGGAGCCATTGAGCTATATCGGAGCCCTGCTTCTCATCGCGGGGTTGGCCGCGACGGGCCTCGGGATGGGCGCGGTTGTATTGAAGGGAAGCATCCGGGACGGGGGTGAATGGACTCCGGAAGAGCAGAACAATCACTGGAGAGAGACCACCGAGCAGTTTTTCAGGCTGTTTGACCACGACTTGGGACGGCCGCTGCGGCGCATCGCCGGGAAGCAGCGAGAGGTGCAGGCTGCCCTGGAAGCTTCCGGCGAGCTGTTCAATCCAACGGTCCAGGAACTGATGGACGAGATCGCCCGGCAGACGCCGAACTTCCGGCTCATGCTTTCCAACATTGAAGTGCTGGTCCAGCTTGAGGCACCAGGGGACCCGCCCTTTTCCTCACCGGTGGAACCCTCTCAGATAGTAAGGCGTATAGCAGACCGGTACACCCCGGTCGCTGCTGAATTGAACAAGGAGATCACCTGGTGGGCGGAACCATCAGAGTTTGGGATGGCGTCCTCGGACCCCCACGCTATCGAGCACATAGTCACCAACCTCGTCGACAACGCGGTGGCCCACGCCGATTCACGCGTTGATGTGACTCTTACCCGGGACGATTCCAGCTTCCATATAGGGGTGTGGGACGACGGGCCGGGCATCGCGGCCCAATACCTTGAACACATCTTCGACAGGGGCTGGACGCCCGAAGTAGGACAGAGGGAAGAAAAGACCAGTTCGGGCCTCGGCCTGTTTATAGCTCGAACGCTTGCCCGCCGTTGCGGCGGCGAAGTTACGGTGGAGTCAGCGTCCGCACCGCAGGTAGACCACCATACCGGTTTCCTCTTGTCCCTGCCTCTGAATGGCCGGTGAACATCGAATTGGTGAACGAGGGATTCGCGCTGCCACCCTCACGCCGGTCCCGCCCATGGGTGTTCCTTGTAGCTGCAGTGTTGGTGCCCGCAATCCTGGCCACAGGCCTGTTGGGTTGCGTGACCGCGCTTCCACGCCCAGATGAGTCCCCCGGTCCGGGTCTCGTTACGGAAGTTCCGACACGTCCTGCGCCAACAGAGGAGCCCACTCCCGTTATACCTCCTACACTGGGGCCCACTGCGACGAGACAGGCAACCTCAACCTCGCCGCCCGCACCAACATCGGAACTCTCCGCCACCGGAATGCCTCCCACCCCCACGCGCCCCGGGACCGGTCTGTCCGACAGACCGCTCCTCCAGGTATTCGCCCCGGAAGACGGAGCCACGGTTCCCGGCAATACAGTGGCTGTCTACGGACAGACAGGCCCGGGAGGCAGCGTTGAGGTCGCTGGTGTCGAAACCGAGGCGGACAGGCAGGGCGGGTTCAGGGCGCAGGTGCCACTGGACCCGGGTGAGAACACAATCTCTGTGGTGGCGACCAGCGACGACGGAGTAACCGTCCAGGTTTCCCGCAAGGTGATTTCCCTCGCTCTGCCCTTCCTCCTTTTGCTTACGGCACCGGAAAATGAAAGCGTCGTATCCAGTTCCACCGTACCTCTGGCTGGACGCACCGGTCCCAATGCCATCGTCAGCATCAACGGCAGGTCCGTCCCTGTTAACCGGTTCGGCTACTTTTCATCAACCATGTTCCTGGAGGAGGGGCCGAACTTGATAGACGTGGTTGCCACCAACGACGACGGTCAGACCCTGAGCACGGTGATTGCAGTGATCTATCGGCCTCCGGATGGTTAGGCCATGACGCGCGGCCCAGGCGGATGTAACACAGCGGTAACCCCCTGGGCGATTAGGTGTATTCGGGGCGTATATCGCCCTCAATCTATTGTGAGAATTTCTTTGAATCCCTTCGCAGGATTGCTCACCCGGGTGCATGCTCGTGCCCTAAGGCCGGCGGGGCTCCTAGCTGTCCTGCTGGCTGTTTTTCTCGCTGTTTCGAGCGGGGGCACGGCCTCTGCCCAGACTGACCCGGAATGGACCGTAACACTGGGGGGAGACGGAGACGACTTCGCGCACGCCGTTGCCCTCACCGCAGACGGCGGATATGTGATTGCCGGCGAAACACGCACATCCGGTGCAGGGGCTAGAGACGGATGGCTGGTCAAGCTGGACTCTCAAGGAGCCGAGGTCTGGTCCCGAACTTACGGTGGAGCGAAAAACGACATCCTGTTCGACGTTCAATCGACTGCCGACGGGGGATTCGTGCTGGCTGGTGAAACCGGCTCCCAGGGTAGTGCTGCTTCTGCGGATAGCAACTTCTGGCTGATTAAAGTTGATTCGGAAGGATATGAGGAGTGGCAGCGAAACTACGGAAATTCGGAAGACGTGCTTTCTACTGTTGCATCAACGTCCGACTCGGCGAGGGCGGTGCGGCCGACCAGTGATGGAGGGTACATCCTCGCCGGCAGGTCCACAGGCATCTCCGGTGACGCCATCTGGGTCCTCAAGACTGACTCAGCTGGCACCGCCCAATGGGACAGTGACCTGGCGGCATCGGCCGGGGGGGTGGCCTATGACGTGATCGAGAATTCCTCCGGGAGTTTTGTCGTCGCAGGGAATTCGAACAGCGATGAAACCGGCAGTGATGCCCTGCTGATAGAGGTGGGCTCCGGAGGCGAAACGATCTGGAGCCGGTCCATCGGTGGCAGCTACAACGATGAAGCTCGCTCCCTGGACCTTACTGACGATGGCGGCTACGCCTTGGGAGGCTTCACATGGTCCCGCGGCGCGGGGTTGTCAGACTTCTGGCTGGTGAAGACCAACAGGCAAGGAGAGCTGGAGTGGCAGCGATCATTCGGCGGGGTGCCTCGAGATGCGGCCCACTCGGTGATGCAAACAGGTGATGGTGGTTTTGCCCTCGCGGGCTGGTCCGAATCCTTCAGCCAGGGAGACCGTTTCTGGGTTGTCAAAACCGACCCATCAGGCCAGTTGCTGTGGAGTGGCGCTTTCCCTGGCGCCTCCAAGCCTGCGGGTTCCGGTACGTTCTCTGCGGGCGCCAGAGCGATTGGGCAGGTCGAAGATGGCGGATTTATCGTCGCCGGATGGACTGGGGACATTCGGGGCGTCCGCGACATTATGGTGGTGAAAACTGCTCCTATTGAATCCGGGCTTGAGTCCGGGCCTGAATTTGGGCCCCCTGCGCAAACCGGGGCCACCGTGGTGCTGCAGAATACCGGGGCCATCAACATCACGGCTGCAGCGGTCGGCTTCGATACGGTGTTTTTCGGTAAGCCCATACGCTTCTGGTACAACGGGAGGTTGATCGACCAGGACAACCCCTTGCCAAGCGGCGAAATTGCCTGCACGCAGCCTGCCCCGGCGTTGGTTTCCGGTTCCAGCCTGACAATGGACCAAATTGGCTCCTACGAGTTCGTCTACCTCGACCCCTTGGTCGAAAGCGGTGAGGCTGGTGCCATCGACATTGATGGCGGTGGCTTTCAATATGACCTGGACGGACTCTTGGCAACCCTGAAGGTGGTTTCAGATTCCCCCTGTGAGACCAGCAACCGGCAATTGTCGGAGGGTCCACGGGCCCCGCTTGGCCTGAGTGGGACCGCTTCTGATACCCGTCCTGATTCGGTGACCCTGGAGTGGGCCGACAACCCCGAGGCTGACATATTCGGCTATTCCGTCTACTTGAGCCGCAGGAGCTCCGGACCCTTTGTCCGCCGAGCGTGGCTGCTTTCGGATTCCAGTTACGCAGATCCAGGATCTACCGATGGGGCCAGCTACTACTATGCTGTGGGAGCAATAAATTCGTGGGGGCTTGAATCCCCGAAGTCCACCGTGGTCCGGGTCCCCACAACTGACTTCACGCCCCCCGCGCCCCCGACAGGCGTGAAGTTGACTGCCTCGGACCGCCAGGCCGGGGCTGCGGGGCTTGAGTGGTCCGCGAGCCCGGACGCAGACTTGAGCGGCTACCGGGTTTATCGGCAGGACGGGGAAGGACCCCGGACCCCGGTCACTGCCCTGTTGTCAGGTACCGGGTTCGAGGACTTGACCCTGCCCCCCGAAGGCACTTTCTCTTATTCGGTAACTGCCATAGACCTTTCCGGCAACGAGTCCGACTGGTCGAATATTGCTCCGGCCCAACTGGACTTTTTTGGGACCGTGCTCCAGATCCGCCGCAACTTCATCGACGAAGGAACGCTGGCGGTCAACACCAACCGCGGGCGGGTGGACATGGAAGTCGTCTCCGACACGCACATAAGCGTTCCGGGGCGGGAGAGCGCGGGGCTTGGAGAATTGGCCGTCGGCGACCATGTAGCCGTTTCGCTGGGGAAAAATACCGAAGGGTCAGTAGCAAGGCAGGTATACCTCGTGCCAGCCAGGACCCGCAACCGCCACTTTGTGGGGACGGTCAGTGCCCTTACTCCGGACAGCATCGAAATACAGCCTCCGGATGGCAACAGCGTGGCGGTAACCTTTGGTCTTTCCGGATCAGTCGGGATCAAGTTTCACCAGGGAGGGGTTGAACTGGGTGTTGGCGACTATGTTGTCGCGTCATACGTCTCGTCGGATGGTCAGACGGGGCCTTCACTCACTGAAATCAATGTGATTTCAGGTCCCGAGCCCGAGTTGATCTCGAACCCGGTAGCTGATCCTGCCAATGTGGCCCTCGTCCGCGGAATATTCCAGGGAATCAACCCCGAAAACGCAAACTTGATACTGTCTGCAACCGAGGTCGGTCTGGACGCCAACACAGTGATGACCGCCGGTATGTCCGTAGGCGACGCCGTGCTGGTCGAGGCCGAGCTGCTGCCCGACGGTTCCCTGCTGGCCCGTAGAATCGAGCATGACGAGGGAACGGGACAGGTTGCCGTTCGCACGATCCTGCACGGTATCTTTCAGGGCCGCGATCCGGAAACCGGCCTATGGACGGTTAGCTCCGCGCACTTTGAGGTCGACCGCCACACCTACACGGACGGTCTGCCCAATCCCGGACAGGCAGTCAGGGTTTCGGCCATCGTCAGGGACGATGGGTCGCTATACGCCCGGGAGATCGAGAACCTTCGTGAATCCGCAGGGGGTGCGGTCTGGATAGAGGGAATTTTCAGAGAAATCTCAACCCAGGGCGCATGGAATGTCGGCGGCGTACCCGTCAGTGTCGATGCAAATACAGTGCTGTCAGGCCGCCCGTCGGTGGGCCGGCGTGTTGCGGTTACCGCTACCGGTGGCAGGGGAGATCTGCTGGCAACCGAAGTCTCTGCGATATCTTCCGAACAGGACCGTTTGGTGCGCGCTGTAAGCATCCGGGGCACCCTGGACCGGTGGCTTGAGGGTCAGTCGCTGGCGGTGGATGGTGTCACCATCCTTCTGAGCGACCTGACGAAGATTGTCGGAGATGTGTCGGTCGGGTCGACGGTACGGGTGAGGGCGGAACTGCAGGGTAATGGAGACCTGCTGGCACGGGAGGTTGCCCTTTCGGTCGCCTACGACGAGACCGGCGAAACACAGGCTAACCCGGTGGACATAGAGGGCCGCATCGAACTGGTCGAAGCCGACGGCACCCTGGTGGTCAATGGAATCCCCGTAGTCACCACTGCGCTCACCTCGATCGACGCCTCTCTGCAGGTGGGTTCTCCGGTACAGGTCCGCGGAATTCTGCAAAGAGACGGATCGGTGCTGGCGCGGGAAATCCTGGGATACGGGCCAGGCATCACCGGCGGTACTGAGGCCAGTGTCTCCGGAGTTGTGGAGAGCGTTACCACCCGGAACGACGGCACGGTTACAGGCTTCGTTGTCCATGGAATTTCAGTGGCCGTGGACGCTTTGACCAGGGTGGAGATGGAGTTGACCCCGGGCATTGCGGTGGTTGTACAGGCCGTAGTTGTGAGCGGAGATATTCTGGCAGTGACCGTGGAGCCCAGCCCAGCGGGCAGCGTGGGTGTTCTCCCTACTGTGCAGATGCAGGGAATTGTCGCACGCCGATTTGCATCCCCATCCCCGTTCCCGGTTGATATCGTGGTCAACGGCATCACGGTCCGAATATCCAGTGATACCGAGATAGTGGGCGCAATATCAGGCGGCACAGTCGTTAGGGTTAGCGGCGCAATATCAGGCGGCATCTTTGTTGCCAGGAAGATCGAGAGCGTACGCTCACTGCAAACCGCTGCGGAAGAGAGAGTGCATCGGTTCATCCTCAGGGGAGACGTGCAGGAGGTGAGGCATGACGATGAGGGTCGGATCGAAGCGATTCTATTGGCCGGAAACCTTATCACCATTGTTCCTCTGACAATTCTTCAGGATGAAGTTTCAGTCGGGAACTCGATCATTGCCCAGGGCATAGTCAGAGATGGTGTTTTGCTGGCCGCCTTGGTCAGACTTCAGTAGGCAACATTGCTGATGGTCCACGGGGCGGACGGTGCCCAGGTAGCGTTCCCATTCAGGTGATCTGCGTGCCCACAATCCGTCGTTCCCACGAAAGCGGGTATGACGGAAACTTTGTTATTCGTATCGGAAAACTAAAAGACCCTGCCCTCGGGTCCCTCGTTTCAGGGCAATCGCGTCTTGAAGGCTGGGATCTCATTTTGCTGTCATTTGCTCCTTGCCAAGCCTGGCGCCCCTTATCTAACATTAGTTCTATGGTTATAACGGATGGCAGACAGAACCCGACTGACATCCCTGTAGGTCTCTTGAACCAGCGGCCAGCCCGAAATGTCCAGAAATGACCGGGAAAACGAAAAAATCAGCCCCTGCAAACCGGCAATGTCGGCTCATCCGCCCCAACCTGCTGAGTTGCTGAATTCAAGACGCGATTGCCCTGCCCGTTTGAAGAAAAGTGGAGCGTCAGAGGGCGAGAAGGTAGAATGTTTGATGGCCGTGCGCAAACAACTCGAGCGGATCCCGCGCGCCTCAGGCAAATGTCCGAATCTCGCATCGGCGGTGTAAATGCTGGAACCCGAAATCTTGAAACAAGGCGACGACTCCGGAAACAGGATGGTGGTCAGGTACTCCGCGCCGAACGGAGCGGTGGTATCGGCCTTGGGAATCCCCCAAGCTTGGGAGACGCCCCTGGGGCCAACTTGGTGCTACGTGGTCGAAGGGGACTACCTGACGGTAATCGACCCTGGCTGCCACGGTTCGGAGCACCTTCTGGCCGAGGGACTCGAGTACCTGGGGTACTCGATGGCTGCGGTTCAACGTATCGTGGTGACCCACGGCCACATGGACCACGACGGGGGCTGCCTGAGCGTGGTGCAGGAAAGCGGCGCCGAGCTGTGGGCCCATGAGATCTACGGCAGCCTTCTGCTCGAAGACCGCTGGGAAAGGGAGACGAGCTGGCGTCGGGAGGTCACTGGTTTCGAGGCTTTCGAAAACTCCGAGACGGTCGAGAGGGTAAAGAGGCATCACCAGCGGGCCCTCCAGCTGGACCTTGATTGCTCAGTTACCGACGGCTTGCGGTCCGATGGTCTGACCTACCTGTACACGCCCGGCCACTCGCCGGACGAGCTGTGCATTCTCTTCGACGGGATCATGTTCACCGGCGACCATGTCCTGCCGCAGATCACGCCCCATCCGTCCGTCAGCCGGAGCCACTCCAGCTATCGCTCCGTGCTCCCTGAGGCCTACCGGGCCGACAACCAGATCTATGGCCTCAAGGCCCTGCTGCGTTCGCTGCTACGGGTTGCCGCCATTGGAGACACGAGTCCCGATGGCATCGCCGTCCTGCCTGCACATCGCGCTTACCATCGTGGCCAGTTCAACCTCGTGGGTCTGGAACGCGCAGCAGAGATCGTCGAACATCACGTCAGTCGCTGCCATGACCTCGTTGATATTCTGAAAGGCGGTCCTCGGGACCTGGCATCGCTGACTCGGGACCATTTTTCACACCGGGAACTTGACGACAACAACTTTTTCCTCGCTCTGACCGAGGTGATCAGCCACGTGGAGCTGCTCGTTGAGACTGGCGATGTGTCCATTGAGGGCGGCCCGGCAGTGGGCGAGTTTGGTGGAACGGTGCGCTGGAACGGAAAGGAATCGTTTCCGGAGTTCATAGAGGCACTGGGATCGGACTTCGCCCTTGTCCCCGACTAGCTCGAATTGACAGGTGTTAGGCCCCGGATATAATGATTCGACTGTCTGCGGCGGGACTGGTATCACGGGCGAATGCAGGATTGGCGTGGCAGATTCCATCGAGGAGGCTGTTTCTCATGCCTGGAAAGGAAATCATTTCGACCGACAGGATCACGGCTGGTAACGCGCCGCTATCGCAGGCGGTGAGACACGGCAATCTCGTCTTCGTGCAGGGTTGCACGGGCCGGCATCCGACAGACAACTCTGTGGGAAAGGACATCAAGGAGCAGACACGACACGCCCTCGAACGCATTTCGATCATCCTGGAGGCTTCGGGTTCCTCCATGGACCAGGTCCTGACCAACACCTGCTATGTGACCAACAGGGAGGACCTGCCGGGATTCAACGAGGTTTATGCCGAATTCTTCCCGGCTGACCGGCCAGCTCGCACTACCGTCATAGTCAACTTCGGGGCGCCCGACAATCTGGTGGAAGTCACCAGCACCGCCGCGATCCCCGACTAGCCGCACTTCGCAGGCTTGGCATAATTACCCTTCAGAGCCGCCTGTAAGGGACAACTCCGATGGCAGCAAGAGCGTACATACTGATAGAGACCCGCGTGGGGGCAGCCATAGATGCGCTTGCGGCCCTTAGAAACATGGACAATGTTTCCGAGGCCGACATTATCACAGGCACCTACGACCTGATCGCTCTCGCGGAAGCCGACGACATGGTGGCCTTGGTTGAGCTGGTTACCGCCGGGGTCCAAGGCATCGAAGGCGTGGAGCGAACTATCACCTGCGTCGCTACCTAGATCGGATATTACCTAAACCGGGAACCACAAATTAGGAGGACGGCATGCTTTATCAACTGCGTACTTACACCATCAATCGTGGCATGATGGACGCTTGGGTTGAACTGTTCAACGACCAGCTGGTGGGAATCCAGAAGAAATATGGCATCACCGTAGATGGGATGTGGGTCAACGCGGACAATAACCAGTTTATCTGGATCAGGTCATTCCCGAGCGCCGATGAGGTGGCCTCCAGGGAGGAAGCCTTCTATTCGTCTCCTGAGTGGCAGGCCGTCATGGACCACGCCCGAAGCCACATCGCCCGCCTCGAGGTGCAGGCCATGACCTCGGTGATGAAGGTCCCCGCCGCCGCCTAGTCCACAACCTGCTGGGAATCACTCTTCGAAGTCCGGCACGAACACCGTGTCGGACTTGCCGTTGATGGCCAGGTTCTGGATTCGCCTGTCCTCCAGCGGGCCTGTATCAGGATGGTCGTACGGGTTGTCTGAATGGAACCGGGCCAGGTACTCCGCCAGCGCGTCCTGCTCCGTACCTGGAGCGGCAAAGTCCGAAAGGCCAGGGTCGACCGCGATCGCGCTGTCTATGACCCCGTTCCCGTTGGTGTCGGGAAAGTTCGTATCTGGCGCATTGAACTGCCCGGCCTCTCCTGCCAGGTCCACCCGGCCCGCGTGTGGCAGCGGGAAGGAAAATCCCCCTCCTTGGTTGGCCAGGTAGTTGAGCGTAACCACTTTGATGAGCCGCTGTGGATCCCCCGCGAGGCTCCCCGCCAAAACCACCCGATCAGTGACGGCGCCGTCGTCATCCACGATGGCCAGTGACCGTACCCGCCGGCCTGAGGGCGCAGAGGGGTCGAAGCTGAACCTCATGCCGCCCACCTGTGGGAAATTACCCGCTGGAACCTCACCGACGCCGTCGAAGCCGACCGAGTGTTCCAGGATATCGACCAGTCCCTGAGCGGTCACCAGGACTATCACCAGCCCGTTGTTAAATCGCAGGGCACCTTCGATGTCCAGCTGGGACACTTCTCCAAATTCTTTCCCTGCGACGGGGTTAGCCGCAGGCGGCAGGCGCTCGGCGTCATCAGCTGAAACGGTGCCGGGCGGCTGGACCACCCGGCCAATATGGTCCCGGATGCCGCCGCTGTTCTTGAAAGACACTTGGGTTTCCGGATCGTACAGGCGGGCCGTCCAGAGGTTGGCGTCTGCGGTCAGGTTCCCCAGGTTCGTTTCCTGCGTGCGAACGTCGCCACGCCTTCCTGCCAGGTAGACAACGGTACGGCCGAGGATGTTCCCGTCCTTCTCCCGCAACACCTCGCGCAGGGTGCCCACGATGTGCCTTACCTCCGGGATAGGCTCCCCGGCGAAGAGCTGCCCGCCCTGCCGGTCGGTAGCATAGACACCGCTAACGTAGGGACTGACGGAACTGGGAATAATTTCCCCATCCTGATCGAATTCTACTACCAGTCGACCGAGATACCTGTAGTCGGCATCAGTGTTGACCAGCAGCACCGGTTCCCCTGCGGCGGATTCGTACTGTAACGGGTAGGAGTCGGCCGCTGCGTCCCCAGGACGCAGCCGGTCGGTCTGGTCCGCCAGCAGCGTGTTGGACCCACCGGCCACGATGATGTCTACCCCGGTGAGCTTTTCGGCCAGCGCTTTCTCGATGTCGATGCGCTGCATGTGTGCCAGCAGGATGACCTTGTTTACACCCTGCGGGATAAGTTGGTTGACCGAAGACTGGATGATGGCTGCCAGTCCGTCCAGGCTGTATTCCTCCGGCTCTATGGTGATGCCCCCGGTCGCGGTAATAGACGCGCGAGGGAAGGCGTGGTCGCACCTACTATACCGACCCGCTGGCCGCCCACCGTGATCACTGCGCTGCGGGCCAGGCCTGCGCCAATCAGCATGGCCTCCTGGCCGTCGGCGACCACCAACTCCCTCACCTCTTCGTCGTCCGCAAAGACCAGGTTGCTGGACAGGTAGGGGAACAGGGCGCCGGGGAAAGTCCTATCGCCGTCCCTGTCAGAGCCTATGATGGATGCAAACTCCACCGTTCCCCGGTCCAGCTCATGGTTGCCCACCGCTGAAGCCTGGAAACCCATGGCATTGAGCAGGGCAATATCTCCGCGACCGTTACCGGGAATTCCCAGCGTGGCCTCGTTGTCCGAGTCCGCAGCAGCGTAATAGCGCGGCCCTGGAATGAAGTTATCCCCGGAACTCAGTACCAGGGTGTTCGATGGATATTGGTCCCGGAAGGCGTCCAAAATCGCAGAGAAATTCTCGGCGTTTTCCAATGCCCCCGTGCTCCCATCCATGTCGGAAGCATGGAGAAGCTGAAGAGTGAAGCGGGACTCCGTATCTTCTGTGGAAGTCCGTTCCGGAATTTCAAACCCTGCCCTCAACTCTCCTACTTCCAGGCGTAGGGCATCCACTGCCGCCGACAATTCCGACAGCAATCCTGGCCTTCCGGCATGGCAAGATATCGTTGTAACCAGGACGAGGCAGGCAACAATAAATAGAACGCGGATTGTCATCGGCGGGAGCAATATAATGTCATCGATAGGAGACCGGTCGTCCCCATTGTGCAGCAGGGACCGCAGGCGGCGCAATCATCCGAGACCCAACACAGCCACTCTAAGTTTCGGTATCAGGGCTACTCTCTGCTTGCCCGTCTTCCCCCGTTTGCGACCAGGGTCTTTTAGTTTTCACCCGTCACTCCCGCGAAAGCGGGAATCCAGAGGTCCAACTGCTTACAACACGACCACAGGTAGCCGGGCACTGGATTCCCGTCCCGGATCAAGTCTGGGATGACGTTCTCTCGTGGGAATGACGGAAACAGTGTTATTCGTACCGTAAAACTAAAAGACTCTGCGCTTGCGACACGCAAATCGTACTGGCTAGTAGGTCAGCGCCGACTCGGTGCCCTCCGGCAGCTCCACATCCAGGGCCTGCAGGCAGTGGGCCAGCGTGTGGTAGTAGCCGCTGACCACCAGCACGTCCACCACGCCGGCGTTGCCGACCAGCGCCCGCATAGATTCGAAGGTCGTATCAGAGATCCGGTGCTGCCGAAGCAACTCCAACACGAACTGCACCACCGTAGCGTCGTCGGCTTCCAACCCGGCGGGCGCCCGGTATTCCAGTATGGCGGCGATTATTTCGTCGGAGATTCCCGCCTCTCTTGCGGGACGCTGGTTGACTGTCCAGACGTACTTGCCACAAGCCTCGCGGGCCGCGGTGAGAACGGCCAGCGCCTTGATACGAGCAGGTAGCGGGGTCTCGTAACGAGCGTAGCCGCCCAGTCCTGCCATCGCCCCTGCGGCCTGCGGATTGTTCAGCAGCGCGGCGTAATTGCGCGCTACCCCTCCCCGCGAGGTCTCAATATCGTCCCAGATGGCCTGACCGGCGGCATCCATGGCTTCCCGAGTTGCAAATGGCACTCTGGTCATTGCTTTTCTCCTGCGACAATTCGATTCCGGATAATACCGTAGGGGCGCACAACCGTGCGCCCCTACATGATCTCCAGGACTGCCTGTATCAGGCCCCTGTGGCTAGGCTGCTTGCGTCAGACCTGCCGGCTCGCCGTCCTTGGCCCACAGGTTCTCAAGGATGGCATCCGGGGACATGGGCAGCTGGTTCATGCGCACGCCGACCGCGTGGTAGATGGCGTTGGCGATGGCAGCCATGGGAGGCACAATCGGCACCTCACCGACGCCACGGACGCCGTAGGGATGACCAGGGTTGGCTATCTCGACGATCACCGTGCCAATCATAGGGAGGTCCAGGCTGGTGGGCATCCGGTAGTCGAGGAAGGAGGAGTTCTCCATCCGGCCGTCGGGGTTGAAGCGGTATTCCTCATTCAGCGCCCAGCCGATTCCCTGCACGACGCCGCCCTGAATCTGGCCCTCCACATAGCTGGGGTGGATGGCCTTGCCGACATCCTGGATCGCGGTGTAGTCCAGAATGGTGACCTTACCGGTGTCTGGGTCAACTTCCACATCCACGATGTGGGTGGCGAAGGCGCCGCCCGCGCCGCGGGGGTCAACACTCACCTGTGCCGAGATGGGCCCACCGGTGCGGTTCAACTGTCCCGCCAACTCCTTGAAGCTCAGTTTGAGCTCCTGGTCGGAGGTGTGCTGGAAAACGCCGTCCACCAGGTCAACATCGGCAACATCGACGTCCCAGATGCCGGCGGCGCGATCTATCATCTTCTGCTTGATTTCCTGGGCGCATTCGTAGGCGGCCCACCCAGTGGCGAATGTAGTGCGGCTGCCGCCGGTGAGGAAGGTGTATCCCACGGAGTCGGTATCCCCCACGCTGGGGTCCACGTCCTCGGCAGGAATGCCCAAGACCTCTGCGGCCTGCATGGCGATGGAGGCGCGGGTGCCTCCGATATCGGTGGAGCCTTCCACCAGCGAAATGGTCCCGTCAGCCAGCACGCTGATGGCGGCGCTGGACTGGAGCCCGATGTTGAACCAGAATCCGGAGGCCACACCGCGACCGCGATTGGGGCCTTCCAGTGGGCGCTGGTACTGCTCGGAATCCCTGGCGGCTTCCAACTGCTCGACATTGCCTACCTTGGGGAAGACCGGGCCATCAACGCGGCGCGTGCCTTCCTTGGAGGCGTTCCGCACGCGGAACTCGATGGGGTCCATGTCCAGCTTTTCCGCCAGTTCATCCACCACCGTCTCGGCGGCAAAGGCAGCGATGGGAGCGCCGGGGGCACGGTATGCCGCGACCGGCGGCTTGTTGGCCACCACGTCGTAGCCATCGACGCGACAGTTCTCGATTTCATAGCAGGCGAACATGCACTGTGCGCCCGCAGTTACCGGAGAGCCGGGGAAGGCGCCTGCGTCAAAGGCCAGCATCCCCTCAGCGGCGACTATCTTGCCGTCGCTTGTGGCCCCCATCTTGACATGCATGTAGGAGCCGGAGGTGGGCCCGGTGGCCTCGAATACTTCGGCGCGGCTCATCGCGGACTTAACCGGCGCGGCGGCTTTCCTGGACAGCAGTGCAGTCAGCGGCTCCAGGTAGATGGGAATCTTCCCTCCGAACCCGCCGCCAATCTCCATGGGCACCACCTTTACCTTGGAGACGGGCAAGTCCAGCACACCGGCCAGCGCGTCCCGGGTGGTGAACGCGCCCTGCGTGCTGACCCAGATGGTCAGTTCGCCGTTGGCGTTCCAGAATGCGGCGCCGTTCTGGGGCTCGATGTAACCCTGGTGCACCGTGGCCGTGGAGTATTCCTTCTCGACTACGATGTCGGCTGCGGCGAAGCCTTGGTCAAGGTCGCCCTGCTCATAGCGGAAGTGAGTGGCTATGTTGCTGTGCTTGTCGGTGGCTTCGCCCATCTCCGTGGTGGTCTGGTCTTCGTGGAGGAGTTCGGCGTCCTCGGCCATCGCCTGCCGGACCTCGGTGGCCGCCTTCAGCACTTCGTACTCCACCTCGATCAGGGCCAGGGCCTGCTCGGCGTCGTGGGCGCTGGTTGCTGCCACGGCTGCCACCGGGTGGCCCTTGTAGAGGACCTTGTCCTTCGCCATCACCTTGCGGGCAGCGGCGCTGTCGGTCGGTATGTCTGCGCCCGTGATGACGGCGCGGACTCCCCTTGCGGCCTCGGCCTTGCTGGTGTCGATGGACTTGATGCGGGCGTGAGCGTGGGGGCTCCGCAGCACTTTTGCAAAGAGGACGCCGGAGGCCTCAAAGTCGGCTCCGTACTTGGCGCGGCCGGTCACCTTGTCGGTGCCGTCGTGCCGTACCGGCCGGGTTCCGACGACCTTGTAGTCGGTATTGGACAGTACGATATTGGATGCCATTAGAATCCACCTCGCGCGGAGTTTGGATACCCAAGATTAGACAGTGAATAGGCGGAATGCCGGATGCCCGGCAAACCAACCGGATTGTACCACAAGCATTTCTGAGGGGTGTTAAAATATCACAACACGATTTCCTGGTGGAGGGGAAGAGATGATGGACTTCAGCGAACTCAGAGACATAGATATCAGAGAGGCCTGGGAGAGCGAAAACGAAGATTTTACCCCCTGGCTTTCTGACAACCTGCAGCGGCTGTCCAGGGTGCTGGGCGTCGCGATCGACCCCGACGAATTCGAAGTGGCCGTTGACGGTTTCAGCGCCGACATCCTGGCCAGTTTCCCTGCCAACGGAAGTCGTGTCGTAATTGAAAACCAGCTGGACAACACTGACCACAATCACCTGGGCCAGATCATGAGCCACTTGGCCCGGTTCGAGGCGCAGTCCGCCATCTGGGTGGCCCGGGAGTTCCATCCCGATCACCTGGCCGCCATCCGCTGGCTGAATATGAACACCCCGGGGGATTTCTCATTCTTCGCCGTTCGCGTCCGGGCGGTACGCATTGGCGACTTTCCTGCCCCCATAGCCCCCGTGTTCGAGGTGTTGGAAAAGCCTCACGATTGGGACCGGCGTGTCCAAGTGCTCAATCGTATGTCTCCGGGGGAGGGCGCACGGAACACCCGGCTGAATCGCCTCCGCCGCATACGCAACGACTTCTGGCATTCCTATGCAGACCACTATCCCGGAGATGTGCGGATCAACGCTGACCACAACCACAGCAACATATATCACGAGACGGGCGGTGTTCTGGTTTCCCAGTACCTCGCGCAGGGCAGGGTTGGCATTTTCCTGGTGGAGCAGAGCCGCAGATACGACGATGAAGCCAGGAAGCTGGTTTCCATTTACCGCGAGGGCCTGCAGCTGAACCTGGGAACCTCTGCCGAGTCCTTGCGGATCGACACCAACAACCGGGACAACTGGCCGGATATGATCGACTGGCTGCACGAGAAGCTTGGTGAATTCCGCCGAGTTATCGAACGATACTCCTCTGGAGCCGTGGACGAAGAGCCCGAACTAGAACCGGCGGAATTCGAGTAGGGAGAAAACCATGCAGCCATTGGCCGGCATTCGCGTCTTGGCCGTAACTGTGTACCTGGCAGGGCCGTTCGCATCCATGAGCCTCGCCCGGTTGGGCGCCGAGGTCATCAAGGTGGAAATTCCAGGCCGCGGCGACCCGGTGAGGGGCAACGGCCCTTTTGCCGGTCCCGAGGGTACCCACCCCAGTCGAAACTCCGATGAGGACATTTCCACCCGGTTCCTCAAGCGCACCCAGGGCGTGAAGAGCGTCACCCTTGACCTCAAGACCGAAAGGGGCAGGGAGCTGTTCCTCGAACTGGCCAAGCAGAGCGATGTGGTCCTGGAGAACCTTGCACCCGGCTCGCTGCGCCGCGCCGGATTGGGTTACGAGGAGGTCGCGGCCGTAAACCCCGGCATCGTCTACGCCTCCATATCGGGCTACGGCCAGACTGGCCCATACAAGGACAAGCCGGCCCACGACCCCCAGATCCAGGGGATGAGCGGCCTCATGGACATCAACGGGGAGGAGGGCCGTCCGCCCGTAAAAGTTGGCTTTTACATCGGCGACCTGGTGACACCGATGTTCGCCTGCTACTCGATTCTGGCCGCCCTACGCGAGAAGGACCGCACCGGAAAGGGACAATACCTCGACGTCTCCATGATGGACACCCTCGTTTCCCTGATGTTCATGGAGAACCTGGAGGAGGGCATCGAGGCAGGTATTCCCCTGCGCACCGGGAACATCAGCCGCAGCGGCCCCACCGGCCTGTACAGCGCTGTCGGCGGCGATATCTCCATCACCGTGACCAGCGACGACCAGTGGCGCCGCATGTGCGACGCTCTGGAGACTCCCGAGTTGCTGGACGATCCCCGCTTTGACACCTACGTGAAACGCACAGACAACGTGGAAGAAGCCCGCCGGGAAATCCAGGGCCACATCGGGAAAATGACCCTCGACGACGCCATTGAGTGCCTGGAGAAACACGACGTTCCATGCGCCCCCGTCCGCACCGCCGAGCAGGTGATGAACGACCGCCACTTCTGGGACCGGGGAAGCCTGGTGCCCATGAACCACGGCGCCATGAATGAGCCGGTCGGAGGTGCAGTTGGGGCCGGTTTCCCGGTCCGTTTCTCCGGCGGAGAACTACCGACCCTGCCCGGCGCTCCGACTTTGGGGATGCACAACGAGGAAGTCTTCAGGAGCATTCTGGGCCTCAGCGAAGCGCAACTCGCTGACCTCAAAGCGCAGGGCGTGGTATAGCGCAAGGGTTCAGATGAACTGACAAAGGGACGCACAACCAGTAACCACAGCCGTGCGCTTCACGTGTCCTGAATTAGGCACATCCGAGTTTGTTCGGTAAAAGCAGACATGCTGGGGGATTTCTTTGACAACAAACAACGGCAGATTCAAGGCCAGGCCCATACGGACTGAGCTTTTCGTTCCGGGAAACAAGGAAGACTGGATGCGCAGGGCCCCGCGCTTCAAAGCCGACGCATATATTCTGGACCTGGAGGACTCGGTCCCGCCCGACGAGAAGCCAGCGGCCCGCGAGTCCGTCGCTGCCATGGTGCAGGAGCTCGGCGAGGCGGGCCAGACCATCGTGGTGCGGGTAAACCGGCTGGAGACCGGGCTGACCGGTGGCGATCTCGAGGCAATTGTAGGCCCCCACCTCTACTGTGTCCTGCTGCCCAAGGTCGAAGGCCCGGCCGACGTTGTCGAAGTCGATAACCTGTTACGGCACTTCGAGCGAGAGAAGGGTCTGGAGACAGGCAGGATCTTCATTGACCCCTCCCTGGAAACCGCATCCGGAATTCGGCAATCGTGGGAAATAGCAATTTCTTCGCCCCGGATAGCCCACATGGGTGCCGCCGGCGGCAAGGGCGGAGACACCGCCCGCTCCATCGGCTTCCAGTGGACTCCTGAGGGCATGGAAACGCTGTTCCTGCGTTCCAAGGTTCTGGTGGATGTTCGCGCCGCCGGCATTCCCTATCCAATGAGCGGCGGCTGGATGGACATTCATGACCTGGACGGTCTGCGTAGGTCGGCGCAGCAAGCCAAGCAGCTGGGCTACACCGGCATGCACCTTATCCACCCCTCGCACGTGCCGGTGGTCAACGAGGTCTTCACGCCTTCGGAAGAGGAGGTGGCCCACTACAGGGGCTTGATCGAGGCAATGGAAGCGACGCGTGCCCAGGGAGGCGCGGCGGTCACCTTCGGCGGCGACATGGTGGACATCGCCCACGAAGAAACGGCCCGCGCCATGCTGGAAATCGCAAGGGAAATGGGAGTGTCGGGAGCGTGAGCGACGAAAGTAACTCGCGGTGGCTGCCCATGCAGGGCTGCGTCAATTTCCGCGATCTCGGCGGCTACGGGAATGAAAAGGGAGAGACCGTCCGCTGGCGTCGGCTTTTCCGCAGCGACGCACTTCAGGAGATGACAACCGCCGATTCCACGCTGGCTGCCCAACAGCTGAACATCGGACTGGTTGTGGATCTTCGCAACACCAATGAAGCCAACCGGGACGGCTTGGGACCTCTGCCGGGCCTCGGTGCGGAATACCGGCACTTTCCGTTCCTCGACGCAAGGGGAGAAATTCCTCCTTTCACCGGTGGGGATATAGCGGAACGGCTTGCCGCCACATATCTGTGGATGCTGCAGAACTCCGGGGAAGGAATAGCCGCAGCTGTCAATTCCATAGCAGAGTCACTGGATCACGGAAAAGGGGTGGTCTTCCACTGCAGCGCCGGTAAGGACCGCACGGGGCTACTTGCCGCCCTGATCCTCGAGATCCTGGAAGTGGACGCAGAGACCATCAAAGCCGACTACATGCTGACCGGGGAAGCGGTGGAAGGGATCGTGCGCCGCATCAAGGCGATGGAGCATAACCCGAACCCAACCGCGCAGACTCTGGCGCCCCAGCCATTGGCCTTTGGCAGGTTTTCTGACACTCTGCACAGGGAGTACGGGGGTGCGGAAGTCTACCTGCGAAGCCACGGGGTCACCGTAGATACCCTTGAGAGTCTGCGGAGCAACCTGCTGCAATAGGCGCCTGGCCTCAGTAGCTACCTAGTCCCTCTTGAAAGTAGCTACCCAGTCCCTCTTGAAAGAGGAAGGAGCGGGGATATGGCCAACTTTGTCCTTGTGCATGGCTCAGCCCACGGCTCTTGGTGCTGGGAACGCGTGGTCCCGCTCCTTGAGCAGCATGGGCACAAAGTGATCGCCGTCGACCTCCCCGGCAATGGCCACGACGACACCCGGTTGTCCGACATAACGCTGGATACCTACGCTGATCACCTGTGCCGCGTCCTTGACACCCTGGATGGCCCTGCGGTCCTCGTGGGACACAGCCTGGGAGGGATATCCATCAGCCGCGCCGCTGAACTGCGGTCTGACCGGGTTGCCGTCCTCGTTTATCTGACCGCCGTCCTTCTGCAGGATGGATCGACCTTCATGCAGGCGGCATGGCAGGCCGCTTCCCATGAGCCGTATGACGAAGCCAATGCCCTCGAGAGCCGGCCCAGCTGGGATTTAGCCGCCGACCGCTCTCACGTCGTCTACAAGCCGGAGCTGGCGAAACACCGCTTCTACAACGATTGCTCACAGGAAGATGTGGAGCGAGCCAAGTCGATGCTGGTACCCCAACCCGTGGGCCCATTGGTCTCGCCCATGCGGGTCTCCGAAGAGAACTATGGCCGGGTTCTCCGAATATTCATCGAGTGTGCCCTGGACAACGCCGTATCCCCCGAATGGGCCCGTGAGATGTACACCCAGCTGCCCTGCGCTGAGGTCATCACCATGCAGACCGGTCACTCCCCCTTCCTCTCCGCGCCGAAGGAACTGGCCGGGCACCTGCACACCTTGGCGCGCTACGCGGCAGCAGGCCAAACGGCATGACCTACGGTCTGCTCAACGGCCTGCGAGTCCTTGAGTTCGGGGAATTCATCTCTGCTCCGTATTGTGGCAAGCTGCTGGCCGACATGGGCGCCGAGGTGGTCAAGATCGAGCGTTCCCGCGTTGGCGACTGGGCCCGCGACTACGGCCCCTGGCCCGATGGCCTGCCACACCGCGAGCGCAGCGGCCTCTTCTTCTACCTGAACGCCAACAAGCGGGGCATCACCCTCAATCTGGACACCCCAACCGGCCGGGAAATACTCGCCGGACTCATTTCTCGCTTCGACGTCCTGGTCCATAACCTTCACCCCACTGAGATGGACCGGGTAAAAATGGAGTACGAGTCCCTGCGGGTGCACAACGACGGTCTCGTGATGGCCACAATCACTCCGTTCGGCCTGACCGGTCCGTACCGCAATTGGAAGGCCTACGACATCAATCTGGCAGCTGGCGGTGGCATCTGCGAAGGCCTGGGAAGCCCAGACCGCGAGCCGCTGACGTTCGGTACTCCGGAGGTGGGCTACTTCGCCGGAGCAGCTGCGGCGTCGTCGGTCGTCATGGCCTTGCTCGCGAGGGGAGACGATGGCCCTCCGGCGGGCTCAGGAGGGCAGCATATCGACATCGCCGAAATCGAGTCGATGGCTGGCCTGTACAACGGCTCCGAGGCGCTGATGGCGGTCTACCAGTGGCGCGTCACCCGCCGCACCGGGCACCACGCCCTGGACTTTCCCTACCCGAACTGCATCCTGCGCTGCAAGGATGGTTACATATTCGTTGGCTCGCCCGAGGGGCGCCAGTGGCGTCGGCTACTGGAACTGATGGGAACACCCGAATGGTCGCAGGAGCCGCGCTTTCGAAACCGCACCGTTATGAACAACGAATACGCTGACGAGGTGGACAGTTACGTCGAAGAGTGGCTGCTGCTGCACACCAAGGCCGAACTGCTGGATATGGCCCTGGAGCACCGAGTACCCCTGGCACCGGTGCGCGGCTTTGATGAGGTGCGGCAGGACCCCAGCTTGTCCTCCATGTTCTCCGCAGTGGAGCGGGCCGACACCGGGTCTATCGCCTTGCCGGGCCCTCCCTACGAATTTTCGGCCGCCACCTCCAGTCAGTCTGCGCCCTGTCCCACCTTGGGCCAGCACAATAGCGAAATTTACTGCGGAGAGCTGGGATTTTCTCCGGAGGAAGTGGCCCAGTTGTACCGGACCGGGATCATATAACGGGATTCCGCAAAGGACTCTGGGGTATACTCAAGCCCCTTCTCCGAACAATCCAGCGGCTAACCGCAAGGCTCCCGCAGGGCGTGGTCCGGCGTTACCCCATCCGGCTATGGAGGTTTTCAAATGGCTGGATACAGCTCCTACCCGGTAGAACTGGTCGGGGAGTACGACGAACGGGTCAACCGCGTCCTGTGGCTGATAAAGTGGTTGCTGCTGATTCCGCATATCGTTGTGCTGAGCCTTCTCCAATTGCCGACAATTTTCACGGTACCGTTGTCGTGGGTTATTGTCATCATAATTGGCCGCAACCCCGAGTTCCTGTGGACCTACCACTCAGGGCTGCTGCGATGGAGTTGGCGCGTCAACTATTACTCATACGGTGTTGGCAACACGGACCGCTACCCACCCTTCTCGTTCGGTTCGAAGGACGACTACCCGGCGGACCTGCTGATCGAATATCCTGAAACATCTTCGCGTTTGACCACGCTCTTTCGCTGGCTCCTGATCATTCCCCATTGGGTCATCGTCTCTTTCCTCGGCATGATCACCGGTCTCCTGGTGCTGGTGGCCCTCGTGCTCGTGCTGATTACCGGCCGCTATTCCGAGTCGCTATTCGACATCATCATGCGATTGAATCTCTGGCAGTATCGTGTCAGCGCCTATAGTACTCTGCTCGTTGACGAATACCCTCCGTTCAGCTTCGACTAGGCTGCAGGTTTACTTAATGACCCAACTGCCCGACGTGCCGCACGGACCCCTTGAGGGCTATCGTGTGCTGGACTTCGGCTGGGTTCTGGCCGGAGCAGTGCCGGGCATGATTCTCGCCGATATGGGCGCCGAGGTCATAAAGGTGGAGACGCGGCAACGCATGGACTACATGCGACTCGGTCGGCCCATCATCGGCGACGAACCCGACCCCGAGCAGAACCCCATGTTCCACAACGTGAACCGGGGCAAGCGGAGCATCACTCTCAACACGACTAAGCCTGAAGCAGTGGAGCTTGCCCGTCAGCTGTCTGCCAGGTGCGATGTCGTTATCGAAAACTTCTCGCCCGGTGTCATGGAACGCCTGGGGCTCGGTTACGATACGCTGAGCCGAGAGAACCCCCGGCTGATAATGGCCTCCATCACATCCAATGGCCAGACCGGTCCGCTGCGGGATTTGCGTGCCTACGCTCCCTCGATTGGCGCGCTGTCCGGACTGGACAGCACCATGGGTTACGAGGGTGCCGACGGCGAAAGCGGCCGCCCGCTGGGCCTCAAGCACGCATACGCCGACCTCTGCGGCGCTCTTCACGCCGTCTTCGCCATCGTCTCGGCTCTCCTACAGCGCCAAAGCACGGGCCACGGCCAGTACATAGACGTTTCAATGCTCCGCGCCACAGTGGCCACCATGGGCGCAGGTATCATGGAGTATGAGCTCACGGGCAGGGTCCCACAGCCAAGGGGGAACTACGACCCGGTAATGGCCCCCTACGGGAACTATCCCTGCGCTGGCGAGGACGAGTGGATTTCCATTGCCGTTCGCACCGAAGAGGAGTGGCGCGGGCTCGTCGACTCCATGGACAATCCCGGCTGGGCCAGCGAGCCGGACTTCTCCAGTCGCTACGCTCGCCTCAACCACCGCAGGGAGCTGGACGTCCGCGTATCGGAATGGACAAGCGAACGCGCTGCGTGGGAAGCCACCGAGTTGCTCCAATCCCACGGTGTGGCGGCATTTCCGGTTCTTGACGCAGAGGGCAGGTTGTTCAATCCCCACTTCCGGGAGCGGGGACTGTATTCTGATATCGACCACCCCGCGTTGGGTATCGAACCTGTCTTCAACCTCATGTGGCAGCTCAGCCGCACGCCGCCACGAATACGGCGTCACGCGCCGCTTCTCGGCGAACACAACCGCGAGGTCTTCTGCGGCCTGCTTGGGCTGGAAGACTCCGAAGTTTCGCGGCTGGAGGAAGAGCAGGTAATCTGGTAGCAAGCCAACAATCGGAGAAAAACCAATGACCAGCCAGAACGAGCGCGAGCGAGTAGTCGAGACCCTGCCGGAGGTGGAAGGCGGAATATCGCCTGAATCTGTTGCCCGTGCCAAGGCAATGATTGGCGCGAGGCTGCGAACTGAGAACTTCGTCCGCGATGCCTCCCTTGGCGCGCTGCTCAACTTCGTCAACGGCATCGGCGACAGCAACCCCATTTTCCGGGACCAGGAATACTCCGCCTACTCCAAGTACGGCTCCATCATTGGACACCCGTGTGCGCCATACATGCGTCACTGGTCGGGCCGTACCCGCTGGGGCCTGCCGGGTGTTCACGGCTTCTTTGCCGGTAACGACTGGGAGTATTTCCGAAACCTCAGGCCGGGTGATGCGGTCAACTGCATCGAGCGGGTCCTCGATGTTCAGGAGCGCCAGAGCCGGTACTCGGAAACGCTGGTTATCCAGTTCGTCGAAACCATCTACACCAACCAGCGGGACGAGCTGGTGGCCCGGGTTGTCGGCTGGTGCACCCGCCACCAGCGGCGCGCCTCCCGGGAGCGCGGCAAATACGCCAGTGTTCCCCGTCGGCACGAATATACCCCCGAGGAACTGGAGGCCATCGACCAGCAGGTGCTGGCGGAAAAGGCCCGGGGCAGCCTGCCCCGGTACTACGAGGACACCAACATCGGTGACGAGATGGAACCCGTGGTGCGCGGCCCGCTTTCGCTGCAGGACGTGTCAGCCTTCCTGGTGGGCACCGGACGCTCGAGCGCTCACGGTGTGCTGCTGCGAGAAGCGCTCCGCCACCCCGACCACTTCTTCCGGAATCCGGAGGCTGGTGGCGGGCTGGAATACACCGGCATCGGCCACCTTCGCGACTCCGTAGCAGAGGCGGTGGGCGTGCCCGGCGCCTACGACTACGGTCCCCAGCGTGTGTCGTGGATGGGCACCTTGGTCACCAACTGGATGGGCGACGACGCCTTTCTGAAGCGCTTGCGGGTAGAATGCCGTCGCTTCAACGTTTACGGTGATACACAGTGGTGTAAGGGTCGCGTCATCGGGAAGCGCATCCACGATGGCGCTCCTTTGGTGGACCTAGAAATCTGGGCCGAAAACCAGCGGGGCGAGGTAACCGCTCCGGGCCAGGCAACCGTGATGCTGCCTTCCCGGGACCCTCGCTTGCCCTGGTTCACCGACGGGCGCGCCCTGAACCTCCACGAAGTGCCGCGCACCGAGCACATGCCTCCGATACTGCCCGAGTAGGAACGAATACTGGCTGTTCCCGCAGCTTGGTCCAGAACTGGATGTAAGGACAAAGGCTTGGAGTCGAATTCGCAATCCACCCCGGCTGACACAGGCACCCTCAAGGCCCTGGCCGGGCTGCGTGTGCTGGAGTTGGGCGACATGGTGGCCGCCCCCTACTGCGGCAAGCTTCTTGCGTCCCTGGGTGCAGACGTGGTGAAGATAGAGCCGCCGAAGGTGGGCGACTCGTCCAGACGCAGGGGCCCCTTTCCCGGCGATGCCCCCCATCCTGAACGCAGCGGGACTTTCCTCTATCTCAACACCGGCAAGCGAAGTGTGACGCTGGCTGTTGACAATCCAAAGGGGCGCGAGATCCTGGCGCAGTTGGTAGCAGGAGCCCACGTGCTCATTCATGATTGCCCGCCCAGTGCCGCAGCGGCCAGAGGACTCACTCGTGAGGCCCTGTCCGGACCCAAGGCAGCGCAGCGCCAGTCAAACCAGGAACCGGCGCTTATCGTTGCCGCCATCACGCCTTTCGGGTCCAGCGGGCCGAAGGCGGAATACTCCGCCCACGACATCAACGTGTTCCACGCCGGCGGCGAAGGCAATCTCCTTCCCAATGGGCTGGCCCTCGACACCTTCCCAGACCGGGCGCCCATAACTGCCGGGGGCATGATGGCTTCCTACCAGGGAGGGCTGACTGCGGCTGTGGGCATCCTGGGAGCGGTGGTCGCACAGTGGGATACCGGTACCGGGCAGTCCGTTGACTCTTCCATGCAAGAGGCGCAGATGGCCATAGGCTATCTGCCGGTACAACGTCTTGAATCGGAAGGATTCACCGAAACCCGATTCTCCAGATTCTTCAGGATGGGCGGAGTAATGCCGGCTGCTGACGGATTTGTCGAGTTGCTGACACTCGAGGCGCGCCAATGGGAAAGCCTGGTTCGCTTTCTCGGCGAACCCGGGTGGGCCACACCGGAAAAGTTCCGCGACCCGGCCACCCACGGACCCGAGGTCAACGAGAAGCTGCGGGAATGGACGGCGCAGCATGGTCGCGAGTGGCTCTACCTCGAAGGGCAGGCCCACGGAGTGCCCTTCGCATCCTATCTGACTCCCCGTGAGGTCTTCGACAGCCCACAGCAGCGGGAAAGGGACTTTTTCGTGCCGGTGAGTCATCCGGAGGCTGGAGACTTCGACTATGCGGGTGTGCCGTTCCGCATGAGCGAGACCGAGCCGCAGCTTCGCCGGGCGCCGTTGCTGGGAGAGCACAATGCGGAAGTCTTCAAAGCGCTAGGATTCTCCCCTGAAGAAATAACCGTTCTGGCGCGGGCCGAAGTAATCTAGAGTGGGACTATGGGTGGGGGTGGTGTGTGAATTCCAGTTTGTACTTTCTGATCGGTTTCATCGGACTGATAATGTTGATCGAGATGGCGAACAACTTCTTCGATCACGCTTTCAACGCCTACGGCTTGTTTCCTAGGACCATCCAGGGTCTCGCCGGAATACCGCTGGGACCGTTCCTCCACGGAAGCTTCGCCCATGTCCAGTCAAACTCGGTGGGCCTGTTGGCGCTGGGAACCCTGGCAGTGATGCGGAGCGGCAGCAGGTTTCCCTGGGTGTGCCTGGCGATAGCGCTGGTCGGGGGCGTCGCCCTCTGGGGTGTCGGCAGGCCGGCCACTCACGTTGGAGCGAGCGGCCTCGTGTTCGGACTGTTCGGGTACCTTCTCCTGAAGGGGATCCTGGACAGGAGTATACTGTCGGTCCTCGTGGCGTTGGTTGTAGCCGCTGTATTCGGGACGATTATCCTTTCGGGCCTGCTGCCCGCCGACATACAGGTTTCCTGGGAAGGACACCTGTGCGGTCTCGGGGCAGGGTTCGTCGCTGCTGTAGTGATCCCCAACGAGCCAAGCCCCTCGCAGCGGAGCGGTGCGCCCAGGATGGCATAGAAAGCAGCCCCTGCGGGAGCGCCGCCTGGAGGAATCGAGGTGTTGCAATGACCTCCAAGGAACCATCCGGAACTGCACAGCCCGCCGGGCCTCTTGCTGGCGTGCGCGTTGCCGACTTCTCCGTACACGCTGCCGGCCCCTTCGCCGGGCTCATGCTGGCGGAACTGGGCGCGCAGGTAATCAAGATAGAAAGCTCGGCGCGCCTGGATATAACCCGCCGGCCCCACGCCATGTATGGCAAACCTCCTTCCAGCTTCGAGCAGATTAACGCGAACAAGATGTCGGTGTGCCTCAACCTCAAGGAGCCACGCGCTGTCGAGCTGGCCCTCGAGTTGGTCGCCGTCTCCGAGTTGGCCTTGGAGAACTTCAGGCCGGGCGTGATGCAGCGCCTGGGGCTGAGCTACGAAGCCATGAAGGAAGTCCGCCCCGACATCATCCTCGTATCGCTGTCCTCAAACGGGCAGACCGGGCCTGAAAGCAAGTACGCCGGCTATGCCCCGATGTTTGCTGCGCTGGGCGGCCTTGGGCACCTGACCGGCTACGCCGACGGACCTCCAGTCGAACTCCGCCACGCCATGGACCACACCGGCGGGATGCTGGCGGCATTCGCCGCTGTTGCTGCCCTGTCGGCCCGCCAGCGCACCGGCCTGGGCCAGCACGTCGATGTATCGGTGCGCGACTTGGCCACGGCCTTCATCGGGCCCGAGTTGCTGGACGTTGCGATGAACTCGCGAGAGCCTCACCGGCAGGGTAACCGTGATCAGTCGGCTGCGCCGCAGGGTGTTTATCGCTGCAGGGGCGAGGACGAGTGGGTCAGCATCTCCGTTGCCTCGGAGGACGAATGGCAGGGCTTCGCCGCAGCAATCGGCAGTCCGGCGTGGGCCATGGGGGACCAGTTCGGCGACGTCTTCCGTCGCTGGCGAAGGCATGACGAGTTGGACGTGCTTGTGGAAGAGTGGACGCTCCGGCACACGGCCGACGAGGCTACGGCAAAGTTGCAGGGCCAAGGCGTTGCGGCCCATCCCTCCCTTTCGCCCGACGCCATGATGAGAGATCCTCATCTGCAGGCACGTGAAGCCTTTCCCATGGTGCACAACAGCGACACCGGCGAGCAGCAACGGGCCGTGACCCCACCGTGGCGTTTCTCAGAGACCCCGGCCCGCATCGACGGCTGGACTCCTGATCTCGGCCAGCACAACCTGGAAGTGTTTTCAGACATCCTTGGTCTGACACCCGAAGAAGTGCATCAGCTGGAAGAGTCCAGGGTCATCTGGTGATACTGGACACAAGGATGTAAAATGGCGCCTTCACGGCTATCATGGCCGCGACAAAATGACCGAGTGAAAAATCCGCGAAGAAATTGACCTCACTTGAGACCGGAGGTGGTCATGGCTAAGAAAGGCACCGGACTGATGATCGTTTGGGTCGATATCCCAACCGAAATGGAAGACGACTTCAATAGCTGGTACAACGAAGAACACCTGGCCGAGTTGCTCTCGGTACCCGGGGTCCTGAACGCCGCACGGTACGAGGCTACCAGCAGCGGCCCCAAGCACATGGCCGTGTACGAGCTGGAGAGCCCCGCCGTCGTCGAAAGCGACGCCTTCAAAAGCCGCCCCAGGACCGAATGGGGTCAGCGGGTCAGCCCCAGCGTCATAGGCACCAACTTCATGAACAACGTGTACGAGATGATCCACCCGGCCGCCCTCACCGGGGAGATCGCGGACAGCGATATGGCTCCGGCACTGCAGATCGGCCGCATGGACGTTCCCGACGAGAGCGACGCCGAGTGGAATGAATGGTATTCCGGTGTCTATGTGCCGAACTACGAGAAGGTACCCGGATGCATCAGGGGACGCAGGTGGAAGACGGTGCGCGGTGCTCCATCGTATGCCACTGTGTACGAGTTCGAGAACGAGAAGATCTCGCAGACCGAGGAGTGGCTGCGTCAGCGGGAGGCCCATTCCGACAACCAGAGGATGCGGGACGTCATGACCCACGCCACCGGTTCCCCTGGCATTTGGAAGAAGACCTTTCAGCTTTAGGAGCCGGCTTTCTTCAAGAGGCTTCTTGGGCGCTATTGCGACGCTCCTAGAGGAGAGAAGGAATGGCGACAGGCCTTCAGCGGCAGGAAGGGGAAAGTGAACAGAGGGCTTCACGGGCAGGACGGGCCAGCCTCATCGTTGCGCTGGTATTGGTTCTTGGACTGCTTGTTGTCGAGATAATTGCTGGTACCTTGGCTGGCAGTCTCGCCCTGCTGGCCGACGCGGGCCACATGCTGGCATCGGCCGCTGCCATCTCGATAGCCCTGTTCACAGCGTGGGCCGAAGGTCGACCGGCGTCCATCGAACGGACCTTCGGCTACCACCGGTCCGAGATAGCTGGTGCAATGCTAAGTGCCCTGGCCCTCTGGCTGGTAGCTGCATGGGTGCTCTTCGAGGGCATCAACCGCCTGCGAGACCGTTCGGAACTGGAGGTCGATGGCGGCGTGATGCTGGTTATCGGCATCGTCGGCCTGGCCGTCAATATTGTTTCTGCCGTCGTCCTGCGACTCGGCGCCCAGCACAACCAGAGGGCGGATGATGCCTTCCGCCACCTTCTGGCAGACTCCATGGCATCCGTCGGCGTGGTCGCTGCCGCAGTGCTGGTCATGTTCAATGGCTGGACGGTTGCCGACCCCGTAGTCTCCATAGGAATTGCCGCACTGATTGCCGCCAGTTCTTGGCGGCTCATCCTCAAGGTCTTCTACGCCCTGATGGAAGGTACACCGGAGCATCTGGACCTGTACCGTCTTTGCTCCGAAATTGAAGATGTTCCTGGCGTCACTTTGATTCACGACGTCCATGCCTGGACAATCTCGGAAGGCTACCATGCTCTGACGGCACACGTAGTAATTGAACCGGGCTATGCCGTACATACCGACCGGCTTCTGGGCCACATGCGTGAACTTGTTTACAGGAAGCATGGTGTCAGCCACCTCACGCTCCAGTTCGAGGAGTCCGCCGTTGGCTGCCTTGAAGACCACCACCTGGGGCACCTGGAAGCCAGGTCGCGGTGGGGCGACTGATCCCTGCGCATCTCGCGTGAATTGCAGTCGACTGGAAGCATTGGTTGCATCGTTCTCTTTGCCATGAGGATGGCTAATTCTCGAACTCCTGCTTGGAGGGTTCGACCAACTGGAAAGAACGCTGGTCGCACAGCATCTCCGTATTGACAACGAAATTCGGACGGCATAAACTCAAATAACTGAGCACAAACTAGCCCAGTTGCTCGTGGCCCGGTGGTGTAGCGGTTAACATATTGGCCTGTCACGCCAAAGATCGTGGGTTCGAATCCCATCCGGGTCGCCACTTCCCAACGGTTCACCATTGTTCACGCGATGGCCGGGATTGGCGACGAGGCCATTATCGAAATGGGGACGCGCGGGTTCGACAGGGGCGTCCTGTAACGGATTGCAAGCCGAGGTGCCATCACCCTCGTTAATCAGGTGGCAAAAACAACTGGCGAACGTGAATTCGCTCTAGCCGCCTAAAGCGGCTACGTCTGCTCCCAGCTATTCCCGGAAGAGGGGATGCCAGGCGCCATAAGTTCGGGATGCGGCCAACCAGACGCCGGTAAGGGCGGCCAAAGATACACCGGCTGGGTCTCTCCAGGTCGGGCCGACGGTACCTGAAGAGTCCAAGATTAAACTGGCGGACAAGCTTGTAGTAAATCCGGATTATAGGCTCTTCTGGACGGGGAGTTCGACTCTCCCCCGTCTCCACCAACAATTACGAGCCAAGAGGGGCGACGCACATTCGTCGCCCCTTTTTATATGCCAGGGAATTACGGGCTTCTGGCTCTCCGTCCTTCCGCCGACGACAGGACCAGCCGCTTGGAATCCTGCCCCTTGCCCAGGGCGGGACGGGCCTTGGACTGCGATTGGACCCTTAATGTCTTCGAGGTCAATGGCTGTGCTGGGCCAGCTCGATGAGCACGCCGCGGGCTGCTGTCGGGTGCATGAATCCGATGTCGCCGCCCATCAGACCGGTGCGCGGCACCTTGTCGATGAGACGTATGCCCAACTCGTCCAGGGTGGTCAGCTTGTCCGCGATCTCCTCCACCTCGAAGCAGACGTGGTGGAGTCCCTCGCCCCTCTGCTCGATATGCCTGGTAATCAGGCTGTCTGGACCGGTGCCTTCCAGCAACTCCAGGTTGGTCTCGCCGACCGGCACAAAGCAGCCGCGCACTCCGATGTCCTCGCGCACTATGATCTGGCCGGGCTTGAAACCGAACAGGCCGCGATAGAACTCGATGCTTTCATCCAGGCTGGATACGGCGATTCCGATGTGGTGCACGAGGTCGGTGGCAACCGGCGGGTTTGCGGACAGGGTCATGTCTGGTCTCCTTCTGTCATTGATTGTCTGGACTGTGATTCTTGTGATTCGCTGGATTTCCATGATTACATTCGAGCATCGCGGCAATCACAACAATCATCAGAATCACAGTTCAGAACGTGGACTTGCGGCCCTCCAGGTTGGTGTGAATGTCCAGCAGCACGGTTCGGCCGTCGCGGTTGAGCTGCTGTGCCCTGACCAAGGCCGGGCCGACTTCCGACGGCTGGGTCACGGTGATGCCGACGGCGCCCAGACCCTCGGCGATCTTGGCGTAATCGCCGCCCATCCGGGTCAGCCCGAACAGTTCGTTGGCCACGGGATAGCCACCCGGGTAGGTGGCCATGCCGCCGTTGTTCAGAACGATGGTTGTAATTGGCGCTCCGGCCCTCACCGAGGTCTCGATGTCCAGGCCTGACATACCGAAGGCGCCGTCCCCCATGAAGTTCAGACAGAATCGGTTGGGGTCGGCCATTTTGGCACCGATCATCAGGGGGATGCCGTAGCCCAGGTGTGTGGACTTGCCCCAGCCGATGTAGCTGTGGGGAGTGGTGGCGGTGTAGAAGGGTATGATGGAGTCGCGAGGCGCTCCGGCGTCGTGGGTGACCACGCTGTTCTCCCGGTCCAGGTTCTTTTCCAGCTCATTGATCACCCGGTAGGTGCCTATGGGAACCTCGTTCGTCTCCAGCAGCGGCGTCCACTCGGCGAGCCAGCCCCTTCTAATCTCCGCGATCTCCTCTGCGACTCCGTTGGCAGGCCTTCCCGCCTCTCCGATCTGGGCTTTCACCTCGTCGATCAGGGCCTGGAGGGTGAGCCTAGCGTCGCCAGGCAGGCCGACGTCCGCGTAAAAGTCCTTGTTGATGTCCTCGATGCTCTCGACGTTGTGGATGATGACCTTCCCGTCGGGTATTGGCTGCCCGTAGCTGGTGCGGGTCATGCTGGATCCCACGGCGAAGAGCACGTCCGACTCCTGGATCCACCTGCGCGCCGGTAGCGAGGTCGCGCCGCTGCCTGCTCCCAGCGACAGTGGGTGCCGCTCATCGAAGGACGACTTGCCCGGCATGGTGGTGTACACCGGTATCTGGGTGAGCTCGGCCAGTTCCCGGAGCTCCTCTGTGGCCGAGGCGAAGAGTACGCCCATCCCCGACCAGATAACGGGTTTGCGGGCGTTCAGCAGCAGCCGAGCCGCATCCGCCACGTCACCTCGGGAAGGGGACTGCGGCAGCCGCTTGGGCGGCTGGTAGTTCAGGGCCGCCTCCGGCACTTCCTGCCCGCCCACGTCCGCCGGGATTTCCACGATCACCGGGCCGCCGCGACCGTTGCGCAGATTATGAAATGCCCGGCGCATCGTGGCCGCCACCTGTCCCGGTGCGGTGATGACCTCCGCATGCTTTGACACGGACTGGTAGGAACGAACCGGGGAGAAGTTTGGCCGCACGGCGTATTGCCCAAGGGCCGGTCCGCCAGTCAGGTACAGGATCGGGATGTTGTCGGAGAAGGCCTGGGCGATCCCGCCGTGGGAGTTCTCGGAGCCAGGACCGCCTTGGGTGATGGCCACGCCGAACTTGCGGCGATCGTTCATCCTGCTGTAGCCGTCGGCCGCCATCAGCGCCCCGCGTTCCTGCCGGAACAGGACCGTTCGTATCCCCTCGCTGGCCGCCGATTCGATCAGGTTGTTGGAGGGAAAGCAAGAGATCCACTCCACGCCTTCGGTCTTCAATATGCGGGCTACCGCATCGTTTACGTTCATTGTCAGCTGCTCCCGGTAGTGTGGTTGCGGAGTATTCTAACACCGTTGCGTTCCCTCCCAAGCCCGAGTGCTCTGCCGCGATCGTCATGGGATATACTGGGCCGCAATTTATGCAGATGGGTATTGGAGGCAAGGAATGAGCAGTCGTGAAGAACTGAGGCGGAAGGGCAATGAGATACGGGAGCGCCTGCAGCATGGTACCTACCCGGCGAGGGAGAGGCCCCGGGCAGTGGCCGGCATCTCCGGTCTCAGGAACTTTACCGGCGAGTCGATATTCGGGGCGGTGTGGTCCCGTCCGGGGCTGGATATCCGCTACCGGATGCTGGCAACGCTGTCTGTGCTGACTTCGCTCCAGCGTCTGGCCCAGTTCCAGACCTACGTCCATAGTGCGCTGAACATGGGCCTGAGCGCCGAGGAGATCCAGGAGGTGCCGGTCCATTGCTCCATCTACGCCGGGTTCCCATCGGCGGTCAACTCGCTGGAGCTGGCACACGAGGCGTTTCGCGAGCGGGGGATCGAGGTGCAGCAGACCGATGTACCCGAACTCAGCCTGGAAGAGATGGAGGCCCGGGGGCGAGAGCTGCGGGAACAGCTGATGGGCACCGAGGACCGTGGAGGCTACGCCCAGGCAGTGGTTGACCTGGCGCCGGACCTGCGGGCGCTCACATTCCAGTATGGATTCGGGGAGATCTTCTTCCGTCCAGGGCTTGACCTCAAGTCGAGGGTGGTGTGCTCAACCGCCGCACTGACAGCCCTCAGGGCGGAGTCCCAGCTCCGAAACTTCCTGCAGGCAGGGCCTCGCGTTGGATTCTCCAAGGAGGAGATGGTTGAGGTACTGATGCAGACGGGAGGATACGCGGGCTTCCCCGCGGCGCTGAGCGCGATATCCCTGGCAGCCCAGGTGTGGGAGTAACGGACCTTTTCAAGGGGCTGGAAGCGAATTCCAGCCCCTCATTCTTCTTGAGTGACCTGACAGGGGTACATCATTCGGCAGCGGCCAGTCCGGGGCGCCCTAAAGCAAGCCGGTGGCCCAGGGGCGGGCCCGGGCCATCGCCCGGACTTCCTCCCGGGTGGTGATGGGAGCGAGGCAACGCTCTCCCATGCACACATACAGGGCAGGGTTCCTGTCGACGGGAAAACCCAGACCCCGGATTCTGTCAGCGTCTCGCTCAGGGTCGAGTTGTTGGAGAATCCGGTGCGGGGCATACACCCGGTGGGTGGCCCTGAGCAGCCGCCGGTAGCGGGAGTCCAGGGCATCGCCCACCAGCACGAAGCTCACAGGCCCGTTAGTCTCCATGCTCTTGGCCCGCCCCCAGGCGGAACCGCCTGGCAGGAAAAGGGCTTCCTCGTCCTCCTCCATTCGCCGGGAGGCATGGCTGCCCACGTAACTCCTGCCAGGAACCACCGATTCGAAGACATCCAGCGTCGAGCGGGCGGTATCGGCATACGAGTCGTCGCCGGTCAGGTATGCCAGGGTCAGTAGCGCCTCGGCCCACACGGCGTTGTCGCGCACCGGCTGCTCTCTCGGAAGCAGGGCTGCTTCGAAGGACTGCGGCGGAGTTATGTCGTAGCAGCCGCCGCCAGTTGCCCCAAACAGCCGTTGGGAGGTCTCGGCCACCTCGACCGCCCTATCCAGCGCCTCGGCCTCGCCCGTGGACTGGTGCAGGAAAAGCAGGGCCCGCAGAAACTCCACATGATCCGCCAGTACGGGTGTGGGATCGCTAGACTCGCCCAGCCTACGGCGCAACCCTGCGCGGGACGTCCAGCCATTTCGCCAGATATTGTTCAGAGAGTTAGAGCCTACGCCCACCCACGCAGGTCTGGGCAACACGTTTCCGGCCTGTATAAGCGCGTGGGCGGCCAGGGCGTTCCATCCGGCGTAGATGGTGCGATCGATTGCTGGCGGAGTGAGAAGGTCCCTGCCCTTCCAAGATGTCTGGTAATAAGCCTCGTCGGCGTCCTGGCTGGCGGCGAGAAGCCCTTGATGCGGAACGTGGAACTGGACCGAGATGAAGTCGGCGATCCCCATCAGGGCGGCGTGGTAGAGTGGCCTGCGGGTGACCTGGTACGCCTCCGCGTAGCTCAGGGCCAGGCTGGCGTTGGTGACCAGCATTTTCTCGTAGTGGGGCACCTTCCAGTCCCGGCTTACGGCGTAACGGAAGAATCCCTGGTCCCTGTGGTCATAGATGCCATTCCACATTCCTTCCAGGGTCTTGTCCACCATTCGCATCAGGCGGCGTTTCCCCGTCACTCCATATCGAGCGGTTAGGAAATGCAGCGCCTCCCACGGGGGTTGCTTGGGTTCATCGCCGAAGCCACCGAATTGTTCATCATAGAGGTCTGTGAGCCGGGCCAGCACGGCGTCGATGGACCCATTGTTGTTCTGGGTTGCTCCGGGGCTGGTTGGAGGTTCCGGAACAGTCTCGCCGCTGCAAACCAGCTGCAGCACGGAGACCATCTCGTCCGCAGGCGTATATGGCCTCCCGGCCAGGAATTGGCCATCTCCAGTGAGAAAGACCACTGACGGATAAGTCCCCTGGTTGTAGCGCAGGGATATGTCGGGGCGCTGGTCAACGTCGACACGGACGGGGATGAAGCTGGTGTTGACCAGGTCGATGACCCGCTGGTCGGAGTAGGCCTGCTGGTCCATGACGTGGCACCAGTGGCACCACGTGGCTCCCAGGGTGAGCAAGACGGGCTTGCCCTCGGCCCGGGCCGCCCCGAAGGCATCTTCGTTCCATTCACGCCACGAAATGGCGCTGGCGTCGTGGTGCTGGCTCATTCGATGGCCCCTCGTAGCCGGACGGTTCCGTCCTTAAAGTACTGGCAGCAGGTGTGCATTTTGGGGCTTAGGCCGCTCATCTGCCCAATGGTGAGAAAGATACGGACTCGCAGGAGAAAAATTCGATTCGCCTGACATTACCTGACATTCTGTGACTTTTGCACGGGTTGCAGGGAGCCAGGCAGACGGATGGGTCGCCGTCCCGGAACTCCTGGGCGGTGGCGACCCATTGCCGCAGGGGCCGGCTTTTCCAGAAAATCCTCCGATTTACGATCATTTCCGCCGATTTGATGGCCGCCGCCGCGGGGGTGAAGCCTCCCCGGTCGGGTCAACAGTAGACATTTCCTGGGGCCGCCCTTGGGGCCTGAGGAAGTAACTGAGACTGTCCAGCGAGAAAAAGATTCTTTTGCCGTTCAAAAGCGCTCATTTCCAATCACCTTGTAGCTGGGGAGAGGGAATAACGCCGGTATGATGGGGGTCTTTAGGGGGCCTTTGGTGGTTGCTTGAGCGCGTTTGAGCAGAAATGAGGGCACTTGCGCGGGAGATGTACATAGTTTTTGAGACTCCCGGGGCCGCGGGCGGGCTTTCCCCTAGAGAAGAGCAATTTATGCGTACATGTGTGCGGACAACTTTAGTGCATGCTACCCGAGGCGGCGGCATGGAGTCAAGGGCAACTGGTACCGGGGGCAGGGCTATCGCATTTGGCTGGCAGAGCGCCGTCATTCCCGCGAAGGCGGGAATCCAGTGCCCGGCTACCTGTTGTCGTGTTGTAGGCAGTTGGACCTCTGGATTCCCGCCTTCGCGGGAATGACGGATCGTAGGCTGGCAGACCACCTGAATCGGAACGCTGCCGCGTGGATGGGGAGTCAGCCGGAAAGGACCAGGCTTGCCAGCATGAATGCGTATTCCTCGGCCACTTCGTACAGGCGGTCATACCTGCCCGACCTGCCGCCGTGTCCTGCTCCCATGTTGGTCTTCAGGAGCAGGGTGTTGCTGTCGGTCTTGAGGGTGCGCAGCTTGGCCACGTACTTCGCTGGCTCCCAGTAGGTGACCCGGGGATCGTTAAGTCCTGCGGTTACCAGGATGGGGGGATAGTCCCGGGCACTGAGTTGGTCGTAGGGGGAATAGGACCTGATGTATTCGAAAGAGGCCTGATCTTCGATGGGGTTTCCCCACTCCGGCCACTCGATGGGAGTGAGGGGCAGGGAGTCGTCCAGCATCGTGTTCAGGGCGTCCACAAAGGGGACGTGCGCCGCCACGGCGCCCCACAGTTCAGGCGCCTGGTTAACCACCGCGCCCATCAGCTGGCCACCTGCGCTGCCGCCGGCGATGGCAATGCGGCCCTGCGCTCCGTATCCGAGCCCGATCAGACCCCGCGCCACATCGACGAAGTCGTTGAATGTGTTGGTCCGCCGGTCCAGCTTGCCAGCCTCGTACCAATGGTAACCCAGATCGTCGCCGCCCCGTATGTGAGCGATGGCAACGATGAAGCCTCGATCCAACAGTGAGAGTCTCGTGGTAGAAAAAGACGGCGGAAAGGCGAAGCCATAGGCACCGTATCCGTAGAGGTAAATGGGGGCGGTGCCGTCCACGGGGGTCTCACTGCGCCGAACGACGGAAACGGGCACCTGCACGCCGTCCCGGGCCGTGGCCACAACGCGTTCCGTCGTGTAGGCGGATTGATCATAGCCGCTGGGCACCTGCTGCACCTTGCGGACTTCGAGGTCACCGGTTTCGATGTGAAAGTCGAATACCGTGACCGGTGTCACCATCGACGAGTACTCTAGGCGAAGGGTGCCGGTTTGGAACTCCGGGTTGGTCTCCATGCCAACGGTGTAGGTGGACTCGGGGAATGGTATGTAATGGGACTGACCCGAGCGGTCGATCAATCGCACCTGGTCGAGGCCGGCGACGCGCTCTTCCACCGCGATGAAGTCTTCGAACGTCTTGATGTTCCTGATGTAGTGTTCGTCGGACGGGTCAACCAACGGCTCCCAGGCCCCTTCGGTGGGGTCGTCGCCAGGAGCCGTGGCCAGCCGGGCGTTCTTGTGAGTGTCGTTGGTACGGATGACGAAGCGATCCCCCTGGTGGTCCACAAAGTACTCATGACCGGTGCGTCGGGGCGATACCAGTACCGGCGCGGAGGTGGGGTCAGACGCCGGGATGAGCCGGACCTCCGAGGTGATGTGGTCCCCGGTGCCGATGATAATGAACTGCCGGGAAGTGGCGGGGGCCAGCCCCACAAAAAAGCCGGGATCGGCTTCCTCATAGATGACCGAGTCTTCGTCGGCCGGCTGCCCCAGCACATGACGGCGGATCTGCCAGGGGCGCCAGTTCTCGTCGACCACGGTGTACAGGAAGGAAGAGTCGTCGGATGCCCAGACCAGGCTTCCGGTGGTGTTCTCGATTACCTCTTCACGCACTTCACCGGTGTCCAGGTCCTTAATATGGATCCTGAACCGCTCGGAACCGTCGGTGTCGGTGCTGTAAGCCATGAGACGCCCGCTGTTGCTGACCGACATGGAGCCGAGGCGGAAGTATTCGAAGTCCTCAGCAAGGGCGGGCTCGTCCAGGAAGGCCTGTGCGCCGGATGTCGGGCCTTCACGCGCATCTGCATCGCCGGCGGGCCAGCGCTGCCAGACGCGGTACTGGCTTTCTTCCTGGAAGCTCCATTGGTAGTACCAGTTGCCGCGCTTCCAGGGAACGCTGGACAGGTCCGGCTGCTGCCGGGCCTTGATCTCCTCGAAGATCTCGTCCACCAGCTGTCGATGGGGGGCCATGAAGGCTTCGAAATATTCGTTCTCAGCCTGCAGATACGCCAGCACTTCGGGGTCATTGACGGTTGGGTATTCGGGATCGCGCAGCCAGTTCCACGGGTCATTGATGGTAACGCCGTGGTGGGTAACGCTGTGCGGCCTCTGGTCGGCTACCGGCGGCTGGAGATTCGAGTCTGGGCTTGTCATTTCTACTGTCTCTCAGGGGTTTTCTTTCCAATTCTGATGATGCATTCGGGCTGGCCAGACACGAGAGAAACCATGATGCAGACACAGGGCAGCGTGCACTCGCACCGGTCATGGAGCCTCTGCGCTGCCAACAGGAGCGCCGTCAGTCAGGCCAACACGGGGACGAGTATAGCCAATGGGCGAGGCGGCTACATCGCTGGAACTTAGAACAAGGGGCACCGGACTCGTTCGACCAGCTTCGGACCCTGCGGGCATGTGAGCGGCGGTAGGCTACTGCGTGAACCGGACGAAACGGCGGCGGCCGGCGCGGAGCACATCGCCGGGCGCCGGGGACAGGGAGGCGCGCTCGTCGTCCAGGCGGTAGGGCTCGCCCGACGCCGGAATAAATTCCACGGCGCCTTGGGTCAGGAGACGGCGGGCCTCGGCGTTGCTGGCGGCGAGAGCAGCGGCGACCAGCACCCGATCGACGCGCAGGTCGGCCGCGACCTGAGGGTCGCCGCCCAACAGATTCCCAGCCAACTCCAGCAAAGAGACCTCTGGAATGTCGTCGGGCAGGCTGCGGCCCTGCACCACACGCTCGAAACGGGCCTGGGCCGTGTCGGCGGCAGCAGAGTCGTGGAACTGGCTGGTGATGTCCCACGCCAGCCGCTTCTTGTGTTCCATGGGGTTGACGGAGTCCTGTGCAA
Source organism: Dehalococcoidia bacterium (assembly GCA_965216065.1). Lineage (GTDB taxonomy): Bacteria > Chloroflexota > Dehalococcoidia > Lucifugimonadales > UBA3495 > VXOI01. The sequence continues at coordinate 1,635,631 of CBDCFB010000001.1, forward strand.
TGTCGCGCTCCAGATCGGACAGGGCGGCCGAAGGGAGGTCGGTCAGGAGCTCGAAGTACCGGACGATCTGGCTGTCATCGATGGACATGATCTTGCCGTACATGTCCTCCGGGCTCTCGTCGACGGCGACATAGTTGTCGAGGCTCTTGCTCATCTTCTGGACGCCATCGGTGCCGACGAGGATGGGCATCATGAAACACTGCTGCGGGGTCTGGCCCATCATACCCTGCAGTTCCCGGCCGACGAGGAGGTTGAACATCTGGTCAGTGCCGCCGAACTCCACATCCGATTCGATGACGACGGAATCGTAGGCCTGTAGCAGCGGATACAACAGCTCGGTGATGGCTATGGGACGCTGCTCGGCGTATCGCTGGGCGAAGTCGGCGCGCTGGAGGAACTGGGCGACGGTAAATCGGCCGGTAAGGCCTATCACGTCGGCGAGAGTGAATTTTCCGAACCACTCGCTCTGCTGGACAACCTGGGAGCGGTCCTCGTCCACCACCTTGAAGAACTGTCGCAGGTAGGACTGGGCGTTGTCCATGACCTGCTCGTGGGTGAGCATGGGTCGGGTGGCCGACTGCCCGCTGGGGTCGCCGATCTGGGCCGTCCAGTCGCCGACGATGAGGATGACCTGGTGGCCGAGGTCCTGTAGCTGGCGCAGCTTACGGAGGCCCACGACGTGGCCGAGGTGGATATCGGGCCGGCTGGGGTCGAATCCCATCTTGAGGCGCAGTGGGCGGCCCAGCTGGAGGAGCCGCGTGAACTCTTCGCGGGAGATGATGTCGCTAACGCCCCGGTTAACGATGGAGTCCAGAGTTTCGGGGTCCAGCAAGTTCGCTCCTTGTCTAAACGGCATTGGCCAACACCGTCCGGGACTCCGAAACGTCCTGGCCGATCCGCTCAATCAGGGTGTCAATGTCGGCGAAGGTTTCCTGGTTCCGCACTTTCCGCACGAATTCGACGGTCATGTGCTGTCCGTAGAGGTCGCCGCTGAAGTCCATCACGTAGACTTCCACGAGGCGCTGGGTGAGGCCGAAGGTCGGCCTCACGCCGATGGAAGTGGCCGATAGATGTCGTTCGCCGCCGAAGTGTGCCCAGGTGGCGTAGATCCCGTCTCCCGGCCAGAGGAGGCCGGTGTGGACCTCGATGTTGGCGGTGGGAAAGCCGAGGGTGCGGCCGCGCTGGTCGCCGACGACGACCTTGCCCCCGAGGGTGTGGTTGCGGCCCAGGAGCGTGGAACCGCCGGCGACATCGCCAGCCACGAGGGCCTCGCGAATGAGGCGGCTCTTCACGGGCTGGTCATTGACTTCCAGGGGAGGCACAGAACGGACCCAGAAACCCAGACGCTCGCCTTCCTGCTTCATGAAATCCAGGTCTCCTTCCCGCCCCTTGCCCAAGGCCGAGTCGGGCCCCAAAACGAGGCCTCTCATTCGGACCGGTCCTGAGAGATACTCGGCGAACTCGCGGGCGGAAACCTGGGAAAGCTCCTGGGTAAACTCAAGGGGGACGACTCGCTCGATGCCGGCTTCCCTGAGCAGGGTAACCTTGTGCTCGGGTGTGGTAAGGTAGCTGGGAAAGGTCCCGGGCCTGAAGACGGTCACGGGTCGGTTGGAGAAAGTCAGGACTGTGGGGGAACAGTTGGGGCTTGCCCAGGCGATGAGGTGATTCAGCAGATGACGGTGGCCGAGGTGCACACCGTCGAAGACGCCCACGGTGATTACCGTGTCCCTGTCAGGGGCAAAGCCGGCCAAGCTCTGGCGTAAGGTCATTGATATTGAGGTCCCCTAAATTGTCCTGGCTAGCCCTGCTTCTTATGGGTGAGGCGACGCCGGAGGCCAGGGATTTGCTGCGGGTGCACCGACTTGGGGTACGGCCCGGACGTCCGAACGTGAAGTCTGGAACCGAACCCACGCCGTGCGCCGGATGGTAGCATAGCACCCTGGGAGCGTCAACTTGAACCGCCCATGCAACCAGGGTTTTTTAGTTGTCGACAAACCCGTTGGTGGTGAGCCTGTCGAACCACGAAGGGCTTCTGATTACCCGTCCTTCGGCAAGCTCAGGACCAACGGTTGGGCATTTGGAGGACATTGCAATCGTCCTGCCCATGCAACGGGCTATTTCGTTGTTCTCCGCAGCCTGGCCCGGCTGCATGTGGGGCCAGATATATTTATGTAAAGTCTAGTTTTTTTCTTAAACTTGACAAAAACTGTGTTCAGTTTGTATATGTTCTAGGGAAGGACTGCTTGTATAATTTCACGGTGTCCCAGCAATGCGGGTAGGCAGCGGGGAAGCCCGTGGCAGGCGTCTGAAGGGCGCGGCGCTACCGGGGGTACGCCCCACCACCGAACGCGTTAGGGCAGCGATCTTTAACATTCTGGCAGAAGAGCAGTACTTCGACCGGCTCGTGCTGGACCTCTTTGCGGGTACCGGCAGCCTGGGGATAGAGGCCCTGAGCCGGGGCGCCGCATGGGCTGACTTTGTTGAAAGGGACCGGAGGCAAGCCGGCGTCGTTCGGGACAATCTCGCCGCAACCGGTTTCGGAAGTGTGGCCGAGGTGCGACAGGCCGATGCCGCCAGGGCATTGCCGGTGCTGCGCGGGGGATACAGCCTGATCTTGCTGGACCCTCCCTATCGCATCGGGCCCTTCCACCAGCTGCTGGACGCAATCGGCGGTCAGCAGGAGCTGCTGACCCCTGACGGAATGGTGGTTGCGGGGCATTCAAAGCAGACCGAGCTCAGGGCGGCATACGGAACCCTTCGGCGGGTGATATTCCGGCAGTACGGCGATAATGTGGTGTCCTTCTTCCGGAATGAGCCAGGCGAAAATAAACCAGGCGAATAAACCAGGCGACCAGTCTCGGGGAGAAAAAGAAATACACGGACGGATGGCGGAACCAGCATGGTGCTTGCACTGTACCCAGGTAGCTTCGATCCGGTGACCGTGGGACACCTGGACATCACGGACCGTGCCTCGAAGTTGTTCAGCGAGGTGATTGTCGCGGTGTACGACACGCCTTCGAAAAGCCTGCTGTTCACCACCGACGAGAGAGTCGCGCTATTCAAGGAAGCGAGCTCACACCTGACCAATGTGCGAGTGGTCAAGTATTCGGGGCTCACCGTGCGCTTCGCAAAAGACATCGGCGCCGGGGTCATCGTACGCGGCCTGCGAAGCGGCTACGACTTTGAGTACGAATTCGAAATGGCCTTCATGAACAGCAAACTACAGCCCGATGTGGACTTGGTTTGCTTTATGACCTCACAGGACTATGTCTTTGTGAGCGCCAGTCTATTGAAGGAGGTTGCCAAGCTAGGCGGAGACATCAGGGAGATGGTTCCTCCCATTGTGGCGGAAGCGCTGTATTCGAAATTTGGAAATCCGGTCGAAGGGTAGTGACCGGGAGAGGGGGTTATCATAGATATTATTAATGTTATCGACAAGCTGGAGACTCTGATAGACACCAGCAAGGCGGCCCGTGCGGGTGGTCACATCCTGGTGGACCGGACCAAGGCCATGGAACTGGTCGACCAGCTTCGACTGTCCGTACCCAAGGAAATCCGGGCGGCCGAAGAAGTGCTGGCACAGAAAGACCACATCCTCAGCCTGGCCCAGACCGACGCCCGCCGCACCAAGGCCCAGGCCGAGGATGACTACCGGGAGCGGCTGGACAAGCATGAACTGCTGCTCCAGGCGGAACAGCGGGCCATGAGCATACTTCGCGACGCGGAAGACCGCTCCCGGAGGATGCTGGAGCAGGCCGAGGCCCAGTCCAACAACAACCGGTCGGAGGCCGACGCCTACGCGCTCCGCAGCCTGCGGACCCTCGAGCAGGAACTAAGCAACGTAACTGCTGCGGTGCGCCGCGGAATCGATGTGCTGTCCGGTCCGGCCACGGCCACGCTGACCTCGCAGTACTTCAGCGAGCCGGAGCCTGTGCACTAGGCTAACGGGACATCCGTGCCCCCTGTGCAAGGGGAGAATTCCCGGAGCAGGGCTGGCAATTCCGGCAGTTTCCCGCAGCGCCACATCCGCCGGAACAACCCAAAGGACAACGCCAATTCAGGGGCAACGGTAATACTGTTGCCCCTCCTCCATGCTTCCATTCAAGGCGCCCAAGGCGTAAAGTCAAGGCGCCCAAGGCGTCAAGACAAGCCTGGCCGGCACGCCGGCAGCACCGGTTCGGGTTGACATTGAATTTGGCACCGGAATACAATTTTCGACTATCCCGACTTATTCGGACTGATACGGAGGCGCCGGCGATGAAACAGATGACTGTTGATAGCATCCGCGTGAGTCCAATGAATTACCAGAGGGTGGTGATTCTGAGGGAAAACGATTCCGACCGCTACCTGCCCATCTGGATTGGCCCCGCAGAAGCGGACGCCATAGCGGTGAAGCTGCAGGACCTGAGCGTTCCCCGGCCGCTGACCCACGATCTTCTCAGGGAAATCATCGACAAGCTTGGTGGGTCGATCCGCCATATACTGGTGAACGACCTGCAAAACGATACTTTCTACGCGACGATCACCATCGATGTTAACGGCCACAGCGAGGACATAGACTGCAGGCCGAGCGACGCCGTGGCGCTGGCTGTGCGGGCGAAGGTGCCCATCTTCGCAAACGAGTCTGTGCTGGACAAAGCTGGGATTCAGCTGGACAAGGAAGGCAAGCCCGCAGGCCAGGCCGAAACAGAGCAGGCGCCCGCGGAGCCCACTGGAGAAGTCAAGGAAGAGGAGTTGGAAGGCATGTCCGCCTTCACCGATTTCATTGACTCCCTGGACCTCGAGGACTTCGGTAACAGGTAACGAAACCCGAACCTGTCGCTTTTGTACCAGCTCCCCTGACACAAACCCCGGAATAGCAATCCGGACAAGAACTTCGGGAATTTCCGGCTCCGTCGACTCTCGCCGGGGCCGGTCGCGTTCGTTGAGACCCCTCAGGCAGGCGCCTGGAATTCTTCCGGTCGCAAAACTTGAGGAAGGGCGACGGCCCATGGGAAGGATCCCTCGAGAGTGGACAGTCAGCGGAGCGCAAATCCTCTGCCTATCCCTGAAGGAAGGGACGGAAAAGACCGAAGAGATACCTCTCCTGGCATTGCGGAGGCAAAATTCCGAATCGGGTGGTAGACTGCCGGAACATTCCTGAAGGGTGGGGACTACCAGGCGCGAATGCCGGGCGCGAATACCGGGCTCGGTTGTCAGCCGCCACGAGGTCTACGCCGCCTGAATTGGGCGGCCACCCATTACGGAAATCGGATTGACATATCCCACGGCCGGTGATAATATCCCTGCCGTTTGAGCAGTTGTATGAACCGACGGCTCATCGCGCTGCAACTCCTGGGTCTGGGCTGGTATGTGGCCCTCTGCATAGTTGTCGGCGCGGTCGGCGGTATATGGCTGGACAGGATTTCTGGCCTCACACCGCTTTTCACCCTGCTGGGAGTGCTATTGGGTACTGTGGCGGCATTTTACGGTCTCTATAAGATGGTGCGCCCCCTGTTTGACAATAATTCCACAACCGGAAAATCCGGGTCCAACGGAGATATCTCGTAGTGAGCAAGGGTCTCCTGATAGGTGGCCTTCTGGTCATCGCCGCTTTGTTCATTGCCGGGCTCATCACCGGAGCCATTGGCGCAGGCTTGGTACAGTCCCCTGAGGCCAAGGCGGCCGGCGAGACTGCCGAAGGGCCCTTTGTCAGCAAGCCCGCCGTTCACCTTCCCCCGCAGGTAGTCGGCCCCGCCGGTTCGCGCGACCATTACATCGAATATCTCCACGTCGAGCACAAGAAGCAGGAGTACGGCAAAGACGGGCTCGACGAACATGAGACAGAGGTGTATGAGGAAGGCCCCTTCCTGGGAACCAACTTCATTGTCACCAACACTCTGCTCTCCTGCTGGATAGCCAGCGCCATCCTGGTGCTGGTGTTCGTGCTGGGGGCACGAAAGGCCAGCCTGGTCCCGGGGCGCTTCCAGAACTTCTGCGAAATTGTCATTGAGGGTCTGCTGCGCTTCGTCGAAGGCACCGTCGGCCCCAGCCGCTCCCGGATGCTGCTGCCGGTCATCGCCAGCATCTTCCTGTTCGTTGTCGTCAACGCATGGATCGGGTTGCTTCCCTTCTATCCGGCCCTGGGGTTCATGACCGATGGGAAGGTCGAGATCCACCTGCTGCGCCCGGCGGGCACCGATATCAACATGCCGCTGGCGCTGGCGCTGGTCTCCTTCGTCTTCGTCGAGTACCTTGGGTTGAAGATGCTGGGCATCGGCTACTTCGGCAAGTTCATCCGGGTGAGGAGCCTGGCATCCGGCATGAGCGCGCTTTTTCAGTTCAGGCTGCTCGACGCCTTCCAGGGTCTGCTGGACTTCTTCTTTGTCGGACCTTTGGAGGCATTCAGCGAGTTCGTCCGGCTGATCAGCTTCACCTTCCGCCTGTTCGGCAACATGACGGCGGGCGAGATACTGGTGCTGATGTCAGCCTTCCTGGTGCCCTTCGTGGCCACCGTGGGGGTCTACGGCCTGGAGTTGCTGGTCGGCCTCATTCAGGGACTGATTTTCGCCGGCCTGACCCTGGTGTTTGCGGCCATCGCCATGACGGCCCACCAACACGAGGGACACGAGGAACATCACTAGAGGGATTGTTTTCAGAAGCTCCGTTCATCCTGGGCCCGTCGATGGATGATCGGATGGAACAGACTGATCCGCGCACCGGAATAAGGCCCTTCGACAGGCTCAGGGCCAGCGGAAAAAGCTGGAGGGGCAGACAGGTATGGAAGTCATAGTACTGGTAATGGTGATAGGCACGCTGGGGATTGCCGCCGCGGCATTGGGCGGGATATTCGCCATCTACGCTTCACGACAGGACTAATTCGTTCCAGACGGCATATACTTGAGGAACTACCCAAGGAGGGGAAATGGAAATCCTTTCGGCACTGTTGAATCTACCGCTGCTGCAAATTGAAGCCGACGCAGCCAAGCTGCTGGGCGCCGGTATCGCCATCGGCCTGGGGCTGATCGGTCCTGGCATCGGCATCGGCATCCTGGGGGCAGCGGCCATGAGCGCCATCGGCCGCAACCCGGAGGCCACGGGGAACATCCAGACCAACATGATCCTGGGCATCGCCTTCGCCGAGGCGCTGGGTATCTACGCCCTGGTCGCCACGATTATGATCGGCTTCATCTTCTAGCACGGCTGAGAGCGAATTATGGAAACATTGGGAGTACATCTCCCAAGCCTGCTGATATACCTCGTCAACTTCCTGCTGGTCCTGGGGATACTGTTCGCCTTCGCGTACAAGCCCATACTCCGGCTCATGGACCAGCGGGCCGACCGGATCCGGGAGAGCCTGGAGGCCTCGGAGCGCGCGCGTGAAGAGGCCGCCTCTTCCCAGGCGGTGGTGGAGGAGCAGCTGGTCGAGGCCCGCAGGGAGGCCCAGCGCATTATGGACTTGGCCCGGGAGGCGTCCGAACGCTTCCGCGCCGAGGAAATGGAGAGGGCCCGCAACGAGGCGGAAACATTCGTTTCGAGGGCCCAGTCCGACATCCAGCGCGAACGGGACGCAGCCATCGAGGAAGTCCGGGCCAACTTCAGCGACCTGGCGATTACCGCCGCCGAGAGGGTGATGCGCCGTTCGCTGGACCGGCAGGCCCACGAGGACCTGATTGCCCAGGTGCTGGAAGAGGGCGAAAGCCTACGAAGAGGTTAGCAGACCTATGCCACAGAGGGTGTCAGGCAGGCGGTACGGTCAGGCGATCTTTGAACTGGCCCTGCAACAGGGTGAGGCAGAGCAGTGGGGCCAGGACATGGCCCTGGTGGCCGAGGCTTTCGAGGACGCTGACTTCCGCGCGCTCCTCAGGCACGCAGGGGTGTCGGCGGAGGACAAGCAGCAGGCCGTCGAGTCCGTGCTTGGCGGAATGAATCCGATGGTCCGCAACATGGTCAACCTATTGGTGGCCAGGAGGCTGGTCGACGCAATAGCGGAGGCCTGCAACGAATTCGCGGAGCTGTTGGATCGGCAAGAGGGGCGCCAGAGGGTCGAAGTCACCACTGCGGTGCCGCTGGAGCCTGCCGAGGTAGAGCGCATAGCCGCTTTCGTCGCCGAACTGATAGGCCGGGAAGTGGTGGTAACGGCGCGGGTGGACGAATCCATACTAGGCGGGTTGATCATCCAGATCGGCGACCGCCTGCTGGATGGCAGCGCACAGTCAAGGCTGAACGGGTTGAGGGATCAATTGACCATCAGCTCCCGTTAGACTGCGCGACTCTGGGGCGGTGAATCCGCCGTTCGCATACAGACAGAGGGTAGAAATGGTATCAAGTCGGGGGCGAGAGATTCAGTCGTCTCCGAATTTGCCAATAGCACCAAATCACCGGGCGAGGAGAACCTCCCATGGCAACCAGGGGACAGGACATAGTATCGCTGATCAAGCGCCAGATCGAGGAATTCGGCGGCGACCTGACCCTGGTGGATGTTGGCACTGTGGTCCAGGTCGGAGACGGGATCGCTAGCATACAGGGACTGCAGGGAGTGCGCTCAAACGAGTTGCTGGATTTCGGCAACGACATCCTGGGGCTGGCGCTCAACCTGGAAGCCGACCTGGTGGGCGCCGCCATCCTGGGTGATCCGAACGCCGTCAAAGAAGGCGACCGGGTGCGCTCAACCGGACGCATCATCGAAGTGCCGGTGGGCGACGGGCTGATAGGCCGGGTGGTAGACCCGCTGGGCCGTCCCCTGGACGGGAGGGGCGCCGTCAATACCAGCGGAACGCGCTCTGCAGAGGCCGTGGCGCCCAACGTGGTGGTGAGGCAGTCGGTGGATACTCCGGTGCAGACCGGCATCAAGGCCATCGACGCCATGATCCCCATTGGTCGCGGACAGCGAGAGCTGATTATCGGCGACCGCTCCACTGGTAAGACTGCGATAGCCGTAGACTCTATCATCAACCAGAAGGGCGGCGATCTGATCTGCATCTACGTCGCCATCGGTCAGAAGCAGGGCAAAGTGGCCCAGGTGGTGAGTTCGCTGGAAGAAGCGGACGCCATGGGACATACCATCGTGGTCGCCGCCGGCGCTGCCGACTCGGCTCCGCTGCAGTACCTGGCTCCCTACGCCGGGTGTGCAATGGCGGAGGAGTTCATGAGCCAAGGCAAGGACGTGCTGATCGTCTACGACGACCTGACGAAGCACGCCTGGGCCTACCGCCAGATGTCGCTGTTGCTGCGCCGCCCCGCCGGGCGCGAAGCTTACCCAGGCGATGTTTTCTACCTGCACAGCCGCCTGCTGGAGCGCTCAGCCAGGCTTGACGCAGAGCATGGGGGAGGATCCATAACGGCACTGCCTATCATCGAAACGCAGGCGGGCGACGTTTCGGCCTACATTCCTACGAACGTGATTTCCATCACCGACGGTCAGATCTACCTGGAGCCGGAGCTGTTCAACTCCGGCATACGCCCTGCGGTCAACGTGGGCCTGTCCGTGTCCCGAGTGGGGGGCGCCGCCCAGACCCGCGCCATCCGCAAGGTTGCCGGACGGCTGCGCTTTGACCTGGCGCAGTATCGCGAACTGGCGACTTTTGCCCAGTTCGGGACGGCCGACCTCGACGCAGCGACACGGTCGCAACTGGCCCGCGGGCAGCTTGCGACGGAGGTGCTGAAGCAGGGCCAGTATGCCCCCTTGTCGCTGGAACAGGAAGTTGTCATCCTGTTTGCCGTGAACTCAGGGGCAATGGAGGATGTGCCGCTGGAGCGCGCTGGAGAGTTCGAGGACGGAGTGCTTCGCCATGTGTCCAGCAGCCACCCGGACATCCTGGAGAGCATCAGGGATACCAGGGACATCACCGACGAAACCGAAGGGAAGCTGAACCAGGTAATTGCCGACTACAAGTCAACCTTCGGCATCTAAGGAATTTCAGACTCAGCGGGCAAACCTCCAGCCATCAGGGGTAATTCGACGGGATAAGCATAAACAATGCCCAGCGTCAGAGATATACGCCGCCGCATCAGAAGCGTGGAAAACACCGGAAAGGTGACCAACGCCATGTCGTTGATCGCTGCGTCCAAGATGCGTCGTGCCCAGAACTCGGTGTTACAGGGCCGTCCCTACGCGGAGAAGATCCAGGAAGTCATCGCCCACTTGGCGGCCCAGCCAACTGATGACGTATCAGCGGCGCAGCCTCTCCTGCGGGTGAGGCCCGTAGAGAACATCTCCCTGCTGGTGATCAGCCCCGACAGGGGGCTCTGCGGAGGAATGCACGCCAACCTGAATCGAAAGGTGGGGCAGTTCATACTGGACCAGCAGGTCCCCGTGCAGGTCACCGCTGTGGGTCGAAAGGGACGCGATTTCATGGTCCGTTCCGGAAGCGACCTTCGGGCGGTGTTCACGGACCTCGGTGAGACCCCCACGTTGCTCGACACCATTGCCATATCCGACCTGCTGGTAGACGGCTATTCCGAAGAGCAGGCGGATGAGGTCTACGTTGGATACACCCGTTTCAACTCCACGCTGTCTCAGACACCGGTCGTGGAGAAACTGCTGCCCATTACGCCTTCCGAACTTACGGGTGCAGAGCGGGTAGGCTACATCTACGAACCCGACAATCTGGCCGTCCTCCGCAGCCTGCTCCCGCGTTTCGTCGAGATGGAGGTGTACCACGCCCTGCTGGAGTCGATTGCCAGCGAGCAATCGGCACGTATGGTGGCGATGCGGAACGCCACCGACAACGCCAAACAGCTCGGCGAAGACCTGACCCTTGTGATGAACAAGCTGCGCCAGGAGAGCATCACCAACGAGCTGCTGGATCTCATCGGCGGCATGGCGGTGCTGGAAGGTTAGCGGCGTGGGCATTATAGTCCTGGATCTCATCGGTGGCATGGCGGTGCTGGAAGGTTAGCGGCGTGGGCATTATAGTCAAGGAATACACAGTTACGGGACCTCGCGGCAGCGATACAGTAAGATCTTTGTACGATACCGGCGCAGGTGCCTCCTTTGTTCGTCGGGATATCGCAGGAATTCTCGGAGACACTCTGATGACGGCGACCCCCATACGTTTCATGATGGCGGATGCCAGTGAGGGATTCACCGTAGACCAGATCATTCACTTGGATGTCGATGTGGACGGCACTACTCTTAGCCACACCTTTTACGTCGCCGATGAATTGGCCGAAGAACTCGTCATTGGTGCGGATATGATGCAAAGGTTCAGAATCAGCCTCGACATGGAAAGCGAAGAAATATCAATCGACCCGCGCGCTCTGTACCTGAGAGCGTAGCTCCTTGTTCGGGCTTCTATCCGGCTTCAGGAGAATAAGATGGCCATTGGCAGAATCGTACAGATAATCGGTACCGTTGTTGACATCGAGTTCCCAGCCGATGAATTGCCGAGCCTATTTGACGCAGTGGAACTGGACAACAACGGCGAACGTCTGGTGCTGGAAGTGCAGCAGCACATAGGCAACAATTGGGTGCGCTGCCTGGCCTTGGGAGCCACCGACGGGCTGGCGAGGGGCGTTGAAGTCACCGACACCGGCCAGCGTGTTTCCGTGCCGGTGGGGCCGGAGACGCTGGGTCGGCTGTTCGACGTGACCGGAACCCCGCTGGACAACCTGGGGCCCGTGGAGACTCCCCTGCGGTGGCCGATACACCGCGATCCGCCTGCCTTCGACGACCAGAGTCCCTCAATCGAGATTCTCGAGACCGGCATCAAGGTGTTCGACCTGATTACGCCCTTCATGAAGGGAGGCAAGATCGGGGCTTACGGCGGAGCCGGGGTCGGTAAGACCGTTATCATCCAGGAACTGATCCGGAACATTGGGGCAGTGCACCAGGGTGTGTCGGTCTTTGCCGGAGTGGGCGAACGCTCCCGCGAGGGCAATGACCTGTGGCATGAAATGCAGGATTCCGGCGTGCTTTCCAGCACGGTGCTGGTATTCGGGCAGATGAACGAATCACCAGGGGTCCGGGCCCGCATCGGACTTACCGGGCTGACTATGAGCGAGTACTTCCGCGACGAGCAGAACCAGGATGTGCTGCTCTTTGTGGACAACATCTACCGGTACATTTTGGCCGGCATGGAAGTGTCCGCGCTGCTGGGCCGGATGCCTTCGGCGGTGGGTTACCAGCCGACCCTGAGCACCGAGATGGGGGCGCTGCAGGAGCGAATCACCTCCACGCGCGGAGGGTCGATCACCTCTTTCCAAGCGATCTACGTACCGGCTGACGACTACACCGACCCCGGAATTGTTACCACCTTCGGCCACCTTGACGGAGTTGTGTCACTAGAGCGGTCCCTCGCGGCGCAGGCGTTGTACCCTGCGGTGGACCCTCTCGCCAGCTACTCCCGTATGCTGGAGCCGCGGATCGTGGGGGATGAGCACTACCGGCTGGCCCGCGGCGTTCAGCAGGTCCTGCAACGGTACCGGGAACTGCAGGACATCATCGCCATTCTGGGCATCGAAGAGCTTTCGGAAGAAGACAAGTTGACAGTGTTCCGGGCCCGGAAGATTCAGAGATTCCTGACCCAGCCGTTCTTCGTCGCGGAGACCTTCACCAGCCAGCCCGGCAAGTACGTGCCTCTTCGGGAGACCGTCCGTGGATTCCAGGAGATCCTCGACGGCCAGCACGATGACCTGCCGGAACAGGCCTTCTACATGGTGGGGACGATCGACGAAGCCATCGAAAAGGCCGAGGGAATCCGTGCACAGGGGTAGGCCACCATGCCGATGATGCTGGAAATAACCACCGCCGAGCGGCAGGTCTACGGCGAGGAAGTGGACATGCTGATCGCCCCAGGCATTGACGGTCAGCTGGGGATCCTGCCGCGGCACGCACCGCTGATGACCATGCTGCAGCCCGGGGAGTTGACCATCCGCAGGAGTGGCGTGGACACTTACTTCTCTGTGACCGGCGGTTTCATGGAAGTGCTGGGAGACCGGGTCATCATCTTGGCTGACGCTTGCGAGCACTCTGAGGAGATCAACGAAGAGAGGGCACAGGAAGCCATGCGCCGTGCCCAGGAGCGCATCGCCAGCAGACCGGGTGATATGCAGATGCAACGGGCGCTTGCGTCTCTACGGAGGGCCCAGGCGCGCATCGACACAGCACGGCGCCGGCGGCCACGCGCGGGAAGCGGGCAGTTGCCTCCCAGCGTCAGCAGTTCTCCTGGCTGAAGTCGCATTTCCGGGAGACCGAACAGTAACAAGTAAGGGCCCAGCCATCTGGCTGGGCCCAGACCGTTCTGAGCATCATCAAGGGTCAATCTTCGTTGGGACTGTTGATGTAGTAGGTCATCGACTGCAGCGAGAGCACCGGGTCGATGTTCCTGATCTTCACACCCTCCCGGACGTTAGGAATGATGGGGGCGTAGTTCAGGATGGCCCGGATGCCACAGGCCACAAGCTGATCGACCACCTCCTGCGTGTGAGAGACCGGTACGGCCACGATGGCAATGCTTATTTTCCGCTCGGTAACTACCTTCCTCAGGTCGTCCAGCGAGTAGACAGTCAGCCCACCGACGTCCTGTCCGATAACATCTTCGTTGACGTCGAACGCCGCCACGAGGTGAAAACCGTCGGGAGTAAATCCGGGATAGTTGACGATGGCTCGTCCGAGCCGGCCCACTCCGACGACCGCCACGTTCCAGTATGAGTTGACACCCAATATCTGGCGGAGACGGTCCAGGAGGTCGTGAACGCTGTATCCCCGGCCCTGCTTGCCAAATCGCCCGAAGTAACTGAGGTCCTTGCGGATCTGGGCCGGCGTCACCTGTAGCTTTTCGCCCAATTGCTGGGAGCTTACCACCATGATACCGTCTTCCATCAGACGATTCAGGATGCGCAGGTACTGGGGCAACCGGCTTACGACGACTTCCGGCACTTCGGAGCGGGGTACTTCAAGGGCAAACGGATCGCCGGTCATAGATTCAGACACCCTCAATGGCGGGTAGGCTCAGCGGCTTCACCGAAGTCGCCGTCGGTATCATGCAAATGGACCGCAATTCAGGTCAAATATAGCACACAATCGAAACTGCATTGGTGCGCACAATCCGTGGCCAAGCCGAGAATTCGGGGGTATGGGATTGCACATAGGAGTCTGCAGACTGACGTTCCACCTGCATGAGGTGTCCAGTCTCAAGGAAAAGCGCCAGATTGCGCGTTCCATGGCGGACAGGATACGCAACAGGTTCAACGTGGCGGTGGCAGAAGTCGAGGACGCCGACCTCCGGCAGCGGCTCACCCTGGGAATCAGCTGCGTCAGCAACGAACGGGCACACGCAGACGCCATGCTGTCAGGCGTGCTCAATTTCGTTGAAGATCTGCGGTACGACCTGGAGCTGCTGGACGTTCAGAGCGAGATCATCAGCGGGGTATAGCCACGAGCAACGTCTCGGGTGGCCAGGCCGTCCCGGAACTCCACGAGAGCGCTGGCCATGGCCTCCGAGGCGACATGCTGGATGTTGTTGTGCGACGCACCCCATAGGGTGACAAACCGCTTGGGCCGGTTCGCTGCTTGGTAGAGCTTCATCCCCTGTTCGTGGGGCACGATCTCGTCCAGCTCTCCGTGGAGCACCAACAGGGGGGTTTTCACCCTTGGCATGCGTTTCAGGGAGTTGTAATGTCCCCTCACCACCCATCCTGCCAACGGGATGGGAAGCGTCATCTTCGCCATATCCTGTATCGAGGAGAATGGCGCGATCAGAGCCATGCCGAACGGCGGATGCGCGACGGCCAACTCGATGGCCACGGCCGCGCCGAGGGAGTGCCCGAAATAGACGATGCGCCCCGGATTGATTCCGGGGCGCTGTTTCAGGTAGTCGAGTGCGGCGCGGGCGTCCAGGTATGTTCCCCGCTCGGTGGGATGCCCTTCGCTTCGTCCGTAGCCCCGGTAGTCGAAAATAAACTGGTGCACACCCAAGAGGTTGTGGGCCCGCTCCAACTGGCCGACGCGAGTTCCAACGTTGCCGCCGTTGCCGTGAAACCACAGCCAGATCTGGGTACTGTTTCCGGCCCACCCGGAGGCAGGCAGGAACCAGCCGTGAATGGTCAGCCCGTCCGAGGTCTTCAGGAAAACATCCTCGTACTCGAGACCAACGCTTTCAGGAGTATTGACCACTTCCGGCTCGGGGAAGAATAGGAAGCGCTTTTCGGCCCAAGACCAGATCATATTCGCCGACTGCTGCCTAGGGAGAAACGACAGAGCCGCCCCGGGTCTTCATCAGCTCCAACAGACGTGAGGAGAAATCTCGCTTTGTAAGTACGGCGTCGCAGCCCAACGCGCGGGCCTTTCGCAGCGTTTCGGCGTCGCCGTGGGGGCCATACGCTATCAGAGGAGTCGTCCCGCCGGTTCCGTCTGTCCGCTTCAGGGCCTCAGAGAGAAGGGCTACGCCCTCTGTCCAGACTGCCTCATCACCCTCCAGGTCGATGAGGGCCAGGGCGATGTCCCGACCGGAGGTCGACCGCAGAAGCCCGGAAGCAGAATTGCCGTAAACGGCTTCCAGACCCGAGCGAATCGCCGCGGACTCGATGCGGGGGATGAAGAATAGATTGCCAGTGAGTACAAGAGCCACCGAGGGGATTTCCTGCTCGTCCGGAGGGGTAGCCATGTCAGAGCCTCGGCGGAGTGCCGAAGGGCACAGCCATCTGGGACTGCGGGTAGGAAGCCTGCTCGTGGCGGATAGTCTCCAGACGGTCCACGATATCACGACGTTCGGGATGCTCAGTCTCACACAAGGGGCACCACAACGGCACCCTTGACGAAAGCATCATGTTGTCTTTCTTGACCGTAATGGTCTCGATGTCGGTGGAGCAGACACTGCACCTGCGGATAATCGTCACCTGGTCGATTGCCGGCATCTCTTCTTCTCCTTCTCGGTCGCGCGTGGCCACTTCGCTGCCGATGCTGCATAGAGGCAGAAAGGGCAGGACTGGTTCAGGGTCAGGCTTCGAGACTTTCCGACAGCAGCTCCAGTATGTCCTTGGAGTCTTTTTCGCCATCAAGACCCTTGGACTGGATGCCCTCCGCCATCATCTGAAGGCAGAAGGGGCAGGAGACGCCAACCGTCTGCGCCTGCGTCTCGAGGAAGTGCTCGGTGCGGACGTGATTCACGCGCTGGCCTTGGCTTTCCTCGATCCACATGTGGCCGCCGCCCGCGCCGCAACAGAAGCCCCGCTGTCGGCAACGGCCCTCCATCTCGACCAGCTTTAGGCCTGGAATGGCCTTCGCGACGTTCCGGGGCTCGTCGTACACGCCGTTGTGCCGGCCCAGGAAGCAGGAGTCGTGATAGGCCATGGTGACGTCAATCATCTTGACCGGCTTGATCCTGCCCTCCTTGATCAGTCCGTCGACAAACTGGCTGTAATGCAGGACTTCAAAGTTGCCACCCAGCTGCGGGTACTCGTTCCTCATGGTGTTGAAGCAGTGGGGGCAGATGGTGACCACCTTCTTCACATTGTAGCTGTTCAGCGTCTCGATGTTCTGGGTGGCCAAGATCTGGAAGAGGTACTCGTTGCCCATCCGCCGTGCCGGGTCGCCGGTGCATGTTTCCTCGTCTCCCAGGATTGCGAAATCGACCTTCGCAGACTTCAGCACCTTGACCATGGAGCGGGCTACCGCCTGGCTGCGCTGCTCCAGGGCCGGGGTGCAGCCCACCCAGAAGAGAATCTCGGCGTCCGGCTTCTCGGCAAGCGTCGGCACATCCAGTCCGTCTGCCCAGTCGGTGCGGCCGAACTGGGTTCCCCGCCACGGGTGGCCCCGCTGCTCCAGGCTGATCAGGGCGTTCATGGCCGTCTCTGGGGCGTTGGACTCCTCGAGGACCATGTAACGCCGCATGTCCATGATCGTCGGGACGTGCTCCACGGTGACCGGGCATTCCTCCATGCAGGCGCCGCAGTTGAGGCAGTCCCAGATCGCGGTCTCAGGGATGGCATTGTTCAGGATGGGGGATGGCTCGGCGTGCTCAGGGTCCCGCGGCCCTTGGTGCCCGATCTCGATCATGTGGTCTTTCAGGTTCTCGACGATGTGCATCGGCGAGAGCAGCTTGCCCGTTATGTTGGCGGGACAGACATCGGAGCAACGACCGCACACGGCGCAGGCATATCCATCCAGCAGCTGCTTCCAGGTGAAGTCCTGCACCCGGGAGGCTCCGAACCGCTCGGCGTTTTCCAGGTCCATGGCCGGGAGCGCGCCCCGGGAGTCGAGCGTGCGGAAGAAGGCGTTGATGGGCGCCGCAACCATGTGCATGTGCTTGGAGAAAGGAATGTAAACCGTGAAGAACAGGATGATGGCGAAGTGGACCCACCAGAACAGGCCCTGCAGCACACTGGCCGCCGACTCGGTGATGCCGGCGTTGATGAACAGCCGCCCGAGCGCGCCGCCGATGATGACGTCCGCCTCGGGGCCGGTGCCGCCCTCGGCCACGTAGAAGCTGTGGGTCAGAATGGTGGAGGCCATGAGGCCGGCAATCATGCCGACGATGACGATTGCGTCGGGGTTGCGGGTCAGGTCATAGCTCAGCCGCCGGGGCCTGACCACCCACCGCCGGGCGGCCGCCCAGATGAGCACCACCAGCAGCACGGCCGCCAGAATGTCCAGGTAGCTGCTGTACACCCTGGCCCCGGTCTCGGTGAGCAACCATTCTGGAAACGGTTTCCATGCCGCCGCTCCGAAAATGAAGATGGCGTAGGACAGCATGAAGGTGAGGAAGCCCCAGAAGATGGAGGCGTGCCCCAGTCCGGCCCAGTCGCCGAAGGGCACGCGCTGAAGTACCTTTTTCTGACCGAGGACAATTGCCATCGCGCCGGTGAGGCGCTCCACAGGCCGGTCGAAGCGCGCTTCTGCCCGACCCTGTAGCACCAACCTGAAGACCCGCTGGTATATCGCGTAGCCGCCGGCTGCAGCCGCCAGCGCAAAGAGTAGGTAAACGCCTACCCAAATGGGGATGGGGCCAATGTCTCCGGGTGGGACCAAGAGTAAAGCTCCTTACCTGTCTATGGCTCGCGCCAGCTGCGGATGTATTCCACTTGCCAGGGATTCTCGGGGGAGGCACGCCAGCCGGACTTGGGGTTCTGCCGCCACAATTCTCTCAGTTCCTGGAGGGCCTTCTCGCCGTCGTACCCGTTCTTGCGCGACAGCCAGCAGCCCACGATGGTACCGGTGCGGCCTATCCCTCCCCAGCAGTGAAGGTAAACCTTGCCGTCCTTGCTCAAATGATTGTCTATCGCGTCGAGGATGTCGCGTGTCTGTTCAGGGGAACGCGGCGTACCGGAATCCGGTATCGGAAACCGCACGTGACCGGACAATTCCAGCCAGTCAGCGTATGACAGCAGTTCGCCCTCTTCGGTCAAGTCAACGAACAGAGTCACGCCGTCTGCCACCAATGCATCCAGTTTTTCGGAGACACCCTCCCCGGTTTTACTGCGAGGATACTCGCCGGCGAGAAACCTCCCTTCGACCACCCAGTAGCTGTTCTCGATGGGCTTGGAGATCAACGAATGCACTCCAGAATCGCCGTTTCCGGTTCGAGTTTGCTCACGACTTGCCTACAGGTCCTTGACCCGCGGGATTACCTCGCGGCCCAGCAGTTCGATCTGCTTCAGCACCTGCTCCTGGGGCATGCCAGGCCACTGCATCCGGAAGATCATCATGTTGACGCCCAGATCTTCCGAGTAGCGCGTGACCTCCGAAACAACGTCATCGGGTGATCCGAGCAGGAAGCGATCCTTGGCCAGGTCCTGGTATGGCACGTTGAACGATTCCTCGCCCGGCAGGGCCTTGTCCTGTCCCCACGAGGCGTAGGCGGCGTACTTGCCCTCTAGGTACGGCTGGCTCTCGATGTAGGCCGTTTCCCGGTCGGCGGCAACGTACATCTCCCGCATCATGGGCAGGTCGGTGGGAGTGGCATTTCCGTATGAATCAAGCGCAGCCGTGTATCGCGTCCACTGGTCTGCCACCATCGGCACCGTGGCGTGCGGGTTGATGAGCCACGGATATCCCCATCTCGCGGCCCGCCGGATGGCGACATCGTTGTTGGCCGCCACCCAGATTGGCGGGTGGGGCTGCTGCACGGGGCGGGTGATGAGCCGGGTCTTTGGAATGGTGTAATACTTGCCTTCGTATTCCAGTTCATCCTCGGTCCACAGCCGCTTGATGATGTCCAGCGACTCGTTCATGCGGCCGACGCGTTCTTCGCGCTTGACGCCGAAGGCGGTGTATTCCTCGTCCCGATAGCCGAGGCCGATACCGAATACGAACCGGCCGCCGGTGATGCAGTCCAGCGTGGCGATGCTCTCAGCCAGTTCCACCGGGTTGTGCAGGGGAAGAAGCAGCACAGTGGCAGCCACCTGCATGTCGCCCGACTCGGCGGCCAAGCGGGAAAGCAGCGGGAATACCGTGCTCATCTGGTAAGGAGCGGCCAGGTAGTGCTGCCCTGTAGCAATCAGGCTGAAACCAGCATCGCGGGCAGCCGCAACCTGCTCCACGCTTTCCTGGATCTTCTCCGGCATGGACTCGCCCGGCAGATACTGGTTGGTAACAAAGAATCCCAGCTTCACGATTGCTCCAATTCCACGATAGAAGACGGCCCCCTGTTCTGGGCCTCGCATCAGCACTGTATTGTATAACACTTTCGTCATCAGCGACCCCGAAGCCCAGGCTGACATTCGGCAGAGCAGGTTGCCAGCGGTGGCTGCAAGGGCTAAATTCGTTCTACACACAACTTCGACTCATGGAGCGTTCACAGATGAAAATTGCAAGGTTCCAGCACAATGGCCATACCGCCCACGGCGTCGTCGAAGCAGACGAGATTGTCGAGATTGACGGCGACATATTCTCCGACTTCAAGGCCAGCGGCGAGCGGCGCAAGCTGGAGGATGTGAAAATCCTGGCGCCCACCGACCCCAAGGAGATCTGGGCGCCGGGCTTGAATTTCGCCAATCACCTGGAGTTTGCAGCGGGCGTGCTGGGGGACGAGGACCCGCACGTGCCCGAACACCCGGAGCCATGGATCAAGGCCCGCAACTCGCTGGCCGGCACCGGGGGGAGCATCATCCTGCCCCACGACACCGTGGGAGAGGTGCACTACGAGGGCGAGGCAGTGGCGGTGATCGGCAAGGAGTGTCGACGTGTCAGTCCCCAGGAAGCGGGCAGCTATATTTTCGGCTACACCTGCGGCAACGACGTGTCGGAACGCGCGTGGCAGAAGGATGACTGGACCTTCTGGCGGGCCAAGGGCTCAGACACCTTCGCCCCTGTCGGCCCGTGGATCGAGACCGACATCAACCCGCAGGCCCTGGAGATGATCGTCAGGCTCAACGGGGAAGAGGTGCAGCACGGATACACGGAAGAGATGCTGTTCACCTTCGCCGAGATCGTCAGCTACATCAGCCAGCAGATCACACTACAGCCGGGCGACCTGATATTCTCCGGCTCCACCGGTGTTACCACTGGACTGAATGACGGAGACCTTGTGGAAGTGGAGATTCCGGGAATCGGGGTACTGAGCAACCCGGTGCTCAGGGAAAAGGCGTAGCCGCCACTACAGGCTGACCACAGCGCGGGCGCGGGCGACGGGTTCCCCCCGGTCGTTGTCCACGGAGACGGCGCACTCCACCACTCGCTGCCCGCCTTCGGTCCGCTTGTCGACCACCGAGCCCGACATGCTGATGGTGTCGTTGGCGACTACCTTGATGAGGTGTTCAACCTCCAGGCTGCTTCCTTCGTCGTCCAGCCGCTCTTGTGGAAAGCCCTTGCTCAGCAACTCGACGATGTACGAAGTTACGGTCTGCCGCGGGAGGGTGGTTGCCGCTTCAATGTCTTCTTCGTCCTGCTCGCCATGAAGGGCGGCGTAGCGATTGATCGACTCCGCCGTTTCCCACTTGATCAGGACGGGCAGAGTGTCCCCCACCGTGACGGAGTCGAAGTCCACCGTCATCGCCCACAGCCTGGCCATGCGAATCCTCCCCGGATGTCCGGCTCTCTTCCGGCTTTCTATAGGGAAGGCTAACACCGGGCTCCATGAGCGGCAATGTGCGCTGGAAAGGGTGTGTCCGTTGCTGTAACCTGATTCGAGGCCGGTGTGGCCGACACAGTTCTGATCAAGGATGGACAGATGGCGGATTCGGAAAGGGAAGAACCGTACAGCCGGGCAATGGTCGTCATGGCCCACGCCGACGACATGGAGTGGACTTGCGCCGCCACCTTGGCCAAGTTGTGCGCCGAGGGCTGGGAAGTGGTGCTGGTGCTCTGCACCGACGGCTCAAAGGGAAGCGACGACCCGGAGATGACCGCCGAACGGCTGTCGCAGATTCGCGAGGAAGAGCAGAAGGAGTCCGCCAGGGTCCTGGGCCTCAAGGACGTGGTATTCCTTGGATACCCGGACTCGTACCTAGAACCCACCCTGCGGTTGCGCAAGGACATCGCGCGGGAAATCCGCCGGCACCGTCCTCACGTTGTGATTACCGAGCCGCCGACCCGGGACATCGACAGCCGTTACTACGGCAGCCATCCCGACCACCTGGCCGCGGGAGAAGCCACTTTCGCCGCCGTCTTTCCCACCGCCCGGGACCGCCTCACCTTCCCGGAACTGCTGGAGGAGGGCCTGGAGCCGCACAAGGTGCGTGAGGTCTGGATAGTGGGCGGCCTGGAGGGCTCAGACCACTTCGTGGACGTGGACGGCTACATGGAAACGGCTGTCGAAGCCCTTAAGGCCCACAAGTCGCAGGTATCTCCGGAGGACGCCGAGAAGTACTTTCCCATGGGCCGGGCCGCCACCGCCGCCAAGGTGGGCCTCAAGTTCGCCGAGGCCTTCAAGACGATCAAGTACTTCTGACATTCATTTCCGGGTCAGGCAAGCCGATGTACGGCACAAACCGCAGTCACGACCCCAATGTCCATCGCCGCCGATCCACGCGGCTAGAGGGCTACGATTACAGCCAAGCGGGCGCTTATTTCGTAACCGTCGTAACTCAGGACAGGCAATGCTTGTTCGGTGAGGTCCGCGACTACGAAATGCTATGGAACGAAGCCGGGGAAATGGTGAGAGACGTCTGGAAAGGATTGCCAAATAGGTTCCCCAACATGAAGATCGACGACTTCGTTGTGATGCCCAATCACATACACGGCATCGTAGAGATAAATGATGTAGGGGCGCCCCTGGTGGGCGCCCTGTTAAGCCGGCCCGAAATGTTACCGGAAGGCAACGGGGCAACCACAAGGGTTGCCCCTACGCTTGGCGCAATTGTCGGGGCGTTCAAGTCATTGACCACGGTTCGTTACACCCGGGGTGTTCGTACCAATGGCTGGCCAGCGTTCCTAGAACGGCTTTGGCAACGAAACTACTATGAACATATCGTCCGCAATAATGATTCCCATGATCGCATCCGGGACTACATTTTTGGTAATCCGGCAAATTGGACACGCGATCAAGAGAACCCCTTGCGCCTGGCCTAGCGCGATCCATGCCTGCCCGGTCGGGCCGCCCGGCTACTGAGGTTTCCTGCCGGTGACCTTGAAGCCGGCGGTGTTGGTGTAGGTCTCGCGTTCGGAGTTTTTCCAGAACTCCACGCCCTCGCCATTCACCTCGATATCCACGAACCCGGCACGACGCATCCGGTCAATGTATACCTCGTGGTACTCCGCTCCCGCAGCGCAGGAGACCCAGCTCTCAGCGTCCGTGACCGCCGGACCTTCAGGCGTCAGCGCCAGCACGTCGGAGAGGTGGATGCGGCCGCCGGGCGCCAGCACCCGGAAGCTTTCACTGAACACCGCGTCCTTGTCGGGGCAGAGGCAGACCACGCAATTCGAAATGATCACGTCGTAGGAATCGCTGGGCAGAGGCATGACCTCCATTTCGCCCTGCACGAACTCCACGTTGACCAGGCCCAGGGACGCCTGGTTCTTGCGGGCCAGTTCCAGCATCGAAGGCGTCATGTCCAGGCCGGTCACGCTCCCGGTTTCGCCCACCTGCTGGGCAGCGAGGAAGCAGTCGATGCCGCCGCCGGAGCCCAGGTCCAGCACCCGCTCGCCGACTTGCAGGCCGGCCAGCGCCGTCGGATTGCCGCAGCCGGCTGACGCCGCGATGGACTCGGCCGGCAGACCGGCGAGCTGCCCATCGTTGTAAAGCCGCATTGCGTGTTCCATGTCCTCCGGTCCGCAACACGCGGAGGCTGACGGCCCGCAGCCGCAGGAGTCCGTGTGTTCATCGGCGCCGTGTTCAACCACCGGGCTGAGCTCGATCACCCGCTGCGCACGCGCGCCATATTTTTCCCTTACGAGGTCCTTGATGTCTTCGTTGTAAGTCGTCACAGAATTCTCCCCCTGAGGTGATTCAGTTGGTTGTCTGATATATCAATGGCCGGTATTTCGGAACAGGAACGGGCTTGCCAAGAGAACGCGCAGCCTCAAGCCACGCTTCCAATGCAATTCTAACTTCTCGTAGCGCTTCTTCCGGAGATTCTCCAAAGGCCGAGCAGGTCTCCAGATCTGGAATGTCCGCGATATATCCCTCGTCCTCTTCACTGGGAAAAATATTTATGTGATAGTCCCTCACCTTTAATCCTCCAATTCGAGGCCCTGTTGCTCTACGGTCTTGAGAAATTGCCGTATCTGATAAGGCTTCGCTTCTCCCCTCACAGCCTGCAGATTTACAGAGTTGGGCACATCGGGATGTTCGAAGATGTGGTGGCTTCCACTGACCCGAGCTAACCTGAACCCAAAGCCTTCCACTAGATTTAACATGTCCGAAAATGAAACGTTTCTTACTGATCCTCGAGTCAATCTCGCCAGCAAAAGTCGTCGATTCATCACCTTTGATTGTCCCATCTGGTCTGAGTATAGACAAGCAATAACGCAAGGGGGACATTTGCGGTAAAATGCTCCAGACCATCAGCCAAACTGTGGGCTTGGTGAGCCAGGCCCTGGGACAACCTACCATGAAAATAACGGGTTACCAGACGCGCATACTGCACACTCCAGCCGATGACCCCCTGGCCAACAGCCTGCCGGACACCGGACGCCAGAGGGCATTCGTAACGCTCGAAATGACCACCGACGAAGGCGTGGATGGCGTGGGGCTCACGTTCGTGCCGGCGCTGTCGGCAAGCCCGGTGGCGGGGGCGCTCCGGACATCGGTGGACGCACTCGCCGAGATGACCATCGGTGAAGACCCGATGGAAATCGAGGGGATAGTGGCGCGCCTCCAGGAGGCCACTTCCGGCGCCGGACCCGGCGGGCTGCTCACCATGGCCATGGCAGCCGTCGACATTGCTCTCTGGGACATCAAGGGCAAGGCACTGAACCAGACGGTTGCTTCCCTCCTGGGGGGTTACCGCAAGAGCGTTCCGACTTATGCCAGCGGCGCACTGATGCGCCCGGTCAACGTTGAGCGCCTGGCTGAAATCGGCCCCATGCTTGTGGAGAAGGGCTTCCGGCAGATGAAGACCCAGATGGGCGCCGAGGCATCGGCCAACCGGGAGGTCGACCGCATCCGTACGCTGCGGAACGCGGTCGGCGACGACATCGACCTGATGTGCGATATCAACCAGCTGTGGAGCGTCAATCGCGCCATCGACGTGGGAAGGCAGGTAGAGGAATACCACCTTTACTGGCTTGAGGACGTCGTGGCCCACGACGACTACCAGGGGATGGCCAAGGTGGCCGACGCCCTCTACACACCCATCTGCTCCGGCGAGTATGTATATGGGGTCAACCCGTTCCGCCAGCTCATCGAGAATCGCTCGATCGATATCGTGATGATCGACCTGCTGCGCGTCGGCGGCATCACGCCCTGGCGCAAGGTGGCGGCGATGGCCGAGGCCTTCAACATGCCCGTGGTCAGCCACTTGGTGCCGGAGATACACGTCCAGCTCATGGCCTCCATCCCCAACGGCCTGACCGTTGAGTACATGCCGTGGTCGCTCCGATTGTGGGAGGAGACGCCAGCCTTCGTCGACGGCAACCTGGAGGTGCCCGACAAGCCCGGACTGGGGCTGGCATTCGACCAGGACGCGCTGAACCACTACGCTGTCGCGTAGACCGACGGCACTTCAAACGCAACTCAAATCAGAAAGCCCAACTCAAACCAGAAAGAATTGGAGAAGTAGAAAATGGTTGCTCAACTGCGGACATACACCATCAACCGCGGCATGATGGACTCTTGGCTCAAGGTCTTCGACGAGGAGATCCGCCCCATTCACGACAAGATCGGAATGCCGATTTCGGCCACCTTCGTGAACGCCGACCGCAACGAGTTCATCTGGATCCGCAACTTCAACAGCGCAGAGGAGATCCCGGAGAAGGAAGCCGCATACTTCGCCTCCGACGAGCGCAAGACCCTCGGCGACAAACCCACCAGCCACATCGCCAAGATCGAGGTCAAGGTCATCGAGACCGTGCTCCAGCCTGCGGGCGTTGCGTAGAGACTGCCTGACTTTCCAGAAGGAACGAGCCGGGGATCGCCCGGCTCGTTTTTCGTTCAGGCCGCTTTCCGCATCTCGATGTGGCGGATCCCGGCCTCCATGAACGGGTCGCCGTGCTCCAGATACCCTTGGCCCGCATAAAAGGCCTTGACGTACTCCTGGGCGTGAAGCACGAATTCCGTCGCTCCCTGCGTCCTCGCCTCCTCCTCGAGAAACTGCAGTATCAGACCTCCCACTCCGCCGCGACGGTGAGTCTGGTCCACGGCCATGCGTCCGATACGAGCGGAGCCCTCTTCGACGATTACCCGGCCGGTGCCGATGGCCTGACCTTCCAGCATCGCGATGGCGTGCGTCGCGACGGCGTCGTACTCGTCCAGCTCGATCTCGGGAGGGACGGACTGCTCATCAACGAAGACCCGGAAGCGGATGCCGACCGCCGCCTCCATGTCTCCCTCGGTTTCTACCAGCTTGACAGTGATTTCGCTCATTTCTCGATACCTGCCGCGGAAAGGAGTGGGGCGCCCCAATGAAGGACGCCCCCGACTTGTTTCACCCCTTGGGCCGCAACCTGCGTGCGGGCAGCGCTAAAAGACGATGACCCCGCGTCCGATTTCGCCCTTGTCCATGTCGTCGTAGGCCTCGTTGACCTGGTCAAGGGTGTAGTGGCGAACGACCAGGTCATCCAGGTTCAGCTTGCCGGCATGGTAGAGGTCGGTGAACTTGGGCATGTCCACCTTGGCGTGGGTGGAACCGTAGTAGGTGCCCCGCACGGTCTTTTCCATTCGCACCATGTCCACGGCGTTCAGAGGCGCCTCGGCCCCGAAGGGAGCTATTCCGACCAGCGTTACCACGCTTGACTTGCCGGCCATCTCGTAAGCGTTCCTGATGGTCTGGGTGGCACCCACCACCTCAAAGGTGAAGTCCGCTCCCTTGCCCCCCGTCAACTCCTTCACCCGGGCCACCGGGTCCACGTCGGAGGCGTTGACGGTGTGGGTTGCGCCGAACTTCATTGCAAATTCCAGTTGGCTCTCACGGACGTCGACGGCGATAATCTTGGTGGCGTTCATCATGGCCGCGCCCATGATCACGTTGATACCCACGCCGCCGCAGCCGACAACGGCCACGGTGCTTCCCGGGGTGACCTTGGCGCTGTTCACCACCGCGCCCACACCTGTTGGCACGCAGCATCCGATCATCGCCGCTTGCGGCATTGGCGTTGGCATGTCTATGGGAACGCAGCCCGTCTCCGGCACCACGGCGTATTCCGCGAAGCAGGCCACCTTACCCATGTGATGGATGCGCATGTCGCCCTTATGCAACCGCTGGGTGCCGTCCATCATGTTCGGCCCAGTGGCCATGTGGTTATCACACACCTGGGAGTTGCCGGAAAGGCAGGAGTTGCAGCGTCCACAGGCAGCCACGAACGAGAGGATCACCTGCTGGCCGGGACGCACCGACGTGACGCCCGGGCCCACTGCTTCGACCGTGCCGGCGCCCTCGTGGCCCAGCACCACGGGGAGAGCGATCGGCGCGTCGCCGTGCATGAAATGGCGGTCGCTGCGGCAGATTCCGGCGGCGCCAATCTTGACCAGGACCTCTCCTTCCTTGGGGTCGTCCAGCTCCACGTCTTCAATCACCAGGGGCGTCTTGGGTTCGTAAAGAACGGCGGCCTTCAATGTAACTCTCCTGGAAGTCAGTCTCTATATGAAAGGGAACCAAGCACAATCGTCGTCTATATTCGCCCACGAGTGTGGCAGTGTCAATCGCGGATTGACGGGCGGGGCAATCGCGTCTTAATAGCTGGAATCTCATTTTGGTGTCATTTGCTCCTTGCCAAGCCTGGCGCCCCTTCTGCAACATTAGTTCTATGTTTATAACGGATGGCAGACAGAATCCGGCTGACATCCCTGTGGGTCTCTCAAACCGGCGGCCAGCCCGGAATGTCCAGGAATGACCGGGAAAACGAAAAATCAGCCCCTGCAAACTTGCAATGTCGGCTCATCCGACCCAACCTGCTGAGTTGCTGAATTCAAGACGCGATTGCCCTGGGTTGACGGGCGGGAGCGTTGCGAATCATGTGGTCGAGTTACATTTCCGACCTGGAAATCCAAGGCTCGGGATTCCCGCTTTCACGCGAATGACGGTTTCCCCGGCGGCAAGCCCACCCAAATTGGAACTCTATATTGACGGGCGGAGGGCCAGTGGGTATACCCTTGTAGGGCGACCCTTAAGCAGCCTGCGCCGGTCAAAGTTGGGTGGCCCGCGCCAGTATCAACTGCGAGGAGAATCACAATGGCGGAACTCAGCCCCGCTCGGGTGCTGCAGGAATTGAAGAACAACGGCGTCACACACGTCGTGTGGCTTCCTGACAGCGAGACCAATTTTCTCTACGTGCTGATGCGCGACGATCCCACCATCGATCTGGTGCCCGTGAGCCGGGAGGGCCACGCCTTCTCCACTGCTGCGGGGTTGTCTGCCGGCGGCAAAAAACCGGTTATCCTCATCCAGAACACGGGAATGATGGAGTCGGGTGACTCGCTGCGCGGCTGGGCCATC
Source organism: Dehalococcoidia bacterium (assembly GCA_965216065.1). Classification (GTDB taxonomy): domain Bacteria; phylum Chloroflexota; class Dehalococcoidia; order Lucifugimonadales; family UBA3495; genus VXOI01. Next base: position 1,663,582 of record CBDCFB010000001.1, read on the forward strand.
GGCATGAACATCCCCGTGGTGATGATGGTGGGCTACCGGGGGTGGACCCGCCACGGCGTGATCACGGACACTGCCGCTTTCTACACCGAGCGGTTCCTACACGCCTTTAACGTCAACTACTACCTGGTGGAGTCCGATGAGGACGCCGACAGGATTTCCATCGCTTTTGCAGAAGCCTCAAGGGAGAAGCGGCCGGTGGCCGTCCTGGTGGGTGACGAGTATCACGGCTTCAATGTGAGCCGGTAAGCAGGAAGTGGCCGATATGATGAAGACAGCCGAGATGCTGGAAGCATTCAACGAGCACCGGGGCAATGCGGTCGTGATCCCAGGCCGGGGCGGCCGGTACTGGGTGAGCATCAGCGAACAGCCCGACCGGGACCTGCCGCTGGGCGACCCCGCCATGGGCGGGCACGCGTCCTTCGCGCTGGGGCTCGCCCTGGCGCTGCCGGAGGAGAGGGTGGTCCTGTTCGACTCGGAGGGAGACGTGCTGATGGGCATGGGCGCGCTGCCCACCATTGCTGAAAAAGCCCCCGGCAACCTGTACCACTTCATGCTGGACAACGGCGTCTACGCCACGACCGGGGGGCAGCCCGTCCCCAACGCCGAGGTCATGGCGTACGACGTGGTGGCGCAGGGCTGCGGCTATCCTCGGACCTACGCCATCGACAACCTGGAAGACTTCACCAACCAGATCGAGGAAATACTGGCGCAGCCTGGCCCGGTGTTCGTTGCCCTGAAGATCGATCCCGAGGTCATCAACGAGCCGATCAACGCCCGGCCACAGTGGCAGCGAAAGACCCGCAACCGGGCCGTGGCAGATATGAAGGCCGAGTTGGGAATCGCCGAATAACGAGGCTATCCGCCCACGAAGGCGTCGATGAAATCACTCACGAGTTGGTTGTCGCCTTCCGCTTCAACGAGGCCCTGCTCCATCGCGGGGCCCAACTTTTGTCTGCCGAAAATCAACATGGAGTAGGTGTCGGAGGAACAGCGGAACGCCACATCAGGCCCGGGCGTGGCTGATTCAATTTCGAAGCTGGCCCCTTCCGGCGCGAGTACTACGTCCACCGACTGCGCGCCGGGGCCTCTGAGGAGAAACCGGTACCGTACCGTCCGTTCCCGAGATGGGTCCGCCCGGAAGGCTCGTCTGACCGCACGGCCCGAGGCGCTCACGAGGCCGGGCAGGCTGTCTTCGGCCAGGGACGCTTTCGGGTCGAAGGCCCAATGGATGTCCCACTCGTGCATTGCCAACTCGGCAATGCGAATGTCCACCTTGGAGCGCACGGTCTCGGGCCTTAGCCGGTGATAGCAGAGCTTTCCCCAGTCGTCGGGCTGCACCAGGTCGAGGACGCGGTCGAACTCGCGGTTGACCTTGGCGAGCTCTCCCAGAAGCCCGCCGCCCAACTCCTTGCGGAGGGAGACCGCGGCCTCGTCCAGGTCCAGCCTGAACTGGTCTTCGCTGGCCGGTCGCGCTGTTGAGATGCCGAGGGTGGGTGAGAGGTCACCCTGCAGTCCCCTTTCGATCTGATCGGGTATGGGTCGGCCACGTTCGATCAGGTGTCCGACGACATCGGCCACCGTCCACCCCTCGCAGGCGCTCTGACGGATGAGGTCGTCGGGGCCGAGGGTCTGCAGAAACTGCTCGAGCCGCTTCCCGGCTCTCCCTATTTCCTCTCTTCGGGTCTCGTCTGCGTTCATGGATTCTCCGGTCTGTTTGCGATGTTTCGGATTTCGAGCCTTTGTACCATTCGCACCGCACCACGGCAAGGGGACGCTGGCACCCCCAATGGGTCGTTCGGGTGTCGGGGAGAGATTGCTTCTGTAAGGTCGGTGGAGACAATCCTGCACTGGAATGCGTTGCCTCCTGCAGGGATTTCACCCCCACCCCTTCGGCAAGCTTAGGACAGGCCTAACCATTCCCCTCAAGATGGAGGGAATAATCGAAAGACGCTGTCCGGCCAGTCCTACGCGTTGACACTCGCTGCGGAGCCTGTCTAGACTTCTCCGTACTTCAAACGTCGACCGCAGCCCCGCGTCACCGTTTGCTGATATGCTGTAGTTGACGATCAGGACGCTCTGGAGGTATCCCTTGATTTCTGACCAGGAACTGCAGAAGCTTAACGACCGCACAGCCAGCTGGCGGGAGCGCCAGGACCCGGGGGCACAGCGCCGCCCGGAGTTTCGTACGCCCTCCCAGTTGCCCGTTGATCAGCTCTACACGGCCGCGGATACCGCCCGCGAGGGCTACATGGAGTCGGTGGGCCTGCCGGGCGAGTTTCCCTACCTGCGCGGCATCCACGATTCCGGCTACCGGGGCCGGCTGTGGACCCTCCGCATGTTCGCGGGGTTCGGGAGGCCGAAGGAGACCAACGAGCGCTTCAAGTTCCTGCTGGACCAGGGCCAAACTGGACTGTCCGTAGCCTTCGACATGCCGACCCTCTACGGCTACGACACCGACGACCCAAGGGCCTTCGGCGAGTTCGGCACCTGCGGTGTGGCCGTGTCGTCGCTGGCCGACATGGAGACACTGTTCGACGGCATCCGGCTGGACCAGGTCACCACTTCCATGACTATCAACGCGCCGGCCGCCATCATCTGGGCCATGTACCTTGCCTTGGCCGAAAAGCAGGGCGCCTCCCTGGACAAGGTCGGCGGGACCATCCAGAACGACATTCTGAAGGAGTACATCGCCCAGAACGAGTACATGTTCCCGCCGGCGCCGTCAATGCGGCTGGTGACCGACACCGTGGAGTTCTCCGCCCGCCACGTACCGCGCTGGAACCCGATCAGCATCAGCGGCTACCACATCCGGGAGGCGGGGTCGAACGCGGTGCAGGAGCTGGCATTCACCCTCGCCGACGGTTTCGAGTATGTACGGCACGCCCAGGAAAGAGGCCTGGATGTGGACGAATTCGCGCCCCGGCTCAGCTTCTTCTTCAACGTGCACAACAACTTCTTCGAAGAGATCGGCAAGTTCCGGGCCGCCCGGCGCATCTGGGCCCAGGAGATGCGCGACACCTTCGGCGCGACGGACTCCCGCTCCCACAAGCTTCGCTTCCACGCCCAGACCTCAGGCCAGTCGCTGACCGCGCAGCAGCCGGAGAATAACGTGGTGCGAGTGTCATTGCAGGCGCTGGCCGCGGTGCTGGGCGGTTGCCAGTCGCTCCACACCAACAGCAAGGACGAGGCGTGGGCCCTGCCATCGGAAGAAGCGGCCCTTCAGGCGTTGCGCACCCAGCAGATCATAGCCCACGAGACAGGCGTGACGGATACCGTCGACCCCCTTGGAGGCAGCTACTTCCTGGAAGTGATGACCGACCAGCTGGAGTCAGGCAGCTACGACTACTTCCGCCGCATCGAAGACGTAGGCGGCGTGATCCCGGCCCTGGAGACCGGCTTCCTGCAGCGGGAGATCGCCGATGCGGCCTACATCTACCAGATGGAGGAGGACCGCAGGGAACGGATTACCGTTGGCGTCAACGAGTACAACACCGGCGAGGAGAGCGACATTCCGCTTCTCCGGGTAGACCGGGAGGGCGAGCGCCTGCAGATCGAAGGGATCAACGAGGTGCGCCGCACTCGGGACAACCGGGAGGTGGCCGAGAAGCTCCGTGCCCTCGAGGCGGCAGCCCGGGGCAATGGCAACCTGATGCCGCAGCTGATCGATGCGGTCAAATCGTACGCGACGCTGGGCGAGATGATGGACGTGTTCCGGGAGGTGTTCGGCGAGTACGAGCCCACCTGGGCGTTCTAGCCATCTCTACGACCTACAAAGGCGCCGCCGAAACGAAAGGGCTCCGACATGCGTCGGAGCCCTTTCTGATTGCCATCGGGATCCGCGGTGTTGAGGGCTAGTCGTCCTCTTCCCGCATGCGCCTGGCTTCCTCAATGACCTTCGGCTCGAGGTTGGCGGGCACGGGATCGTAGTGGTCGTACTCCATCGAATAGGAGCCGCGGCCCTGGGTCAGTGAGCGGAGGTCCTGGGCATAGCGCAGCAGCTCGGACTGGGGGACCTCGGCGTCAATGACGGTAACGCGATCCTGAGGGTTCATCCCGAGGATGCGGCCGCGCTTGCCGTTCAGGTCGCTCATTACCTCGCCGGTGTAGGCGTCTGGTACCGTTACGGACAGGCGCATGACCGGCTCAAGAAGTATCGGACTGGCCTCGCTTACGCCCTTCTTCAACGCCTGGACGCTGGCGATTTCGAAGGACATGCCGGAGGAGTCGACGCTGTGGAAGCTGCCGTCATACAGCACTGCCTTGAGGTCCACCAGTGGGAATCCGGCCAGGGCACCCTCGTCCAAGGCCTTTACCACGCCCTTCTCCACCGAGGGGATATACTCCCTGGGCACCCGTCCGCCCACGACCTCGTTGCCGAACAGGAACCCCTGGTCGCGGTCCATGGGCTCCAGCCGCAGGGCGACGTGGCCGAACTGGCCGTGTCCGCCGGACTGCTTCTTGTGGCGGTACTCGGTCTGGGTGGTCCGGGTGATCGTTTCCCGGTAGGGTACTCGCGGTAGCTTCACCCGCAGGTCTGCTCCGAACTTGCGCTTGATCTTGTCAATGGCGACGTCGATCTGGGCTTCGCCAAGGCCGGTGATCAAGGTCTCGCTGGTGCTCGCGTTGCGGGACATATGGAGGCTGGGGTCTTCCTCAACGATGCGGTTCAGGGCCAGGGACATCTTGTCGAGGTCGGCCTTGGATGCCGGGGAAACAGCCACGCGGTAGTACCCGACAGGCATCTTGATGGGCTCGAAGGTAACCTGGTTGTCCCTGGTGCACAGGGTGTCGCTGGTAATGGTGGAGGACAGCTTGCCGACAGCGCCGATGTCTCCGGCGGCAATTTCGCTGAGGTTTTCCTGGTTCTTGCCCTTGGGAAGGTAAAGCTGGCCAACACGTTCGGATTGGCCCTGGTTGGCGTCCCAAACCTCGGAATTGCTCTTGATGGAGCCCTGGAAGACACGGAACAGGGACAGCTTGCCAACGAAGGGGTCGGCAGTGGTCTTGAACACAAAGGCGGCCAGCGGCGCGTTGGGATCGGCCTCGAAGGTTACTTCATCGTCGGAATTGGCCTTGGTCAAGGCAGGCTTCACTCCATCCACCGGGGAAGGCAGGTAGGAGCGGGTCATCGCCATGACTTCGTCGACGCCGATGTTGGCCGTCGCCGAAACGGCCAGAATGGGGACCAAATCCCCCTGCAGCACTGCGCTGCGTAGGGCGACCTCAATTTCCTCTGCCGTGAGCTCCTCTCCGCCGAGATACCGGTCTGCCAACTCGTCGTCGCTTTCGGCAGCCGCCTCGATCAGCCGCTCGCGGGCGCTTTCCGCCTCGTCCGCCAATTCGGCGGGAACGTCGGCGTTGGGGTCGGCCACGTTGACCACGCCGCTGAAGGATTCGGCCTGGCCGATGGGGATCTGGAAGGGGACGCACTGGCGCCCGAAGGTGGCCTGGATGTCGGCCACATTGCGGTCAAAGTCAGCGTTTTCCCGGTCCATCTTGTTGACGACGATGATCCTCGGCAGGCCGCCGGACTCACACATGGTCCAGGACCGCTCTGTCCCAACGTCCACACCCGAGGTGGCGTCAACGAGGATAACGGCGCCCTCTACCACCCGGAGCGCGCTGACCACCTCGCCCTGGAAATCGTCATACCCGGGGGTATCCAGGTAGTTAATCTTGCAGCCGTCGGCATTAATCGCGATTAGAGTGGTCTGGATGCTGCCGCTCCGCTTGACTTCTTCCGGTTCATAATCGGAGACGGTGTTACCGTCCTCGATTCGGCCCTGGCGTGTCACCGCCTTGGTGTTGAAAAGCGCCGCCTCGCAGAGCGACGTTTTGCCCGCACCGGAATGTGAAAGCAGGGCCACGTTTCTGATGTTATATGCATCCATAAAGGACGATGCTCCCTCTTGCAGAGTCTCCGGGTCTCATTCCACGACAAATCCGGAAGGATTCGTGCGGAAGGCAAACACACATGATGCCGACGCACTATCGCATCCGACATATCATATACGGATAAGCAATTGTATAAGTTGACGCAATACGGCGCAACCGCAGCCATGATTGTCGGCAGGGCAATCGCGTCCTGACATTCGGCACACCAATCGGGCCGACATGGCCGGGGAATCCCCGTCATTGCCGCGAAGCTTGTCTCCGCGGATACGGGGAGCAGGAATCCAGAGGTCAATTGCCAGTGAATCGCGGCATTACTCAAGGCCCCTGGATTCCCAAGAAAGCGGGAATGACGGTTTCCCTGGCGGCAGGGCCACCTAAATGGGACCGCTATCGCCTCGGTCGCCGGAAAGGTCTCGTGAAGCGAGGCCATCAGATGGGTGTTCAGATTATCGAGAACCAGCCGGTTCACCGGGACATCTGGGTAGGCCTCATCCACCAGCCACCGCATCTGGTGTGCGAAGTCCTGCATGGTGCGTCGCTCCGTTATCGCCACGTGGCGCCAACCCCGGCGGGGCTCGCAGGTGAGGAACAGGTTGCGTGTGCCCGCTCTCAGGTACTCGTAGTCCTCACGCATCGGCCTCCCAGGCTTTGCCGGCAGCGGTTCCCTGACGTCGGCCAGCAACTGGGTTTATGAGGTGGGCCTCCACCCTTTCGTGCACCTTTCTGGGCCGGTTGACCTGGTTATGGTGCCTCAGCACCTCGTCTAGTCCTTCCTCCGCAACCGCCGCTTGGTGCGGAGCACGGTCCGCTCCGACACGTCCAGTGCTGTGGCCACCCTTCGGCTATTTTGAGCAGGATGCGGGTCCGGGTGATCACCAGTGCGGTACTCCTCTCAACCCTGATCATCTTCCTGAGCCCCCCTTTTCCCGTGTTGCCAGCCGGACTCCGTACTTCTCCGGCACCATGACCACCTCACACCCCACAGCTCTTCGTCTGTCCCCAAGGTAGCATCCTGTCCGGGCTCACAAACTAAATGCGCATTTCACCGTGGCTTTAGTTCAGGGCAAGTTGGTGGTCACCAGGGTGGAGTCCCGTTCGTAGCTTTTGCTGGAGACCTCGAAGAGCAGTTCCGCCCGTTCTCCACGCTCACCGACCCCAAACACAGGCACGGGCCGGCTGATTCCACTCTCAGGCTGATTTCTGGCACCGCCTATATCAAATCCTGATTTCACAAAATTATCACGCTATCGCCACTTCTTAACGTAAGAGATTTTACGAATAATTCACTATCGATACCTAAAATTCTGTCCAGAACGCCTGCTTATTTCCTTGCTTAGCGTTCCGCCTCGGCCAAGTTGGACTCATTTGTCCCTGCCACTGCAACGGTCAGGGGCGCCCCAGTTCGATGAGGCGAAACCAAGACAACCCGGAAAAGGGAAACATGCAATTGAAGGTTTCTGGACAGCGATCCCTGCCCAAGCTATTCCTCATAGCGGCCACGGCATTCATCATTTTGGCGTCAGCCATGGCGCTGGTATTGCCGGCCGGGGCGCAGGAGGCGGACGTACCCTCCAAGCCCACCGGGTTAACCGGCACCGTCAGCCACAATTCCGTATCTCTGGCTTGGGACGACCCCGGGGACCAGAGCATCACGGGCTACTAGATACTCAGGCGGGACAAGGCAATCCACGATACCGGCGTATTTGATGTCCTGCTAGATGACACCGGATCATCCGCCACTTCCTACACGGACAACACCGTGGAGGCGGACCACGAATATGTATATCGCGTGAAGGCGAGGAACTCCGCCGGCCTCAGCCCCAGGAGCAGCTACTTCGACGCAAGCACTCCCGAAACTCCCGAGGAGACGACGCCCACGGCGGAGCCGACTCCCACGCCTGAGCCCACGGAAGGACCAACCTCAACTCCCGAACCAACCCCGGAAGCTACCCCGGAGCCAACCCCGGATGCTACCCCCGAACCAACCCCGGAACCCACTCAGGCACCCGCCGGCAATGCGACCCAAAGTTCAGACTCCGACTCCACCAGGGACGGTGCCATCGACCTGGGCGATATCACGGATCTGGAAAGCACCATTTATCCAACCTACACGATCAACGGTGATGACGATGCGGTGGACTACTTCAAGTTCACAATCACCGAGCCCAAGTTTGTTACCACCGGCATCCGCCAATTGGATGCCGATGCAACCTTAACGCTGGAGAGAGACGACGGCACCATCATCAAGTCCAAATCCGAACCCGGGGCCGAGCATGTGATGATCTACGGCACCCGGCTTGAAGGCACCTACTATCTGCGTGTCGATGCCGACGAAGCGGCAGACAATGAATACCGGCTTGCCCACGGAGTGAGGGAACCCGACCAGGACAAGGTCGACGAGCTTAGGGAACAGCAAACGGAGACGTCCAGCATCACCTATGTTGATGGCGCGTCTGACTCGGCGGAGGAACTCACCACGCTTCCGTCAACCGTGAGCGACGACTGCTGGACACAATAGCCACAACCTGCGTCGTAGCTGCGGGCAGTTCAACATCGGCCGAGGTCGAGGAGGAAGGCGATGTGGACTGGATCAAGCTGTCCCCGGCAGCTAACACGCCCTACAGGATTGAGGTCTCGATTGACCAAAACAGCAACGAGGCGTTGCACCACCCTTACCTGATGGGCATTTATGGATCGGACGGGAATCTGTTGCGCAACACCGAACCCGACGAGAAGTTGATCAAGACTGAAACAAGTCAGGGAATTTACAAGAGAATCTACCGATTCCGTGCGGACACAGCTGACGATGTTTTCATCACCATTCATGGGAAGACCAGGGGGCTCATAACCGCCATTGGGAGTTACTCCGTCAGGGTTGTCGAAGATACGGATTCCCCTGACGACTACTCCGCGCGTTCAACTACGACCGCGAAGCTGACCCTGGGAAAGACCTTTACCGGGAACAGCGAACGACTGGGAGACATCGACTGGTTCAAAGTGGACCTGGAGGAAGGAAAAACTTATCGCATTTCACTGTGGTCGTGCGCCGATTTCCAGGGCCTGTATTACAAGGACTCCAGCGACCAGATCGTGGAAGGTTCCCTTGGGACACACCATCTGGAATTGAACGGTACGGACTTGGCATGGCTCACGGCAACCAGCACCACTACGCACTACGTATCCGTAAAAGTGGGGTTTTCCCTGGGCGAATATTCCATCAAGGTGGAAGAGATCTCCCTGCCGGATGCTGAAGTCGCTTCGTCGACTGACACCTCCGAAACAGTGTCGGCGGGCGGGTCCACTTACGGTCTGATTGATCATTTGGACGATGTTGACTGGATCAAGGTACAACTAACGGAGGGAGCCACCTACAACATCGAATTGGAAGGAGCGCGCCACGGTCAGGGAACGCTCAGCAACCTCTCGCTATGGGGCATCTATGACAGCAGTGGCATCATCACACCGGGGAGCGTAACCGTCCTGTCCAATCTGTCCTACAGGGCAGGTGCCACAGGAGACTACTATATTTCCGTGAGCTCCAAGGAAGCCATAGGCGTTAACGACTCTGAGAGAACAGGCATCTTCAAGCTCTCCGTAGCATGGAAAGAGGGGCCGCGCTCCGAGCAGGACCGCGGGGCGGACTGCTCGGGAGACACCAACACGATATGCCGGCTCCCGGTGAACGGCAGCTCCGCGGGTGAAGTCTTTCCTAACACCGACAAGGACTGGTTCCGAGTGAACCTGGAGGCCGGTGAGGTCTACCGGTTCGAACTATATGACACCGGCGACTCCGCGGCGTGGATCAGCAGGCTCAAGTTGACGGACGGAACGGATACCAATGACTCGGATTCCGGCGGATTTGCCAGTTCGCACGACTACACCTCAGGTGCCGAAGCCCTGGTCTATCGACCGAGGTCAGACGGAGACCACTTCTTCGAAGTCCATACCTGGAGCGGCGAGCGATCCGGCTCCTACAAAGTCAAGGTGGATGAAATAGAGATTGACGAGGTTGATGACTGCGCCAGCGACAATACGAGCTCCTGCAGTGTTCCAGTAGGCGACTATCGGGTCGGATACCTCGAAGGCGGAACGGACAACGACTGGTGGTCCGTGGATCTTGAGGCGGGGGAGACCTATGAGATCTACATGGAGGGCACTGCCAAAAACGCCTCCGACTACGACAACCAAGGCACCGTGCCCGACCCTCGGATCAAGCTCTACAACTCATCAAACAGCGAGGTCGCCGAAAACGATCACATTGACGCCGATGCGCAAAACTACAACTCACGTATCGAGTACACCGTTCCGGACGGGGCGGGTGGCACCTACCACATTTCCACCGATTGCGGGGAGGGTTTCCTCGGCACCTATGTCCTGGCAGTAAGTGTCTCCGAATGAGCGGTTCAGCCACCTCCGCTGAGCCAGGTGTGAGATCAAGTCGAGACACCTCTTGATTCCGGTAATCCCGGGTTCCCCGCGAAAAGGTAAATTCACCAATCCTCGGGCATGGAAGTGAAGACTCTTCCATGCCCGATTTGCATCCAGTCATTTCGATTGAACTGACTGCCAGGACTGTTTCGGAAGGAATGTTCATTTCCCGTCCTGACACCTGCTCCTGGAGAGAGATACGCGCGCTCGGGAGATACGGGTGCATCAGGGAACAGATCCACCTTGGTGACGGGTCTGATATTGACGGCAGTCCTTAATCCGAGCGAGGTTGGGGCGATGCGTCGAAACCGGCGTTGGTGCGGGCTTACGCCTCTGCCGGCTGCTCCAGATACGGCGTGGCAGGAATCCTGCCGGCTGCCCTTGAGGCGGTAGAACTCGCCACCCATCTCGAGATTGGGATGTGGTGAGTGGGACAGTCCAGCAATGTGCGGCCCAATCGTGCCCAACGCAAGAATCCTGTGCATCCTGCTCGTGACGAATTTCCGAACTGCGTACCTGGCGGTGCTCCCGTGGGATGAGGGCAGGGCGGCGGCCAGCGGCGCGCACATGTCGATCAAACACGATGCACTCGGAGCATTCGTGAGGAAATTGACGCCCAAGAGTCGGCGGAGCTTGACCGTAGGTCGACAAAGGGCAATGTCAATGGGCCGATGCGGGTAGATCCTGTATCACATCCCCTGCACGGTCTGTGCAATATCGGATTTGCACAGACTTTGTTTCGGCTGACACGTATTCTTGTGAACTCCGGTTCGAGTGACGTTCGCAGCCTCTCGGTCGTCGTGCTGCTCCGAACTGCTTGCTCTGGCCGGCAATCCGAAATCCCTCGCAGATGAATGCGACCTCGGATACCGCGCGAATTATGCCCCCAAGAAACTGGGGGATTCGCGGCTATTCCACCCGACGATTCCACCAATGGCGCAGGCGATACGCGCCACCGTAGCGGCCGGCAGCAGCCCATGGCCGCTGCCCAAACCGTGTTTCCCCATGCCATGCCACGCACAAGTACAAGGAGCCAGTAGACACTAATGTTCAAACAAGGGATTGACACGTTAACCCAACCATTCCAGGCCGGACGACGAAGGTCGATGCTCATGGCCGCCGTGCTGCTACTGGTCATCGGCCTTCTGGTTCTCATGTCGGGTTTGGTGGAAGCCCAGGAACCAGATACCGAGGACCTGGTGAAAAACACCGATGAGAGCACCCGCGACATCTTGGTATTGAACAACGTCGGCAGTGGCTACGCCACCTCTTTCACCACCGGAGAAAATGGCGGTGGATATACGTTGAAAGAGGTGAGCATCCGTATGGGGGGATTCAGCAGCTCGGACGACGTTGCCGTCCGCGTACGCGCGGACTCCAGCGGCAGGCCCGGAGCCACCGAGTACACGCTGACCAACCCCGATCCGCTGCCCTTCTCGACGGGAATTGCAACGGCATTCAGCGCCTCTGACAACACGGTGCTCCTGGCGAACACCACCTACTGGGTGTCGGTGGATCGGGAAGCCGGTTCTTTTGTCGTCTCTCGAACCAATTCGGATAGCCAGTCCGGGTTGAGTGGATTGAGCATTGGCGACACCAGCCGTAACCGGGGAGCAGGCTGGGACACCAGCACAACCCGATCTTTACACCTGATATTGTCCGTCCGGGGCTACACCAATTCGACGGACGCGACCGCCCCTGTTTTAGTGGACGCCAACGTGTTTTCCAGCGGCGACTTGATCGCACTGGACTACAACGAGGGCATTGACGGTACAGACATTGGTGCTCCTAACAAAGAGGATTTTACGCTTACCGTGGATGGCTCCGAAGCCGAAATAGCCTCCGTTAGCTTGCTGGAAAATTCTCCAACAAGGGTGCTGCTGATCCCAAGGCTGAGGATCTACCGAGGCCAGACGGTCAATCTGAGTTACTCCGATCCCACCACTGGTGACGATGCGCGGGCGATCCAGGACCTGGCGGGGAACGATGCCGAATCTTTTGACGCTCGCGTTGTCACCGACTCTTCCTTCAGGTCATTGATTTCGCCCTTACTGACCGCGTCGCCCGGCGGCCCCAACAGCATCTGGCTGGAATGGGATTTGCCGAGGGGCGTGGACGTGGACGGGATCACCGGGTACCACATCGAGTATTCCGACGACGGCGGTCTCAACTGGGACAACGTGGTTGATTACACTGGCGACAGGACCTGGCTGCGCAGTACCGTGCACCGGGGCTGGCTCCGGCCACCATCTACTTTTACCGCATCTCCACCATCACCGGAGGCCGCAGCAATCTCCCGTCGTCGATCGTTTCCGCGGAGACGGACGTTCAGCCCCCCGTGATCGACGGCCTCTCGTATTCGACCGGCACTGGCAACGTTTCCGGCCAGAACCGCACCGTCGCAGATCTGTGCTGGACCCCCGATGGAGTATCCGTTTCTGACCTGGACGAGTTCCAGTTCGGTCTCATGTACGCTGAGCTTGACGAAAATTCGGCGATGCCCTGGGAGGATGATGGCACGTTTGCCTTCAACGATGTCAGGCTTTCGGAGTGCGACGGCGGTGCCGGTATGGGCGTGGGCAAAAACTTTCTCTCGGGATTGAAATACTTCGTGAAGTTTCGTGCCACGCAGGGCGGCTCAGTGGTGGAGTCCAACCAGGTCACTGTGCAGATGTTCAACCCCGACACCACTTTGAAATCCAGGATACTGGCCGAGGGCTTCTACGGCATAGGCCGGGACGGGGAACTCGTGTTCCCCGACGCGCCGGACCCGGTTACCGGCGCATTCGTGATCGCAGTTGGATTCGGCTACCATTTCCCAGTGGAAGCGTCCACCACGGAAGTCTCCGGTTTTGCCCTCAGCGATCTGGTGGCAACCAACGCCACATTGAGCGAACCGGCGGGCGGACTCGCATACGAGGACTTCATCGGGTACCGCGTAGTGGTCACGCCCACGACCCTGGGTAACGACGTTACAGTGCGGATTCCAGGCGGCGTGGCGACGGGAGTCGGCTCCACCAAGGCAAACCTGGCTTCAGAAACCTTCCGGCGCACGACGACTATCTCCTCGCCTTAGCAGGAAGACTCTGCACAGGAACGAAGCCAGCTCACACCCCGGCAGTCCAGGTCGGCACAGCAACGCAGCGTGCCTCAAGCTCCACCGCCGACGCCATCACCGGGCTCAGAAGCCGCTTCGGAGGAATCGCAGGAAACTGCGACGCCCGCGCCCCAGGTTCTGATCAGCAATTTTGACCGCTCGTCCGGTGGCGGCCGGCCGGTGAAGGCGGGCCAGCGTTTGGGGATCCGGTTCAAGACCGGGGACTCAGAGTTTCCCTGGACGCTGGATTCCATCGCGCTGCAGGTAGTTGGAACTCTGACTTTGCGCCTGTGGTCAAGCTGAGGAGAGCGTCGGGAGTGTACCCTAGTACTCAGTCAACTTTGGAATCAAAAGGGTAAAGGCGGTGAAGTTTGGTTCGGGCCTCCTGGGTTTTGAACCGCCAGTTGATACCAACTCGGGCGGCGTTGCGCTCCCGCACCAGTGCCTGGACTTCCCTCCCGAGAGCATCTTCGTCGGGGAGTCGCTGCTTCAGGCAGGAGCGGGACAGCACGCTGAACTCGATTTCCGCCATCCCTTCGGCAGGCTCAGGACAGGATTCAGCCAACTGCCGTGCTTGGGCGTGTAGTGGAACTCCAGCCGTTTCGCGATCCGCCGGGCCTCGGTCGCCGGGAACGTCTCGTACAGGGACGCCGCGCGGTGGGTGTTCAGGTTGTCCAGAACCACCCGCACCACCTCAACCTCTGGATAGGCTTCATCCACCAGCCAGCGCATCTGCTGGGCGAAGTCCTGCATGGTGCGCCGCTGGGTCACCGCCACCTGCCGCCAGCCAGCTAGCGGCTCGCAGGCCAAGAACAGGTTGCGGGTCCCCTCCCGCCGGTACTCGTAGTCCTGCCGCTGGGGGCGTCCCGGCCGGGGTGGCATCGGCGCCCGGGTTTCGGCCAGCAATTGGGTGGAGGTCTCGTCAAAGCAGACCACCGGCCGCTGGGGGTCATAGGGTTCGGCGTACAGGTCCAGTACTTCTTCCATGTGGGCCACGAAGTCGGCGCTCACCTTGGGGATGCACCACTCTTTCTTTTGCCAGGGCTTGAGCGCGTTTTTTTCAGCCGCCGGCGGACCCCCTCGTGGGACATGGAGGCCGCCAACCCCAACTCCACCACCTTCCCAGCCAAAAGGCGCAGGGTCCAGTGGTCATGGCCTTCCGGCGCCGGACTGCAGGCCAGAGCGATGAGGTGGGCCTCGCCCCTGTCGTCCAACTTCCGGCGCCGGTTGATCTGGCGCCGGTCCCACAGGGCCCCGTCCAACCCCGCCTCCGTAAAGCGGCGCTTGATCTGGTACACGGTGCCCAGCGCCACGTCCAAGGCTTCGGCCACCCGGGGAGCGGCCCAACCGTCGTCGCTCTTGAGCAGAATCCGCGCCCTGGCCGTGACTCGGGCCGAGCTTTTCCCAACCCGAATCAGATTCTGGAGTTCTTCCCGTTGTTCCGGCACCATCCGCACGGCGTACTTATCACGGACCATCACCGCCACCCCCACCGTCAACACTTCATCCCGACCACTATAGGGCTATTGGCCGGATTGCCAAAGGACTTTCAACATCAAAGTTGACTGAGTACTAGTTACACCGTCGCGACACTGACGAACCCCTCGCCGGGAACTGGGTCGAAGTCTTTCAGCGCTCCCGCGGAGTTGAAATTGCTGCCCAATCGGACCTACGCGGTGGCGATCGAGACGGACGCAACATCCGGCTCCGGCTTCAGTTTGCGCGGCACCCACAGCAATGACGAGGACGACGGCGGAGCCGAAGGCTGGAGCATCCACAACCAGACAGTATTCCACAACGGCAACGGGTGGGTACTGCTGTCCGACACCGCTTTCAAGCTGGCCGTCACCGGGACCCCTGACACCTCGGACACACTGAGCCCCCTGACGGTACAATTCGGCGGCGTCCCCGATTCCCACGACGGCAGCAAGTTCAAGGTTCGAGCCGAGTTCAGCGAGCGGATCGTCACGGATTACAAGGATTTGCGGAATGAGGGTTTTTTCGGCCATGGGCGGCAAAGTAACCGGCGCCAAAAGAGTGAACGGGTGGAATGATCTGTGGTCGATTGAAGTGGATCCCGATGGACTGGAGCCGGTAACCCTGACGCTGGAAGCGGATCGCGACTGCGACGAAAAGGGCGCAGCGTGTCCACCAGCGCTTCGTCGACCATCCCGGTCGTCCCGGCCCTTTCGGTGTCCGACGCCACGGCAAACGAGGGCGAGGGAGTGACGCTAGCAGCCCGTCCGAGAAACGGGGTTGGTGAGCCGTTGAGGGTATGATGGTGCGGAGCATTAGACGAGCGGAGCGGTCGATGAGCAAGACCTACCTTCCCTACGATCCGGACCAGCAGTTGCTGCTGCCCGCGGCACTGCAGGAATGGCTGCCCGAGGCCCACTTGGCCTACTTCATCTCCGACGTTGCGGACCAGTTGGACCTCTCGGACATCACCGCCCGCTACGAGCAGGAAAGGCGGGGCGGCCCTCCCTACCATCCCAGGATGATGGTCAAGGTGCTGCTTTACGGCTACTGCAACGGCGTGGCCTCCTCGAGGCGCATCGCCCAGAGGCTCCACGAGGACATCGCCTTCCGGGTGCTGGCGGCCAACAACACGCCGGACTTCCGCACCGTCTCCGACTTCCGAAAGGACCATCTGGAGGCGCTGGCGGACCTGTTCCTGCAGGTGCTGGCGTTGTGCCAGCAGGCCGGGCTGGTGAAGCTGGGGCACGTGGCGCTGGACGGGACCAAGGTGAGGGCCAACGCATCGAAGCACAAGGCGATGAGCTACGGGCGGATGAAGGAGAGGGAAGGGCAGTTGTCGGCGGGCCGGGGAGGTGGACGATGACGAGGACCGCCGGTACGGCACAAGACAAGCGTGGGGATAAGTTGCCGGAGGAACTGGCCTTCCGGGAGGGACGGTTGCGGAAGATAAGGGAGGCCAAGGAGGCGCTGGAGGCCGAGGCCCTGGCGAAGGCGGAGCAGGCTGAGTCCGAGGGCCGCAATCACCCCTGGGTGCCAGATGACAAGGCGCAGCGGAACTTCACCGACCCGGACTCCCGCATCATGCCCGGTCCGGGAGGGAGGGACTTCCAGCAGTCCTACAACTGTCAGGCGGTGGTGGACAGCGAGCATCAGGTGATCGTGGCGGCCCGTGCCACCGATCAGCCCTCGGGCAAGGGTCAGGCCGTGAGCATGATTGAGGAGACCATCCTGAACGTGGGCACAGTCCCAAAGGAAGTCTCCGCCGACGCCGGGTACTACTCGGCCAAGGAGGTGGAGGAACTCTACGCCCTGGGAATTGACCCGTTCGTCGCGCCGGAGAAAACCCGCCACGGCCGGGTGTCGCCACCGGCGCCCCGCGGTCGCATACCCAAGGGACTGTCAGCCAGGGACCGGATGCGCCGCAAGCTACAAACCAAGCGAGGCAGGCAGCGTTACGCCCTGCGGATGGAGACGGTGGAACCGGTATTCGGCCAGATCAAGCAGGGCCGGGGCTTCCGGCAGTTCCTGCTGCGTGGTTTGGACAAGGTGAACCGGGAGTGGCTGCTGATCTGCACCGGGCACAACCTGCTGAAGCTGTTCCGCTTCGGGGCCGGGATGCCCGGCAAAATGAGGGGCAAGGGAGCCACCGGGAACAACGGGGAGACATGCCGGGCCAAGGGCCGTGGGATTTTCAATCGACAATCCGCCTGTGCCTAACCGCACCCCGCCAGAACCGTTGCCGCAGGGTAGTCCCGGCTGACCGACACCGCCAGTTGGTCAATCCTCGGACAGGCTGCTCGGCTATGCCCTGGCCCTCGGCAAGACCTGCATCGGCATCGGCCCAAAGGAGAACATCTTCCACAATCTGGGCCAGCTCATCTTCGTCCAAAACGCCCAGGAAGTCGCTAAATCTATCCCGTTTCTACGCGAAAATGCGCCTGGACTTTTCTACCCAGAGCTCAAGGCTATTTAGCCTTGGATTTCTTGACATACCCCCCCAGGAGGGGGGGCCTCCAACCAGAAAAGGACTTTTCCCCCCAAAGTCCAGCTACCGGTTTTGTTGTTTCATGTACCCCCCCAGCCCTTGAAAACACGCAAGAAAAGGAGCGACCAACGATGTGGCAGAGAATGGCAAGAGAGGATTTTGAACAGATCCAGGGCCCCCGGCTGCGCCTCTCCGGGGCCAGCCGCTGCGTCCGGGAGCAGACCTACAACGCCATGCAACTGGAGCAATCCGACCCCGCCGACGGGCAGGGACTGAACCGGATGCTGCTGGGTCACGCCGCCGAGATTCTGATAATCATGGTACTCGAGGAGAACGGTTGGGAGACGGCTCACACCGTCCTCTCCGAGGACGGCCAGCTGGAGTTGAGCATCACCCTCCCGAAGAGCGGGCAGGTCGTCACCGGGCACCCGGACGGGATCTGCCGGCACGAGTTCTTCACCAAGGGACTGTGGGTGACCCTGGAGTGCAAGTCGATGAGCGTGGTCCGGGCCGACGAGGTGCTCCTGAACGGCGTGGCGCTGACCTACCCGCACTACATCAGCCAGATCGCGCTCTACGGACAGGAGCTGTACAACCTGGAGTTGGTGGAACATCCCCGGCGCGGGGTGTTCGGGATGATCGACCGCGCTGTGGAGCAGGTTGTCGGCGGCCGGCCGGTTGGCTGGAGGGCTGGCGGAGGTGCCTGGCCAGGGCCCGGGGTCTCATCGAACCGGAGAAGCTGACGGCGGCTTGGCGTCGCTGCTGGCCGCCACCTGGCGGGAAACGCCCCTTTCTCGCCAGTGGCGGAAATGCCGACAGCCCAACCTTGCCAGGGGGTGGCGGAAAAGGTATCGCTGGTTCCGTTGGCCTGTAGCGTGCTTGAAGCCGCGGGCCAGAGCAGGCATACGCTACACACAAACGGAACCTCCCCGGGAAACGGATAGGAGCCGGAAGCCAGCAATTGATGACAGTAGGCCATTGCGAGTGGAAGGGCCGAGGGGTTATCGTGGAACTCCCACTCTTCCTCGAGGGCCTGGGCCATGGCCAACCCCACCTGCAGGAACTGCGACCGCAGCGCCGACGCCGGCGCTTACTGCAGCTCGTGCGCCGCGGGAATCATGGCCAGCTCCCTCAACCCGTACTTCCGCGGACGGCGCAAGAAGCTTCCTCCAGGGCAAGGGACACTTCCACGGCGACCAGGACCCACTGCCGACAACTCTTCAGGTCAACAGCGCCTGTTCGGGCAGTCCCGACCATAGCGTTACACGGTGTAACGCTATGAGAAAGATGGCCGACTGCTGGACCTGCGGCCGCACCATCTGGGTGTGGCGGATCAGGGAGCGCAACTTCTGCTCCGGGAAGTGCCGCGTGCGGCATCACCGCTCGGCCTACAGGAAGCCCGGTCCCTCGACCTCGGGCGGGACATCCGCCGGCACGGGGTAGGTCAGTCGCCGGTGTCGGCGCTGGAGAGCATATCCAGGTCGGCGCCTGGGAGCATCTTCAAGTCTCCATTGGAGAGGGCCTGGTACAGAGTCTGCTTGCCGGTGAGCATGTAGGGCAGGAAGACCTCCTCCACTGTGACCATCTCCGTCTCGATCAGTGCCATCTGGGCCAGTATCCGCTCCTTGATGATCCGCCAGGCGGTGCGGTTCGCCTGTTGCATCCGCGCCGCGGGGTTGGTCTTCATCACCCGGTCCCGGGTCAGAATCTCGAAGACCGCATCAGCGTTGATGGGGAGGGAGAAGCCCAGACTCCCGTTCGCCGTCTCCATGCGCCATTTCAGGCCGGTGGCCATTCCTCCGGGACCATAGTGGGTGAGGATCTCGGTGGCGCCCTTCTTGACGAGGATGGACATGATCTCGGCGGCGGTCTGCTCGGCCGGGATCTTTGTAGTGTAGTTCAGCAGAGGCATGGCGACGCTGACCTCCTCGTATAAGGTATCCATCATGATAGCACCGGGGATAGCACCGGGCCGGTCGCCTCCTCGGGTCCTGACCAACCACTTCCTGGACGTAAGGGAACAACTCAGTCCCTGATTCCAGTGTGAGATCCCCGGGAAAACCGTTCGAAATTTTGTCCTAAAGCCATGCCTCCGGCGTTGCCCTTGCCATGACCGGTAAATTGCACTTATCGGTCATGCAAAAAGTGAGCCCGGGCCACCCTGTTTCCCAAGGAACGCAAACTTCCACTAGGCGCTTGCGCTTATCCGCGATTTTGGAAAGCAGCCCCGGCAATCCCCGCCCCGCCCCGCCTTGCGAGCCCCCCGTGATTAACGACAATAAGGAATGCCGGCCTGAACGCCAAGGTGAACACCGTTGTCATACGAACGTAAGTTCTTTATAATCGTCCGACAAGCTCACTCCCGGACGCACCAGCCCGGTTCTCAGGAGCTGACGGGAATTTCCGCACCCAGGAGGAACCCATGGCCCAGGCCCGCGCAACCGGACCCCGCATTTCCCCGCTCTGGCTTGCCGGCTTGCTGTCCGGAGAGGCCCAGTGCCAGTGGGCCTCCTGGTTCAGGACTCACCACGAGGATTGGCATACGGTGGAAACGCCCGGCCGTCCCCGCCTTGACTGGCGAGTCCAGTACACCATTCAGCTCAACGGCTGCATCAGACGCTACGAGGAACAGGGCTACACCGTGTCCAACGGAGCGCCGAACGCCTACAGCCTCAGCCTTGGCGACGCCGTGCTGTCGGGCAAACCCGACGTGATAGCCGTGAAGGGTGATGACTGCGTGGTAATCGACTTCCCCTAGGGCGAGGCAAACCGCTCCCACGCATTTCAGGTCATGACGCACATGTACGCCCTGCCCAGGGCCGTGGAGCGGCTCCGGGGTATGTCTCCCAGAGGGGAGCTGGGCTACTGGCAAGAGCAAGTGGACGTCCCGGCCGGCTCACTGGACCGGGAGTTCGTTGAGAACCTGCACAGGCAGGCGGAACGCCTGGCGTCCGGGGAGCCGCTGGCCCGCGTTCCCAGTGTCGATGAATGCTGGACCTGCGACATCGGGGCGGCCGACTGCCCTGAGAGAATGAAAAACGATGGGACCCGACGTTTCGTGTTGCCCGATCCCCCGGGTTACGAAGACTTCCAGGCCATGCTGGAGCGCGCCCGATGGGCGGAGGCCGACCGGGACAAGGAACACCAAGGCCGCATCAGGGCGGAGGCGCGCATCAGGGAGCTGGAAGAGGAGGCCGGGCGGCCCGGGAGTGTCTGAAAGCTCCTGCCGGATGGGCGATGCGGAGACGGCTCGTGATCACGGGAGCCACCTGCCGCCAAGGCCGGCCATGCCCGCAGGCACCAGAGAAAAGCTGCTCACTCAACGCCAGAAGAAGATGCTCGCCCTCATCCGGGAATTCACCGCCCAACACTCCTGCCCGCCCAGCATACGGGAAATCACCGGGGCCTGCCGCATCAGCAGCACTTCGGTGACGGACCACAACCTCCGGCTCTTGGAGCATGGGAATTACCTGACCCGGAAGTCCAGAACCGCCCGTAACATCGTGCTGACCGCGCGGGGTCGGTTGCCATTGCCAGACCCGCCGGACACTCCGGCGAGCGAGGCGGCATGAAAGTCGCCTGCATACTGATTGACGCCAAACCGGCAATTATGGTTGACGCGGGACAGGAAGGTGGCAATCTGTTTCAGGCCGATTTAGCGAAGGCTACCGTGCTGACGAAATCTCCGGCTATTTCTCCCAGGGTTTCCCGTCAGGGAACAGGTCTTCCCGAGTGGCGCCCCGGGTATGAAGGGTTTCATCCTGAATGGCGGTGACTGCCCGGTTGACCAGGTACTGGAGGTCTTTTCTCTCCTCTTGGTCCCGGTCCTTTGGGATGATCTCATACCTGTGTGCGGTGGCGAAGGTGGTGAGCCAGTTGTGTGTCTCTCCTCCGGAGCTGTCGCGCACGGTTACGTGGTTCATCAGTTCTTGGACGGCGTTCTTGCCGGCCTGGGACTCTGGGTCGTCTCTCCAGGGCAGCTCCTGGTCGATGTAGTCCCACATGCTGGAGAGGTCGTGTTGGAACCGGCTCTCGTCTTGGTTTGCTGCCAGCAGTCCCTTCAAGGCGTGCTCCACGGCCTGTTGGGCCTCGTAGCTGAGGGCTTTGAGGTTCCAGTGATTTCCGTCTTCCCGTTCGTTGTAGTCCTTGAGGTGCTCCTCGGAGCGTTCGACCCATCCCCTGGTTTCCTGCCAGGTTGCTTCCTCGTGGGGGTTGTACTGGTTGCTGTATTCGAGATTTTCTCCGGTCGTGTTCACTCCGTGCCTTGCCGCCTGTCCTGGGATGGACTGGGGGAACCTGCTTTTCTCCCTGAACTGCTCTTGGGTAATGGTTCTGAAGTTCACCTCGATTCCCGGCTTGGCGGATCTCAGCCATGTGGTGGCTTCGTCAGCGGCGGCTCTGGAGGCTTGGTTGTCGTGCGTGATGATGATCAGGTCGACATCCGAATTGGGTCCGTGGTCGCCCGCTGCGCGGGAGCCGTAGAGGATGACGGTGGCAGGGGCAACTGCGTTTTCGATGGCTTGGGCGATTGCGAGCCCGGCTGGATCGGGGCCCTTGGTTCTGTCGGTCATTCGTTGCCCTCTTCCTGGGGGTCTTGCTTCTTATGGTTCATCTCGGCTTGGGCGGGGAGATTAGGGTGTGGACCTCCGCGCGTGCGGAGGGTGGGCAGGCTGCAATGGCAGCAGACCGCGAGATGGAGTCGCTTCATCGGCGTGTAAGCTGTTGTCGCAGTTCCGCCAGCCGCGGAACCAGCTTCGGCTGCAGTTCTTTTGAATCGTAAACGTGGGTACAGAGAGGACTGGCTCATTTAGTAGCCCAAGTGGAGACGGGGTCTTCACGACTCCGGCTTGGTGCGTTTCCATCTGCTCCCGCCCGGCGACATATACCGTGGCTGTTGTAAGCCGCTAATTAGGTTGTAGGTCGACGTCCGTGAGCTGGAACCAATGCACGGTGTTATTCTCCACTAGGCGCTGTACCGCGTAGTCGTTCTGCCTACTGGCGATTACGGCATGGGCGGGTTGCCCGGTAAACCGTGTGAGAAACCCGGCGTTGCGGGTCACCCGGTCGGTGTCGCGCGCGTCTGCGGTGTAGGAGGCTTCCATTGCCACGTAGTGGGTGTTCTTGTCGTGGTCCAAGGCTTCCATGACCAGGTCGGCTCGGTAGAAGCTCAGCAGGTCCGAACGATGTATGCCGGTGGTGTCGCTGCGGTTGGCAAGGTTGTTCAGGTCGGCATTGGAGAGCATAGTCACCAATGTGAAGTCAAGTTGGGCGAGGATGTCATCATGACGGTCCCAGGCGGCGCGTCCGGCGACGTTGCCTTTGAGGTCGCCGACATCGGCGGCGATGCGTTGCACGTCGGCTCTGACGCTTTGCACGTCGGCTCTGACGCTTTGCACGTCCTCTCTGACGCTTTGCACGTCCTCTCTGACGCTTTGCACGTCCTCTCTGAGACTTTGGTTGAATGCCTGCTGGCTGGTCGCGAAAGCGGCGAACTTTTCTGGCAGGTTGATGAGGTCGTCGGTCAGCAGGTGGCGGCGTACCGCTTCCCGGAAGGCGGGATCGGTGTCCAGAGCTCGCAGGATGTCCTGCTGGTTGTTGATTTCCATAGTCATGGCGGCACTACCTGTTCACAATTTTAACAGATGGGGTCATTGGCTGGATGGGACGTTCTGCAGATAGCGCTATGCGACGCGTTTCCTTGGAGGCACCCTGCTGTCGTCCGATTTGTTTAGCGCCGGATGTTTTGCTCTTCAGGTTGAGGCTGCTCGGTGAGATTGCGCCACGCGCTTCGCTGTTGCTGCCTCGCCAGAGTTGTGGGGCTTACGTTGCGGAATGGATGGACGTCCGCCGACTGTGTTGGCCGGTTTGGGCAGGTCGAAACTGAACTCCAAGGTACCGCCTGTGGTCCGTGTCTGCGGGGCGAGCCACCCCCCCGCCACCCCCGGTGGTCGTCGGGACACTTTCCACCACCGGCAGCTCCCGCAATTCGGCCTACCTCTGTTTAATCAGGGCGTCCACGGCAGCGTCAACACCTGAGGTGAGGTAATCTCGCGGCCGCCCTCCTCAAAAAACCCTTGACGATATTGTTGAGATTAAATTATTGTTGAGGGTATTTATTGAGTGGCTCGTCAAAGCTGACGGACGGGGTCCGCACCGGGCCTCTCAAAAACGGCCGTTTGTTGAGCGGAGAAGAACGCCATGCACGTCCACCTGGCAGCCGCCTGCCCCCAGGTGCCGCAGCACGACGATGGTGCTCACCAACCAGGACGACGCTTGGGGAAAGGACCACGCCATCAACTGCGGTGTCTGCGGCCGCCGGGTGATCGCGGCAGGACTCACCGGGAGGGGACTGCAGTGGCACGGCTCGATAGACCCGGAGGTTTGGGGCAACAAGCTGTGGGACTTCGCTTCGGAAGGGGGTCGATTCCTTCACCACGGCAGAGGGTGAGCGCAGACGCGAGGAGAGCAGAGTTGTCGCCGCAGCCCCTGTGGTCCACCACGCCCCGGGAGACTCCCCGCTGTGTGGCCTCGAGGAGAGTCCCGAACCGATGACCTCCGACCCGGAGCTGGTGCGGGGATGCGGAGACTGTCTTGAGCTGGTGGCCGAGGACCTGTCCGACCAGAACACATACATGGGCCGCTGCCTCCACTGCAATCAGGAAATCCATGCCAAGGGCGGAGTCGCCTGGCGTCGGGCGGTCCGGAATCCCTGCCCGCACTGCGGCAAACCGGGGTGGTGAAGCGATGATGATTCCCGTCACCTATGGCTACGCGCGGGTCAGCAAGAGCGACCGGGACGACCGGAACCTCGAGACCCAGCTCCGCGAGCTGGCCAAACACGGCGTCCGCGGGGAGCTCATCTTTTCCGACGTGATGACCGGCCGCTTGATGTCGCGGCCCGGATGGAACGGTCTCATGGCCCGGGTTCAGCCGAACGACACCATCGTGGTGGTATGGCTGGACCGCTTCAGCCGCAACTTCGACGAGGGGGTGAGGATCCAGGCGGACCTCACCAGCCGGAACATCGGGATAGTGGCCATCAAGGAAGGGATCGGCACCACCGACGACAGCGCCGCGGCCAAGTACTTCCGCCGGATGATGCTGGCCAACGGTGCCTACCAGGCTGATTCCACCAGCGAGCGGATAAAGGTGGGCCAAGAGCGTGCCAAGGCCGAGGGGAGGCCGCCTGGGCGGCCGCCTGCGCTTTCACCCGACCAGGTGAACGAGTGCAAGCGTATGTTCGCGGAGAACCCGTCGGTGAGCCGTGTGGCCAGGATCATGAAGGTCTCGTGGAGCACGGCCAACAGGGCAATCTTCGATGAAAGTTCAGCGCAAGCAGGAATGCAATGACCGACACCGACCGGTCCCTCTGCGATTGTCCCGAGCCCTGCGCCTGCTACGCCGGAGGCAAGGAGGAGGCCTTACAAACTGCCGTTGCTCCCAAGGAGATAGACCACGATGATCAATTTGACTGACGAGATGGTATCGCGGTTGGACAGCGCTTTAGCCGACGGATATTCCTGCCTGGTGGGCACGGCCTCCAAGGACGGCGAACCCCAGATAAGCCCCAAGGGAAGCGTGATGGCCTTCAATAGAGATACGCTGGCTTATTGGGAGCGGGCCAAGCGGTCGGCCTTGGACAACGTTGCCGAGAATCCGCAGGTCGTCGTCTACTACGCCCACGCTGCCGACCGGGTGAGGTGGCGGTTCCACGGCAGGGCAACCGTCCACGAAGACGGTCCCATTCGCCAAGAAGTCATGGACCGCTGCGTCCAAGCCGAACTGGACCGGGATCCTGAACGCCTGGGTGTCGCCGTCCTCATTAAGATAGACAAGATCACGGAATTATCCGGAGAGGTGCTGCAACAAGTGGACTAGACCAAAGCCCAGCTGAAACATTCAAGGATTCGCGTCAGGGTAGACGGATGATTTGCCCGCAACCTAGTGGCCCAACTGCTTTGATATGATGACTTGAAGAGTATCGGTCTTTTCGAAGAGCACCGTCGGCAGAGTATCGCCGGGTACTCCGGCCAATATTGTCCACTCATCAGCTCAAAGATGTCGTACTACTAAACCAAAGCCAAGGTGGGATGTGCATTCGCCTGAGGCGGGGAATTGGGCGGGGAATTTGGCAGGAGTGCTTCGGCCCTTGACTGCAGGACCGTCCGGCAGCGGCGCCTCACCTCGTCTCTCCGGCTGACCAGTCCGGCCAGGAAGTTGCCGACCCTCTGCTGCACCAAGGCCTTGGTCCCCAGACACAGATTTCCAGTGGCCTCCTCTCTCGCCCAACCCCAGATGGCCTCATCGGCATTGAAGTCCGGGCTGTAGCCCGGCAGGTTCATTAACCTCAGCTCCAGCTCAGGCGTCCTGAGGTACTCCCGCACCGCCTCCCCACGATGCGCCGGCGCGTTGTCCCAGATCACATTCAGCGGTCCAGCGTGCCCCTTCCTCAACTGGTCCAAGAAGGCCGCCGAGGTCCCGGAGTTGCTGTTGCCCTCCAGTTCCATCCACTCCACCTCACCGGTCTCCAGGCACACCGCCGAGTAGTAGCTGGCCTTCTCCCCATACCGCGGGCTGGTGGAGTCCACCAGAGCCGGTTCACCCTTCAGCACCCACTTGCCCCGCAGTTCCGCGTCCGCCCGGAAGTGGGCCTCATCAGCAAAGAATATTCTGGCTTCAGTCCGTTGAGCCTCCTCCCACAGGGCGGCGTACTCCTCCACGAATGACTTCCGTTTGGCCTCGTCCGCCTTGAGCAGCCGCTTCTTGGGCCGCTTGAAGGCAAACCCCAAGCGGTGCAGCCAGTTCAGGCAACTGCTACGGCTCAAACTGGTGCCGAATCGTTCCCAGACAAACTGCCGGACTCCTTTCCAGTACCAGTTGGCCAGTTGGATACCTGCCTGCTCCGGCAACTCCTGCACCGCCGCCTTCAACTCCTCCCGCTGCCTCTCGTCAAGCGCGGGGGGGAACCCCCGGACTGCTCGAATATCAGGGCCGCAGGCCCTCCCTCGCCGAAGGCCGACGCCCACCGGCCGATGGTGTGTGGGTCCCGCTCCAGCGCCTCCGCCGTCGCCGCTGCCGTCCAGCCCTGGGCCAGCAGCCAGACGGCGTACCACCGCTCCCGCTCCCGGGGCGTGGGCGCCAGGATCATCCGCCGGCGCAAGGCCTTGGCATCCATCTCCCATTGTTCCAAATCCCGATGTATCTCTCTCGCACCCATCACCAACCCCTCTCTGACGCCTGGAAAAGCTAACTCTGCCCCTTCGCCAATTTACCCCATGTTTCTGCGCATTTCACCTTGGCTTCGGTTTAGGACCGAATGGATAAACTGCGACGGCACGGACTACGAGGGTCGGGTTGTCCCTACACCACAAGCAAACGGAACCTCATGCAGTTTTCAGCAAATTGACCCTTGCCTCCTCTGGCTGTACTCTGTGCTTGCCAGACCCCATCGATTACCTTTGCCATATGCGCCTTCAAATTGATGGGCATCGTGCCTCTTGTTTGGCGCGTGGTACGGATAGCGACTCTGGCAGGTAGCCTATCCAACTGCAAAGGGGTTCCATTTATGAAGGTCAAAAGCACTGCTGCATTACTGGCTTTCTTCCTGGGTGGTTTCGGTATCCACAAGTTCTATTTAGGCAAGGGCGGCGGCATCCTACGAATCATCTTGACTTGCTCAATTATAGGGGCCCCGGTCGCGGGAATATGGGCACTGATTGATTTTGTGAAGTTGCTGACAATGAATGATGCTGAATTCAATTCCCTATACAACTCCTCAGCATAAGCTCGAATCCACCGAACGAGTGGGTGTAAGAGGCCTCCTGAAGGGGGCTGTCCCCGAACGTTCTCTCCGGCGTCTGGCCCCTCTTTGCAGCCTGCCAGTCCGGGTTCCGTTAGCTTGTGGTGTATGGACAACCCGACCCTCGTAGTCCGTGCCGTCGCAGTTTCTCCATTCGGTCCTGGTATTACAGCGACGGTTTATTCGTCAGGGTGATTTTCGCGACCGATTCGTACCTGAACCGTACTGCCATGAACGTACGGCGATTTCTCGCTCGTGGCCGAATACGAAAGATCAGACACCCTATTTGGCAATCCGTCGTTGTAATACTAGAGGTCAGCCGTTGGACCATCCAACAGGTGGACAGGTAGAGGGTGGGTGGAAATTGCAGCCTCTGCAGGGAGCATGGCCGGTTGACAGTCTGCCCCAGTGCCAGCCAGCGAGGGCAGCGCCGCGGCAAAGCTCTTCCACCGTTCGATACTGGCCCACGGGGGCCTATCAGGTGGACTCGGCCAGCGAGCGAATAGAGCTGGAGTCAGGACCGGGCTGGGGCTGGCGGGAAACGGACCGGCCGACCACCGGCGCGCAGCACATCGGCGTCGTCGATGCATTCGCCGCGCCAGCGCGGAGGCGACCAGCGTCAGCATCTTTCCCCCTCTGTTCGCCCGCCCCGACGCGCCGCCGAGGTCAAGGTGACGTGACGGTCGACGAGTTCCTGCAGGCCCAGGTGCTGGGCGAAGGTGGCTGGCAGGAGCAGGCCGCATTGTTCACCAGGCGGTGGTCGTCAAAGGCGATGCGGATACAGTCGGGATTGTTCTGTGGCAGCATCTATTGGGTGCTCCTTGTTTCCGGGCGGTTTTCTGTTACAAAACCATTATCCCAGATTCAGAGGAGCACCTTTTTGCCCTTTCAGGAGGTCTCTCACACGCCCTCGTTCGGTGGAATGGGGATTACGCTGATCGTACGAATTCTGACGGGCTGGATCCCCTTCATAGGAGTCATCGTTACTCTGGTACTTCTGTTACCCTCGCTGGCGGTAACCGTTCGCAGGTTGCATGACACCAACAGGACGGGATGGTGGTTTCCGTTGCCGATCGTGCTGAGGGTGGTCGGCTTGGTCGTGGGCGTCTCCCTGGTTTTCACGGACCTGCTAATCCTGGGCATCGCGCTTTCGGTGCTGGGGTCGGTAGTAGGCGTTATGGCGCTGCTGGTGTTCCTCATACAGCCGGGAAACCCTCATCCCAATCAGTATGGTTCGGACCCGCTGCAACAACGTGCGGGTGCCTCGGAGCCTATCTGAGAATTAATGTTCTGACAGAATATCGTCACCTATAAGACTAACCATTCATTAATCAGGCTAGTGCGGGCATATTAGTAGAGAATACAGTCAAGCCATTACGTTTGTCGCCTCCAAAAACTAATCCTCGGACAGGCTCCTCGGGAATTCGAGCGGAACGGCATCCCTATGCCTCATCGCCACCAGCGGGAGATTACAATGCCCGCGGATTTGACAGTGAGGCGGCTCAGTCGTTCCAGCACGGCGAGGCTGGACAGCGACGATACTGCACCCAGTGCGGCTTGCAGCTGCAACGGGAGGCCCGGTTTTGCACGGAGTGCGGCACGGCGGTGTGATATGGACAACACTGGTGTTGCGGGCGTCACTCTGCGTTGCTAAACCCGCATTGGCAGGCCGGCTGCCAGCCTGATGACAATCGTCAGTGTCATAGTTATCGCGACGGCCAGCAGGATCGGTTTCGGATCAACGCGGCTAATTCTGCCAATGGTTAGAAGAAAGAAGATTACGCTGCAATAGAAGACAATTAACACGTAGGCCGGGAACATGGGGTTAAGCTCGAAGGCCGTGCGCCATTCACCATGAGCGGCGTAGTAAATGCTACGGGTGAGGCCGGTAAGCGGGCATTGATAGCCCGTCAGCCGACGGATTGGGTTAAGGTCTGGGATGCCGCTCGGACGCCATGATGCGGCAATAACCACGTAGAGCAGCCACAGAACAATCGAACCGCTGTAGGCGAGTTTGGTCAGTAGTTCACTGTTGAGCCTCACCCGATCCTAATCCCGCACGAAGAACAGGAGCGGTACTCCTCCTTTATAAAGAGACCTATAGGCGAGAGCAGGAAGTCAAAGATCAAGAGAACTACAAACACCACCCATCCGGTCGTGGATATTTTCCGCCTTACTATAGGTGGGGAAGTGGTGTGGCAGTATATACACGAAAAGCCGCTGTTACCCGATGTGGCAGAGGAAGGGTTGATAGGGGCAGCCGACTGATTTCGGGCGAGCGACTCCCCACAAGATGTGCAGAACGCCGAACCACGAGGGTTGGCGCCGCCGCAACTTGAGCAATAGCTAGAAGCCAACCGGAAAGCACCTCGTTTCAAGTGTCATCATATTGATTCATCACTGTTTCCCTGTCAATTCGATATTGTTCCCTATCGTCACGAGCTTTACTCAAGGATTTGACCCGCCCCCAACCGAGGCTGAAGTTCGCGCTGCCGCCGGAGGTAGCCGACAATATCGCGGTTCGGACAACCGGTCTTCTGTTTACTCGAGTGCGCCGGCGTTCCGGGAGATCAGTCTAGACTGCCGCATGACTTTCGATGCGACCTGCCGCGTCCGACAGCGCCCGCTCTCTCATAGCTTGAACGTGTTTCGCAGTAGGGTGGGTGGATTTCGCTTGAATAGCGAACTGCTCGATTGGCACGTATTTAGGCCCAAAGGGCTTACCTCGATCGACCATCTCGTCGGGCAGGGGTCGGGAAAAGGCTCGTCCACGCATGGAAGCACCTGGCGTGCACTCCACTATTGACGACCATCGGAGAAGGCCGTAGTTGGCTTTGCGTCGGGTCTCAAAGACTACGTCCTCCCGCTCCATCGGGCGTATCGTCCCCGTCCGGAGCGCGACGGTAGCGCCAGATATGATAGTGAGTGTCCATGCATACAACAGCAGTCCGTCATCATCCAGGTGGCCCGCTATTTCGGGTCCGTTGAAAAAGGCTATCCGAGTACTAGCGTCTCAATTCGTGAGACGAATATTCTCCTTTTGGCCTCAATTTTTGCACATGCTCACCATTGGTCAACATTATCTCTCGACTTCCGGCGGCGTTGAAACCCCGTTTCTCTCCCAACCTTCAGTGGAGCCCACTGGAGCCGACATTTTCGACAAACCCGGCATCGTGTACCGCCGCGGCGGAATGGACGTGCTGAAGTAGTGGGGGCAACGTCAGCCAATGAGGCAGCTGGATCAGCGGGAACGATCCGGTGCAGCACCGGTGGGACGGGGAGCGCATCACCAACAAGCTACGGATCTGGGCGCGTACAGCGTCGTTGCGGGAAGCAGCGTCCATTCCTCAAGCCTCCAATTCTGAAGCATACGCGACTAAAATTAGGGGGATAGGTTCATGCGAATCTCAAGGCACAAATGCAAATGAATCCCAGTGGAAGGGTGCAAACGAACCTTACGGTGTTGGCAGGTGGAGGGCAATATATGGTTGCGAATCCTGCGTCCGCTTTAGCAGCCACGGTGCCCCTCAGGAGCGCCACCGCGAAGGAATCGAACTGGCGGCGCCGTTGGAGATCGATGGAGACTGTTCAGGTGCAGTGCTGCGCCTAGGGGCCGGAAAGGAGCAAGTTCGCCGGAAATTCTCAAACGTACTACCGTAATAATATATGGCGAACAAAAGTGAAGTCGGCAGGAATGACCTGCCCCCTAGTATTACAACGACGGTTCGCAAGAAAAGGACCCTGAGCACCTCTTCGTGGCGACCTGCCCACGCCCGTGACAGCCTTGTGACCTTGCCTTTCGCGAATCGATTTCCGGCCAAGAACTGACCAAATCGAAGAAGCGTCGTTGTAATACTAGAAGTGGTCCGGTCAGCCGGTCCACGCCGCCGGAGAGGGAGTTCGCCCCCGTCAGCGCTGAGGGTGTCCACACCTGCGGGGTGATGAGCGACGGCTCCATCGCCTGCTGAGGCAACAATGAGGATGGCCAATCCTCGCCGCCAGGCGCACCGTGACCCCAACGGAGACGGCTAACCACCGGCGACAACAGCGTCACCCAATAAAAAGTACGGCCTTCTTCGGAAACGCAGGAAGAGGCCCGTCTCATCTAGTGAGGAACACTATGAGTGTTGGCAATCTGACTCTACGCTGGTCCGGCATCCTGATGGGGATCCTGTTCATGGCCGTCGTTCTAACCGCCTGTGGTGGCGACAGTGCGGAATCCACGTCCACGATAAATGGCGACTCGGGAGCATGGGAAGAATACGAAGCATTCTGTTCCGAGGCAGCCCAAGAGGAACTGGACGACAACGAAGATTACGCCAACGGCGAAGTCTCGACGTTCTATGCAGAACTTGTCGAGAGGATGGAATCGATCGACCCACCAGTAGAAATCGCCGACTGGCATGACAGAGTCCTGGCGGCATGGACAGCCGTGACGAGGCTGATTGATGCAGAACCCCAAGACGCAATATTCGATCCGCTTATTCTCTTCGCTGACAACGAGATTTTGTCCCGATTCGGGGAAGTCGAAGAGGCGTTCAATGAAATACCCGCAGATGTCCGCGAGCGGTTGGCTGCAGCTGGCTGTTCAGACGACGCCGATTCTGAGCCGACCGGCGGAGGAGAGTCCGATACACCTCAGCCCACTGC
This sequence comes from Dehalococcoidia bacterium, assembly GCA_965216065.1. Classification (GTDB taxonomy): domain Bacteria; phylum Chloroflexota; class Dehalococcoidia; order Lucifugimonadales; family UBA3495; genus VXOI01. The sequence goes on from CBDCFB010000001.1 coordinate 1,695,415, forward strand.
CACTGCCACAACCGATTCCGGGCGGACTTCGACGGGGCCGGATTTTTTGCCTACATGCGAGCCCCGAAGCAGGGATGAAGCGGCGCTGGTCGCGTTCTACAACGCCACTGGCGGCCCGAACTGGACGAACAATACCAACTGGCTTACCGACGCTCCACTTGGAGATTGGGCCGGTGTCAGCGCCAATAGAATCACTATGAATGGGCGTGTCGAGGGCGAGTGCGTTACTCAACTCGGACTCCGTGGTAAACAGTTGAGCGGGGAGATACCGGCTGCACTGGGCAATCTACTCAATCTGGCAGACCTGGACCTCAGTGATAACCAGTTGAGCGGGGAGATACCGGCTGCACTGGGCAATCTACCCAACCTGCAACGACTGAACCTCAGTGGTAACCAGCTGAGCGGGGAGATACCGGTTGCACTGGGCAATCTACCCAGCCTGCAACGACTGAACCTCAGTGGTAACCAGCTGAGCGGGGAGATACCGGTTGCACTGGGCAATCTAGCCAGCCTGCAACGACTGTCCCTCAGTGGTAACCAGCTGAGCGGGGAGATACCGGCTGCACTGGGCAATCTAGCCAACCTGCAACGACTGTACCTCAGTGATAACCAGCTGAGCGGGGAGATACCGGTTGAACTGGGCAAGATACCCAGTCTGAGACTTGATGGTAACCAGTTAAGCGGGAGGATACTGCGGCCTAACGGAACCAATCCGCAGTATGCCTGGGACGGTTCGACGATACGCGTCAGTTGGGATGCGGTGGATGGGGCGGACTATTACAAGGTCTACCACGACGATTTCTTCGACGACGCCTGTCAGTTGGGAAGGGACGGCAGTCCGAGATTCTGCGAGGAGTTGGCTGCGAACGTCACTGGGACGACCTACGTCCACACCAACCCGACCAACCCGGCCAACCCGACCAACCCGGGCGGGGACGATTACTACTACTGGGTAGTTAGCTGCAACAGCAGCGGATGCTCGGAGATCGACAAAGAGAATCCGGCCCAGCTAATCGATTCGGATTCCGGGGAGGCTGAGCCTAGGGCTGATTCTTCGACAGCGACGCCGAGGGGGGCTCCCACGCCCGCGCCGACTCAGACTGCAACTCCTATAGCCACGCCTGATCCAACATCAAACACTCCAATGTCCAGCCCAACTTCATCGTCAGCTCGTGACCGGGATGGTAATGGTCTCATCGAAGTCGACAACCTGACGCAACTTGATGCTATTCGGTGGGACCTGGACGGCGACGGCATTTCTGACGATGCCGACTATGCGGCCGCTTTCCCCGCTGCCAACACCGGCACGTCGTGCTCTGTCGAAAGTTGTGCTGGGTATGAGTTGACAGCCAATCTTGACTTTGACACCAATGGAAACGGCGAAGCGGATGAGGGCGATGCCTACTGGAACAGCGGCGCCGGATGGATACCGATAGGTGAAGGCTCGCCCTTTGTTGCCACTTTTGAAGGCGGAGGCCACACAATTTCCAATCTGTATATTCGCAGGTCACCCAATGTCGGCCTGTTCGGAGTTCTCGGTTCTGGGAGCACGGTCTCAGGTATTGGATTGGTGGCCACAAGCGTCGGAGCTTCCGGATACGGATCTGCCGGTGCGCTTGCCGGAATTGGCCACGGCGTCATTGAAGACAGTTTTGCTGATGGTCTCGTTGCTGGGTGTGTTGACGAGATCGGCGGACTGGTTGGCGTCAATGAAGGTAGCATCGCGAACAGTCACTCCGCCGTCGATGTAATTAACGCCGGTAAATCCCACGAGGCTGCATTCGTAGTGATCACCGAAGTGATCAACGACCTGATTGACATTCCCCTGTTCATCTCCAGCCGTCTTGCCTGCTATGGCAGTGTTGGTGGCCTGGTTGGAGACAACAAAGGAACGATAGCTGGCAGTCACTCCACCAGCGTCGTGTCCGGACTCACGGACAACCTCGGTGGTCTGGTCGGCGTGAACTCCGGCGCTATCACCGACTCTTACGCTACAGGCAGCGTGTCCGGCAAGGGCTTTGCTGACCTTGGCGGGCTGGTGGGTGCAAACGAGATCGAAGGCAAGGTCATCACTAGCTACGCTACAGGCGGCGTGTCGGGGCAAGGTGACAACTTCGGTGGTCTGTCCGGTGTGAACTCCGGCGTCATCGCTGCCAGTTACGCTACGGGCAGCGTGTCCGGCAACGGCTATGCTGACGTTGGCGGCCTCGTCGGGGACAATGGCTACACTGGTGTTATCACTGCCGCCTACGCTGAGGGATCAGTGTCCGGCAGAGCTGACCGCTACGGCGGTCTGCTTGGATCGAACCAAGGCCTCGTATCATTTTGCTTCTCCACGGGCGAAGCGCCTCAAGGTGGAGGAGGGCTGATTGATAGTAACGGCAACTATGGCACCGTAGCCAATTGCTACTGGGATACGGAGACCTCCAATCAATCCGATAGCGCCGGAGGGGACGGCAGGACCACCGCTGGGTTGCAATCCCCTACCGGGTACACTGGCGCTTATGCCGACTGGAACGTGGACCTGGACGGAGACGGCTCTAGTGACGATCCATGGAGATTCGGCTCGGCGACCGAATACCCCGTTCTCAAGTTGGGGACGATCGAAATTGATCATGGCAATCTGAACGCCAGACCCCCCGCTCGAAGACAAGAGGAACGAAGCATTGTGCTCAGCGGTTAACTACGCAGATATTGAAGAGGTGAATGCACAAATAGAGGCGGGCATCGACGTGAACGACACATGCCAATCTGCAACAGCTTGGTACGATGGCTTAACTCCGCTTGCCATCGCAAAGAAACAAGGAGGGCCCGCAGTAGAGTCGATCTTGGTTGAAGCGGGGGCGGTCAACGCGGAGAACTAAACTAAAGCCGTGGTGGGATCTACATTTCTGGGACGTCTAAAGCAGGTCAGCGCTACCGAGTAAAGCTCTCCCGTCCGCACATTGAAGTCAGTCCGACCTCTGTAGCCGGGCATTCATCAAATGCGTATTTCACCTTGGCTCTGGTTTAGGCCCGGAACAAGGGGCCGTAGTCCGCTCGTAACGTGCAACACCGATTGGCAACCCTTATTCCAGCCACCGGGAGGATTCACCCGCGGACTGGCCCTGGGGGTACTTGGCCACCATGGCGCTGTTGAACCACCGGCCCGGCCGCATGATCGCCGAGTCCGGAACCTCAGCCCAGGTCAAACCACCCGGTCGAGGTGGCTGGAAACTCCGGTTGCACAACCTTTGGCAGAATCCTATGCATCAGCTATTCCAGCCGGGGATGTATTGGGTTGACGCTGCATGGCTATGCCAATGTCTCGGTGAGAGAGCCCGAGGACAAGAATCTGGACCTGCAGGTGGAGCGCCTGGTCCGCGCCGGCTGTGCCATGGGCAACATTCGAGCCGAGGAGGCCAGCGGGGCCAAGGACGACCGCGGCGGCCTCTTGGAACTGCTGGTCGAGGGGGACACCCTGGTGGTCACCCACATCGACCGGCTCTTCAGGGGACTGACCTACGGACTGCAGGTGATCGAGGTCCTGCACCGGGCGAGAGTGGAGTTCTGGTCCCTGGCGGAAGACTTCGACACTGCCACGGCCACCGGCAAGCTCCAGCTCTCGATGGTGCTCGCCTTTAGCGAATGGTGGCGGAACTCGATCAAGGAGCGCTCGGTCGCTGGCCAAGCGAAGGCGCGGACCGAGGGGCGCTACCCCGGCCGACGGCCGAGCCTGACCGGGCAGCAGCGGGAGTACATCCGGGTGGAGCGGTCGAAGGGAGTGAGCCAGCGGGACCTGGCCAAGCTCCTGGAGGTCAGCCGCTGGACCAGCCAACAGGTGAACGGGTAGGAGTTGGGTGGGAATTGCAGCCACCACTCAAATCCCGTGCGTAGTACAGGAGCGCCACCACTACCTCGTCCTAGTACTACAACGACGGGTTGTTTGATAGGATAGTTGTCAAGATGATAGTGGGTGGTTTGGGTGATGGATGGGGCGAGTTTCGAGCGGGTTTACGACAACTTTCAGGACTTTCACGCCTTCTTCGCGGCCTCCTTCGGCCGCAAGCAGTGGCGGGAGCACAGCCGGAACTATCTTCAGGGGCTGCTGGTGCAGGCTGGGGAGCGGCGCAACGCCGAGAACCTGTCGGAATCGGTGGGCATCTCGGCCCGGGCGATGCAGCGTTTTCTGACCGAGGCCCGGTGGGACGATGCCGCGGTCATCGGTCGGCTGCAGGAATACCTGGCCCCCAGGCTGGCTCACCCCGAGGCGGTGTGGGTGTTGGACGGCAGCGACTTTCCCAAGCAGGGACGGAAGTCGGTGGGGGTAGCCCGGCAGTACTGCGGCAGGCTGGGGAAGGTGGCCAACTGCCAGGCGGGGATGTTCCTGGCCTACGTCAGCCCGCTGGGACAGGCATTGGTGGACAAGGGGCTGTATCTGCCCGAGAGTTGGATCTCCGACCAGGACCGGTGTGCGGCGGCGGGTGTGCCCAAGGAGCGGCTGAGCTACCGGTCGAAGACGGAGTTGGCCTTGGAGCTGCTGGAGCGGGCCCTGGGGTTGGGCCACCTCAAGGCCGGATGGGTTGCCGGGGACGACGCCTTCGGGATGTCGCCGTCCTTTCGGGAGTCCCTGGCGGGCCTGGGGATGCGCTACGTGCTGGACGTTCCGGGCAGCACTCCGGTCTGGCCCCTGGAGTTGGCTTGGACCAGTCCGGGGTCTCAGGGGTCCGGGCGCCCCCGCAAGCCCAGGCTCAGGGACGGGCAGCGTCGTACCATGGAGCAGCGCAGTGGCGAGTTGCCGGATAAGGCTTGGCGGGAGATAACGGTGGCCCAGGGAAGCCAGGGGCCGCGGAGCTATATGTTCTGCGCCCAGCGGGTGCGGGTAACCCGGAAGGGCAAGCCGGGCCAGGAGGCATGGGCCGTCTACCGCCGAAACCTGGACGGCAGCGAGCCTCGCTACTACCTGTCCAACGCTGCCGAGGATACTCCCCTGGAGACCCTGGCCTATGTGGGCGGTTCCAGGTGGCCCATTGAAACGGAGTTCGAGACGGAAAAGGGCGACGTGGGCCTGGACGAATACGAGACCCGTAGCTGGTCCGGCTGGCATCACCACATAGCCATGTGCCTGCTGGGTGGAGCGTTCCTGCTGGGCCTGCAGCAGGACTGGGGGGGAAAAGATGCCCCGGATCACCCGTCCCCAGGTGTACCGGGTGGTGCGGGAAATGCTGCCCCGGGAACGGTTCGGACCGGAGGAGTTGCTGCTGTGGCTGGAGGATACGCAGCTACGCAACGAGCGGGCGCGCCGCTCCCACCAGAGACGCCGCTCCGCCCGCCGTGAATGCAGGATGGAGCCACCACCTTAAACGCGTCGTTGTAGTACTAGTGGTGGGCCCGCTTGCGTCCTTCGACCCGTGGGAATCGGAGACTGCAGCCGCAGTCGGAGATTTGTTTCGTCCCAAGCGGGTTCGAGGAAATAACCGCTCGCGACGAGAGACTTACTCAGTTACCGCCCGCGGAGATCTGCTTCTGTTGAGCTATTCCATGGCTGCCGCAGATCGGTTGGCCATCGTGGCGATGTGCGAACGACTCAACGTGATGCTGATCGTCGACGAGTCGCACCGCATAAAGCGTTTTCGCGGGGGCGTCTGGGCACCCGCACTGACGGAGATTGCAGAGCTTGCCCGCGTCCGAATGGTCCTTTCCGGTACGCCAATGCCGAACAGCCCGCGAGACCTCTATAGCCAACTCAATGTCATGTGGCCGAACGGACTGTTGACCGGCAGCAGAACAGAGTTCGCGAGCAGCGTAGACCGGAGCCTCACTAGTGTTTTGTCCCTGATCGAACCTTTCACAACGCGAACGGCCAAGTCCGAATTAGGACTTCCTCCATACAGGGTTGTGCGGCACAGCGTTCCTATGGCTGGTACGCAGGCCGAAATATACCGTCTCATTAAAAACAGACTTCGCGACCATTTGGACGACTCGGATACATGGGAAGACAAGATCGACGCCCTCCGCCGTGCCCGGCCGATCAGACTGCTGCAGGCGGCAGCAAATCCTGACCTGCTTAACCACCCTGATGATCCGTACCGGCTACCTCGGATACCGCGAACAAACCCGACTCTGATGGAACGGCTCATTCGTTTCTCTACGACAGAACGTCCCGCCAAGTCGCAGTGGGCGCTTGAAATTGTAAGAGGGCTCATGGATGAGGGGCTGAAAGTCGTATGTTGGAGCAATTTTGTGCGCAACCTCGATGGCTTCAGCGAACTTCTGCGAAGAGACTTGGGGATCCCGGTGTTCCAGGTCGACGGACGAGTCGCGACCTCAGACGATCCGCTACAGGATTTCTCTGGCGGCATAACATCCGAAGACGACACCCGCGAGCGCCGGATCGACCAATTCCTCAATACCGATGGCCCTGCAGCTCTAGTGACGAATCCCGCGACAAGCTCAGAGTCCATCTCTCTACATAAGGCCTGCCGCAACGCCATTTACCTCGACCGCACTTACGATGCCGCTCTGTTCTTTCAGTCGATCGATAGGATCCATCGTCTGGGACTCCCGGCGGATGCAGATGTGACTATCCATATTCTGCAGGCCACCATGGGAGACGACGGTACTATCGACCATCTTGTGGACGCTTCATTGTTGAGTAAGCAACAGGCAATGGAAGAGTTACTCACCGGTGCCGAGATTCACCCGCTCCAGCAAGACGCCGCTGATCCAGAAGGAAGCCGCTCTGACCTCGAAGAGATAATCCGCTATCTCGTTGGCGAGGGGGATGACGAGGAACCGTGAATGTCGCTTCCGACTGGTTCATAGCTCCCCGCGTATGACGGCTTCAACGCTTGGTTCATCTCCTGCCACCCGGGTCACCTGGCATTGCCAGCAATCGACTCTCTATAGAACTTAGGCCGCATCTTGATGGTCCTAGGGAGGAGATTCCGCAACTTGTTCATGTCCTGTCACAGCTGGGCCTCCTGTACTTCGATTCTGACCGTTACAGCCTGTCGAGCAGGGGTCGGCGCGCAAAGATGCTCTCCGAAAATCGAGCCCAGAGAGAACTAGCCGAACTCCTTATCCAAACAGGTTTCCTTCACGACCAAGTACGACAACTTATTGAGGCATCGACAGTTGGTCAGGACGGAGTGGCTCAATCCAGTGTTGCACAATTGCGACGTTCGGCGCCTCAACTGCTCGGACTCCTAAGAGTGTGGCCAAATGTCGTTGGGCCATCTTTTGTTAACATCCCTCCCGAGCTGTTTGCCTTGATCGACACGCCTTGGAGCCTTGTGCCTTCACCCGTGCCTGATGAAGGCACACGAAAAGCGGTCGGACATAGGGCGGAAGCGTACAGTTTCCACCTGCTTCGCCGTGAGTCAAATCAGCCGACGTCAGTGGTCTGGGTCGCAAGAGATGACCAGACGCTTGGCTACGACATTGAAGACCGCTCTGCCAAAGAGGTCCACCGTGTCGAGGTCAAGGGAAGCCAGGGCAGCGTCGTACGCTTCTACTTGTCTGCTAATGAACACGAGGTCGCTCACCAAGACCCCAACAACTACGCAATTCACTTCTGGGGAGAAATCGACCTGAACCGTATTCCACAGATGGAGTTCAACGTCTTGAGGCAACGAGGCTTTCCCTTGAGATTCGAGGATTTAGCTTCTCATCTGGCCGACCGTAGACTCGAGGCAGTGCCTACGAATTACCGAGTTACTCTCGGGCCTGGCGTTTCGGGCGGGCCATGACTCCTGCGTCACAGAAGGGTATGCACTGAGCAAGGGGGAGTCGTCCGCGAAAGGAGGATAGGGTATGACAGACCGCGATAGCTATGAATTCCCTGGTACCGATCGGGTGCTGGAGATTGACTCAGATGGAGCATGGCACATTGGCCCAGGTCGAGGGCAGGTCTATGTCTCGCCGGGAGTTGGGCAAGTGATCGTAATGCCTGGTCAAGGGCAAGTAGTCGTGGAGAAGGGTGGCACGGGTCAAGTAATCGCCCGCGAGTGAGGAGCCAAGGCCCACCTGCAGAGTGCCCCTGGCTTGTGCGTGGCGTGGCCTACGCGACTTGCCTGGTGGGTTACGCAGACAGGTAGATTATCGGTGACGACGCTTTCGGACAGATTCCTTAGCACGATTTCGTTGTGTAGGAGTTGATTGTGACAGAGAGGTAACATAGATGCTGTAGCTTAGCCCGAATCCACCGAAGGACGGCCTTGGGGACAGACCTTGAAGCAGCCGGAGGGTGCTCCTCTGAATCTGGGATAATGGTTTTGAAACAGAAAACCGCCTGGAAACAAGGATCACCCATTAGATGCTGCCGCAGAGCAATCCCGACCGGATCCGCGTCGTCTTTGATGACCGCCGCCTGGTGGCCAATGCCGGCCTGCTCCTTCCTGCCACCCTCGCCCAGCACCTGGGCCTGCGGGAACTCGTCGACCATCACCTCGACCTAGGCGGCGCGCCAGGGCGGGCGAACACGGGGGACAAGATGCTGACGCTGGTGGCCTCCGCCCTGGCTGGCGGCGACTGTATCGACGACACCGATGCGCTGCGTGCCGGTGGGACGGTCGGTGTTCTCGGCTGCGTGGTCAAGGCGCCATCCACCCTGGGCATCTTCCGGTGGGGGCATGTCCGTCACCTCGACAGGGTCAGCCGCCAGTTGCTGGCACGCGCATGGGCCGCTGGAGACGGACCCGGCGACTCGCCCCTGACCATCGCCTGCACTCGACCATCTGCGAAACCGGCGGCAATAGCCGCCGACAGCGGGGACGTGCTGAGTTCCCGTATGCGCGAGGGCCGGGCCAACACCGCCTGCGGAACCGCCCACTTCCTGAGTGACACGGTGGGACGGGTGCACTACGGCGCAGCCAGCGGCCAACTTCACGGTGCAGGCCGACACCCGGCCCTATTTATTGGAATCGAGCCCAGACCGTCGCGCTCCCATGCCTCTCACCCCCTTGTTTCGACGCCAAGGCCACATCGCATTAGTGGATTCGGGGTAAGACTCGGGCTGTCACCGCTGGATATCGAGCGTAAGGCTCAGGCGATGCTCGCATAGACCCGTGGGCGTGGAGTTGCTGCGTGACGAGGACGGCCTAGACGACCCGGAAATCCTAGACGCGGGTTCGCTACCACACCACGGGACACTCCAGTCTGACAACTCTGAGGCTGCTGGTGTTCATTTCCGACAAGCTGGAACCGCGAAAAAATAAGTCGTACCGTTATCAGCAGGAACTGCGTCACATAGCCAACAAAAGCCTGGGGCAGGTCGTGCTGGAGTTCCTCTGTCGCGAGTCGGCCCTGCGCTTGCAGCGACGCCGCCCGGTGCACCCGGCGAGCGTGGCAGCGATCAACGCGCTGCTGCTGGGCTAAGCTTCGTCTCCCTCGCCGCCTTCGTTTTCTAGATCGTCCACCACAGGTGTGATATGCGATATCAATTCCCGCAATATATCTGCAATCTCGTTGGCAAAACTGTCGTTCAAGTTATCAGGTCCGGCTCTTACGAAGCTGAAGGTACCGTGTGGAGCGATGTCGTGTTCGACGTTGAGGCTGCTGCCTTCAAGGACCGGTAGAGGCAACTTCTGTCGGTTTTCAAACGATATGATGGCCAGCCATTTCTCAGATTCTTTCTGTGGCGTAAGATCTACCGAATAGTTCACTTTCCAATTGCCCCACGGGGGACGCGAATACCACAAGTGGTAATAGCGGCGATCACCTGCGTCACCAGCCCATCTGCCAATCCTGTCCGGACTAATTTCATCCGATAATCCGTTTCTGGCAAGAACGCCTATTCTTTTGACGAATTGACTGACTTCGTCGTTTTTGTTTCGGGCAAATGTCGCCGTAAGTTTGGCCCCTACACTACTTCGAGATTCTCTAAGCTCAGGTTGCTGTCCGTGTCCCACGCCAACCAGATAGTCCTCCACTCCTGGCACCGGTATGATGGTTGAAGCTTGGACATATAACGCCCCGGTAAGCGTGTCCTGGTGTGGAGTCAGCTTGACGCAAGTAACCATGTTTTCCTCTCCCGAAACCTTCTGGTTAAGCCACAAAGCGGCGGAAGTTACTTCAGGAGCGAATCTATGGCTTGCTAAAATGATGCGTTGGTCATTGTTGAGCGCGTTTAAGTCGTCTGCGCCAAGGTGTTGTAGCAGCCGACTAATCGCGGCATCTTGGGATTCGCCCCAATACTTGGCAGCCAACCCAACTATGTCCTCAGCAGTAGCCCGCTGGAAATAGCTAGCGTATTTGATGGCCTGCCAGTGGACGTCAGTGCCGGTATCATCCCGTTTTAGTTCGATTATTACCAATTTACCGTCGCTATCGACAGCCAGCAGGTCTAGCCTTTCGTCGGTACGATCGAATCCGCTGAATTCCTTGTCGATTATCAACAGGTCATCGTCAAGCATACTGGGGTTTGCGGCCACCCATTCCTGTATGTCCTGGCGCTCGCGTAGCCCTAGTCGGGCAAAGTCCACCTCCTCAATCCGCTCGGATTGTCGGTTTTCCGGGTTCACCCTGAACAACTGTGGTTCGCCGCTCATGCCGTCTCCTGACGCTCTGGATCACAAAGCGCGAACAGTCTAAACCGAAGCCAAGGTGGAATGTGCGTTTGGCGGCAGTGTCAGTGGTCGCAAGGATCCATCTTCTCTGTGTGTGCGGATGAGGTTAGCGGAGAGATTTAACCTGTCCTGCATCACCCCGGAATGTAGATTTCACTTTGGCTTTGGTTTAGTAGCCGAACATCCTTGTTATGACGGGTGGAATGCCGGGTTGCTCGGCAACTGTTTGCATGGTCTCAGTATGTCATGGCAAAGGACCTGTACCAATCAACTCATCATTACAAAGATTTCGTACCACTAGTTTCCACCCCCACAGGCGGTGGCCTCATTTCATCTTTCGCTGGCTCCCGGTTCTAGCAGGGCGGCATGATGCTACGGCGGGCGGAGTTCTAGCTATGCTGAAAAGCGTCCCTTTCCGGCAGGGATGGCCGCAAGGCCGGCGCGGCCCGGAACTAAGAGCGAGGCAGACCACGGTTCGTAGTCGGTCTACCATTTCCGACGTAGCTTTCACGGTGAGACAAAGGGAACGGCAAAAATAGCTGGCGCGGGACACATGTTGCCTGGAACGCAACAGGTAAGGTGGATCAAGGAGCGCGACTCTGCTGCTCTCGGCTACACAAAAATGCCTCCCAGTTCGCGTAATACGAACTGGACCGCATGCTAGGACGATTATCGCGACACAGGCGGCATCCTGCCTGTTTATCTGTTGCCGTTATCTGTGGTCAGGAACCGCGCCCAGCGTTCCATCACTGGCTTCCGTTTCTCATAGAGCTGAGTACGAATGTAGGCCATTTCAGTATCGTCATCATCCGCATCATGAGCCAACGCTGTCTTTCGCACTTCTCTCAGTTCGTCTTCAGTTTCCAGAAACCATGTAACGAAGCTGGACCTGAATCCGTGCACAACACACGGAATCTCCAACCTCTGCAATAGCCTCAACAGGGTCATGTCGGACAGCGGCTTGCCTTTTCGAGACGAGGGGAAAATCAGTTCGTTCTCACCACATGTTTCTTTAGCAGTTTGAAGGATATCACCGCTCTTAGAGACAGGGGAACCTTGTGCTCCCGGTCAGCCTTCATCCTTGAAGGAGGAATTGTCCAGGAAAGTTCCTTCCAGTCAATCTCTTCCCATCGGGCTTGGCGGGCTTCACCTGATCTGGCGGCTGTAAGGACCAAGAATTCAAAACAGAGCTTGGTTGATAGATCTGCGCTGCACTCGCGTACTTTACTTACCGCGGCTGGGACTTCGGCATGAGCAAGGGCTTTGTGGTGCTTCCTTCGCCGCTTGACCTTCGGCAATGCCTCAGTGATTGACCTCTCAGCGGGATTGTCCTGTCGCCAACCCTTGGCCTTCACCCAGGCAAAGATTGTATCCATGCGTTGCCTGACCCTGGTAGCGGTTTCATGCTTATCGTTCCAAATTGGAGAGAGAATTCTCAGGATGTGGTCGGTCTTCACCTCATCCACAAGCATTTTGCCTATAATGGGGTATGCGTAGGTTTCCAGAGTACTGCTCCACTGGGCTCGGTGCTTGACGTTCCTCCAAGTATTTCGTCTTTCGTCGATGACCATTCTGGCTGCTTCAGAGAATGTGGGCTTATCCTGCTTGCGTGCTTCTTCGCGAGCTTGGCGCCTTTTAGAAATTGGATTTCGGCCCTCACGGATCGCTTGAGCATTAATAAAGGCCAATTCCCGGGCTTTGGCCAAGGGAACTGCTGGATACCCCCCCAGACCCATGTTGTGGCGTCTGCCGGCGATGGTAACTCTTTGGACCCAACGTTTCCCCGACTTGTCTACCCGGAGCATCAAACCATTTCCATCGGAGTAGGAGCCGCGGGCGCCAACGGTACGGACGAAAGCAAGTGACAGCGAGTTCGATTTCTTCGTCGGCATTCGAACCTCCTGTGTGCCAATGCGTGTACCTAAAAGTACTGGACTAACCCTTACGACTCTGGACTATACGAGACGGTTATTGAGACTATATATATCTACAAACCCCATTTTAGAGGCTAATAATGATACTGTCAAAGCCTAATGTTGGCGGACACTCTCTCCGCCAAGTCTTTTACCCGCCTGCTGTCCGGCATCGCGCCGGTGTGGTCGAGGGCGACAGAAGGCTGTCCCAGATGAGCCCGGTGGTCATTCTTGCGCCGTTCGCGCTCCTTTCCCTCTGGCAGACTGATTACCGCTTTCGAGCGTCCGGCCCGGACCATGTTTCCTGGCGATCCGTTCGCCCCGTCGCCTCAAGCTCGCAGGCGTACCGGCCCTTGATAGGTGTCTGAGTCTGTTGACTTTGCGTCAAACGCCGCAGGGCTTGCGACTGAGGAGTTGCCAGCCCGCTCCAGCCCTGGCTCGACTGCGAATCCCAGTTTCTGGAGGGCCTGAGGTGCGCTGGCGTTGCAGGACTGCCGCCGATTTCTGCTTCCACTCAACGTACAAGACGAAGAAACCGACCGCCACCAGCGCAATGACTGGCCCGGATGGCTGATCGAAATGAAAAGATAGATGCAGGCAGGCTACGCCGGTGACGGCAGCCATCAGCAATCTCACGCGTCAATGGCAGTCGGACGACAGCGCAGAGTCAACGGCCTGGAGCGTCGTCAGAAGCGCCACAGCGGACAGCTGTACGACCGCAACGGGAGACATTGGCAGATGCTTCACGAAAGGAAAGTCGTCGGGGGCCGGGAATTCCGGTAACCGGCCAACCCCAGCACCCGCTACCTCGTTGACTCGATTGGACGAAGCCGGTCCAGAGAGCCTGGGCTCAGCCGGGAAATATCCCTAGCCACAAGCCGGTATGACCTCTTCTCCGAACAGCCGTATAGTCTCCATAATCTTCTCGTGGGGCGGGCCTCCGGAGTGGGCGTGGCGCAGGCGCAACAGGAAGTAATCAGCGCCCACGGCCTCGCTCCAGCGCTGAAACTCCGCCACGCATTCCTCGGGGTCCCCCATTATCAGCCGGTCCTTCCCAAGGTTGTCCAGGGTCAGCTCATCCTCCGACCGGAAGCCGCTGAAATCCGGCAGGCCGTTGCGCCAATAATACCTGTATGCCTCCAGCACCTCGGGGCCGTACACTTTCTCTGCCTCCTCCCGGGTCTCCGCGACCCAGGCGTCCCGCATCATGACCACCACAGACTCGCGGCCTTCCCGCTCCGCTGCCTCGCGGTTGATGTTCGCGAGATCGACGGAGGTGGCCAGGTCGATGCTGGGCGTGGCCACGAATCCGTCGGCCATGCGCCCGGCGCGGCTTGCTCCGGGCGCGGTGCTCGCGCCGATCCAGAGAGGAGGAGCAGGGTCCTGGTAGGGTCTGGGAGTGATGTGCAGGTTTTCCAGCTGGTGATACTCGCCGTGGAAGGAGAAGGGTTCGCCGCTCCAACAGTGGCGGATGATCTCCACCCCCTCCTCAAACCGGCCGACACGCTGGCGAATCGGCACCTCGAAGGCGCGGAAGTCGGCCTCCTGGTATCCCAGGCCCACGCCCAGGATGATCCTCCCCTTGGACACCAGGTCCAGGGTGATCACGTCCTCGGCCACCTGCACCGGGTTGTGCAGCGGCAGCAGGATCACCGACGTGCCAACGTTCAACGTAGTGGTCTGGGCAGCCACCGCCGTGGCCACGATCAGCGGAGACGGCAGGAACCCGTCCTTGTCCTGGTGGTGCTCACCGAAGAAGCAGGAGTCGAAACCCACCTCCTCGGCCAGCTTCGCCTCAGCAATTACCTCATCAATTCGCAGGTCCAGCCGCTCGCCCCGGGGCGGGTCGGCGATGGAACTGTAGATACCAAACTTCATACTGTTTTGCTCCCCAAATACCTTTGTGCTCATGGCGAGGATAATTGACTTATTACTGATGCGTGAATGAATAGCCAGACCCTTTCGTCATTCCCGCGAAAGCGGGAATGACGGGAATCAGCACTTGGATGTTTAGCAATTCACCGGCGTTTCAGTAAAAGCGTGAACCATGATCGGTGCTACCGGTCCAGGAGATGGCGCATCGCCTGCGGCGCGGCGACGGCGGCGCGTTCCGCCACTTCATCGAGCGTCAGGGTGACAATCGGGTGGTCGATAATGGCCAGTCCATAGTCGGCGTCGCCGCGCAACCGGGCCATGGCGCGGGCTTGGCTGACGAAGGGTTTAGTCGTCAGGACAGTGGAGGCCACGCCCAGCAGTTCCATCTCCATCGCGTCGTGCACACTGCACGAAGTGCAGGACCCTCATTCGGCCGTGGCGTGAATCATCACATCGCATCGGCTGGACAGGTCCTCCAGGGCGGAGCGGTCGGCAGGCCATTGGTGGCCTCCCTTGTTGTATTCCACAACCCCGGCCAGGGAATAGCGTTCGCCGATTGTGGCGGCCACCATCCGCAGCAATTCCTCGGAGTGAGGCTTGTTGTTGGAAAGCAGTCCAAGCGTCTTGCCGTCGAGGCTGGCCGGTCGAAGGGCAAGCGCCGCCGGCGCAGTCTCCGCCGTGTCCCTGGGGTCGAGAGTGTAGATGCTCGTCATGCCGGGTCAACCTCCTCGGGCGGGTACTGCTATCTCCCTGGTTACGGACCGGCTGCTTCCCCACGACGTGATCAGCGCCATGAACTCCCCGGCGTCGCCGCCCGCCGGGACGACGGTTATCCGGTCGGGGCCGGCAACGCAACCCATCAACTCGTCGCGGTCGGCTTCCGGTGGAAGCCTGTCAATGCGCCTCCACTGGTCCCACTCGCCCGAGGGCCGCAGGGTCTTCTCGTGGAGAAACTCGGCCACCTGGGCTCGGCTCCAGCCGGAGGCCGCCACGTAGGCCATCAGCTCCTGGCTGATCACCAGCACCACTTCCGACAGCCTCGGGCCGAAGCCAAGCATGGCGTGTGCAGCGGCGGTGAGGAAACCCTCCGGGTCCCGGTCGCCGTGGGTCTCCAGTTGCAGCGGGGCATTGGCGGCGACCATGGTGACCGCGCTGGCGCCCGGGCGAAGCCCCTTCGATTCGGCGAGGGAGGGCCAGGGACTGGTCTCCAGCTCCTCGGCGAAGCAGAAGCTGTACTTCCCGGAATGGCCGAAGGTGCTCTTGTCCATCTCCTGGGAAACGGAGCCGTAGAAGTTGGCCTTGATCAGGTTGATGGCTCTGCCGATGACGGCGTTGGAGCGGTTTCCGTTCCCGAAGGCGTTGACACCCTGATTCATGCCGATGCGAGAGGCGTAGGGGCCGCTGACCATCACCAGGTTGGCGATGCCGTTGGTTGAAGTGCTGCTCGCGTGGAAATTGTAGGAACGGTCGCACACCGCGGACGCCGCCGCTGCGACCACCGGGAAATGCTCCGGCAGGCAGCCGGCCATCACGGCGCTGACCGCCACCTTCCCTGCGGGGAACTGCTTGTGGCGGATGCCCTCGGTTCCCAGGATCTCGTCAGCGGCCAGTCCGCAGTGGTCCAGCATGGCCTGGACCCTTTCCGGTGTCGGCGGGACGACAGGCAATCCGTCAGTCAAGCCCTCCCGGAAGTAATGCTCCAGGGCGTCTTCCCAGTCCTTGAATTCCCACTGTTCAATCTGCATAGCTAAGCAACTTTAAGCCAATTCAGCCTACAGGCGCAATGTGACGGACGCTGGGATGCAGGGCTATTTCATTTGCCAGGCATTGCGCCGTCATTCCCGTCTTGGCGGGAATCCAGGGCACCCGGGCTTCCAACTGCTCCAGGCCTGCAAGCTCAGAACGTGTCCAACCGGCGCCAGTCGCTTACATTTCAGCACGCTGGATTCCCGCTTTCGCGGGAATGACGGGTTGATCTCGGGGATGACGGGTTGATCTCGTTACTTCACCGTCCTTGCGGTCCAATTGCAATAGCCCTCGTCCTCGCCCGTGGACACCTGCTGCCGCCACTTTGGGTCCGCAAGTGTTAATATCCTCTTCGAACATCGGCAGCCATGAATTGAACATTGGCCGCGAGCGTCCGAGCGCCGGCCAACCGGAGGCGTCTTGGCACTTACAGATCTGCAGATCACCAATCGCACCAGTTTCGTGTCCGGGGAGAGCTTCGGCGATGTCGGCCCGTATGAGCTACTGGAAGGCACGGCCCACTACGCGGTGGACCCGTCGCATGCACGGAACCGGGATATAACGGACCTGGACTTGGCCCCACGCAATTCCGCCGGCAGGGTGGAGTTCTCCGCGGACTTCGCCATGCTCCAGCCAGTGAACCTGGACCGGGGCAACCGTCGGTTCCTGTTCGACGTGGTGAACCGGGGCCGAAAGACCGCCCTCACCCTGAACAGCGTCCCCGTCGCCAACGACGCCACCGCGCCCCTGCAGGCGGGCAACGGTTACCTGATGCGCCGGGGCTACACGGTGGTCTGGGGCGGTTGGCAGGCCGACGTGCCGCCCACTCCGGGGCTTATCGGGCTTCAGGGCCCGGAGGCTGTTGGCCCCCAGGGGCCACTGACCGGCAAGATCATGTGCCAGTTCCAGTGCAACGAGCCCACCCAGGTGTTCCTGCTGGCCGACCGGGAGCACTTGCCCAATCCCGCTGCCGACCCGGAGGAGGCAGAGGCCACCCTCACGGTGCGGGACCTGCCAAACAGCCACGCGACGCCAGTTGACCGGGGGCAATGGTCCTTCGTCCGGGTCGAGGATGAGGACATCGAGCCGCAGCACAGCCACATCTACATGCCCTCCGAGTTTGAGCCGGGGAAGATATATCAGCTGGTCTACACCACCAACGTCAGCCGCATCGTGGGACTGGGGTTCGTGGCGATGCGGGATGCGGTCTCCTTCCTGAAGCACGCTCCCGCCTCGGCGGGAAACCCGCTGGCCGGGGCCGTCGATTACGCCTACGCCATGGGCCGTTCCCAGAGCGGACGCTTCCTGCGCCAGTACATCCACACCGGCGTCAACGAGGACGAAGAGGACCGCCAGGCCCTCGACGGTATCATCCCCCACGTGGCGGGTGGGATGCGCGGCGAGTTCAACATGCGCTTCGGACAGCCCTCCAAGGATGTCTGCTATATCATCCCGGAGATGTTTCCCTTCACCGACACTCCGCAGACGGACCCGGTGACCGGCGCCCAGGGTTCCCTGCTGGATGCCATGGAGAGGCGGGGCAAGGTGCCGAAGATCATGTTCACCAACACCTCCGCCGAGTACTGGCGCGGTGACGCTGCGCTGATACACTCGGACCTGGAGACACTTGCCGACGCTCCGGAGTCGCCGTGGGTGCGCCGCTACCACTTTGCCGGGTGCCAGCATGGCTCGGGTGATTTCCCTCCGGTGGAAGTCCGCGCAAATGACGGAATCAGGGGACAGCTTCCCTTCAACAGCGTTGACTATGCTCCGCTGCTGCGGGCGGCGCTGGACAACCTCGACCGCTGGGTCACCGTGGGGGAGGAGCCTCCCGCCAGCCGTCATCCCAGCCTGAACGACGGCACGGCAGTGGAGTCGCACACGCTGCTGGAACGGTTCGCCCAGCTCCCCGGCGTTCGGGTCCCGGCCCAGACCACCAGGGCAATACGGCTGGACTACGGCTCCGAGGCGCACCTGGGACGCACCACCACACTGCCAGCCGACGAGGGAGAAGAGTTCCCGGCGCTGGTGGCCGACCTCGACGAGTCCTTCAACGAGCGGGGCGGCATCCGCCTGCCCGACCTGTCCGTCCCGGTGGCCACCTACACCGGCTGGAACCTGCGCGACGAGAGCATCGGCAATCCCGGCCTCTTCATCGGCATCACGGGCGGTCTTGCCGGTTGGACACTCCCCCTGCCCGCCACCCAAGCCGAGCGCGAGTCCAGCGGCGACCCGCGAGTATCCATCGAGGAACGCTACGCCAACCGCGAGGACTACTTGGAGCAGGTGATGCGGGCCGCCAATGACCTGGTAGCCGAGGGCTACATGCTGGAGGAGGATGTGGCCGAGGCGGTGGACCTGGCAGGGCGAAAGTTCGACCACTTCGCCGGAGACAGCCGGGAGTGCTGAATAGGCTCCGGTCTACTGGGCGGCGACCGAGCGGCTGCTTCGCCCCTTTCCCGTTCGGGATGATCGCAACTGTACTTCATGGGTGCAGCAATGTTGTGTGTCCGCAGGATTTCACCCTCACCCCAACTCCCTCTAGGGAGAGGGAGAATTAAAAGACCTTGCCCAGGGGTAGGAGACGCATCTGATGGTCATCCCCGAAAAACCTCGAAAGGTAGCCGTCATAGGCGCCGGCATCATGGGCGCGGCCATCGCCTGGCGCCTGGCCATGCGGGGTGTGCACGTCGTATTGATCGAACAGGACGAGCCCGGGCAGGGTGCTTCGAGCCACAGTTTCGCCTGGATCAATGCCGGAGCAAAAGAACCACTCGGCTATCACAACCTGAA
Source organism: Dehalococcoidia bacterium (assembly GCA_965216065.1). Taxonomy (GTDB): domain Bacteria; phylum Chloroflexota; class Dehalococcoidia; order Lucifugimonadales; family UBA3495; genus VXOI01. The sequence goes on from CBDCFB010000001.1 coordinate 1,714,289, forward strand.
CCGTCGGTCCATGGAGATGTGGCCCCTGTTTGCCGCCGAGATTGGTGAAAAAGGGGATCTGGACAGCTGCGCGCTCCGGCTTGGAGGCAAGGTCTCGTGGGAATCGGAGCCAGCGGCGGCCGAAAGGCTGGTGGACCGGGTGCACCGGCTCCAGTCCTGGGGTTACCCCATTCGCCTTATCGACGCACGCGAGTTGAAGCACCTTGAACCGGAACTGGAACCCGGCCCGGTGACCGCCGCCGAGTACAGTCCCCATGAAGGCCAGGTGGAGCCACAGTTGGTGATCGATGCCTGTCTCCGCGGCCTGGAGGAAATGGGATGCGAGATCTATACCAACACGAATGTTTACGCATTTGAGCAGGATAGTGAGGGCCGTATCCTTGGAGTGGAAACCAGCAAGGGTCCCGGAGACATCGACGCAGTGGTCGTTGCAGCTGGGCTAGGAACCACCTACCTGGCGTCCATGGCAAACGTCAAGGTGCCCCAGGCACGAAGTCCAGGTGTGGTGTTGCGTACGAACCCGCTGCCTCCCGTGCTCGAGAATGTGCCGGTGGTGTACGCCCCTGCCCTTGGCGACGGCCGCCGGGAGATACATCTGCGCCAGTGCGCGGACGGCAGGGTGATGATCGGGGAAGGCGACCAGGAGAGCCTCGCAGAGGACGACAGCCAGGCCCATGCCGACGACCTGCTGGCCCGCGCCCGCCAGTACCTTCCGGGGCTCGCCCGCGCGAAAGCCGTTCCGGTGCCAGTGGGTTGGCGCCCCATGCCGCTGGACGGCTACCCGGTGATGGGGTTTACATCCGAGGCTCCCAACATGTATATCGCCCTCACGCACAGCGGCGTCACCCTGGCTCCCGTGCTGAGCCAGCTGGCCGTTCAGGAAATCTGCGACGGGGTACCGGCCGATGGGGTGCTGGGGCCGTATCGCCCCGATCGCTTCGCCCACATGACGCCAGAGGAAATCGAGGCCGCCATTCATCCCCGGGCCTCGAAAGTCAGCTGACCCGTACAGGCAGTCTGCACGCGGGCCGGGATTGGCAACTATCTCAATAGCATCATGCCTGGCGGCAACAAAAAGAGTCATGTCTTTAGCCACTGGATTCCCGCTTTCGCAGGAATGACGGAGTGGGGCGGGAAGGCGGGAATCCGGGACTTTCAGGTTTCCAATTGCTCCAGATTTCCAGGGCCGGATTGTGTCCAACCGGTACCATTCGCCTGCGCTTCAAGCCACTGGATTCCCGCTTTCGCAGGAATGACGGAGTGGGGCGGGAATGACGGACTGGGTGCTTGTGACGGAGTGGGGCGGGAAAGCGGGAATCCAGGACTTTCAGGTTCCCAATTGCTCCAGATTTCCCGGACCGGATTGTGTCCAACCGGTGCCATTCGCTTGCGCTTCAGGCCACTGGATTCCCGCTTTCGCGGGAATGACGGACGGGGGCGGGAATGACGGTACCCGGCTGCGGTCATGGAGAGGGATATAAGCGATCATGGAGGGGGATATAATAGGGACAGGGACCAATAGGGTATTTCGACGGGACACTGCTCCTGGGACAGTATGGAAGTAATCGGCTCCAGCCTGCGAACCTCCGACCGGGATTTTCTGGATAACCAGTCCCGTATGCAGGCCTTGGTCAGCGACCTGAAAGACCGGTTGGCCCAGGTGAGGTCAGGCGGCGGGGAGCGGGCCGTGGAGCTGCACCGCAGCCGCGGCAAGCTGCTGGCCAGGGAGAGAGTCGAGGGGCTGATAGACGCCAACACGCCGTTTGTTGAGCTCTCGCCCCTTGCTGCATGGAACATGTACGACGGGGAGGAAGCGTCCGCAGGCATCGTCACCGGCATCGGCGTGGTCCACGGTAAAGAGGTGATGGTCCTCGCCAACGACGCAACGGTCAAGGGCGGCACCTACTACCCGATGACCGTCAAGAAGCACCTCCGCGCGCAGGAAGTCGCCTTGGAGAATCACCTTCCCTGCATCTACCTGGTGGACTCTGGCGGGGCCTTCCTGCCGTTGCAGGCAGAGGTGTTCCCGGACCGCGACCACTTCGGGCGAATCTTCTACAACCAGGCCCAGATGTCTGCCCTGGGCATCCCCCAGGTGGCGGTGGTCATGGGGTCCTGCACCGCTGGGGGGGCGTACATCCCGGCCATGAGCGACGAGGTGGTGATGGTGCGGCAACAGGCCACCATCTTCCTCGGCGGGCCCCCGCTGGTGCACGCCGCCACTGGCGAAGAGGTGGACCCGGAGACATTGGGCGGCTCCGACGTGCATACGCGGGTGTCCGGAGTTGCCGACCACCAGGCCGCCGATGACGAGGAAGCCCTCGCCATAGCCAGGGACATCGTCGAAAACTTCGTGCGCCGGCGCGATCCGCCCTTCGACATCTCCAACCCTGAGCCTCCGGCCTACGACCCGGCGGAGCTGTACGGCATCGTGTCGCCCGACAACCGGCGGCAGTACGATGTTCGCGAGGTGATTGCCCGCATAGTCGACGGCAGCCGCTTCCACGAGTTCAAGGCCGGGTACGGGGAGACGCTGGTCTGCGGCTTCTCCCGCATCTGGGGCTACCCGGTTGGCGTAGTCGCCAACAACGGGGTGCTCTTCTCCGAGAGCGCGCTGAAGGGAAGCCACTTCATCGAGCTGTGCAGCCAGCGGGGGATTCCCCTGTTGTTCCTGCAGAACATCACGGGCTTCATGGTGGGACGGCAGTACGAGGCGGGGGGCATCGCCAAGGATGGGGCCAAGATGGTGATGGCGGTATCCAACGCCGCCGTCCCCAAGTTCACGGTGATCATCGGCAGCTCTTTCGGGGCCGGCAACTACGGCATGTGCGGACGGGCCTACCAGCCTCGCTTCCTGTGGACCTGGCCCAACTCCCGGATTTCCGTGATGGGAGGACAGCAGGCGGCGGAGGTCCTGGCCACTGTCAGAATGCAGCAGTTGGAGCGGCAGGGCCGCACTCTCGAGCAGGAAGAGCGTGAGGAGCTGCAACGGCCCATCCTGGAAAAGTACGAGATCGAGGGCGACCCCTATTACAGCACCGCCCGCCTGTGGGACGACGGGATCATCGACCCAGTGGACACCCGCACCGTGGTGGGCCTGGGTATCGCCGCCTCCGTCAACGCCCCCTTCCCGGAGAGGAAGCAAGGCGTCTTCAGGATGTGAGAGGGCCAATGGCAGAAGCGCAGGGTTACACCCCCACCCCAACCCTCTCCCTCAAGGGAGAGGGAGAAAAGGGGGCTTCTCTCCGGATTTTTGCTCCTGAGCGTGTCGTAGGATGTTCTCCAAGGTCCTGGTAGCCAACAGGGGCGAAATAGCTGTGCGGATCAATCAGACCCTAAGGGCCTTGGGGATTGCGCCCGTCGCGGTCTACTCCGATCCGGACGCTGGCGCGCCCCATGTGGCCAGCGCGGAGCAGTCGGTTGCCCTTCCGGGCAGCACCGCGGAGGAGACCTACCTGGACATCTCGAAGATCGTTCAGACCGCCCGCGATTGCCACGCCGACGCGATACACCCAGGGTACGGTTTCCTCTCGGAGAACCCGGCGTTCGCCCGAGCCTGCCGCGACGCCCAGATTGCCTTCATCGGCCCAGCACCCGACAGCATGGAGGCCTTGGGGGACAAGCTCCGTTCCAAGAAGATTGCGCTGAGCGCCGGGGTGCCGGTGGTTCCCAGCTCTCCCGAGTGCCTGCCGGGCGACCCGGCGGCCCTTCGACAGGCTCAGGACGAATTCGTCGGGCGATGGGGGTTCCCCCTGCTGGTCAAGGCGGCCGCCGGGGGCGGCGGACGCGGTATGCGCCTGGTCAACACCCGCCGCGAGCTTGACGGAGGCATGGAGGCCGCCAGCCGGGAGGCGCTGGCCACCTTCGGCGACGGGCGGGTGTTCCTGGAGCGTTACATCGCCAACCCCCGCCACGTTGAGGTGCAGGTGCTGGCCGACGCTTTTGGGCACACCATTCACCTCGGGGAGCGCGAATGCAGCATACAGCGCCGCCACCAGAAGATCATCGAGGAAACTCCGTCTCCGGCCCTGACGCCCTCCGGGCCTGACTCCCACCGGGAGCTGCGACAGCGCATGGGAGATGCCGCCATCGCCGTTGCGAAAGCCGCCGGATACGCCAACGCAGGGACAGCCGAGTTCCTGCTTGACTCGCACAGCGGCGAGTTCTACTTCCTGGAAATGAACGCCCGGCTCCAGGTCGAGCACCCGGTAACCGAATCCGTGCTGGGGCTGGACATGGTTGAATGGCAGCTCCGCATCGCCAGCGGCGAACCTCTGTCGCTCCGGCAGGAAGACATTCGGCCACGGGGCCACGCCATCGAATGCCGCATCTACGCCGAGGACCCCTACGGCGATTTCGTCCCTTCCACGGGCAAGCTGCTTCGCTGGCGGCCACCCAGCGGCCCAGGACTGCGGCTGGACAGCGGCGTGATAGAGGGCCAGGAGGTTTCCATACACTACGACCCCATGCTGGCGAAGCTGATCGCCTGGGCTCCGACGCGCGAACTGAGCCTGCGCCGCATGGAGGTGGCCCTGTCCCAGTTTCAAGCGCTGGGAGTGCTGACCAACATCCCCCTGCTGCGGGCGGTGGTGGGGCATCCGCAATTCCGGAGGGGCGAATACGACACTGGCTTCCTGGAGTGGAACCCGGCAGTCACCAGACCCACCCTGCACGGCGAAACCCGTGCGCTGGCCCGGGCGCTGGCGGCGTGGGCGGCGCGCCAGCCGGTCGGTGCGGCGTCCCCGGAGGTCGATGGAGGTCGCCCTGTAAGCGCAAGCCCGTGGCGGTCAGCCGGAGAGCTGAGGTTCCCATGACCGAAGGCCGGGGCGAAATGCGGGAAACGTACCCGGCTGTGGGCGAAACATTCCGCTACCGGGTGGAGGAGCGCGAGGATAGCTTCAACCTCGAAATGGAAGGGGGGCTACCGGACGGGGTGCCACCCATCGTATCCCTCATCATTCAGTCTCGGGAGAACGGGGAAGGAATTTGCCGCCTTTCGACAGGATCCGGCCCTTCGACGGGCCCAGGATGGTCGGGCCGGACGCACGCCTTCGCCTGGGCGTGGGTGGGCACCGAGCTGCACCTGTGGCTGGACGGCGACCTCTTCGTTTTCCAGCCGCCAAGTCCCTCGACAGGAACCGGGCGTCGACGGGGCGACACTGCCACCGACGATGCGTCCGGCGACATCATCGCCCCCATGCCCGGCGCGGTGCTGGAGGTGCTGGTCTCGGAGGGGGACCGGGTTGAGCGCAACCAAGGCGTGGCGATCATGGAGTCCATGAAAATGGAACTGGTGATCACGGCGCCCCGCGACGGCGTCGTCCGCCGGGTCTCGGTGCAGCCCGGACAGCAGGTTGAGCGTGGCATGCGGCTGATGGAGCTGTCGCCGGAGGGCGGTGCGGGCGAGTGATTGCCGGGGCGATTTGTCGGCGGGTCCGGGATTTCCCAGGCTGAAAATCTGCTTCGGACGGCGCATGGCCAGTTGCGATCCCTCATGAGTCTGAGTCGGGTTCCCGGAAGAATTCTATCCTGAATTCAACCGGCCCCTCGACGGCCACTCTATGCGGTACGCCTGGTCGAATCGTGATGTTGCCGGGAGCGGCGATAGTCTCTTCCTGTGACGATTCAAGGTCGACGAAGCGGATATTGCCAGTCAATACGTGCAGCACTCCCCACACGCCCTCTGCCAGCCTGTGCTCTCGCTGGAGGGCTTCGGGAATGGTGCTCTCGGTAAAGACCGCAGTGGATCCGCTCGGGGCCAGGTTGGCTGGCATCTCACCATTGGCCATTTCTGTTTCCGCCTCACGGGGACCGTATGTGGTTGAATTGTAAATAAACCGGCAGGTGCCGTCCACGAGCAAAGTGGAGCAACAGGGTCTTATAGTATTCGATGACAACCATTCGAGTCCGTTCGTGGTGAGCTTGTCGAACCATGAAGGGACGGCCCTTCGACAGGCTCAGGACCAACGGGTTTGTCAACACCTAAGAGACCCTGCACAAAGAGCCAGTGCCAAGGGCTGCCGACCGGCCTTTGGTGGTATGCTGGGCCTCTTCCCTGCTATCGGCCAACCAGAGCGGCAACAGAGAGGACGAGAATGGCGGAGATCTATACGCTGGGGGCGGGTACGCCAACGCCAACGCCCACCCGCTTCGGCAGCTCTCATGTGCTCAAGCTGGGCGACCAGCTCCTGATGTTCGACTGCGGGCCCGCCACCACTCACAAGCTGGTCAAGGCCGGGCTGTTCCCTACGCAGGTCGACTACCTGTTCTTCACCCACCACCACTTCGACCATGACATCGACTACCCCTGCTTCCTCCTGTGCCGCTGGGACCAGAGCATCGGCAAGGAGAACCAGCTCCAGGTCTTCGGACCCGACCTGACGGAGAAGATTACCGAGGGGATCATTGGAGAGAACGGCGTGTTCGCCCACGATTGGAAGGCCCGTGTCAACCACCCCCTCAGCCAGCAGGTCTTCGTCAACCGGGGAGGCACCCTGCCCCGTCCTGCCCCATCCGTGTCGGCCCTGGATGTGGGACCGGGGAAGGTCTTCAGCGGGCCGGACTGGGAGGTGACAGCCGCTTCCGCCGAGCACGTGCAGCCTTACCTGGACTCGTTAGCTTACAGGGTGGACTCGTCCGAGGGGAGCGTGATCTTCACTGGGGACACGCAGCCCTGCGACTCGGTGACCGAGCTGGCGCGAGGGGCGGACATGATGCTCTGCATGTGCTGGGATGACCAGGCGGTGATGGACTCCAACGGCGAGGCGGGCGGCCAGTGCGGCACCACCGGGGCGGCCCGAATGGCCCAGGCCGCAGGCGTCAAGAAGCTGGTGCTGGTACATATCGGCCCCCACCTGTCCGGCCACGGACCGATGGAAAAGGGAGTCGGGGATGTGAGCCGCATCTACGATGGAGAGGTGCTATTCTCCGAAGAACTCATGCGCATCTCTCTGTAGTGGCAACCCTTAGCGATCCGCACCATACAACATTGCACAGGAACTCCAGCATCGGCGGTGAAATGAGATGGAATACCGGCCATTGGGCAACACCGGGCTGAACGTATCGGAAATCGGCTGCGGCTGCGGAAACGTGGGCGGCCTTATGATCCGGGGTGAGCACCGCCAGCAGGTGGAAGCGGTCGCCCGGGCGATGGAGCTGGGCATCAACTACTTCGACACCGCGCCTTCCTATGGCGACGGGCAGTCGGAGACCAACCTGGGGCGGGTCCTCAAGGAGCTGTCGGCCGACGTTTATGTGGGCACAAAGTTCCGGGTGACGACCCACGAACCGGGGCGCATCAAGGGCAACGTCATCGCCTCTGTGGAGGAGAGCCTGACACGACTGCAGAGGGATCAGGTCGACCTTATGCAAATGCACAACCATGTGGCGCACCCTTCGACAGGCTCTGGAGGGGGCGGGTCTGTCTCTCCTGAAGAGACGCAGGGAGAGGTGGTGGAAGCGCTCAGGGAGTTGCGCGAACAGGGTAAGGTCCGTTACTTCGGCATGACGGCCGTCGGGGAGCCTGCCGCCCTGCACCAGATCATCGACTCGGGAACGCTCAACACGGTGCAGTCGGTGTACAACCTGGTCAATCCCAGCGCCGGGAACTCCGTTCCGTCCGGCTTCGACATGCCCGACTATGGCGACCTGATCGGCCGGGCTTCGGCCAACGGCATGGGCGTGCTCGTAATCCGGGTGCTGGCGGCCGGGGCGCTGTCCGGGGAGCCCGCACGGCATCCCGTCGCCGTGCCCACCGTGGCGCCCATCGGCTCAGGCCGCGACTACGGTCAGGACCAGGCCAGGGCCAACGGCTTCCGATTCCTCCAGGAGGAAGGGTACGTCGGCGGGCTCGTGGAGGCGTCGCTGCGCTTCGTGCTGGGCAGCGCCGGGGTCAGCAGCGTGCTCGTGGGCTATTCGAGCATGGAACACTTGGAGCAGGCCGTCGAATTCGCCGGGAAAGGGCCGCTTCCCCCCGAAGCTATGGCCCGGTTGCCGGAAGTCTGGGCCGGTTTTACCGGTTGACGCAGCGGCCCTCCGGCCGCTCGGTGGATGGGCAGCCTTTGCCTGCCCCTATCGGTACCATCCGGTGCCCCGGTGATATCCGCGCAGGTAAGCAATCTGGCCACCGTGGGCCACGCTCTCCAGTACCAGCTGGCCAAGGGCGGTGGCGAGGGTGTGCTCCTGGCGCAGGGCAGTCGGGGGGAATACCACTCGTTTCTCAAGGTCTTCGGCAGAAAGGGAAGGCACGTATTCCCTAGTGATCGCCTTGGCCGCCTCGAAGTAGCCCACCTGGATTTCTTTGGCCGGAGGAATCCAAGTAGCCAGGTCAGCGCCCCTGCCCAGCCCCTCGACGTTGTCGGCCAACCCGTACTTCTCGCACCAGCCGTCAGCAAACCAGAGCTCCGGCTTGGACTGGAGCCGGTGCATGATGAACATGTCGGTAACCCGGCTGATGTGCCCGAAAATCCAGGCGATGGAGTTGCTGTGGTCGTTCGGCTGAACGGCCAGCATCTCGTAGTCGGGGTCGGAGATCGCGGCCTCGATCATCTCCCAGTCCCGTTCCAGTGAATACATGATCGAATCTGTGGCTGCCACCTTCCGCTCCTCTACCGGTCAGAATTGCCAAATGCGCCGTGGGTTACCCCACCTGAGGATACCACGCACTGATACTAGCATATCGAATTCCCGGCGTTTGAACCCGGAGAACGGCTTTCGCAGGAATGACGGATATGCTGGAGGCAGACTACTTAATTTGGACGCCATCGGTAGAAACGAGTCAATTTGCCAGAAGGCTTTCATGTCCTGGGGTCAGGTCTGGCAGCATACCGCCCGACAGGCACGCAGGCCGTAGAAACAACTGCCGCAAAAACACACCCGGGGCGCACATTCATCATGATCATGATCGTGATGCTCACCCCCGTGGCAGTGGCCGGCAAGGTTCTCCCTGCCCTCCTTGATGAAGAACGGCACAACGAAAAGGGCCGCGACAGGATCGGCCCACCACCAGGAGAACAGGATGTTGAACCCCAACCCGACCAGGATTGCCAGGTCCTGAATATCGCAGAACAGGCTCTCCATGGCCTCGGCCCTCAGTGCCCGGGACTGCATCCGGGCGGCGACTCGCATTTTGCCCACATAGAGGGCAGACATCACCACGACGGTTGCAACCACAATCCCGACGCCCGCTGGGCTGGTCTCCGGCTCGGGCAGGAATCCCAGCAGATTGGCCCCGGAATGGACGAGAACGTATGCCGCCAGGAGATAGAAGCTGAGGCCGATCAGCCTCTGCGCCTTTCTTTCTGCGGCTTCTGACTCTTCTTCGTCCCCTTCAGCCCTCAGCCGCCACAACAGCACACCGCCGGCGAACAGCTCGACGATGCTGTCCAGCCCGAAGGCCAGCATCGCCACACTGCCGGCCTGGAACCCTGCCCAGAACCCGACTACGGCCTCTGCCATGTTCCATAGCAGGGTGGCCGCAACCAGGATTGTGGCTGTCCTGCGAAGGTTGTCGGTCTGAATCGCCAAGTAAGATTTCTCCTGGATCGCAACCCGCTCCTGGAGGAGAGTCGAACTGCCTTTCAGAAACATCCGGGGCGATCAGGCCCGATTCGGCCACCGTTCCAGCAGGCCTGGCTCCGAGAAAACCACAAGGCCACTGCGGCGACCGGCAGTTAATAGTATGAGCCGTAAGTGCGTGGTCTTATTTTAGTTATGATACCAGACTTTAACCTGTTGAAGTTATTATTGATACTGGCTATCAGCTTCCAGCCTATTTCGTAGGTCGCCTCGATGCGGGAGAGTCATGGCGAGACGGGACGGCCGCGGCATCAGCCGAATTCATGCACCGTACTTCTGGCCTTCACCGCAGTCTTGTCCTCTGCCGGTCCACCTTTGCGGCCGTTGGATTACTGGGCGGTCCTTCCCCCGTCTATCACCAGCTCCGACCCGGTGACGAAGGAGGATTCATCGGATGCCAGGTACAGGACGCCGTAGGCGATTTCCTCAGGCGTACCAATCCGGCCCAGGGGCACTCGCTCGATGGTGTCGGTGAGGTCCGCGCCCGCTCCCCGGGCGGAACGCAGCATCGGCGTCTCGATCGGCCCCGGGTGAACGGAGTTGCAGCGAATGTTCTCCCGGGCGTACTGGACAGCCACGGACTTGGTGAAAATCCGTACCGCGCCCTTGCTGGCGGCATAGGCCCCGGAGGTGCCCTGGGCAGGAGCGATCCCGGCCCCGGAAGAGATGTTGACGATGCTGCCTCCGCCGGCCTTTCGCATCTCGGGGATGGCCGCCTTGGTGCCGAGGAACACGCCCTTGGTGTTGATGTCGAAGGTACGGTCCCAGTCCTCTGTCGTCAGGTCCTCGATTCCGCCCGTGATCGAAATGCCGGCATTGTTTACCAGTACATCCAGCTTGCCGAAGCGGGATACCGCAGCGGCAACGGCGTCCGCCCAGTCGTCCTCGCTGGTGACATCGAGCCGCACGAATACGCACTCCCCTCCGGCTCCGTTCACGGCAGCTTCCGTGTGGTGGCCTTCCTCCTCCAGCACGTCTCCGATGACCACCCTGGCACCCTCGCGGGCGAACAGGTGGGCCTCCACTGCCCCCATCCCACGGGCTCCGCCGCTGATCAGGGCAACCTTGTCCTGCAGACGCATTTCAACCCCCTCCTGTATTCTTTGAATATACCTGAAGACCAGTGATTCTTTATTGGGCGGTTTCTCTAGGCCACCAATACACCCCCAACCTAACCCTCCCCCTGAGGGGGAGGGGACTATTCCGAGGATGGAGAGGGGACTTTGCGCATGCCAGCCTGGCATCGACTCAGGTTGACTCAAGCGGGGGGTCGATGCCAGGGCCCCAGGTTGTGCCGAAGTCGAAGCGTGCCGCCACCTGTCCGGTGAAGGTGCTGGCGTCCTGCAGGGCAAGGTATACGGCGCAGGGACCGACGACGCTGGGGTCCTCGCGCAGGTGCCAGTCCCGTTGAGTCCACGGGATCGCCGCAGAGCCCTCGCTGCGCAACGGGCCGGGGCTCAGGATGTTCACCGCGATGTTGTACTCCCCAACCTCGTCGGCCAGACAGTGGCTGAACATGTGCACCGCCGCCTTGCTGGCGCTGTAGAGCACGCCGCCGCCCTGTTTGGGGTCGGTGGCCATCCTGGAGCCGAGATTGATGATGCTGCCCCGACGCTGCTCCATCATGATCGGCAACACGGCCCGGCTGCAGTGATAGGGTCCGCTCACGTTGATGCGCAGGACCTGGTCCCACCGGGCCGCATCGATCTCCATGATAGACTCGCCCAGCACCATGGACCCGGCGTTGTTGAACAGCACGTCAATCCTGCCGTATCTCTCGATCGTCTGCTGAACCATCGAGTTGACCTGCGATTCATCCATAACGTCGCAGTCGACCGCAAGGACGTCGCCGCCGGCATTCCTGATGTCCGTTGCGGTCCCGTCGAGGGTACCGGACAAGCCTGTTGGTGACTGGCTCCGGGCGCATATAACCACGCTTGCGCCTTCCTGGGCGTATTCCTTGGCAATGGCCCGCCCCAGTCCCCGGCTGGCGCCGGTTACGACAGCGACCATTCCGTCCATCTGACCCATAGCTAGCCTGCCTCCGTGAGGGTATGTTTACTTTGGTCCCATGGCCAGCGGGTTCGCGCTCTCCTTTGAAGGAGAGGCCCCTTGGCGGACTCATAAGAGGTCAGGGTGAAGCCCCGGCTTCCCCCGGCTTCCAATGACTCATTAAAGCACCTGGGGACGCCCCCACCCTAACCCTCCCCCGGAGGGAGAGGGAACTTTGTCGAGGCTCAGGTGGCCTGGCCTCCGTCGACTTCTATGCATTGTCCCACGATGAACTCGGCGTCCTTGCTGCAGAGCCACGCAATTATGCCGCCTATTTCATCGGGAGTGCCGGCCCGGCCGAAGGGGATCGTCTGCAGCCGGTCGTGCCATCCCTGGCTTCGGGGATAGCCGTAGAGCGGGTCATTGCGGGCCGTATCAGTGGTCCCCGGACTGATGGCGTTCACCCTGATGCCGTGCGGAGCAAGGGCGCGGCCTGCCCTGGCGGTGAAGGTGTACAGTGCGCCGCTGGCGGTGGCGTAGGCCAGGTCGGTGGCGCGGGCGATCTTGGCTTCGACGGAGATCACGTTGACCACGCTACCTCCCCCACCCTGCTTGAGAAACTCCCTCACCACCGCCTGGGTGCAGAGGAAAGCCCCGGTGACCTTGATGTCCAGCACGTTGCGCCAGGCGTCCTCGGCCAGGTCTTCGAGCTGTCCCCAGGCCGCCATCCTGGGCGCGCTGGCGTTGTTCACGAGGATATCCACGCGCCCGAACCGTTCCACCGTCCGGTCCACCAAGGCCTGCACCTGGTCGCCCTTCGTAACATCGGCGACCAGCGACAGGGCATCGCCGCCCATGTCGGCAATCTCCTGGGCCACGCTGTCGACATCCCGCCAGCCAGCCGCCTGCTCGTCCTGCGGGTAGGTCGAAGGTGCACGGCCGGTACCGGCTGCGACGACGTTGGCGCCTTCACGTGCCAAGGCCAGGGCGGCGGCGCGCCCGATGCCTCTCATGCGCCCCGCGCCAGTAACGATTGCCACCTGTCCTTTCAGCTTGTCCATGCAACCCCGGCCGCCTGGCGGATTGGACTGGTGCGCATTACTCTCAGGGAGAGCCGAGGGGGCGCCCTCACCCTTTCGGCAAGCTCAGGACAGGCCTAACCCTCTCCCAGAGGGAGATGGGACTTGCCGTGCACCGTTACAGATGGTTGTACCACCCGCCGCGATTGTCCGGCAAGCACTTTGTCCTGCCCCGATTGTGGCGTAAGATGCCCTGAACAGAAAACGCTCGATGCCATTCGCTCCGGGAGGTTTCCAGGTGTACAAGATCGGGATAGACGTCGGGGGCACCTTCACCGACTTCGTCGTAGCTGCCGAAGGGGACCAGCCCCGCTTCTTCAAGACCCAGTCGACCCCTGAAGATCCTTCGATAGGAGTGATGACCGGACTGCAGGAAGCCGCGGCCGCGTACGGCCTGTCCCTTGACCAGTTCCTGGGAGAGACGGACCTGGTGATCCACGGGTCGACCGTCGCCACCAATACGCTGGTGGAGCGGAAGGGCGCCAAGGTCGGCCTCGTCACCACCGACGGCTTCCGCGACCTGCTGGAGATGCGCGAGGGACTGAAGGAGGACCGCTACAACCTCCGAATGACCCCCGCAGAGCCTCTTTCGGCCCGTTACCTGCGGGTCGGCATTCCGGAACGAGTCCGCGCCAGCGGCAAGGTGGAGCGGCCGCTGGACGAGTCAGCCCTGATCGAGAGCCTCGAGTACCTCGTCAGTGAGGGAGCGGAGTCCCTGGCGGTCTGCTTCCTGTTCTCCTACCTCAATCCATCCCACGAGCAGCAGGCTGCGGAAGTCATACGCCGGCGCTTTCCAG
>CBDCFB010000002.1:0-272500 GCA_965216065.1 Dehalococcoidia bacterium
CATGATGGAAAGCGTCTCCCGCAACATGATGGACCGCTTCTTCGGCTGCCTGGCCGAGGCTGCCGTGAAGGAGTGATCGAGTCCTTTTGATTCCGCGTCCGTAATGTGGATCGGGAGATTCGAAATTAATCGGGGACGGCCCGAAGCCACTCCCCGGGCCCATCAATCTTAGTACTACAGCCGTAGATGGCCGCATGGGGTGTCGGACTATGCTGAAAACGCATCGTCTAGCTACGGCCAACTTATCCGATCCCAATGAAGCTAAGCCGAATTTGAGGCCGAAAGTACCGAGCCGGTGTTAGTCCGGCCGTAGTATTGGGCTCACCAAACAACACGAAACCAAGATCCACGAAACCAAGATCCTTCATCCTGAGGCTTTGGTTGGAGCTGCAACCGGCTGCATTGGGTCAGTGTGGTGATTTAGTACACCGTCAGGACTACAGAGACATCAGCAGGATCATAGAGCGCCCCCCTCGGCATTGCTGCCGATCAGGATTACTAACTGTACGGACCGAGTGGCCCATCGGCGCCGGGATGTCCAGGTCGGTCAAAGCGTGGGAATGAACAGGACATTATCTGGAACGCTGCTCTTGGATAAGACGTTGTAGCCACTCCTGACCTTTTAGCCTTTTACCCAAGCTCGGGAAGCTGTAGCGGCCCAAGCTACCGTCTGGAGTGGAATCTACTTCGGTGATTTTGTGACCTAAACTAAAGCCAAGGTGGGATGTACATTTAAGTGGCGATGATGATCAGCTGGGTTGCGCCGGTGCATCCCTCTCATCCGTACTTGGAGAACGACCCGGCTCCGTCGTTTGCCCCCACCATCTGCGCATTTCACCTTGGCTTTAGTTTAGGGCGACGGGATGTGCCCATCGGTCACCCAGTTCAGACCGCTCACCGGATGGATTGCGAGCTTGATAGAAAGTTTGCCCGCATTCGTGAGTGATAGTAATATGGCTTTCGCCGATGATGATGGGTTGGTGTTGGATCCAGTCAGCTGAGTATGGAGAATCCCAGCGAAAGGCCCAGTACAAGGAGGCGAAGCCCATGCTTTCACACAACTACACGTACCAAGAGTGTCTGAACATCTCGAAGAGGGTCTCGTGGGTGGAAGACGATGTCTTGGCCGACAAGAATTTCGACTTCTCGAAACGCTTTCTGCCCAATAGGTTGACCGGTGTAGACGAGATCGGATGTTTGAACGACAACGAGAAGCTTCAACTGAATCAGATTATGGGTAACGGCTATTGCCACATCTTCGCGTTCGTGGAGGAGTTTATCGTCCCCACCGTCACGGAAGAGGCTATGAAGGATGTCTATGGGGATGAAGTCAGGGCCCGCTCGTTGTTGCGGTTCGCTGAGGAAGAGCTCAAGCATCAGGAGCTGTTTCGGAGATCGGTCGAACTATTCGGCCGGGGTTTCGGCAGTGAGTGCGGCTTAATCCCTGGTCGGGAAGAGGTGGCGAAAGTAGTTCGGAGCAAGTCGAAGCTGGCCGTCATGGTTTTGACCGCGATTATCGAATGGTTCACCCAGCTCCACTACATAGAGCATGTGCGCGACGAGTCGGACCTCGATGGGCTGTTCCGGGATCTCTTGAGGTTTCATTGGATGGAAGAGGCGCAGCACGCCAAGCTGGACACGTTGCTAATCGGCGAAGTAGCCGAGCACTTGACCCTTCAAGAGCGGGAGACAGCAATCGATGAGGTTCTGGAGCTTGGTGGGGCGATCGACGGGCTCCTGGCACAGCAGATTGAGCTGAACATAGAAGCTCTTGAGAAGGCGACAGGACGGACGTTCACGGCTGCCGAGAAGGAGGAGATCATGACGAAGACGCAGCGGGCGTGGCGGTGGACCTTCCTCGTATCTGGACTGGAGCACCCGAACATCGTCAAAGCGATCGGTGAGCTGACTACATTAGGGCCAGGGAAAATAGAGGGCGTTGCCGCAGCGCTCTCAGCGTAGCACTAGAGCCCCGGGTGGTCGCTTGGAGTGTCGGACGGTCCTGAAATCGCAACCTCCTGCTAGGGGGTGTCGTCAATTTAGTGCAGCAGGATTGGGAAACGATATTTCAGACCGGGTATGGGAAATCTTGGTCTCCAATACTCCCATTGCCCGAAAGCGGGCAACTCCCAGAATGCCGGTAGCTGGACGCATTTGCTGCCAATGGCCGGGGTCTTTACCGCCCAAGAGCAACCGGAAGGAAAAGCGGGGATTCAAGTTGCGGCTTTGGAGAACGTTTCGGGCAATGACGGTGACCTGGCCATATCGGGATGGCGACACTCCCTAGGAACAACGTCTCCAATACTAATGAAACTATGCCGAATTTGAGACCGAAAGTACCAAATCGGTGTTAGTGCGGCTGTAGTATTAGGGGGTGTCGTCATATTCACCGTCATTCCCTCGAAAGCCGGAATCCAAAGGCTATTGGCAGCAAATGCGTATTTGCCAGCTACCGGATTCTGGATTCCGGCTTTCGAGGGAATGACGGAAACAGACGCTTGCAGACCGATATTCTTAAATTGCCGACACTCCCTAGAAAGCGGAGTTCGTTTAAGGGATATTAGGAGACGCCGTTTAGTGATAGCATTATTTGGCGCAATTGCGTTGCTGATGACAGGAGCAATTTCAGCAGTCAGTGTTTGAGGATATGAATCCGGGTAAAAAGCCTGTATATGTAGCTATAAGAGTCAATTACGAATTAGAGACAAATTTCGTTAATAATCAGGAGGTTCCCTATGGAACGCAGAGTCCCCACAAAAGAAGAAGTGTTGGCATACTTGAAGGACGACCGCAACTGGGGCCGTTGGGGCGACGACGATCAGGTCGGCGCAGTCAACATGATCACTCCGGAGAAGCGCATCGAGGCCGCCGGGCTGGTCAGGTCGGGACGGGCCGTGTCCCTCAGCCGCGAATTCCCTTCCATTCCCGCGCCCAACAACCCTACCCCGGCCATTCACTACATGAAGAAGGTCTACCGCAGCCCCACCGCCGGGTTCTCCGCCGACTACTACGGCATCTCCTACCACGGCACGGCCACCACCCACCTCGACGCACTCTGTCACGTCTGGGACGAAAACGGGATGTGGAACGGCCGCAACCCCGATGAGGAGATAACCATGGACGGCGCCCAGTGGGGTGCGGTGCATCACTGGAAGGAGGGCCTCATCACCCGGGGCGTGCTGCTGGACGTTCCCAAGCACCGGGGTGGGGCCTACGTCACCATGGACACCCCCATCCACGGCTGGGAGCTGGAGGACATCGCCCAGGAGCAGGGCGTGGAAATGCGCCCCGGCGATGCGCTGCTGGTCTACGGCGGGCGAGAATCCTGGAACGCCGACGGCAATCCGATCTGGGGCAGCGAGCCCCTGGAGCGCCCCGGCCTGCACATGAGCTGCCTGAAGTTCATCCGCGAGTCCGACGTCTGCCTGTTGGGATGGGACATGATGGACCACACGCCCAACGGCTACGACCTGAGCTGGGCGGTGCACGGCTCCATCTTCGCCTACGGCATCGGCCTGCTGGACAACGCCCTGCTGCAACCGCTGGCCGAGGCCTGCGCCGAGGAGGGCCGCTACGAGTTCATGCTCACCATCAACCCGCTGCGGGTGGTCGGCGGCACCGGCTCCCCCGTCAACCCGGTTGCCATCCTGTAGCCAACGGCGTCCGCCAGGCTAACTTGCGCAAAGAGGGGCAGATTTGGAACCTGCCCCCGCTGCTTGCCCTTATTGACCGCACGTAACCCGTGTTACCTATTGAGTTTCGGCTTGAGAACCAGCCTCCGGGGTTTCGTAGATTGAGTTCTCAAAGGTCCGCACCTTGTGGCAGTTTTGGCACTCGCCCTGGCTGTGGCGGCCGTTGGCCGGCTCAATGATCCAATGATGCCGACAGACGGGGGCTTCCTCTATTATCACCGACATGACCAACGGCGCCGCCTGCGCCCTATCCAAAACCATATCTCCCCTCCTCAAACCCTCAACTGGAAAAAAGAAAATAAAACAG
This sequence comes from Dehalococcoidia bacterium, assembly GCA_965216065.1. Classification (GTDB taxonomy): domain Bacteria; phylum Chloroflexota; class Dehalococcoidia; order Lucifugimonadales; family UBA3495; genus VXOI01. The sequence continues at coordinate 4,000 of CBDCFB010000002.1, forward strand.
TGGCGGATGGCCAAGCCTGTGCAAGAACCATGCGCCACATTCAACCTATCGGGAAAGGGTGGCCTGAGTCAATAATTTTGGCGCAATTCCCAAATAATTTTGAGAAATTGCGCCAAAGTCCGACCCGGACTCCGCTAGGCTGCCAGGTCCAGTTCCGCCAGCTCCGGCGGGCCGGAGGGTGGAGCGGCCGGCGCCTCCCGCCCTGCCCCGGCAGGGCTCTCGGTTACGAAGAAATAGCGCCCGCACTGCACGCAGGCCAAGTATGCGCCGTAGACGTCCTCGCCCGCGTAGAGGTCTCCGTGGCACTTGGAGCAGCCGCGCAACTTGAACATAACTGTCCTCCATTTGTCGCTTGCCAGCATCGATTCAGGAAACCGAACTGGGATGGTACACCCCTGAATCTTACAGCAGTATTACGAATTGCGAGTATATTTTCCCAGTCTTGCCGACAGCGCTTGTGGGCCGTAGAATGCCGGAAAGCTGCGATGGTCCGGCCCACCGGGCCGGCAGCGCCGCAGGCCGGGAGAGGAGAGCAGAATGGCAGGACTGAACCATCCCCTGGAGAACGTCAGAGTCATCGACCTGGGGCACCACCAGGCCGGGCCCCGCTGCGCCCAGGTTCTGGCACGCATGGGCGCCGAGGTCATCAAGGTCGAACGCCTCGGCGGAGAGGGGACCAGATACCACGGCCCCTGGGTCAGAAAGCAGTCCTCCTACTGGGTCCAGTACAACTCCGGCAAGAAGTCGCTGTCCATCGACCTCCACAAGGAAGAGGGCGCTGGGCTATAGCGAGGAGCAGATCGAGTCCTTCCGCCAAGGCCGCGTCATCTCCGAGGAACACTACTACGACGAAATACCGGGGTAGGGACGCGGCTTCACCCTGACCCTCTCCCGGACGGAGAGGGAACTTCAACGCAACGGCGAGAACTGTATGGGCATCACATACGGCGGTGGAGGAGTAGCCACGGCCTTTCGCGGCATCGGCGAATCGCCCAAAGGCGAGGAGCACAAGATACCGGAAAGGCTGCTTTGGAAGCTGTGGAAACGCCGCGCCGCCCGGCAGGATGAGTTCCGCACAGGCGCGGGCTCCCGTATCCGAGTGCTGTACCCCGGCCGGTCCGGCACCGCCGCCGGTCCAGACTTCCGCGACGCCCTGCTGGATGTCGAGGGCCTCGGGCTGGTGCGCGGCGACGTGGAAATCCACCTGAAGCAGCGCGACTGGAAATCCCACGGCCACGGTGATGACCCCAACTACAACGGCGTGGTGTTTCACGGCGCGCTGGAAGTGGACGAGGCGGAGACGGCGCTCCACAGCGGAGCATCCGCGCCGGTGGTGTCACTGTCCGGCCTGCTGGACGGGACGGACGACGCCGACTCGGTTGATCCGGATGACGCTGAAGTAACTTCCGACCTGTGGGATTTACTGGCCCGTCGCGGCTATGCCTGTCCCGGCAGCGCAGAGGAGGCTGGCGCGCTGCTGGACCGGGCGGGCGATGAGCGGTTCCGGCGCAAGGCCGCGACTTTGGCCCGGTTCGCCGCCGGGCAGGGGCCGGAGCAAACGCTGTACGAGGCACTGCTGGAAGGGCTGGGCTACCGGCACAATCAGCAGACCTTCGTGAAGCTGGCGCAGGCGGCCCCGTAACTGTTCAGACTTGATGAGGCGAATTGGCAGAAAGTTGCCGAAAGAGCAAAGGGGGACAGTTTCGCGGTTATGTTAAACCTACAGCATGGATACGAGCCTTGACCTGACGGCCGCCCCCCGAGAAACCCTGTTGGCAATCATTGCCCAACAGCAGAACACTATCGCCCAGTTGCAGCGGCGGATAGAGGCGCTGGAGGGAAAGGCCAAACCGGGCGGCCCCAAAGGGATGCCCGGCATCAAGCCCAAGTCCGGCCGCCAGCAGACTCCCAGGGAGAAAGGTCCCAGGAAGCCCCGGCCCCACGGTTTCGCCCGCCAGCGCACGACTCCCACCCACCGGGTGGAGCACGTCTTGGACGCCTGCCTCCAGTGCGGCACCGGCCTGTCCGGCGGATGGACCCAGCGGACCCGGGAGGTCATCGACCTGCCAGTGGTTCCGGTCCAAGTCACCGAACATGTCTTCATCGCCAGGACTTGCCCAGTGTGTGAGAAACGCCGGGTGCCCAAGGTGGACTTGGGCGGGGTGGCGCTGGGGAAACAGCGGTTGGGCATCAACCTGCTCAGCCTGATGGCGGCCCTGCGGGAAGAGGGGAGGCTGCCCTTCCGCACCGTCCAGTGGTATCTGAGGACCGTCCACCAGTTGCGCCTGAGCCTCGGCGCCATCGTCCGGGCCATCCACCAAGTGGCCCGGCAGGCCCAACCGGCGGTGGACCGGATTCTGGAGCGCATCCGGGGCAGCCCGGTGGTCCACGCCGACGAGACCGGCTGGCGGGAGGATGGCGCCAATGGCTACGCTTGGACTTTCAGCACTCCCACCGAGCGGTATTTCCTGCGGCGTGGCCGCCACAAGGAGGTGGTGGACGAGGTGCTGGACGAGTCCTTCAGTGGGGTGTTGGTCAGCGACTTCTATGCCGCCTATCATCACTACCCGGGACTGAAGCAGCGGTGCTGGGTGCACCTGCTGCGGGACATCCACGACCTGAAGATCCTCTACCCCAAAGACCGGCAATTGGCCGGGTGGGCGGCGGCAGTCCATCACATTTACTCGGCGGCCAAGAGCTTCGCCCATCCCCAGGCACGGCAACGGCAGCGGGTCCAGCAGCAATTGGAGCGGAAACTGCTGGCCCAGTGCCGTCCCTACGCCCAAGACCCGGCAGCCGCCCAAGGCAAGCTGTGCCGGCGTATCGAGAGGCACATCAAGGAACTGTTTGTCTTCGTGGCTGCCCCCGGCGTGCCCTCGGACAACAACGCTGCGGAGCGCAGCCTGCGGCCCTTGGTGGTCAGCCGCAAAATCAGCGGCGGCAGCTCGGGGCAGGGCACCGACACCAAGATGACCCTGGCTTCCCTCTTCGGCACCTGGCGGGTCCGGGGCCTCGATTTCGTGGAATGCCACAAGCTGCTGACTTCCCCTCAAGTCTGAACAGTTACGCGGCCCCGTATGCAGCGTTGCGGCGGGCGGCGCTGCCGGTGCTGTCCGAGCAACGGCCGATGGTTCTCCGCCACTGGCTGCTTGCCGTATCGGGCTTGGCCGACGGCGCATCCGCCGCTCCTTCACGCCTGCCGTCGGGACTTGGCCCCGCGATGGAGCGGAAGGAGTGGCATCTGTTCCGCGTCCGGCCGTCCAACCACCCGGCGGCCCGAATCGAGGGCGCGGCGGAACTGGTCGCGCGGTTCATGGAGCGCGGCCTGCTGGCGGGGCTGGCCGAGGCCGCCGCATCCCCGAAACAACTGAGCGCCGCGCTGACGGTTGACGGTCGAGGTGGAGGCGCTGCTCCCATCGGTGTGGGCCGGGCGCGGGATCTGGCGGTCAACGCCGTCCTGTCGCTGCTGCATGGCCTGAACAGCGGCGCGAATTCTCCCTACTTGGCGCACTACCGCCGTTTCCCCAAGCTGCAAGGCAACGAGGTCGTCCGCGAGATGGAGGAGCAACTATTGCCGAAGGAATGGCGGGCACAAGTCAACGCCAGCCGCCGACAGGACGATTGCAAAGTAACGCCGCCCATTGGTGTTTGCTCATCCTGAGCTTGTCGAAGGATGCCCGTTCAAGCCACCGATGGTTCGACAAGCTCACCATGAGCGGGATGCAAAGGACTTTGCAATCGTCCTGCAGCCGCCGACAGCAGGGCTTGCTGCACTTGGCCGCCCTGCTGCGGGGTGGGAGCTGATTCCGCAGAGGACGCCCTCACCCTAACCCTCTCCCAGAGGGAGAGGGGAGTTTTGTTAGTCCGGTTCGGCCAGGGGGATGGCGAGAGATGTGCGCATCCCGGCGTAAGGGGAGCGGGCGATGTGGCCGTGGCCCGACAGGTCCTCCGCCACCAGGATGTCGCCCGGCTCCATCTGTATCTTGGAGCCGTCGGCGCACTCGAACTCGGCTGTGCCTTCCAGGTTGACGACATACTGACGCCGCGGGGCGATGTGGTAGTCGGAGAAGTTGGGAGCTTCGCGGCGGTTGATGTTGATATCGCCGGGGCCGACCCGGTTCACGATGCCAGCCATCTCTTCAACGGGGACTTCCTCAAAGTGGGACTCGCCGTCGTCGCCGGCGAACACGCGGATTATCTTCATTTCGTCTCTCTCAAGTGGGTGTTTAACCACAGAGAACACAGAGATTACTTTTCCTTAAGTCTCTGCGTCCTCTGTGCTCTCTGGGTGAATGCTCCTAGCCGGCCAGAGGCACGGCCAGCAGGACACGGGGTTCGTCGCCGAGGCCGCGGGCGATGTGGCCGTGGCCGGTCAGGTCCTCGGCCACCAGGATGTCGCCGACGCCCATCTGGTACTTGGTGCCGTCGGCGCACTCGAACTCCGACAGCCCGCTGAGGCCCACCACGTACTGGCGGCGCGGCGCTGTGTGGTAGTCGGAGAACGAGGGCGACGGGCGCGTGTTCAGCTGCACGTCGCCGCTGCCCTTGTGCCTGGCAATCTCGGCGAACTCCTCGGTAGAGACCACCTGGAAGTGGGACTCGCCGTCGTCGCCCGAATAAACGCGAACTATGTTCATATCGCTTTCTCCTGTGAGAATTGGGACAGCCTGTGCCCGATGCCGCCTCCGGATTCCCGCTTCGCGGGGATGACGGTTGGAGCGCGCTAGGCGTTGACGCTACTGGTCGACCAGGGGGACGGTGGCGGTTATGCACTTGCCGCCGCCGATGCTGCGGGTGGTGTGGCCCTTCCCGCTGGTGTCCTCCACCAACCGGGCGTCGCCGGGGCCGAACTGGTGCACCGATCCGTCGCCCACCCCAATCTCGATGCCGCCCTGGATGCAGATGACGTACTGGCGGCGCGGCGCCGGGTGCCAGTCGATGAAGTGGCCTGAGTCCCGCTCGCTGAAGGTGATGCTGGTTACGTTCCGGGGGTTGTTCAGTTCCGGGTGGTCGGCCAGGCTCTGCTCCTCGATGTGTGTCTGGCCGTCGTCGCCGGTGTACATCCGGTAGATTCCCATAGTCAACTCCTGAATATTACTTTTCTCAAGACAGGTTCCCTCCCCCTCTGGGAGAGGGTTAGGGTGGGGGCGTTCCTCCTGCCGGAGTCACGCCAGCGGAACTACGCAACTGATGCTGGGAGTGCCGCCCGGCACACGGGTGATGTGTCCTTTTCCGGTAGTGTCCTCCACCAGCCGGGCGTCGCCGGGGTTGAAGGTGTGGGTGGTGCCGTCGCCCAGCTCGATCTCGATGTTGCCGGACAGCGAGATGATGTACTGCCGTCGGGGCGCGGGGTGCCAGTCAATGAAATGCCCCGGAGCCCACTCCCGGAAGGTGATGGTCGAGACGGCGATAGCCTGCGACAGCTCCGGATGGTCAGCGATCTGGAGCTCCTCAAGATGGCTCTGCCCGTCGTCGCCGGAATACAGGCGGTAGATACCCATGTCCTATTCTCCCGTAGCGTCGGTATGCAGGGCAATCGCATCTTGATTTCAGCAGGTTGGGTCGGAGGAGCGGACATAGCCGGTTTGCAGAGGCTGATTTTTTCGTTTTTCCGGCCATTTCCGGTCATTTCCTGCCACCCGGAGAAGCGGAGATTGCTGGTTTGCCGGGGCTGAGTTTTCGTTTTTCCGCTCATTTCCGCTCATTTTCCGCCATTCCGGCAAATCCGGGCTAACCGCTGGTTCAAGGCAGACCCGCCGGGATCTCCGGCGGGTTGTGTACCATCCGTTTATATCCGTTATAGACATAGCACCAATGCTAGAGAGGTGGCACAAGGCTTGGCAAGGGGCGAATGTCACTTCTTATCCTTCCAAATGCGATTGCCCTGCGTCGGTATGGGATTGACTCGCTAACGTTTCGGTATCATTGATATAGGCGGCAGTTTCGAGGATGCGCCGGTTGACCTCATCTGCGGACGTCGCCAGACTACAGCAGCCGTAGCGCGTCGGCGAAGACTGCGGATATGCGGCCGGTGGCTACCATGCGGTGTTTGTTGCTCCTAGGGCTGAGCTTCCTTGCGGCGTAGCTTAATCCCCGGCGCGGCGCGTGGCAACCGGCGGGTGTCAGGGATTTAACGCCGAGGGTGCGGAGGACGCCGAGGTTATTTTCTGGGCGCGTATATCCAGCCTTCCAGTTGGGCGGCGGCGAGTTCATTCGGACCGGGTTTGCGGAATTGTTCGGGGTTCTGCGCCCACATAGCCGCTCCTATGGCGGCTACTAGCGAATCTAGACAGTCGTGATTTTCCATGCATTTTTGATGTATAGAATCAGGAAATTGCAATAGTATGGTCGCCTTCTTTTTCAACCCATCTAGAATTTCTGAGCGAACTTTCTCTGGGTATCCGCCGTTGGTCTTGTTCTTTCTCTTGTAGTTTGCAGCAGGCAGGGAGAAGGCGCGAAGTATGGCACCTGGCATGGTTTCAAGTAAAACCGGGCCAGTGCGTCCGGTTTTGTCCAATGGCGGCACCTTACAAATTGATTCCGTCCACAACGTATGCAACATACTCATGCCGAAAAAGGTCATTGCGAACATTTCCGGGGCGGCTGGATTCAAAGGCGAGTATGCTTCTGGGAAGTTCGTTCTGTCACCCTGCCTTAAAAGTTTGTTGAACTTCCTCAAGTCCCCTTGGCGAAGGCGCGGTCTAATTTCCTGGATGTATTTCGGCAGGTCAACTAGCATTGCGATTTTCTCCCACATCTCTGGCATAACGGTTCCTTCAAAGCCGAATTCGGCTTCAGCAAAGGCTCTGGGTATCCCGAACGGGAAATCCACCCCTACAACGGCTCTTGCATCCCCTGAAAGGGCCAATATGCGGCTAGTCAACTCTTCCCGAGGCAAGGGGAAACACGATTCCAAGCTTAAGTTGCTACCACTCAAAGCCGCCGTCGTAACCCAGGGATCATTGTTTCTCGATCCGCTGTAGTCAACGCCCCATATAGTTATCCGCTCTGCCATCGCGCTGCCCCCGTGCTAGAATTGGCCGGGTTCTGATTGCATTATACGGCTGAGAATTGACGATAGGGGTGTTGCTATGGACTTCACGACGCGCCGGGCGAGATACCGGGGGATCCTGGAGGGGGACGTTTGTGTGCATCCGGGGTCGGTGTTCGATCCGATTTCAGCCCGGATTGCCGAGGACCTGGGCTTCGAGGTGGGGATGTTCGCCGGGTCCATCGCCTCGTTCACCGTGCTGGGGGCGCCGGACATCGTGGTGCTGACGCTGACCGAGTTTGCCCAGCAGATACATCGCATCTGCCGCGCCGGAGACCTGTCGCTGATGGTGGACGCCGACCACGGCTACGGCAACGCCCTCAACGTGATGCGCACGGTAGAGGAGCTGGAGACCGCAGGCGTTTCGGCCCTGACCATTGAGGACACGGTGCTGCCCATCGGCTTCGGCGCGAGTGGCGCACAACTGCTGTCCGTCGAAGAGGGCATAGGCAAGATGAAGGCGGCGCTGTCCGGCCGCACCGACCCGGCCCTGACCATCGCCGGCCGCACCAGCGCCCTGCGCATAACTGGCGTCGAGGACACCATCAAGCGGGCCAAGGCTTATGAGGCAGCCGGGGTGGACGCCATGTTCCTGGCCGGCGCCTCCACCCGCGACGAGGTGTCGGCGGTGGCCGCCGAGGTTTCGCTGCCGATTTTGCTGGGCGGCACCACCGGCGAGTTGCAGGACAAGGAGTGGTTGGGGTCCGCTGGCGTGAAGGTGGCCCTGCAAGGGCATCTGCCCTTCTCGGCGGCGGTCAAGGCGGTCTACGACACCCTGAAGGCCCTGCGCGACGGCGTGGCGCCCGCCGACCTGCGCCCCAATCTGGCGACGGACGAGCAGATGGCCCAGTTCACTCGCCGCGACAGCTACAATCAGTGGACGGCGGACTTCCTGAACTGATTTCCCCTTGCCGTCGGTTTTGGGATAAAATAATGCCCCAACCGAAACGATACAGGAGGGAACCTGTGAACGTCTCTTACAATCACCTGCACTTCCGCAGCGCCGACCCCGATGACGCGGCCAAGTTCTACTGCGACAACTTCGGGGCCAAGATCGTGGCGGAGCGACCGCTGTCCAACACCAAGTCTATCGAGCTGTCGCTGAACAGCACCTACCTGATGACCATCTCCGGCAGGGCCCAGGGCGAAGACCCGGTGGCAGGGTCCACCGAGCCGCGCTACGGCCTGGACCATCTCGGCTTCCTGACCGACGACATCATGACCCTCGCAGCCACGCTGAAGTCCAACGACGTCCACTTCAACTGCGAGCCGTGGGTGATGCCCTCCGGTTCCGCCGTGGCCTTCATCGTCGCCCCCGACGAGGTTAGCGTCGAGATCATCCAGCGCCCAGCCGCTGGTGAAGAAAAGGTCGTGCTGGCTTAACCCAACGGCTTAGTCCAACATGGATGCACAGGATGCACAGGATGTTTGGATTTGACTCCCAATCCTGTAAATCCTGTTCATCCATGTAAGAGCGCTAATCCGTCATCAGCCCCTCGAAGAAGTCCGCGCCGACCTTTTCGCTCTCTGCGACCTCTGGATGGGCGCGGACGTAGAACTCGCGGCCCAGGATGCGGGCGGTGACGTGGCGGGGGACGCGGTGGTAGGGCCAGTCGGGGGCAACCTGGGTGCGGTGGCAGAGGATGCAGGCTATCTTGGCCTCTATGTCGCCGTCGCCGGAGACGTCCAGTTCTAGGTGCAGCTCCTCCTCCGGGACGCCCTGAAGCTCCTGCTCCGGGCTGGGCATGGGCCAGTTGATGCCCTCGCCCCGTAGGGCCTCGGCCCACTCCCGGCGGAACCCGCGAGGACGCACACTGTAGAACAGCCTCATCGGTTGGTATGGCTCCAGTCCGCCCGATAGCTGCTGCGGGAACGCGGCAGTGTCGGCGGCCAGATGAAATGCCGTCGTGGTGTGGTTGGAGATGGCGATGTGGTCGGGGTGGCCGTACAGCCCGTCGGGGCCGAAGGTCAACACCACTTGGGGGCGGAACGTGCGCATCTCCAGCACCAGACGTTCCACCACCTCTTCCGTGCTGGCTTTGATGAACGCCTTGGGGTGCTGGTTGGCCTCCCAGCCCTGCATCCCGGAATCGCGGTAGCCCCACACGTCGTTGCTGCCCAGCCGCAAGGCCCGGACGGCGCAGGAAAGCTCGACCTCGCGTATCTGACCCAGCGTCTCCCTCGTGGCCGACCCCTCCTGCCGGATCTCGCCCTCCTCGCCCAGCGTGGTAGTTACGAGCCGCACATCCACGCCCCGGCGGGTGTGGGCCGCCAGCGCCCCGCCGACCGGGAACGCCTCATCGTCGGGGTGAGCAAAACAGGCCAGCAATCGGTGCTCGGGCATTTCAACCTTCCGTATTCGTTGTAAACTGCGGTCGTATTCTACATCGCCGCCAGAACAAATGAGGAATCGCCTCATTTGCTACTTGTCGGAAATCGCTCCTGCGTAATCAAGCCTTCATTGGCAATGACGGCAGGGTGTGGCAGAGGCCAGTCGTCGATTCACGTTTCAGAAGCAAATTTCAACCCGCCCACTCCAATAGATGGTGTCGCCCTGTGTTCCTCACTGAAACCGAACTGGACATACCCCCGGCCCCGGCGGGCGCGGGCCTGCTGGAGTGGCTGTCGCGGCAGATGGCGGAGCGGCTGGCGTCGGGCCGGACTCCCCTGCGGCTGGTGGTGACGGAAACCCACGCACGGGGCTATCGCTGTGAAGTGACCACGCTGGCGGGCAACGGACCCATGTTAAGTTCGCCCAACGGCCTGCCGGAGGGCGGCATCACCGAGTTCCGCCCCCGGCTCACCGAGAACACCGCGCAGTTCAACGCTGTGCTGCTGGTGCCGACCGGCATCGGGGCGGCCATCGGCGGGCACGCCGGCGACGCCACGCCGGTGGCCCGGCTCCTGGCGTCGGTGTGCGACACGCTGGTTACTCATCCCAACGTCGTGAACGCCTCAGATATCAACGAAATGCCCGCCAACGCCCTGTACGTGGAGGGCAGCGTGGCCTGCCGCCTGCTGATGGGGACGGCAGGGTTGCAGCCGGTGCGGGCCAACCGGGTGCTTGCGGTGGTGGACTCCCACCCCAACCCGCTCTTCACCGAGCTGGCGGTGAATGCAGTGAACGCGGCCCATGCCTCCTACGGCCTGCTCTGCCCCGGCGTGGTGGCCGTGGAGCCGCCGCTGCTGATGCGCTCGGTGTACACCGGCTCCACCCGCGCCGCCGGTACGGTAGAGGACGTGGAGCGGCTGTTTGCCGTGCTGGACTCGCGGCGGGGCGAATACGATGCCGTGGCGCTGTCGTCGGTGATCTCCGTCCCGTTCCAGTACCACACCGATTATTTCACCAGCGAAGGCGGCATGGTCAACCCCTGGGGCGGTGTGGAGGCTATGCTGACCCACGCCGTCTCCAGCCGCTACGACGTGCCGTCGGCCCACTCGCCGATGCTGGAGTCGCAGGAGGTGCTGGACCTCGACGTGGGCGTGGTGGACCCCCGCATGGCCGCCGAGACCGTCTCCATAACCTTCCTGCAATCGGTCCTCAAGGGACTGCAACGCAGCCCGCGAATCATCACCGGCCGCGAGGCGATGCGAGAACCCGGTGTGCTGACCGCCCGCGACGTTTCCTGCCTGGTGTTGCCGCAGGGCTGCCTGGGACTGCCCACGCTGGCGGCGCTGGAGCAGGGCATCCCGGTCATCGAGGTGGAGGAGAACGCCAACTTGATGCGCAACGACTTGTCGGGCCTCCCGTGGCGTCAGGGCCAGTTCCACCGCGTCGCCAACTACTGGGAGGCCGCAGGCGTGATGGCGGCCCTGAAGGCGGGCATGAATCCCGCCTCCGTGCGCCGCCCCCTCGCGCCGGTGCCGGTTCAGAAAAGTTCGCCCTTCCTCGAGGGAGAGGGTTAGATGGGACAGGACGATGGCAAAGCCGGATAGCTCGTCCGGTCCCTGACGGCGCAGCGTGGCCGGCGGCTACTCTTCCCCGTTTATCGCCCGCCAGACGCGCTCCGGCTTCAGCGGGATGTCCAGTTGCGGCGGGCCCAGGTGCGACAGGGCGTCGGCGACGGCGTTGACCACCGCGGGAACGGCGGCGATGGTGGGCGTTTCGCCCATGCCCTTGACGCCCAGCGGATTGAAGGGGCTAGGCGTCTCCATAAGCTGCACGGTGAAATCGGGCAGGTGCTTGGCTAGCGGCATGGCGTAGTCCATGAAACTGCCGGAGAGCAGCGGGCCGCTTTCGTCCCAGACCGCCTCCTCCATCAGCGCCGCGCCGATGCCTTGGGCCAGCCCGCCGTGAACCTGCCCGTCCACCACCATCGGGTTCACGATAACGCCGAAGTCGTTCACCGAGTAGAAGCCTACCAGTTGCACCGCGCCGTTGTCCGGGTCAACCCGCACCACGGCCACGTTGGCGCTGTAGGGGAAGGTGTAGCTGTCGGGTTCCCAGTACACGCTGGCCTCCAGGCCGCGTTCGGTTCCCTCCGGCAGGGGCTGGGGGCCAGTGGACAGCGCGGCCACGTCGCGCCAGGTGACGTAGCGGTCTGGTATGTCTTCGGCGAAGAAACCGCCCCGGCCCAGCTCGACATACTCCGGCTCGGTGCGCAGCAGGGTGGCGGCCAGCTTCAGTGCCTTATCCTTGACCTGGCGGCTGGCCGTGACCACCGCCGAGCCGCCAACTACTATGGACCGGCTGGCCCGCGTGCCGGTGCCTTGGGCAATCAGGGCCGTATCGCCATACACTACCCTGACATCTTCCAGCGCCACGGCCAGCTCGTCGGCGGCAATCTGGGCGAAGGTGGTCTCGTGGCCTTGGCCGTGGGGCGATGACCCGGTGTAGACCGTGACCCGTCCGGTGGTGTCCACCTGCACCGTGGAGGTTTCGTAGCCGGGCCGGACGCTGAGGGAGCCGGACGGCCCAAAGCCGGAGGCGTCGACGGTGGTGGCGATGCCGATGCCCAACAGGCCGCCGCTCGCGCCCCCCGATGAACGCTGTCGGGCTTGTTCTTCCCTCAAGGAGGCGTAGCCCGCCAACTCCAGGACCATTTCCAGCCCGCGATGATAGTCGCCGCTGTCGTGGAGCCGGCCCGTGGGAGTGCGGTAGGGGAAGGCTGCGGCGGGTATCAGGTTGCGACGCCGCACCTCCGCCGGGTCGAGGCCCAGCGCCTGGGCGATACCGTCCATGACCCGCTCCGCAGCGTAGGCGGTGGCGTGCTGTCCGTAGCCGCGATAGGGGCCGACCGACATCTTGTTGGTGTAGACGCCGAACACCTCCCACTCCAGGTTTTCCACCGTGTAGGCGCCAGCGGCGCCGGACGGAGTGAGCGTCTCGGCCACCCCGTGGGTGCCTCCGAAAGAGTATGCGCCCAGGTCGGTGTAATACTGCGTCCGCAGGGCCAGCAGATTGCCGTCGTTGCGGTAGGCGGCCTCGACGTACTGGACCTCGCCGCGCCCGTGGATGGTGGAGGTGAACTCCTCCTGCCTTTCCCCGTCCCACTGCACCGGGCGGTTGAGGCGCATCGCCAGCGCCGCCGCGATGATGGTCTCCGGGTAGGTGTCGATTTTCGCGCCGAACCCGCCGCCCACGTCGCGGGAGAGGACGCGGATCCGGTTCTCCGCCAGGCCCAGCACGCCGGCCACAGCGCGGCGCTCCATGTGCGGGGCTTGGGTGGACAGCCAGAGGGTCAACTCGTCGACGCCGCGCTCGTAGCTGGCGGTCACCGCCCGAGGCTCCATGGCGTTGGGGACCAGGCGAGGCTCCACCAGCCGCAGGGACAGGACACCGTCGGCCTCGGCGAAGGCGGCGTCCGGGTCGCCGACGGTGCGGGAACTGGTGACGCAGAGGTTGGTTCCCAGCTCATCGTGAACCAGGGGCGCGCCGTCCTCCAGCCCTCGCTCGGCGTCCACCACGGCAGGCAGCGGCTCGTAGTCGACCTCGATGAGTTCAATGGCGTCGCGGGCTATGTAGGCGTCCTCGGCGACCACCACGGCCACCGGCTCGCCTTCGTACTTGGCTACATCCGCCGCCATGGGCCAGCGGCTCACGGCCTTCATGTGCTCGCGCACGCCGGCCAGGGGCAGCTCGGCGGCACAGAGGGCGTTGAATTCCGCTCCGGTGACCACCGCCAGCACGCCGGGCAGGTTTCGAGCGTTATCGGCATTTATGCCACGGATGCGGGCGTGGGCGTGCGGGCTGCGCAGGACGACCATGAACGCCGCGTTGCGGGGCTGGATGTCACCGGCGTACCGGCCCTCGCCCTGAATCAGGCGAAAATCCTCCTTTCGTCGTACTGATGCGCCTACCAGCTTGTCGTTTCCGCCGATTTCTGAACGCTCCACGTCGTCCCCCGTCCAAATAAATGCGTTGTTCGATGCGTTATTATGATACTTTATATCATCAAATGATGGCATGTCGCAATCTGGAGCCGTATAATATAACCAAGCCCAGCGTATTCTATACTAACGTGGGCGAGTGGGCGGGACGGGAAAGAGAGAGGACGTATGGCAACATTTGGAGATCTCGAAAGAGCGCTGGCTGACCTTTACCCCTACAGGTGGGCCATCGGGGCAGCGGTGCTGGTGCTTATCGCCGCGTTTCTGGCCTTCGCGTGGTGGCGCGGCTGGCACTTGTGGGCCTGGCGCTACCGCAAGCCTCTGGGCATCGTGTCCGTGCCCCTGCTCCTGGTGACTCTATGGCTCGGCTGGTCACTGGGTTCGCCGCTGTTCACCAACGTAACGGTGGACGAGGCGTTCCCCTTCGCCGCCACCGCCACGGTGCCCGAGGGAATGGAGCGCGAGGACGTGGAGCAGGTCCTCTCCGGCTTCGCCAAGGTGGACAGCCCGGTGATGGAGACCATGCCTGCCCCCGCCGCAATAGACGCTTCGGCGGCCCTGGCGTCGGAAGAAGCCGACCCTGAGGACGCGCTGGTGGTGATTACTCCCTCCCGCCGCGCGGCTCTCGACGATGGCATGGCAATGGCGATGCAGGCGCTGGAAACCGGGAGCATGGAAGAAGCGGCTCAAATGACCGAAAAGGCAGTGGCGATGATGGAGGAAGCCATCGAGCAGTCGGAGATGGCGATGCAGACAGCGGCGTCCAGCGAGGTGCAGGCGGTGGCCATGGGCAGCTTCAAGGACGCTGACGCCTTCCACCGGGGCAGCGGCACCGCCACCATCTACCGCACTCCCGACGGCGGCAAAGTCCTGCGCCTGGAAAACCTGGAGGTCACCAACGGCCCGGCCCTGCACGTCGTCCTGTCCACGCACCCCGACCCGGAACGCTCCGAGCAGGTGAAGCAGGAGGGCTACGTTGACCTCGGCGACCTCAAGGGCAACCGGGGCAACCAGAACTACCCGATACCGGCCAGCGTGGACACCTCGATACACCGGAGCGTGGTCATCTACTGCTACCCCTTCGCCGTCGTGTTCAGCGTCGCCACGCTGGAGGGTTAGGAGTGCGCCGATGCTCCCTGCCCCCGCGCCAATGTTTCCTCTCCCTCTGGGAGAGGGTTAGGGTGTCCGCGGTGCTCTTCCGCTTGCCCACCGCGGGATGTTGGCGGATAATGCGTCAAACCACCACGCAAAGGGAGAAGGAGGCGCGAAGTCATGTCCAAAGTCAACATGATTCACCACGTCAACATCCAGATCACCAACCGGGAGCGCACCCGCGAGTGGTACGAGAAGGTGCTGGGAGCCGAGTTCCTGGACCGCGGCCCGGCCCTGAACCGGCGGATGCTCCAGCTCCGCATCGGCAATGGCGAGATCCACACCAGCGAGGTCACCGAGATGGTGCATATTCCCCGCGTCCACTTCGCCATTGAGGTGGAGGACTGGGACCCGGCGCTGGCCAACCTGGATGCGCTGGGCGTCGCCTACTCCCGCTCTGCCGGCGGGGCCTTCACCGGCACCGGCGGCGAAGACCCGTACCAAGGCCGCCGCGAGGACACCGGCGAGCACTACACCTACATCGCCGACCCCGACGGCAACCTGATTGAGCTGGTCTGCCACCCGCTGGGCCTTGAAAGTTCCGAGGGCGACGCCGTCGGCCTGCACCACGATGCGAGGAATCCCCACTGGACACAGATACCCGGCTTCGTGGAGGAGGCGTACAAGGAAGCAGAGGTCACCGTTTAGGGCCTCCCTGTCGGCTGCTTTCCGCCGTAGATGAAGGTTGAGCGCGGGTAGTCTGTTTGAGTGCCCGCGCTCCTTCTTGACGGCGAAAACAGGTCTTGACGGCGAAAACCGGCGGTTAGCTCTGGGCTGCATCCTGCAACGCCTGCCAGACCTTCTCCGGCGTCAGCGGCGTGTCGATGTGCTTCACTCCGGCAGACGATAGGGCGTCCATCACCGCGTTGGCTATTGCCACCGGCGCTGCCAGGGTGGGCAGCTCGCCGATGCCCTTTACGCCCAGCGCCGTGATGGGCGACGGCGTTTCGAAGGTGCTGTCCAGGTCGAAGTCCGGCAGGTCGATGGACTTGGGCAATACGTAGTCCATGAGGCTGCCGCTAAGGGGCTGGCCGCTGGAGTCGTATACCATGCCCTCCCAGAGGGCCTGGCCGATGCCCTGGGCGATGGCGCCGTGAATCTGGCCGTCGTACAGCATGGGGTTGATGACCTTGCCGGAGTCGTGGACGCCGGTGTATTGCAGGATTTTGATGGCCCCGTTTTCCCGCGAGACTTCCACCACCGCGACGTGGGAGCCGAAGGAGTAGGGGCTCCGGTTCAGCGTGTTGGAGCCGACGAAGTCCAACCCCGGCTCCGCGCCCGGGGGCAGCAGCTCTTCGTTGTGGGCTGCGGCGGCGAGCTGGGCGAAGGGTACGCTGCGGGAGGGGTTGTTGCGGTCGACGGCCCGGCCATCGTTCAGGTCTACATCTCCGGTCGGGCAGTCCAGCAGGTGCCCCGCTATAGTTATCAGCTTTTCCCGCGCTTCCTGCACTACGTTGTACAAGACCGTGCCACCGGCGATGACGCCCCGGCTGGCCGATGTGCCGCCGCCCGCGGGCAGGATGGCGGAGTCGCTGTGACGCACACGGACGTCGCCGGGCGCGATGCCCAGCTCATCGGCGACCACCTGGGCGAAGGTCGTCTCCGTGCCCTGACCGTGGGGCGAGATGCCGGTGTGAACCTCGACCTCTCCGTCCGGTCCGATGATGCACCGGGCGTGTTCTTCGAGCATGGTAACCTTGGCGCCGGACCCCTTCACCACCGTCGCAATGCCCACGCCGACGAGCGCTCCGTCGGTCTCCGACTGTTGGCGCGAGCGTTCCCGCCATTGCTGATAATCGGACATTTCCAATGAGCGTTCAAAGGCCGCGGCGTATTCGCCGGAGTCATAGATGATGCCCGTGGGTGTTTCGTAGGGGAAGGCGTCGGGCGGGATGAAGTTGCGGCGCCTGACATCGGCGGGGTCAAGGCCAAGCTCCTGGGCCACCAGGTCCACGGCGCGCTCCATGCAGAAGGCCGCCTCGGGCCCGCCCGCGCCGCGATACGCGCCGGTCACCGACTTGTTGGTCGCCACTCCCACCACCTCCACCGACATCGCGGGCGTGCGGTAGGGGCCGGTCAGCCGGTGGCTGGTCAGGATAGGGACCGTCGGCGTGGACATGAAGAAGTAGGCCCCCAGGTCGGCGGTGACCTTGACCCGGATGCCCAGCAGCGTACCGTCGCTCTGGGCCGCCGCCTCCAGGTCGATGCTGTGTCCGCGCCCGTGGAAGCAGAGCATATTCTCCTGCCGGCTCTCCACCCACTTGATGGGCCGTCCCAGCTTCATCGCCAGGTAGGGGATTGCCAGCTCCTCGGGGAAGAAGCATCCCTTCTCGCCGAAGCCGCCGCCCACGTCGGGGCAGGCCACCCGCACCGACTCCATTGGCCGACTCAGCAGGCGGGCCAGGTGCTCCCGTATTTCGTGGGGGTGCTGGGTCGAGTCCCACACCGTCAGCAGGTCGGCCTCGGCGTCGTACTCGGCCAGCAGGCCGCGAGGCTCCATCGGCGCGGGGGCCACACGCTGCACGTCGAAACGCTGGCTGATGACGCAATCGGCGTTGGCAAAGGCCCCGTCCAGATCGCCTCCCGCGTTGACCGTGCGCAGCACGATGTTGGTGCCAAGGTGCTCGTGGATCACGGGGACGTTCTCTCCGGTCGCTTGCAGCGGGTCGATTACGGCCGGCAGGATCTCGTAATCGATGTTGACCAGTTCCACCGCATCCTCGGCGGTGTAGATGTCCTCCGCGAGCACTATGGCGACCGGTTGCCCGGCGTAGCAGGCCTTGTCAATGGCCAGCGCCGGATGACGGGGCGGGCGCAGTTCGTCGGCGTCGGTGGACTCGCGGGTCGGCAGTTGGGCCGCTTCCTCGATGTCCCTGGCGGTGATGACCGCCGCCACTCCCGGAAGGGACAACGCCAGCGAAGCGTCGATGCTGCGGATGCGGGCGTGGCCGTGAGGGCTGCGTATGACAAGGGCGTGCAGCATCCCTGGCCTCGTCATATCGTCAACGTAAGAGGATTGCCCGGTGAGCAGGCGGTGGTCTTCAAATCGCTTGATGGACTGGCCCGTGTAGGTAGTCATCGCCGGCCTCCGCAATTTTCTGCTTTGAACGCCCCGAAATAAACGAAATAATACCATTACTTCGCTGGACTTTACGCAAAAGTTAGGAGAGGTAAAAAAGACAGGGTAAGCTGGCCTAAACCCACTTCTCACGGAAGGTCCAGCCATGCTCACCCTGCCCGATGCCATTTTACCCGTACTCCATCCCTTCGCCACGCTGTTTCGCAACCCGACCTGGCTGAAAGCCCAAATCCTGCTGGTCGGCGCGATACTGGCCCCGGGCCAACGCACCGTGGCCGCGGCGCTGCGCGTCATGGGCCGCAGCGACCACCTCGACTACGCCCGCTATCATGAGGTGCTCAACCGGGCGGTGTGGTCGCCCCGCCAAGCGGCTCGCATCCTGCTCATGCTGCTGCTCCAACACCTGGATCAGGGCGATGGTCCGTTGGTCTTCGGCATCGACGAAACCCTGGAACGGCGCCGTGGCCCTAAAATTAAATCCCTGGGCATCTACCGCGATGCGGTGCGTTCCAGCCGGAGCCACCTGGTCAAGGCCAGCGGCCTGCGCTGGATTTCCCTGATGTGGCTGGGCCAGATCCCCTGGGCGGGACGCTATTGGGCCTTGCCCTTTCTTACCGTGCTGGCGCCCTCGGAACGCTACCACCGGCAGCGCGGACGCCGCCACAAGAAGCTCACCGACTGGGCTCGGCAGATGATCCTGCAACTGCGCCGCTGGCTGCCCCACCGCCCCCTGGTGCTGGTGGGCGACAGCAGCTACGCCGTCTTGGACCTGCTCCACTGCTGCCAATCGTTGGCTCAACCCGTTACCCTCATCGCCCGCTTGCGCCTGGACGCCGCCCTTTATGAACCGGCCCCACCCCGTCAGCCCGGTCAGAACGGTCGGCCTCCGCTGAAAGGCCGACGGCTGCCCGCGCTGAAGACACTCCTGGACTTGCCCACCGTGTCATGGGCCACCGTGTCGGCAGCCTGGTACGACGGCACTACCCGCACGTTGGGACTCACCTCGCAAACGGCGGTCTGGTACCGCTCGGGCAAGCCGCCGGTGCCCCTGCGCTGGGTCTTGGTTCGGGACCCACAGGGCGAATTCACTCCCCAGGCCTTGCTCTGCACCGATCCGTCGGCGGACCCGACGCAGATCCTGGAATGGTTTGTGCTGCGCTGGCAACTGGAGGTCACCTTTCAGGAGGTGCGGGCTCACCTGGGCGTGGAGACCCAACGCCAGTGGTCGGACCTGGCCATTGCCCGTACTACGCCAATCCTGATGGGGCTCTTCTCCTGGACCACCCTGGCAGCCCATCTGCTGCGGCAACAACGACCCTCGGCCCATCGCACAGCGGCTTGGTACGCCAAGCCGTCGCCGACCTTCGTGGATGCCATCGCTCTGGTGCGCCGCCACCTGTGGCTGGCGTCGGAGGGTTTTTCACTGTCCGCCGCCGACCCTGATATACGGAAAGTCCCGGCCGCTCTGTACCACCGACTTGTCGATTCCCTTGCCTACGCCGCTTGAATTGCGCAAAGTCCAGCCAAGGGCAGGGTTAACGCATCAAGCACAAGGCGATGAGTTATAAGCGTATGAAAGAGAAGGAAGCCCGGTTGGCGGCGAAGGTGGCCGGGTTGCTGCGGCGGGCCCGGGAGGCGGATGACGAGGAAGACCGCCGGTACTGTCAGGATGAGAGCGGGGATGAGTTGCCTGCAGAACTGGCGTTTCGTGAGGGCCGAATCAAGAAGACAATGGAAGCCATGGCCGCTTTGGAAGCGAGGGCTGGGGAAGCGGCAGAGCAGGCGGCGGCCGCAGGCAGGGAACATCCGGGAGTGCCGGAGGACAGGGCCCAGTTCAATTTCACCGACGCCGAGTCCCGCATCATGCCAGCGCCAGGCGGTGGTGGACAGCGCCCACCAGGTCATCGTGGCGGCCCGTGCTACCAACCAGCCCTAGGACAAGGGTCAGGCCGAGAGCATGATTGAGGAGACCGTGAGTAACACCGGCGAGGTCCCAAAGGAAGTTTCCGCCGACGCAGGCTGCTACCCGGCGCAGGCAGTTGACGGCCTCTATGCCTTGGGGACGGACCCCCTCGTGGCCCCGGAGCAGACCCGCCACGGGGGGTCCACCTGCGCCCCTGGGCCGGATACCCACCAACCTGTCGGACGGGGACCGGATGAGGCGGAAGTTGCAGACGAAACGGGGCCGGCAGCGCTACGCGTTGCGCATGGAGATGGCATTAGGCCAGATTATAGAAGCCCGCGGTTTCCGGCAGTTCCTGCTGCGGGACTTGGATAAGGTGAACCGGAAGTAGTTGCTCATTTGCACCGGGCGCAACCTGTTCAAGCTGTTCCGGTATGGAACTGATGTGCCCGTCGCAACATGGGCAACCGGGGCTGCCGAAAGCATCAGGAAATCGGCCGGGTTTGTAAACGGCGTGATATCCCAGAGGTTATTCGGGCGCCAGCGGCTGCAACCGGCGAGAATGGTTGTCGCCAACTGATGCCTGCCAGCCTGCTGGGATATCTTCGGAGAGGCTGCCAGCGTTCAGGGTCTGTTCCAGAGCTGACGGGAACTCACAAACACTGCAGCCGTCCGTCGGCACACCGACATCGCCCAACTGCGACCGTGATGCTCCAGGAATACGAGCTTTTGCGTTGCATGCCTTCAACGGCATTGATTATGGCGGAGAAGGGGGCACAGCGGCGGTGAGACGGCGGGATGCACCCATCTCTTGTGTCAGTCGAGAGAACAGGAAGAATATCTCCCCTGCCGTATTGGTTACATCGAGGATTCCTGCCTGTATGGAATCGCTTACGGGAGCGTTTGTGGTGATGTAGTCGCCCCTGATACGGCGAAGTAGCTCAGATCTGTCTCCGGTCAGTTGCATGGCCGTTTGCCAGTCCTCCTGGTCCTGACTGGTCAGCCCATCTATTATGATCAAAACCACGGCATCAATTCCGTCGACCATAACGTCCCGCAGCCGACCGGGAGCCCCCTCGTCGGGGAGTTCGTTCAATTCGGCGCACAATGCGGCAAACTGCTCCTCCAGCCAGACAATCAGCCTCTGCTGGGCAAGCATAGAGCTGACGGCCTCCATCTCATGGCTGGGATGCCGTAGTCTCGCTTCGGTGAGAAACTCGTCCATCTCCCGGATCATCGGTCTTACGGAATTTCTCAGGGGTTCAATTGCGGCTCCCTGACGCACGGCATCCAAGTAGGACGAGAAGGCGGAAAGTACGCGCCCCTGCTCCAGAGAGATAAGCTCCAGCGCTGCAGTAACGTCCCCATAGTTCCGGGCATGAACGTAGGCAACCCGCGACATCACTTCCGCAGTGGTTGCAGGCCAAAGCAGGGAAAATAGATGCGCTATCCGGGGCACAAAGAAGATGACGGGTGCTGCGACGATGGCATCACTTGTCAAGCACAGGGCTGCCAATGGCTGGTCCAGAGGCACGGACAGGATGAGAGTCTTTATCAGTGGTACGCTCGCCCATATCTCGACGTAAAGTAGCGGAACGAATACTGCGATTTGCAATAGATTGTAGAAAACTTGGACCATGGCGATGCGGCGCGACACCCCGCTCAGTTTAACCGATAGTATGAGAAGGGTAGCGTTTGTTCCGAGATACGAACCGTAGATGGACATGATCGCTTGGTCATCAGTCAAGACACCGACAGAAGCCATGCCAACGGCGAGCACCATCACCGCCACGGATGATTGGACCATGAGGGACAGCGCAGCGGCCGCGAGGAAAGAAAACCACAAGGAGCCATCCATCAGCCCCAGAAATTCATCGAAAAGCGGCTGACCAGTGAATGACAGAGCGGACTGTTTGACCAGACCGAGGCCAACAAACATCAATGCGGCTCCAAAAAGCGAGGCGCCGATGTTCCGGAACTTGATGGCTCTTTCGCTCAGCATCAACACGCTGGCTACCCCCAGTGCATAGAGGGCCGCCAGTTGAATATCCAGCGATACCAGGAGCACCAAGAGCCCGACTCCCACGTTACCGCCAATAATGAAGGCGAATGCCCGCTCGGTGGAGAGGAGGTTGGCCCGAAACATGGTGATGGTGATGAATGTCAGGGCAGACAGATTCTGAAGGATACTACCGGAGAGCACCCCCCAGCCCCAGGCTGCGTAGCGGTTGGGGACCCAGTCAGAAACAAGCCTGCGCAGTCGACGGGTGGTCAGGGCCTTGAGGTTCTCCGAGAGGAACCACATCCCGACGAAGAACAAGCCGAAACCTCCGAGAAGTCCTCCAATGCCTTCTAGCACTTTCTACACACGGGGAGAGCGGACATCAGACGCTGAAGGTAGCGCGGGCCCGTCGGGATGCTGAAAGGCTCAAACCGTAGGCGAACCTCGTAACCGCTGTCGTTAGGCATCTGTTCCAGCGCCGACAGAAGGGCCAGCGCGTTTCGGTCCCGGGCCGAGTCTCCCATCAGGCCGATGCGCCACGCTTTGATGCGAAACTCGCCCAAACCTCCACCTATCTCGATCCCGTAGTCGTTCAGCAGCGTAGACCTGACGGTTGCATCGTCGATGCCGTCAGGGAGCTGAACGGTGGTCAGCCGGTTCAGACGGTACTCCGGGTCGGCAAGCAGCTCCGGCCCCTGCGCCTCCCGCCCGGCGCGCCGGGCGGCCGCCGCCCTGGCGTGCAGGTTGATGCGATTGTCGCTGCCCTCCTGTTCTTCGTCTCCGTGTCGCATCCAGCCACCCTCTCGCTTTCCGGTAGCCTCGTTGGGTCCCTCTCCTCTCGATCATAGGGAGGACTCCCTGGGCACACGAAGACCCACACGTCTTTCTTCACGTCCTGTGCTCGTTTCCGTTCCTCCGTGAGTTGCGCCTGCAGCAGGCTGCCCGCGAACTGCGGGGGGTGATTGGGAGACTCCATGGTGTCAGTCAGGTAAACCCTGGGAATCTTGTCAGTTACGCCGGCGTTTCTCAAGCTCCGGGACAGGCGCAGATGCGCTACCGAATAGGGACCTACCAGCACCTCGAAGGCATAAAGGCGCTCGGCCAGATTTCTCAGCTTCCCTGCGACTGCTCCCGGTCCAACCCGCTGCAGCACGGCGCCCGATGCGAGGTCCAGAACGGCCAAGGGATGGGTGCCGGTTCCCACAGCGGGATCCAGGACCACGACGTCATCATCGGCAAAGACGAGGGGTTTCCCGAAACGTGTTCGAAGCAGTTCTCCGGCCAGTGTCACCTGGGCGCGGACCGCCTCCACAGGCGTGTAGTACACGCAGCGGTCTTTCCTGAGCTTTGGATCGTACGCGCTCAGGAACTGCTCGTAGAAGTACCACCAAGGGTCTGCCGATTGGCCCAGCTTCGCCGAGTCCTCAGCTTGGATGGCGCGTTCGAGCAGTTCGATGGGCATCCGCAACTCCTCTCGAACAGCTGGGGCCTCCAGCAGTTGCAGCCCCTCGGCGAACAAGCCGTGCTCCCGCTGAAGCGCATCCACAGCTATTGCGGGCCTCAAACTCTCCGCTCCCTCGAATCTTGCCAACAAGAGCGCGTGGGTCACCGTCTGGGCGTAGGCGTCGGCAAACTGAGCGTCATCTTCTTCTGGGAAGAGCAGCCCGGTCCGCTCACTTACCAGCGCCCGAAGGGGACTGGCCTCTCCAGCCAGCGCAGCCCTCACATCATCCCTTAGCACGCGGGCCAAGGGAGCGAGGAACCCTGCCAGCCCTTCCGCCGTTCCAGGGACGATGGGGTCCCAGTACAGAAAGTCGCGAAGGAGTTCGCGAATAGTATCGAGGGGCCCGGGGTCCACCGCCCTCGCGCCACCTTGACTGACATCCGCGGCAATCCTTGCCCCAGGCTTCAACTCCCCGGACCTGTACAGGCTCCACTCCCCGCCGTCCGCGCAGACAAGGTTGGGCAGCGCCCTGAACTGCTCCCGCTGCGAACTATTGTGCCTCGTAAAGTACTCCGGTCGTTCACCCAGCCCGGGGAGTTTGAGTTCTACGTGTCCGGTTAACAGTCCGTTGACGGTTGCACCCAAATCGGCACGTCCGTCAATGTCATCAGGGTGGACCTCCGTTCGCCACGCTACGCTCAGGTCGGTCAAGCTGCCGGCGTCCCTAAGAATGTCGCCCACCTGGGCCTTCAACTGGTCTTCTGGCACGGCAATTGGCACACCCACATGAGCAGGCCGTGATCCATAGTCGCCATGATATGCCTCTTTATAATTTGTATACGACAATATGATCGCCTTCAGCCGCCCGTCAGAAAAAAGGTGTAGGCATAGCCGGATCCCGCCGCCTTCCCGGTGCAGCGAAAGGTCCCTGGGTCCATTTCCAACTTCCGTCCGGTAACCTCGGACAGGCGGTGGCAGAAGTCCTCTATTCCCCGCCAGGCTTCAGCCTGGTTGTCTGCGTTGACTTCCCTGACTGCCACCCAGGTGCCGTCCTCCTCCCGGACTATGCCCGAGTAACTCCAAGGCATCTGCCTACCCTCCAGCGCCTGGCGAGATACGGGTCCAGGCAGGAGTGCTTGCCCCTCCTTCCCGCAACCGCGTATGCGATGTCGTTGTGCTCGCGGGGCTCGGCCTATCCGCCCGGCCCGCTGACGGTGTAATCCAGGCGGGCTGGACAGCTTCTTGTCGCCGTCGGCGCAGATGGCCCCCTGCGCGTCGCAGTCCCTGGTGGCGGGCAGCACGATGGTGACGTCGCCGTTGGAGTCTGGTTCGACGGTGATCCCCCAGCCGACGATACTGGGTGGGTTCACACGGCGCGCACCAGTTACCGAGCCTCCCGTCACCGTGAAAGCGTGGTCGCACAGCGTGGTGTATGTGGAGCCCGTGGCTCGCTCAAGGTTATGGATGATATGAGCCGGCTCATCCACTCATGCAAATAAATATCCTGGGGGTAGAACTGTTGAACGCTCCGGCCTGAAACAAGCGATGCCTGCAGACGGGGCCGCCCGGGCCGCCCCGCCAGACCCCCGGCTAGTTCGCCTTTCCAACGCCTGAACGCAATTACTCCTACTGGATGGCACTGGTACTGGAGCCTTGGCATAAAGCAGGCTGGCCAGCCTGCGTCTTGGAAGCCGACTGAGCCGAATCAGGTTACAGAGGCTTACAGGCCGAAACTAGGGCCATATGCAACTTTCTTCTGCAGAGTTTTGTACGCAACGTTTTGGCAGGAAACTGGAGTCAACTTTGACTACATTCAGCAACTCGTACACACCTTTTCTCAGCGTGCGTTTCCATGGCCATATCAGTGCTTTTGTATAGGGCGTATGTGATGCTCACTGTGAGTGCCAACGCCCATACGTGGTTGGGTACATTGCAATCTCGACAACGTCGCGCCGGCGCGGTACTTTTGGGACGCCGGATGCGACAAGTAGGGCGGAGTAAATGTGTACCACCATAGGTCTTTGGCCAGCGTAAATGTCCACGCCAGTTGTTCGGGAGAAGGGTCACAGAGGCAGGCTGACAGCAGGCTGGGCGGGTGAATGAGGACGGCTACTGGCGCGACTTATGGGTTGTCTAATTCGTTCGGGGCTTGAGCTGCGGCGGTTTCCCGGCTGCGCTTGAGGCGGTAGCTCTCGCCGTTCATCTCCAGGATGTGGACGTGATGGGTGAGCCGGTCCAGCAACGTCCCGGTGAGGCGCTCCGAGCCGAAGACCTCAGTCCACTCGTCGAAAGGCAAATTGGTGGTCACCAGGATGGAGCCCCGCTCGTATCGCTGGCTGAACACCTCGAAGAGCAGTTCCGCACCGGAGCGGGACAGGGGGACAAAGCCCAGCTCGTCGATGATCAGCAGGTTGAGGCGGGACAGCTGCCGCTGGAGGTTGAGCAGGCGTCTTTCGTCCCTGGCCTCGATCATCTCGTGGACCAATGCGGCGGCGGCGGTGAAACCCACCGCCTTGCCTCTCTGGCAGGCAGCCAAGCCCAGTCCCAGGGCCAGGGCCACATGGGTCTTGCCGGTGCCGCTGTTGCCGACGGCGATGACGTTCTCACGGCGCTGGATGTATTCACACCGGGCCAGTTCCATAACCAGTGCCTTGTTCAGAGATGGGATGGTTGGGAAGTCGACGGTGTCCAGCAACTGCCTTTGATGTCAAGGTGTGATGACCGGTGGACTCCACGGCTGACCGCTCTTCACCATGGCATTGAGGATGGTGAGCGGCTTGCGCATACAGGCAGTGAGGGCGACCTTCTTGGGCTTGCCGTCCGTCAGCAGCCGTTGGTACAAGTCTCGGAACACCGGGTTGTACCGGCTACCGACCAATGCTCCCATGTAGAGCACGGCCCTCACTCGAGCCCGGCCGCCCCAGACGGACCGCTTACCTCGCATCTGCCCGCTGTCCCGGTTGATGGGAGCCACTCCCACCAGGGCGGCAATCCGCTTCCGGTCCAGTGCACCCAGTTCCGGCAGGTGCGCCAACAGCGTAACGGAGAGTTGCTCCCCAACGCCGGGGACGCTGCGCAACAGGTTGTCCCCGCTCCCGCCACACGGGGCTCTGGCGGAGAGTCTGCCTCAGACCTTTGTCCAGGTCCGCCAGTTCCTGCTCCAACCAGGCGATGTGGGCTTGGATGCGCGGACGCACTGCCGGAATGGCCGGACCCAAACGGTTCTTCTCGCCCACCAGCATGGTCATTACCTGGTTGCGTCGGGTGGTCAGGGAGATGAGCTCCTGGGTATCCGCGTCCCGCAACGGGCGCACCGGCGGACGGACCGCCTGGGCGAAATGCGCCAGCACCTGGGCATCCAGGGCATCGGTCTTGGCCAACCTGCCGGTGGCTCTGGCAAAATCGCGCACCTGGCGAGGATTGACCACCACCACGGGCAAGGCCGCTGCCGTAAGCGAGGCCACCACGGGCACCTCCAACCCTCCGGTGGCTTCCAACACCACTGCGGCTGGTCACAGGGACTGCAATCGGGATGCCAAGTCCCTGGGACCAGCTTCGTCGTAAGCCATGCTCCGTCCGTCGCCGCCAGGTCGAACGCCCACATCCAGTCGGGACTTGGACACGTCAATGCCCACGTAGATTGGTTCTTGATTCATGTTTCACCTCCAAGGGATTCAGAACGTGGCCCCTCCTTGCACGATGCGGGCTTGGTTGGCCCAGGCAACTGTTCGGGCTCTCTTAGGAGTAGGTGCGGCGACCCTCGCTATAGAACGGTCTTCCATGACCAAGGAGCATTCGATCTGCTGCACCCCGGTCCACCTGAGTGAAGTGATTGTCACACTCCAAAACCAAGATACAAGGAGCATCATTTTCGCTGGCCAGTTAGCGCGGACACTTTCGCTGGACGTCAACAGTTTCACACGGCCAGCAAGATGGTGGGTCTGGGTGAGGGCTTCTGCGCTCACTCGCCCCGGGTGGGCACGGTCCAGGACCTGAGCGCCGCTGGGGCGGACCTACCGGAGCTGATGACCGCGGGAAGGTAGGACCACGCCACCATTCCGGCCCCGGTGCACCGGGGCCCAGGCCGCCGGCAGGGAGGCGTGTCCCAGTACTACTGGGGCGGGATGCGGGGGTCGCGAGGCCATCGTAAGGTTCTGCGCCTTGAAACAAGCCCAGGTAGGATGACCGCAGCTGACGCACGAGGACCCTGAGGACGGATGAGCCGCAGCTATATGCGGCGATTCTTAAGACCGTCCAACACTATTACTGGCCATCTGCGGCTGTAATGCTAATCCAGCTTGATCAGGTTCCATCCAGAGCCCAGGCTGTCTCCCTGAAAGTGATGAGGTTCGTGCAGCCCGACCCAGAGGATGTCGTCGCTCCCCACATGGGTCAGGGTGTTGAAATCTGCGAACACGGGGTTCGGGTCGAACACGAACCAGTTCTGGGTGCTGTTCTCGTGCTTCCATATCCGGAAGAGGACGCCGGCCTTGAGCAGTTCCTTGAAGACCATCCGGGGCGGGCCGGTGAGAGTAGCCCCAACTACCTCGACTATGTCTGCTAGTATTACAACGTCAGTTCAGGGAGGGATGTGGGGTGATGCGCGCATGGCGGCGCGGCGCTTGGCATGGGAGCGTCTGGCCCGCTCGTTGCATTCTTGCGTATCCTCAAGCCACCGCAGCAACTCAGCTGGCCCGAGCCGTTCCCGGGGCAGCATCTCCCGCACCACCCGGTAGACCTGCGGCCTCGTGATCCGGGGCATCTTTTTCCCACCAAGCCTGTTGCAGGCTCAGCAGAAAAGCTCCGCCCAGCAGGCACAGGGCCACATGGTGATGCCAGCCAGCCCAGGTGCGGGTCTCGTACTGCGTCCAGCCCCACGTCGCTTTTCTCCGTCTCGAACTCCGTTTCTATACGCCAGCGGGAGCCTCCCACGTATGCCAGGGTCTCCAACGGGGTATCCTCCGGTGCATTGGACAGATAGTAGCGGGGTTCGCTGCCATCCAGATTCCGGCGGTAAATGGCCCAGTGGATTTCGCCGGGCTTGCGCCTGCTGGTTGGACGCACCCTCTGGGCACTGAACAGGTAGCTGCGTGGGCCCTGGCTTCCCTCGGCCACCGTAATCTCACGCCACGCCTCCTCCGTGATGGCATCGGCCCGCTCCGCCATCGTCCGCCGCTGCCCGCTGCGGAGCCTCGGCTTGCGGGGACGCCCGAATCCCTGATACTCCACGCTGGTCCAAGCAGGCTCCGGCGGCCACACCGTAAAGCCGGACGGAACGTCCAGCACGTACCACATCCCCAAGGCCGCCAGGCCGTCGCGGAATAACGGCGACATGCCGAAGGCATCGTCCGCAGCGACCCATCCAGCCTTCAGGTGGCCCCGCTCCTGCGCCCGCCCCACCATCTCCAAGGCCAACTCCGTCCCTTCGACAGGCTCAGGACCGGTAGCCCTGCCTATCCTGGGCACACCCGCCGCCTCACACCGGTCTTTGTCCGAGGTCCAACTCTCCGGCAGATGCAGCCGTTTGTCCACCAGGGCCCGTCCCAACGGGCTGACATAGGCCAAGAACATTCCGGCTTGGCAGTTGGCCACCTTCCCCAGCCTGCCGCAGTACTGCCGGGCCACTCCCGCCGACTTCCGTCCCTGCTTGGGAAAGTCGCTGCCGTCCAGCACCCACACCCCTTCCGGATGCTCCAGCCGGGTTCCCAGGTACTCCTGCAGCCGTCCTATAATCGCCTCATCGTCCTAGGGAGAATCGGTGAGAAACCGCTGCATCCCTCGGGCTGACCCCGGAACCGTCTCCGACAGGTTCTCAGCGTTGCGCCGCTCCCCGGACTGTACCAGCAGGGCCTGGAGATAATGACCGCTGTGCTCCCGCGTCTCCCGGCGGCCAAACAGCGGAGCGAAGTAAGCGTGAAAATCCCCAAAGGCCCCGTACATCTGTTCGAAAACTTCTGCATCCACATCCCCACCTCACCTGCCTGTTCCCTCTCCAGTTACACAGCCATCCTATCAAACCAACTGACGTTGTAATACTAGCGGAGCTCGGTCCGACCCAGCCGACTGTTCCTCTAAACTTTGCAGTCGGCTCGCAGGCTTGGTGATGTTTTATAGTTGGTTCTAACTCAGTCCATATTCTCCGACTTGCCGTGCTCAAACTAATCGATGGGGCTGCGTTGGGGGATGGCCCGGTGAAATGCTATGGGCTCCAACACAAGGTTATTGTCGCCTGCAGGAGCGTCAAGATTCGTTTGCAGCCCTTTGCGAGGGGAATTTGATTGCAGCATTTGAGGATGCTGCTGGGAACGCGGTTGTGTGTATGTGGTGCGTAGCTTGCACCCTTTCTCAGCGGTGTTTAAGCAGCTGCTTGTAGCTAGCTCCTATGTGGTTGTTTGGCGCGTTCGACATGCGACCAATTGCCTGCGCCAAGTTGGATATGTTCAGGTGCTCGACAGCGCCCACCAGCGCGGTGCGTTTGGGGGCACGGCTGCAACGACTTCACTACCAAAATCAATAGGGGGACCTTCACTTGAAGCGAAGGTCCCCCTTGCGAAACCGCGTCTGCGATGTCGTTGTATTCGCGGGCATCGGGCCTATCATCCCGGCCCGCTGACGGTAAGCTCCAGGCGGTTGGACAGCATCCTCCCGTCATCGGTGCAGATGGCCCCCTGCGCGTCGCAGTCCTCGGTGACGGGCAGCTCGACGGTGACGTCTGCGTTGGAGTCTGGATCGACGGTGATCTCCCAGCCGATGTTGCTGCCGCCGACCAGCCGTCGTGCCCCGGCCACCGCGCCTCCCTCCACCGTGAACACATGGTCGTCCCGCAGCGTCTTGTAGCTGAAGCCCGTCTCGAGCTCCTCGCTGAAGGCAATCCTGAATTTGACGTTGTTACTGCCGTTGTGGGACGTCGGGACGCTCTCGAAACTTGCCGTCAGCGGAGGCCCCGTGACGGTGAATTTCAATGGGCTGGACAGCATCCCGTCGTCATCGGTGCAGATGGCCCCCTCGGCGTCGCAGTCCTCGGTGACGGGCAGCTCGACGTTGACGTCCGCGTTCGAGTCCGGGGTGACGCTGATCTCCCAGCGTATGTTACCCGGCGGGTTCAGCCGCCGGGCCCCGGCCACCGTGCCTGCCGTCACCGTGAACGCATGGTCCCGCATCGTCTTGTAGCTGAAGCCCGTCGCAGGCTCCTCGCTGAAGCTCAGTTCGAAGGTGAACTTTTCGCTGCCGTTGTGCGACTCCGGCGCGTCGTGGACGGCGGCTGTCAGCTGGGTCTCCGCAGTCTCCTGCGCGTCTTCCGCCTCGTGCGTCCCCGGCGGTGTCTCTTCATCGGGGATGATCAGGGGTGGGGCGGCGATCATTGCGTTGCCGGTCAGCGACTCTTCGTTGCCCGCATCGTCGGTGAAGGAGACCCGCACCTTGATGGCCTTGCCCTCGTCATCGTCGGTCATGGTGTAGGTGGAGCCTGTCGCTTCCTCGATGTCGGCGTCAGTGAAGGTCGCCAGGTCATTGCGTATCCACTGGTAGGAGAAGACCGCGCCCGTCAGGCCGTCCTCGTCCTCGATGCCGTCTGTGGTCGCCGTCAGCGTCTCCCCGGCCCGCACCGTCCCGTCGATGCCCGGCCAGCCCGTCGCCGGGCTGTTGGCCTGCAGGCTCCTCGAGGTGAGCGGCCCTCCCGTCAACGTCAGCGTGAAGTGGTCGCCCTGGAACGGGACGCTGCCCCTGCCCCTGGCGGTGACGGCGACGTAGTAGTCGCCGGCGTCCGGCGCGGTGAACACCAGGGCGGGGCTGTCGGGGCACGTGTTTGGTCGGCGCGACGTTTCCGCCCTGGTGTTCACCGCAGTGACACCGTCGGACTGGTAGACGGCCCGGATGATGCCTTGGTGCTGGTAGCAGCCGTGTATCTGTACGTCATAGACCAGCCGGTACTCATCTTCCTGCTGCAGGCCGGTGAGCCGTATCCAGTCCACGTCGGAGGTGGATGAGCTGCTGTAGTTTCTCTCCGTGCGCATCACGTAGTTCTGCAGGCTATCGCCCGCCGCGACCTCGGCCGTGGTGCTCGTGGAGGCCGGGTAGTCGTCGGACTGCGCCGACAGGTTGTACCCAACATACAGCCCCTCTCGGTAGGCCGTCCAAGTCTGTATCGACACGTAATGGACTCCGGTCTTCTCCGCCCGTAAGGGCAGGCTGTTGACCCGATCGACAGAGTTGTAGACCGCGGGGAATCCGCTACCTGGGATTTGACTCGAGTAAACTTCCCTTCCTATGTCGGTGTAGACTTTCAGCAGGTACAGCTTCGTCGGCGTCCCAGGGGCAACGGGGCCATTGAGTCCCACGGCGGAAGCGTCGAACTGGTAATCCACGCCGACCTCGAGTTCGACGCGGAACCAGTCAACGTCCGCGTGGCTGCAGAGGCGGCCCTCCACGCTGCCGTCGACCACGAGGCTCCCGCTGGTGGAGGTGTCCGCGCTGTGCGGATCGTCGCAGGGGGTGGGCTCGCCGAGAATCGCCATCTTGAGGCGGGTATCGTTGGGCGTTGGCTCCCAACTGCCGTCCGACATCGTTGCACGGGCGGGGCCTGCGAGCGACCAGTTCCTGGCCGCGATGTTCACGCCCGTGTCCTGGGTTAGGAAAACCTGGACGGCATTGGATTCTGTGGCCGACTCCGCGGCGTCGATGACCAGCCAGTAGGTCGTACTCGCGGAGAGGGTGATGCTGGCCGAAGCGTGGAACGTGAGCAGGCCCGGCCGCGGGTTGATCTGCAGAGCCAGTTGGTGCAGCGAGGCCCCCGGGAGTCCTCTTTCGTCCGCGTGTATCGCGGCCCTGAGCCCGCCCGCGAATATTGTCGTAAAATCCCCCAATTCGATCTGCACGCCGCGCAGGACGTAACCCGTTTCATCGTCTCCGGTCCTGAACGGCTGCGCGACCGCACGTCGACCTAAGCTGGTTGTGGAAACTATGGCGTTCCCCAGCTGCGTCTTGCCCAGGTTGATGATCAGCGGCGCGGCGGGCGTGGGGGGAGCAGGGTTGGGCAGCGGGTTCGGCCACCCGTGGACGTTGAGCGGGATCCGCTTGACGTCCCCTGCGCCGAAGTTCCAGTCGTCTCCGTAGCCCCAGGGATGGACGAAGCGGTTACCATAGGGAAACGAGCCGAGCGCCCAGCCCTCTGCGGCGCCGGGGTCCTGTTTGGGGCCGGCGTTGGGCGTCTCGTAGTACCCCGCGCCGACGTTGCTGAAATAGGCCACGTAGGCGCTGTCTGGACCGACCTGGAATCGCTGGCTGCCGGTCAGCGCGGCGAACCGGTCGGGCGAAGCGTCCACGCTGCTCGCCTGGTAGCTGGCCAAGGGCGGCGAGGGGTCGCCACTGCCCTCGCGGGTGCTGAACACGTCTACGGCGTAGATCGCCGCCCTGGGATCCACCGGCCCTTTCAGGGTGTTCCGGACGTCGATGTCCACCCCGAGGCCGGTGATGGTGTAGCCGGTGGGGTGGGGGCCGGTGGTGAACCTGCGCCCGCCAGCCCACTCGTGGTCGTAGTAGTTGCTCGGGTGGAGGTTGCACAGCCGCTTCGATCTCTCCGTGTCGTCGCCTGCCACGAACGCCGGTTCGCAGTGGTCGAAGGTTCTGTCCTTGGGCAGGCTGATCAAGGTGGCGGTGATCTCCTCCGTGCCGAAGCGCAGGAAGGGGCCGTCGGCGGCGGTGTCCCGCAGCCCGTGGGCCCCCACCAGCACCCGCTCCGCCGCATAGCCGTAGAAACTCATCTGGACGGGCCCATCGGACGCTTCCGTCCAAGTGAACCCGGTCGCGGTTAGGTAGTTGATCCGGTGCCTCGTGTCGCCGATCATCCAGCTTGCGAAACCGGCGTCCTCATTACCGTTTGCTGCCAGATGAAGGGAGTAGAAGCCCGCCCCGGTTACCTCATCGAAGACCCCCCAGTACTTCCGGCCTGGTTCCAATGTCGCGTTGTCCGGGAATGTGGCGGTGAGATCGAGGTCACGGATCGAACCGGATGGAACTTCTACGTACGCGACATACAGGGCGCCTGCAGCGGGGCCGTCGCTGTCGTCGCCGTGGATTGCGACACGGAACAGACCTCCGGATATTGTCGAGACACCAAAGGTGATAGAGCTGAGCGCGTACCAGCCCGCGTCGCCGCCCGGTGTGAAGGAGGTCGCAGACCCCCAGTAGCCGCCCGACGGAAGGCCGCCGACCTCCCAGGACCCGATGCCCCCGCGCGATTCGCTATCGAAGCTCTCGTTGCCGCCGAGCTTTTCGGGGGTGTTCTGCGGCTCGCCGAGCACTGCTATCTCGATGACCCGCTCTACCGTCCTCCACTCAACGCTGCTGGATCTGAGATATCTATCGTTATTTATGCTCCATCCATCGACCGGCGGCGGAACCTGGTCCTCGGCTGAGGAACTCGTGGTCCCGAGGTACAGCGTTTCCCTCAAGGCCTCGAATACGACCCAGTACCTGGAGCCGCCGGGAATTACCGTCCCCGACGGGGCTGCCAGGGTGTACTCCGCAAACTCACCGGTGCTGGCGAAGTCGCCTGGCACGGTCAGGGTGTGCAGACGGGAGCCAGGGAGCCCGTTGGCGTCCCTGTGCAGGCTGGCGCTCACTTCCGGAACAAAAACATCACCACCTAGTACGCTTGACCTAGCTGCGACCCGAATGCCCTGGAACCGGTAGCCGAGGCCGCCGGAGCCCGGACCGGCGACAAAAGACTGTGCCTGCTGTGAGTCCTCAATAATAGTGGCTTCCAGCGCATCCAGTTGCCCAAGATTTGAGACGAGCGTCCCGATGCTGTTCTGCTGCAGCGCCACCGGCGGGTCATCCAACCCCGAGGGGTCGGACGAGGTGTCCGTGGTTGCCTCTTGCGCATGGGCTGCGGACACGAGGGCCACGAGCAGGGCCATGATTGCCAGGAAGGGTAGCAGCCTGGTCAGGATGGGTGCGCTCCTTGACCGGTCTCCTACGAGCGAAGGCAAGTGTCGACGCAAGGCCCGCATCTACTTCTCCTTCGCCCAGAGCCCGATCCTGCCGATCGTGTAGCCGAGCGGATGCGCCCCGGTGACAAAGCCATTCGAAGCATCTCCGCCGGTCGAGTCGACAAGGACGCCGGTTTGACCAAAGTTGCTGACCAGAGTCCGCGGCGCGGGCACGATGACCGAGGTGGCGGGTCCCGTGCGCGTCTCTGGGTTGTTGTCGTTGTCAGTGATCTGCACTTGCAGCCGTATCCGCATCGTCATCACCGTTGATCGTGTAGGTGGGGTACCTGGTGCTTTCCAGATCCGTGATGTCGCCCAGGTGGATGGCGCTATCCCCTGTGGCATCAAGATCTGAACTCCGGGTCGTATTTTCGGACGACTCCCGAGTGGGTTCCGGGGGTAGCTTCCGGCGTGGGTTCCGGGGGGTAGCTTCCGGCGTGGGTTCCGGGGGGTAGCTTCCGGCGTGGGTTCCGGGGGGTAGCTTCCGGCGTCCGGCGTGGGTTCCGGGGGGTAGCTTCCGGCGTGGGTTCCGGGGGGTAGCTTCCGGCGTGGGTTCCGGGGGGTAGCTTCCGGCGTGGGTTCCGGGGGGTAGCTTCCGGCGTGGGTTCCGGGGGTAGCTTCCGGCGTGGGTTCCGGGGGGTAGCTTCCGGCGTGGGTTCCGGGGGTAGCTTCCGGCGTGGGTTCCGGGGGTAGCTTCCGGCGTGGGTTCCGGGGGGTAGCCTCCGGCGCGGGTTCCGGGAGGTAGCCTCCGGCGTGGGTTCCGGGGTAGCCTCCGGCGTGGGTTAGGGAGTTGGGGTTGGTTCCTCCGTAGGCTCAGGCGTGGATACAGGCTCCTCAGGAGTTTCGGGATTGCGGCCGTTGAAATGCTTGCTCTCAGGGCTTCGGCCGGCGGAGTTCCTCGCCTTAACCCGATAGACATATCCGTGGCCCGCCTCCACGGTGTTGTCCGTGTACGAAGTGGCGGATGATCCGGTGTCTTCTACCAGGGTTTCAAATTGGCCTATATCGTGGATTGCCTTGTCCCGTCTGAGTATCCGATGGCCCGTGATGCTCTCGTCTCCGGGGTCGTCTCAAGTCAGAGACACAGAATTGTGGCTGACGGTGCCGGTCAACCCCGTCGGCTTTGACGGTACGTTCGCTTCCTGCGCCCTTGCCGGCCATACCAAAGCCATCGCTGACGCCCAAATGATCAACGCTGTGGCAGTTATGAGGGATAGCTCAGGGGTCGCTGTCCAGAAACCTTGAATTTCACATTCCCCATTGCCGGGTTGTATTTGGATCACGTCATTGAACTCTGGCGTTCCAAAGCTTCGCAGTCGCGGCGGCAGCAATTGAGTTCAACTTGGCTGATATGGAGCGCCCCATAAGTAATAGTTAGGTATTCTGGACAGCATTTTAATGATCATTAGTGAATAATTCGTGAAACTACTCTCCGAAACAGTGACTATATTGTGAGAATTGTGTGAAATTGCAATTCCCGCTTTTTCACACAAAATAGTGATCCTTTGAAGGGGCATAGGAGTGCAAATTCGATCTGCCATTGGCGTTAGCTAATTTTGTCGGTTATACATCCAGTATGGAGGTTCAGGATTGACAACAAACCTGAAAGTCAGGATGTTGAGGCAGCTGGGGATGGAGAGGAGAAGGACCGAAACGGACAACACCGATAAAATCAGTGCGCTCAGCTTGCGATCAATCAGTGCGATGCCCACCTACCTGATTGAGTGCATTCCAAGGAGAGACAACCAGGGGGGCGCCTACAGCCCGCCAATTGCGACGGCGTTGCTGGATGTCGCCTCTACGGTTCTGCGGTCCCGGGTGGGGTCGCTGCTGGAAATGACGAGGTTCCCGGACGCGTTACGGGGACCGCTGGCTCCGTCGTAGTAGGTGATGGAGACCTTCAGGAGTTTGCCTTGGTCCGCTGCCGCGGGAGCATAGCACCCCGGGGATGAACATCTGCTGTTGTTGCCGCCAAACAACGTGAAAGGGCCAATTGCGGTATAGGCTTTGTGCCACTGTGCCTAGACGACCCGCAGCTCACCATCCGAGTCAGTCAAGACGGCATTGAGCACACTGCCCACCGCCGGCGTCGGTGGAATCAGGGTGATGCTTCCCGCCTCGTCGATGTTCTTGACGCGAATCGTGACGGAGACTGAATCGTCGGTCAGGGCCGGGCTTTCCGCGTTGCCGGAGGCGTCCTCGCCATCGGTCACGTCGACCGTGATGGAGTAAGAACGCTTCACCTCGTAGTTGGGAGACGCGCCGGACTTCACGGTTATCTCGCCGGTGCTCGCGTTCATGGCAAAGACCCGGTTGAATCCAGCGGCGTCCGCTCCGGAGACCGAGTGGGTGACGGAGTCGTTGTCCGGGTCCGCGGCCGTCGTCTGGCCTACGACGGCGCCGGCGTCGGCGTTCTCGTTCACCTCCATGGTCAAGGGAGCCGCAGGGTCGATGCAGGGAAAGACCGGTTGTGTTATGGACGGCGTATCTCCAC
The DNA here is from genome assembly GCA_965216065.1 of Dehalococcoidia bacterium. Classification (GTDB taxonomy): domain Bacteria; phylum Chloroflexota; class Dehalococcoidia; order Lucifugimonadales; family UBA3495; genus VXOI01. Next base: position 40,443 of record CBDCFB010000002.1, read on the forward strand.
TGGCATGGACGGCCATCCTCATCCTGTACCCGTTGGGCCTTTCGGCGGTGACGAAAGCAGGGCGCCACCCGGCGTTGCCTCGGTGGGACATCTTGTCACCCATGGACCACCCTGCCGCGGAGAGTTCATGCCTTGACCCCGTGACGCCGAATGCCAAGGAGTCCTGTACCGATAAGACCAACCAGTAGCGGGCATTGGCTTCGAGCGTAACGCCGCTGCTCGTGAAGTCCTCATTGGATGAAATGGTATTGTCAAAGGTCGTCGGGTTGGAGAGTGTGGCAACCGTCTGACCCGGCTCACCCGACCGGTCAGCGCGTATGGTCACCGATGGGGCCGGATTGGGACCGCTGGTGCTTCTCGTGGCCAAGCGCACCTTGGCGAGAGCAACAGCGAAGGGGCCGGTGCAGAATGACTGTGCGTATTGCTGGCCCTCGCCCAGTGAGATTTGGCTGGTTTCCGCCGCTTCCAGGTTGCTGACCCTGACCGTTTCGGTCGACTGCGCTCCCGCGGTGGTGACGCCTGCCACCGCGAGCACGACCGCCATGACGATGGCCGGCGCCCAGAGCCCATGCAGTCGAGGCCGGGCGCCCTGTTTGCCATCCTCATCCGTCATCTCAGAACTCCTCTCGTGCTCCTCGGTTTGCTATCCCTCTGCTCTCACCAGTCCGTCGATCAACAGGAGCCATGCGCCGAGCCCTCAACCCAATCGTTGTTCTGACCGCCCGATCCGCTGTCCCCTCCGAGCTCAATAGCGCCCAATGCTTGTGGGCCTATGCCCCACCTGTAAGTTTCGGGCCGCTCCATAGGCTAAACAAGGTTCGTTTGCAACGTTTCCAAGTAGGACTTTGGACGCAACGTTATATGGGGCATTCAGTGATGCGTCTACGCCTTCTTATGAAGGCGCTTATTGCATTATTTATATGTGCTGTTTGTTAGGGCGTTTAGCATGGATATTTACGTACTAATGCCTACACATCATTGGGTGCATTGAAGTCTCGACAACGCCGCGCTGGCGCGGTACGTTTGGGACGCCGGATGCGACGGCCTCACGCCATCAAGTGAGAGAGGTCCATGGATGTCAATGTCAGGGAGAGGTCCCGTCAGCACGCGTACCATCCCCGCAGCATCGCAACGCGGGTTGCGCCGGCGGGCGAGAGGTCCGGCCATGCCCGGCGCCGAACTGCGCAGGCGGGTTCTCCGGGCCGTCCGTGCCGACCCGGACGTGATGCTGTACGCCGCGCGGGTCTCGGTCTGGGCGCGCTGGCTTTTGATGCTCGTCGCCGTGGTCGAATTGGCCTATCGGCCAGAGTTCTGGTACGCCACCGACAAGGAGTACCTGTTCCTGAGCCTGCCGCTGCCGGTGTTCAACGGGTTCCTCCACTACCGGCTCCGGAGGGACCGGGCGGTGACGTGGCGCTGGCTCCTCTTCCTCAGCGCCGTGGATATCGCTCTCATCACCGCCGTCGTCATCATCGGCAGCGACTTCCACCTCTTCAGCTACGTGGCCTACTATCCCGCCCTGGCGCTGTTCGCGGTCGTCTTCCCGTACCTTTGGCTCAGCCTCGCCTGGGCGACGATGGCCGGGGCCATCTATGCCGTCGTCAGCCTGATGGTGGGCCCCGGCCTCGATTTCGATGCCGGTCAGGAGAAGGCCCTGCTCGCCAGGGTGATGGCCATGTATGGGGTCGTCGCATCCGTCAGCCTCATCGCCCGGTTCGAACGGGTCAGGCGGCAGGAGTCCGCGGAGCGGGAAAGGGAGCTGCAGCGGGAGCGCATCGAGCTCTCCCAGACCATTCACGACACCGTCGCGCAGACCGCTTACATGATCAGCCTGGGGATACACCGGGCCATCAGGCAGGCCGGAGGCTCCAACGAGGAGCTCACCGCCACGCTGGCCGCCACCGCATCGCTGTCGAAGGCGGCCATCTGGGAGTTGCGGCGTCCCATCGACGAGGGCCACCTCTTCGAGGGGAGGGAGCTGGGCCGGGTGCTCTCGTCGCACACCGAGACTTTTTCGCAGGTCTCGTCGATCCCCGCCGAGATGCTGCAGTCCGGGACCGAGCCTCCGCTTGCCGTGGAGACCCGGGCCCGCCTCTTCTCCATCGCCCACAACGCGCTCACCAACGCATTCCTGCACGCCCGGGCCGGCCGGGTCGAGGTCCGGCTGGACTTCGGGGCCAACGGCATCCGGCTGTCCGTCTCGGACGACGGGGGCGGCCTGCCCGAAGACTACGCCGAGCGCGGCCGGGGATTCAGGGGCATGAGAGCGGACGCCGAGCGGCTGGGCGGCAGGCTCATCGTGGAGACCGGCGGAGACAGCGGGGGAACGACCGTGACCTGCGAGACACCCTACAGGTAGCTGTTGAGAGGAGACCGGGATGTCGTTGACGAAACAAATCAGGGTGATGCTGGCGGATGACCATCCCATCATGCGGGACGGCCTGCGGGACGCCCTGCAGGATGAGGGGGACTTCGAGGTTGTCGGATCGGCCGGAGACGGGGTTGAGGCGGTGAGCATGGCACAGAGCCTCGAGCCCGAGGTCATCGTCATGGACGTGATCATGCCGAACAAGGACGGCGTGGACGCCTGCCGGGAGATCATGGAACTGCTGCCGGAGACGCGGGTGCTGATGCTGACGGCCTCGACCACCGAGGATGCGGTCGTGGATGCCGTCGCCGCCGGCGCGACGGGCTACCTGCAGAAGCACTCGGGGCCGGAGGAGCTGGCGGAGGCGATCCGGGAGGTGGCCCAGGGCCGTCTGCGCATACCGGACAAGGCCATCAGGCGGGTCTTCGAGCTGATCCGCGGCCAGCGGGGCCTCACCGCCAACCGGGCCCTGGAAAGGATGACCGCGGTAGAGAGGGAGATCCTGACGCTGTTTGCCAGCGGCAGGTCATACGCCCAGATCGCCGAGGCCAGGGGCAACAAGACCGTGAGCGTCAGGAACGCCGTCTACCGCATTCAGGACAAAGTGGGCGTCCATTCGAAACAGGAACTCGTGATCTGGGCCGTGCGGAACGGCCTGCTGGATGAGGTCGCAGCGGGCGTTGACTCCCCGCCACCGCCGGAGGGGCGGTGACCCACGACCAGCCGCTTGCAGGCCGGGCTGCTGGTTTCAGCTGAGCCAGCCGACGTTGCTTGGGGGGCGCTGAACCGGGCAAATCGACTATGCCGTGGTGGAGAAGGCCCAAGCCACAGTCCAGCGGACGGGGGGTGATTACCCTTTGGAAGTAACCTTGCAGCCCTTGCTCTTCAACCGTTGGCAGACAGGGCCCGTTGTGTCCCCCGGTTACGTCCGGCGGTCAGAAGCCCGGTTGTGCGAACCGCATTTTCAGCGTTCAACGGCCCTTTCCGGTGTGCGAGTGTATTCCCAGGACCAACTGGGTGCAGGGATTGTTCCCACGCCACAACCAAGATAAAAGTTGACGCTGAACACCCTGCTCGCATGCCCGCCCCCCTCCTCGAGCTGTCGTTGTAAAATTGGGGAAATGCCCAGCAAAGTCCCGGTCAAATGCGCCATTCCCGGCTGCCACCGCCGGCTGAAGATGACCCTCGCCGAACGCGAGGACCTGAGGCGGGCGGGACGCGAGAACAACGCCACGGCGGGCCTCGTCTGCCCCGTCCACGTGAGGGCCGCCTTCAACTTCGAATTCGACGATATCGACATCGATGTCCCGCTGGGGGAACTCCTGGTCGAGGCGTCCAAGGAAACACCCCGTTGGCGCGTGATGCTGACACCGCTGCCGGGGGCGGCGGGTGAGCCGGACAGCCAGTCCACGCCAGGGTGGGGCGACAGGGTTATCTAGTCCATCCACGCGGCCCGTAGCTCCCGGGAGAATTCAGGCAATTTCAGAGTGCAATAACCGGCCGGTCTGGCCGATCCTGTAGCCGCATCCGGCGGGAGGGTTTCCTTTGGTTATAATGCTGGCAGCCTCCGGAACAGGAGCCTTCGATTATGGCCACACCCCCCGAATCCGTTGAAATCTACTGCTTGAAGTGCCGGGCCAAGACCGGCTCACGGGATGTTGAACAGGTGACCCTGAAGAACGGACGTCCCGCCCTGCGCGCTGTGTGCACTGTGTGCGGCACAGGCAAGTCCCGCATCTGCTCCGCCGGCTGAACCTGAGCCGCCAGGTGGGCCTCCGGCTACACCCGCCTCGTGTGGCGCGTCAGGGAGTGCAACTTCTGCACCGGGAAATGTCCAGGGTGGCATCACCGGCCCAGGCTTTCAGCGGCCTACAGGAGGCCGAGTCGCTCGGAGCCACCTTCAGGAAACGCCGTCCTGCTTCCTGTCTCCGTCTCAGAAAGCCGGACCCTGAGCATGGAGTTGCGCTCCCCGGGACGGTCGTTGCGCACTGCCATGGCCAGCGCCCGTCGGCTTCCGACAACCACGACCAGTTTCCTGCCCCTGGTGATCGCGGTGTACAGCAGGTTGCGCTGTAGCATCGGGTAATGTTGCGTCAAAAGCGGAACCACCACCGCGGGAAACTCGCTCCCCTGGGCCCGGTGTACGGTCATTGCGAAGGAGGGCTGAAGTTCGTCGAGTTCCGAGAAATCGTAGTCCACGCCGGTTTCCTCGAAGCTCACCGTGATCCGCCCGGCGGCCTGGTCCACCCCGGTAACCCAGCCCAGATCGCCGTTGAACACATCCTTGTCGTAGTTGTTGACCGACTGGAGCACACGGTCGCCCACCCGGAAAGTCCGTCCGAAGCGTGTTACCTCGGTTCCCGCCGGATTGAGGGCCTCCCGAAGCCTGTCGTTGAGCCGATGGACGCCTACGTCCCCCCGGTTCATGGGACACAGAACCTGAACGTCCCGCATGGGACGCAATCCGAACCGCGCCGGGATCCGCTCCGCGCAGATGCGGACGACGGCATTGGCTGCCGCCTCCGGTTCTCCGGCTTCGACGAAGTAGAAGTCCCCCTGGGAGTCACTGGAGCCGAGAGAGGGCAGGCGGCCCTGGTTGACCCGGTGGGCCGCCTCCACGATGCCGCTCCGATCCCCTTGACGGAAGATCCGCTCAAGACGAAGGAAGGGTACAACTCCGGACTGAAGAACGTCCCCAAGGAACTTGCCGGGCCCGACGGAGGGCAGTTGGTTCGCATCTCCGACGAATAGCACCGAGGCGTGGCGAGGCACGGCCTGCAGCAGGTGATGGCACAGCACGATGTCCAGCATTGAGGTCTCGTCGACCACCACGGCATCGGCGCCCAGGGGCCGCTCGGCGTCTCGTCCGTACCGGCCCTCCCCGGGCTTGAACTCCAGCAGACGGTGCAGCGTCTGAGCTTCCCGACCAGCGGCCTCTCCCAGACGCTTGGCCGCCCTCCCGGTGGGAGCCGCCAGGGCCACCCGCTGGCCAAGAGCCTCGAGGATCGATATCACGGCCCGCAGTATGGTTGTCTTGCCGGTGCCAGGCCCGCCCGTCAGAACGAAGACCTTTTGCGACACGGCTTCGTGCACCGCCTGCCTCTGCTCCCCGGTCAGCTCCACTCCCATCCGGCGGCTGGCCCACTCCACGGCGGCCGGAGCGTCGAACTCGCGCCGCTGCCCGGGGCTGGTCACCAGGACCCTGATGGAATCGGCCACGGCTCGCTCGGCAAGATAGAAGCCCCGAAGGAAGACGGCTTCTCCATCCAGCACGATCCGTCCCGCCTTCCGCAGGCTTCCCACCGCCGCCGTCAGCAGCTCCCCGGGGAGGTCGAAACGGGTTCGACACTCTAGGATCAGCTCAGCATTGGGAGTGAAGACGTGGCCCTCGCCGGCCTGCTCCAGCAGCAGGTGCTCCAGGGCGGCCTGGGCCCGGTGGGGCGAATGCTCGTCTATCCCCATCTCCCGGGCGATCTTGTCGGCGGTGATGAAACCAATCCCCCGCACGTCCTGGGCCAGCCGGTAGGGGTTCTCCTGAACGACCTTCACCGCGTCCTGGCCGTATGTCTTGTAGATGCGGGTGGAGTAGGCGGCGCTGACCCCGTGTCCCTGCAGGAACAGCATCACGCCCCGTATCTCCTGCTGCTCCACCCAAGCCCGTTTGATGCTCTCCACCCGGCGGGGGCCGACACCCGGCGCCTCGGCCAGACGCTCCGGCTGCTCATCGATCACTCGCAGGGTCTCGTCGCCGAAGCAGTCCACCAGCCTTCCGGCAAGCACCGGGCCGATGCCCTTCACCAGGCTCGAGGCCAGGTAGCGGCGCACGGCATTGGCGCTGGCAGGCAGCTGGGAGCTGTAGCTGTCAGCCCGAAACTGATAGCCATGGATGGGATGATTTATCCACCTGCCTCGCAGGTGCAGCCGCTCTCCCGGCTGAATTCCCGGCATGGTTCCGGCAACGGTCACCAGGTCGCCTCTGCCCGGAACCACAAGGCGGCAGATGGTGAATCCAGACTCCTCCGAGCTGTAGACCAGCCTTTCGACCTCGCCACGCAGCTGTTCCAGGTCGTTCGTCATGGGATTCATGATACACACCCCCCCAAGCTTCCCGGCGACGACGATCCCAGCAGCACCTGTTGCGTCGCAGGCGCTTGCACCAGGAGGGGATGCTGGTGCAAACGACGGCAGCCAGCACCACTGGCTGGAGGACCGGGGAACGAAGCTGACGCTGCTCATCGCCGTGGACGACGACATCGGCACCGTGGCCCAGGCCGTCCTACGCGCCGGTGAGAATACCCGGGGCTACCCGGTGCTCCTGGAAGGCCTGGTCCGGCAGCGGGGCGGTTCATGCGCTACCATCCCTCCCTGCTTGCACTGTCGGCAGGAAATCACCACCAAGGGCGTCGTCCAGTGGTGTAGGACAGTCCGTCGGCCGTGCCCCCACTGCGGGAAGCCGCACTGATGAAAGGAGGCTGCTACCAGGCAGTGTTGACGCGCGCAGGTCGTTTTCCGCCAGTCTCTTCTGCGGCCGTTGATGCCCCTGGTTCCGGGTAAATTGAAGGTGCGCTGAACGGTGCCGACGGTGTCGTTGGGCTGTACTGGGTCATCAGCTCATTCCAGCCGGGACGGGACAGGGAGCTGCCAGTCATCCCGCCGGTGAAGATGTGCTCCTCGCGGATCCCGAACTCCTGGAGCATGTGGAGCTGCGTTTCAGGGCTCCGCGTGGCATCGTCGGGCTTGCTGACCCGGGCGTAGCCGTAGGTGGCGGGGATCATGAGGTCAACCTCGCATAAGGCCCCTTATGTCTAAGCGACTCGGATCTAACTCCCATCATTATTCGCAGACTGGTCCTGTCCAACCAACTAACTCGAGACAGGACGTATTCCAGAAACAACCGCTGGCGCAGTCGAACGTGTACCAGTGATACTTTTCCTGTTCTTTGATTTTCGAATAGAACCGGGAGATTAATATTCCCTTGAAGTTTTCCTTCACCCTTTTCCAGTCGATATGCAGCCCAAAGCCGCAACCTGCTCGAGCGGCCAATGGTCCGGTCTTCTCTCTCTTCGCCTAGCGGCCTATGTCGGCCGACCACTCTTCCGGCTTTGCCTCAATGAAGGCCCTGAGCGTCCGCCCGGCCTTCTCGAGGTCCAGGTCGGCCAGTTCTACTCCATATCTGACCAGGAGCTCGCGACCCTTGTCCTCCGGTAAGTTTCTGGACTCCCCGTACACCACCTTGATGATGCCGAAGTGCACGATGGCTCCGGCGCAATTGTTGCAGGGGCATGAGCGTGGAGTACATGGTCATCCCCCGGAAGCTGCTCAGCTTCTGGCCGGCGTTAAGCAGGCAGTAGGTCTCCGCGTGCATGACGCAGGCCCCTTCCTGCAGCCGGCGATTGCGACCGGTGGCGACCACCGTCCCCCCGGCGTTTACCAGGACTGCTCCGATGGGGACGCCTCCCTCCCTGGCACCGGTGCGGGCTTCCTCGAGTGCTGTAATCATGTACTCGCCCATGACTGCACCCCATATGTCCCAGGTTCAGGCTGGGTTGCGGGCAAATCATCCGTCTACCCTGGCGCGAATCCTTGAATGTTTCAGCTGGGCTTTGGTCTAGTCGATTTGTTGCAGCACCTCTCCGGATAATTCCGTGATCTTGTCTATCTTAATGAGGACCGCGACACCCAGGCGTTCAGGATCCCGGTCCAGTTCGGCTTGGACGCAGCGGTCCATGACTTCTTGGCGAATGGGACCGTCTTCGTGAACGGTTGCCTTGCCGTGGAACCGCCACCTCACCCGGTCGGCGGCGTGGTCGTAGTAGACGACGACCTGCGGATTCTCGGCAACGTTGTCCAAGGCCGACCGCTTGGCCCGCTCCCAATAGGCCAGTGTATTTCTGTCGAAGGCCATCACGCTTCCCTTGGGGCTTATCTGGGGTTCGCCGTCCTTGGAGGCCGTGCCCACCAGGCAGGGATATCCGTCGGCTAAAGCGCTGTCCAACCGCGATACCATCTCGTCAGTCAAATTGATCATCGTGGTCTATCTCCTTGGGAGCAACGGCAGTTTGTAAGGCCTTGTCCCTGCCCTCGGCATAGCAGGTGCAGGGCTCGGGGCAATCGCAGACCGGTCGGTCCCGACCAGTCATTGCATTCCTGCTTGCGCTGAACTTCCATCGAAGATCGCCTTGTTGGCCGTGCTCCACGAGACCTTCATGATCCTGGCCACACGGCTCACCGACGGGTTCTCCGCGAACATACGCTTGCACTCGTTCACCTGGTCGGGTGAAAGCGCAGGCGGCCTCCCTTCGGCCTTGGCACGCTCTTGGCCCACCTTTATCCGCTCGCTGGTGGAATCAGCCTGGTAGGCACCGTTGGCCAGCATCATCCGGCGGAAGTACTTGGCCGCGGCGCTGTCGTCGGTGGTGTCGATCCCTTCCTTGATGGCCACTATGCCGATGTTCCGGCTGGTGAGGTCCGCCTGGATCCTCACGCCCTCGTCGAAGTTGCGGCTGAAGCGGTCCAGCCATACCAACACGATGGTGTCGTTCGGCTGGATCCGGGCCATGAGATCGTTCCATCCGGGCCGCGACATCAAACGGCCGGTCATCACGTCGGAAAAGATGAGCTCCCCGCGGATGCCGTGGTTGGCCAGCTCGCGGAGCTGGGTCTCGAGGTTCCGGTCGTCCCGGTCGCTCTTGCTGACCCGCGCGTAGCCATAGGTGACGGGGATCATCATCGCTTCACCACCCCGGTTTGCCGCAGTGCGGGCAGGGATTCCGGACCGCCCGACGCCAGGCGACTCCGCCCTTGGCATGGATTTCCTGATTGCAGTGGAGGCAGCGGCCCATGTATGTGTTCTGGTCGGACAGGTCCTCGGCCACCAGCTCAAGACAGTCTCCGCACCCCCGCACCAGCTCCGGGTCGGGGGTCATCGGTTCGGGACTCTCCTCGAGGCCACACAGCGGGGAGTCTCCCGGGGCGTGGTGGACCACAGCGGCGGCGGCGACAACTCTGCTCTCCTCGCGTCTGCGGTCACCCTCTGCCATGGTGAAGGAATCGACCCCCTTCCGAAGCGAAGTCCCACAGCTTGTTGCCCCAAACCTCCGGGTCTATCGAGCCGTGCCACTGCAGTCCCCTCCCGGTGAGTCCTGCCGCGATCACCCGGCGGCCGCAGACACCGCAGTTGATGGCGTGGTCCTTTCCCCAAGCGTCGTCCTGGTTGGTGGCCGCCATCGTCGTGCTGCGGCACTGGGGGCAGGCGGCTGCCAGGTGGACGTGCATGGCGTTCTTCTCCGCTCAACAAACGGCCGTTTTTGGGAGGCTCGGTGCGGACGCCGGCTGTCAGCTTTGACGAGCCTCTCAATAAATACCCTCAATAATAGTTTGCTCTCAACAATGCCCTCAAGGGTTTGTTGAGGAGGGTGGCCGCGAGATTACCTCACCTCAGGTGTTGGCGCCGCAGTGGACGCCCTGATTAAACAGAGGTAGGCCGAATTACGGGAACTGCCGTTGGTAGCCAGCCGCCACAACCCTGCTATCCGGGACTTCTACCAGAGGCTGCTGGCAGCTGGCAAGCCGAAAAAGGTGGCGCTGGCCGCGTTCATGCGCAAACTGCTGGTTATACTCAACGGCATGCTCAAACATGGCTCCCCTTGGTGCGATATGACTCAGCCAGTCGCCGCTCAGTCCTATTGGCTTTCGAGACAGTTGCTATTGGGTGCTCCTTGTTTCCAGGTGGTTTTCTGTTCCAAAACCATTATCCCAGATTCAGAGGAGCACCCTCTTCCCCTTTCAGGACGCCTCTCACACGCCCTCGTTCGGTGGATTGGGGCTAAACGCGCTCAACAACCTACGGCGTGGGAGCCGGGCCCAGAACGCGGTAGCCGAGGTTTTCATCAGTACGATCGGCCGTCGGGAGAACCTCAACAACCACGCTGAACAGCCCAACCACATCCCCATTTTCGTCGAAGCTGTAGTCGTCGCCGATGGCCCCTGTCCAGGTAATGCTGTTCAGACAGTCTCGAAAGCCGTCCGCGTCCTGGTCGTTGTTGGTCTGCTTGAGGCACTCGGCGGCGATGTAAACGTCGTCGTAGGCGGAGCCCTGGAACCAAGGCAGTGGCGCCACATCGCCGTAGCGTGACTTGAAGCTCGTTAGGAAATCCTTGCCGGCGGGACTGGCCAGGTCGAGGTTGAAAATTACGGCCTTGAGACCTGTGGCGGCGTCGCCGGCGATGCCGAGGGCATCGGGGAGCGTGGGTACGATCTCGGAGTAGATCGGGCCGTCGTACCCCAGTTCGCGGGCCTGCTTGATTATGGTGCCGCCAGAGGCCTCGCCCTGTGCGGCTAAGAGGAGCGCGTCGGGGTTGTTCTCGAACAGCTTTGTCAGCTGGCTTCGGAAGTCGATTACGTCGGAGGAGTAGCCTTCCGCGGCCACCACAGAGCCTCCCAGCTTCTCGAACTGCGCGACGGCGGTGCGGCGCGTACCCTCGGCATAGTCGGTCGACTCGGTTATGGTGGCGATGTTGCGCCTTCCGTCGACCCAGAGGGTGTTGCCCATGTCGATGCCCACCCGGAGGTCATTGATAGCTGTTCGGAAGATGTAGTCGCCCGCAGAGGCGATGTCAGGGCTTGTGGCGGATGCGGAAAGAAGGACGACACCGTCTCTCTCAGCGAGTGGGGCGGCTCCGAGCATTGAGCCGCTGCACGTCGTGCCCAAGATAATCTTGACGCCGTCCACATCGGTCAGCTTGTTGTAGGCGGTGATGGCATCCTGGGCCCTGCACTTGGAGTCCTCGACGATGAGTTTCAGCTCACGGCCGTTGATACCTCCGGCCGCGTTTATCTCCTCTACGGCAAGCAGCTTGGCCTGATGTATGGGATTGCCGTAGGACTCGGCGACGCCGGTGAGGGCATCCATCGCGCCGATTGTGAAGAAACTCACGGCCGGCGTGGGTCGCGGCGTGGGCGTCGGCCGCGGAGTTGATGTAGGTCGCGGGGTCGGCGTGGGTCGCGGGGTCAGCGTGGGCGCGGGCGTAGGCGTGGGGTACGGTGTTGCAGTGGGATACGGGGTAGCTGTAGGCCATGGCGTGTTCGTCGGCCACGGCGTTGCAGTGGGATACGGGGTAACTGTAGGCCGTGGCGTGTTCGTCGGCCCTGGAGTCGAGGTGGGCCATGGGGCGTTTGTTGGCCGGGGCGTTGCTGTGGGCATTGGCGTAAGAATTGGGGTGGAGGTGGTCAAGGCCGCAGCGACTTTTGCCTCCACTGTGGCGTCAAGCGCCGTCTCTGCCTCACGGGTGCCGCGGGTACCCGCCTCCACCGTCGCCGGAACGTCAGCCGTCGGTCGGGATGCTGTTTGTGTGTCCGCAGTAAACGGTGCCTCGCTGGTACAGGCAACAGCCGTCAGGCCGGAGATTACCAAACCAATCAGGATGATAATTCTCATTTTCTTTCCCCAGTGCCGCGATAATTTTCAATCGTCCCTGTCGATTCAACGGTCCCCGGCGCTGACCGGGGCGAACTCCCTGGCTGGAGGCCTGGCCAAGAGGCCCCAGTCGATGAGGGGTATAAGCCGACGACCCTTCCGGGCGGCGGCAGTGCTGACTGTCCGGGGCTGCCGCCCCCACCATGGAAAGGCGCTCCAGCAGACCTCCGGCTTGGGCCGGCATGGCTCGGCACCCGGCGGGCGGCGTACGTTGCGGAGCGCACAGAGGACACGGGGCCTGGCCTCCTGTGCGCTCCACCGAGAATTTATCTGGGCGATAGGCCGGGTGCCCCGTTGCCTTACCGGCAGAATGGAAGGCCACCCAGGGCTGACTGATCCATATCCAATTGGACCGACAAACTGCTTGGCACGCATCCGGTCAACTGGTTCACGTCGAGCCGCAGCGATGTCAGGTTTTCGAGGTTGCCCAACTCCGGCGGTATCTCCCCGCTCAACTGGTTCTCGTCGAGGCTCAATATTTCTATGTTGGCGAGTCTGCCCAACCGCGGCGGTATGTCCCCGCTCAGTAGGTTCCCGCTGAGGGCCAGCCATTCCAGGTTGGTGAGGTCGCCCAACTCCGGCGGTATCTCCCCGCTCAACTGGTTATGCCTGAGGGCCAGGCTCTCCAGGTTGGCGAGGTTGCCCAACTGCAGCGGTATCTCCCCGCTCAGCTGGTTCTCGTAAAGCTCCAAGTACTCCAGGCTGGCGAGGTTACCCAACTGCGGCGGTATCTCCCCGCTCAAGGCGTGGTTGTCTCGCCGCAGTCTGGGAGGCCAAGCTGGGCAAGGTCGTGGTACCGGACGTCCTGCAGCCCCGCCGGAATGCAGCCCGTCAACTGGTTGTTTGAAAGATAGATTTCTTGCAATTCGGCCAGGTTGTCCAACGCCACCGGAATCGTTCCGGTAAACAGGTTGGAGGTGAGGTACAACCCTTCCAACTTGCCCAGGTTGCCCAGCCATGCCGGAATGCTGCCGGAAACCCGGTTGGAACTCAAGGTGAGCCACTCTAAGTTGGTTAGACGACTCATTTCCGACGGTATCGCCCCTGTCAATCGGTTTTCCGGCATGTGCAATTGCCACAAGGCGGTCAAGTCACCGATTTCCCTTGGTATTCGCCCGGTCAATTGGTTGTTTCCCAGGGCCAGAGACCCCAAGTTGGCGAGGCTGCCCAGTTCGGCCGGAATAATCCCGGTCAACCGGTCCCCACTCAGGTCGGCGCTACCATCAAGGTCCAACCGCGTGACTCGCTGCGGCGCGCCGTTCAGGGTCACACCGTCCCAGTCGCCCACAGGGGTCGCAAACGACCAGTTCAAGGTAGCGGTTCCTCTGAGGGCGTCCCGGGACGCCAGCAGCGCCTCGCAATCGGATATCAGGCCGGGGTTTTCGTGGGGATTCGGCACGGCGATACCATTGGAACACGAGTCGGGAATTAGAGGCGCAGCAGTCGGTGTGGGTCGTGGCGTGGTCGTGGGTCGCGGGGTTGATGTGGGTCTGGGCGTCAGCGTGGGCCTCGGCGTCAGCGTGGGCCTCGGCATCAGCGTGGGCCTCGGCGTAGGCGTGGGTTGGGGTACTGCAGTGGGATACGGGGTAGCTGTAGGCCATGGCGTGTTCGTCGGCCAAGGTGTTGCGGTGGGATACGGTGTGGGTGTAGGCCGTGGCCTATTCCTTGGCTCTGGAGTCGAGGTGGGCAAAGAGGCGTTTGTTGGCCGAGGCGCTGCTGTGGGCATTGGCCCTGGAGTCGAGGTGGAGGTGGTTAAGGCCGCAGCGACTTTTGCCTCCACTGTTGCGTCAATCGCAGTCTCTGCCTCACGGGTGCCGCTGACACCTGCCTCCACCGTCGCCGGAACGTCAGCCGTCGGTAGGGATGCTGTTTGTGTGTCCGCAGTAGACGGTGCCTCGCTGGAGCAGGCAACAGCCGTCAGGCCGGAGATTACCAGAACAATCAGGATGATAATTCTCATTTTCTATTCCCCAGTGCCGCGATAATTTTCAATCGTCCCTATCTACAGGTTCAGCGCCGGGGGCGCTGACCGAGGCGAACTCCCCGGCAGGAGGCCTGGCCAAGAGGCCCCAGTCGGTGGGCTGGAATGAGGGGTATAAGCCGACGACCCTTCCGGGCGGCGGCAGTGCTGACTGTCCGGGGCTGCCGCCCCCACCATGGAAAGGCGCTCCAGCAGACCTCGGGCTTGGGCCGGCATGGCTCGGCACCCGGCGGGCGGCGTACGTTGCGGAGCGCACAGAGGACACGGGGCCTGGCCTCCTGTGCGCTCCACCGAGAATTTATCTGGGCGATAGGCCGGGTGCCCCGTTGCCTTACCGGCAGAATGGAAGGCCACCCAGGGCTGACTGATCCATATCCAATTGGACCGACAAACTGCTTGGCACGCATCCGGTCAACTGGTTCACGTCGAGCCGCAGCGATGTCAGGTTTTCGAGGTTGCCCAACTCCGGCGGTATCTCCCCGCTCAACTGGTTCTCGTCGAGGCTCAATATTTCTATGTTGGCGAGTCTGCCCAACCGCGGCGGTATGTCCCCGCTCAGTAGGTTCCCGCTGAGGGCCAGCCATTCCAGGTTGGTGAGGTCGCCCAACTCCGGCGGTATCTCCCCGCTCAACTGGTTATGCCTGAGGGCCAGGCTCTCCAGGTTGGCGAGGTTGCCCAACTGCAGCGGTATCTCCCCGCTCAGCTGGTTCTCGTAAAGCTCCAAGTACTCCAGGCTGGCGAGGTTACCCAACTGCGGCGGTATCTCCCCGCTCAACTGGTTCTCGCCGAGGTCCAGGCTCTCCAAGTTGGCGAGGTTGCCCAACTCCGGCGGTATCCCCCCGCTCAACTGGTTATTCCTGAGTTGCAGGCTCTCCAAGCTGGCGAGGTTGCCCAACTCCGGCGGTATCTCCCCGCTCAACTGGTTATTCCAGAGGGCCAGTTCGATGACACGGCTGTTGTCGTCAGTGGTGACGCCGTACCACTCGCCAATCGGCAACTCGCTCAGCCAGTTATTGCTTTCTTCCCAATTCAGGCCGCCGGTGGCGTCATAGAAATCGACCAGCGCTTCCCGGTCCGTTTCGGGCGAGGTCTGCGCCATCATCGGCGCGGCGGTGGCCACAGGTGCGGGTGCGGTGGTGGCCCTGGGAGCGGAGGTGGAGCTGGTGGTCAGGGTTGCTGCGACTTTTGCCTCCACTGTGGCGTCAATCGCCGCCTCTGCCTCCGTCTCTGCCTCACGGGTGCCGCGGATACCTGCCTCCACCGTCGCCGGAACGTCAGCCGTCGGTCGGGATGCTGCTTGTGTGTCCGCAGTAGAGGGTGCCTCGCTGGAGCAGGCAACAGCTGTCAGGCCGGAGATTACCAGAACAATCAGGATGATAATTCTCATTCCCTTTCCCCAGTGCCGCGAAAATATTCCATCGCCCCTATCGACAGGTTCAACGGTCCCCGGCTCTGACTGAGGCGAACTCCCAGCCCGCATCCAGTCTCTTCCCTTCCGTCTGCGGAGGGGAGTAAGAACAGGGGCTTGCCAGCGGAACACCAGCGGCTAAAAGCCATGCCCCAGCGTTGGGTACTGGCTTGCGTTGCCGAAGTCCCAGAGGCCATCGCCAACTACATCCTCTGCTCGCATTGCCGCAGGAAGCCAGCGGCCCCCAACTCCGTGGTCTCTGGTTCAGGCGTCGGTTCAGGCGTGGCTTCGGGCCCTGCTGTGGCGGCGGGAATGGGGACGGCCACAGCCGACGGCTGTGGTTTGGCGCACCGGCACACCCGGCCAGCAGTACGGCAAGGAGTAGCGCACCCACTCCCGGCAGTCCCAGCTCAATGGACTTTGACATCATCGCCCTCCCCGGTGTCGGGTTCAGTGCCGCGGTCGCGTCCACGTTAGCCCTCCGCATGACGCGCCGTAAGGTTCTGGTGCCCATGGCCTGGGGGTACTATTGTGTAGTTCCGATAGGGTGCGCTCGAACCTTGCCGCCGCCCCCGTCGGGCGGCGTACATTAACTGCATCAGTCGAGGCTTGAATTTGCTGACCGCGCCGCGAGGTGGGATTGCCGAACCCCGCCGGGAGCCGGACCGGACCGACCCGGACGACCTGAGATACAACCTGAGGATTTCGGTATGGGTACGCTGGTTTCTTCTGACAGCCTGGCTGCTGCAGTTCAACTACCGGCCCAACTTCGGGGATCCTGCCTATATTCCGACCATGCTGTTTGCGGTATCACTGCTGGCCCTGAACGGCTACGTCCACCACCGCATCCGGTCGAACCGGACGGTCACGCGGCGCTGGGCCCTCGCCCTCAGCGTGATGGACGCGGTGATGATCACGGCGGGCATCGCCATATCATCCAGCGGATTTCAGAACACCTTCTTCGTGCTGTACTACCCCGCCCTGGCCATGTTCGCGGTGGTGTTCACCTCCTTCAGGCTCAGCTTCGCCTGGGCCACAATGGTTGCAGTCGTGTACGCGGCGTTGAGCCTGCTGCTGGAGCCGGGAGTCGACTACGGGATCAAGGAGGAGAAGGTGCTGTTCACCAGGATCGTCGTCTTGTACGCGGTCGTGGGGGCGGTCAACCTGGTCTCCCGTTCGAGCGGACCAGAAGGAGGGAGGCAGTGGAGCGGGAGGGGGAGCTGCAGAGGGAGCGGATCGAACTCTCGCAGTCCATTCATGACACCATCGCCCAGTCCGCCTACATGATGGGCCTGGGCATCGAGATCGTGATGGAGCTGGCGAAGGCCCGGAACGACGGTGGCCGCGACGAGATGATCGCCAGGCTGGAGGCGGTTCATGCCCTGTCCAAATCGACCATGTGGGAGTTGAGACATCCAATCGACGCGGGACCCATCTTCGAGGGCATGGAGTTCGGCCTGGTGCTGAGTTCCCACGCCGCCACGTTCACCACGATCACGTCGATCCCCACAGAGGTGGAGCAATCCGGCAGGGAGCCGCCGCTTGCCACGGTCACGCGGGGGCTGCTCTTCTCGATAGCCCACAACGCCATGACCAACGCATTCAGACACTCGCGCGCTGGCAGGGTCGCCATCGCGCTGAGCTTCGATGACGATGGGCTCCGCATGTCCGTATCCGACGACGGGACCGGCCTCCCCGGCGACTACGCGGACCGCGGCCACGGGTTCCGGAACATGAGGAGGGACGCCGAGCGAATGGGCGGCAGGCTCGAGGTGGGCCCGGGCGAGTCGGGACGCGGCACGACCGTAACCTGCGTGGTTCCATACGACGCAAATGGAGGAGGTCCGCAGCTTGGAGCCTGACAGTCAGATCCCGGACGGACGGATCAGGGTGATGCTCGTGGATGATCACGAGATGATGCGCGACGGCCTGCGGGAGGCGCTCCAGCGTGCCGGGAATTACGAGGTCGTGGGCGAGGCCGGAGACGGGGTGGAGGCGGTGAGGGCTGCGCAGAGTCTCAGGCCCGATGTGATCATCATGGACGTCATGATGCCCCTCCAGAACGGCATCGACGCCTGCCGGGAGATCATGGAGGTGCTCCCGGACACGAAGGTGCTGATGGTGACGGCCGCAACGGAGCGGGACGCGGTGATTGAGGCCGTGGCTGCGGGTGCAACCGGCTACCTCGAGAAGTATTCCGGCATGGCGAAGCTGCTGCGCACCGTCCGCGACGTGGCGGAGGGAGAGCACCGCATACCCGGCGATGTGATCAGGCGCGTGTTCGCCGGATTCCGCACGGGGGCGCCGCAACCGGCCCACGAGCTGGACCGGCTGACCGCGCGGGAGCGGGAGATACTCACGCTGTTTGCCCAGGGCCTGTCGTACGCCGCGATCGCCGAGGTCAGGGGCAACCAGCCTGTGACCATCCGCAACGGCGTCTACGGCATCCAGGACAAGCTCAAGATCGGGAGCAAGCAGGAACTGGTGGTCTGGGCTGTGCGAAACGGTCTCCTGGACGAGCCCAGGCGATAGGCGCATGACAGCGCTCAGGGATCTGTGCCAGTCGTTGCCGTTCGGGTCATCTCGTCCCGCATGTCCGCCACCCCTCCACAAGGTGCGAGTGTCAGGATTTCCGCCAGTGGCGGGAAAGGGACGCTTTTCGTGTGGTAGGGGCAGCAATAACGTTAAGAAGCTGCCCGGTTCTTGCCCGGTTCTGAGGTTCGGAATACCTTACTGCACCTGCACCGCTGGCGCGAAGAAGGCTGCGCACGCCGCGGCCTCGTCGTCGAGCGTCACCGCGTGAGTTGACATCCAGAACCTGCACATTCAAGGGCGGTCCGCGAGTACGCCATGATTGCCGTTGCCACCGCCGACCGGGACCGCGCCGAAGCCGCCATCGGCGACGAGTCCAGCATATGTCATTTCCAGCCTTGGCCTGTCTGGCAGTCCGTGGGATGACCCTGCCCTTTGCTTCGCCCGGTAATCCCTAGAAAGCGAGAATTCATAAACCCCGCAGGTTCCTGCACACAGACCGGCTCGAACGGCGGCATTCCAGCGGGCCAGTGACTATTGGGCGGTGTGCCCGGAGACAGGCGATGTGGAATGGATGGAACTGGAGGGAAACGGCAACACTGGAACCCCGGTTTGCCATCCTGATGCAACTTGGAGAAAACCGCCCAGGGCCACTGAGAGTCAACTGGGATAACGCACCAGCCCCTGGGGGGCGGCGGTTCGGACATACCAAAGGAGGTTCGCACTATGACCAATCTACGGAGGTTCCTCTGGCCAGGCGGTCGCTTGAGGTGGGTCGCCATTGCTGGCTACTTGGTGGTAGTCGTCATCATTGTGGTCGTGATACTCCTGTTGCTGCTCTTGCAGCAGATAAGCCGTCCCGGAGAGGCCACTGCGGAGTACATCCCTTCCAACGCACTCGTGTACAGCTCAATCAATCTTCGGCCGGGAGCGGGTCAAATCAACAACGCCAGGTCGGTCGGTGACTTGCTGCGGTCCGATGACTTCATGGACGAAGAGGATGATCTGCTGGACGACGTCGAGGACGAGACCGGGATTCACCCCCTTGACGACGTGACATCATGGCTGGGCACCGATGTTACCTTCGCGCTCTTGGACCTCGATGAAGACGAGGATTTGATCGAATGGACCCTCATGGTCCAGATCAGCGACCGGGCTGAGGCCCACGATTTTGTTGAGAAGCTCCGTGAGTATCTGG
The DNA here is from genome assembly GCA_965216065.1 of Dehalococcoidia bacterium. Lineage (GTDB taxonomy): Bacteria > Chloroflexota > Dehalococcoidia > Lucifugimonadales > UBA3495 > VXOI01. The sequence continues at coordinate 59,405 of CBDCFB010000002.1, forward strand.
AGGACGACCTTTACACGGAATTTGACGAGGACGAAATCGGAGCAGCGGACGTCTGGATCGCTGATGACGAGGACTTGGCCATCGGCTTGACCGATGAATACCTACTCTTAGCGGACAGCGAAGACACCATAGAGCACATGCTGGACAACATTGATTCTCCGCCCACCCGCTCCCTTGCCGAGGACGAGCAGTTTATTGCCGCTAGAGAGGCCCTGCCCAAGGGGCGCGTCATGTTCGTGTATGCGCAGGTTGAGGACTATCTGGAGGAGTTCCAGGACATTGTCGACCCCTGGGGCGATGCGGCTTCGGTATGGAACTGGGCAGAGAGCAATACGCCGGAGTACGTGGCGGCATCCCTGTCGTTCATCGACAAGGGGGTGCGCTTTGATGTCGTATCGGAGGCCGCATCAAGATCCCTGTCCCTGGATTCCGAGAGCGACCTTCGATCGGCAGAGGTGGTTCCGGAAAACACACTGTTCCTGGCCAGCTATGCCGGCGTCACCGACGCGTGGGAGGAATTTCGCGATACCCTGGAGGACTCCGATCCATGGGCCGCCGAGGACTTTGACGAGTTCCTGGACGATCTGGAAGACGAGACGGGGATTGACCTTGAACAGGACCTCATCGAATCGCTGACGGGCGAGGTTTCCCTGGCGATCATGCCAAGCGATATAAGCATCTCGGCTGATGCCGGCGAACTGGAGGGGGTCATTGAAGCGCTCTTCCTGGCCAGCCTGGATGACCCAAGGGGCATCGAGAACGCTCTCGAGTCGCTGACCGACTGGATCGAGGACGAAGGGTATGATACCGACAGGGACGCTGTTGGCAATTACTACGCTATAACTTTGAACCTAGACCAGTTCGACGAGGACCTCATCGAGGACTACGAGGTGGGATACATCATCACCGATGACTGGTTGGCCCTTGGCAGCTCGATCGAAAGCCTGGAAGCCTTTCACGACGCCGACGGGGGTGGCACCGGCTCCCTGAGCTCCGCCGTCAAATATTCGAACCTGGCAGAACTGGCCCCCATTCCTCTGCACTTGCTCATTTATGCCGACATCGCAGGAATCGTGGAGGTGGTGGTTGATGGCCTCGACGAGGATGCACTGGAAGACTACGAGGACGATGTGCGGCCCTACGTGGAAAATCTGAACGCTTTCATGTTGGCCAGTTCGTTGACCGATGAGAGGTGGCATTTCACAGCAGCGCTGACGTTGCAGGAGTAACGGGACTGGGAATGCTGCGGCCTGCTATGCGGTCAACTGCCCAGCGGGAATCCAGCGAGGAGGGAAAAGACTCGCAACCAACAGTGAGTCCCAAGCTATCATGAACTGGAAACAGAAGAGAACGAACGAGACAGCGAAAGAGAGCATCCCCAGGGCCTGACAACCCCGTTTTTGGCCATCTGAGCGGCGACAGGGGCGGCTGCTCTGGCAGGAACCACCCCCCAGGCGGGGACGGGAACTTCTCTCCGGCATGGGACCGGACACGGTCCCGGAGGGGCTTGTGCGGCCAGCCTCAGCCACCGCGTCCCGCCGGTCTCCCCATCCTCCCTGAGCGGTGTGGTGAGCGCTCCCTCCGGAGGCGTAGGAGGGAGCGCCGGCGTCTCTCGGGGAAGGGTTTCCGTTTCAGATGCGGCGGTCATTGTCCTCCAGCGCCCAGGCCTCCACCAGCTCGAAGAGCGCCGGGGAACTCCTGGCAACAGGATCATCACCTTCCGGAGGCGGGCCCGCTTCACCTGGCAGGCTCAGCCCTCGGTGTGAGGAGGTCCCTCAAGGCTGACGATCACTTCGAAGTACTCCTTGTCCTTATCGGCGGCGTATCCCTCGGCATAGCAGGCGCAGGGCTCTGGGCAGTCGCAGAGGGGGCGGTCCTGGTCGGTCATGGCATCCTCCTTGACCCCGCTTCCCGGGGCCCCGGCGTCCATTCTACTATGTCTGATATGTGTAATTATCGGTCATGGTAAGAGCAACGCGGGACGGGCAGTCTTCGACTGCGAAAGCGGGAGGGAGTCAGCGCACAATTGTACACATGGGTTATTGGAAGAGGCGCTGTTGAGTGGAGGCGCTCGGCGGCAGGACCTCCGGTCACCGGGACTGTTCCCTAACGCCAGGTACCCCCGTTTCCCGGGGAACGGAGGCCTGTGGACGTCCACCGGACCATCCCGGGTAGAAAGTGGCCGGAGACGTCCAGACCGGCGATCCCTCCGGGTTTCCCGCCGACCAGCGGGAAAACGTCGCCCCAGGATGCGATTTAAGGGGGGTCGCTTTTTCGTAGCCGGCTGGAGGACACATCCATCCGAAATTCACCGGCCTTCGGAGGTGTCCACCTCCACAGCCGGCTTTTCGGCAGCGCCACGGGCAGGCCCTTGGCTTTGGAGGTCCTGCAGCCGTACGAACTGCGGCGTATATAGACCTTTAGTCTTGGGTGGCTTCCACGGCTTCCCATTGATCCGGCCGCGGGCCTTCTTAAGATCGTTGAAGTGGACATCGGTGTAGGTTGACTCGGCCTTGTCATCATCGAAATCTTCCTGGTGGTCTGCCTGGTGATCCGCCCGCCCCTCCTCTTCAAATTCCTCCGACTTGTTTTCGCTCTTGTAAAGATTGTCGGCCTCTTCCTGCTCAACCTCGTCGTCCTCAACCTCCTCGTCGTCGCGTTCCCAGGGAAATTTTTCATAATATTGCTCATACGATCTTGAGACCCAGTCCCGCTCCTCCTGGGAGACCTCGGTCCCACGCTTCTCAGTCCGGTCGTGTTCGTTTCCGTATCCGTCGCGATGCTGCATATCACACCTCCTCTATCAAGTCTCCCCTATGGGAAATGTCACATTTCCCTTTCGGTAAGGTTTTGGTAGAGGAGGTGACACATGACAATGTCAGAAAGGGACATACAGCCCATGCGGGCTGACCGTCTGAAGGATCACATCCTGGGACTGATGGTGCCCACCGCCAGTGAACTGGTGGTGGCGTCCGGGCTGACTCCGCAGCAGGTCAAGGATGATGTCCGGGATTACAAGAAGGCAGGGTTCCTGTACAGAGCTGAGATAGGCAGCCTGCTGCCGGGAGTGCCATTGCTGTGGCCCACGCCCCTGGGCCTCGACCATATGGGGGCCTCACAGGCACAGCGGTCCTGGTTCAGAGAGGCTGGGCTGTCCAACCTGTTTCTTTTCGACCTGCCGAAGCTGGAGGCGGTGAAGCAAATCAGCGTGCTTTGCAGCACAGACGAGCAGCCTTTCGCTGGAATCCACTTTTACGAGGGGCTCCCCATGATCGCTGCGGCCGACCACCATCGGCCAGGAGATGATCCAAACTACGCCGTATTTCTCTGGGTATCTCTGATCTCCAGGGAGCGGGACCTGTATCACAAACTGGAGTCCTTGCCCGACGCGATGAATACCCAACTCGTGGCTCCCGATCGTATCTTCTACCCTGGCCGGGTCTGCATCGTCGCTCACGATGAATGGGACGCCACCGTCGCACTCAAACTGGTCAACGGCTTACCCAAAGATTGGTTCATTCGCACTCACATCCTCGCCTGGTATTACCGAAACGGCAGCTGGTATGTCTGTGACGCAGACTCGCTCCACACTGGCAGGCCACCGACGGCCCTGCGCCCCATGGCTTTCAGCGTAGGTCGCCTGCGCCCTACGACCAGTACCAGGAAGGAATATGCGAAAGTCGAGGGCCTGTTGACCCGCTCACTCTGGTCCGGACGTGCGGGGCAGGGCCTCTTCACGGTGCTGACGTCGGTGGGGAAATATCCGGTTGCCTCCGTCGACCACCATAAAGCTTGGCTCGGCGACGCCCCGGCGTCGACCAGGATTGAGGACCGGGTTTACACACTGGTGAGCGAGGGCATGATCGAGGAGGTGGCCGAGAGTGCCTACGCCTCGGATGGGAATTTATTGAAGACCTGGATCAGGCTAGCCCCAGCGTCGCCCATGGCTCAGGGGCGGCTGGACGACCTTGTAAGGCTGAAGGTGATCGAAGTTGTGGTGGGTGAGATGGGTGAGAGCGGCTATGCCTACGTCCCGAAGGAGGAGCAGGCCCGGAAGAGGAAGCCGCTGAAGCTCGGTCTCCGCGATTGGGCACGCGGAGTTCCCATGGCGATCTCACAGCGCGGCCAAGGCAAGCCCCGCTTTGTCCTGACGACGAAAGGCAGGACGCGGCTTCGCTACGCCCTCGGGGGGTCCACTGAGAACTTGTACAACTGGACCAACCTCGGCCTGGTGGAATCGGGCCGTTGGAGCATCCAGCATCAGGACTGCGCATATGAATTCCTGGCCCAGTGCGCTGAGATGGGGTGTCCCATAGCCCCTCACTGGAAGGTGCAAATCACTCTGGCGAACGGCAGACGCATTGAGCCGGACGGCGCGGTGCTGGTCGAGACACCGCTCTGGGGGAGGAAGTGGTGCAACGTGGAAATCGAACTGTCGGACCGCACCCCCAGGGCAATTGGCCCTCGGTGCAAGCGGTACGGGTCTCCGGATCGGCTGGAGGATGGCCCCCTACTGGTCGTGGCATACAACGAGCTGGCTGAGCAGCATTTTCAGGAAGCCGGGCGTCTATATGGTCTACGCATGCTGACGACGACGCTGGGGCGGCTGGCAGAATCCGGTGTCGCCGGCCCCGGGGTCTGGTCCCACTATGGCACCCCCGTGACGCTGCGTGCATGAAAAACGATCCACTCGGAGACGGCTCTGGTCAAAAACTGCCCAGTCACCATGGGGTCGGCTCCGCGGGGCCGAGGCACGGTGCCTCCTTGCTGGGGAGGTCAGCTTTGAAATGGCGGGTCCCAGGGGTCACCACGGGGTCGCCGCGGCGGGCCGAGGCACGGTGCCTACTGACTGGGAAGGTCAGCTTTGAAATTGCGGGTCCCAGGGGTCACCACGGGGTCACCACCATGGGGGGGCTGTACTGCCGGTACTCTGATAGGGACATTAGGCCCTGGTGTCCGCGTCAAGCATCTTACGATGGCTGGTGAATCATCCCGGTCGGTGGCCACCGGATGCCGTTCCATCCGGGATTCAGCCCAGCTCGATCGGGCCGTCTTGCTCAACGCGGCAACGGGGGCAGTAATCCATTAACACATGGACTTTCGATCTACAGAAGGGGTTGCGACAGGCCGTCCATTCTCGGAACGGTGGGCGAACCACCAAGTTTCTCCTGACGGAGGCTGGGTATTTGGTTGCCCCCTGCCCGCAGTGGGGGCAGTTGAACTCAATCAGCCCGCGGGCGTTGATCGTGCCACTGATGAAGACCTGGCAGGTCGGGCACAGCCACTGAGCCACGTCCTCATCCTGGTCAGCCTCTTCTTGGTTCCATCTATCCGTGTCGGCCATAAATTCCTTTAGAGCGCCAGCTGGGGTCGTCCCGGAGTCTCCTGTCTGCGAGGGGACGCCGCGTCGGCCGGGCACTGTAGTGTGTAGTGGATGCCCAGGCGTACTGGGGAAAAAGATGCAGGCCGGGTTTCCCCGGCCCGCACTGAATTGGGTCCCTGTGGCGGCGAGGCCGCCGGTGGGGGTCCACCTTGTGATGGGGAGGGGGTTCGTGTGGCGAACCCCCTTGTCGTAGTTCGTAGTCACTCTTCATTCATATATATATCAATATAGATTTACCACTACGTACTACGGCCCTCCGTGCTGGCGAACCCCTTGCCCCTAGGGTCCAGCTGACGCATTTTCAGCAAGTCTTGTCAAATGCGACGATCGTCCATGAAGTTTCGACAAAAGAACGACGGGTGGCTTCATGGTTGCAATAGCGCATCCCGTTACGCCGACCGGATTCTGTGTCCTGACCGCGATGCTGCGGCACAGGGACCACGGCATCGAAGGGATGAACCGATATGCCCTGGCTGAGTGTGCCCGGGCCGACAAGAGTACGGTGCATACTTTGCTGCGGGGCTTCATCTCGGCAGGATGGGTAATTGCCTTCCGGAGCGTCGACGGGGAAACCGGAGTTCCCCACCATCTACCGGCTGCCCGAATCTGCTCCCAGCCTGGACGAGCTGGTGGGGATCGAGGTTGGGCTATGACAACCGCCTACTGTGAGCAGGAGGCCCTGGCCAGCATGCTGGCCGACGACACGCCGGACCCGCGCCCCGGGCGCCCAGCGATCGTCCTGTATCCGCGAGCAGCCGCCCAGGTGCTGCAGGAGCTCGAGGTTGACCGCCGGAGTTACGGGGTTATGGCCCGCCGCTGCAGGAGAACGAAACCGTCCGGCTGGTGAGGTCTCTGGTCATGAGTTTCAGGCTGACGCAACGCCGCCCTGCACATCCCCATTTCGTAAGACAGATGCACAGGGCGTCTTGGGCGGCTCCCTTGTCCCTGCAGGTCTACTGCAACGGCTTTCCCCCGGACCCGGTGGTGTGAATGTTGACCACATCCACGTGCTGGATTATGACTCGCTGGGCGGCGATGTCCATCCTGGCGCCCTCCCTGTCATCGCCGTGTCATCGCCGTCCGTTCTTGGTTCGGCGGCCCGCTGTTGGAGGTAGTCGATACCCGGCACAAACAGCTGGGCTTCGTTCCGGATGTGGCTGGGCGTCGGCGGCAGAAGATTTCCCGGGTGCCGGCGATCCCGATGATTTTTTCTACCAGCCCGCTCGTCCCGAATAGTGCGTGGACCCTGTGCCTCTCCGCCTCCTGGGTGATGGCTGGGTCAGGTGCCATAGATGATGGTCGTGAACCACCGGGGCGTGGTTTACACTGATAAACGCTCGGGGAATAAGCGCCCGAGAAGGGACCTGATCCCCAGGCATCACACTGAAAATTTCATGTTCTCAGGAACGAAGTGGTCTATTCCCGACGGGGTCGCTGAGAGCGTTTCCTCATGGGGCGACGTTTGGGAGATGGACCCCTCCTGGGTGTGGCGCCACGATGGGGATCCCTTGGACCAATGGGTGTCTTTCCCAGAAGAGCTGGCCGACAGATGTATCGCTCTTGCGAAGGGCATTGTTTTGGACCCCTTCGCCGCCGCAGGTGAAATACCCTTGGCCGCCATCAGGGCAGGCCGCAAGTGGTTGGCCTGCGACGTTCGCCCTCATCTGATTGAGACCTTCAAAATGAGGGCTCCGCCACACCTGGCAGGGGGAACCGAGCCGGAGACAGACGGACGCCGCTTCTCTGATAGCCAATGCGTGTGTTATCTGGCGAGTATGTTTCCGAGGTCTGAAAGAAAGTCGGGGACGCCCTTGGCCGGTATCACTGTCATTATTCAGGAACTATAGGCCAGTGATATTCACAGACATTCGGCCACTCTGATCGCCCGCGGTATGGACCTGTACCAGGTTCCAGTTGGCTGGTCAATCACCCCCTCTGCCTCCAGCAGGGCCCGGTGTGGGGAGAGCCGTTCCCTGTAAGCTGTTGCCCTCGATGACGATCTGGCAGCTGGCGTTGGCCAGCCGGTCCAGGGCGCTGTTACCCAGTACGGGGTCCTCGAAAAGACCCAGCCATTCCTCCACAGCCCGGTTGCTGGTGATCACGAACCTGGACGCCCGATGCCGGTTGCGTATCAGGCCGTAGAGATCGGCTGACTGCTGGGCGGTGAAGCGGTGCAGTCCCAGGTCGTCCAGGATGAGCAGATCCGGCGGCAGGCGACAGGAAGGAGCGGAAGATGCGCTCCACGGAGTTGTCCACCCTGGCTTGGGCCATGACCTTGAAGTAGTCGTCGGCATGAATGAAGCGGACGGGATGCCCCGCTCTGACAGCGGAGTAGCCCAGAGCCTGGGCCAGGAAGCTCTTGCCGACTCCCGCCGGGCCCACCAGCAGTACGTGCTCGTGCCTGGCCAGGAATTCCATAGAGAATGCGGCGTCCAACAGCCGCCGGTCAGCCGCCGGTCCATGGTGATGGACGCCGACCAGTCGAAGTCCTCCAGGCGGCAGATCTCCTGGAAGCCGGTGCCCTGCAGCCGCATCTCGATGCGCCGGTGGGCACGGCGGTTGACCTCGTCGCTGAGAATGATCTCGAGGAAAGAGGCGTAGTCCAGTTGCTCCCTGCGGGCCAGAGCGATGCGCTCGGGCAGGGTGGCGGCCATGGGCCCCAACTGGAGACGCTTGAGCAAAGGCGTGAGATCGTTTGCGCGGGTCATGGCAGTCTCCTCATGCCGTCTGGCAGTGATATTTGTCAGAATGGGCGAAGACTGAGCCGGGCCGGGCGAACGCCCGGTGGCCAGCGGCATTGGCAGCTCAGGCGTGCTCCCCTCCTCCAGGGCCTGCATCAGGATGCGCTCCACGCGGCGCACGTCGATGAGGTCGACGTCCAGGGGCCCGGCGGCAGGCGGCGTCAAGACGCTTGGCCGTGTAGCGTTCCCCCCAGGCGGAGCAGCTTGTGTCCCTGCCTGATCCTGGCCCAGGAGAGGGGGCCGTCGAAGAGGCGCTCGGCGAAGGTGACCACCGCCGACCCCAACTCGGCCGCAATGCCTTGATGTGGCCGGGCGCCCTGGTGGTGTACGCGGAGAGGTGGCCGGGTAGTCCTCAGGATCGGTGGCGCGGCCTCCCTTGGGCTGACGGACGTGGGTCTTGATCAGCCTGCCCCGGTGATAGATGTGCACCAGCTTGCTGTCCACCCTAATTTCCACCCGCTGGCCGGGAGGACACAGCGCAGAGGGCACCGAGTACAAGGCCTGCCGGCATTGGATGTGATGGCCGGCATGCACCTTGGCGTAACGCCAGTCGGCGATCTCGTAGGCCTCGCCGTCCCAGGGGAGCAGGGCATGGCGCTCCTCGTCCTGGAAGACCACCAGGGGCTTCCTGCGAGTGGTGCCATGGATGCGCAGCCCGGCCACGTCGGGCCACCAGCGCCGGGGCCTGCTCCCTGACATCGGCCAGGTCCCTGAACTCGCGAAACGCTCCCGGGCATAGGGGACGCCACGCTCCACCTTGGGCTTGTCCTTGGGATGGCGGACCCGGGCCGCGTCGGCGATGAAGCCGCGGCGCTGGGAGTACTCCAAGAAGCCCCTGGTGAAAACGGGATGCAGCGGGCCCGCCGTCGCCACTGCGGGTGGGCAATTGTCGATGACCAGGTACTTGGGGACGCCGCCGAAGAAGGACCAGGCCGATTCCAGCTCGGCGATGACGTCCTCCACCGTCTGCCCGAAGGTGGGCCAGACGAAGCAGTGCCTGGAGTAGCCCAGGACCAGCAGCAACGCCCATACCGCGCGGCGGCGGCCGGTATCGGGGTCATGGATCAGCCCCGGGCGGCCGAAGTCCACCTCAACCACCTCGCCGGGCGGGGTGTCCTCCATACGAACGGTGACCTTGCTGGGCCTTCGACAGTTGCGCTTCCGAACGAAACGCCGCAGCGACTGGCAGGAGACCCGACATCCCCGCCCCAGCAGCAACTCGAGGATCCGGGTCAGCTGCAGCTGCTCGCCGGTGAGCCACCGGTGGATCTGGTCAGCCCACGGGGCCAGCACGTCCTCGCTGGGCGTCTCCGCCTGCCGCGGGCCGGACTGGCCGATGACCGCCAGCCTGCTGAGCTGGTCATCGGTGGGAACTGACCCGTCCTTGGTGATGTCCTCGGCCTTCGCCGCGCTCAGGTACTTGCGGACCATGTTTCTCGAGAAGCTGGTGCCCGCCGCAATCCGGCGGTATCCCTCTCCTGCCTGCCAGCGTCGGATGATTTCCTGTATGTCCACTCTGGTGACCTCCCGGTACGACATCGCGACACCTCATAAATGAAGCGCCCCAATGGTCTCCCTTTCCGGATCCCAGGGTGGGTCAAAGACCCTGTAAATCAGGGAATCGATGACCTTGTCAATTTTCCCCATTTACCGGATCAAAGACTCTGGAAATTCACATGCCAGGCTCATCGACTCCCGTTCCCAATCCGCTTGAGTGTACAAAGTCCACTTTTATGTGTGGTCCACTGGATACAGGGAGCCGGCGACTGGTTTTAGGCCCGCAGTCCAAGAGGAATGAACCGAAGCTCACCGTCGCTGTACCCAGACTGAAACGGAGGAACGCTGGAATGGACACGTAGAGCACTTTCGACTTCTATGAACCCAAGCAGGCCTCAGCCATGAACGAGACCGAGATTGACGCCGTTGACGCCGATGCTGGGAATGTCCCCGAGCCGAAAAACATCGACGACATTTCCAGCTCTGGTGAGTCTCAGAAATCGGACGGCGCTGAAATCGCTGCGCCTGACTCGCAGGGTTCACATGGGCTAGCCGGTGATGCCGCGGGCAACGGCCATCTGGTATCGGCTGAGGAGGCGTCCTCCATATATGAGGCCACCGGTCTAACCGGGCCGTTCAAGCTGAACCCCATGGGTATGGCATTTCCCGAAACTTCTAATGAGGACCTCATGGCCCTCGCGGCCAACGTAAAGGCCATCGGTATAATGGAGGAGCCCACGGTGGCATGGACTCAAGGAACAGAGAACCCACCAGAGGTGATCGATGGGAAGCGCATAATCCAGGCCGCCGAAATCGCCGGCGTCCAACCCAAGTACCGGATTCTCCGCCGGGATATTGATCCCAGAGATTATGTCTGGGCCAAGAACCGAGAACGGCGGAATCTCTCCACCAGCCAGAAGGCGCTCGCCTTCGCGCTGCTGTATGCCAAGCTGGGTCCGGGTAGGCCCCCAGGTCCCGCAGAAAACTGTCAATTATTTGACAGTTTTCCACAGCCCACCCAAGGCCAGGGCGCCAGGAAGCTGAAAATAAGCCGTCCCTTGATCAACGATGCATACAAGGTGGCCGATCCACATGGTCGGGTAACGCCGGAGGTGAGGGAGGCAGTCAGACAGGGCATCGTAACTGTCAGCGACGCAGTCAAGGACAATGTTGGCGACGCCGCTCCCGACGTTCAGCGGGAGGCTCTGTCTCTGGTCAAGGACGGTAGCAGCAGGACCATGGCAGCGGCCGTAGAGAGGGTGGAGAAGGAGGAGAGCGAACGGCAAGGCGAACCGCTTGTAAAGCTCGACCGCCCAAAAAGGCTGGGGAAAAATCTGGTCCTACACTCTTGCTCCGTTGACCGCCTGAAAAGGGGCTTGAAACCGGGGACCATTGACCTAGTCCTGGCGCACCTCCCTGACTACGTCCGCCTCGGATTTTTCTACAAGATTGCCGAGCTGGCAGATCATGTGCTGAACGATGCGGGTGTGCTGGTGGTGGTCTGGGCCGGTGGACCTCTGCGCGAGGTGATAGACGGTCTCTCCCGTGGCGCGCGAGGGATGAATTTCATCGCCGATTTTCCGCGATTTTCGCTGCTCCCATCACCGAATTGGAATTCCCGCACCATATCAAAATTCGGCGGGCGGCCCTGCTCGTGTTCGGGAAACCGGGAGCGACGTTGCCCGAAGGCGACGACGTCATCGAGATCCCCGCCCCAGCCGGTGGCACCGCGGACAATTTTATGGCTCTCAAAGACTGCCTGCCACTGGTCGTCGTCCGGTTCGCCTCCCGGGGGCAGACTATCTGTATCCCCACACTCACGGACAACTGCGGCGCCGTGGTCGCGGCGCTGGCAGCCGGTTGCACCGTCATCGCCGCCGACGAGGAGCAGTCGGTCATCGACCACATCGTGAAGGAGTTGTCCGATCTTGAAAAAGACTCCTCCTCCAATGACCCGGAAAGCGAGTGAGTGAGTGGGTGCGGCCACTGGTTGGACGAGCCTCTGCTCTTCCCGCTGGGGCCCGCACGCCGCCGGGTTGTCGTGGCAACTCAGCCCATCCAGGGCGGTCAGCTTCTCGAGCAGCTCGGGGGTGATGGCTATCATGCGGTCGAGCGCGGTGAACTCGTCGAGGCCGGTCGCAAAGTTCAGCGTTGGAACCGACCGACAGGCTGGGTTCGCCCTCCTTGGCTAATATGACCTCCGTGGAGAACTGCAGCTGCTCCAGCCGGCTGGTGGTGGCGCCCACGTCGACGGGGACGATTCGTCCGTCGGCAGTCTCCGCAGGGAGGGACCGTTCGACGGGCACCCCCAGCCGTTGCCGCAACTGCCTGGGGGTTGCGGTGAAGGTGGAGCCGGTGTCCACCATGGCCTCGAGACTCTCAAAGTATCATCCCCGCGGGTCGCCGACGGCGATGGCGTTCTCCCGGCACCCGACGTATTCGCAGCGCACCAGTTCCCGCGACCATGGACTGGGCATATAGCTGGATGTCATAGGGCAGTTGGAAGTGACTGCTAATGTAGTAGTACTTATAGGTATATATATTTACTACTACTACGATAGTGGTCACTCTGGACTGCCCTACGGCTGGCGTCAGGCAAAAGGAAATGCCGCCGGACGCTGCCGGCGGCATTCTGCGTGGGCGGAGTGTCGTGGGGCTAGAAATCTGGCCGGAAAGTGGCGTCAGCCGGCCAGCGGCTATACTTGGGTTCAACAAGCGTAGCGGGGGCTGAGAATGCTGGGAGAGCGTTCAGACCAGAGGGGTCTCTGGGAAGCGGACCGGCTGTATCTGGACCACGTGGGGAAAGACACCTTCTACGGTCTGCTGGCCTCGCTGCGGGGCCGGTTATTCCGGGACTCTGATTTCGCCGAGTTCTACTGCGCCGATAATGGCCGGGACAGCGTGCCGCCCAGCCTGCTGGCGACGGCCCTCCTGCTCCAGTCCCACGACAAGGTGAGCGACGCCGAGGCCAAGGCCCGGGCCGACTTCGACATACGCTGGAAAGTTGCTCTGGGCATTGAGGTGGAGGACAGGCCCTTCGCCAAGAGCACATTGCAGGTGTTCCGAGCCCAGCTGATCCTGCACGACAAGGTGCGGGAGGTGTTCGAGTCCAGCCTGCGCCTGGCCCGGGAGTCGGGCTACCTGAAGAGGCGCAGCATGAAGGTGGCGCTGGACACGACCAACATCCTGGGCCGGGGCGCGGTTAGGGACACCTACAACCTGTTGGCCGACGGGACCGTCAAGCTGCTGCGGGCGCTGGCGCAGGTTGAGGGAATCAGCGTCGGGAAATGGGCCAAGGCCCAGGGATATGGGCGGTACCTTGCCTCCAGCATCAAGGGCGAGGCGGCCATCGACTGGTCGGACAAGCGGGCGCGCACGGCCCTGCTGGCCGGGATTGTGAGAGACGCTGACCGGCTCTTGGAATTGTCGCGTCAGGCGCAGGGGGAGTTGCCCGAGGATAGCGCCGAGCGTCAGCAGATAGTGGCGGCGGCGGAGTTGCTGGGGCAGTTGCTGCTCCAGGACGTGGAGCGAACGGAAGGCGGAGTGAGCCTCAGGGACGGGGTGAGCCGGGACCGGATGATGTCGGTGCATGACCCGGAGATGCGCCATGGGCACAAGAGCAGCAGCAGACGCTTCGACGGGCACAAGGCGGCGATTGTGGTGGACACCGATTCCCAGCTGATCACCGCCGTGGAGGTGTTGCCCGGCAACGCTCCGGACAACCTGGGGGCGCTGGAACTGGTGGAGGCAGAGCGAGGCCAACACCGGTGTGCCGGTGGAGGAGGCCATGGGCGATGCCGCCTACGGAGACGGCGATACCAGGCAGGCCTTCGCCGATGCGGGCCGCACCCTGATTGCCAGGGTGCCGGGCCGCCCCAACCGGTCTCACTTTCCGAAAGAGGACTTCCATATCGACCTGTCCGGCGGGCACCTGCACCTGTCCGGCGGGGAACGTTACCCAGAGGGTCCGGCCCTTGGGTACTCGCACCGCAGCAACAGGCCGGACTCACCGGCTGAAGGCCTTCCAGTTCGATGGAGCGGTCTGCGGGGTGTGCCCGCTGCGGACCCAGTGCGTGGCCGCGGCACCGGGCACAGGACGGACGGTGCAACTGCACCCGCAGGAGGCTTTATTGCAGCAGGCCCGGGCCCTGCAGCAGAGTGAGGCCTTTGGCGAGTACCGGCAGCGGCGCGTGGTGATGGAGCACCGGTTGGCGCGGCTGGTCAAGCTGGGAATCCACCAGGCGCGCTACTTCGGGCGCGCCAAGACGACATTCCAGCTGTACCTGGCGGCCACGGTGGCCAACCTGACCTTGGTCGCCGCCAAACTCGGACGGTCGGGCCGGGCCGGTGGCTGCCCAACAGGCCACAGCATCGTCCAGGATATTCTCCCCTCTGTTGTCGCCAATGCTACCGCCAGTTTCTCCGCAGTCCGCCTCGGACTGCTGTGGCCCGTGATTCTGCTCACGCCAGCTTTACTGCCCAAATGTCTCTACCCAACGAGAACTTTCCGGCCAGATTTCTAGGGCGTCTATCGACCTCCCGTAGGCCCGAACCCAGATAAGCCGACACAGCCACACGTTCTCGTCAATGATCACGAAATGAGGCTCGTCTTTCGGACCCACCGCCAGCTGAGCCGGGGTACGCACCGCCTGGCTTCTCCACAAACGGGGCAGCAGGTTGTTCGCCACCTCTATTAGGGGAAGGCAACCATGCAAAACCCTGAGGGTGTCGTCTCCTGTCTGCCACTCATCCGGTACACCCCAGTACCTCATGGCCGCCTGCACTCCATTGGGCAGCAGGAAGGATCTGTGATGTTGGCCAAGGGCATGCCCCATCAGTTCGGTGCCAGCGTAACCACATTCGACCAATTCAGAAATTACTTTCTCAATAGCGGACCTGCTCAAGTAGCGGAGACCGGCCAGATCCTCCGCGGTGGAAAAAAGGGAGTACCCAAAGCATGGCCAGCACCAGCATCTGCTCCGCGTGTTCCAAGTCATGGCCAGTTCGATTTCTTTCCTTGGTGCTGAGAGTGCGAATGTATTCTATCCATTGCGAGGCGTCCCAAAGATCCATCATTGCACCTCCCTCTCAGAATATGGTGATCTCCTCGATTGCCTCGTCCTTACCAACACGTTTGGCCATGGCCTGAAGCAGGGATTCTCAGCCCTTTAATCCCTATATGCGGGTGCCGACATATGCCGGTGCCGACGGCAACAAGCTCCGCGCGTTACCTCGGTGGTGTTGAAGTGGTGGAGGCGCTGTACCGTATCCATCCCGCCAAGTCGCTGTGGCCGCTTTTAGATTGCCCCCTCGCCTTGCCCCCCATTTCTGGCAGCCTCCTCGGCGAGCCACTGAACCAGCAGATGAATCGGGATCAGAATCCTCCTCCCGTCCCTGATATGAGGAACGGGTTGTTCGGCTCGCCTAATCCAGGTGTTGAATTTGCGCACTGACACACCCACACTCTTTGCTGCCTCCTCCACGTTATAGCAAAGCCTTGCTGGCAAACCTGCGCTTTCGGCGGTGATGGATTCCAACGACCTGGCACTCTCGGCCAGGTCCGCCTCGGTGACAATCCACCATCCAGCCTCAGCCTCGGAATCCTCCACCAGGATGAGGACCCGATCGCCTCCACCGCGCAGCGCAACCAGAAGTCGCCCGAAATCGGTAGCCTCAGCCATCCCGGCACCTGCCCTTATTGGACCCCCGCAATAGGAATGGGGGGTATTCGTAAAGTGTCGATGCTGCAGCAACATCAAGCCCTCCCCACGAGTATGGCAGCAGCTTGTCAAGCAAGGTTTGCCCGTTTGTGCAGGAATTCATGTCCACGGCAAGGGGCAACGAGGTAGCGCAAGACAACTCTAGTAACCTCTAAAAGGACCGCAGCAACCTGGAGAGCGGCAATCCGTAATTGCCGCCGAGCGTGCAGCGATCATTGGCGGAAAACTGCTCTCTTGCAGCTCAAACACACAGAAAAGTCTCGAGCGGTCGCCAAAGTTACAACCTTATGGACAGCAACTGCGCGGTCGACCTCGCCCGGGTCTGTCGCGGCATAGATGCCTGAGCCGGAAACCCACGGCCCTTGTCGATGGAAATCCAGCCGGCGCGGCCACTGCAGAAACAGCTCGAGCCACCACAACCATCTCTACGGTGGAATATGTCCTTGACTTCCTCGAAAGAGAACCAACTTTCCCCGAGGATTTGCCCTCTTTGCGAATAAGGACACCCATAGTGGTAGTGGTGCCCGCCGTAGTCGATACCCTCACCAGCGCCAGGTACAGTTACCCCACCAACATTCCTGCAGGGAAATGAAACCCTACGGTACTGCGGTTTAGGGGGATGGCGTGGATCTGGAAAAGGGTATGGCCCTGATGGCACAGCTGGCCAAAGATCCAGGAACCACTCGGGAGGAACCGCAAATACTGCAGGAATTTATGGAAGGGGCCTCGGCACTCCAGAAACACCCGGACCGGATCGTCAACGCGCGGGAAGGAGACGCGCCGATGCTCCTTTCTAACGAGCTCCCGGTGAGCCCCTCCGCCGCCAATTACGAGGAGAGCCTCAGGGAGGAATTGAAAACGAGAGGAAGGCAATTGCGAGCGCCACAATACTGATTGCTGCCTTGCTCGAAAAATGAGCCTCTGTGCGCCAGACCAACGCATCGAGTAGAAGGCGACCCGCAACAACCCTCCGGCTGACCGCTCGAGTGGAGGGCTCCAACATCCAAATAAACCGAGAGTTCAGAATACCGATAGCATCGCAAAAATGTAGGGGGTCGCGGAAGACGTCGCCCCAATAGCGCGCTCGAACCCCAACTCCGCGTCGTAGCCTCTCCTCGACCTTGTGGCACGCAAAGAGGTTTTCCAGGAGGCACGCCTCACACCCGAGAACAGGAAGACCATGAACAACGTCATGGGCGCCACCGACCAATCAGCCAGCAGTTGCACCGGCCAGGACGCGGACATCTGGAAAGACCCCTTGCTCCATATCTGGCAGCCATTAGTGAGAGAAGTCGTCGGCGAATACTCCAATACCGCCCATCTCAGGTTTTAGAAACGAGACTCCTCGGAAGGAGTGGAAATCCCGACCGCCGCCGTGAGAGCCACGCTGGGATACATAGCCGCCACACGCAATTGGTACTACAAGGACCACGACGACTTCTACGCCATCGTCGCAGCCCTGGGCATCGGGACCGAGTGGCTCCAGGCGAGGGGAAACTATACCGGGCGGCGAGCACTTGGGCCTCGCCTTCAGCACCAGCATGGGACTGCCCCATAGCATCAAGTTCGGAACCTACGTGAGTAATCCCGACACTGAAGAGGAGAAAGGCTCCAGCTTGACCACAACCGCGATAGAATCGCCCGCCGGCTGCCCGCACCGGCGGACCCACAAATCACGTAGAACACGTCAGAGTGGCCCAGTGATTCATGAAGCGGATCAACTAAGAGCAAGGGACGATAGCAACGGAATCGTTGCCGTCGAGTTCTATTGGGGAACCTTCGGCCATTATCGCGTCACCGTGGCCCAGAACTAGGCACTGCACCACGACAGCCAGGGTGCGTTTCAGGGAATTGCCCACGACACGGACGCCGTTCGAGGCACTAACATATGGCGTATCCGCTACGGGTCGGCCAAACGGCTGTACGGCATAGGTGGACTAATTGGACACAAAGACTATCAATCTGGGCTAATTCAGGGCAGAATTCATTAACCGCCCCCCTACGTACCTGCCGTGGTCCATCTCTGGTATTAATCGATGCAGCGGCAATGCAAAGTCCAACAGGAGCACGGAATAGAAGGTGATGGCTGGGAACTGGGAGCGCTAGGCCAAAAAAGGGGAGGCCGATGAAAGGGGAGACCTGGAGTGCTTTAAGGCAAATTAGAGGTTGGACGGCGCAAAAATTGCCATTCTTTTGCCATTCCTCTCGCTGCAGCTTATTGCGGTTCAGTGCCCTATAGCGATCAATTGAGACTCTCAAAAATACAACGGTATATCTTAATGAGACTATATTAGGCTAGAAGACGCCGTCCAATCGAATTTTACGTCCGCCGCGTCTGCCATTCCGCCATCCCGGCACGGGCGCGCTTAGCAGAGAGTGGTCAGGCCCCAAAGACCATGACTCCCTTGTTTCTGCCAGCCAAACGGTGAAAAGTCAAGAGCAGGAGGCAGGATAGCCCACTCCGCGGTCAAGTCGATGGTTGGGTGGGGAAGACCCGCCTGTTAGGAGAATTGAACATGGCACGCCTGGAAGGAAAAGTGGCCGTGATTACCGGTGCCACCGGCGGCATCGGCAGGGCAGCCTCGCGGCTGTTCGCCGAGGAGGGCGCAAGGGTCGCGCTCGTCGACCTGGACGAATCTGCGCTGCAGGAGGTAGTACAGTCAATCGGCGAGGACAAGGCCAGCTATACCGTAGCCGATGTGACCCAGCCCGACCAGACCCAGGCCTACATCAACGCCGCCGTCAGTCGCTGGGGCGGCATCGATGTGCTGTTGGCCAACGCGGGCATCGAGGGTACCCTGGCCTCCATTGCCGACTATCCGGTCGAGATGTTCGACCGCGTGATGGCCGTCAATGTCCGCGGCGTCTGGCTGGGGATCAAGTACGCCATCCCGGCCATGCGCGAGCGGGGCGGCGGGAGCATCGTCATCACATCCTCCACCGCCGGCATCAGCGGCACGCCTGAGATGTCGGCCTACAACACGAGCAAGCACGCCGTCATTGGCCTTATGCGCACCGCCTCGTTGGAGGGCGCCCCCAACGGCATCCGGGTCAACACCGTTAACCCGGCACCCATCGAGACCCGCATGATGCGCTCCATCGAGGAGATGCGCGTCGCCGCCTTCGACGATGCCACCGTAACCGTAGAGGTGGCCAAGCAGTCCTTCGCCGACCGCGTCCCGCTGCAGCGCTACGGCGACCCGACGGAAGTGGCCCGGCTGATGCTCTTCCTGTCCAGCGACGACAGCAGCTTCTGTACCGGTGGTGTCTACATGGTGGATGGAGGAAGGTCAGCGGGCAGCCGGTAAACCATTCAGGATCAGTAGTTCCAGACTCCTGCATTGGAGAATCAGCGGATGCCCTCACCCTAACCCTCACCCGGAGGTAGAGGGGACTCTCTCATGGGAGGCGGACCATGGCTACCTCAGTCAAGGGGCAAATCAGGGTTGGCTCACTGGAGCAGGTCAGGGAACGAGGCTGCATGGTGGTGACCGGCGGTGGGCACGCAATCGCCGTATTCCACCACGGCGGACAGGTCTACGCTGTCGACAACCGCTGCCCTCACATGGGCTTCCCCTTGGACCGGGGCAGCGTCAGCGACGGCATCCTCACCTGCCACTGGCACCATGCCCGGTTCGACCTCTCCAGCGGCGGCACCTTTAATCCATTCGCCGATGATGTGCGCAGCTTCCCGGTGAGCGTGGTCGACGGCGAGGTCTGGATCGATCCCGAATCGCCGGAGCGGGACGAACGCGGACATTGGAAGCGCCGGCTCGAGGATGGTCTCGAGCACAACATCCGCCTGGTCATCGCCAAATCGGTGCTGGGACTTCAGGCCGCGGGCGCCGGCTACCGGGAGCCGCTGGAAGTCGGGGCCAGGTTCGGCACAACCTACTCCGCCAGCGGATGGGGCGCGGCCATGAGCATCCTGACCTGCACCGCCAACATCCTCACGAAACTCCACGATGACGACCGGCCCAGGGCCCTGTACCAGGGTCTGCGGCATGTGGCCCGGGAATGCGCCGGGAAGGCCCCGCGCTTTTCCGTGGAGCCCCTGCCCACTGGCGAGGATCGCCCAGAGATTTTCGCCCGGTGGTTCCGCAACTTCATTGATGTTCGAGACGACGAGGGCGCCGAGCGGTGCCTGGCGACCGCAATCGAGCTGGGCATGTCCCGGCAGGACATCGCCGACATGGTCTTCGCCGCTGCTACCGACCACATCTACCTGGACGCCGGGCACACGGTCGACTTCGCCAACAAGGCGTTCGAGCTTCTGGACCACCTCGGCTGGGAGATGGCCGCCCAGGTTCTGCCAAGCCTGGTGCACGGGATGGCCCGCGCCCGCCGCAGCCAGGAGCTCAGCCAGTGGCGCCAGCCCATCGACCTTGCCTCCCTGGTCCGGCAGGCAAGAGCCGAGGTCCCCTCACTGCTGGAACAGGGCAGGGGTCGTCTCGGGACATGGGACGGCGCTGAACAGCTGGCAACCGCGATGCTTGGCGACTCCCCGGACGAGATAACGGAAGCAATCAAGGAGGCTATCGCCAGCGGAGCAACCCCCGAGCAGCTCGGCTCGGCAGTGGCCCACGCCGCCTTCCTTCGCATGGCCCACTTCCACCTGTCCAACGAGTTCCGCGACTGGGACACCGTGCACAACACCCTCACGGCGGCCAATTCCCTGCACCAGGCCCTGCGGCGGTCGCCCACGCCTGAGTTGCTCCGCGGCGTGTTCGATATCGCTATGAGCATCTACCTTGACCGCTTCCTCAATATGCCGCCCCAGCGCCTTCCCGAAGCCATTCCCGCCACCGGTTCCGCCGCAGAGCAACTCGAGGAGATGCTGGAGACGGTCAATGTCCGCCAGCAGGTGGAGGAATCGTCCCATGCGGTGTCCGGCTACCTGGCCGGTGGATGCGACCCCGACGACCTGCTGGCCACCATGGGGCGGATAATGCTGCGCGAAGACGCAGACTTCCACTCCTTCCAGATCGTCGACGCTGCTTTCCAGCAGTTCGAGTCCCGCAGGGGCACCGAGTCAGCCCGCCATGTGATGATCGGCCTGTCCCGGTTCCTGGCCGCCCACTCGCCCACACCCAGGGCCGAGGGACAGACATACCAGATAGCCCTGCGCCTCCAGCGGGGCGAGGAAATCTACCAATAGTGTGTGGCCTGGATTCAGGGAACTGGAGCGGGTTCTTCTTAACATTTCCCCCTCCCTCCGGGAGAGGGTTAGGGTGAGGGCGTATTCCCGCCGAATCCAAAGGATTAGGTACCCGAGTTTTTACTCCCACCCCAACCCCCTTCAGGGGAGGGATATGCAAGGAACTTAGTCCAGACAGGAATAACAGTTGCGAGTACTCGTAATCGGTGCCAGCGGCTTCATCGGCCGCTACCTGGTGCGCCAACTCGGCGAATCTAAGCGCTCCGACATCTGGGCCACCTACCGCTCTCGACCCCCCGCGGTCGACGGCAACACATGGCGGCAGGTCGACTTCGCCGATTCGGATGTCCTGCCGGAGCTGTTCCGTCTGTCCCGCCCCGAAGTGGTGGTGCACCTTGCGGCCATGGCGGATGTCGGCGCCTGCGAACGCGACCCGCAGACGGCCACCTCGGTCAATGTGGACGCCACCTCGGCCATAGCTCGTCTCTGCCGGCAGCACGGATCGAGGCTGGTCTTTGTCTCCACCGAGTATGTTTTCGACGGCCTCAGCGGATTCTACGCTGAAGATGACCCTCCCAAGCCAAACACCCACTACGGCCGCACCAAGCACGAGGCCGAGCGGGCGGTGGCGGCCCTGCTCGACCGCTGGATCATAGTCCGAACCAGCATCGTCTATGGCTGGCCGTTGCAGGCGCACCGCAACTTCGCCCCGTGGCTGATCGAACGCCTCCGCACGGGCCACGCCTATCACGGTCCCACTGGTGTCCTCAGGTCCCCGGTCTATGTGGAGCACTTGGTTGACGGAATCGCGCGGCTTGTTGAGGACGACCATCAAGGCGTCCACCACATAGCCGGCCGGGACCGGGTCAGCATGTACGAATTCGCTGCGGCCATAGCAGAAGGGTTCGGCCTGGACCGCCGCCTTGTCCTGCCGGACGAAGCCGCCGGACAGCCCGGTATCGGCGACCGGCTGGGGCTGGACTGCGCGCGGACAATGAGTCGACTGGGTCTGCCCCACCTGGGCTTGGTGGAAGGAATCGCGGCCTTGCGGGAAGCGGAACCCAAATAGCATCAGCCCGCCCTCAGTGCCTTACAACTCAGTTCCTTACAATCGGAGGCGCAGCGGAACAGGTGACTCACACGGCATTAAAGGAGGCGATATTCCCATCGAGCGTGTCATACCGGAAATGGAATGCATAGTGTCCCCGGACCAGGATGTCGAGGTTCTCGGCACCGGATACCATGTGGGAGAGGGACCTCTGTGGTGGAAGGAGGATAACTGCCTCTATTTCAGCGAGGTCCGCGGCAGTCGCAGGTGGAAGTGGTCCGAGGGTGAGGGTGTTACTCTCGTGCGGGAGCCCACCAACAACGCCAACGGTCTCACTCGCGACCCCCAGGGCAGGCTGGTGATGTGCGAGGGCGGGGCCCGGCGGGTCACCCGGATGGAGCACGACGGCACCATCACCGTCGTGGCCAGCAACTACCATGGGCGACCCCTCAACCGGCCCAACGATGTGGTGGTGAAGTCCGATGGAAGCATCTACTTCACCGATCCCGGCGGTCCGGCCCCGGACACGGACCTGGACTTCTCCGGCGTGTACCGGGTTTCCCCTGACCTGGGTACCATCAACCTTCTGGTGCGGGACTATGTCCTGCCCAACGGGCTGGCCTTCTCGCCTGATGAGAAGGTTCTTTACATAAACGATTCCCTGGGGCTGCTGGTGCGGGAAGAGATGTTCCGCAGTCTCGGGCTGATTGATGCCTTTGACGTCAGGGCCAACGGGATGCTGGCAAACCGCCGGAGATTCTGCGAGCTCAGGGGCGACCGGTCCGGGATCCCCGACGGCATGAAGGTCGATGTCCAGGGGAATGTTTACTGCACCGGGCCGGGTGGCGTGTGGGTTATCGACGCCTCCGGCAACCACCTTGGAACGATCCTGACGGAGGTGGAGCACACCACCAACCTCGCATTCGGTGGCGATGACTGGAAGACGCTCTTCATCACCACCTTCGAAACCGTTACCCGCATCCAACTGAAGATCCCTGGGTTGCCGGTCCCGGCGCAGGGTGCATAGGTAGGGTCCGACATCTCTCCCTCTCCCTTGAGGGAGAGGGCTGGGGTGAGGGTGAAGTCCTGCGCATCAGCAACTTTGCCATGCTGGATGGATACGCCCCCACCCTAACCTTCCCCCGTAGGGAGAGGGAAAAACAGAAATGCCAGTCCCAATGGTACATCCGCGCATCAGGGAATGTACCTGTCCTCCATCTCCCGGATGTGCTGCGCACCCAGGATGCCGCCGTTGCTTGCCACGCCCCACTTGCTCTGGGCTGCGGAGGCCAGGAAGTCGTCGATGGCGCCGGTGCCCCGCTCCTTGAAGTCGTGGAGCAGGTCCCACGATGCCTGCAGCCCGGCCATCGTGGTCAGCGACGGATACCAGGCTCCAGCGGCTCCCGCCGTTTGTAGCTCCGGGAGCGTGGGGTGGGTCTGGCTGCCGTGGGTGAACAGGGGCAGCACCGGGCCGGGAATTCGACGGATGGCTTCCTGGTTCTCGTCCCACGACTGCACCGCGGGGCAGACCACGTCAGGGTTGCCCTGTTCCTTGTACGCCAGGCAGCGCTCCATAACTTCCTCGAAGGTCGAACCCGGCACTCCGGCGTAGTCGCACCGGGCCACGATGACGAAGTCAGGGTCGTACTCCATCTTGGCGTCCATGGCGGCCCTGAGCTTGCCCACCATCTCCTCGATGGAGACGCAGCGGCGGCGCGGGCCGGTCTTTGGCGGATAAGTCTGGTCCTCCAGGTGCGCTCCCGCAATCCCGGCCCGGATGTACTCCTTCACCGTCTCGTAGACCTGGATGGCGTCTCCGTACCCTGTGTCCATGTCGCAGAACACCGGAATCTCGACCGTGTTCACGATGCGGCGGGCGTTGTCCACCATGTCCCGCATGCTGGTGCCGCCCTCGGTCAGGCCCATTAGCTGGGCCGAGGTATTGCCGCCCGACATGTAGAAGGCCTCGAACCCGGCCACCTCCGCCATCTTCGCCCCCATGGCGTTCATCCCGCCGGCCAGGACGAAAATCTCCGGGCGCTCGAACAGTTCCTTGAGCCTCGTGGTCATGCGTTGTTTCTCTGGCATCGCTTCTTCCTCCTCGGCACTTTCTGGCATGTATCAACCGCCTCGCGACGGTTGTCAGGACGGACTCGTCGTGGGGCCTAAACCGGCAGCGCCGGTTCCGGGCCGTCATCGGGCAGGTCGATCTCGAAGGAGTTGGCGTTGTAGGCCAGCGTGGTGTAGTAGCCCATCATCGTGGTCAGCTCCACCAGCCACCGTGTCCCGATCTGCTCCACGGCGCTGCGGTAGGTCCCCTCGCTCACCCGGTGGTCGTTGAACATCTCGTGAGCGTAGGCGACGAAGGCCGCCTCGTCAGTGGGCATGCCGGGCAGCGGCTTGCGGTCGCGGATGGCGTCCACCAGCGCGTCGCTCAGCCCCTGCTGGCGCCCGCGTGCCGCGTGGGCGTACCAGATGTACTGGCAGTCCATGTGCCTTGCCGTCAGCAGCATGGCCAGCTCCTGCAGCCTGTGGGGCAGGTCTGTCACCTGCCGGAAGTAGCCGACGAAATGGTTGGCCCGTCGACGCAGCTCCGGGCTGTGGATCATCACCGACCCCGGCCCGGAATCCACCACGCCGCCGCTGTCGGCCGTCTCCGCGTCGAATGCGTCCAGGAATTGCTCCGGGGCCTGGTCTCTGGTCAAAATGGGAAGCCGCGCCATATCACACCCCTCGCTTGATTCAAGCATCTGAAGAAAGTCTGGTCAGAAGGCCATTATAGCCATGCCGCCTGGTCTGGCGGCCCAACTCGGGGATTCGCGTTGACATTGCCCGCCGCTGCTATCTACACTCGCTTCCAATACCTAGCAAGAGGTTGGCATGAGGCGTTTTGAATATCTCGAGGCGCGAACGCTGCGCCAGGCTACCAGGATGCTCCAGCAGCACGGCGAAGGGACCCGGATCGTTGCCGGTAGCACTGACTTCCTGGTCCGCTGGCGCGCCGGGTTCTGGCACCCTGACTTCGTGGTCAATATCCAGCACATTCCTGGCCTCGGCCGCCTGACCTTCAGCCGCCGCAACGGCCTGCGGGTGGGCGCGATGGTGACCATCCAGGCGCTGGAGCAGCACCCCGCCATCCGCCAGCACTACCCGGCGCTGGCCGCTGCCGCCGCATCCTTCGCCGGCGTGCAGATCCGCAACCTGGCCACCGTCGGTGGCAATATCTGCAACGCGTCGCCTTCCGGTGACACCCTTCCTGCGCTTCTGGCCTGCGGCGCCGAGTGCCGCTTGTCGGGCCCAGACGGGCACCGCCAGGTTCCGCTGGACCAGCTCTTCACCGGGCCGGGCCGGACGGTGCTGGCACAGGACGAGATCCTGACTGAAATCACACTGCCCCCGCCGTTGCCCAACACCGGCTCCCTGTACATCAAGCACAGCCCCCGCGGCGCGATGGACATCGCCACCGTGGGAGTTGCCTCTGCGGTATCTGTGGACCGGTCGGGAGTCTGCACCGACGCAAAGATCGCCCTCGGTGCTGTCGCCCCCACGCCCCTGCGCGCCCATGCCGCCGAGGACCTGCTGCGAGGAAAGCAGCTTGACGCCGAACTGCTGCAGGTCGCAGCAGAGGCGGCAATATCCCAGGCCACACCCATAGACGATGTGCGAGGCACGGCAGAATACCGCCGCCAGATGGTTGGCGTCCTGACCCGCCGCACCCTGGAGCACGCGGCGGCGACAGCTGCGGGCACACCTCTCGCCTACGAAGACTACCGTCGGCTCGCCATACAGGTGGCCGTCTGACCTATCCCACTTTCGGGTGAAGAAATGAAGACAGTACTCCGGATTACCGTCAACGGAGTGGAACGCGCCATACTGGTGGAGCCTTGGTACTCGCTGCTGGACACTCTTCGCGACGAGTTGCACCTCACCGGCACCAAGAAGGGGTGCGACGAGGGCGACTGCGGCGCCTGCACCGTGCTGCTCAACGGCCAGCCGGTCACCTCCTGCCTCGTCCTGGCCCATAGCGTCCACGAGGCCGAGGTTACGACCGTCGAGGGTCTGGTCTCGGGTGGCGAACTGCACCCCGTACAGCGCAGTTTCGCGGAGAACGGCGGGTTGCAGTGCGGCTATTGCACTCCCGGCCTCATCATGGCCACAGTCGGCCTGCTCAACGAGAACCCCGACCCCACCGAGGAAGAGGTCAAGTTCGGCCTCGGCGGCAACCTGTGCCGTTGCACCGGCTATTCCAAGGTCATCGACGCGGTTATGGCCGCCGTCGAAAGCACCCAGCCCGAAAATTCTGGGGAATCGGAGTAGAGAGATGGCTGAGTTCAATGTCCTGGGCAAGAACCATGTCCGTGTCGACGCTTTCGACAAGGTGACCGGCCACGCCACCTACGCCGGCGATGTCTACCTGCCCGAAATGCAGATGTGCAAGGTGCTGACCAGCACCCGCAGCCACGCCCGCATCGTCAGCATAGACACCTCCGAGGCCGAGGCCCTGCCCGGCGTCCGTGGAGTCATCACCGGCCGGGACTTCCCCGACGTCTTCTTCGGCTCCGGCGCCCTGCGCGACCGTCGCGTCATGGCCCGCGACGAGGTCTTCTTCCTCGGCGAGCCGGTGGCCGCCGTCGCTGCCGATGACGAGATAACGGCGGTTGAAGCCCTCTCCCTGATCAAGGTCGAATACGAGGACCTCGATGCCATCGTCGATCCGGTGGCGTCCCTCACCGGAAGCACGACCACCGTTCACCCCGACCTGGAGAGTTTCGAGGGCTATGCCTTTGCCCTCGGCGGCAACAACTGCACCATGCTGGACGCCGACCGGGGCGATGTGGATTCGGCCTTTGCCGAGGCCGACCACATCATCGAGGAGACCTACCACACCCAGCCCATCAACCAGGGCTTCCTCGAGCCCATGGCCTGCGTCGCCAATGTCGAGGCAAACGGCCGCCTCACCATCTGGGCGTCGACTCAAGGGCCCTACCAGGTTCGCCAGCAGCTCGCCTCGGTGCTTGACATGCCCATAGGCAACATCAAGATCATAGCGATGGAGATGGGAGGCGGCTTCGGAGCCAAGCTCCGGCTGGCCCTCGAGGCCTTTCCCGCCCTGTTGGCCATGAAGACCCACCGACCGGTCAAGCTGGTCAACACCCGCGAGGAGACCTTCACCCTGAACGGCCCGCGCCTCGAGACCAACATATACCTGAAGACCGCCGTCACCAGTGACGGAAAGATTACCGCCCGGGAGGGCCGGAGCATCTTCGATGTCGGGGCCTATCTGGGCGCCGGGCCCAACTCCGGCGTCGGACATGGCCTCGGCGCCTACGACATCGCCAACTTCCGGCTGCGCTCCTACGGCGTCTACACCAATAAGGTTTATGTCGGCTCCTACCGTGCCTCCGGCGTGGCCGATATGACCTTCGCCGTCGAGTCCCACATGGACGAAATCGCCCACAAGCTGGGCCTCGACCCGCTGGAGTTCCGCCGCCGCAACGCCCTGAAGGAGGGCGACACAAGCGTTAGCGGCGCCCGCATCCCACGCCACGGCCTCGCCGAGGTCATGGATGCCCTGAAAGAGAAGATGGACCTTCCTCGTGCGAACGGCAGCGCAGACTCCGATTCAGGCAATGGGAAAGTGGCCCGCGGGGTAGGCATAGCCGTGGGCGAGTGGCGTAGCGGCAGCGGACCCTCCACCGCGGCTATCAGTGTCAACGAGGACGGCACAGTCGGGCTGCTCACCGGCTCGGTGGACATCTCCGGCAGCGACACCTCCCTTGCCCAGATCGCCGCCGAGGTGCTGGGCCTGGAGATGGAGCAGGTGATCGTCGCCAAGCGCGACACCGACCTCGCCCCCTTCACGGGCCCCAGCGGCGGCAGCCGCATCGTTTACAGCCAGGGCAAAGCGGTCCAGATGGCAGCCGAGGACGCGCGCGACAAGCTCATGGCACTGGCTGCCGACCGCTTGGGCGTGCAGGCCGACGCGCTGGAGTGCGAGGGCGGCGCGGTATATGTCATGGACAACCCGCCCCAGTCCATCGGGATGGGCCAGCTGGCGCGAATGAGCCTCTCCTCAAGAGGCGGGCCCGTGGTGGGCAACGCGTCGCTTTCCAGCATGCCCTATAACCCAGTCTTCAACGCCCAAGGCGCCGAGGTCCTGGTCGACCGCGAGACCGGGCAGGTCCGCGTCACCCGGTTCGTGCAGGCTCAGGATGTGGGCTTGGCCGTCAACCCCATGGGTGTCGAGGGACAGCTCGAAGGCGGCGCGGTGCAGGGCATTGGCCGCGCCCTCAGCGAGGAAATTCAGATCGACCCCGACACCGGACAGGTCCGCAATGCCTCGCTGGCCACCTACCTGATGCCCTTGGCCATCGACATGCCCGAAATCGAAAACGTGCTGGTGGAAGTTCCCAGCGAGGACGGCCCCTTCGGCCTCCGCGCCGTGGCCGAGCCGCCCGGATTCGGCCCGCCCGCCGCCATCGCCAATGCCATCTACGACGCCGTCGGCGTCCGCATCCGCACCCTGCCCCTCAGCCCGGAGCGGGTATTGGCCGCCATGCAGGGCCGTGAGCCCGAGGACTACGGCATGAACGCCGAGGCCCTGCGCGCCGCTGAGGCCTGACCCCGGACTCGATCCGGTTCGCGGCAGCCCGTCGCGGACAAGGCGAACAAAGACCCCGCGACACCGTAAGTTGTCACGGGGTCTCCTGTTTTCTCGACGATTGCTCCGCCAAACGCTTAGTAACTATCTCAAAATGGAGCCAGCACCCACTCCGTCATTCCTGCGAAAGCAGGAATCCAGTGGCCTACATTGAAGTCCAGCGGATTCTCGGCCACCCGCTGTATTTTGAGATAGGCACTTAGTGCTGGGCGATGAACTCCAGCACCATACCGTTCCAGACTTCCGGCCGTTCCCAGAATCCTGCGTGCCCAGCCTCGGGCAACGACGCGAACCGGGAAGTCGGGATGTGCGCCGCCAGCATGCGCATAAGCGCCGGAGGCGACAGCAGGTCCGCTTCCCCTGATATGACCAGCGTTGGCACCTGCATGGTCTCCAGCCGGGCGTAGGTGATCGGCTCGCGGGGCGGTTGCATGGGTACGGCGCCCTCGGGCCTGCTGGCCAGATCGATCTCCAGCCAGCGGGCCGCTCCCTCCGGGTTGGTTCCCCGGTAAGAGGGCCCCAGCTCCCGCAGTTCCACTGGCAGGTCCTGGATTTCCGGAGGACGCAGCCGTTGCTGCACCTGCAGGTACGCCGCATCCTGCACACCGCCGATGGTATTGGCGACGACCAGGCTGCGCACGCGCTCCGGGTGGCTCAGCGCGTAGTCGATGGCGGGGATACCGCCGGCCGCCGTACCGACTAGGTGAACTCGCTCCAGCGCCAGGCTTTCGATCAGCGCATGAAGGTCGTCTCCCAGGAAGCCAGGCTGGCGTTCGGGGTCAGTGGACCGGGACCGTCCCCAGGTGCGCCGGTCGTAGGCAACGCAGCGGTAGCCGGCAGCAGTGAAGGCCGGCAGCTGGTGCACCCAGCACTCGCATGTCCCGGAGGCCGCGTGAAGTAGGACGACGGGGGTGCCTTCCCCGCCTGTATCCTCGTACCACAGCTCTACTCCTGGCAGGGATAGAAAAGCCACGGTTCTCTGGCCTCCTGAAAGGGATGAAACAGGAATATAGGAACGAGGGACGGGGAGAAAACAAACGGGATCAAGGAGAGGGTGTGTAACAACAAGGAAGGGGATATCAAGAGGAGGGGATTGGAGGCGACGGGCGGATTCGAACCGCCGCATAGAGGTTTTGCAGACCTCCGCCTTAACCACTTGGCTACGTCGCCCTGTGTTTGCGGACCCTGAAGAGTGCCGGGAACACTGCCTCGCAGGATTTGGTGCCGAGGGCGGGATTTGAACCCACACAGGCGCACGCCCACTGCCCCCTCAAGACAGCGTGTCTACCAATTCCACCACCTCGGCTGGGCCAGTAAGGCTAAATTATAGCATCCTTTCGCCCCACGGCAACACCCGTTTTGCCCCTGGGACAGCGTTCCCATTTAGGTGGTTTGCCTGCTTATGATCAGTCATTGTCATGAAAATAGGGAACAAAACAGTTCCCTCTCCCTTGAGGGGGAGGGTTAGGGTGGGGGTGAAATCCTTGCTGAACTCCCGTCGAAGTTAATTTTCATCCTCATGCGTGGCCCCAAGGCCATGGCAATTCTCGCGAAAGCGGGAATCCAGTGGTGGTGCACTTGTAGGATGAAAAGCTACCTGCCCATGCAGGGCGATTGCGGAACTCCCTGTGTTCGCCCAAGTACAAGGGGCGGGAATGAGCCGCCAGCGCAACGAAGGCCCCCGGATGACCCTCCAGGGGCCTTTCCCCAATACGGGTAACGGGATTCTACGTTTGCGCCTGCGTTTGCATTTCCATTAGCTCCATCGGCTCCCCAGTCCTCATGGTCTGCACCGCATGGGGCACGGACACGGCCAAGGGTATGCCGATGACGCCAGCCTTGATGGAGGCGATCATCAGGACCACGGCCGCGTTGGCCTCGCTGGGACCCGCCCCGGCGGCGGCGTTAGCCCTGAAGGCCAGGATATGGCCAGGATGGGCCCTGAAGGCCAGGACGACCACGATGACCAGCCCTGCAAGTTAAACTCCGAGGATCGCTGGCCTGATGATAGCGAAGAGACTGATGGGCCCCCTCGGCGGCATACGCCCTCCTTGCAGGAAAGTACTCGCCTGGGCGGGCAGCGCATAGACCGGGGCGCGGCATGTATCGCAGCCCCGCAGGGTCGCTTAGTTTTCCATGGCAACCTTGCGAGTCCGTTCGTGGTGAGCTTGTCGAACCATGAACGGACTCGCCATTCGACAGGCTCAAGACCAACGGGTTTCTCGACAACTATAAGACCCAGGGGGCGATTCCATGGTTATCTGGAAGTCTCTCGCCCTCCCTGAGAAGAAGCTACGGAGAAGCCCCGGAAGATATACCCTTTAGTGGCAATCTCTTCGCTAATTACTGCTATAATCCCGCCGCAGCTTGATAAGTTTCATGCTGTAATCCGTGGGAGTTTCGTCATGCCATCTTTCGACCCTCAATCCATATCGGCGATAACCTTCGATCTCTACGGCACCCTACTGGACTTGGAGGCCACCTTTGAGCCCGGATTCGACGCCTTCTTTAGAGAGCGGGGAGCCGCCGTGGACGCCCCCAGGTTCGTGCAGACATGGGAGTTCACCTACCTTCACGAGGGCATGGTCGACACCTTCCTCGGCGGCCCCAGGACTCCTTTCGAGCAGGTCCGCCGGACGACCCTGTCCCAGCTGCTGACCCGCACCGGCGTCGAGCACAACAGGGACGACGTCGAGGAGTTGCTGACCAGACGCGCCAACCCCACGCTCTTCCCGGATGTTGTCGAGAGCCTGAACGCCCTGCGCGGGCAATACACGCTGTCGGTGCTGTCCAACGGCGACCTGGCCGTGCTGGAGCGAATAGTGTCGACCTTGAACATCCCCGTTCACCGCACCATTTCGGTGGAACAGGCAGGATGCTACAAGCCGGACCGGCGCGTCTACCTGCGCGCCGCCGAACTGCTGTCCTTGGGTACCGACCGGATTCTTCACGTGGCCGCCCACGCCTGGGACATCCGTGCAGCGCAGGCTGTGGGAATGAAGGGCGCCTACATCGACCGTCACACCATTCCCTTCGCGCCATTCACCGACGATCACCCGGATATCGAAACCAGTAATTTGCCGGAGCTCGCCGCTCTTCTGTCCTGAACCAGCGCCTGAACCAGCGCGAGAATTCAGGGGGCGCGAGAGAGGAAAAATGTCGGTACGATACGGAATTGACCTGGTCCTGCAACCCTCCTTCACCGCCAAGCTTTACCAGACGCGCCAGATCGTCTGCGGCCAGTATTCCTCTTGGGCTGCCGAAATGCAGATGCTCAGGATGTCCATGACTCCCTATTTCCCTTGCCCCGACGACCGGCTGCCAGATCTGGCGTCGCAGGTGGAGAGAATCGCCAGCGATACCGCAGACAAAGCGCCCTATACGCTGCGCCGCACCGGCATCACGGTCGTCCCCGGCGCGAGCAGCGTGCTGATGGAGTTCGAGGGTCCGGAGCAGCTGTTCGAGTTGCAACGAAGAGCTATGGAGGACGCACAAAGCCATTCCGTCGGACCGTATTCGTCCCATCCCTTCCGTCCCGCCGTCACGCTGCTGGAATACGGGAATTTTCCTGAGGCGATACTGCAAGACGCCGCGCGGTTCGCCGATGGAGTGGCGTCGGGGCTGGATATGACCGAGACGGCCATGCCCTGGCGACTGCTTCTGACGCGATACTCCTCGGAGGCCGCTGGGGACGATTGGAGCAACGGCCGCTGGGCTTCCGACCTGTCGTGGCAGCTGCTATCCAGCCACGCGGTCTACGCCGAGGTCTAATCGGTGTTCGACATGCTGAGAATGGTCAAGGAGCAGGGCAAGAAGGAGAGGAGTGAGCCCCGCAGCGGCTTGGTCCGCTTCTTCGGAAGGGTAAGTTATTTGGATTCACAAATTGGCAGCCGTCGGCAGTTCGTTGACCTCCTCGCCAATCAGCCTCTCCGCTGCGGAGAGGTCGAACTGGGACTGCAGATTCATCCAGAATTGCGGTTCGACTCCGAA
Organism: Dehalococcoidia bacterium; assembly: GCA_965216065.1. Lineage (GTDB taxonomy): Bacteria > Chloroflexota > Dehalococcoidia > Lucifugimonadales > UBA3495 > VXOI01. The sequence goes on from CBDCFB010000002.1 coordinate 91,603, forward strand.
CCAGTGCCCGAACCTAAGTGCAGTGTCTCCTGTAACGGATCGCTTGCCCGCGATTATCTGGCTGATTCGGTTGGCCGGCACATTGATTTGTCGGGAAAATGCTGATGGCGTGACGCCCAACTCCGCCAATTCTTCTTTGAGAATTACACCTGGATGTACAGCTCGCATGAACATGGATACCCCATTAGCTTAATGATAGTCGACTATTTCAACCTCGGACGGTCCTTCTTGTCCTTCCGACCAAGAGAAGCATATTCGCCACTGTCGGTTTATCCGTATCGAGTACTGCCCTGCCCTGGTTCCTCTGAGAGTTTCAAGCCGGTTGCCTCGGAAAGTTCTCAGGGAATTTAACGACACTGCTGCATTCAGCATGGAGAGTCGGCTAGCAGCCTGTTCCTCGAACCTCTGAAAGGCGGCGACGAATTCTCCGTTGGAGAACCGCTCGGTCCTCCGATCCCTGTAACTGAGTATCATCTTTCGTTGATGGTAAGAGATTTGTACGAGGAGCGTCAATTGTAATTTGGCGAAAGCACTGGTCCTTCAAGCTACTTCCGGCTGAATCGAATAGCACCTCGGTCGTGCCTGCGGTATCATTCACCCACAACTCCAACGCCACGCAGGAGAACTCGCAATGAAAGCCACCACCAGGCTTCGTCAGATGCTGAACTCGGACGAGATGGTCGTCGCCCCCTTCGTCCTCAACGCGCTGCACGCCAAGATCGCCGAGTCCGTCGGCTTCCAGGCCGTCTACATGACCGGTGCCGGCACCGCCGCGGAACGTGGGTTCCCGGATGTCGGACTGCTCACCATGACTGAGATGGTCACTAACGCAAAGTACATCGCCAACGCCGTCGACATCCCGGTGATCTGCGATTCCGACTCCGGCTTCGGCAACCCGCTGAATGTCAGGCGGGCGGTACAGGAGTACGAGTCCGCAGGTGTTGCGGCCATCCACATCGAAGACCAGGTCTTTCCCAAGAAGTGCGGATTCTTCGAGGGCAAGCAGGTCATTCCCCTGGAGGACCATGTCAACAAGATACGCGCCGCCCTCGACGCCCGCCGCGACCCGGATTTCGTCGTCATCGCCCGCTGCGACGCCTACGCGGTCACCGGATGGGAGGACACCATCCGCCGCTCCCGGGCCTACATCGAAGCTGGCGCCGATGTGGTCTTTGTCGACGGCATCAAGAGCGAGGATGACATACGCAACTACGCCCGCGACATGGCCGACCTGCCCCGGATGTATAACGGCGACCTGATGAACACCAACGACCTGAACGACCTGGGCTACAAGGTCACGATCTGTGGCAGCACCATCTGGCTCATCTACCAGCAGGTCAAGGAGTCCTTCGAGGAGCTCAAGGCCACCGGCGCCGTTGATCCCAGCCGCTTCGCCACCCGCTGGGACGTCGCCTCTCTCCTCGGACTCGGCGAGATCTACGAGCTGGAGCGCAAGTACGGCGTCAGCGACACAGTTCCCACTAAGGTGTAGGGGAACCGGGGAGAGTATCCTTCGCCCGAATAAAGACAGACGGCCCGGCGTACCTCAAGGTTAGCCGGGCCACCCTTTCCCTTTCCCTCCTTTCAGGGATGTCCATGTACTCCTCGAGTCTCGACCCGCAGCTCGTATCACCACGGTTTTGCCCACGCTTCCCGCATTGTCGTGGAGTGCAATCCCGGCCCTAAGGCACCCGCAGGGCTCGTGAATATATTCGAGAGACCAGGTTGTTGCCGTACAGCAGTGCCGAGTGGTCGCACTCCTTTAGACGCCCACCTGGGTTATTGAGCTTTACAAGCGGTATTCCCTTTGATTCGTGCCAGTCATATTATCCGGATTTCCCACCCTGGATTCCGCACCTGCCAGGATGCCACTCACGGGCGCAGGAGGGGTGTCAGGTTCGCGAGACCGCTGTGCCGGAAGGACCAGGTTGTCTTTTCCGAGATGGCCTGCCCCCCGAAGGCACTCGGCGGTTCCACGACGCGCTGAAGTGAGTGGAGGTTGTTCTCGCGACCGTTCCACGATTCCATTGGAGTACCTCGTGTCCAGTCAGTTCTGCCAAGTCCTCGGGACTGGTGTAGCCGGTGCGTGCCCCCTGAAAAGGGCGACGCTCCGATCAGCCCAAGATCGAGGGCTGCGTCTCGCGGAGGACCCTCTGGTACTCCATTCGTGCTTCTACGTAGCTCCAGTCCACATATCCGGTCTCGAAGTCCCTGTAGTCCGACCTTGGATCATATTCGCCCATGCTGTGCAAAACCCGAAAGTTCTGGAATAGGACGCAGTCGCCCTGTTCGAGACGGAATCGATACTGGTTCGCCGGGTCGTTCAGGTAACTGGAAAACAGGTTGTACGCGCGATAGAAGTCTTCTACCAGGTCGAAGGGAAGCTGCCAGTCGATGTTCTTGGGGCAGTAGTAAACCGCTTCTACTTCACCCGAGTCCTCAAGGAGAAGAATGGGCGTGGAGTGCTTGAACACATAGCCGGCCTGCCTGTCGTACTGCCTGTACTGAATTCGTGTCGAAGCCAGCCGTTGAAACTCAACGGGGTGCTGCAGCCGAAAGTCCTGCGCCACCCTGAACCCGTCTATCAGAATGGTGTCGCCGCCCGAGGTGATGTTCTGGTGTGTGAAGAGAAACTGCAGCAGCCGTTCCCCCCACCGGTACGACCCGTCCGTGTGCGGCAGCAGGCCGTCCCCGGCATGAGACATGGCGAGGTCCTTGGCTTCGGGTGTCGGCCTCACCCTGGAGGTTACTCCATACTCGGTAACGTGAATCGGGGCGATTTCGTTAAACCAAAGGTGCAGGTCCAACCGGTCCAGGTTGTGTAGTACGGCGAACCCGAGCCTTGTGAGCTGCTGATGCCACGACTCGAAGGAAGCAGAGTGAGCGTCGAAGAATCCCGGAGGATGGGACTCGAGGTATGCCGCGTCCCAGAGGGCAATTTCACCTTGTGGCTCGAAGTCCGGGGCCGGGTCGTAAGAGTGATCGAGGAGCCAGTTGATGGGGAAGACGCTTTCGTGGGGAGCATTTCCGTTCCAGAGAATTCGCAGTTGCTCTTCGGCTTCTTCTACCACAGTCGGCTCCAGCGGCAGAGGGCTCAGGCTGATGTCGAATATCTTTTGCGATGATTCCTGGTGAAAGCATTCACTGCACAAACAGTGGTCGCGCAACCACGTGTAGTGGAATCGCTTTCCGTGGATGGTAACGAAGGTGTCGTTCTGCATGCAGTCTACTCCAATCTACTGGCTTCTCCCTGCGGTCAACGGGAGTCCCTTTAGCTTGGGTCACGACTATTTGCGTTTAAACGGATCAGCCTTCACGAGAGAGGGCTGGAAGAAGACCCGGGAAGGGGACAATGCGGAGCATAGCTCTTCGCATCAACCGTGAGAGGAACTCATTGATGAGCGCATGGGCCTGAACACCGATGTGAACACCAGTGAATATATTGAATATTGAACTACCACCTCACGGATTTAAACGGCAAAATGGCTAGATTAGGACTAGGGTTTGTGAATTCAGCTTCGGAAATACCGATCCAGTCGTGTGGCTTCGGTTGGACGCGGCCAGGCATGGGAATAGCTGCCTACAGTGGGAAGCTGTGTGGCTGCATGGTAGTTCTCTGGTGAATATCCGCGCTGATGTGGGCAGCCCCTTCGGTTGCTTGAGCTGTTGTTGTGGAAGAGAATTAGCGGGCCAGGGTAAAGGGTCCTGTGTGGCAAATGAAGCCGTCCCCTGCGGCAGCATTTGGCGCAAGGGACGGTCGAGCATCGATCCGGTCGTTAGTCTCGCGGGGAATCGTTCAATCCCGATAAACGCTGGGGAGGGCCATGGCAGTGTTGCCCACCAATACCTGCCGGTCAGGGGTTGGTTGAGGCTATCGGAACGGTGTTGGCAGCGATGGTTGCCGCGATGTAGTCGTTACTGGTGATTTCCATCCGTGCCAGCTCAATTTCCTCTATCAGCTCTTCCAGCAGGGAGTTCTGTCCCTGGATGCTGAGGACAATGTTATCCGAAGCTCCTGAATCGATCACGAGGGACTGGGACCTTTTGAACCAATAGACGATGAAGCAGACTATGCCGGCTATGATCATTGGTATCCCGGCGATGGCCCCGATCACGGTGATTGTCGCGATTATCCCCACGAAAATAAGGGCGATGCTGGCCAGAAGCAGCCGAGTGGAACTGAAACGCCCCTCCTGCATGAAAACGATGCTCTCCAGCGGCATATATTTCGTGATTTCGCTGCCGGGCTTGAATGATTCAGTTGCCACTACCCGTCGGTTCGTTACCCTTAGGGTAGTCGACGGGGTGAATAACGGACCTCCTTTGAATTCGAAGCGCAATTCCTTTCGTAATTGTTCTTCGGGTACTAAAGAGAATGGCATTTCACACCTCCGCATAGCCAAGGATTCTCCGAATATACTTCAGCAGCATCGCTGAATAGAACCCCAAAGCAGTTAGATTAGAGGTAGAAAATGCCCAAACAGCCTCGGAGGCTGGACCAACGGTCCTCTCTAGGTGCCCTGGCGGGCCAGGGAGACCTGGTCGGAAGTGGTCGCCAAATCGTCCTCGGAAACAGCAACAGGAACAGGCCAATGGTCGAGGAAGCACACCTTGACGGTTTCGGGTATATAGGTCCCGTGGTCATCCCTTCGCACCGGAACCAGCGGATTCCTCCGCTGTAGCTGGGCGAAAAAGTCGCTGACGTTGAACGCGTCTCGCCCCGACAGGTCGGACTTCAGCAGCACCTCGAGCTCACCGGTAGTGAACCGTCTGCCCGGGTGTCGCGCGTAGACGCACAGCAACAGGAACGGCCCCTTCCGTCTTCCTCGGAAAGGTAGCTTTCTCCATCTGCCGCCCGTCCTTGCGAATGCAGTTCCGGAAGCCTTATCCACGAGGAGGCGGCAGTCGGCCAGCAGGTTTTCGTACCGGCTTCTGCCGATCGCCGCCTCCTGTCCATTCAGCGCCACCACTAATTCAGGGGCGTCAGGCACTGTGGTCTGTACTTCCTGCACCCAATCTGAGAGCGGTTCGGACTGGTTCTGGGCAGCGCCCTCGCCAACGCTATCGCTATCGCCGACGACGGATACAGGCGCGGAATTCTGGGCGGGTCTTGCCCATCCCAGGATGGCGCCCAGAAGCGACCCACCGATGGCGACGGTCATGTAGCAGCTTCCGGCGATGGCGAATGCCAGCAGTCCGTTGCGGTGCCGCTGGTTGAATTCCTCCGCCGGGTACCCCAGGTCCCCCCAGGCAATCTGCCATGTCCAGAAGAAGTTACCCGTCGATGGAGTTTGCTCAACCAGATAGAGCACCAGCATGGCCGCCACGCACAGGATCAGAAAAACTAGGATGAAGGCGAGGCCGGCAATAAACCATAGACGGGCCAGTCCCGGATCAAGCCGCGAGTCACGGTCGCTGAGCGCGGCGGTGATGCAGAGCGAGGTGGACAGTATGCCCGCAACCGCCAGCGCTGTGGGCTTGTCGTTGTAACCCGTGAGGAAAAACAAGGGAGCGAATGCCAGGAATACGGGGACGCCAAAGAGTACCGCGCTCCGTTGATAGGCTCCGTATCGGTTGCCTGCGTACAGGGTCTGTTTCTTCCGCAGCAGCCCATAGACCCCGTAACCTGCGAGGGCGGAGGCCGTGCTGAAGAAGACCGAAGCCACCAGAGGCCAGGGTTGTTCCGCCAATGGTTCGAGGGTGAAGAACCCGTATTGGTCCATGCCCGTGTTGACGGTAAACACCGCCGGCAGGTTCAGCATCACCAGCAGTGAGACAAGCAGAAGCTTGCCGAACCAGGGTTCCGGGAACAGGCCGTCGCCTGCCGCAAGTCTCTTGTTCATCTCCAACTCCTTTCGTCAGAGAGTAAAGAGAGTTTCCGCAGTCAGGGACACCTAATGCCGCGCACGGTCCTGGAACTCCCGCTCAGTAGTCTCGGCTTCCACCTGCTGGTATTCCGGCAGGCTGATCAGGGCCTCCACCTCGGCCCGCATCTGCGCCACCTGCGGCGCGTTGATGCCTATGTGGCCGGTGTCTCTCAGGCTCTCGTAGATCCTCCGTATCCCGTCCACCGCAGCGATGATCGAAGAGGTGGCATAGATCACGAACTGGCAGCCCAGGTCCCGGTATTCCTCCACAGTGATGTCGTCAGCCCCGGCGATGACCATCAAGGGGATATCGGGGACTCCCTTGCGGAAGGTGGCCAGGTCTTCCCGGCTTCGAACTCCCCGGGGCATCACCAGGTCCACACCAACGTCCTTGAGCGCGTTGCCCCTCCGGATGGCCTCGTCCATGTCGCCCTCAACGGCAGTGAAGGCATCGGTGCGCCCCACGATCAGGAAGTCGGGATCGGTGCGGGCGCGCAGGGCGTAGCCGATCTTCTGGATGAACTCGTCCATCGGGATGACATGCTCCAGCCCTGCATGGTAAGAAGCCCGCTTGGGGAAGAACTGGTCCTCTATGTGAATTCCGGCTATCCCGGCCGCCTCGAAGGATCTCACCGTGTGCATCGCGTGCACTGGCTCGCCGTATCCCGCGTCGGCGTCGCAGATCACCGGCAGCGGCACGGCCCGAACCACGCGCTCCGCCACGGCAAGCTGCTCGGTCATCGTCATCAGCGGCTCGGTGACCGCCAGGTGCGCGCCGGAGATGTAGCCGCCGCAGTACACCGTGTTGAATCCAAGCGACTGCACAAGCCTGGCAGAGATGGGATCATAGGCCCCCGGTGCAACTATCTGTTCGCCTGATTGGAGCCTGGCTCTGAGGTCCGTTCGTACAGGCATATGTCTTACCTCCGTAGTTCCATCGCCCCATCGGAAAATGGGCTATGCCCTCTCCCGTAGAGAGAGGGCCTGACCCGGGACGAGAATGAAAGGTCCGGTTAGTCTTGGGGAATGAGTGGAACGACTTCCCGGGAGAACTGTTCCATGGTCTCCTGCAGCGAAGCGACGCTGTCGCCGGCAGGGAAGCCGATGATGAAGTTGGAAACGCCGAGATCCATATATTGGCGCAGGTCGGCGGCAATCTGCTCGGGGCGGCCGTTCATCCATGGCCGGGAGCCGCCGGCGGAGTTGTCGAAACGCACATCGGTGCTGAAGGTCAGATCTACGGCGTTTTCGTCGCGTCCGGCCTGAACCGTCAGGCGCCGCAGGCGAGCGATGAGGCCGGATAGCTCTTCAGGTTCCAGGATCGCCGGCGGACGCAGGCCGATGGGCATCCACCCGTCGCCGTATTTGGCTGCACGGCGAATGGCCGGCCCGGTGTGGCCTCCGATCCAGATGGGGGGATGGGGCTTCTGCAACGGCTTGGGCGAGAACCCGCTACCGGAAACCTGGTAGTGCTCCCCGTCAAACTCCGGACTATCCTTGGTCCACAGCTCCTTGTAGAGCTGTATGTACTCGTCGGTAACCGCGCCCCGCTCCGCGTAGTTGTCCAGGCCCATGGCCTCGAACTCTTCTTCCATCCACCCCACGCCTGCGCCTAGGATCACGCGCCCTCCGGACAGCACATCCAGCGTCGAAATCATCTTGGCCGCCAGCACGGGATTGCGGTAGGGAAGGATCAGCACGTGCGTCCCCAGCCGCACCCGCTGTGTGCATCCCGCCAGGAAATTCAAGGCCGCCAGCGGCTCGTAGTACGGCTGGTCGGGGACGAAGGTCGGCACGCCGTCGGCGGCGTACGGATAGAAGGAACTGACCTCCCGGGGCAGGATGATATGGTCGCTGACCCAGATGTGATCGAACCCCAAATCATCGGCCCGCTGGGCCAGGGCTCGAAGTCCCTCAGGTTCTGCCAGCGGGCCGCGGGTGGGTACGGAAGTTCCAAATGTCACAGGCATTGCGTTCTCCGTTGGTGCGGCATTCTCGCCGTGAATTCACTGTAATTCTGGGGCCAGTGTATCAGATGACCCCCGCAATGCGAACTAGAAATTGCCTGTTGGGGGCTGCGCACCCCTCCGTTTACGGACTACGTAGCATCCTCCCAGGTGGTCGTGCGGACCCCTCTTGCGCATGTCCATGCCCACCCAGGTATAGATGAGGCCAAGGGGGAAAAGCGCGAGCAGCACTACCGCTCGCAGTCCCTCGCGGACAAGCACCCGCTGCAGGGGCGGGACGTTTCCGTTGGCGTCGACGACCTGTATGCGCACGATCATTTTGCCAAGAGTCTGTCCCCTCCAAGCCGTCATCAGCAACGAGTGCGCGACCGAGATACCCCAGAACAGCAACAGAAAGCTGTAGTTGATGTTCTGGAATGCCACAGAAATATCATCAACCGTGGCAGGGTCTGCATCACCGGATGTGATGGAAAACCCGATAGCGACGGCGACGGCCACAGCAGCCAGGTAGGCGGCTACCCAGTCGATTACAAAGGCACCGGCGCGAATCCAGAACCCCACGTATTCCGTGTTATCCGGCGAACCGGCAACAACGAAAGCCCGCCCGCAGTTGGCACAGAATCCGGCGTCGGGGGAAATGGCTGCCCCGCAGGCGCCGCAGCGAAGGCCACTGGTGGGCGCTCCAGATTCCGCATAGGGCGGAGCGCTGACGCAATCGAGGCACAGGCTCTCCGCTGCCTCGAAGTGCAATGAGCACAATGGCTCCACGCCGCATCTGCGACAGGTGTGGCCCTGTCCCCAGGGGACGCCTATTCCGCAACGTCTGCAATAGGGAATATAGTGAGCGGGAACAGGGATCACATCGGGTATTTCGTTTTCTACGGGATGCCCGCAGGCACCGCACACGCGGATGTCCCGTTCCAGCGGGTTGCCGCAGTTACCGCAGAATGACGGACCTGGCCTGAATTCACCTTCCGTGGTCATGGCTGCAAATTTCTCGTCTGCTTGGCAACTCTCATCAACTACAGGATACGACTCCAGTTCCCTCCCCTCAAGCTCTCGGTGGCATCTTCACTCGGCATGAATTGGCGATGCCGTTCCAATTCAGGTGGTTTGCCGCCAGCACAGCGGTCATTCCGGCAAAAGCGGGAATCCAGACCCTTGGAATCCCAGTTCGTAAATGTAATTCGACCACCTGATTCGCAATCCTGCCTCAATTGGCCCCTTGGTTTAACATAACGATAGATTTCACTATAATGCCTGTCCTTCACTCGGAATTCCCTCACCTATAGCAGTGCGTGGATGTGGCTGGATCGAATTCTGGCGTGCTTTGAGGATGGAGCACCGCAGTTGTTCGTCCCAATCGCAGACCCTGGAAGAAACATAGTGCCAAGCCTCGGAAAAGTTCTCAGGCATCTCGGTGCTGCAGCCTTGACTCTGGCTGTGGTTGCCGCACTGGCGGCATCCCTCTCAGCCTGCGATGCCATTGAGCAGGTGGCCTCCCGGGATACGCCAACTCCCGTGCCCGTGAGGCCCACCGTTCCACCGACACTCGCGACTGACCCCTCAGTTGCTCCGACCACTGCTGTGGGCCCTACAGGCACAGCCTCACCCTCGGCTTCTGGCAGGGTGCTGCCAGTGTCGATTGCGGGGGTTCCCGCAAACCTCCCCGACTATGACCGCGGCACATGGCGGCATTGGACGGACGAGGATGGAGACTGCCAGAACGCCCGGCAGGAGGTCCTGATCGCAGAGTCGATCGCCAAAGTAACTTTCGAGACTTCTGACCAGTGCCGGGTTGCCACCGGCCAGTGGAAAGGCCCGTATACGGGGGAGGACGTCTCCACCCCCCGGGAACTGGACGTCGACCATCTTGTGCCCCTGGAAAACGCGCACCGGTCCGGAGCCTGGCGCTGGGACCGGGAACGCAAGCGAGAGTTCGCCAACTACCTGGACGACGAGGCCCACCTGATCGCCACCACCAGCTCGGCCAACCGCTCCAAGGGCTCCAAGGGGCCCGAGAAGTGGAAGCCTCCCCTCGAAAGTTACTGGTGCACCTATGCCGCGGACTGGGTGACAGTCAAGAATCGGTGGGGGTTATCCGTAACCGAAGCCGAGTACAACGCTTTGAACGAGATGCTCGCTACATGCGACACCCCGGTACTGCTGCAACCGTCTCAAGGTTCTGTACCGACTCCACCCGCCGCGACACGCCCACCGACACCGGTGTCGGGACTGCGCTACGACCCCTTCGGCCCTGACCGCGACTGTGGAGACTTCGACAACTACGATGAAGCCCTCGCGTTTTTCCTGGCGGCGGGTGGCCCGGACCAGGACAGGCACAAGCTGGACGTCAACGGCGACGGCGAACCCTGCGAGTCCCTCCCCGGCGGACCATCGTCGGCAGTGCCTGATGGAACTCCACAGAGTGCTATGGCCCTCTATGCCACATTCCCTACGACCCCTGCTGGGAGCCCGGAAGAGTGCCCCTCCACAGGACCACCCCGAGATCAGCAAGGGCCGGTCGGACCTGCGCAGACCGGCAGCGAAGACCAGCCCGACTGCCGCCAACCATCCACTCCAGCCCCAGTCCCAGCGAACACGCCTGTCGTCGCCCCGACTGCCCTTCCTGCCTCTAGTCCAACCCCGGTGGCCACGCCCGTCCCTGTCCCCTCTCCCTCACCTGCTCCGACTCTCGCTCCCACACCAGCGACAGGTCCCACTCCCGAACCGTCCCCTTCCCATGAAGAAACATTTGTCGATCTGGACTGCAGCGATTTTTCCGAATGGCGGGAAGCCCAGTCCTTTTTCGAGTCTCAGGGCGGCCCTGACGAAGACCCGCACGGCCTGGACGGAGACGGCGATGGCATAGCATGCCAATCGCTGACGGGAGCGCCCACGGGTCCCTCAACGAATGCGCCGGAACACACCCCGACTCCCTCACCAGAGCCCGATCCCTCACCGGCAGGCCCGCAATACGCTGACCTGCCCTTCGATCCTGCCGGCGCTGACCGGGACTGTTCTGACTTCTCGTCCTGGTGGGATGCCCAGAACTTCTACCTAGCTGCGGGCGGCCCTGATGATGACCCCCACCGGCTGGACCACAACGGCGACGGCACCGCCTGCGAGTCCTTGTTTCCCGCACCGAATGAGGATTCCCCAGCTGCTGGATCGAGTCAGGGATCCTCCTCCTCCGACAACACTTCAACACAAGAAGAGGACTTCCAGGACCGCAACTGCAGCGACTTCGACACATGGCAGGAAGCCCATGACTTCTTTCTGTCTGAAGGCGGCCCGGACAACGACCCGCACGGGTTGGACGGGAATAACGACGGCGTCCCTTGCGAATCATTGCCAGGTGCTCCAAAGGACGACAACTGATCAGTGTAAGAACATGGACTCTCTTGAACGGCTCCCGCGTCACTCGGTTGTACCCCAGGCAAAGGGTGTGCTAGGCTGAATTCGAGGCCATTTGCCGATATGCATCAGAGTAACTCGCAAAACCGTGTGGTCGTCGCCATGAGCGGAGGAGTGGATTCCTCCGTCGCTGCCCTGCTGCTACGCCGGGCCGGATGGGACGTGATCGGCGTCACCATGAAGCTGTACAGCCTCGACGAGAGCGAGTTGCCCGAAGATCACCAGGGGTGCTGCACGCTGGACGATGTGGAGGATGCTCGCGCGGTATGCCGCCTGCTGGGAGTCCCCCACTATGTCCTGAACATGGAGCGCGAGTTCCGCGATCAGGTCATGGACTACTTCGTAGCAGAGTACCGGCGGGGCCGTACACCACACCCCTGCATCGCCTGCAATGACAAGATCAAGTTCAACCACCTGCTGGCCCGCGCCGACGCCTTGGGGGCGCAGTTCGTCGCCACCGGGCACTACGCCCGCGTTGAACCCGGCGTGAACGGGTTGACACTCAAGAAGGGCATTGATTACGCCAAGGATCAGTCGTACGTTCTCTTTGGCATGACCCAGTCGCAGCTCTCCCGTACAGTGCTCCCCGTCGGCGGGTACACCAAGGAAGAAATCCGCCGGATGGCCCTGGATTCCGGCCTGATCACTGCGGACAAGCCAGACAGCCAGGATATCTGCTTCATACCCCTGGGAGACTACCGCGAGTTTCTGCGCGAGCGCGCTTCCGGTGTTCCCGGACAGATCGTTGACGTCGACGGGCGCGTCCTGGGGAAGCACGAAGGCATCGAGTACTTTACTGTGGGCCAGCGTCGCGGCTTGGGCTTGCCCAAGACGGCTGGAGAGCCCCGCTACGTCGTCCGCCTTGACGCTGACAGCAACCAGGTGGTGGTCGGCCCGGAGAATGCCCTGTACTCCGGAGAGGCGTGGGTCTCGGGCGCCAATTACGTGAGCGGCATTCCTCCCGCGGACGGCACGCCGGTCTCCGTCAAGATACGTTACAAGGCCTACGAGGCCCCGGCGACACTGCATCCGCACTCCGACGGTGCGCTGGTGCGCTTTGGGGAGCCACAGCGTTCAGTGACCCCCGGCCAGGCGGCCGTGTTTTACCGGGGAGATCTCCTGCTGGGCGGCGGCACCATCGAACCTCCGGGGCCTCCCGCGTCACATCAAGACCAGTTCCGGCAGGTCGCCGCAGAACTGGCAGCCGACGCCATCCGATAGCCCGGAGGGCACTTCATACCTATCCGCAGAATTGGCAATGCCTGATCTCTCCTTGGAACGGGCCCTGTTGCGGCAGGGAGTGGTTCCCATTGCCGGGGCCGACGAGGCAGGGCGCGGGCCGCTGGCAGGCCCTGTGGTGGCCGCCGCGGTAATCCTCCAACCGGACCTGAGGGGCGACGAAGAGTGGCTTGGCCTGCTCGATGACTCCAAGCGCCTGAACGCAACCCAACGCGAGCGGGCCTGTATGGCAGCCAAGGAACACGCCCTTGACTGGGCCGTGGGCTCGGTTGATCCCGACGAAATAGACCGCATCGGCATAGGCGTGGCTGCCCTCAGGGCGATGCTGCTGGCAGTTGAGGCGCTGACGATACAGCCGGCCCACTTGCTCCTCGACTACATCCACGTTCGCCAGTGCGACTACCCTTACGACACGGTGGTGAAGGGCGACAGCCTCAGCTACAGCATCGCCGCGGCGTCCAATATCGCCAAAGTCACCCGTGACCACATTATGGCCCAGCTGGAGGAGACTTATCCGGGCTACGGATTCTCCCGCCACAAGGGGTACCCCACCCCCCAGCACCTGGAGCGCCTGCGGGAAATCGGCCCTTGCGAGATCCACCGCCGCTCCTTTGGTCCGGTGGCGCAGGCCCGCCTTCGCTTCCTGGACGAGAACGCGCCGTGAGCAGTGGCAACCGCGGGCTCGGGCAATGGGGCGAAAGGCAGGCCCGGCTACACCTTGAAGCCAGTGGCTACGAAATTGTCGCCGCAAACTACCGTTGCCGGGCAGGGGAATTGGACATTGTCGCCGCGCAGGGTGAGGAGACCGTGTTTGTTGAGGTCAAGACCCGCCGGGGTGGTGCATTTGGACGAGGCGTGGAATCGATCAGTCCTGAGAGGGCCGAAAGGATTGCCGCCGTGGCTGAAGAATTTCTGCAGTCTCACTCACCGGGCGGCTATGCGTCCTCGACTCAATGGCGTATTGACTTGGTATGTGTGAACCTGGACCGAAGCGGCAAGCTTGTCTCAGTCGACCACATCAAGCACGCCGTTGAGTTCTGAGGTTACCGGAGTCTTCTGTTTACCCTGGTTTTCCTACTTTCATGAACGCAATATCGTACGCTAGATGACCAGCGTCAGCCTGCCCAGCATTCCGCAGGCGACGAAGAGCAGCGCCGCAAGGAGCACAAGGATCAGGCAGCCGTTGCGGCGGTTCACAGTGTGTTCTGCTCCTGCGCGATTGCCAGGCGGTTGATCTGGGCGGCGAGGTAGCCCGCCCCGAACCCGTTGTCGATATTGACCACTGCCACTCCCGGCGCACAGCTGTTCAGCATCGATAGCAGGGCGGCCAGGCCCTCGAAGCTGGCCCCGTAGCCCGTGCTGGTGGGCACCGCGATGACCGGCACCGAGACCAGCCCCGCGACCACTGCAGGCAGTGCTGCATCCATCCCTGCCACGACGACTATCACCCGCGCCTCTCGGATTTCAGGCAGCCTGTCCAGCAACCGGTGCAACCCCGCAACACCCACATCGGCAATGAGGCAGACTTCCTGGCCCATCAGCTCCGCCGTAATCCGGGCCTCCTCCGCGACAGGAAGGTCAGCGGTACCCGCCGTGACTACGAGTGTGCCAGCCATCCTGGGCCCGTTCGCGGCAGTTGGGACAACAATGGCCCGTGCTGGTTCGTTGAACTCCGCTTCCGGGGCGACTTCCAGTACTGAACGGTAGGCGTCGTGGTCCGTCTTGGTCACCAGCACCGGATGTCCTCGACCTTGCAGCGCAGACACGATGCCGGCCACCTGCTCCGGTGTCTTTCCCTTTCCCAGCACGACTTCCGGCGAGCCCGTACGCAGTGGGCGGTGGTGGTCGATACGGGCGTAACCCAGGTCCTGGTACGGCAGATCCCTCAGTTCGGCAAGTGCCTGTTCGGTGGTCAGTTGCCCGTCCCGCACCTGCTCCAGCAGTTTTTCGATGCTGTTGCCCTGTTCTGTGGGTACTCTGGACATGCTATTGGACAAGCAGCTTACGGCGCGCCGTTTCGGTCACCCGCAGGTAGACTTCCTGGAACGGGAGCCCCAATCCGGAAGCGATATTACGGCAGTCGTCGGGTTCCGGCGCGACGCTCACTGGCGAGCCGTCCAAGGACTTCACCTTGACGCTCACCTTTCCGAACTCGGTGTCGATGCTGACGCTGTTCCGTTCGGCCACGTACCTGTCCACCGGCCGCGAACGAATGCCCAGCGTTGGTGTCTCCCGCAGGATCAGCTCCACCGCAGCCTCTTCCAGCTGTTTCGGCACCAGCGCCGACAGCACTGCACCCGGTCGGTTCTTCTTCATCTGCACCGGAGTGTGCCACACGTCCAAGGCTCCCAGCGCAAACAGCTGCTCCTGGGCGTAGCCCAATACCAGCCCGGATGCGTCGTCCAGGTTTGTCTCCAGCAACACCACGCTGGCTTGCTGGAAGATTCCTTCGACCCACTGACCCTGGGGATTGGAAGCGACTCGAGGTTCATCCGCCGCTTCCCCCACCCAGATGCGCAGCGCGTTGGCGAATCCAGGCGGGTCCTTTGTTCCCAAGCCAACCCCCACTCCCTGCACGGAAAACGCGGGACGTCGAAACTCCGCCAAGGCAGTGATCAAGGCTGCTCCGGTCGGCGTCGTGAGCTCTCCCGCTCCCGCATGTGCGGGACTGTCGGCAGACACCGGAGCGCCCGACGCGGCGACCAGCTCCAGCGTGGCTGGTGCTGGATTGGCGTAGCCGCCTGCCCTACGTGGAGGCGATGCTTCTCCGAGCACCAGGGGCGCGGCGTACACTTTCTCCACCCCAAGTTCCCGGAGACCAACGCAAAACCCGACCACGTCCACCAGGGTGTCCACGGTGCCCAGCTCTTCCAGCTCCAGTGTATCTTCCGGCTCTCCGTGCACCCTCGCTTCAGCCCTCCACAGGGATCGCAACACTCCGATGGCCTGTTCCTTGGTGGCACGCGGGAGGCCACTGTCCTCAACGGTCTGGACGAGGGTCTTGGGAGCATGCCGGGTTCTGTCCTCCAGCTTGACCTTCAGGTGAGTGCCCCGTACCTCGCAGCGAGTCTCCTCGGCAACTTCGATGGAGTAGCGAGCGACCGGCAACCTGGCCAGCTCATTACGCAGCGCATCCACCGGCAGGCCTGCATCGACCAGCGCCCCCAGCAGCATGTCGCCGCTGGCCCCTCCGATGGACTGGATGTAAGCGATCTTCATGGGTTCTCGGAACGGAAGACGTCAGGTGTGAGGAGAACGCCTCTCTTCCTATGTGGAGATTCAGGCTGGAGGAGCGGTTGCAGCTTGATTCTTGAGGACTTCGTTGAGGCTGCCCGACCGCAGTCCCGTCAGGTCCAGCGACACCCACAGGTAGCCGATCTTCTTCAACCCGGCCACCACTTCATCGCGCCGCTGGAAGGCGATTTCCATGTCCGCCTCACACGCTTCCACCCGGCACAACTTGTCGTGATGCCGAGCCCGGAACTCCCTCATGCCCAGGCTTCGCAGGAAGTCCTCCGCCCGCTCGATCTTTGACAGCGTTTCAATCGTCACCGGGATGCCATAGGGAACCCTGGATGAGAGGCATGGCTGCGCCGGCTTGTCCCACACAGGAATGTCCAGTCGTTTCGCGATGGCCCGCACTGCTGCCTTGTCCAGCCCGGCTTCCAGCAGTGGACTGCGGGCCCTGTGTTCTGCCGCCGCCTGCATGCCGGGGCGGTAGTCCCCCTGGTCGTCGACGTTTGCCCCGTTGACGACCCAAGCATAGTTCTCGGCCTCGGCCAGGGCGGTCAGATGTGTATACAGCTCCGTCTTGCAGAAATAGCAGCGGCGCGCAGAGTTCTCCGTATACCCCGCTCGCTCCATCTCGTTCGTGTTGATAACGCGGTGCGGAAAGCCGAACCTTTCGGCAAGCGCTTCCGCCTCCCTCAGCTCACGAGACGCCAGGGCAGGCGAGACGGCAGTTACGGCCAAGGCGCCCTCACCCAGGGTCTGGTGCGCGGTTACAGCCACCAGCGCGCTGTCCACGCCTCCGGAGAAGGCCGTGATCACGGACCCCATCTCACGGAGAATTCGCCGGAGATTCTCGAGCTGTATGTCAATATGCGCGTCTGTCAAATTCATGTGCTCTGGTAGCGTGGGTCGAGTCACCTAAGCCAGAAAACCCGCGACAGCGTCAGCGAAAGCTTCGGGCCGCTCCAGCATTACCAGGTGGCCGGCGTCGGCTACCGTTTTGGTTTGCGACCGCTTTATCATTCTCTGGAAATCGTCGGAATAGGAGGGAGGGTTAATTCGGTCCTGCGCCCCCCACAGAATGAGGGTGGAAGCCTTGATGCGGTAGGCCCGGCGGTTCAGTCCCTTGTCGGGCAAAGGCCAGAGAAACTTGCCCGCAGCTGCTATGTCCTGCATCCGGTCGCGGGTCAACTCGTCCGTCAGGCCGTCCAGCAACGACGCACTGTCCGGAGAGGCCGTCAGCCGCTCCGAAAGC
Organism: Dehalococcoidia bacterium; assembly: GCA_965216065.1. Lineage (GTDB taxonomy): Bacteria > Chloroflexota > Dehalococcoidia > Lucifugimonadales > UBA3495 > VXOI01. The sequence goes on from CBDCFB010000002.1 coordinate 108,579, forward strand.
TCGGCCGCGTTCAGGGCCAGCAGGTCGGCCGCCGGCTCTTCGTCGCGCCACACTCCCGCCGGAGAGACCAGTACCAGGCGATTTATGGATGAAGGAGAAGCCGCGGCCATCTCGGCGGCGATCATCCCCCCCAGAAAGTGTCCAACGACATGGGCGCGGGTAACGCCCAATTCATTGAGCACTTCGAGGTTATACAAAGTCAGGTCGGCCAGGTCGGCCAGATGCTCAAGGCCGGTGACGGAGCCGTACCCCGGCATTACCGGCGCATAGACTGTGAACGATTGCGAGAGCCGCTCCAGGAACGGGGCCCATCCCTTCTGGGCCACGGCCCCGTGCAGGTAGAGTAGCGGCGGCCCCTTTCCCGCTTTCGTGACTTCCGTCCGAAAGTCTCCACCGCGAATATCCAGGCTAATGGTCTCTGGCATCGTTGCTCCAATAGGGTGTTATCGAGGAATTATATACTTACATATAGCCGTGGCGGTGTCGTGGCACTCAGATTTCCATTCTAATCTGTCCGCTTTCCTGCCTTTTGGTAACCTTATCCCAAAATTCAGATCCTCGCTCGTGTTTGCTCGCGAAAATCAGGTGATATAAAGGCAAGCCGGTCGAATTTTTAACTCCAACTTGGTCCCTAACGTACTTATAGTCAATGCTCTTTAGTTCTTTTTCGTAGGCATCCAAAAGGACCCTTGTTGGCGTGATGCCAGGATCTTCACGGGTCATAGCGGATTCGAATGCTTGTCTATAATCCTTTCCGTTCATAAACCGATCTAGCTGTGGCAACTCCCTGCGCCAGTTTCGTTTGATGAAGACAGTAGGGAAGTTTATGATTAGATCCAGTCTACGCCCTTCGGTAAGATTGGCCAATGTCTCAAATGAGAAATCCCAACCCCACGGATCACAGACTCCAAGGCCAAGCGAAGTCCTCGCTTCCGGTAGGTCGGCCGTCAATTTACCTACGATGGTATCAGCATCGCCCGGATAGTAAAGCAGGCTTGCCCGATCCCTCAAGCCGAGGCCTGCGATTCGCTGCTCCAGGGTTTTTAGATGGTCAGGGCTAATATCCGCCAAGAAATAGTTTGTGAACTTCGCTTTTGATTTAGCTGCCAAAATTGGAGAGCCATCGACTTCCTCGCCAGACTCCTTGATTACGCACCTTCCCGGTCCGGAAAATAGTTCGACGTAATACCGCCGACTCCATTTGTTTTGCATCCCGTTGTTGAAGATACCAATCATATGGGCAATCGCAAACTCCTTTTCTTTGACGTGCTCAGACACGGATAATGCCGGTAAGCCATCCGATGCAGTAACTAAACTCTGACCTCTCGACCCACTGCTAGGTATGTTTTTAGTCATTATGCTGTAACCCCAGCCCTTCCCTTCTTCGCGCCTTCGTCACGCCCTGACAGAGTCCAGTGGCCGCCGTACAGGCATCTCGTCCCAAGTTCTACCGTCCAGTTCTCGACCATTTCGCTTTTTGAAAACTCCACCCCATTGTTTAAAGTAAAATGGCACGCCAGCCTCTAAGCACTGATCACGAATGTCCCTAACCCACTTTGCTTCCATAGGTCTGGCTCCCGGCCCGGATTCTCCGCCCACGATGACCCAGTCTATCCCGTCCAAGTTAAGGCTTGGCAACGGACCCAACAGGGGTTCCAGCGAGAGAAATTTAGTTGCTGCTCCGGACTCGCGTAACATGTCAATACGATTAAGGTACTGGTCGGACTCTATACTTACCCCCAGCAAGGTTTGCGGACGCCAAAGCAACTGGTCACCAAGATCCAGCACCCGCTCCGGCCGCTTTGTTAGCACTTGGTATTGGTGCCAATATGCTCGATCCATCACCCCGAAGACATCATGCACGAAGTGGTCTGGGATTTCGTGGTGAAACAGATCGCTCATCGAATTGACGAAGATGGTGCGGGGCTTGCGCCAACGCAGTGGAATTTCCAGAGCATCAGGATGCCAAGTCACCTCAAAGCCATTACGATACTTAAACATCCCGGCTGACTTGAGCCGTTTGGCCATTCGCTCCGCATAGCACAGTTTGCAGCCCGGGCTGACCTTGTTGCAGCCAGTTACAGGGTTCCAAGTTGCGTCAGTCCATTCGATTTTGCTGCCGACGGCCATAAGTTCTCTAAGAGGGTGTGTGACAATTCTGCCTGGTGCCATAAAGAGCAGGCTGCTGGGCATTCGTTATTCGTGAGAAAGCAGGGGACGCCCTCACCCCTGCGGCATGCTCAGGACAGGCCTAACCCTCCCCCGGAGGGAGAGGGGATTTGTCACACACCCTCTAAGAAAAAGCCACAACAGGCATTTAAATTCTTACGAAAACCGTATGACATAATCAAGATTTTTGCAACGCACAACTGCCATCAATTCACAACCCCGCGTACCACTGGGCTATCGCAGCGCCGATCTCGTGCGGTGAGTCTTCCTGGATGAAGTGGACTCCTGGCACAGTGACCTCGTGCTGGTTGGAGAAGGTGCGGCAGAATTCTCTCTGAGGGCCGGTCAGGATGGCACCCGGCTCGGCGTTGATGAACAGCTTCGGCGTCGGGGTCTGCGACAGCCACTCGGCATATTCGGCAACGAGGGCCACGACGTCGGGCGGCTCCCCGTCAATTGGTATCTCTCGCGGCCACGACAGCGTGGGGCGGCGGGACTCGCCTGATTCGGTGTACCGGCGGCGGTACACCTCCATGGCCTCTTCGCTGACACCCTTTATGGTGCTGCCCGGAAGCACCCTCTCCACGAAGATGTTGCGTTCCAGCACCATGGTTTCGCCCGCTTCCGAGCGGAACCCCTGGAACACCTGCTTCGCCGCTTCCGGCCACTCATCCCAGGTAACCGGGCGAACGATTGCCTCCATGTAGGCCAGTCCGCGCACCCTGTCTGGGTGTCTCCGTGCCCAGTGGAACCCCAGGGCTGAGCCCCAGTCGTGGACCACCAGAGTTACCGGCCCCTCCGGCAGCACGGCGTCAAACCAGGCGTCCAGGTACTTGCTGTGGTCGGCAAACCGGTACGAGACGTCTGGTGTGCCGTCCGACTCGCCCATTCCCATCAGGTCCGGCGCCAGGCACCGGTCCAGTGGCGTCACATGCGGGATGATGTTTCGCCACAGGTACGACGATGTCGGGTTGCCGTGAAGGAACACCAGGGCCCCGCTCCCATCGCCGGTGTCAACGTAGGCCATCTCAACGCCGCCCACGTCTACGCGCAGGCGGGAATGTGGGTCTAGGGCTGAAATTTCGCTGGTTTCTGACATCTACTCAGGCACTCTGAAGAATATCGTTCCGTCGGCGTCATGGCCGTGGCTACGCCATAGCCGGATCTCCGCCAAAAGTTCATTGTGGCGGGCGAGTGCGCGGTCCTCTGCAGCAGCCTCGCGTGCCAAGGCCCGATCCTCCGCTGCTGTCAAGCGCTCCATCGCCGCCGCGTGTTGGATGTCAGACCGCTCACGGGAAGCCCGGATTTCCGCGGCCAATGTCTCTTGACCGCTCTCGAGCCTTCCCAGTCTAGTATATATATTGAAAGATGCGCCGACAAAAGCAATCAAGAATGCCGCGCCGGCGGCTATCAGGCTGGTCAAAATCGGGACTGGAACGGTCATTGAGTTCAGTAATTCCTCTGAACCCGGCTCGCTGCTGGTGTCAAAACTAGACCGCCGTCACTGGCACGATGGAGTTGGGATTGGATACCCCCTCCGGCCACCAGCGGCTCTCGTACTCCGACCAGATGTCCCGGACGTACGGCATAACCTCGCGGGCGAACAGCTCAGTGTTCTTCATCGCCAGTTCCTTGGGCATATCGCCGAACTGGAGCAGCAGCATCAGGTTGCCCACCCGCAGCTCCTTGATGGCGTGGGCCAAGTGCTCCCGTACCGTCTGCGGCCCGCCGACGATTACATTGCCCGCCTCCAGGTAGTCTTTCCAGGTGTACTCCTTCAACTGGTCCTCCCGAGACTGCGTGGTGGAGTTGGAAACCTGCGAGTTGTTGCTGCGCACCGACCGGTATCCCGGCGGATTGCCGAAGCCGGAGTGGATGTGCAGGCACTTCTTGAAGAAGTATTCGATGGACTCCTTGTACTCTTCCGCCTGTTCGTCGGTCTCCGAGACTGCCACCAGCTGCAGGAACCCGGCGTGGTAGGGGTTGAACTCCTTGCCCTGCCGGTCCATCTCCTCCCAGAAGCCGTCCAGTACGGTCTTGCCCACCTTGTAGCCCGAATAGGAGAGGTAGCAATAGACGTAGTCGTTGCGGATGGTCCAGTCCCAGGTCTCGAGGCTGCCGCTGCCCGGCACCCAGATTGGCGGCCGGGGCTGCTGGTACGGGCGCGGCCAGATGTTGACATACCGCTGCTGGTTGTACTTTCCGTTGAAGGAGAAGGGCTCCCGCTCCGTCCAAGCCTTGATCACCAGGTCGTGGGCCTCCTGGTACTTCTCCCGCAGCGTGATCGGTACCTGGCCGTAGCCAAAGATCGTGTCCATAGCCGTCCCCAGCGGGAAGCCGGCGATGAGCCGCCCGCCGCTCAGGCAGTCCAGCATGGCGAATTCTTCTGCCACGCGGATAGGCGGGTTGTACAGGGCCAGGCTGTTACCCAGCACCACGATCGCGGCGTGTGACGTGCTGCGGGCCATCGCCGAAGCCATGATGTTCGGAGACGGCATCAGCCCGTAGGCGTTGGCGTGGTGCTCGTTTACGCAGATGCCGTCGAACCCCATCTTTTCGGCGAACTCCAGCTCGTCCAGGTAGTCCCCGTAAAGTCGGTGGCCCTGCTTCGGATCGAACAGCGAATTGGGAACATCCACCCAAACGCTGTGGTAATCTTGTTCAAAGTTACTGGGCAACCCTTGGTAGGGCATCAGGTGGAAGAAACACATTTTCATGGTCGGTTAGTCCTGCATGGCGACTTTCCGGTGATTCTACAACGAATCCCCTTCGCCCTGCCACAGGAGTAGAGGCTACCGGGCATCCCCTGCGTCCCTGTCAGGAGGTCCGCGCCGGGCCGGATCCGGGGAACAGGGTTCCGAAGAAATGAAACACCCAGGGAGGGTTACGAAATGAGCAGCATCGAGTCGCAGATTGAACTGATCAAGACCCTTGTCTCCAGCATCGGTTCCCGTGCGGCCACCCTCACGCCCGAGCAGATGGCCCTGCCCAGCGCCTGCACGGAGTGGGAGGTGCAGGACGTGATCGCCCATCTGATCGGCGGTGCCGATCGGCAGATTGAGAACATGACGCGGGGGAAGGGCGGTGATTCCGGGCCTCCCCAGGCATCAACCCCGGCGGACAGCTCGGCAGTTTCGGCTCTCGGTGCCCAGCGCGATATGCATTGGCGAGAGAGTCTGGGCGATGGTCTGCTGGCGGGCTTCGATGACTATTACGCCCAGTTGTACGAGGTAATGGACTCTTTCCATCCCGATGGATGGGACACCCTCTGCTGGCACCAGCGTCGTGGAGCAATGCCGGCCTGGGAATACATCGAGCTGCGAATACAAGAGCTGGCAATCCACGATTGGGATATGCGAAAGGCGCTTGAGCCTGAGCCTTCCCTCCATCCAGACTGCATTGACAGCATCCTTGCATTTGCCACCAAGTGGCTGGGCATGTGCTTCCGCCCCGGTGAAAAGCTGGATACGCCGGTGGTCTACGAGTTCGACCTCGCGCCACCCAACGAGACCAGCATTATCCTGCGAGTAAACGGTGACAGCTTCGAAGTGCTTTCACCGGAGGATGCTCCCGAGGATCGCTGGACCGTCTGCGCCGAAGCCTCAACCTTCCTCCTGTTCATCTACGGTCGCATCACCGGACAGGGGGCACTGGACGCCAACGAATTTGCCATTACCGGCGACGCTGGCCTCCTGCAGCAATTCGAGAACTGGTTCAAAGGCGTCTAGGCCAGTGTCGTACAGGAACCGTGTCGCCCAATCTTACTGGCGGAGTTGATTGCGTTGAGTACTGGCGCGAGAGACGTGGTAGTCATCGGCGCCGGCATCGTGGGTAGCATGACCAGCTACCTGCTGTGCCGCCGGGGCCTGAGCGTGACCATGCTGGAACCGTCCACTCTGGGCAGCCACGCCTCCGGGCTTGCCTTCGGCGGTCTGGACCCGCTGAACGGTATTGGTGTGCCCGAGCCGTTGCTGGATTTCAGCCTGTTCTGCTTCGGGCGGCAGTGGTCAATGGCCCGGGAACTGCACGGCGCGACCGGAATCGACCCCCAGTTCCGCTCTCGTAACCGGTTGTACCTGGCATTCGAGAATGAGGACGTGCAGCAGTACCTTGCCGATGAAACCTGGATGCGCGATGTGCAGGGATTCGACGTCCGATGGATGGACCATGACGCCGCCCGCCGCCTCGAACCAAGGGTCAACCCGGAATGCATCGGCGGGCTCTTCATCGGAGGCATGGCCTCCGTCGACGCTTACAAGCTGACCATGTCCGCTATCAGGGGCGCCGAGCGCTTCGGAACCCAGCTTGTAAATCAGCGTGCCACCGGCCTCAGGTACACCGGGGGCCATGCCCTCGCCGTAACTCTCGAGGATGGCCAGATTGAGGCAGGGTCGGTGGTCTTTGCCATGGGCCCCTGGTCAGGCCGTGTCGCCGAATGGTGTGGCGTGCCTGCACCGGTGCAGCCCCTCAAGGGACAGATTCTGCGCTTCCGCCAAGAGGGCGCGCCCTTCAACGTTTCCCTCAACTACCGGGGAAACTACGTTGATTCAAAGGCCGATGGCCTTATCTGGGCAGGCTCTACCGAGGAGGAGGCCGGCTTCGACAACATGCCCAACTCCAGGGGACGGGACAGCATCCTTGCCGACCTCGCACAGATGGCCCCGTCGGTGGTCTCGGCGCAGTTGATGAACCACACTGCCTGCTTGAGGCCCGTTACCCCTGACGGAATTCCCATCGTGGGCCGACTGCCAGGCTGGGATAACCTCTACGTGGCCACTGGCGCAGGCAGGAAGGGAATCCTGTGGAGCGTCGGCATGAGCCAGATTGCCGCAGACCTGGTGACCCAGGGCGATACCCAGGTGGCCGGTGCCGAACATCTCTCTCCGGAGCGTTTCGCCAGCGACAAGGCCGAAGGTTAGAGGACGTACCGCCTCAGTTCGTGCTTCCTCGCCACCAGCAGCCCGTCCTCACGGCTGATCCGCATGGCAAACGGGTATTGGTCCACCTCCAGGGCCAGCGCAACATCCTCCGGGTGATACTGCGGCTGTCCGTCGTCGAAAAACTTCTGGGTTGCGCCGCCGGTCATTATCAGCGACTTCACGGAATCAAAATCCGGTTTGCGTCCTTCGATGATGTTTCGCAGATAAATGCCGCACTGCTCGTCCTCGTCGGAACGCACCCTCCCCTGGTCGCCCATCGCTACAATGGAGACCACATCCGGCCATTGGCGGCGCACTGCGTTTGCCGTGGCCTGGGCTACCACGAAAGAGCCGAGGTAGATGGAGTCAGCATTTTCCGCGGCCGCCACTCCCACTGTGCCCGCCCTGGTAGACTGCACCAGGCTCTTCCCCGCGACGTCTGCGTTCGAGATCTCGAATGGAGAGTTTCCGAAGTCAAACCCTTCGGGCCGTTTTCCATCCACCTCTCCCATCAGCAGATCGCCGACTCCACTGCGGTGCAGTTCCAGGGCGTCATCCGCCTCCGCCACCAGCGTGATCTGCGTCGCACCCCGGCCGAAGGCGATTGCAGCCGTCGTGAACGCCCGGAACACGTCAATGATGATGGTCGTGCCGGTGGCTTCCCGGGCGTCGCGCACCAGGCTGCCCATGCGTATTTCCATAGGGTTCCTCTGGGTTTAATTTCGGGTCTTATTTCGGGTTGAATTTCGCGCTAATCGTCTCTAGCTTGCCGACTCCGTGAGCGGCTCAAGAATATCCAGCAACTCCGCTATTGAGTTCAAATCAAGTTCGATTGCGTCGGCGCTCAACAGAAACTCGCGTTTGTAATAGTTGCCGTGCAACTCGTTGGCGATACTTCTCAAAGACCTCAGTCGATCGTCGCCCGTTAGTATGCGGGCGTTGTTCAGGACTACGCTGAATTGGTCGTGTTTACTGTAATCCCAGTCTAGCGCTGTGGCGACTGCCTTGGCCATCCAAGCTGCCGCGCCCCATCCTTTTTCCGACGCCTGATGTAGGTCACCCTCGCTCAGATACTCCCGGCTCTTGGTCAGGAACTGTCGCGCCTGCCGCCTGTAGTCCTGCGTGGCCCCCTGGTCGAAGAGCTCGTCTATCGTGGTCATTTCGATTTTCCCTGCAATTTAGCTACCCCAACTTCGTTAGCTTCTGCAGCGACCGGACCTCCCGGGGTGGGTTCAGGTGGCTTCCGGTATGCGTCCACGACACCTCACCAACGAAAATGTCGCCTTTCGAGTTGATGCAGACGCCGTGGGGTGCGATGAAATGTCCCGGCTCCTCGCTTTCCGGTGCGTCGCCCAGGCGTGCCAGCACGTTCCCCTTGACGTCGTGAATCCCGACCCGAGGGCCTAGACCGTAGGCCTGCGAGTTGGGGCCTATGGCAACGCCAAGCTCCCCAACATAAACCTTCTGGTCGCCGCTCTGGTCGATATACAGGCCACACGGGCGGGCCATGTTCTTCCACTGCGTCTCGAACTTTCCGTTCTTGTCGAACACTTGGATTCTCTGGTTCTCGCGGTCAGCCACGTATACCCAGCCGTCCTTGTCGGTGCAGACGTTGTGGGCTATGTTGAACTGCCCCTCGCCGGTTCCCGACTCGCCCCATGAGAACAGCAGCTTGCCGTCAGCGTCGTACTTGTGCACCCGGGCGTTGCCGTAGCCGTCCGAGACGTAAAAGTCAGCAGTCTGCGGATCGATCGCGACATGGGTACAGCGATTGAACGGGTCGCCGCTCATGAAGGGTGCCGGCGTACCAGGAATTCCCAGCGTGAACAGCACCGTACCGTCCAGACGGCACTTCCGGACCGTATGGTCGCCGTCGTCGCTCAGGAAAATGGTGTCGTCAGGGCTCATGGTTACGCCGTGGGCCCGGGGATACAGGCCCTCGCCCCAGGAGCGCAGGAAATTCCCCTCGGCGTCGAACACTATCACGGGGTGCTCGCCGCGGTTGAAAACGTAGACGTTGTCGTTGGAGTCGCAACCCACCGCCGCGCATTCCTTGAAGGACCATCCGTCGGGCGGCTTTCCCCACCCCTCGGTGACCTCGTACCGGTATTCGCCCTCACCCAGAGTCACCATATCGTTGCCTCCCTCAGTCAAAGTTTTCGATTGTTTTGTCGCCGGTCAGGGTCCGAACAGTCGGCCCTTCTAGAACTCCCGGAAAGTGGTGTGGCCTGCCGACCCGGAGGCGTCGGTCCTGTCGTCGTCCGGCCCGGTGGGGCCGCCCCGGCGGGCCTTGGCACTCCATTCTTCGATCAGCACTTCCACCAGCGCGGTCACGCCCAGGTCGCTGGCTGGAGGTGGGTTGTAGTCTCGTTCCAACATCCTGTCGGGAAAGTACCGCTGCACCATCAGATCAAACAGCGCGAACTTTTCGTCGTGGTCCGTCACCTCTCGACCGGTGCCGAACAGCACGACGCTCCGGTAGTTCATTGAGTGGTTCATCGCTTTTCTGGAATACACCAGCCCGTCGGTCAGAGTAACCGTCACGCACACCGGCGACCCGGAGGCCAGCAGTTCCAGCGCCCTGCTGCGAATGGAGCCATGCAGGTACAGCCGGTCGGGCCGCTGAGCGTCGTAGTGGTAGGAAAGCGGTATGACGTAGGGCAGGCCGTCCTCTATGAACCCGACGTGTGCTACCAGCCCTTGGCCAAGGATCTCCGCCGCTTCTTCCGGGACTGCCCGCTCCGGGTGGTTCTTGATACGAGTCCGTTCGCTGAGTTGCAACTTTCCTCCGTCTTACGCCTTCCCAAGTGCCTGGCCATTTGACGGCACTGTCTGCTCGCTATGCTCATTACTGAGCGGCTTAGATTTTAGCACGCACATCTTTGGCTCAGGAGCAGTTTGCAAGTCCTGTCGCGCGCTTGCTAATATTGCCCCTGAACCCAACGATTCAGACCACGGCAGGTAGCTGATGCCACATCACGAGGAACAGCAGACGCGGCGCGATTTCGTCAAATATTCGCTCTTCAAGGTTGACCCGGAGTGGCGAGGCCTCGCCCAGGCGGACCGGCGATCCGGCAAACAGGAATTCGCCTCGGTTCTTGACGAATTCACGGACCGAATCGACATTTCAACCTACAGCATGGTGGGCACACGGGGCGACGCCGATATGATGCTGTGGATGGTCAGCCCGACCCTCGAGGCCATAAACGAGTTGTCGGCCCAGATCAATCGCACGGCTCTCGCTCCCTATCTGTCCACTCCCTACTCCTACCTCGCGATGACCCGTCGCTCACCCTACGTGGTCAACCATAGCCATGAGGGCCAGGAAGGAACTTCGTCCACCATGAGGATCGTGGGCCGCAAGTACCTTTTCGTCTACCCCTTCGTGAAGACCCACGATTGGTACCAGCTTCCGAAAGAAGAGCGCCAGGAACTGATGAACGAACATTTCGTCATCGGCCATAAGTATCCTGATGTCAAGATCAGTACAGCCTACTCCTTCGGTCTCGACGACCAGGAGTTTGTGCTGGGCTTCGAGACCGACGACCCGTCAAACTTTCTGGACCTGGTGATGGACCTCCGGGAGTCCAGGGCAAGGCCCTACACGCTATTGGATACTCCCATTTTTTCCTGCATCAGCAAGCCCATCGAAGCCTGCCTCGATGATCTTGGATAGGCCAGGGTTTCCGAGGGGCTGACAGCTCCCAATGATGTCAACTGGAAAGGGGCCTGCTGAAAGCAGGCCCCTCAATTTTCTCGCGTCTGAATTGTCCTTGGTCGTGTCGCTACTTCCGTTTCAGCTCGGCGGGGTCGGTGTTCTTGAAGTAGTCGTAGTTCTTGGCGATGAAGTCCTGCCACTCCGCGGGAACCGCGTCCTCAGCGAAAATTGCCGTAACCGGGCAAACAGGCTCGCAGGCGGCGCAGTCAATGCATTCGTCTGGGCTGATGTAGTACTGGTCGTCTTCGTCGCGGGTGTAGATGCAGTCCACGGGGCAGACATCGACGCAAGCGGAGTCCTTAAGACCAACGCAGGGCTCAGCGATGATATAGGTCATTGCGCTCGGCTCTCTTACTAATATAGTCCCAGCCCACTTTGCGGGACAGGCGGCTCGACGGAAATTATAGCACAGCGGTGGGCGTTTGCAATAAGCTTGCGCCAACGCCCACCTCTACGGCCAAGCTCTGGAAAAAGCGAAATCCCTCTCTGCCCAGCCAGAGAGGGATTTCCAGGAACTCGTTGGGTCTTAGGCCGGTTTTAAACGCCGGTTTTAATCGAGGTGTGACAAGTCTGCTTGGCGACACAAAGAGCAGGCTGCTGGGCATTCGCCTTTCCCGCGAGAGCACGGGACGCCCTCACCCCAACCCTCTCCCAGAGAGAGGGGATTTGCCACACTCTCTCTTACAGGACCAAGCCGTACGTCCGCTTCTTTATCGAAAGGTTCACGAAGGTTTCGGTCCTCTGCACGCCGTCTACTACGCCAACCTTGGTCCTGAGGAAGTTCCCCAGGTTTTCCGCCGACTCGAGACCGGCCCAGATGAATACGTCGAACGCCCCGGTGGTAATCGCCACGTAGTGTGCCTCTTCCAGCGACGCTATTGCCTCGGCGACGGAGTCCGACTTTCCCGGCCCGGTTTGCAGCCCGATTAGCGCAGTGGTAGCATAGCCCAGCTTCTCAAGGTTGGGCACCGCAATGACCTTGACCACATCGTCTTTGATCAGCCGCCGCAACCGCCGCCGCACCGTGCCCTCGCTGACTCCCACTTCGCGGGCGATCTTTGCGTTCGACGCTCTACCGTCCAGCTGTAGCAGGGCAATAATTTTGCGGTCCAGTTCGTCCATCGTCTTCGCTCCCTAAAAACCTGCGTGAAGCAGTTCTTCACCCCGAGTCCGCGTACTGGGCCTCCCGAAGACTCATCATAGCGAAACATCATATTTGCGCTTTCCAGGGGTGTCAATAGCGAATTTCAACCGTTGAAGTGCGCATAAGGCCATAATTCAGCCTAATCCGCCCGAGATTGAGCTAAATCTGCTATCTTCACAGATATTTCGCATAGAACATGGTTCATACTGCTGAAGCACTCCTAAGATGGTGTCGGCTGGTCAATCCACACGTTCCACACGCTCGTAGATGCCTGTATTCTCGTAGATGCCTGCATTTCCGAAGTGGGAGGGGAATGCTTTCGTTTGACCGCAACCAATTCCTGACAAGTACACGCGTCGCATTCAGTATGCAGCTCCCCGTGGGGCGCCCTCGTAGGAGGAGACCGGTGAGGATGCCGCCAGTAGCGCAAGTTCCTGTCCTCCAATGGGTAGCCCCGTTTCGGTGAAGGGTTTATTCCGGGTTCAATAGCAGGGTGCCTCCCGCATTTCAGGTCTTCCGGGGAACCCGGTTCCATTCTCCTTACGACAGATAGCTACGACAGATAGCTTTCCCATTTAGCAACTATCTCAAAATGGAGCCAGCACCCACTCCGTCATTCCTGCGAAAACAGGAATCCAGAGGTGAATTGCCAGTGAATCGCGACCTGCCTCAAGGCCCCTGGATTCCCGCTTTCGCAGGAATGACGGGTTGTGGGGTCTCCAGCTATTAAGACGCAATAGCCCAGGCCCCGCAATAGCCCAGGCCCTCAGGATATTTTGCGTTGACAGCCATTGAGGCTGCTGATACATTATCTAGGTTGCGATTTAGCACTCTCGCTTACCCGAGCGCTAATTTTCATTTGCCCGCCTGAAGTGCCGGGCGCTTGACGGCAGGAGATGGCCAGTGCCTCGATACGACTACCGTTGCATTCAGTGTGACAATAATTTTGAGCTGAGGCAGAGCTTCAGCGAGGCCGGCAGCGGCACCTGCCCGGCGTGCTCCGGAGAAGGCCAGCGTGTTTACCACGCCGTGCCGGTGATCTACAAGGGCAGCGGCTTCTACACCACCGACTACGGTCGGCCCAAGCCCCCCGTCGAAAACGGCGGCAAGAGCGGCAGCGACAGTTCCAAGTCCAGCGACGACAGCTCCAAGTCCAGCGACGACAGCAAGCCCGCCGAATCGGCCTCTTCCAGTTCGGATAGCTCGTCCGGTTCCGGCAGCACGGAGTCAACTTCCGCAACCGCTGGAGCCGCTGCCAGCTGATCGTTTCTACCTCCCTCGTCTTTCCTTTGTAAGCCCGAAACAGCCGACAGCGCCGCAGACGTGTCGGCTGTTTCTGATTCCCACGAAATCAAGCCTTTGGGTGTCTCGTACTATGCGTGCGCTGGTGCAGAGAGTCTCCAACGCCTCGGTTGAAATCGATGCCAGCGAAGTTGGCCGCATCGGCCGGGGTATGGTCGTCTTCCTGGGCGTCGCCGAGGAAGACGAAGAGGCTGACGCCGAATACCTGGTACCCAAGGTTGCCAACCTGCGGATCTTTGCTGACGATGCCAACCGGTTCAACCTGTCTGCCCTCGACGTTGCTGCCGAGGTGCTCTTGGTGAGCCAGTTCACCCTCTACGCTGATACCCGCCGCGGACGCCGCCCCGACTTCACCCGCGCCGCACCTCCAGACCTTGCCGTGCGGCTATATGATCACGCCGTTAACCTCTTCCTCGAAACAGGGCTCACCGTAGCCACAGGCCGGTTCCAAGAATACATGCAGGTCCGTCTGCAGAACGACGGGCCCGTGACCATCATGCTGGACAGCGCCGACCGCCAGCGATCGCGGCGCTAGACCTCAGGCTGCCAGACCAAGTGGGAGACGGATTCCCGCACTACCGGTGCCAGAGCGTACCCTGGAACAGTCCCCGCAGGTAGGCGATCTGCCCGCCGTGGGCCAGGTTGTCCCACATGACCTGGCCGAAACATCCGGCTAGGCTGCGCGGTTCCGGCACCGGAGGCAGCACTATCTCCCGTGCCAGCTCTTCATCGCTGACCCTGTCCAGGTATTCTCTCGTGGCTGCCTTCACCGCGTGGTAGTAGCCTTCCTGCACATCCCGCGAAGGCGGGACCCACGCAGCCACCTGTTCCGCAGTCCAGCCCACGCCCCGGTCCTCAATGTCCGGCTGAATGCTGAACTTCTCCGCCCATCCGTCCTTCGTCCACAGCTGCTCGGCGTCCTGCAGCCGGAAGTGGACGAACATGTCCATCACCCGCGTCAAGTGCCACAGGATCCAGCCTGCCGAGTTGCACTCAGCGGCTGGCGCCTGGGAGAGCATTTCGTCGTCCATTCCAGCCAGGGCGGACTCGATCATGTCCCAGTTCCTTTCCAGGCAGTTGGTGATCGGGTCGGTTGCGAGGGCCATAGTCAATTCCTCATCATAGTCTTGGGCAATAATCAGGACGCCCAGCAGCTGAGTCAGGGCGTCCCATGGAAACATACCGGCTACCTGAGTGTCTACTCGAATTCAAGATCCAGGCTGATGTCCAGCGCCTGGGTTGAATGGGTCAACTCGCCGATGGAAATGAGGTGTACGCTTGTTTCCGCCACAGCCCTCACTGTGTTGAAGTTGATGCCTCCGGACGCCTCCACCACGGCCTGGTCTCCGATGAATCCCATCGCTTCCCGCATCATGTCTACCGGCATGTTGTCCAGCATGATGATGTGGGCCCCGGCATCCAGGGCCACGCGAGCGTCCTCCAGCGATTCCACTTCGACCTCTACCCGGATGGTGTGGGAGGCCCGCTCCAGGGCCAGCTCGATCACCTGTCGCAGGCCCATTTCGCGAAACCGGTTGGCTTCGATATGGTTGTCCTTGATGAGTATGCCGTCGGCTAGGTTGTAGCGGTGGTTGTAGCCGCCGCCTGCCCGCACGGCGTACTTGTCCAGGTAGCGGTGTCCCGGAGCGGTCTTGCGCGTGTCAACAATCCGCGACCGGGTACCCTCGATTGCCTTCACATACCTGTTGGTTTGGCTTGCTATGCCGCTCATGCGCTGCATGAAATTCAGGGCGATGCGCTCCGCCCTCAGTATCCCGCCCGCCGGCCCGGCCACCCGCGCGATGTCGTCCCCCGGGGCCAGGGCTGCACCGTCGGACAGCAGCGCCTCCAGTTCCAGCTCAGGCTCCACCCGCCGGAACACGGCCAGCCCCACTTCGACCCCCGCCAGCACGCCGTGGCTCTTCGCCCGCAGCATCCCGACGCCACGGATCTCCGGCGACACTACCGCTTCGGTTGTGGGGTCGTTAAAAGTCTGATCCTCGGCGATGGCCGCGTCGATCAGGTTGTGAACTTCCGGCGGAAACTCAGGCACAAATCTCTCCTGAACGAGTAGTGGTTGCCTTACCGCAGCGCCAGCATCCGCTCCAGCGCCACACGCGCCTCGCGGCGGATGTCCTCCGGCACCGTGATCTCGTTCATCACCCGGCCCTCCAGCAGCGACTCCATGACCCACAGCACATAGGCCGGATGAATGCGGTACATCGTCGAGCACGGGCAGGTTACCGGATCGAGGCAGAACACGGTCTTGTCCGGATTGTTCAGTGCCAGCCGGTTTACAAGGCTGATCTCCGTTCCGACAGCCCACACGCTGCCTGCCGGGGCGTTGTTGATCTGGTTGCGGATGAACTCCGTGGAACCAACGAGGTCGGCGGCCTGCACCGTCTCCATCACGCACTCGGGATGCACCAGCACATTGACATCAGGGAACCGCTGCCGCGCCATATCAATCTGCTTCACTGTGAATCTTGTGTGAACGGAGCAGTGCCCCTGCCACAGCACCATCTTCGCCCGCCGCAGTTGCTCCGGGGTGTTGCCCCCCATGTTGCGGAACGGGTTCCACACCACCATCTCGTCCAGCGGCACGCCCATCTTCAGCGCCGTGTTGCGTCCCAGGTGCTGGTCGGGCAGAAAGAGCACCCTCTTGCCCTGCTCGAAGGCCCACTCCAGCACCGCGTCGGCGTTGGACGACGTGCACACTGCGCCGTCGTTGCGTCCGCACAGCGCCTTGATGCCGGCGATGGAGTTCATGTAGGTGACTGGAACGATTTCGCCTGGACCCAGCACCGATGTCAGGTCCTCCCAGGCGTCGTCAACGTCGTCCATCGGCGCCATGTCGGCCATCGAACAGCCAGCGGTGATGTTGGGCAGGATCACCCGCTGGTGGTCGTCCGCCAGGATGCAGGCCGTCTCTGCCATGAAGTGCACACCGCAGAAGATGATGTAGTCGGCCTCGGGCCTGCTGGCCGCCTGCTGGGACAGGAGGAACGAGTCGCCCTGGAAATCGGCGTACTTGATCACCTCTTCCCGCTGGTAGTGGTGCCCAAGCACCGTTACAGAGGCACCCAGCTTCTGCCGCACTGCGTGGATGCGCTCGTCCAGTTCGTCGGCGGTGTAGTGCAGGTACTCGGTGGGGATCTGCTGCCAGCGCACATTGACGCTCAGCTCTTCTGCCAGCGGCTTGGCAGGCAGATCGTCTTCGGTCTTGCAGAACGCCGAGTGTTCCAGCTCGGTGATGGGTACAATGGGTCGGCGACGGGTGGTCATCTTCCATACCCTCTAATTGGCGGAATTGAAAATGCGGACCGTCCAGGGCATTCCCTCATGCCCTTCTGGTCCGCAATACTTTTTCTATACCGGTTGACCCTGTAGCGACCATGCTCCGGCCCGGTCAACTCGAACATTGACCAGCTGGCCCTGCCGATCGCCCTCGTCTTCCGAGATTGGGAAGAACACCAGCTTGTTTGAGCGGGTCCGCCCCTGCCACTTCCCCTTGTTCCTCGCCTCCACCAGCACTTCGAACTCGCTGTCCACCAGCCCGGCGTTGACTTCTCTGATGATGCTCTCCTGCAGCGCGTCCACCTGCCGACGCCGACTCACCTTCTCGGCGTGCGGAACATCGTCTTCCATTGCCCTGTCCGCGATGGTGCCCGGACGAGTGGAATAGGCTGCGCAATGCACCTTGTCCACCCGCAGTTGTTCCAAGAGGTCCAGGGTGCGCCGGAACTGGTCATCGGTCTCCCCGGGGAACCCCACGATGATGTCGGTGCTGAGGGATGCGCCAGGCACCGTGTCGCGGATTTCCTCGACCAGCGAGATGTAGTCGTCGCGGGTGTAGTGACGGCGCATTCGCGCCAGCACTTCGTCGTCTCCCGCCTGCACCGGCAGGTTGATGTGCTCGCAGACCTTGGGCAGCTCGGCCACCGCCTCGATGATCCCGCGGCTCATGTAGTTGGGGTGAGAGGTCAGGAACCTGATTCGGTCAAGGCCATCCACCTCGTTCAGCCGCTTCAGCAGCGTCGCCAGGTCGGGCCGGGGGCCGTCGTCATCGGAAAGATCGTGGCCGTAGGCGTCCACGGTCTGCCCCAACACCGTGACTTCCTTTACTCCCCGCGACACCAGCAGTTCCACCTCCCGCGCCACCTCGTCTACCGGTCGGCTCACCTGCCGGCCGCGGCGGTAGGGGATGATGCAGAAGGTGCACATCAGGTCGCAGCCGTGGATGATCGGAACATGGCATGCCACATCGGGGCGGGTCGGCGCCAGCGTTCCGACGCAGCCTTCCCAGTCCAGGGCTAGCCGTTCGCCTACCTTGTCCAGCAGCGGCTCGAACTGCTGCGGACGCATGAACACGTCCACGTATGGAAAGCGCCGTTCCAGCTGGTCGGTCTTCGGGCCCACCATGCAGCCCATCAGGGCGATCACACGCTCCGGGTTCTGCTTCTTCAGCCGCGACACCGCTCCCAGGTTGCCGATGACCTTGTCTTCCGCCGACTGCCGCACCACGCAGGAGTTCAGCACGACCAGGTCCGCGTCTTGGGCGCTATCGGCTGACTCCAGCCCCAGTTGCTCCAGCGCGGAGGCCAGGCGCTCCGAGTCCGCCGTGTTCATCTGACACCCAATGGTCCAGATATGGTAGCTGTTCATTTCACCTAATAGGACAATTCCGGGGGATAAGCAAATAGAGCGGTCAGGTGACTGGAAGCAGGAAGGGCTGAGGCGGCGGAGGGAATGGGATTCGAACCCATGAACCCGCTATAAACGGGTTAAGCGCTTAGCAGGCGCCCGCACTAGGCCTCTATGCGATCCCTCCATCTGTCTTCAATGTTAACAAATGCCACTTACTGCGGCAAGCAATCGGGGCCGGGGCCCCAACTATAGTGAAACGGCGCGTGGCCGCAGCCACGCACCAGCTTTTTGTCTTTTTCCGGGGGAAGAACGGTCTAGCGGTTGCGGCGGCTCTGGCGGCGCCGGCGGCGGGCGGCACGCTGTGCGGCCAGTCGTTCCTTCTGGGCCTTTGACCGGAAGAACCTGCGGTCCTTCAGTTCCCGGAGTATTCCCGAATGCTGTACCGAAGCCCGGAAACGGTTCACCAGGCTCTCGGCACCTTCGCCCTCTCGGGGCGTAACATAAGCCATGCGAAACTCCTGTGGCATGGGGTCCGATTGCCGCTACTGTACCACAGCCACGAACAGCCGGGCAATGAAACACAAGGCTCACGACAGGCAAATGGCTTATGCAGCAGGGAAGCCGAAGGAAGAGGATTGGAGCGGGCGATGGGATTCGAACCCACGACGTCTTGCTTGGGAAGCAAGCACTCTACCACTGAGTTACGCCCGCTCGGAGGCGGCGAAGCCGATACTTCATGTTATTACAGCAACTCGAAAAAGCAAACCCTTGCGGGCTTGAGGAAATCGCATCTCCGTTCGCCACCCAAACCGCTGGTCATGAGCCTGTCGAAGGACGGATGACCGGGATGCCTGCATGTTTTCGAGGCTCAACGGCAATTTGCTCTAAAGCGTGATGAAATCGCCCTGCCGCTGAAGGCTAGTAGTGCGACATCATTGTAGTGATGGGTAGCCATGACTACGTTAGTTTCGTACTCAAATGGGCGTCCACCAAGGACGCCCCTACGTGACATCCTTCGGCAGGTAGGGGCAACCCTTGTGGTTGCCCTCGTTGCCCATCATTTCAAGTGGTTGCCCTCGTTGCCCATCATTTCAAGTGGTTGCCCTCGTTGCCCATCATTTCAAGTGGTTGCCCTCGTTGCCCATCATTTCAAAAGGGTTGGTCTGCTAGGTCTTACCCCTCACCCGCCAGGTCCGCCATCCTGCTCTCGTGGACGCCGGCCCAGTAGACGGCCCACTGCTCTCGGGTGGCCTTTTCCGTCGTTTCCGGCGTGTAGGCCGGCGAGACCAGCGGCAGCGCCCGCTCCACCTTCAGCAGCACATACGCCCGCGCCGGCAGCTGCACCTGGTGTACGCCCCTGGTGCCGGTCTCGAAGGCGTGGCAGATCTCGTCGAACAGCGCCTCGCCCTTCTCGACGATGCTGACCGTTCCCTTGAACCGGTACCCCTTCCGCGAGTACACATCCACCACGTTCAGTTCCAGTGCCGGATTCTGCCGCAGGTTGGCCATTGTCGTCGGCGAGGCCAGGTCGGCGAACAGCAGGCTATCGTCGTCCCACACCGCCGTTGTCCCCTTCGGCGACAGGTTCGGAGTCCCGTCCGGGCACACGGTCGCAATAAACCCGAACCGCTGCTGCCGCACCACCCGCTTCATGTCGTCAGTAAGAATGCCCATGGTTGCGTCCTTTAGTGAAAATTTCGCTGCTGCCACTACTCCGAGGTGATTTTACCTCAGCGCGAACGCTCCCCCTCAGAACCACACCGCCGCCCGCTCCGCGATCATGATCGCCGTCGCGTTCGTGTTCGCCCGCACCACATTCGGCGCCACCGACAGGTCCACCACCCGCAGGCCCTCGACGCCCCACACCCGGCAGTACTGGTCCACCACCGCCATAGGGTCCCCATCCGGTCCCATCCGCGCCGACCCGCAGGTGTGGAAGGTCGTCCCGATGTTCTCGTGCAGCCACGCGTCCAGCGCCTCGTCCGATTCCAGGTCTTCCTCCGTTAGCGACGCCAGCCCGCTGACCAGCGGTTGAAACTTCTCGTGTTCCGTCAGCCGGGCGCAGAGGCGAATGGCATCCCGCAGCCTTCGGCGGTCGAATTCGTCCTCCAGGTAGCGGTAGTCGATGTTCGGCCCGGCCGATGGATCGGTCGACGCCAGCGTCAGCTCACCCGAACTCTCGGCCAGTTCCAGGATCACGGTGAAGTGCAGCGTCTTGCCGTTGCGGCTGCGGCTGGCCCCCGCGATGGGATCGCCGCCGCCCATCCCGGCGTACGAGGTCATCGTGATCTGCATGTCGCTGCGGAGGTGCGACCCCTCGGCCGTATACCGCAGCCCCGTCTGGATGCGTGGCACATCCTCCGCCAGCGACACGCCCTCCCGAGGCTCCAGGTCCACCAGCACCATCGGGTGGTCCCGCAGGTTCCGGCCCACACCCTGCGAGTCCATGACCACCGGAATGCCCATCTCCCGCAGGTGCTCCGCCGGGCCCACGCCCGACAGCAACAGCAACTGCGGAGACGCCAGCCCCCCGGCGCACAGCACGATCTCCTCGCCCTCGACGGTGAACACCTCGCCGCCGCTTTCCACCTCGACGCCCACTGCGCGGCTGCCCTCGAACACCACCCGCCGCGCCTGCACGCCCCCGCGCACTGTCAGGTTCAGCCGGTGTCGCGCCGGGTTCAGGTACGACAGCGCCGCGCTCATCCGGATGTTGCCCGGGTTGTTCATCGGCACTGCGCCCGTCCCGCTCGTCTCCGGGTTGTTCATGTCCGGGTCGTAGGGAAACCCCTCGTCCAGCGTCGACTCGTGAAACGCCTCGTACACCGGCAGCCACTCCTGGCGCGGTACCCGCCGCACCGGGATCGGACCCTCCGTGCCGTGGAAGTCGTCCCGCACGTCCATGTCCGTCTCCAGCTTCCGGAAGAACGGCAGCACGTTGACATAGCTCCACTCGGTGTTGCCCTGCTCGGCCCACGAGTCGTAGTCCTCGGGCAGCCCCCGGAGGAACACCTGCCCGTTCACCGACCCCGACCCGCCGATCACCTTGCCTCGGGCGATGTTCATTGGCCGCGACTGCTGCGCGCTGCCCCGCGCGGTGTACGACCAGTTGAACGGTGAATCGATCTCAGAGGCCCCGTTGTTGTACCCGAACTTGATCTCCTCCGGCAGCGTCTCAAACTCCGGATAGTCCGGCCCCGCCTCCAGTAGCAGCACCGACCGCTCCGGGTCCTCCGACAGCCGCGCCGCCAGCGTGCACCCTGCCGACCCCCCGCCGACAATCACCACGTCGTATTTCATCGTTTTCTCCGACAGCCGAGGAATTCTCCCGGCAACAGTCTCCCGAACATTGCGCCCATGTTATGAGTGCAGCGTTCCGTTGGCAATCGGCCGCATCAATCGTGTCTCCCGCAGCGCATCGTGGCTTCCAGGCCATCATCCGTGAATTATTTGATGACAGTTCGCCCTTGCCAAGCTCGATGACACCTCTTTACCATAATTCCTGTAGGCCTGCGCAAAGCGCACGACTATTCGTCGTGATCTTGACTGAGGATTGCCCAAAAGCCCTCCCGCGTACGCGCTCACAGGAAAAATATCTCGCAATATCACTTAATGTCATGTTGTCACGGAAAAAAGGGGGGGTGGCTCACCTAGAAACCCCGCGGACCGGTTACTGAAAATTTCGAGGTCTTCCATTGCAGCCGAACGAATTCATAGCCAAGTGGCAGAACACCCCTTTCACTGAAAGCCAGGCGGCGCAGTCTTTCTTTGATGATATTTGCGTCCTGGTTGAGCATCCCAAGGTCGCCGACTTCGCCGACCCGGATGCTTTCACCTTCGAGAAGAAGGCCGGTGCCGGAAAGGCCGATGCCTATCTGGAAGGCCACTTCGGCTGGGAGTTCAAGGGCAGCGATTCAGACCTTGACGATGCCCTGAATCAGCTCCTCAGGTACCAGGTCCACCTGAAGACCCCGCCGCTCCTCATCGTGTCCTCTTTCCAGACCATTCGCATCCAGACCAATTTCCCAGGTATGGCAACGGAGCAGCACGTCATACCGGTCGCCTCCTTGGGCCAGAAGGAGCAGCTCGACAAGCTGAGATGGGCCTTCCACGCCCCCGCCGAGTTCCGTCCCGACCGGACGCTGGATGAAGTCACAAGGGAGACCGCAAATCTCTTCTACTCCATAGTGCAGGATATGGAGCAGCACAGCGCCGACTCCGAAAAGCTCGCCCGCTACCTGAACCAGATCATGTTCTGCCTCTATGCCGAGGACGCCGGCCTGTTGCCCAACAGCCTCTTCACCCAGATCGTCCGCCAGCACTTCCACAATCCCAGCCTGTTCGACCTGGCCACGCAGAACCTGTTCGGTCAGATGGCCGGCGGCGGCCTCTTTGGAGCCGACCAAGTGGCCCACTTCAACGGCGACCTGTTCAAATCGGTCGACACCGTGGAGTTCAGCCTGAACGCCCTCTACTACCTCGAACAGGCAACCCAGAAGGACTGGCGCAACATCGAGCCCTCCATCTTCGGCACCCTGTTCGAGCGTGCCCTCGACGCCTCCAAGCGCTCCCAGCTCGGCGCTCACTACACCGGTGCCGCCGATATCGAGCTGGTCGTCGACCCCGTGGTCATGGAACCCCTGCGCCGCGAGTGGGACACCGCTCAGCAGGAGGTTAACGCCCTCGCAGACGCCGGCAACGAGATCGCCGCCCGCGTCCGCCTCGAGGCGTTCCAGTACCGTTTGGCATCCGTGAAGGTCCTCGACCCCGCCTGCGGTAGCGGCAATTTCCTCTACACCGCCCTCCGCTCGCTCCTGGACTTGGAGAAGCAGGTAGTCGACTTCAACGACGCCAAGGGCTGGGACGAACTGATCCCCAGGGTGCAACCCAACCAGATGCTGGGCCTCGAGATCAACCCCTACGCCACCGAGCTGGCCCGCACCGCACTGTGGATCGGTTACATCCAGTGGCACCTGTTCAATGGCGTTCACTACCGCCGGGAACCCATCCTCACGCCCATGGACACCATCCGCCAGACCGACGCCATCCTTGATCTCTCCGACCCGGACAACCCCGCCGAACCGGAATGGCCCACCGCCGAGTTCATCATCGGCAACCCCCCTTTCCTGGGAGGCGGGCTACTTCGCAAACAATTGCAAGACGAATACGTTGAGCCCTTGTTCAAGTTCTACGGGGACCGCATACCGAATTTCAGCGACATTTGTTGCTATTGGTTTGAAAAAGCCAGAGCGATGCTGGAGTCCCACAAAGTAAGAAGGTGTGGGCTATTGGCAACTCAAGGTATCAGAGGACGGGCCAACCGTTCCGTCCTGGAAAGAATCAAAGAGACCGGAGATGTTTTCGCTGCATATTCTGATCGAGCCTGGATATTAGAAGGTGCGGCAGTTCACGTTTCAATTGTGTGCTTCGATAACGGCTCTCAGACAGAACGGACGCTGGACGGCCAATCCGTTTCAGTTATCAACACAAACCTGATGACTGGTGCTGACCTGACAAAAGCCCAGAGACTTAGAGAGAATATCGGCATATCCTTTGAAGGGCCATCACCAAAGGCCCCATTTGACATCACTCCAGAAATTGCTGCCGAGATGTTGGCAGCGCCAATGAATGTCAACGGCCAACCAAACTCAGATGTTGTGCGACCAGTGATGAATGCCCGAGACATCACTCAACGCCCCAGAGGTATGTACACCATTGATTTTGGTGTAGATATAGCTGAGAAAGATGCAGCCTTTTACGAAGCACCATTTGAGCATATTCGAACCAATGTAAAGCCAGTGAGGGTAAAGAATAGAAGAAATCGCTACGCGCAACTCTGGTGGATGTTTGCCGAGGCTCGACCAGGAATGCGTCATGCACTTTCTGGTTTATCACGCTATATCGCAACTCCCAGAGTATCCAAGCATCGCTTGTTTGTGTGGATTGCAGGTAACACTA
Source organism: Dehalococcoidia bacterium (assembly GCA_965216065.1). Lineage (GTDB taxonomy): Bacteria > Chloroflexota > Dehalococcoidia > Lucifugimonadales > UBA3495 > VXOI01. Next base: position 132,436 of record CBDCFB010000002.1, read on the forward strand.
TGTGTAATGACAGCAACGTTGTATTCGCTATTGACGACGACTACACCTTTGGCATCCTGCAGTCCCACTTCCACGAACTTTGGGCTTTGGCGGTGGGCACGCAGTTGGAGAGCCGCCCGCGCTACACCCCCACCACCTGCTTCGAGACTTTCCCATTCCCCAAACCCAACGATGCGCAGCGAGCAGCCATAGCCGAAGCCGCCAAGACGCTGAACGAACTGCGCGAGAACTGGCTGAACCCGCCCGACATCACGGAGACCGAGCTGAAAAAGCGCACCCTCACCAACCTTTGCAACGAGCGCCCCACCTGGCTCGCCCACGCCCACGCCACCCTTGACGCTGCCGTCGCCGACGCCTACGGCTGGCCCGCCGACCTCACCGACGCCGAAATCCTCGAGCGCCTGCTCGCCCTAAACTTGGAAAGGGCCGCCGCGGAAAAGGAGTAGTAGTGCGACATCTTTGTAGTGATGGGTAGCAATGACTACGTTAGTTTCGTACTCAATGGGCGTCCACCAGGGACGCCCATACGGGACATCCTTCGGCAGTAGGGGCAACCCTTGTGGTTGCCCTCGTTGCCCTTCATTTCAAAGTTGCCCTTCATTTCAAAGGGGTTGGTCTAGTAGTGTCGTCAAACCCAAAAGAAAGGGGCGCCCCTCGGCGCCCCGACACCAATCCAGCCCGATAGCGCCGGCCCTACCGCACGGCCCCGGCCGCCTGCCCCAGCATGCGCATGGTCCGGTCCACCGACGCCGCCGCGTCGTTCCCGGCACTGATCGGCGACGCCAGCACCTCCGTCGCGCCCAGGTCGAACAGCCGCTGCACGCCCTCCGCGCACTTCTCCTCGTCGCCCCAGATCACCGCGCCGTCGATCATCCCGTCGCTCCAGGTGCCCTCGGTCGCCTCCGGGTAGCCCGCGTCCACCAGCATCCGCTGGTAGAAGGGCAGCCTCGGGTTCATCACCTGCGCCCGCACCGCAGTCCGCACCTCCTCTGCATCGTCGTGCACGCACACCGGCGCGTGGGCGATCAGCGGCGGAGTCTCCCGTCCGGCCCGCTGCGCCCCCTCCTGCATCGCCGGGAGCGCCACGTCCCGCAGGTAGTCGAACGGACAGATCCAGCTTATCGCCCCGTCCGACTCCGCTCCGCACAGCTCGAACGACCCCTTCCGCAATGCCGAGCCCATGATCTCGATGTCCAGAGGCTCCGCAATTCCGTCGTGGGCGGTGTAGTGCTCGCCGTCGAAGTCCACCCGCCCCTGCTGCATGATCGCCTTGAGGATCTGCAGGTACTCCCGCAGGTGCCCCAGCGGCGCGTTGAACTCGATTCCCATGGCCTCGATGGTCGGACGGTGGCTCGGCCCCACGCCCAGCCGGAAGCGCCCCGGCGCCAGCTGCGCCACGATCTGCGCCTGCTGCACCATTACCAGCGGGTGCCGAGGGTAGGTCGGCACGATCGATGTGCCCAGCTTGATTCGTTCCGTCAGCCCCGCCGACGCCGCGAACGCCGTGATGCTGTCCGGACGCGCCCCGCCCGTCGTCATCCATGCCGCGTGAATCCCCAGCTCCTCCGCCCGCACGATCATCCTCTGGATATCCTGGATCCTGGCCCCGCTGACTGCTACGCCAACCAGCTTATCAGCCATGGTCGCACCTCTTTCCTGCAACTGAATATGGACACATGATTATCAGGCAAAGAAAAACACGCCCCAAATGGCGTGTCAAGCAAGTTGTTTGGGAGCAACCGTTATTCCGAATGTTTGCGGAGCCCACCCGTCTGGGGGGCTCCGCATCAGGGGAGCTGGCCATACAGGGAGTTGCAGGTCTAAGGTTTGGCCTATTTCTCACCGACCACCCCGTTGTCGAAGTCTACTGACCACACGGCGACCGAGCCAGTATTCACGTCTACCTGAAGATCGAATGGGAGTTTCGCTTCATAAGTCTTTGAACCCACGATTGGCAGATCCAATGACGCTTGGGTTGAGACCGTCGCGGAGACCGCGAAAAGACTTTCGGTCACCTCAACGGGTTCCGAGAAATCCCACGACAATTGGTCTACTATCTGGTCGGCTATTACCTCGGTGAAGAGAGATGCGCCAGGAACACCACTGGTTACCAGTTTCACAATTTCGGTGATAACCGTATCTGTGCTCTCTTCAGCCCAACTCTGTGCGGTGTTTAGTGCCTGTGTCTTTCGCTCCGCCTCACCATCCCCACAGCCCAGAATGCTGATTGCCATTAGACAAGTAAGAAGTACCAAAATTCGCGATGTGTTTATTTGCTCCAGTTTTCTCCTGTTAGCGCTCGGCGCGTCAAGCAACTCTGAACAGAGGCTCACGCCCCAGCTATGTCTACGGCCGCCTGCTCATTGAATATTAATCCTTGTTAGGATCCAACGCTAACTTACAAAATTCTGCTATAGTCGTTGGGTCTGAACTGTAGGAACGGATGGTTAAAGTTCAGGGGTTCCCCCCGATTGACGCTACGCCTCCTCGTCCTCCCCCACCGCGCCCAGAAACACCTGCGTCAGGATGTCGCTCTCCTGGATGCTCTCCGGCGTGCCCTCGAACACCACCCGGCCCTTGTCCAGCACGTACCCCCGGTCGACGATCTCCAGCACGCCCTTGATGTTGTGTTCCACAACCATGATCGTCGTCCCCAGCCGCTCGCTGATCTCCGATACCTTGGAGAACACTTCCTTGACGATGATCGGCGCCAGCCCCAGAGTCGGCTCGTCCAGCAGCAGTGCCACGGGGTTGGCCATCAACCCCCGTCCCAGCGCCAGCATCTGTTGCTGACCGCCCGACATCTGGCTTCCCATGTCGCGCCGCTTCTCATACAGCACCGGGAACAGGTCCATCACCGAGTCCAGGCGCCGTTGTTTTTCCGCCCGGTCGTTCAGGTGCAGGCAGCCCATTTCGAGGTTCTCCGCGATCGTGAGGTGCGTGAACACCCGCCTCCCTTGCGGCACGAAGGCGATGCCCTCCTTCACGATCTCGTGGGTCGCCGCCGCCAGCGGCTCCTGCCGCCACAGCACCTGCCCTGCCACCACCGGCGCCAGCCCCATGATCGCTTTCAGCACCGTCGATTTCCCGGCGCCGTTGGGGCCCATCACTGCCACGACTTCGCCGTCCCGGACTCCCAGTGACACCTGATCCAGCGCGTTCACCACGCCGTACCGGACGGATATGTCCGTCAACTCCAGGATGCTGTCATCTGGAACGGCCGGTGTGTATTCGGTGGTACTCATTCCTGCAATCTCGCGCGGCTGTCTCAGGGCGTAGACGGACTGTTGCTACGCCCCCAGGTACGCTTCGACGACCTCTTCCCGGCTCAGGACCTCGTCCGCCTCACCTTCGCCCAGCAGCGTACCGCTGTCCAGCACGATCAGGTGGTCCGACATGTCCCGCACGATGTCCATGTTGTGCGATACGAAGATGATGGTGTACCCGTCTTCCCGCATCTGCTTCAGGATCGACATCACCCGCTCCAGCATCCGGGGGAACAGCCCTGCGAACGGCTCGTCGAACAGGTAGGTATTCACATCCAGCGCCATCGCCCGCCCGATCTCCAGCAGCTTCCGCTGACCATACGACAGGTTCATCGCCAGTTCCCGCTGCTTCTCCCACAGCCCCACAGTCTCCAGAATCTCCTGCGCCCTCCGCCTGTGCGCCGGCCGCACTCGCTCCAGCAGCGCCGGGAACAGCCCCCGCGCGGTCAGCACCACCATGATGTTGTCCCACACGCTGATCTGCTCGAACAGCCGCACTTCCTGGAAGGTGCGCGTCAAGCTGTGCCCGGGGTTCTCGTGGGCCTTCACCACCCGCAGCCCGGTGCCGTCGATGATCACCATGCCCCCGTCCAGCGGCAGCACCCCGGTCAGCAGGTTCACCAGCGTCGACTTCCCCGACCCGTTGGGCCCCACGATGCTGGTCATCCCCTTCTTCGGAATTCGCAGGCTCAGGTCATCCACTGCCCGAACTGCGCCGAAGAGCTTCGATATATCGACGGTCTCGATCGCAGTCTCCCCTATCGCCTCCTCCTCCTCTGGCGTAGGGTTAGGGTGGGGGTTTGCGCGCTCAACGCTCACAGCTTGAACCTCCCTACCAGACCTTGGGGTCGGAACAGCATCAGCAACACCAGCAGCACCCCCAGCACAACCAGCCGCGCCTGCCCGATGAACTCCGTGGGCAGGAAGGGGATGAACCGCATCCCCTCCTCCAGCAGCACGAACACCATCGCCCCCAGCAGCGAGCCCCAGATCGTCGCCAGCCCGCCCAGGATGACGATTGACACCAGCAGCATCGACTCCAGCAGGATGAACGAGTTCGGGTCCACGAAGGTCGTCCAGCTCCCGAACAGCCCGCCCGCCAGCCCGGCCATCATTGCCGAGATGGTCCACACCGCCAGCTTGTAGTGCGTTGCCCGGTACCCGAACACCTCGATCGCCTGCTCGTCCTCCCGGATCGCCGTCAGCACCCTTCCGAAGGAGGAGGTCACCAGCACCCACGCGATCGCCAGCACGATGACCAGGAACGCAAGCACCAGCATCAGGAACTCCAACTCTCCGTCCAGCGTCCTGCCCCCCACCGCCGGCCGCGCGATCTCGTGAATCCCGAACGCGCCCCTCGTGACGCTTCTCCAGTTCAGGAACACATTGAACGATATGATCGTGAACCCGAAGGACACCAGCACGAAGATGTCGTCCCGGAAGCGGTTGAACACCACCCCCACCACCAATGCCACCACCCCCGCGACCAGCGCCCCAACCGGCAGGGCCGCGAAGAACGGCCACCCGAAGGTGGGTATCGCCTCTGTCCTCAGTTGCTCGTACTGCGCATCCGAGGTCAGGATCGCCATCGTGTAGGCCCCGATCCCGAAGAAGCCGATGTGCCCCACAGAGAGCAGGCCCGTGTATCCCACCACCAGGTTCAGGCTGATCGCCAGGATCGCCCAGATGCCGAACACCGTGGCAATGGTGATGGCGAAGCCCACACCCTGCCACAGCATGAACCCGACGGCCCACCCGATTATCACCAGGTTGGCCCAGAGCTCCACGTTCGTCCTCGCCAGCGTCACCAGCTCCCGCGGGTCGCGGGCCGCCTTCGCCAGTTTGGAGAAGCTGCTGGGAATGACTCGCATGCCTTTTCTCGTCCGGCCTCTAGTTTCCCTTTATTTCCGGGGCAACAGGCCGTTGGGCCAGAACGACAGGAACAGGATCAGCAGTATGAAGGAGATCACATCCTTCCACTCGCCCGCCAGGTCCCAGATGCCGAACTGCTCGACCATACCCAGCGCGAACCCGCCGACGATGGCCCCGTACAGGTTCCCCAACCCGCCGACCACTGACGCGATCCAGCCCTTCAGCAGCAGCAGCAGCCCCATGCGCGGCTGTATCGCCGTGTCGTGCCCGCTGAGGACCCCTGCCATCCCGGCGTAAATCGCTCCGATGAAGAATACCGCCGCGATGATCACCGTGGTGTTGATTCCCACCACCTTCGAGACCTCTTCGTCATCGCCGATGGCCCGCACCGCCTTTCCGAAAGCAGTCATCTTCAGCAGGAGCAGCAGCCCCACGAACCCCGCCACCGCTACTCCGATGGTGAAAACGTTGAACCCCTTGATGTAGGCACCATGCAGGGACCAGGAGGACACCCCGAATGCGTCGGGCAGGGGCCTAGGCGCGCTCTGGAACACGATCGTGGTGGCGGCGGTTATCGCCAGCAGTACGCCCAGCGACGCCACCAGCATGATCAGCGGCGACCGCGATCTCTCTCGCATGTACACATAGAGACCCCGGTACAGAGCCAGCCCCACGATGCCCGCCAGCAGGCACGAGACCGCCCAGCTCAGGTACAGCTTGGACCCCGGCTCACCTGATACCAGGTACCCGCACCACGCGCCCAGCACGGCGCCCACAGCCCAGGTTGCTGCGACGACCACTGTGCCCTCGCTGTCCGAGATGGCCCGGTAGCCCCGTCGCATTGCCATCGCCGCAACCAGTGCCACGGCCACACCCACGGCTGGCGCGAACAGAAGGTGCAGGTGCACCGGGTACGAAAGCACGAGTCCTATATAGGCGCCAGCTCCGCCAGCCACCGCGCCGCCCACCGCCAGTGGCAGGGCTGGCCCGAATCGCGCCCTCAGCCGGGAGTAAAAGCCGGTGTGGAGCACCCAGGCAACCACTCCTGCGGTGACCACGGCGAAGCCCACGTTCACCGCCATCTCGTTGACTTCGTAGCGCCCCCCGAGGGCTTCCGACGACCGGAGATAGAAGACGCCGTACGCCCCGATCGCCGCCGCGGCCCCGTAATAGAGGTCGAAGAACCAGACGGTGCTATACACCAGGGTGAAGCCCATCGCCAGCAGCGCGTAAATCGCTCCTACCGATACCCCGTTGAAGGCAAATTGAAGGGCCTGATCGGTCGACTGGCTGACTTTCCAGCCGATGTAGGCAACCGCTAAAAGGGTCAGAGCGATCGCCAGCAAACGCGAGGCGCGAATGTTTGTCAGGCCGGAGAGGAGGCTTTCCCCTGCGGATTGGCCGAGCAAGGCATCACCTGTCTACCAAATTCGGATCGCTCGTCAGGCCGATGATGGACATAATGGTTATAGCATAAACAGGGCCGGTGTTCGCTACGAATACCGGCCCTGTTGTTGGTGAATTTCCGTGTTACTACGGAGTGGGGGCTGGCCCCAGCCTCTTCTTGCCCCGGTTCTCCTCGGTCCTCTCTGCAACGGGCAGCACCTCGACCACCGCGTTGGACAGGCCCGCCACATCGCCGTTGGCGTCGAAGCTGTAGTAGTCCCCGATGGCTCCGCTGAAGGTCAGACCGTACAGGCAGTCCCGGAACCCGTCGGCATCCTGGTCGTCCCCGGTCTGCCGCAGGCACTCGGCGGCGATGTAAACATCGTCGTACGCCGACCCCTGGAACCACGGCAGCGGCGGCACATTGCCGAAGCGCTCCTGGAAGTTGGCCAGGAAGTCGCTGCCTGCCGTCGTCTGCAGGTCCTCGTCAGGCACCACCGCCTTCAGCCCCGTGGCCGCGTCTCCGGCGATGCTCAGGGCGTCCGGCTGCGTAGGCACGACTTCGGAATAGATCTGCCCCTCGTATCCCAGCTCCCGCGCCTGTTTCACTATGGTGCCGCCGGACACCTCGCCTTGGGCCGCAAGGAGAATCGCGTCCGGTTTCTCGTTGATCAGCTTGGTAAGTTGGCTGCGGAAGTCTATGGTGTCCGTGGCATAGCCCTCTGCCGCCAACACCGTTCCGCCGAGTTCCTCGAACCGCGCTACCGAAGTGCGTCGGGCTCCCTCGGCGTAGTCCGTTGATTCGGTTATGGTCGCCACACTACGGACACCGTCCACCCACATCGTGTTGCCGATGTCGATCCCCAGCTTCAGGTCGTTGATGGCCGTGCGGAAGATGTAATCGCCTGCCGTGGCGATGTCTGGGCTGGTGGCTGACGCGGACAGCATGATGACCCCCTCGGCCTCCGCCAGCGGCGCTGCACCCAGCATGGCCCCGGAACAGGTGGTGCCCAGGACGATCTTCACCCCGTCCACATCGGTCAGCTTCCTGTAGGCCGTGATGGCGTCCGCTGCGGCACACTTTGAGTCTTCGAATACGATCTCCAGCATCCGCCCGTTGATTCCTCCCGCCGCGTTGATCTCTTCAACAGCCAGCAGCTTGGCCTGCTGGATCGGGTTGCCGTATGACTCGGCAACGCCGGTCAGCGCGTCCATCGCGCCGATCACGAACGGCTCGTCCGAGACCGGAGCGGCGATGCCCATTGCCATCCCTTCGGTGGGCGCCGGCCCCAGTACCTTGTAGCCCAGGTTGTCGTCGGTCCGGTCCCCGGTGGGCAGCACCTCGATCACCACATTGGCCAGGCCCATCACCTCGCCGTCGCTGTCGAAGCTGTAGTTGTCCCCGATTGCCCCGCTCCAGGTGATGTCATACAGGCAGTCCCGGAACCCGTCTGCGTCCTGGTCGTCGTTGGTCTGCTTCAGGCACTCCGCCGCGATGTAGACATCGTCGTATGCCGAGCCCAGGTACCACGCCAGCGTCAGGTAGTCGTACCGTTCCCGGAAGTTGCCCAGCACCTCCCGGCCTTTGGTGTTGGCCGGGTCGATGTCCGCCAGGATAGCCTTCACGCCCGTGGCCGCGTCGCCCGCAATTTCCAGGGCCGTGGCGCCCACCGGCACGACCTCCGAGTAGATCGGTCCGTTGTATCCCAACTCCCGCAGCTGCTTGATGATCGTGCCGCCGGTGAACTCCGACTGCGAGGCAATGTGGATCGCGTCGGGGTTGGCCCCGGTCAGCTTGGTCAGCTGGCTCCTGAAGTCGGTAATGTCGGAAGCGTAGCGCTCCTCACCGACCACTGTGCCGCCCAGCTTCTCAAACTGCGCCACCGAGGTCCGCCGTACGCCCTCGGCGTAGTCCGTCGCCTCCGTGATCGTGGCCACCGTGCGCGCGCCGTCGATCCACATCACGTTGCCTGTCTCGATGCCAACCTGCAGGTCGCTCATCGATGTGCGGAAGATGTAGTCGCCCGCGTTGGCGATGTCCGGGTTGGTCGCCAGTCCGGAGAACAGCACCACCCCGTCCGCCTCGGCCAGCGGAGCTGCTCCCAGCATAGCGCCGCTGCACGAGGTACCCAGGATGATCTTCACCCCGTCCACATCGGTCAGCTTGTTGTAGGCCGTGATGGCATCTTGCGCCGCGCACTTCGAGTCCTCGACTATGAGCTTCAACTCGCGCCCGTTGATGCCGCCCGCCGCGTTGATCTCTTCCACGGCCATTTCCTTGGCCTGCACCGCCACCGTGCCGTAGGTCTCGCCCGGTCCGGTGATCGATTCCATAACGCCTATTACAAACGGGTTCTCAGGATCAGCCGGGACCGGCGTGTCCGCCGGCTCCGACGGCGCTGAGGTAGGAGTCTCCGTCGCGGGCTGTGAAGGAGCCCCAGGGGCAGAAGTGGCTTCCGGCGCCGGGACTGGCGTGGAGGTCGGGTCCGACCCGCAGGCCAACGCCAGCAGAAGCACCGGGATCACCAGAAGACTGAGTATTGCGAATAAACTCCACGATCTGAGATGCAAGACTTACCTCCCTTCTTGGGGCGGTCGTTTAGTGGGATTTAAGAAAACAATTATCTCGCATTGTGCCAATGTTGCAAGTGAAAGTACTGTGAAAATCACCCGGCTCCCTTCAAATCTGGTCGGTAGGGTAGCGATTGCATTAATCCAGTATACTTGGCGCCAGCATTTCGATAGCCACCACTTCCAAAGGGAGAAGGTATTGATGCCGGAGCAGGAACTCAGGCCTGTAACCCCCGATGAGTTTCTCCAGTGGCTGCGGGCCGAGTCGCGCGCCCACAGCAATCGGCTCGATCACGACCCCGAGGACCTCCGCTCCAACTTCGACCTCTCCCGCTCCGTTGCCGTCTTCGAGGGCAGTAACATCGTCGGCGGCTGCGTGTCCCACAGGCTGGAGATGTCCATCCCCGGAGGCACCGCTGCAGTTGCAGGCGTCGCCAATGTGGCTGTGCAACCTACCCATACCCGCCAGGGCATTATGACCCGCATGATGCGTCACCAGCTCAGCGACATCCACCAACGCGGCGAGCCCCTCGCTGCCCTCTTCGCCTCCGAGAGCGGAATATACGGTCGCTTCGGCTACGGAGTCGGCACCCAGCACGAGTTCTGGAAGCTCGATCGGCCATACAACGCTTACGCCCGCAATTACGAAAGCCCCGGCCGGATCGTATTCGTCGAACCGGAGGATATCGTCGAAAAGTTTCCCGATGTCTTCCGCCGCAGCACCGCTGGTCGCTCCGGCGTATTCCAGAAGCCGCTGCGCAAGTGGGAAGAGGAGTCCCGTTCCCCCGATGCACTGGATCCCAATCCCCGGGTCAGGGGAAGGGGTCGCGGCGGTATCTTTTACGCCGCCTACGAGGAGAACGGCAGAATCGACGGGTACGTGTCCTATCGCTCCAACCGCCCGACTGTCCATGTCAACGAACTCATGGCCGTGACCACGGACGCCACCGCCGCCCTCTGGCGCTTTTGCTTCGACCTCGACCTGATGAGTGTCACCGAGGCCACCAAGCGCCCCCTCGACGACCCCCTCCCCTGGATGCTTGCCGACCCTCGTCGCCTCCAGCGCACCATCCGCGACGGCGTCTGGCTCCGCATCGTCGATGTGCCCGCCGCACTGGAGCAACGGACCTATTTGCAGCCAGGCCGCCTGACCTTGCAGGTGCGCGACAACACTTGCCCCTGGAACGAAGCTACCTGGGAGCTCGATGGCTCACCAGAAGGGGCCATCTGCCGCCGCACGAATTCCCAGCCGGACCTGACGATTGACGTTTCAGCCCTGGCCTCCGCCTACCTCGGCACCATGGGCCTGCACGCCCTCCACGGCGCCGGAATGGTCGACCATCACACCCCTGGCGCCCTGCACCGGGCTGATCGCATGTTCACCGTCGAGCACCAGCCCTGGACGCCCTTCAACTTCTAGCTTCCTGTCGACGATGTAGCGGGGCTGCATGGTAGTGCGCCCCACAGTGCTTCCGCAGGTTGCGGAAACTGCTCGAGCAGCCCGGCCCTGCGGAAGTCGATTATCCTCCTCACTTCCTCCGCCTCGAATATAGCGATCCAATTCAGGTGGTTTTGCCGCCAGGGAAACCGTCATTCCCGCGAAACCGGGAATCCAGTGCCTTGGATTTCCAGGTCGTAAATGTAACTAGACCACCTGATTCGGAACGCTCCCCAGCCACGAACAGCCGATTGACCAGGCGCCAGCTTGGGACCCGGCGGTTACTTCATCTACAGCCAGTGTGCCTTCCCCTGTTTCCTTGAACAGATGATTGTGCACCCATTGCGAATACGGCCCCCCACCTGCGTGACCGTGAACCGGAACGGAGGCTCCCACTCAGTATTCTCGTTCACCCACTGCACCGGTAAACCCCGGAGCTTGATGCGATGGCTGATCCGTGTCCCCATCGCAATATCGATTGGCAATGGCGTCAGTATCGAAAAGTGCAGCCACGGCGGCGTGAGCAGGTTCAGGTTCGTCGCATCTGCAAAGAAGTCGAAGACCTGCTCCCGACTGTCTCGCATAAGTAAGGTGGACCTTATCCGGAACTCAGCCATGTGTCGGTTGACCCCTCCTGCCGCCCGGTCCGAAGGTGTCCGTTCGGGATGACTTCATTCGACACGGTACCCCGGGTTTTGACACTCTAATTGGTAAACATAAACCTTGGATTGGGGCGCCGTCGGCTGTTTCCAATATAGGTCACGGGACTGTCTGGTAAATGCTCATCGGAATCGTCCCAGACCTGCTACTGAACTGCTGTATTTTGAACGATGTTCAAGTTTAATATTTGTCTGAAAGCCCTATCAGCGGCCCATATAGCCTCAGACGGGGCAGATCGTGTCCCGCCTTAGCGTCGTTAAAGGCACTTGAAGGACTAAAGGATAACTGGAAGCGGGAGCCGGTGAAGATAAAGCGCAGATTAAACGAAATCCTGGAGGTCGGCCAGAACGGCGACCGGCTCAGCAAGGGCGTCGACGCCGCCCTCATGGGCCTGATCGTTGCCAACGTCGCAGCGATAATCGTAGCCACCGACACGAGGGTGCATGGCACGGCGCACGTCTTCTTCCACTACTTCGAGATGGCCTCCTTCACCATATTCGCGGTCGAGTACCTGCTGCGCGTCTGGTCGTGTACCGCCGACCCCAGGTATGCCCACCCGGTCTATGGACGTCTCCGCTACATTTCCCACCCGCTGATGCTGGCCGATGCAACGGCGGTTTTGTCGTATTTCATAATCATGCTGCTTCCAACCGGACTCGACCTTGGCGCTCTCAGGACCTTGCGCCTGATGAGCCGTCTCGTAAGCCTGGCCCGCTACTCCGCGGGAATGCAAGCCGTCGTATCGGTGGCAGCGGCGCGCAAGAGCGAGCTGCTGGCCGTCGTATCGGTGGTTGGCGCCTTGCTGGTTATGGCCTCGTCCCTCATGTACCTCGTCGAGCACTCCGCCCAGCCCGAGAAGTTCTCCAGCATCCCTCACACCATGTGGTGGAGCGTCATTACCGTAACCACTGTGGGTTACGGCGATGTGGCGCCCGTGACGCCTCTGGGTCGCGTGCTGGCCGGGTTCATCGCCCTCCTGGGAGTCGCCATCTTCGCCCTGCCCGCCGGCATCCTCGGCTCCGGCTTCATGGAGCATGTGCAGCTTCGCCGTTCCCATTCGCGCCAGACCTGCCAGGAATGTGGCGCGAGGATGGCTGCCGCCGCGCTTTCCCCGCCTGCGCCTGCTCCTGCACCCGGAGACGAAGCGACTGCACCCGTCCCCGTCCCGGTGCTCCGCAGGGCCAGGTCCTGCCGGCCCCGCAATAGGGGAGGCGGGCCAGCGTTCTCCCGAAGCCAGGGCTGAGAGCCTGATCCCCCGGCACTCCGTCTGCCTTCCTTGATAGCCACGGAATCTATACCCACGGAATCGGAAAGAATCGCAGAAATCCATCTGGGCCACCGGTGCGAGCGGCGCCAGTTCAGTCGGCGCTCTGCCCGTCCCCGCTCGCCCGCAGCGAAGGCCGGAATCGAAGTCCGCCGTCCAGGCCAGTAGTTCAACTTTATTCCATTGATTGGTAAACCCGGAGCCCGTTCGCGGTGAGCCTGTCGAACCATGGACGGGCGGCCCTTCGACAAGCTCAGGGCGAACGGGAGAATAAACCATCAATCCAAAGAAGTTGAATCACTAGGTCGTGCCGGTCTCCCACGCCACGATGCACGGCTTCAGAGGCCGAGAGCCCACGATCCGCCACTCGCCATCAACCTCGTGCAGCGACTCATCCAGCGCCCTCTCCAATCGCGCCATCTCGTCGGTGTCGGGCTTGACGTACAGCCGCCGCGTCAGCGTCTCCCGGGCCTCTTCAAAGCTGGAGAAACCGCCCTGTGTACGAGCTTCCAGATCCGTAACCGTCGCATTGATTCCCAGCTCCTCAAGCACCGGCAGAAACTCGGGGAGGCAGGGCAACCGAAGGCGCTCCTCCCCGTGTACCTGCTCCCACAGCGTGGCCATCGACGCCTGCGGCGGCGACTGGAACAGCACGGCCAGCACCAGTCGCCGGGCGTGGCTCTCCATCTTCCTGACGAACGGCTCAATTTCCTGGATTACATACACCACATGGCTGCTCAGCACCACGTCGGCCGGTTCCACCGATGCTTCCACCCAGCCTTCTTCCACCACCGTGACATTCTCGATCCCGCTCTCGTCGGCGGTCTCCCGCAGCACCGCGCACATGCTGGGCGACGGCTCCACCGCAATCACCTCCCGGCACGAAAGCGCCAGCGGCAGCGCGAGCCTCCCGCCCCCGGCACCTGCGTCGATCAGCGTCTCCCCAGACCGTATGCGCGCCCGCAGTTCCTCCACCATCTCGTCGCCGGTGCGGTGCGGGTCGTCCTTGAAATTCCGGGCATACTGCGTCCAGTGGTCCGTGGGGCGCGGCCCCCGGATCCGGTCCGTCTGCGCGTGCTCTGCGATGATCATCTGCCGCCAGTTATCAACAGCCCTCATGGAAACCCCTTTTGTATCGGGATAGGTCTTGCGCGATTGAATCTAATCCCCTCTCCCTCAGGGGGGAGGGATAGGGTGGGGGTGAATATCTAGCCGCGAAACCCTTCCATGGAAACCGGCATCTCTGGTCTTACCTGTACCGGTTGTCGGCCGTCCTCCAGCACATCCTCGCCCCCACAATCTCGAACCCCGCCCGCTCGTAGAACTCGATCTGCCGCTGCCCCTCGCGCGGCGTACCCAGCTCCACCACTTGGCAGCCATTGGCCACGGCGTGTTCCAGCGCGAAGTCGATCACTGCCTTCCCCACACCGGTACTCCGCGCCCCGGGCTCCACGAACATCTCCTGGAGAATGACGTACCGCCCAACCGTCCGCATGGCCGTTGTGAAGGACGCCGTGCAGGCAGCTACTATTGCCCCATCCTGCACTCCAACCACGATGAAACCGGCTTCCCGCTCGGACACCAGCTCGTCGAACAGGCCGAACAGCGCCTCGGGTGGCGCCGGGCTGCCACCCAGCTCGGTCAGCAGCCCGCGCACCAGCCTGATAACCTCGTCCCGGTCATCCGGTACCGCCAGCCTGACTTTCAACACAACGGCATTCCCTGCATTGGTCCGAGTCTGCGGATAATGTGGAAGCTCGATAGCCGATGCCTATTATATCCTTGGCGAGGCAGGGTTATTTGTTCGCCGGCTATCTCAGGCGGTCGGAGCCTTCCACTCAGAGCAGTGCGAAGAAACTCCATTCGTTCCCCGAGACCCCTGGCCTTACCCGTAGGGTCAATCAAAAGCCCGTTGGTGGACTTTGCCGGAGGAATGCAGGTGCCAGAGTGTGCCATACTTCCAGAATGATCGGGATACTCACCATCCTGTTGGCCCTGCTCGCCGTCTTGGGTTCCGCCTGTGCAGGCCCCGGAGCGCAACCGCCCCTGACCTCCACCCCATCTGCTGCCACTCAAACCCAGCAGCCCGAACCAGCCACTTCGCCCACTGCGCAGCCACCTGTCACCCCGATGCCGCCGCTCGGTACCCTGCGGCTGCAGCAGGTACAGCCGGTCGGCGTTTCCGCCCCCACGAACTTCGTCCAGGCCGAGAACGGCCGCTTCCTCGTGACCGAGCAGGCCGGCCGCCTCTTGGTCTTTGACGAGGACCAGCTGACCGCGGAGCACATCTTGATCCCCGAGCCCCTGGACCTCCGCGACCGGGTCAGCAGCCGTGGCTCCGAGGAGGGCCTGCTTGGCCTGGCGCTGTCTCCTCACAACGAGCGGCACCTGTTCGTCTACTACTCGGCTGCCAACCCCCGGCGCTCCGTAGTCTCCAGATTCAACTACAATCGAGAAGTCGCCCCGGACTCCGAGCTGGTCATCCTCGAGGTCGAGCAGCCCTACCAAAACCACAACGGCGGACAGATAGCCTTCGGCCCCGACGGTTACCTCTACATCGGCCTCGGCGATGGAGGCTCGGGCGGCGATCCCCAGGGCAACGGCCAGGACACCTCCACCCTCCTCGGCTCAATCCTCCGCATCGATGTATCCGAATCCACGGTCGATCAGTCCTACGCCATCCCTCCCGACAACCCCTTCGCCGACGGAGGGGGCCGCCCGGAAATCTGGGCCTACGGCCTGCGCAACCCCTGGCGCTTCTCCTTCGACCGCGAAACCGGCGACCTCTGGGCCGGCGATGTGGGCCAGAACGAGTGGGAGGAGATCGACATAATCGAACGCGGAGGCAACTACGGCTGGAACGTCCTCGAGGGCAACCACTGCTTCAACCCACGCGACAACTGCAACCGCGAGGGCACCATCCCGTCCGTCCTCGAATACTCCCTCGACGGCCAACCCTGCTCCGTAATAGGCGGCCACGTCTACCGAGGCGACGCCATCCCCTGGCTCCGTGGAGCCTACATCTACGGCGACTTCTGCTCCGGCAAAATCCACGGCCTGCGCCACGAAAACGGCCAGGTCATCGGCCTCAAGGAGCTAGCCGACACCGGCATGCAGATCATGTCCTTCGCCGAAGACAACACCGGAGAGCTCTACCTGCTCTCGCAGCGGGAGGGGATTTATCAGTTGACTGTGGAGCAATAGAGGCTCGGGACACCACCGGGTCTGCGGGTACGAATTTGTAGGCCGCGGATGACTTAATTATTGCCAAATAGATGGGCCATCCAACGACGAATGCTTCACGGTTGCCTGAACCCCAAAGCGTTCACACGTTGCCTTTACGCAATTCAGGAATTCTTCCGAAGCTTTTGGATAAACCCTGATCTCAGAAATAAGTGTGTTGATGTTAATCGCGCGATACTTCCCTATTTCACAACGAGGGACCAGGATAGTTGTTATTTTCACCCATCGGAGAGGGCCACTGCTCAAGAGATATGACAAAACTCGAACTTCCCGTTCGTCCTTGAATTCCAATCGTTTGTGAAGATATGAGAAAAAGATAGATTCATTAGAAAATTCGTCCTCCTTGTAGTTAATGTACTTAACTCGCCCAATGTGTATAGGATCAGGGCAAGTGAAACTCTCAGCCAGTTTTCGGAAAGTAGTTTTCACTGCTATGCCATCGTTTTTACAGTATCTTTCCCACATGGATATATTCTCGTCGTCGTTCCAGTGCCAGCAATTGGCTAGCGTAAGGGAACGCGAGTGTTTCAAATTCTCTACGAACCTCACCCACGCTGCTTTATCAACAACGCGAGAGTTATAGGCTTCCAAACCCTTTTGGGTAATCGAACCTTCGTGTTCATCGCCGAATTTGTCGATGCTAGTGAACCATAAGGCGGAGTTTTCCAAGAGAGACTCAAAGCGATTATGGGGCATATATCTCCACAACACCGCGTCAGGGTGAGGCGGAATTATTCCTTAGTAGGGTTCGTACATGGATTAACTCCCTCTACACACTTGACGACGCCCGCTTGCTAAGGTCAGTCCCAGCGCCAAAGGGGCCCACCACCGTGCGCCCCTTCGCTGCATCCCGCGAACAGTCCATTCATGGTGAGCCTGCCGAACCACGAATGGACTCTCCTTTTACGGCCCCCGATACCCTCACGCCAGATGCTTGCCGTAGAACTCCAGCACCCGGCGCCACATGTCCCGTGCCGACGCCATGTTCTACGCGTCGGGGTCGAATCGTAAGAACGTGACGTCCGGCTGCTCCCCTGAAACTTCCTCGGCCACTCCGATAACCACCGGTATCGTGGTCACCCCGGTCGCCTTTTCCAACAGCGCTGCTCTCCGCTGTGCCCTCACCCGGTCCCGTTCCTGCACCGTGATCGAGATCTCAGCCACCACATAGACAGGTGCCCCGTCCTGCCCGGTGGCCCGGACTATCACATCGGCCATGACAAGGTCATCTGACTCATTCCAGGTGATTTTACCTGCCTCGGCAGCCTGGTCGATCTCCGGCATGGGAGGGGTCGCCGTATTTCCACGGCCCCTCATTACCACCGCAGGGCTCGTTAGGCCCAGTTCTCTCCTGACTAACCGGTCTGCGACTCGGGCCACGGTTCCTTCATAGCCGGTTCCCATCATGTGGCTGACATCACCCCCTAATCGACCTACATTCGTCCGGAGTTCAACTACCCCCACCCTGAGCTCGCCCACATCTGCCCTGAGCTCGCCCACATCCGCCCTGATTTGCTCTTGTCCTGCCCGGAGTTCGCCCACATCCGCCCTGAGTTGCTCTTGTCCTGCCCGGAGCTCCCTGGACTCATTTACAAGCGCCTCCACTGCCTCCGTAAGCGCCTTTACCTGAGCGGGGAGCGCGAGGACTTCCTCCGTGAGGATGAACCGCCTGAGCGCGTCCCTGAGGGCAGGGTCTCGCTCCATAGCGTTGAGGATGTCTTGAAAGCTGTTTATCGGCGTGGTCATGTCATTTCCCTGACCACTATTTTACATCGCCTTTCTCGCAATCGCTCAGAGTAAGCTGAAGTCTATGCCACTTAGTTGCCGTAGCAAAAGACAAAGGGGCCCACCACCGTGCGCCCCTCTTTCCCACCGTACGAGAGTTCTTTCATGGTGAGCACGTCGAACCATGAAAGGACTCTAAACGGCCTGCCTCCCTCTCACGCCAAATGCTTCCCGTAGAACTCCAGCACCCGGTGCCACATGTCCTGCGCCGGCGCGGCGCGGTAGCTCGGACGGTAGTCGGCGAAGAATGCATGCCCTGCGTTGTCGTACATCACCCACTCGTAGGTCTTCCCGTGCTTGTCCAGCTCCGCCCTCAGCCGCGCCGCCTGCTCCGGCGTCGGGTTCTGGTCCTCGATTCCGAACAGCGCCAGCAGCGGGCACGACAGGTCGGCGATCATGTCGATGGGATTCACCGGCCGCAGCTCGGTGATTTCCTGGTCGGCGATGTGCCCGCCCGCGGAGTCCACCGCCGCGTTGATGTTGCTGCTGTGGCACGCCATCATCAGCGTGTACCGCCCGCCTGAGCAGAATCCGATGATCCCCACCTTGCCGTTGCTGTGCGCCTGCGACTTCAGGAACACCGCCGCCCCGTCCAGGTCGTCCATCGCCCGCGAATCGGGACTCGCGAACAGCGTCGCCAGCACATTCTCCGGCTCCGGCGTGCCCTCCCGCGTGTACAGGTCCGGCGCGATCGCCAGGAACCCCCGTCCCGCGAACCGCACCGCGATGTCCTTGTGATGGTCCATCAGCCCCATCCCCTCCATCGTCACGATGACTGCGGGGTAGTTCCCCGGCTCCGCCGGACGGCTGTACAGCGCGTCGATCATCGTCCCGTCGCGGCTGGCATACTGGATCATCCCCGTTTCAAGCTGCTGACCTGCCAGTACCATCGTTCCACCTCCGGCGATTGACTATCGTTCTAGAGCCGGATTGTAGCACCCCTTGAAGGCTGTCACCTCAGCCGTTGGTCGAGGCAGCGCTGGCCGCCGCCTCGACTCCCTGTTCCCTAATGGCTGTCATCCACCCCTTGCGATATATGGTACACATATTCTAAAATAGACTACAGAGTTCCTACCCTGTGCGAGGCAGAAGCCGCCTTCCAGTCCTTCCGGTAACCCTTGAACCGGAGACCATTCCGGAATGGGAAACCAGCGATGGGAGAAAATGAGAGGAAACGCTCGGGAATCGTCGGGAAAACCCAGGTTTTCCAGGCAGGCCAATACGAGGGGCGCCACGCCAGCCATGGATGCCGCGAGTAAGGCGCGAGTGACTCACGAATGAGAGGAAATGATCGGAAACGCTCGGGAATCGTCGGGTAAAACCAGTTTTTCCAGGCAGACCCATGGCGCTGAGATATCAGCGCCGCAGATTCCCCAATCCTGCCCATCGCAGAATCACAGGAGTCACAGTTCAGACAGCTACCGCGTGCTCTCCACACGCACCGTCACGATGTCCACGCCGTGGTACTTCTGGTGCGACACCGACGACGCGTAGTAGAGCAGCAGCCGGAACGACACCTCCCGCTCGTCCGGGGCCGGCGGCAGCGCGCTCAGGTACGCCAGGTGGTCCTCCACGTTCTCGCCCGCCAGCGAGGTCACGAACTCCAGGTCGGCAGCGTGGTCCTCAGGCCGCGCCGAGACAGACAGCTGCAGGGGCGTCTCCTCATCTGAGTGCTCCTGCAGCAGCACCGCCAGCGTCTCCTCCCCCGCCGACGCCAGCCGCTCCGTCGACGCCTCGTTCCACGCGGCACGCTGCGCGAAACGCCGGAGGTACCCGTCGACCTCACCCAGCGACTCGCTCGTCAGCGGCACCCGCAGCCGCCCGAGCCCGCGGCTGCTGAAATTCAGGAACAGCACCAGCACCACCGCTGTGATCGCGCCTGCCGTCATCCCGTTGCCCAGCAGCACGGCCAGGAACCCGTCCCCCAGCTTGTCCGCGAAGATCCACCCGTTCTGGAACCCGACGCCCACCCAGAAGGTAACCCCGCAGACCGTCGCCTTCCGGTGGTCCATCCCGTCGGCGATGACGATGCGCATCCCCTGCACGAACAGGATGCCCAGGAACACCGTGGCGTGCGCTGCGATCACCGGCCCCGGGATCGCGATCAGCAGCGCCGCGATCTTCGGCGAGAACGCCAGCACCATTAGCGTGACCCCGATGACCACGCCCACCCTACGCGCGGCGACGCCGGTTACCTCGGTGAGCGAGATGCTGGTCGAGTAGGTAGTGTTCGGCAGCGTCCCCGCGATGCCCGAGAGGAAGTTCCCAAGCCCGTCGGCGTTCAGGCACCCCTGCACCACCCGGAAGTCCGTCGCCTGCGGCCTCCGCCGCGACACCCGCTGGATCGCCACCCCGTCGCCCACGGTCTCGATCGCCCCCACGATGGTCACCGCCACGAAGGCCGGCAGCAGCGCCCAGAACTCCACCCCCGGCGTTACATCCAGCCCTGGCCACGACGCCAGCGGCACCCCGATCCACGCCGCGTCCGCCACCACCTGCATGTCGTAGATCCCGAACGGCACCGAGATCGCGCACCCCACGACGATGGCCCCGATCGGCGCCCACAGCCTGAGCGCCGGCGACCCCTTCAGTATCACCGCCGCCAGCACCGCCAGCGATATCACTGCGATCATCGGCGCCGCGTACGACGGCGTATCCTCCGGCACATCCCCCAGCAGCGGGAAGATCGCCGGCATGACCGTCGCCGTGATCAGCATGATCACCGACCCCGACACCACCGGTGTGAACACCCGGCGCAGCAGCGACAGCTTGGCCGCCAGCAGGAACTGGAACAGCGACGACACCACGACCAGGCTCGCCATCGTCGCCGGGCCGGCCACCTGGAGCGCCGCGATGCACACGGCGAAGAACGCACCCGAGGTCCCCATGATCAGGATGTGCCCGGCCCCGATGCGCCCGACCCGCACCGCCTGGATCAGCGTCGTGAACCCGCTCACCAGCAGCACCGCGAACGCCGCCCACGCCAGGTAGCTGTCCGACCCGCCGCCCGCCTTCACCACGATCACCACGCCGATGACGATGGATGGCAGGGTGATCACCCCCGCCTGCACCCCCAGCCCGATGGTCACATGGTTGGGAGCGCTCTCGTCCGGCTCGTACCGCACATTCTGGTTAACCTCAGCCGCCGCCAAGCAACCACCCCGTTGATCCCGAAGTCCGGCCGTTCAGTCCCGACAACCCATTCCCCCGAGGCTTCACCCCCATTTCACAGCCAGCGCACGCTATTGTATCCAAGCACGGGGATTCAGGACTACAGTGCCAGCAGCCCGATTTTGCACCGAATGGAGTATCGCCTGAATTGAGCAAAAGGGACGATTGCTATACCATCCCTTCGCCCCGCGCCCGAGTACCCGCCCACTAGCACTCTCACCCACCTCTACGTCCCCGACTGCGACACCGTCTACGCCCAAGCCATTGCCGCCGGCGCCACCTCCGTAGCCGAGCCCGCCGACCAGTTCTACGGCGATCGCCTGGCCAGAATCACCGACCCCCACAACAACCAGCGGTCCATCTCCACCCACATAGAAGACCTGACCCCCGACCAAGTAGTCGCCCGCCTCGCCGCCCTGGGACACTCTCTCCCTTCGTAATAAATCTGTTACAATGTGGCTGTTCCCAACTCATCATTCACCAATTGTTAATAAAGTTAAATGTCTGAACGTAGCGGCAATTCCAGCTGTTTGCTTAAGAGCTTATTGCATTCTGTTCGGAGGGTGCTCACGAATGCCTAGCAAGATCGAGAAGTATATTGACCAGATCTTAGATGCTACTCAAAGTACGGGAATCTACGCATACCGAGGACAAGGAAATTCTGCTTGGGCCCTTCACTCGTCTGCGACCGTTAGGCTCATCGAGGAACATGGCACAGACATCCTAGAAGATCCAGATTTTCAACAATTGTACATTAATTATCATGTAGAAACATTACTAGAGCCAGCAAAGGCTCTAGGGTTTGGTTCAGAATCGGGGCGCCGTCTGTCCGATTTGGAATTGCTCGCGAAGTTGCAACACTTTGGGGCAAGGACAGGGTTGCTTGATTTTACACGTAGCCCACTAGTCGCATTGTGGTTCGCCTGTGAAAGTCTGAATTCAGACGGGAAGCTGTATGTAATAAATACAAACAATCCCATTGGCATTTCCAATATTTCGAATGCGGAAATAGCTCAAGAGGCTGCAAGTGTATTTTCAAGACCTTCTAGTCCGCCATACTTCTCCTACTGGGAACCTACTGCAAGCGGCGACGCCTCGACTCGAATTCTTCCTCAACGTAGTGTTTTTATAGTTGGACGCCCGTTTGTGCACACCTATCGCGACGTAGTCACTGAAGTACTGATCGCCAAGGCGGATAAAGAGCAACTTATAATGGAGTTGGAAACCCTGGATTTCCATCAAGAATCATTATTCCTAGATATTTTTGGATTTGCGCAGGGGAGTCGCAGAAGGCCAGTCCCTCGGCTTACTCCAGGGGTTTATTTGCGACGCGGCAATCAACACTATCAACTCGGTGAGTATAACGAGGCAGCGATCGCTTACAGCAATTCATTACAACTACACCCACAGGCTAACCTACTATATCTGCTGCGCGGCAACGCGTATGCAGCCGCGCAACGGCACCACGAAGCCATAGCTGACTACGATGCGGCTTTGGAACACGCCCAACCTCTGCCAGGTATATGCAAGGATGTGCTTTTTCAATCGTGGAAATTCAAGAGCAGAATCAAAGGATTATGAAGACGCAATCCAAGATTACACGGCAGCAATTACACTAAACCCCAATTCGCCTCAGTATTATTTCAATCGCGGAAATGCTTACACAGACTTATACAGATTCGAAATAGCAATAATTGACTACGACCAAGTAACAGGGCATCTATACAGCAGTGCCGCATATAACAAGGGAAATTCACATTTGGCGTTGAGGCATCTGCCGGACGCAATGACTTCTTATCAACTAGCTATTGATAATGGCGAAAACCAGAAGGCTACAATTCACAATATGAGGACCCTGAGCCTCATATTACAATTACTTGATGGCTCGAATTTTCACCTGAACGCTGACCCCGATCCTAACTCAGGAAACCTGCGCCTAGAGGTAGTCATATCAGCAAATACAAGTGAGACAGGGCAGGAATTGTACAATTATTCTCTCTCCGGTCGAATCGGAAACATGGGAAACGATGGCGGGCAAGTACTGCCGGGCGGATTCGGATTCCAAGGCAAGCCGGCCGTACCAATTGTCGTACACTGGGAGCCTAAGGAATAGCGAGATACTTACACATTATCCCCAGCTAGCAGCCGATTGCCATCAAAGAAACTATACCAAAAAAAGTGTATTTGGATCATTGAAATACTTCTACATGTAGCAGTCTGTTTACCTGCAATTGGAGGAAACTCAATTGACAAGCGGCTACTCGTTGAGGCTAGCTACCAACGTCTCCACCGCAAACAAGGCACCTCAAGCTTCCCTTATTCTCCGACTTTTCGTAGGCCAGAACTGCTTCTCCGCCACCCCCAAGACATATTGCCTTTGCAGCCCCGTCGAGAACCCGTCGAAGTTCGCTGAGACCCGTGCGAGTAACAGCGCCATCTCTTCAGATATGCTTCGGTCTCTATACACGGTCATGGGAATTGGCCGATCGTCCACCCCAATGGACTTGGCCGGTTGGTACTGGCTGATGTCCAGAGGACTCAGGAGTTCTTCCTCCAGTGTCTCACTCGGATTGGTAGACGTTAGCCTCTCAGGCTTGTCCGCTACTCATTCCCCAAAGAATTTACCTGAACACACGCCCCACCTCCTACGTATCACACATACGTGTGCGTAATAACCTCCCATACGTGCCCGTTCTCGCACTCGAAGTAGAAGCCCCGGCCCTGGTGCAGGTGGTTGATCTCCCCGTCCGCCCGCGAGCGCGGCCCGCTCCCGAACATCACCTTCTCGTCCCTGATCCGCTGCAGGATCGCGTCGAACTCCTCGTCCGAGGCCAGAAAGGCGTAGTGGTTGGAGCGCGGGTTGTCCGAGTCATCGAAGTCTAGCGTCAGGATGTCGTTGACCTTCACCGGCGCGAAGTGCCCCCACGGCCCCTCGTACTTCAGCCCGAACAGCCGGGCGATGAACTCCGCCGACTTCACCTTGTCGTAGGCCGGCACTATCGTGTGGTCAAGCTGCAAAGGCATGGTGGTCCCCCTTCAGACAGCATCGTTCATTCGGAAAAGATGACGGAAGGAAGTGGGCCCGGCTGGGATCGAACCAGCCACCAGTCGGTTATGAGCCGACTGCTCTACCACTGAGCTACGGGCCCTCATCTCAAGCTTATGCCCTCGAATTCCGAGTCGTCAAGAAACGCGACCCGAGGGCCGCGGCCCTTTCCCTGCAGGCGACTCCGCTGGCCGGGGCATGTCGAAGCGCCCTTCTTCGCCTGATCCCGCCGAACTGCGGGGCTCCTCCGTAGAGACCCCTTCTCTGCGTAACTTTCGGGGCGGCAGCCTGGTGTAGGTGGCGGTGTTTGGGCGGGATGTTCTTGGCCGTCTTCTGACGGCCTGCTTGTTCCGTCCAGGCCTGGGCTTACCGGAGTTTGACGGCAGTTCCGTAGGCCAGGATCTCCGACATGCCTTGGCTGATAGCGCTGGTGGTGTAGCGCACGTTGATCACGGCGTCGGCGGCGAGGTTACCGGCATCCTCGACCATCAGCCGTGTCGCCTCGGTGCGGGCCTCCGCCAGCATCTCGGAGTAGACACCCACCTTGCCGCCGACAATGCTCCGGAGACCGGCCTGGATGTCCCGGCCTATGTTCCTCGCCTGCACGATGTTTCCCGTTACGACTCCCAGGATCTCGACGACATCTCGCCCAGGCACAGTCTCCGTGGTGCTGACTATCATGATTTTACTCCGTCGGCGCGGTGCAGCGGGACTTACTCCAGCCCCAGGCGCTCCCGGTAGTCCGGGTCCCACGACGCGATGATGCCCCTTTCCAGCGCCTCCGCCTGCGGCACCACCGGCGAGGGCTCGCCGGTGGTTGGCACCGTGGTGATGACCACGTCCTCAACCAGCTGCCGGTATTTCTCCTCCGACACCCCCAGCAGCTCACTTAGCGCCACGTCGTTGTGCTGCCCGAAGGCGGGCGACGGACCCTGAATGTGCAGCGGGCTCTTGGAGAATTTGTAAGGCCGGCTCAGGAACAGCCGCTCGCCCATCTTGCGCTCCGGCGGGTATTTCACACGCTCCAGGAAGTTCCGGCTCTTGAAGTGCGGGTCGTAGTGGATGTCCCGGCCTGTCAAGACCGGCCCGGAGGGTATGCCCACCGCCTGCAGCGCGTGCATCGTGTCGTACCGGTCCCTGCTAGATGTCCACGACGCAATCACCTCGTCCAGCGCATCGTGGTTCTTCCGCCTTCCGCCGACAGTATTGAACCGCGGGTCCGACTCCAGCTCCGGCTGTCCCATGACCTTGCACAGCGACCTCCACTGGCCGTCGTCGCCCACCGACAGCGTGATCCACTGATCGTCGCCCGACGCCGGATAGCACCCCTGCGGGGCACGCCACGGGTGCCGGTTTCCGATGCGTCCGCCCTCGCGCCCGTTGGCGATGGCGTCAAGTACATACTCCGAAAGGAACATCACCCCCGACTGGTACATGCCCATGTCCACCCACTGTCCCAGCCCGGTGCGGGCCCGGTACCGCAGCGCCGCACCGATGGCGAACAGCGCCGTCCAGGTCGACAGGAAGTCAACGAACGATGCTCCGGCTTTGGCAGGCCCCTCGCCCGGGTACCCCGTGATCCAACAGTGCCCGTGCGTCGCCTCCTGCGTCGTCGCCTGCGCCGGATACCCCGAGTACGGCCCGTCGCCGTGCCCGTATCCCGTGTTCGAGACTAGGATGACGTCCGGCCGCAGCTTTCGCAGGTTGGGGTAGTCCAGTCCCCAGCTTCGCATCACCCGTGGGGTGAAGTTCTCCATGACCACATCGGAGACCATCACCAGCTCTTTGAAGAGATCCCGGCCCCTCTCGTCGGTCATGTCTAGCGTGATCGACTGCTTCCCGCGGTGGATCAGGTTGTAGGTCGAGGGACGGTTCCACCAGTCCTCTCCCACGTCGTTCTCTGCGAACACCCCCGAGTACCCGCCCGTACGCGTGACATCTGGTCGGCCCGGCCCCTCCACCTTGATGACCTCGGCGCCCATGTCCGCCAGCAGCCCGCCCGCGTAGGGCAGCGCGAACACGTAGGTCGAGTCCAGCACCCGGATGCCTTCGAGTGGTAGCTTGCGCCTGCTGCTGTCAGAGGTCACCATCAGATCGAGTCCGTCTGCCTGAGGAGGACAAGGTCCTGCTGAGAGTATCCCAGCCCTTCCACGTAGATTTCCCGGTTGTGCTGCCCCAGCGTCGGTGCTGGCATCAGGTACTGGTAGGGCGTCAGTGACAGGTTGAACAGGACGGCCGGTACCTTGATCTTGCCGATTACCGGGTGGTCTATCTCCCGGTAGAAGTCCCGCGACTCCAGCTGCGGGCATTCCGCCAACTCCGACGGGGTCTGCACCAGCCCGAACAGCATCCGGGACCGCGCCGCCTCGGTGAACAGTTCCCACTTACCCCGCTCGCTGATCGACTCCAGCACGATCCGGTCCAGCTCCTCTCCGTTGCGGTTCCGCTCGGCGGTGTCCGTGAACCGCTCCTCGTGAAGCCTCGGGTCCCGGAAGAAGTTGGCGATGGTCTCCCAGGTCGCACCGCCGCCGGTCTGAACGATGATCCACCCATCCTCGCAGGGCATGGGATGCCCGAAATTGCTGCCAGACGCCCGTCGCCGTGGCTGCGTAGCCCCTATGAACGGGTACATCGTCTGCGTCGCCATCATGGTAGAAGCGACGCATTCGGTGATAGACACATCTAAGTGCTGCCCCTCGCCGGTGTTGCCCTGCATGAACAGCGCCATCGCCGTGGCCGCCGCGCCGTTCAGGCCGCCCTCGTATTGCGCCTGGAACCCCCCGTGCTTCAGAGGCTCCCGGCCCTGCTGCCCGCTGATGCTCATGATCAGCCCCATGGCGTAGCTGACGATCTCCTCCCCGGCAAACTGGCTGTACGGCCCCGTCTGCCCGAACGGCGTGATCGAGGTCATGACCAGCCCTGGATTGATCGCTTCCAGAGCCTCGTACCCCAGCCCCAGGCCGTCCAGGTATCCCGGCTTGTAGCTCTCCACTACCACATCCACATGAGGGACCAGCCCCCTGAACAGGTCGCGCCCCGCACCCGTCTCGAGATTGATGGTCGCGCCCTTCTTGTTAAGGTTCATTGCCAAGAAGAACAGACTCTTTTCCGGGTGCGGATCGTCCCCGAAGAAGGGCGGCATCCGGCGTAGGGCGGCGCCCGTCGGTGGCTCCAGCTTCAATACATCGGCGCCGTAATCGGCCAGCAGGCGGGCGCAGAACGACCCGGCGATGTCCTCGCTCAGGTCAAGTACCTTCACGCCGTCAAGCGGCCCGTGCGGCATCGGCGGAGGAAATGTGGCTTCAGAGGTCAATTTGGTATCTCAAGCACTTGGTGCTGGAAGCTAATGGTCGGATCGCCCCGCAGATTGTAACCAAAGCAGCTATCTGCGGCAACGAGACCAGGGCAGGACGGCTGGGTCTTTTAAGAGTTCCTTCTCCCTCAAGGGAGAGGGAGAATTAAATGACCCAGGGCAGGACGATGAGGATGATTGCAATGTAGGCAGGGCCTCGGGCTTGGATTAACAGGCTACTCCCCGAAGCACTCCCGGAGCTTGTCCTCGTACTCTTCCAGCGTATACCGGTAGGTCTGGGTTCCCGAGACCTGGACTACATAGAAGCCGCAGACTGTGCCCATTTGCACCGCCCGCTTGATCCCCACACCCTGCGCCAGCCCCTTGATCAGCCCGCCTCGAAAGGCGTCCCCCGCTCCGGTCGGATCTACGGCCTCCGTGGATACAACTGGCACGGTCTCCATCGCCCCGCCGCTGTACACGTCGGCGCCGTCTTCGCCCCTCGTTACCACCATGTGGTTCACCATGGCCGCCAGGTCCTCGCTGCCCAGCCCCGTGCTGTTGGAGATCATGCCCAGCTCGTATTCGTTGCAGATAAGCATGCTTGACTGCTCTATGCAGCGTGCCAGCACCGCAGACTCCCAGATGGGCAGCGACTGTCCGGGGTCGAAGATGCTGAAGATCCCCAGTTCGTGGTTCTTCCCCGTAAACTCAATCATGTCAGCCAGGTTGCCCGGACCAACTATGGCAATCGTGTCGGAAGAATCGACTCCTTCATAGCTAAAGCCTGCTTGGTGCTTCATGGCTCCCGGATTGAACCCCGTGAACTGGTTGGAGTTCGCGTCAGTGGTGATGTAGGCACCCGCTGTCAATTCCTCCTCCACAACGCGGATATCTCCGGTTTCAATTCCACATGCGGCCAGCCATTCAAAATATCGATGGTAGTCGCTGCCCACCGTTGCAACTATTCGCGGCCGCTCACCCAGCATTGCGAGGGAGTAGGCGATATTGCCTGCGGTTCCTCCGATGTGCTCCGTCAGGCTGTCCACACCGAAGCTTATGTTGATGTTGTCCAGTTGGTCCGGGAGGATGTGGTCCCTGAAACGTCCCCCGAACCTCATGATGCGGTCATACGCCATCGAGCCGGATACCAGAATATCCATGTGGTTCACTGTCCTCTCGTGTGTTGGCAATTGGTCGTGTGTTGGCAATTGGTTGTCCGCAGTCAGCAGCCGTGCTTGCCAGCAATGGCTCCCAGGAATTCGACCGGATCCCCTGGCTGCAGGCCGTTCCTCGCCGCTTCGCCGGCGTTCACTTCAAGCACATACCGAGCGGGGAGTGGTGACTGTGCTATCGGGATTTCCTCGTTGCCTGCGCCCGGCAACGGGGTCGGCACGTCGGCCGCCACATCGATCAGGCGGCACTGGGCATCGATCCAGATGATGTCCAGCGGGAACAGCATCTCCTTCATCCAGAAGTGGAGCGGCTGCTCTTCTTCAAAGACAAACAACATGCCTTCGTCGTGCGCCATGAACGCTCGTCCGGATAGTCCCTGCTGCCTTTCCTCGGCCTTGATCGCCAGGTCCACGGTGTACGAGGAATCGCTTATTCGGACGACTGCTGCATTGGGGGGTGCCGCAGGTTCCTGCACGGTTGTGAAGTTCTCGCCTGCAGCGCACCCCAGACTCAGAAACAGCCCCAGTAACATCATGAGGACGATCATGGTCGGCAGTCTATACATCGCAGATGGGGGATGCGCCTTGAGTCAGCCAGATTCTCGCCTGCGGAAGTGAATCATAAGTGGCAACATACGAAAACGGTCCCTTTGATTGCCGGAAACCTGAACAACGCCGCCATGTTATCTCAATCGCGATTGCGGCCTCAACCCGGACGGATCCCGACCGGTTGCGCTGGGCGCTTGTGGTCAGGGCAATCGCGTCTTGAAGGCTTGAAGGCTGGAATCTCATTTTGCTGTCATTTGCTCCTTGTCAAGCCTGGCGCCCCTTCTATAACATTAGTTCTATGTTTATAATGGATGGCAGACAGAACCCGACTGACATCCCTGTGGGTCTCTTGAACCAGCGGCCAGCCCGAAATGTCCAGAAATGACCGGGAAAACGAAAAAATCAGCCCCTGCAAACCGGCAATGTCGGCTCATCCGATCCAACCTGCTGAGTTGCTGAATTCAAGACGCGATTGCCCTGTGCTTGTGATGGCCCCCTTGATATCATCCCGCTCTGCTGGCAAACTAGAATAATGCGTATCGGGGATTTTGAATTCCAGGAACCGTTGCCTGAACTCAAGGAACCGCATGTACTTGCGGTGCTCAGACCTTGGATTGACGTTGGCAGCGTGGGTAGCCTCAGCTTGCGTCGAATAGAGCGATACTTGGGGGCTAGGGAAGTTGGCCGGTTGGTACGCCCGGGTCGGTACTACGATTTTACTCGCTATCGCCCCAAGTCCGTTCTCCGTCAGGGGAAGCGGGAATATACCATCCCAACGACTACTCTGAAGGTCGCGGTGCGGGAAAGCGGGCCCGATCTTGTAACGTTGCATCTTCTGGAGCCGCACGCTTACGGAGAGGATTTCACCGAGTCGGTCAATGAAATTCTGGACCGGTTGGGCGTCAAGCGGTATTCCCTTATCGGTGCAATGTACGATATGGTCCCTCACACTCGTCCTCTCTTGGTTTCGGGTGGAACCGTGGATCCTTCCAACGAGGAAGAATACCGGATGGTGGAGGTCAGGCCCAGCGACTATGAGGGGCCTACCACCATAACGCACCTGACTTTTGAACACGCCGAGAGCGTGCACATGGACACCCGTATTTTCGTGGTGCATCTTCCTCAGTACTTTCAGGTTGAGGAAGACTTTTCGGGCATCGCCAGGTTGACCGGAATACTGTGCCGCATCTACGGACTGCCCAGCCGCCTCGAAGACAGGGAACGCGGAATACAGCAGTACGAGTCTTTGCAGAACATCGTCTCCGACACTTCCCAAGTTTCCAAGTTGCTGGGTCGACTGGAAGAGCGCTACGATCGCGAAAACCGTCAGGCTTCTTCCGGAGAGGTTGCCCTGCCGCCTCTCTCCCCACAGATAGAGCAGTTTCTCCAGGGTCTGGATTTCGGCGGCACCGTGGACTCTCCGCCGGACCCGGACGACGATCCAAACGACGAGTAGGGAACCTTTTGAGGACAACCCCTCTCGGACCGCTTGACCGGACAGTTTCGCCATGAGTCGCGCCTTCTGGAGCTCCCTGGCCGCTCTTGGTTGAATGAGATTGACCAGGAAATAATTTCAAGGGCAATGGCAATCAAGGCGAAAGCACAGTGCGCACTGCGTTGACGGGCGAGTAGCCTTGTGATAGATTTCCGTATGCCCATCGGCTAGGATGGGGCATAATTCATTGGAGGTGGTATAGCATCGCCAGGCAGTATCGGGTCAACGAACGAATTACCTGCCCTCAGGTTCGGGTCATCGGTGGGGACGGTTCGCAGTTGGGGGTCATGGAAACCCGGCGCGCACTCCAGATGGCTCGCGATGCCGAAGTAGACCTGGTGGAAGTCGCACCCAACTCCGACCCTCCTGTGTGTCGGCTGCTTGATTACGGCAAACTGCTTTACCTCTCATCCAAGAAGGAAAAGGAGTCCAAGAGGGGACAGAAGAGCACTGAACAGAAGGAAGTGCGCTTCCGCCCCAACATTGGGACTCACGACCTCGACGCCAAGGTCCGCAAGGTGCGGGAGTTCATCGACGACGGCTCGAAGGTCAAGCTCACTGTCCGGTTCCGTGGACGTGAGGCGGCTCATCAGCAACTCGGGCTTTCCGTTCTTCGGAGAGTGGCCGATGAGCTCAAGGATGAGGTGCGCTTGGAGAGGCCTCCGGCTATGGAGGGCCGGTCCCTGTCCATGGTGCTCATCCCTTCACTCCAGAAGGGCGAGGAGCAGAAGGCACAGCGCGCGCCTGCCAACAACAAAGACCAGGCGGACAGATCAGGAAACGATAACTCCGGCGATAGTCAGCCGGAACAGGTAGAAGAACTGGCCGATGCCAAAACTTAAGACACACAAAGGCGCCAAAGCACGTTTTCACGTTACCGGCTCGGGTAAGCTCCTTCGCCGCAAGAGGATGAGCAGTCACCTCCGGCGAAAGAAGCCCACCAAGGTGACCCGCAAGTATTCCGACAAGATTGAAGTCGCGGCCGCCGATACCCCTCGGCTTAAGCGGCTCATGCCTTACGGCTAGCCGGCCGGCGCCCTCAAGGGAGACCATTCAGTGGCACGAATTAAGCGCGGCGTTACAAAGCGTCGAAGACACAAGAAGATACTCAAAGCGGCCAAGGGCTTCCAGGGGGCGTCTCACCGCAACTACAAGTGGGCTAAAGAGTCGGTGATGCACGCTTGGTCTTACGCCTACCGGCATCGACGGGAGCGTAAGGGCGAGTTCCGGAGCTTGTGGATAGTCAGGATCGGTGCGGCTTGCAGGGCTGCTGGCCTTACCTATAGCCAGTTCATGCACGGCCTCAAGCTTGCCGAAATTGAACTGGATAGGAAGATTCTCGCGGACTTGGCAGTCCGGGACCCGGAAGCCTTTTCCCAATTGGTGGAGAAGGCCCGAGAACACCTCGCCACTCCAGCAGCCTGACCTTACGCACAAGCTATCCAAAAGAATGAGCCAGGTGCATCATGTACCTGGCTCTCTGTTGCGGCGTACCCCGTCGGCTGTCAGGCTTCTGAAAACCCGTAGTAGGTATCCGCGTCGAGCACGCGGCGAAGCAGCGATTCATAGATTGTTATTGGTCGAAGAGCGTTGCTCCAGCGGACAGTGAGTTCCTGATGTAAGTCACCCAGGGTTATTGGCTCATTGCCCCTCGCCAACAAAGTCCGAAAAATTATCTCCTTGATGGGCATGTCATAGCGGATGAACTCATCGGCATCGGCGTGAAATTCCCTGATCTCCCGAATCATTCCAGTCGCATTTAGCTCGTGGAGAGGCTTTCCGAATGATGGGCAAGCCTCGTTCAGCCGACCGGCGATGAGGTGCACCGCAGATCGATTCAACTCTTCAAGCCTTGGGACGCTGATCTGATACAGCATGTTGCTCGGACTCTGTTCATCCGGCAATCCACCGGTATCCAGCCCGGCTATGGTCATAGGTCCACCTCTTCGTTCCAGTCCAGCATGATGATGCGGACCTGTTCGCCAGCCTGTTTTGCGGCCAGATCCTCGGGACAGATTGCGAGTCCATTGGCCCTTGACATCGAAGTCAATATGTTTGAGCCCTGCGGCCCGGTGGGCGTAGCGTAATATACGCCGCCCTTCAGTTCCACTTCCACACGGGCGTATACCCGCCGGCCGTCGAAGTTGCGGATTGGCCCAGTCAGTATCCCGTCCACGGCCGGACGGGCCCGCACTGCTCTCCCCAGCATCGCCCGAATCGCTGGCCGCGCGAACATTTCAAACGCGACCATGGCGCTAACCGGGTTGCCCGGCAGTCCCAGCAGGGGGACATCCTTCCCTCCGTCGCCGCGCAGGTGGCCGAACGCCAGCGGCTTGGCCGGGCGCATCCGCACCGACCAGAAGTTCATTGTCCCACGCTGTTCCAGTACGTCCTTGACTATATCGTAGTCACCTTTGGAAACCCCCGCTGAGGTAATCACCAGGTCCGTATCGGCGGTCGCAGCCAGCTTGGCGTGCAGGTCGTCCAGGTTGTCCCGAGCTATTCCCAGCAGTCGTGGCACGCCGCCGCAGGCAGCTACGGAGGCAGCCACGCTGAAGCTGTTGCTATCGTATATCTTGCTACCCGACAACGCGGAGCCCGCGGTCTCCAGTTCGTCCCCTGTGGCCAGTACCGACACCACGGGACGGCGAATCACCCTGGCCCGGTCAAGGCCCAGGGAGGCCAGCACGCCCACCTCCGCCGCGCGAACAACGGTCCCGGCCTCCAGCACCAACTCTCCGACGCGAATGTCCTCTCCTGCTGGCCTCACGTTGGAACCCTTGGGCATCTCGCCGAAGATGGTCACTTCGTCCAGCGCTCGGCCCTCCAGCTTCCGTTGCACTTCGTCGGTTTCCTCGAATGGGACGACGGTATCTGCGCCGTCTGGCACCGGTGCGCCGGTCATGATCCGCATCGCCGTGCCAGCTTCAACAGGACGCTCGGGCATCTGCCCGGCTGCGACTACGCCAATTACCGGCAGTCGGATCGGTGACTCCCTGGACGCCCCAGCTATATCTGCTCCCTGCAACGCGTATCCATCCATCCCCGAATTTGCCAGGGGCGGAAGCGCCAGCGGTGAAGTCACGTCCTCTGCCAGGGTCTGCCCCAAACACTCCAAGAGCGGCACTTCAACCGCGTCGAGGGGCGCGAAGCTCGCCATCACCTGTTCGTAGGCCTCCTCCACGCTCAGCATGTCCTCGTCGGCATGGCTGTGCCCGTGGTGATGGGCCGCCTCTTCGTGATGGCCGTGGCGGCGGTGCTGCGTTGCCATTTTTGCTCTCACCCGCGGCTGAATATGGAGTTGTCAATGGAGCAGGTACTTCGTTGATCGCTTCTTCTGCGCGTCAGGAAGCGTACGCAGAATTCACTGGTTCCTCAGTGTCGCCCCCAATTCGCGTTCCAGGGTGCGGAGAAGGCCGTCCAGGGACCGGCCTACCTCTTCATTGGTCAGCGTATGGTCTGGCGCCTGGAACTGCACGTGAAAGGCAAGCGATTTGGTGCCGGCTGAGACATTTCCCCCAGAATAGATGTCGAAGAGCTGGGCACTATGAACCAACCGGTTTCTCAGAATAAGTTCAGTTACACGACCGGCAGGCACGTCCACGGGAACCACCAATGCGAGGTCCCGCGTCGCCGCCGGAAAACGAGGCAGCGAGGCAAACCGCCTGCCCGACTCCGGTAGCGCTCTCAGTAGGGCGCCGAGACTCAGCTCGAACCCGGCCACCGCGCCTGCGTCCAAGTCGAACTTCTCCATTATGGAAGGATGGATCTCGCCAACGTATCCCAGCACCTTGCTGCCGGCTTTCACCGAAGCGCAGCGTCCTTCCTGGTACACGGCGTGTTGCGTTGGCTCCCAGGTTATGCCTTCTATCCCCAGCCGGCCCAGAAGCCATTCCACCATGCCCTTGGCATCGTAGAAGTCCATGCCATTGTTGGAGATCGTGTCCATCCACGATTCTTGCCCTCTGATTCCTGCCATAACTGCCGCCACTGTCTCGACCTCTTCCGGCAGGTCCCCGGCGCGTGGCAGAAACGCCCGGCCAGCCTCAAAGAACCTGAAGGGGCCACCGCTGAACGACTGATTCGCGGCGAGCGTTGCCAGCAGCCCGGAATGCAATGTGGGGCGCAGAAACTCGTGCGTGGAGCTCATGGGGTTGGCGATCCGCATTGGCGGCGTTGCCTGGTCAGCAACCGGGATCCGTTCCAGCAGTTCGGAGGACGCCAGCGAGTAGTTGATAACCTCCTGCATCCCCGCCGTGGCCAGGAGGTCCTTCACCTCATCCCGCAGGGTGATCGCCGGAGAGGGGCTGTGGAATGGAATCGGCGTAGACAGCATCACCGTGGGCACTTCGTCGTAGCCAATAATCCGGATGACCTCTTCTACCAGGTCATCCTCGATGTTCACATCGTTCCTCCACCAGGGTATAACTGCTTCCAGCGAACCGCTGGATTCGGTGCATGCAAACCCAAGGGATTCAAGGGCCGACTGCGCCTGAACCAGGTCCATTTCCATTCCAAGTGATTGGCGCAGACGCCTCGTGGTCAGGGTAACCGTCAGAGGTGGTGCCGGGTCCGGGTAAACATCAACGATACCGGGCGCGATCGTTCCCCCGGCCACTTCCTGGATCAACGCAGTGGCCCGGCGCAGCGCCAGCGGCGCCAGCTCCGGCCGCAAACCCTTCTCGAAGCGCAGCGTGGCCTCCGTGCGGAGTCCCATCGAGGTGGCCGTCTCCCGGTTGTTGGCCGCGTTGAAGTTGGCCGACTCCAGCAACACTGTTCTGGTCTCGCCACCGATTTCGCTGTTTGCCCCGCCTATCACGCCGCCGAGGCCAATGGGTTGCAGCGAGTCGGCGATGACGAGGTTCTCGATGGTGAGGTTGCGTTCAACGCCATCCAGCGTGGTTAGCTTCTCTCCAGGGCGCGCGCGGCGCACGACAACCGTTGCGTCCTTGACCGCGCCTAGGTCAAAGGCGTGCAGGGGCTGATTGTATTCCATCATTACGAAGTTGGTGACATCGACAACATTGCTGATGGGTCTCAGCCCGGCGCGCGTCAGCCGGTCTTGCAGCCACTGCGGCGACGGCCCAATCCGCACGCCGTCAATGACAGCCGCGGTGTACCGGTGGCATAGGTCGGAGTCGGCTATGGAAATGTTGACCCTCTCGCCGACGGGGAGCCCCGACTCCACATAACTGATTACCGGCTCGGTGACCTTGCCGCCCGTAAGCGCAGCCACCTCATGGGCCACACCCAACATCGAGAGACAGTCCAGCCTGTTCGGAGTCAGTTCCAGATCCAGCACGGAGTCGCCCAGGTAGTCCGACAGCGGCTCTCCCAGTGGTGCTTCGTCTGGCAGGACAATGATGCCGGTATGGTCGTCGCCGAGTCCCAATTCCAACTCGGAGCAGATCATACCCTGAGATTCCACTCCCCGGATGCGCGCCGCTGCCAGGGTCTCATGCTTTCCGCTATGGGCGTTGTAGAGGAACGCCCCGATCCGCGCGAAGCAGATCTTCTGTCCCTCCGCCACGTTGGGCGCCCCGCAGACAACTTCCATTTCGTCGGACCCTGTGGTCACGGTGCAGAGGCGGAGTCGGTCGGCGTTGGGATGGGGACGTACGGAGGTTACTCCTCCCACGTAAACATCACTCCATCCGCCCATTTCTTCAACCTCACCCACTTCCACGCCAGCCATGGTAAGACGGTGGGCCAGGTCGGCGGACGGGATGTCCACGTCGACGTATTGCCGGAGCCAACTCAGGGGAACTTTCATTCAGGCTGCATCGCTGCGGTTGAGATTGCTGCCCAGTTCAGAACTGGCGCAGGAACCGCAGGTCGTTGGCGTAGAAATGCCGTATGTCGTCGATGCCGTATTTCAGCATCGCAATGCGCTCCGGGCCCAGCCCGAAAGCGAAGCCTGTGTACCTGTCGGGGTCATATCCCACGCCAGCCAGTACCTTTGGGTGCACCATTCCGGCCCCCATGATTTCTATCCAGCCACTGTCGCGGCAGATTCGGCAACCCTCGCCTTCTCCCTGGCAGGCGAAGCAGTCGATAGACATATCAACACCCGGCTCGACGAAGGGGAAGTAGTCGCAACGGAAACGTATACGGCGTTCCTCGCCGAACAGCCTGCGGGCGAATTCGTACAGTGTTCCTTTCAGGTTGGCGAAGGTGATGCCCTCGTCTACTGCCAGGCCCTCTATTTGGTAAAAGTGCCACTCGTGGGTGGCATCGGTAGCCTCGTAGCGGTAGCACTTCCCGGGGACGATGACTCGAACCGGCGGCTCCTGGTTCTCCATCACACGGGCCTGCATCGGCGAGGTATGGGTGCGCAGCAACATCGTCTGGTCGCCGGCATCGTCGGTGTAGTCGACCCAAAGGGTGTTCCACATGTCCCTGGCAGGATGCCCTTTGGGGATGTTCAACATTTCGAAGTTGTAGTGGTCCCACTCCACTTCCG
This sequence comes from Dehalococcoidia bacterium, assembly GCA_965216065.1. Taxonomy (GTDB): domain Bacteria; phylum Chloroflexota; class Dehalococcoidia; order Lucifugimonadales; family UBA3495; genus VXOI01. Next base: position 169,112 of record CBDCFB010000002.1, read on the forward strand.
GGCCTTCCACCACGCTGAACCCCATGCCCACGAAAGCCGCGCAGATCTCCCGCACGATCTGTGTGGTGGGATGCAGCCTTCCCTCAACCGGAACTCGTCCGGGGAGTGTGACATCGAGGCGGTCTTCACGGGCGGCGCGCAGGAGTGCAGCCTGGCTTATTTCGTGGACCTTTGCTTCCAGGCCGCTTTCCAGCGACTCCTTGGCCTGGTTGGCCAGTGCCCCGATCTTGCGACGCTCTTCGATGTCAAGGCTGGCCAGCCCGCGCAGCACCGTTGTCAATCTGCCCCGCCGGCCCAGATAGGTGATTCGCCACTGCTCCAGCGCTTCAGTGCTGTTCAGCGTTGATAGCTCACCGAGGGCGGCGTCGGTCAGCGTGTCGATGTTCTGAGGGGTGGGCTGGACCAATCGAGGTTCGTTCCTGCAACGGGCTGTCGGGAATCGTTTTCGGCCCGGACATATTCTGCTACGAAATTATAGAAACCGCACAATATCCGGTCAAGGCGTTTACCCGGTCGGAACACTGCCATGCCTGTAGGTGCAGGGCGTCACGGGCCATCTCAAAGGCACCCGATACTGAGTCATTCCACCAAATGCTCCTGGATTCTGGCAATTCCCGTAGAGGGTGAAATCCAGTGATATTGCCACCCAATTTCACTGGTTCGCAGAACGTCTGCGGTCGTTTCAACCACTTCTATGCCGGTCAAAGCGGATCGTTTCCCGGTCAGAGCGGAGCAGACACACCTTCCGGGGTTCCCATGAGCCCAACAGCCGATCCTGGGAGAGCGGATGCAGATACCCAGGGCAATCGCGTCTTGAAGGCAGGAATCTCATTTTGGTGTCATTTGCTCCTTGCCAAGCCTGGCGCCCTTTATATGACATTAGTTTTATGTTTATATGTTTATAATGGATGACAGACTGAACCCGACTGACATCCCTGTGGGTCTCTTGAACCAGCGGCCAGCCCGGAATGTCCAGAAATGACCGGGAAAACGAAAAAATCAGCCCCTGCAAACCGGCAATGTCGGCTCATCCGACCCAACCTGCTGAGTTGCTGAATTCAAGATGCGATTGCCCTGCAGGTACCGGCATTTCTGGACAATGGCAGAGGGCGAGGATAGACTTATGGCGGTTTTCCGGTAGGAGAACGTCTGCGCAAAGCATCCGGCTTCAGAGGTCTCGCCATGCCCGTCTTCTCTCCAGAATACCTGCACAAGGCTGCCTATCACATATATCGCGCCAAAGGTACACCCGACGCCGAGGCGGATACGGTCGCGTCTCATCTGGTCAAGGCCAACCTGACGGGCCACGACTCCCACGGCGTTATCCAGATTCCGACTTACGCTGAGCGCATTGACGTGGGCCACATAGTCCCCGGCGCCCCCTTTGTGGTGGAGCGGGAAGCGCCCTGCACGGCGGTTATCAACGGCAATTGGGGCTTCGGGTTTGTGGTCACGGAGCGGGCCATGAGAATGGCCATCGACAAGGCCCGCACTCACGGCGTCGCTGCCATAACCGTCCACAGCCAGAGTCACATCGGGCGTCTCGGAGACTACCCGACCATGGCCGCCGCCGAGGGCATGATCGGCATGATCACCGCCGACTCCGGAGCTGCCCCCAAGCATGTTGCCCCATTCGGCGGCCGGGCCAGAAAGCTGGGTACCAACCCCATCTGCATTGGCATGCCCAGCGACCTTGATGGACCGGTCCTGATGGATATGGCCTCCAGCACCGTAGCCCTGGGCAAGATCGCCCTGGCCCGCAACCGTCGCGAGTCCATCCCACAGGGTTGGATAGTCGATCGCGATGGAAACCAGACCACTGACCCGAACGACTACTTCTCTGGCGGGGCCATCCTGCCTGTGGGTGTCGATCAGGGCCACAAGGGATACGCGCTGTCCTTCATGGTCGAAGTGTTCTCCGGACTGCTGACAGGCCTCGGGTTCGGTGTCGACCCGGAGGGCCGCCACAACGATGGCTGCTTCATCGCAGCCTTTAACCTCGAGCACTTCCGGCCCCTCGACGATTTCAAGAGGGACATGGGCGAATTCGTTGAGTTCATCAAAGACTCGCCGCCCGCCGCAGGCTTCACCGAGGTACTGTATCCAGGAGAAATCGAGTACCGCACCGAGCAACGTCGAAGGCAGGATGGCATCTTCGTCGAGGAAGACACCTGGGCCCAGATCAGCGGACTCATGAAATCCCTTGAAGTTGAGAACCTGGTCGGCCAGCCGTAATTGCCTACTCGCCACTGACCCACTCGCCACTCGCCACTCGTATGGAGGATCAAGTGAGTTCGCGAACCCCCTTCGGCGACAAGATCAGGGAAGCGTATCTGGAATCCGCAGAGTTCTTCGCAGGGCTGGTGGACGGCGTGGACGCCGACAGCTGGGAGGAACACGCCTTGGGGCAATGGACCCTGCGGGACCTGGCGGGCCATACCTACCGTTCAATTAACACCGTTGTCGGCTACTCCGAAAAGGCTGCGCCGCAGGTCGACGTCGAATCCACGACCCAGTGGATTGTGAATGTCAGGCAGAGCGCGGATCCCGACCGGGTCGCCGAGATGGGCCGTTCCGCCGGGCTGGAAATTATGGACAACCCGCAAATGATGGTGCGCGGCTTTCTGAATATGGTCCGTGAGAGGGTCAACGACCTGGACGACGACTTCATTCTCGCAACGCCCCAGGGCGGAATGCGGCTGATCGATTACCTGCAACTGCGGACCATGGAGCTGGTGATTCACGGTAGCGACTTCGCTCGCGCACTGCGGGTGGAAGTAACTCCCCCAGCCAGCGGAATGCAGATCGCCCTGCAGGTCCTGACCGGCGTGGCCGTTGCCGAGGGCCGGGGCCCCGATCTGGCCAACGCCCTCACCGGCAGAACCGCCCTGCCCATCGGCTACAACCTGCTGATCTAGCTCTGGTATCTTCGCTCACTTGATGTAGGCACCGGCCTTTTCGTGGCCACTCATCTGCGGAAATGCCTTTTCTTCTGTCGCCATAGCGACGGCAACTTTTCTGTCCTGCTATGGGCTTGCCGTTTACAAGCGAACGTTCTTATTCAATGCGGTCAGGGTCAGCGTAATTTGGCTGTTGGTTGCTGCGACCCTCTTGATTGCGACCCTTTACTTGCGACGCTCCATGTTCTATTTGTGGGGGACAATCAATGGGCTCTTATTGCTTGTAAGCATTTGGAAGTGTTCAAGGCAAAACAGGATATCCGTCCCCTAAAGTATTCGGAGTGGCTACCTGGATCGTTCATTGCTAAATCTGATTCCCGACTATCGCACCGCCGGGGCGCTTCTGCTGCTCACGGCGGTGGCGACAGCTATTTCAGCTCCGGCTCGCCTGATGGCTGACGCCGACGGTACTCCTATTGCGGATGCCTTGGCACTCGCCCAGAACCTTGCTGCCGCCGAGACTGCCCGACTCGAGACCGCGGAAAAACTGGCAGCCATCGGCTCGGCCAGCATTGCCTACGGCACCGGCGGCGTCGCACGGCTGGTTGGCGGCCTGACCCTGCTGGCTGCAGGCTTCTACCTGCGACGGGCAATGGGTTCGTACCATCCTTCGGCGATGGCAATCGTCGCGGTGATGTTGATGGCGTCCGGGGTCGCCTCGGCGGTATCCGGCGCAGCGGCCTTCACGCTGGCCGTCTTGGCCCCCGTGCCGCAGGCAAGCACCGTATTGACCGCCGGATGGGTGTCGTCGAACGAGGCGAAGGACGCGCTGCTAACCGCAGGCGGGTTGAAAGTAAACAGAGTTGAGGACGCCCTGTTCTCGATTCGCTGGCTCACTGGCTCCCTGGGGTTCACGCTGGCCGGCCTGGCTCTGGTCGCCCTTGCTCCGGTACAGTGGCGGATGGGAGGACTATTCCGGGGTATCGCCGTCGTGGACGTGGTGCTCGGCGTGGCGATGCTTTTCATCTGGGTCGACGCCGCCACGGCCCTACATCGCGTCACCGGCGTCGCCTTCCTGATCTGGATGATTGCCGTGGGGTTATGGCTGGCGGCTGGGCCAGCGCGCCGAATTGCTCCACGTCTGCCCTCACAGTGACCGTCTCACCGGTAAAGGGCGGGTTCCGAAATAACCTGTTGTGGACGTTATTCGTCCTCCATTCCCACTATTTCGCTCGGCTCCTCCGAATCATCATCCCACCTTGTTGTCCACATGAACGCCAATCCCGTAACCGTCATCAGGAATCCTCCACCCAACACGATACCCGCCACGGACACCCCGACGCTCCAAGCTAGCGAGAGCGCAAAAGAATCGCCAATTCCCTCCCGCGTAATCATAAAACCCGCGACCGCTGCAATGACGCACCCCAGCACAAGGCAGGCTATCCCGCTCACCAGGAGCGTGTTGGCTACTTGCCACATTTCCGAACCCTCTCTCTTTGCCTTCAGCCCGCCTGCGCCTGTAATTTTCTCAGCAGAGGAATCTGCCGTATCTTCGACGGGGTCAGGTCGTCCCAGTAGATCCCGGTCGGGCGGGGCATTTCGCCACTGCACTTGACGACCTCATCGACAGTCACCACATAGTCCAGGAACACGTCATGCCGGGTGTAGGGCAGCTCTTCCTCCAGCAGCTGCATTGGGTGCACCGTACTAACCACAGGCGTCTGCGGCGACACGATTCCTGCGGCGATGGCCAAACCGTACTCCAGGTCGGCGAAACCTCCTCCCTTGCCGACGCGCGTACCCAGGGGATTCACCGCCACTGAGCCGGAAATGACGAGGTCGACGGGCCGCATTTCCTCCACAAAGACCGGCCTGCCCCAGCGAAAGGCCCCCGCAATCGTTGAAGCCTCGGCTGGCGACGCACCCATGGTCGACGGGTCCAGCTCGACGAAGCATTGCTCCTGACGAAGGCGAGGCACTGCCATATATAGGGTCTTCCCTTCCTGCAAGGCCTTCTGCCTCAGAGGGCGCTGGGCCTTGTCAGGGTTGCCCTTGATGACCCTTGCCGACTGCCAGGCTTCCAGTTCTCCGACCCGTTCGGCCGCCCCCTCACAACCACGAAAATGAGGGATCTTGTCGTGTAGCTTGCGGGCATGGGCTGCATTGGCCTCTTCCATAGCCGACCAAACGGCCTGGCGAATTTCGTCTTTGCTACGCATTGGGTGGCATCTCCAGGAACGAGCAATGTTGATTCCCAATTATACGCATGGGAATTGCGTCTTTTCCTGAGGTGCCTGAATTCCAGGGTAAGATAGGAGGAGTCCGCAAAAGCCCAGAATTGCGGGCCCGTTGAGGGAGAATGGATCTGGATAAACGACGGCTCTTGAGAGGCATAAACCTGTCCACGGCGACGAATTTCGTTTGACACTTATGGGCGTTTGTGATAGATTCCGCAAGCCAAAAATACTCTCCATTCTTCCCATTCTCACCCTCCGAGAGACTGCATGGAATCGCTTATTGTCGCCCTGGCAGCCGGGGCCGTGGCTCTCATTTTCGCTGGCATAACCGCCATGCGCGTGCTGAGAGCGGAGGCCGGAAACGACCTGATGCGCAGTATCGGGGACTCCATCCGCGAAGGAGCCGGTGCATTCCTGCGCCGCGAGTACATGTCATTGCTCCCCTTCGTGGTTGTCGTAACCGTTGTGCTTGGCGTTCTGGACTACACTGTGTTCAAGCACGAAATGGCTGTGCCAGCCACCGCCATATCCTACTTGGTTGGAACAATCTGTTCGGGCACTGCCGGGTTCATCGGCATGAGCGTGGCTGTGCGGGCCAATGTCCGTACCGCCGCCGCTGCCATGCACGGGCTGAATCCGGCCCTTCGGGTGGCCTTCTCCAGTGGCACGGTCATGGGCGTAACAGTGGTAGGCATCGGCCTGCTGGGCGTTTCCATTCTCTACGTGATTTTCCAGAACATCAGCGTCGTTGCCGGATTCGGGTTCGGCGCTAGCTCCATCGCCCTGTTTGCTCGCGTGGGCGGCGGCATATTCACCAAGGCCGCCGACGTCGGTTCCGATCTGGTGGGCAAGGTGGAAGCCGGGATACCCGAGGATGACCCCCGCAACCCCGGAGTGATCGCCGACAACGTGGGCGACAACGTGGGCGACGTGGCGGGAATGGGCGCCGACCTGTTCGAGTCTTACGTCAGTTCCATCATCTCCACCGTGGCACTGTCCGCCGCCGCTGTGGTATTTGCCACGGGCGCCTCCAATGAATTCGACTATACCGACTCCCAGTCGGTGTTCCCGATGCTCTTGGCCGGCGCCGGCATAGTCGCAGCTATACTGGGCACTTTCGTAGTCCGCAGCGGCGAGCAGGCCAACTTCGAGAAGTTGTTGTGGTCCCTGCGCTACGGCATTTTCGCGGCGGGCGGCCTGCTGTTAATTTTCGCCGCGATCCTGACCATCACCCTCACCGACAACTGGTGGTGGTTCGGCTGCGTCGTCGCCGGGCTGGTGGCAGGGACGATTATCGGCTTGGGAACCGAATACTTCACTTCCTACAGTTACAAGCCGACACAGAGGGTTTCCGCCGCCTCCGAGACCGGCGCGGCTACGGTGATAATCCAGGGCATCGCCAGCGGTATGTTGAGCACTCTCATTCCCGTGATATGCGTGTCCGTCGCCATTCTGCTGGCCTACTGGTTCGCCGGGTTCTACGGCGTGGCCCTGGCCGGCGTCGGCCTGCTGTCAACTCTTGGCATCACGCTGGCCACCGATGCCTACGGCCCGGTGGCCGACAACGCCGGCGGCATTGCCGAGCAGGCCAACCTCGACCCCGAGGTCCGGGAGCGCACCGACGCGCTGGACGCCCTCGGGAACACCACCGCCGCCACCGGCAAGGGCTTCGCCATCGGCTCGGCGGCCCTGACCGCCTTGGCCCTGCTGGCCGCCTACTCGGTAACCGCCAAGTTAATCACCATCGGGGCAGATGGAAAGCTGGATTTGCAGGCAATGACTGATGCTGGGAACGTCGGCATCAACCTGCTCCAGCCACAAATTCTGGTGGGGCTGATAGTCGGCGCCATGCTGCCGTTTATCTTCTCGGCCCTGACCATGCAGGCCGTGGGCCGGGCGGCGCAGGGCATCGTTGACGAGGTGCGGCGGCAGTTCCGGGAGATTCCCGGGCTGATGGAGGGCACCGGCAAGCCTGACTCGGCCCGCTGCGTGGACATCAGCACCCGCGCTGCTCTGCGGGAGATGATTGTCCCCGGCCTGATGGCGGTCATCGCTCCCATTGCCGCTGGCTTCATCCTCGGCCCCGCAGCACTGGGCGGGCTGCTTATCGGCTCGGTGGCATCCGGTTTCATGCTGGCCATCATGATGGCCTCCGCAGGCGGCACCTGGGACAACGCCAAGAAGTACGTGGAACTGGGCAACTACGGCGGAAAGGGTTCGGAGGCCCACAAGGCGGCAGTAGAGGGCGATGTGGTAGGAGACCCCTTCAAGGACACGTCGGGCCCGTCCCTCAACATCCTGCTCAAGTTGATGGCCGTGGTGTCGCTGGTCTTCGCCCCGGTGTTCCTGGAAGTTACGCCGCTGATCAACCTGGCGTAACGACTACTCCCCTCCCATCGGGTGAGGACTAGAGTTCGGCGTCTCAAGTGGAAATGCGAAACTGGACGCGAGTCGCGGAGGAAGGGTCGCATGGCTGCGACAGAAGGCGTTAATCTGAGGGCCATCCTGGAAGAATGCCGGGACGGCAGGAACGGAGGGGCCTTTAACGAGGTGGTAGTGATGCTGGAAAGCACCGCTGCTTCCGCCGAGGTCTGGATGGATTTCGACGACCTGAGGTTCACTCCAGATGGCCGTGTCGTAACGCTCATGATGCTGGACGGGACGCACATGCACCTGGATATGTCCAAGATCCGGGAGGCCGAGTTCATTCAGACAACCAACGACCGGGGCCTGCCTTCATACCAGCTCTGGATGCGGGACGGCGACGGCAACCCAGCCATGCGCATCCACCTGCGAAAGTCCGACAACGACGCGACGAACCCGCTCCGCCATGACTTCTTCATGTCGTTGCTGGAAAAGTACCCCGGACCCATAGCGCTGCCTGCCGACGCCTACGGCCCAGCGGGCGGACACCCCTAGACCTCAGAGTCCTTGCTCCTCTCCAGGTTGATGATGCGGGCGATTGATTCGCCCGCTTCGATTTTAAGCAGCCCCACGGTGCCCAGCGCGCCGCGGCGGTGCCTCTTCCCCGGGTAAGTGGGGCTTCCCGGGTTGATGATGAGCGCTCTCTCCCAGCGGCAGACCATTTCCTCATGGGTATCGCCGAAGAGGACGACGTCAACCCGTTCTCCGAATTTGCGCGAGAGGGTCTTTTCTGCCTGTCCTTCAGGCAGGACCAGGCCGGTCCCGTCGCCGGTTGTGGATATCCTGGGGCCAGGCCACTGGATGTCGTGAATCATGCCGATGGAGAGGCCACCAACGTGGACCACCCGTGTGGCGTCGGCAAGCCGGTCGCCTGGTTCACGAGGGTCTTCGTATCCTCGGACAGCGAGCACCGGAGCCACCGTTTCCAGGTAGTCAAGGACTCCAAGGCACTCCAGGTCGCCGCAGTGCAGGATCAGGTCAACGCCGCTGAACGCCTGAAGGACCTCGTCCGGGAGGTCGCGGCCACTGCCTGCGGAGTGGGTGTCAGAGATCAAGCCGATACGAAAGCTTCCGCTTTCGTCAGCAAGGTAGGTCATCAGTTGAGGTTGTCCCAGAGGGTGAAGTAGTCGGGTGAGTCACCGCGGATGGCCTCTGTCAGTTCCTGGCGGCTGAGCCTCTGGACGATCTGGGCCTCCCTGGAGACCATGTCAGTGAGGGTGCGTTCCCATTCGGGCAGGGATTCCAGACTGTTGCTTCTTTCCAGCAAGGAACGCAGCGCGTCCAGGACTACCTCGGAATGGGCGGAGACTGCCCCGCCGGTCACCACGTAGACCACCACTCCCGGGAGGTCTTCTGCGGAGAAATCGGAACCCGGCTCTCCGTGCATCTGAACGCCGAGACGTTCCAGAATGAACGACATGGCGACTTCGCGGATGGTCTCCTCGAAGTGCATGGTCATGTTCATCAGGTGGGAGAAGGGATACTCGCTGGTGTGCCTGAGTGCGTGAGAGAACTCGGCCTCCACGGCACTGAAGAACTCGTCGCCGAGTATTTCGTCGGAGCTCAGCAGCCGCACCTGCGGTTCGCCCGGCCGTGCGTCGAACACAAGGAACTCCCGCAGGTGGGGGAAGATGCAAAGCTGGAGGTCGGGAAACCCGGCCTCGAACGGGCCTGGGGCGAAGTACTGATCCATGTAACCACTTTACCCCGCCGTTCCCTAATATGCCAGCGGTCGCGGGATGCCGGTCAGGACTATCGCATTTGGACCGCAAGGCCAGTGATGCAACGAACATCAACCCGTCATGCCCGCGAAAGCGGGAATCCAGCGGCCAAGAATCAAGCCTGACGGTTACCGGATGAGGCACAATACGCCCCGTCGGCCAAAGGGAGTCAGAAGGACGGAAGCCCTGGATTCCCGCTTTCGCGGGAATGACGGGTTATGGGACCTCCAGCATTTAAGACGCGATCGCCCCGGGGATGCCGCATCCGGAGGTGGATGCCTGCGGCCCTAGATCAAGGCGGAGATGTCCTGGAACTGCCGGATGAGCCAGTCGTCGTTGTCGTGGCGGGAGACCGCTTCGAAGAGCAGGGCGGCCCTCTTCTTTCGCTCTGCTAACGGCATGGTGATGGCCTGGAAGAGGGCCTGGGCCGTGCCTTCCACGTCGGTGGGGGCCACGCTGAGAGTGCCACTGGCCAGCTGGTGGTGGGCGCCGCTGCTCTGGGACAGCACAACGACACCATCTCGCCTGTTGACCACCGGTCCCTCCTTGGCGACCAGGTTCATTCCTTCGAACAGCGTGTTTATGAGGAGAACGTCGTACAGCTTCATCCCGGCAATGGCTTGGGCGTAGTTGTTCTCAATGAAGGGAACGACGGGCTGCCAGCCGCCAGAGGAGTGGGTATTGTTGACCTGCTGGATGGTCTGCTTGACCTCTTCCATGTAGCGCTGGTACTGGCGGAGGTGGGTGCGAGACGGCACGAGGAACGCGAGGAACTTGACCCGGCCCTTCATCTCAGGGTGCTGGGCCAGGAGTTGGTCATAGGCCCGGAAGCCGCGGACGATGTTCTTGTTGGGCTCGCCGCGGTCGATCCTCACGATGGTGGACTCGGCGGTCTCGGACCGCAGACGGCCCTCGTACTCCAGCGTTCGGGGGGCGTCGGCGATCCGCTGCACTTCCTCAACATTGATGGAGCCGGGGTAGACCCTGGCTCTGCACAGGAGACCGGACAGCTCCACCGAGTTGTCCAGCCGGTCCACCAGGGCTTCGGGCACAAACTCCTCCACCGTGTCGAGGAAGCAGCGGCGGTCCTGGGGCGTCTGGAAGCCCACGATGTCGGCGGCGCATAGAGACTCGCAGATGCGGCGCACTATGTACCTGGGGATCAAGCTCCAACAGAGCGGTGTGGGCCACGGGATGTGGATGTAGTGCTGGATGAGGGCGTGGGGCAGATCGCGCCTCACGAATTCGGGGAGGAGGTACAGATGGTAGTCGTGCCCGATCACCACCGGGGCGGCTTGGTTGCGGGCAGCTTCGCGGACCACCGCCTGGGCGAAGGCCTCGTTGACGGGGATGTAGCCGGTCTCCCAGGCGTCGTGGACGCTGGCGTCGACCGTGGGGTTGTAGGGCGGGTTCCACATGTAGTGCTGGAGGAACCACAGCAGGGGGTTGCAGATGACGTTGTAGTACTTGTGGTAGGCGCGGCGGGGGGTGGTGACGAACCGCAGGTTGATGCGGTGGTTGGGGAAGGGGGAGTTGAGCGGGGTCCCGCCGCCGTTGGCCGAGACCGTGCGGTCCCCTTCGCTCATGGCGCTGGAGACCCAGGTGAATTCGAAGTCCTGGGCCAGCGAACTGAAGGATGTAACCACGCTGCCGCTGCCCCGGCGGGGTTCTGGTCGGCCATCGGCCATCTGGTGTTCGACCGGGCCACGGTTGCTGACCAGAATCAGGGGGCGCTGCGAAAGAACGAATGCAGCGAGCTCGTTGACTTCTGCCGCGGTGTCATCCTGATCGGGTCTCTGTTCCGAGTTCACCAGCCGCATAGAGTCGGTTCCGCCCAGGTGGCTGTATTGAGGAGACAGGAGATAGGCCTGTCTCAAGCAGTCGCTGACGAAGTAGCGTCAGTCCGACGCTATCATCCGTTGTTTGCCGCTGTCAAGGAAGGGGTGAGGCCGGGTCGGGCGATCGCAAAGTCGGTTCGATATTTATTTTGTCTGAATCAGGATTCACAGGATTTAAGGATTGCCAGGATTGAGGCCCCAACAGAGAAATCCTGAGATCGAACGAATCACAGTTATGACATCGAATTTGCAATCGTCCTGAAGGCCGGGCCGGGTCTTTCGATTGTTGGAGTCGGCTCTGCCCGGGTGTTTCTGCGAGGGGCTATCTTGCAGCTGACAGCGTTGCTTCTTGCGAGGATTTCACCCCCACCCTAACCCTCCCCTTCAGGGGGAGGGAATAATTGAAAGACGAGGGAATAATTGAAAGACCCTGTGCAACCGGTAGGGCAATCGCTGGCTGATGGGCCGGTGCGGTTGAGTGCAACCTCAGGTCCAGAGCAGGACTTTCGAGGTGCTGTCCTGGTGCTGGCCGCTGGGCCCGGCGGCGGTGTGGGAGCCTGAAGGTTCCTGGGAAAGGATTGGGAACCATAGGTGAAGGTCCCACGGCCAGTCTTCCCGGGCCATGATGGGGAACGCGGGCGGGAGGTCGGCGGGGTCGATGGGCCTGCACTGGGGCGCCCGGCGCGGCGGCCGGTCTTCGAACAGGTGCCTGTTCTCGAAGATATTGTCGATGATGGTTCGGTACTTACCCCAGGGCCAGGGGATGAGGGCCTTCACCATGTCGTAGGCCTTCGGGGCCTCTTTCTGCTCGGTGCAGCGCCTGATGCAGTCGAAGAGGCGGTTGAGACTTCTGGGGCGGTAACCCCGCTTGATGAACCACTGGCCGGAGTCGATGGCTTGCATTGCGGGCTTGCCCTCCTCGCGGCTGGCGTCCCACTCGTCGCAGAATTCCTGGGCGAGGCGGCGGAGGCGGACGACGGCGAGGGCTTTGGCGTACCTGCGCTTGAGGGCGTTTACCTCTCTCTTGATCTGGCTGAGGGTCATGGTTCTTCTCCTGGTTGAAGGGTCAGGAAGGGATAGTCGGGGCCAAAAAACCCCGTTTTTCCGTTCATTTCCGAGTGTTTCCGAGCATTTCGATCACCTCGGCATTGGCTCCAGGGTGAGCAGGGTTTTTCGATTATTGGAGTCGGCTTTGCCCAGGTGTTTCTGGGCGGGCTATCTTGCGGTTGAGAGCGTTGCTTCCTGCGAGGATTTCACCCCCACCCTAACCCTCCCCCTCAGGGGGAGGGAATAATCGAAAGGCCCTGCTCACCCTATCACTCTCCCGGAGGGAGAGGGGATCTGGCACACACCTTCGGAGCCTCTCCCATAGGGAAAGGGAAGAGCCGAGGGACCCTGGAAAATATCTCAAAACTCAGATGCCCTGACCGCCTGTACTGGGTTCACGGCTTTAGCCATTGGATTCCCGTCCCGGATCAAGTCCGGGATGACGTTCTTTCGCGGGAATGACGGTTGTTGGCCTGCAGCGGTTTTGAGATAGTTTCTTGGTCAGTGGGCGGGGAGTGATGCGCACTTGCGGGTCTGCGAATGCCGGTCCGCGAATGGGGCGGCTCAGACCTGCTGGTTCGAGTTGTCGGAGCTGTAGACGGCCTCGTGAAGGTCCTGGAGGTCATCGCTGATTCTGTCGAGGTCGAGGAGCTTGACGCCGTACTCAAGGAGGGACCTGGCGGCCCGAAGCTGAATGGCTGGGTCAGTAGCCTGGATGGCCAGCTCGGTGGTGATGGACATACCTATGGACAGAGCAGCCTGGGCCTGGTGCGCGATGAGGGCCTGGCGCTCCTGCCGAACGTGGGTGAGCGCCGTGCGAAATGAGGGGTCGGTGAGCCAGCGACGGAGGGTGGATTCGGCGATGCCGGAGTCGCGCGCGGCCTGGGCGATGGAGTGAGATACCGCGATGGTGGGCAGGACGGCGTGCTGCCGGAAGGTGAGGGAGAAATCTTCGATTTCCCGTTCATTTCCACTCGTTTCCGAGCATTCAGGGCTGCTGGGCAGGGCGGGGATGTTGCGAGAGGTATTCTTGCGTTTGCTGGACATGTATCACCTGTGAGCCTCAAAGGCTGGTTGGAATTGGCCCTGCCCTCTCAAACCGGAAGGGCTGCGGCCATGCTGATGATATGGTACATGCGTTCTTATACGGAAAGCAAGAGGTCGGGCGTCACCGTCTGAACCGCGATTTGTTTGATTGAGTTACTATCTCAAAATACAACGGGTGGCAGAGAATCCGCTGGACTTCAAAGTGGGCCACTGGATTCCTGCTTTCGCAGGAATGACTGAGTGGGTGCTGGCTCCATTTTGAGATAGTTACTAATCCCAAATCCACCGAGGGGATGACTATGCAGCAGCGGAACGGGCGATAGGGGCAAGGGAGGGCGATGGTCCGGCACGATTTGGGGTAGAGGGGAGCCGGTGTCTGTCTTCAGTTGCCACGGGAGACTTTGTGACTGTGTGCGGATGTTGGTCAGGGCGAGATAGCGGGGAGAGGCCGCAGCAAGAGGCACTCGCGGAGCGGACTGGAGCGAGTTCGCGGGAACGTTCGGTTGGCCGCTGGGTGGGTTGGTTGCAGGTCGGCCGTCAGGTAGGAAGTGGCAAGGCGCGCAGCCGGGCCAGGGCACGATCGAACTGGGTTTCCCAAGGCCAGCGCTTTGGCAGATGCAGTGTGAGGCGGCGTGCCGAGCGGGTGAGCCGTCCGGCTAGGGAGAAGAACCGCCGCCGGAGGGTCTTGGTGGTCACCACCTGTTCGCCCAGACCGATGCGCGCTATCCAGCGGGCCAGGTTGTGGGCCATAACCTGTACCGCCAGCCAGGCCCCGTTGGCGGCGAAGCGGCCCGAGGGGAGATGGTTCAGCCCGACGCCGTGCTTCAGGTCTCGGATGGCATTCTCGACCTCGGCGTGGCGGCGGTGGTCGGCCTCCAGTTCCAGGGTTTCCCCGTCCCGGTCGGTGATGAATCCGTGATAGCTGTATCTGGCGAAGAGGGCCAGCTGGGAACCGGGCGTGGGCTTCACCCGTCGGACGATGAGCCGCACCGGGGCAGCGTCGGGCTCACTCTGGAAGGGAGTGTAGGTGGTTTCCGCCACATCGGCGGCACCGTCCATCCAGTAGGGAATCGGAGTCCAGTCTGCCTCGGGTATCGCCTCGATGAGATTGCGCAGGCCTTTGTGCTGGCGGATGGTGATGGAGAAGCGCAGGTCCAGCTTGCGGCAGACGGATACCACGCTATGGGTGTAGAAGCCGCTGTCGGCCCGTAGCGTTAGTCGTCCACTGGCCCCGGCGTAGCGCACCCGTCCCACCGTCTCCCGCAGGAAGTGGGCGGCACCGCGAGCGGTGTTGGCCCGGCCCTCGCGCAGCCGGCACATCAGCACATCGCCGGTTCCGGCGGCGACAGCCAGCAGCGGGTGATAGCCCCGCTTGCCGGTATAGCCGTGGTGGCGTGCCCCTTCCTTGTCCAGTCCATAGGTCTCGCAAATGGTGGAATCGAGGTCGATGGTCAGCGGCGCGTCGCCGGGTCCGGCCCCAGCGGCCCAGGCCCGTGCCAGCAACTCCCGGCTCACCCGGTCCAGCTGGCGGACGTGGCCCCAGCGGAAGCTGCGCAGGAAGGTGCCCAGGGTGGATGGCGCCTTGACCATGCAATCGAGAACACCGGACGTCCCACCGGCGCGCAGCGCACCGGCGTCGTCGATGCAGTCGCCGCCAGCCAGCGCAGACGCGATCAGGGTCATCATCTTGTCCCCCGCGTTGGCCCGCCCCGGCGCGCGGCCCAGGTCGAGGTGATGGTCAACGAGTTCCCCCAGGCCCAGGTGTTGGGCGAGGGTGGCCGGAAGGAGCAGACCGGCATTGGCCACCAGTCGGTGGTCGTCGAAAGAGACACGGATGCGGTCAGGGTGGTTGCGTGGTAGCATCTATCGGGTGCTCCTTTTCTGGGACTGTTTTGCTGTTACAAAACCATTATCCCAGATTCAAAGGAGCACCCTTTGACCACTTCAGGACGCTAACCTGACGCCCTCCCTCGGTGGATTAGGGGTAAGGGGTGGGCACGATTCAGGGGTCTTTGGGTTTTGGCCGCTGGGTGCGGAAGAGGTGAGTAGCTAGTAGACCAACCCTTTTGAAATGATGGGCAACGAGGGCAACCACAAGGGTTGCCCCTACCTGCCGAAGGACGCCCCTACGGGACATCCTTGGTGGACGCCCATTGAGTACGAAACTAACCTAAACTAAAGCCAAGATGAAATCTACATTTGCGGGGTCCTGAAGATCGACTCAGGCGCCACAGTGAAGGTCTTCCACCTGTACTTGGATGGCGGCTCGGCATCGCCGGTTGACTTCCTCCTTATGCACATCCCACTTTGGATTTAGTTTAGTCATGGCTACCCATCACTACAAAGATGTCGAACTACTAGTCGGGGCGGAGGTTGTGACGCTGGGGGAGCCGGCAGGGAGAGGTGCTGACGCTGGTGGTGGGATCCTTCTGCTTCGTCTGGCTCAGGGTCAGAATGACAGCGGTGGGTCCGGGGTGATTGGGGGGACGCCCTCACCCTAACCCTCTCCCGGAGGGAGAGGGAATAGACCGGGGGGAGAGGGAATTTGGGGGGCGGGTTTCAAGGCCGCTGGTGCGATGGATGGGAGCGTCGTGGGGAGGCGCGGAAGGGGTGGTTGTCAGGCGGCGCTGTTGAGGCGCTGAATGGCGGCGACCACGGCGCCGAGTCCGTTGACGGTCTCGTCGGGCTCGGTGGAAGGGTCGGAAGGGTCTCCGCGCTCGCTGAAGCCGGTGATCCAGACGGTCTTGAGGCCGCTGTCTTTGGCGCCGACGACATCGTTGCGGATGCTGTCGCCCACGTGGACGGTCTGCCCTGGCGTTACTTCGAGGGAACGAAGGGTGAGGAGGAAAATCTCCCTTGCCGGCTTGGACATCTTCACCTCGTCGGAGAAGGTGAGGGTGTCGAAGAAGTCGAGCATTCCCGTGTTCGAGAGATAGGTGCGGAAGGTAGTCCCTGGGGTCATGCCCGTGTTGGAAATCAGGCCAATCCGGAGGCCCATGTCGTGGACGCCCCGGAGCACCGACACCGCGTCCTCGTGGGCGGGAGGTGGGTAGTCAAGGAATGAATCGGCGTAGACGCGGGAGATTTCCACCAGGGAGGCGGGCTGCAGGCGCTCGCCCAAACCGGGACTGATGTTCTCGACGAAGATGCCTATCTGCTCTGGGAAAGTGACGTCGAGGAGGCCCTCCCGGATGGCGGCGCATCTCCGGTAGCATTCCCAGTAGGCCTCGGTGATGTGCTCCAGTCCGAAACACTCGCCAGCCTTGCCCAGAATGCGCTGTACTCCCTCCAGCCTGGCGTTGGAGCGGGTGAGCCCCAGCTCGCGATTGTCCACGAGGAGGGTCTGCCAGAGGTCGAATGTGACGGCGGTTATTGCGGCCATGGTCGAGCCAACCCGGGAGAGTGAAGTTTGGAATCCCTGGTTCCATTGTATCGCAGGCGGTGGGGTGGGGGTGAATTTACATGGATGAACAGGATGGACAGGATATTTGGATACGGGGAACTTCTGGATGCCGGTCGGGATGGAAGGGTTAATCTGCAGCAAAGTTCTTGGCGAGGATTTCACCCCCACCCCAACCCTCCCCCTCAGGGGGAGGGAGTAATCGGAACGCTAACCCTGTCCCGTAGGGAGAGGGAATTTCCAGATAGTTTCACAGCCTATAAGGGCGGTCTGCGCAGGTGCCAGTCGGTGGACTGCTCGTAGGCGTGGGCGGCCCGCAGCACCGTTTCCTCGTCGAAGGGCCTGCCGGCGAGCTGCAGGCCGATGGGGAGGCCGGCGGCCGAGAAGCCGCACGGAACCGAGATTGCCGGGAAGCCGTTGATGTTGTAGGGGCGGGTGTACTGGGTGAGGGCGGGGACGGTGCCGATTTCCTGCTCGCCCGCAAGAACCTGCTGCTGTAACAGCGGAGGCGCGGTTACGGGCTCGGTGGGGCCGGCGAGGAGGTCGACATCGTCCAGGAGGGCTCGTGCGGCGCGGTCGAAGACGGTGCGGGCCTGCTGGGCCCTCAGGTAGTCGGCGGCGCTGATGAAGAGCCCTGCCTCCAGGCGCAGGCGCACGGGCTCGTAGAGGAGGTGGCCGTCGCTCTCGAGAACTTCGCGGAAGCAGGCGGAGGCCTCGGCCATCAGCATGGTGGTGGAGATGGCTGCGGCGTCATTGAACTGGGGGAAGTCGACCTCCCGCACCTCGGCGCCCAGGGTCTCCAACTGGGCCAGTGCGGTATTGAACGCCTCCCGTACCTCCGGGTCCAGCGGGGCCTCGAGGTACTGCCGGGGAACCCCGATGCGGAGCCCCCGGATGTCGCCGGTGAGGGCGGCGGTGTAGTCGGGGACGGGCAGGTTGACGGAGGCGACGTCCTTCGGGTCGTGCCCGGCGATGATATTCATGGTGATGGCGGCGTCTTCCACGGTGCGTACCATGGGGCCAGGGTGGTCCATGGACCAGGCCAGGGGGGTGAGGCCGTGGCGGCTGACGCGCCCGTAGGTGGGCTTGAGGCCCACGATGCCGCAGAGGGCGGCGGGGATGCGGATGGAGCCGCCGGTGTCGCTGCCGGTGGTGATGGTGCACTGGCCGGCGGCGGTGGCGGAGCCGGAGCCGCCGCTGGACCCTCCGCTGACAAGGTTGGGGTCCCAGGGGTTGTGCATGTGGCCGTAGTCGGGGTTCTCGCCGGTGGGGCCGTAGGCGAACTGGTGCATGTTGAGCTTGCCCAGGAGGATGGCGCCGGCCTCCCGGAAGCGGGCGGCGACGGTGCAGTCCTCGGCGGGGACAAAGGTGTCGTAGATGCGGGAGCCGGAGGTAGTGCGAACGCCGCCGGTGTTGAACAGGTCCTTGAGACCGACGGGGATGCCGTGGAGCGGGCCTCGGTAGCGTCCGGCGCGGATGTCGCGCTCGGCCTGGCGCGCGGCGGCGAGGGCCTCGTCGGGCAGGAGGGTTATGAAGGAGTTGAGTACCGGCTCGGTGGCGCGAATGCGGGAGAGATGGGCCTCGATGATCTCGACCGGCGATATTTCGCCTCTCTGTATCATCGGAGCCAGGGCCCCGGCGCTCATGTAGCAGATTTCCAGTTCGTCCATGCGATCGCTCCCGGAGGGGTTGTGCCTGCAGGTCGGGATGGCTAGTGCGACGGGGTGCCCGAGGGACTGAAGGCGGTGTCGGGCTCGGAGCCGTCTACCCGGATGGCTTTCAGGGCAGCGGTCCCGGCCAGGACACCCTGGACCTGCCGGAAGAGCTCGTCCATGTGGGAAGTGGTGCCGGTGATGCCCAAGCGCGCTGCGGTTTCGTCGAAGGCCTGACGGGAGATGGGTGGGTCTTCGGGCATTCCTGGGCTCCTTTAAGGGGGCATTGGGGGGCGGCTCTTTCCCCACATGCTCCACGTGTCGTGAAGCAGCGGCCATTATGGCCCAGCACTGGGAGGGTTGCAATCGAGAGCGGGTCGGCCGGGCAGAGTCTTTCAGCAGTTCCCTCTCCCTACGCGTTCGCAGGAGAGGGAGGGAGGATTAAAGGGCACCGGTGGCCAGGGACAGGGGCATGGGACGGCGCACGGTTGCGCCGGGGGGTGTGAGCCCGTATTTTATAGCGGCTGCCGACGGCGCTTATGACGAATTTCGACCTTCACTGTCCCAATTGCGGTCAACCATCCGCCCAGGGCGACCAGTTCTGCACCGGGTGCGGTGCCCGGCTGCAGGAGGGTGCTGTCGTAAAGGAGGCGGACCGCGAGGAAGCGCCGTGGACGGTGATGCATATCACGGCGGGGCTGTTCCTGTTCCTGGTGCTGCTGTTCGTGTCGGCGCTGGTGGCGCGTGGCGCGGGGCGGCTGTACCCCGCGCAGGAGCCGGCGTTCGAGGCGTGGGTGGCCGTCCACGCGCTGGCAGTTAGCGCGGTCGGCACGGTCTGGCTGATGGGGCTGAGACGTGCGGACTCGCCCCTGCGTGCGCTGAGGCTGGTCAGGCCGCGGACGACAGTGCCGGCCACGGTCGTGCTGGCGGGGGCGGCGCTGGCGTTCAGCATCGGGGCGACCTTCCTTTACGGGCTGGCGGTGGACCAGCTGGGGATAGAGGCGCTTCGGCCGAGGGAGGTCGAAGAGGAGATCATCTTTCCTGGGATGGGGATACTGCTGACGCTGCAGGCGCTGGCACTGGTGACGCCGATTAGCGAGGAGGTGCTGTTCCGAGGGTTCGTTTTGAGGGGGATGATGCAGAATATCGGCCCCGGGCCGGCGGTGGTGGGGACCGCGCTGGTGTTTGCCGCGTTTCACCTGGACCCTGGGACGGTGATTCCGATTTTCTTCACGGGGCTGGCGCTGGGATTCGTGTATGTGAAGACGGGGTCGCTGTGGCCCTGTATCGCGGCCCATGCGGGGCAGAACGCGCTGGCCCTGCTGGCGGTGCGGGCAGGGCTGTAGCGAACCAGGGGGAGGTGAGGTTGGGCGACCCGAGGGGCTCTTTTAGTTTTCCATGGCAAACTTGCGAGTCCGTTCGTGGTGAGCTTGTCGCACCATGAAGGGACGGCCCTTCGACAGGCTCAGGACCAACGGGTTTGTCGACAACTAAACGTCCCTGTTGGGCGACCCGACTCTCCCCGGGGTGAGGGTAAGGGTGGGGGCATCTCCTGGGTGCAGCCAAAGTTGTGTGCCCGCAGGATTTCACCCTCATCCCTTCGGCAAGCTCAGGACAGGCCCAACCCTCTCCCTCAAGGGAGAGGGAGAATTACAAGACCTGGTTGGGGGACCCGAGGGGCTGGACACTGTTCGGGCTGTGGGGTAAATTTGGCGAGGTGTCCGGGTGTGCCGAAGACGGGTACAATCAGGGACAGAGGAACGGTTTTCCTTTCAATGGGCAAAGAGCGAATAGAAGGAATGTTTGCCAGCGTCCGGGAGCGGGAGCGCCCCGGACTTATTGTATTTCTGACGGCCGGATATCCAGATATGGAGACCACGATTGAGCTGGTGCCGGCGCTGGTGGCGGCGGGCGCCGACGCTGTGGAGATCGGGGTGCCGTTCAGCGACCCGCTGGCGGAAGGGCCTACGATACAGCAGTCGAGCTTCCTGGCGCTGCAGAACGGGGTCACGACCGCCGATTGCCTGCAGGCGGTGGAGACGCTGCGGGACCGGGTGGGGGACACGCCGCTGATCCTCATGGGGTACTACAACACGGTGTACTCGTACGGTGTCGAGAGGTTCGCGGCGGAATGCCAGCGCGTGGGAGTGGACGGTCTGATCGAGGTTGACTTGCCGGGGACGGAGTCGGGGCCACTAGCGTCGGAGTGCGATAGCAGGGGAATTTCGCTGATCCCGCTGCTGGCGCCCACGAGCACCGAGGAGAGCATCGCGGAGTCGTGCCGGAAGGCCAGCGGGTTCGTGTACTGCGTAAGCGTCACCGGGGTGACGGGGGCCAGGAGCGATCTATCGGGACGGGGTCTGGACCTGCTGCAGCGGGTGCGTTCTCATACCGATCTGCCGCTGGCCCTGGGGTTCGGGATATCGTCGGCGGAGCATGTGGCAGAGGTGGGCCGGACCGCGGAAGCGGCGGTGGTGGGAAGCGCACTGGTGAGGGTGATCCTGGACTCGCCAAGGGACGAGGTGGTGGAGCGGGCCAGCAGCTTCGTTGCATCGCTGGCCGGGCGCACTCCAGCGGGGCAAGCGGCCCCTTCGGCTCCCCTCAGGACAGGCGATGGAGGGCGGAGATGACCGTGTGCCGGGGAATACGCGGGGCGACGGTCGCCGAGGCCAACACGGGGGAGGCGATTCACGGGGCGACCACTGAACTGCTTGAGGCCTTGATCGAGAAGAACGGGATCGTGGAGCGGGATGTGGCGTCGGTGCTGTTCACGATGACGCCGGACCTGAACGCGGTGTTCCCGGCGGCGGCGGCCCGGAGGCTGGGCTGGAACAGCACTGCGCTCGTGGGAGCCGTCGAAACCGAGGTGCCGGGCAGCTTGAACCGCTGCATCCGGATACTTATACTGGTGAATACGGATAAAGAACCCGGGGAGTTGGTAAACGTTTATTTGCGAGGGACCGATACCCTCAGGTCGTAATGAGGGTTTCGGTGTAAGCGGTCTATCTTCGGAGGGAAAGAGCCGGGACCGAACGGCGAGCCGAAAAGGCTCCTGCCGTCGTCCCGGCGCGTACATGTTTGGCGCCGTTGTTGCGGCGCCGAGTCACCTGAAAACTATCTCGAAACGGTCCCAGTCTGTCGCAATTGAACCAGTTACCAGCAAGAAACTATCTCAGGATACAACGGGTGGCCGAGAATCCGCTGGACTTCAATGTAGGCCACTGGATTCCTGCTTTCGCAGGAATGACGGAGTGGGTGCTGGCTCCATTTTGAGATAGTTACCAAGAACCACTGGATTCCCACATTCGCGGGAATGATGGCTTGGGGCCAGAGAAAGGTCTGAGACAGTTTCTTGGCCGAATACTCATAAGTAAAGAAACCGGATGGTGAAACGAAAATGATTGTGGCAATGGCTGCAGGCACTACCGAGGAACATGTAGACGAGGTCCAGAAACGCATCGAGGCCCGAGGCCTGACCGCCGCCATCTCATGGGGTGTCGACAGGGCGGTGGTTGGCGTGCTGGGCTCCATACCCCCGGATTTCAAGGACGAGCTGGAAGTCCTGCCCGGAGTAATGCAAGTGCTGGTGGTATCAAAACCCTACAAGCTGGCGAGCCGAGAATTTCACCCGGACCCGACGACCATCAAGGTAGGGGACGCGTTGGTGGGAGGATCGCAGCCGGTGATCATGGCCGGGCCGTGCTCGGTGGAAGACGAAGAGCAGATGGTCTCCACGGCGAAGGCGGTGAAGGCTGCCGGCGCCACGGTGTTGCGAGGTGGAGCCTTCAAGCCCCGTTCCTCGCCCTACAGCTTCAGAGGCATGGGCATAGAGGGCCTACAGCTGCTTGACCTGGCCAGGCAGGAGACCGGGCTGCCCGTCATCACCGAGGTGATGTCCCCCAATGACGTGGACACGGTGGCGCAGTACGCGGACATCCTCCAGATCGGCGCACGCAACATGCAGAACTACAACCTGCTGGACGAGGTGGGCCAGACCCGGAAGCCGGTCATGGTGAAGCGGGGACTGGCGGCGTCGTACGAGGAGTGGCTGCTGGCCGCCGAGTACGTGATGTCGCACGGGAACGAGCAGGTGATGCTGTGCGAGCGAGGCATTCGCGCCTTCGAGCAGTTCACGCGCTTCACGATGGATGTGGCGGCGATCCCGGTGATCCAGCGTCTCTCGCACCTGCCGATCGTGGCGGACCCCAGCCACAGCACGGGTAAGTGGTACCTGGTAACGCCGGTGGCCTTGGCGGCCGTCGCTGCAGGCGCCCACGGACTGCTGATCGAGGTACACCCCAACCCGGACGTGGCGAAGTGCGACGGACCGCAGTCGCTTACCTTCGAGAACTTCCGGCTGCTGATGGACCAGGTGAAGGCGATCAACTCGGTGCGGCAAGAGGCCGTGCCTGCGTAGGGCGCTCCGAGTTTCCGGAAACGAGGAAACGGTGGCAGGGGCTTCCTGCCACCGTTTTTGTTTGTGGAGGTTTCCGGAGGATGGTTTTCCGGAGGATGGCTGGGTGGGCTACGAGGGGTTGCCCGGTGGCTAGAGGCCTGCTTTGACGGCGGCCTCCCGCATGGAGTCGAGATAGGCGACGCTGGAGGTCTGGATCAGGCTGTTGACGTTGCCGTGGAAGTACTGGACGCCGAGGTCAAGGAATTTTGGCACGAGATTGTCTGGGCAGCTGACGCCGGCCACCTTTCCGGCGCGGACGATGACATCGACGCCCCGCTCCATCTGGGCCTGCACCTCGGGGTGGGTCTGCTGGCCTGGGAAACCCATGGACTGGGACAGGTCGCCGGAGCCTATGAAGAAGACGTCGACCCCGTCAACCTCGACCATCGATTCGAGGTTCTCGATAGCCTCGACCTCCTCAAGCATGAGGCAGACCAAGGTGTTGCGGTTGGCCTCGGCCACATAGTCGCCGGTGGAGCCGCTGAACCCGTATCCGGCTGGGCGGCTGCGGCTGAAGATGCCCCGGTGGCCATCCGGGTAGTACTTGACTGCGTCAACGGTGGCCCTTGCCTCGTCGGCGGTATTCACGTGGGGGACCTGGACGCCCCAGGCACCGCGGTCGAGGAAGGGAGCGATGATCTCGGGCCTGTTGGCCACGGGACGGACGATGGGGGCGATTCCTGAAAGCTCCGATGCCCGCACGAGGTCCTCGGAGTTTTCCACGGTGATGGAGCCGTGCTCGTTATCGAGCAGTACCCAGTCGAATCCCAGGCAGCCCAGCATTTCCACTACCGGGGCTGATGCGAACGTAATCATCACCCCGAATACGGCCTTGCCCTCGTTCAGGGTGGACTTGAGCGTGTTTTCTCGCATACGACCTCTCTGTGTCCGGCGTCGACTCCGCAGCGTGCCGAAGAATAGGAACAACGAAAGTATACTACCCGTCTGATCGCCGGTTTTCGCCCTGCGCAGAGAGCCCGCATCCCGCATTTGCCGGAGGCAGGCTATGAGTTGGGACAGGAGCGCCTCGCGGTTGCAGAGAATCCACCGGCGGCGGTCGTTGTGGGCCTGTCAAGGGACGAGCGGGTTATGGGCAGGGCAGTCGCATCTGGACCTCAAGGCCAGTGACGTAACGAAATCAACCCGTCATTCCCGCGAAAGCGGGAATCCAGGGTTTTCCTGTTGTTTGTTGGCTGTCTCCGGTGGGCTAGTAGACCAACCCCTTTGAAATGATGGGCAACGAGGGCAACCACAAGGGTTGCCCCTACCTGCCGAAGGATGTCACGTACGGGCGTCCCTGGTGGACGCCCATTAAGTACGAAACTAAGGTAATCATGGCTACCTATCAATGCAAAGATGTCGCGCTACCAGGCCGACAGTTCCGCGATGGGTGCAGAACACTGGAATTTCCGGCCACTGGATTTCCGCTCCCTGATCGAATCGAGGACATGTTTCGCGGGAATGACGAGTTGGCGCCCGGCATTTGTCTCACGCCCTCACCCTAACCCTCTCCCAGAGGGTGTGGGAATTTGTCACACACCTTCCAAGGACGGCTGAGTCGGGTCCGCTGTGGTTCGACGGGTTCGCCATCGATGGGTTCAAACTGACCTTGTAATGAGCTAAATGGGCAGGAATTGGCAGTGGTGGGCCTTGCCATGCCATATTGCTTGATATAATGTATGCAAACTTTTGTTGATTGAGCGATCAGCGGGGACTCTGGCCCCGCCTAAAATTCCATCAAGGGGGTACACAATGTTGCCACTAGTGACGCTGTCAGTGCCGAGCCGCGAGGATGTGGAACGGTTGACGGAATGGCTGAGGGACGACGAGGTGAACGCATCCTGGTACGGTGTGGGAGAGGACGGACTGCCACTGCACGCCGGTTATGCGCCGACGCAAGTTCTTGAAGGTGACAACGACTGGAACCGGGTGTTCGAGGACGACAACCGGAAGGTGTTCGCTGTCTACACACCCGAAGGGGAGCACATCGGGGAAGCGCAGCTGGTGATCGAGTGGCCCCTGCTGGAAGCGCAGGCGTTTATCCTGGTGGGGCGAAAGGACCTGTGGCACCACCACTACGGAACCATGGCGATGGTCAGCCTGCTGGACCACGCCTTCGACTCCATGGGCCTGCACCGCATCTGGGTGGACGTGCCGGAATACAACAGGCCGGCGCTGCAGATGGTGGAGCAGATCGGATTCGTGATGGAAGGTCATTTCCGAAAGGCGCATCGGCGGGGCGACCAGTGGTTTGACTCCTACGCGCTGGGCCTTCTCGCAGACGAGTACGGGCGCCGCCGCTCCAGGCTCTTGGAGAGCGGCTTGTGACCTGCCGGATGCCGGGCACAAGACCGGACATGACATAAGGACACGCCAGAATAACCGGGGCCGAATAACCGGGGCCTGAATAACCGGGGGAGGTATCAGCAATGGCAGTAATCACGATTCACGGCCCGCTGGGCGCCGGTGCAGTGAGCATCGGTCAACTGGTGGCGGAGAGTCTGGAGATCAATTTCTACGACCGGCTGATTTTCACGCAGGCGGCGAGGCTCATAGGGACTCCAGTGGGGGCGGTGATTGCCAAGGAGCAGCGGGTGGACCGGTTCCGCGACCGGCTGGGCCGGTTCCTGCAGACCATGCTGGAGCGGTCGGCGATGTCGGGAGTGAGCGGCGAGCCGTATTTCGGCAGGGGAATCGAGAACCTGCCCCCGGAGACCTTCATGGAGATGATGGGTGAGGGCACTTCGGCCAACAGGAATATCGATGACAAGACCTTCCTGGATGCCACCGAGAAGGTGGTGAAGGACATCTACGAGGAGGGCAATGCCGTCATCGTTGGGCGAGGGGCCAACGCCATCCTGGCCGACCTGCCGGACGCCTACCACGTGGGCCTGATTGCGCCACTGGAAGTGCGAGTGCGGACCCTGATGCAGCGGGAGAACTACAGCCAGGAGGAAGCAGAGAACTACGGGGCCGAGCTTGAGAGGGCGCACGAGAATTTCTTCCGTCGCTTCTTCAACTTCAACCCCTATGACCCATCCCATTACCAGATGATGCTGAACATGGGCAGGATGTCGAACGAAATAGCGGCGAGCGTCATAGTACATGCAGCCCAGGAAATGTTTACGCCTGTCGCGTCGCCGGCTTCGTAAGAATTTTCTGACCTGCGGACACGGGATGAGGCTGTTCTGGTGGCCGTGGGGCGGCGAAGCGCTTTTTGAAGCAGTGAAGCGCTCCCGGGGCGAAAGCTGCGGTCGGCGCAGACCTGGGCCTCCCGGACTTGCGTTGCGGGTCAGGCGAGAGTTGGGCAATTCTACTGAGGCGGGAGTCAATCACATGCTGGGGAACCTTATGAGGAAGCTCTTCGGCGGTCGAAGTGAACGGGACGCCGGGACCGACGAGGAGTGGAAGGAATGGAACGAAAGGCGCATGGCTGCGAAGGAAGCTGGAGAGCCGTTCGACGAGTCCTCTCCTGTCCCGGGCCGAGGACGCGGCCGAGGACGGCGGCGTGGCAGACCGACGGGAGCCGAGGTGGCTGCGGGTGCGTTCCTGGTGGGGCCGCCCGTTGATCATCACTTCGGCGGCCATGATGCCGGCGGCTTCGGAGGCGGAGGGGACGGCGGAGCCGGAGCCGGCGGGTTCTGATTCGGCGAATGAGAGAGGGGCGTCCCAAACGGGGCGCCCCTCAGTTTTTGTGTCAGGTGGTTGCGCTTTAGCCGGTGATCAGGTCGCGATACGGCCGGGTCATTAGGCTCCAGGAATCGGCGTTCCGGTCGTAGCGGGAGTTGACAAAGACGCGCCATTTGGCATCGTCGAGGTTGGGGTAGTCGGAGCGGTAGTAGTAGCCGGGCCAGCGGGTCTCCTCGCGGTGCAACAGGTGGCGCAGGTGGGCCTCGCCGACCCAGGCGCGGTGGACGACCTCCCAAGACCGCATTAACTCGTGCGGGGTGCGGGCCGCCAGATGGGACAGGTCTTCCCGCAGCATCTCGATGAGGGCAATGCCGCGTTCGAGGGTCGGGCCGTTGGTGGTATACCAGGCGGAGGCTCCGGCGCCGTATTCGTCCATGATTTTCTGCAGCCGCACCAATGCCTGCTTGGGAGTCAGGTAGTTGGGATTGATCTCCTCCGCGGTCGAAGCACCCCTGTGCTGGTTGAAGGTGGCCATAGGCGAGAGGATGGTCTGCCGCATCCCCTGCACCTGCTCGCCCGAGACGGTGGGCCGTCCGGGGTTGTCGGTCAGGTAGTTGACGGCGGCCTTGGCGGCGATGCGGCCCTCGGTGAAGGAGCCGGAAGAGAACTTGTGTGGAGCGGCCCCAACGCCGTCGCCTGCGGCGAACAGGCCGCGGACGGTGGTCATGCGGTTGTAGCCCCAGAAGTAGTCGTCGACGGCGACGTCCTCGGGTCCGCTGACCCAGGCGCCGGCTTCGCCGGAGTGGGAGCCCATGATGTAGGGCTCGGCCAGCACGACTTCGGATGGAGTCTCCTCGGGCGCTATGTTCTGAGCGGCCCAGGTGAGTGCCTGGGCGATGGTCATGTCGAGGAAGTCTTCCCAGGCCTCATTCCTGACATGTTCCATTTTCTCGGGGTCGCCACCGGAGAGGGCCTGCATGGCAAGGTCGGTGCGCATGTACATGGGCCCGTAGCCGTCGCGCACATCGAGGAACATCTGGTGGTTGCGCAGCGGTGTGGGCGTGGGGATAGCGGAGCCGTAGGGCTCGTACTTTTCCAGCTCGGCGGCGCGGGTGACGGTGTAGTCCTCGCCGAGGGAGTTGAGCACCTTGGCGTGGAAGTACTGGAACCACATGCCGACGGGGCCGTAGCCGTCCTTGAACCGCGTGGGTACGAAGCGGTGCTCCATCTGGGTCATTTCGACTCCGGCAGGGATCATCAGGCCGTAGGCGGAGCCGGTGGCGAAGACGGAGTACCAGGTGCGGCCGAGGCCCTCGCTGACGGAGCGGGGGCGGAAGACGTTGGAGGCGCCGCCGGTGGTGATAATGACGACGGGGGAGCGGAAGACGTAGAACTTGTTGTCGCGGACCGAGAAGCCGCAGGCGCCGGCGATCTTGCCGGGGTCATCATCGTCGGTGAGGAGGTGGGTGATGGCTATGCGCTCGTAGATGTTCTCCTCTCCGAGGGCGGTGCGGGCCGGCTCGGCGGCGATGGGCTTGATGGACTCGCCGTGGATGGGGATCTGCCAGCGGCCGACGCGCTCGTACTGGCCGTTTTCCTGCTTCCAGATGGGGAGGCCCCATTCCTCGAGGAGATGGACTGAGTTGTCGACGTGACGGCCGATGTCGTAGACCAGGTCCTCGCGGGCGAGGCCCATCATGTCGTTAACGACATAGTTGACGAAGTCCTCGGGTGTGTTCCAGCCGTAGCGCTGGCCCATGTAGCAGTTGATGGCCGAGAGGCCCTCGCCGGTGGCGCCGCTGCGCTCGATGACGGCCTTCTCGGCGAGGACGACGCGCTTGTCGCCAGCCCAGAACTTGGCCTCGAAGGCGGCGCCGCAGCCGGACATGCCGCCGCCGATGATCAGGATATCGCAGTCAACAGTTTCTGTAGTTTCGAAAGCCACAGTTTGGTCCTCCGTGATTCAGGATGCGCCCCAGCCTGACGCCGCTATTCGTCCGTCAGTCCCACATTCGCAGGAATGACGATTGAGGAACTAATGGGAAGCCGGGACGGGCAGCGAATCTACGCCCAGCCAGTTGGAGTCGCCGGCGAGGTTCTGGTTGCGGAGGTCGACGGAGCGGTCCTCGGTGAACCCCTCGTAGGGTACAACGGTGCCGGCGGGACGGGTGCGGGATGGGTAGGTGAAATCGAAGCGGCGGCCGTCGCGGAAGACGACCTCCCAGTGCAGGCCCCCGTTTTCGATGCCGTCAGCAGGGGTGCGGTGGGGCTGCACGATGGCGCCCAAGGGCACGAAGTCGGCGTAGCCGCGGACGCTGATGGCTTCCTGCGGACAGAGCTTCACGCAGGCGTAGCACTCAGAGCACAATTCGGGTTCCTGATTGAAGCCCTTGTTGACACCGATATCCATTGCCATCAGGTCGTTGGGGCAGATGTAGACGCAGAGAGGGCCCTGATGCTCCCCGGCGCAGGCGTTGCAGGTGTTGGGGTCTACGAAAGTCGGCACGGCTCACCCCCGATTTAATATTCCTTTTTCGACGGTTCGCCCCCGTTCTGCCCATCCTTCACAAGGAGAGGGAAATTGACCGGGAGGCGGTGACAAATGAAAACCCCCTCGCGACTGCTAGAGGGGGCATAAATTGCAACGAACTAGGAAGGCTGACACTCCGTACAGGTGCACAGGCCCATCTCCGGCATGGTGATGACCGGGGTACGCTGTTCCAAGTATTCAGATGTTACGAAAGGAGAGCCCATTCCGTATTTCTCGGCGCACTCGCGCACGACCTCCAGAACCTGCGGACGGAGCGTGGTGGCCGCCGGGCCGGCGCCACCGCTGATAATGCTGCGTATAAGGGTCCCGGCCAAGTCCTGTTTCTGCTCGGGGTGGCCGCAGATACCTTCGTAGGCCACGCTCTCGCAGACAGGACAGTACCACCATTCCAAGGTGAGAACAGACTTTATACCAAGTTCGGGAAGCGTGTCAAAGACCTCGTGGGCGGCATAGCGGCCGTAGTGGCTGCCGACGCCGGCGTGGTCGCGGCCGAACATGTGGTGGGTGCAGCCGAGGTTCTTGCGGACCAGGGCGTGGAAGACCGCCTCACGGGGCCCGGCGTAACGCATGTCCCACATTAAAGTG
This sequence comes from Dehalococcoidia bacterium, assembly GCA_965216065.1. Lineage (GTDB taxonomy): Bacteria > Chloroflexota > Dehalococcoidia > Lucifugimonadales > UBA3495 > VXOI01. The sequence goes on from CBDCFB010000002.1 coordinate 198,600, forward strand.
GAGGTCTCGTGGATTTCGGGAAGGAAGAAGCCCTCCTCCCGCAGGAGGGCGTGGGCGAGGACTATGGCCTCGTCGATGTAGTCGCCCGGCTTCTTTTCGCCGATGACGGCGCTGACGAGGATGCCGTCGGCGCCGGAGGCGAGCAGGGCGCCCTTCATCATCATCTCGTGGCCGGCGTGGGGGACGTTGCGGGTCTGGTGGGCCACGGCGGAACTCCAGCCGAGCTCGGCCAGCCGTGCCCTGAGTTGCTCCGGCGTCTTCCAAAACCGGTCGAAAGGCGGGTTTACCCGGGGTGGGTTCACGAGGGTCACCTTTCCGGCGACCAGGGTGTCCTCGAGCGCCATAGTGCGGGCCACGCCGGGATGCTCAGGGTCGGTGGTGCCGTAGACGTTCCGGGCCATCACCGTCTTGTTGTAGCTGTAGACCTCCGAGACGTCCAGGGTGGCCAATGGCTGGTCCTGGTGGGTCAGCAGGACGCGGGCGCCGACTGTTGCGCCGGTCAAGGCCCAACCTGAGGGGGAAACGTCGAGGACGATGGGTATGCTCCACACGAGGCCGTCGGCGAGGCGCATGGAGCGGACCACGGAGTCCAGGTCAGCGTGGCCCATGAAGCCCTCGAGAGGAGAAAACACGCCATAGGCCAGATTGATAACTTCCCGTGCTATCTGTTCGCTCACGGTGAGTCGAGGCAGCCCGGTGACAATGTGCGCCGCCTCGCCTGAAGGAGCGACTGACACCTTGAGTTTGCCGCCGTGGGGAGAGAGGCTATTGTCTACAGCCATCACCCAGCCCTAAGGAACTATCTCAAATCGATTACGCTCTGAATGCATGGAGCAGTTACCCGCAAATGCCACTCGATTCCCGCTGCCCGATCGAGTCGAGGACATATTTCGCGGGAATGACGGAATGGGGGCGGTAGCAAGTCTTGAGATAGTTTCCAGATAGAATTTACGGCTTGCTGAGCCGCGGGTGCCCGTGTGAGAACCAAATGGCTGCTATTCAGTCGGGTTGGCCATTGCGGGCGACGAGGGCCAACTCAAGGTGGGCAGTATCTGGAATGGCAAGAGTCCCGTACCGAGACGACACCGAGAGCCGTCCAAGGTGGTGTTCCCCATCAGTTTGCCAGAGGTGAAGCAGTCCGGGAACTACTCGGTAGCCGCTACCGTGGTGGCGTCCGTCGGACTGGCGCCCCTGGCATTGCACCCGTGACTGGCCACAGTCGAGAGAAGAATCAGCCCCACCACTGCCAGTGCCACAATTGCCCGGCCGACGCGCCTGCCCGGTATACGCATCCTTCCTGTTCTCTCCAGATAAGTGTTCCCTGCAAGTCTCTGCAACCATGCCGAAGCCGGTGCCTGATTCCCAAATGCAGGGATTTTCGCTGTCGCCGACAGTGCCAGCGGCCGCAGGCAGTATATCGTAAGGCCGGATTTCGGGCTAGTGTTCCGGCACATGAACAGGGCCTTTTCGTCGGCCTTCACCCAGGGAGGCGCGGGAAAGGCCCATCCTCAGTAACCAGGGTTCTTTCGAGGTGTAGCCTGCGCTAGCAGCCTGTCTCCGGAACATGGCAACACCGGCGCCAAGGATCACCACTATGACACCGACGATGCCGACGATTAGCATAACTATGCTGCCAGTGGACGCCGTCTGGTCCGAGTCTGCTTTCCGAGTGGAGGATGTCTGTTGGACATCGCAGACCAGGGCGTCGATCTCCGCCTCGAGACCGGCCAGAATCCGGTCGGTTTCCGCAATCAACTGGCGTTCCCGGACGGCCATGGCCAGGCTGACCCTGAGGGCGTCGAAGTAGCTGTGCTCTCGCCGGTTCCGGCTTCAAACGGCGCCCTGGAGAGTGGAACCACGCGTGGGTCCAGCTCGTAGCGGCCGTCCTCCGAAAGAATCTCAATGCTCTTTTGGGTCCTCTGCGCGGAGGTATCGAAAGCTTCTTCAACATTGGTGACCAGCGTCGGGTCCCGCATGCTGCTGGCTGCCAAGAGGCTGGAATGCCCGATTCCCACGGAGCGCGTGAGTGTGTTGAGGTGGGCGAATCGAGCAAATTCTTCTTTGGAAAACGCCTCCGCTCCAGTGGCGACCCGGGGCCTCAATTCGCTTCTGCCGGTCATCATGAAGTAGAACTGGTTGCTGAGGGTGGTAGTTTTGGCCGGCAGGGCTATCGCACTTGGATTCTTCACATTCTGTCATTCCCGCGAAAGCGGGAATCCAGTGGCCAAAAATTAAGCCTGGCGGTTACCGGATGTGGCCCGATCCGACCTGGTGGCCGAAGGCGGTCAGAAGAACGGAAGCCCTGGATTCCCGCTTTCGCGGGTATGACGGGTTGATTTCGCTACGACACTGGTGTTGCGGCCCAAATGCGATTGCCTTGCCGGGGCCCCAGGGTCTTTTAGTTTTCCCTCTATCCTGAGGGAAGCGCTAATGTGGAGGTTAAATTCTTCGTGTCAACTGCTTGTAAAATAACGAGGGAACGCCCTCACCCTAACCCTCTCCCAGAGGGAGAGGGAACAATTAAAAGACCCTGCCTGGGGCCCGAGGGACAGTTGACATTGGGTGTCCGTAGCTTGCAGTATTGCCATTCGCGTCCTGTCGCCCTCTGTCGCCCCCTGCTTCCTTATGTCAATAGAGTAAAAGGCCTGCATCATCGGTCCTTCCCGCCGGTTATCCCGCCCCAGAACCTTCGAATCCTGGATTAGATACCGGGATTTTCGACTGCTATGGTGCGCAAACTTCTGCGCCAACACCGCGGTGTGGCTCCAGCTGCTGAGCGTAGGGTGGCTGGTCAAGGACCTGTCGGCAGGTTCTGCCATGGGTGCCCTGCTCGTAGTGGGAGTGGGGGCCATCAACACGCTGCCGAGCCTCTTGGTAAGTCCACTGACCGGCGTGCTGGGCGACCGGCTGGACCGTCGCAAGCTGGTGATGACGGTGCAGGCGCTGGGGGCCGGGCTGGCGCTTGCGTTCGCGTTCCTGGTGGAGAGCGATATCGTCAGGTCATGGCACGCCTACGCCTATGTGCTGATTTCGGGAGCTTTCCTGGCAATCACGCAGCCGATGCAGCAGGTGCTGGTATCCAACACAGTGCCCCGTGAGGCTGTGAGCAACGCCTATGCCATCAACGTTCTGACGATCACAGGTACGCGGATATTCGGTCCGTTCATCGGCGGGTTGTTGATTTTCTGGCTGGGGTATTTCTGGAACTTCGCCCTGGAGAGCGCCCTGTACCTGGCCGTGGTTCTTTTCATGCTCTCCATGCGGCTGAACTACCTTGACCAGGGAACGGGGAGGTCGAGTGCGAAGTTCACCCCGCTGGCGGATTTCCGGGACGGGGTGTTGTACCTGTGGAGGCAGCAGCGGGAAATCCTACAGATGATGGTGGTGTCGGTTATACCCAACACCATTCTTCACCCGGTGTGGTTCCTGCTGCCGCTGTTCACGGCAGAGGTATTGCTCGCCGATGTGGACATGGGCGGCTACCTGCTGGCGGTCACAGGAGTAGGCGGGTTTATCTCGACGATCATCATCGCCTCATTCGGATTGGGGTCCCGCCGGGGGCTGGTGCTACTGGTGACGGCGGCCTTCAGTTCCGCTTGCACGATGGCGCTGGCGTATTCGTCTTGGCTGCCTGCGGCGTTATTCTTCCTTGCGGCAATGTCCATGTTCCAGTCCCACTACCGCACAACCCAGGGGACGGTGGTGCTGTCGATCGTTCCTGACCAGTACCGGGCCAGGACTTTCAGCGTCCTGGCGTACGAGCGAGGGTTTCTGACAGGGGCGAGCGTGCTGGTGGGAATGTTGGCTGACGCTACAAATGCATCCATGGCGATCCTGGTGCTGGGCGGGCTGGGGTTGGCCCTGACGGGCGCCTGTGCGGTGGCGCTGCCGAGAGTGCGGTCCCTGGAGTGAGGGACCGCACTCGGAGGCTATTGCCTTGGTCTGGGGGAGCTGGCGCTTCCTGCCGCAAGGGGCGGAGACCATGCGGGCGCTCCAGGCACAGGGAAGTACAAGGAGGTTGTCCACTGCGGGGACAAGTTATCCACGGAATTGCCTCCAGTTGTCCACGGTCAGGCCAGGGCTCTCCCTGTGCTGCGGGGACCTGTCGGAGTTTGGACAGCTGAATTGCGCTCAAGCTTCGAGCGTGTTTTACTGCCCATCACAACATTCCACCACCTTTTCTCGTGGAGCGCCGAGGGGATCTATGAACCTTACAGAGAGAATCGCCGAATATATCAACACCACCGGGCTGGAAGACTTTCCGCCCGACGCCATCGACGCGGCCAAAGCTGCCATAACGGACTGCCTGGGCTGTACGCTGGCCGGTTCGACTGAACCGCTGGCGGATGTGCTCTGCAACTACATAAACGATCTTGGGGGCAAACCGGCAGCCACCGTAATCGGCAGGGGCTTCAAGACCAGCTCGCTGGAGGCGGCGCTGGTCAATGGGGCGATGTCGCATGCCCTGGACTACGACGATGTCACCTTCATCACCAAGACGCATCCCAGCGCGGCGCTGATCCCGGGTGCGCTGCCACTGGCGGAAGAGGTCGGCGCTACCGGCGGCGAACTTCTCCTGTCATACCTGCTGGGATTCGAGGTGGCCTGTGCGGTGGGAGACGCCATCAGCCCGGCGTACTTCGACGACCTGGGCTGGCACCCTACGGGGCCGCTGGGAACCCTGGGGGCGGCGGCTGCCGCGTCCCGCCTGCTGCGGCTGGACCCGGAAAAGACGGCGATGGCCATCTCGCTGGCGGCCTCGCAGGCGTCCGGGCTCCGCCAGAATTTCGGCACCATGACCAAGCCGTACCACGCCGGGGCGGCCTGCCGGGCGGGTGTGAACGCGGCCAAGCTGGTGCAGGCGGGGTTCACCGCCTCGAGCGATGCGCTGGAAGGAAGATTCGGCTTCATGCGGGCGTTCTCCGGCGGGAGCGGCTATGACCCGGACCGGGCCTCGGCGTCGCTGGGGAGCCGGTGCTTCATGGTGGAGTCGGGCATCGAGATCAAGAAGTACCCTTGCTGTGGGAGTGCCCACCTGGCGCTGGACGCAACTTCGCAACTGCTCCGACGGGAATCATTCTCGGCGGGCGATGTGGACCGCATAGACGTGCTGGTGGACTTCGATCCACCCCGTTCGCTGATTCACTCGCGGCCGACGGGCGGGCTGGAGGGGAAGTTCAGCATGCAGTACTGCCTTGCGGCGGAGATCATCGACGGGCGGATCGGCCTGGCCTCCTTCTCCGACGAGCAGGTCATGCGGTCGGAGGCCCAGGAGATGATCCCGCGCATCGAGATGCGCCGCCACCCGGGCTACGAGGGCCAGACCAGCTGGACGGAAGCCCACAACAGGGTGGAGGTCCACCTCAAGGACGGACGGGTACTGGCGGAGCGAGCGGACCGGGCGACCACCGGTGCGCTGCGAGGAGTGTCCCGGGACGATGTGCGGGTGAAGTTCTTGGACTGCGCTTCAATCGTGCTGGATGAGAATGACGCACAGCAGGCACTGGAAATGCTGGACTCCCTGGAGGATGTGGGGCCGGTGGGGCCGCTGGCCGAGTTGCTGGGGGGCTAGCCTAGGTCAGAATCCGGGCCTTCTAATGCTGTTAGAGTATCAAGAGACCACCCTGGGTGTTCTGGAAAACGACCGTGAAAGGGGGACCATAGACCACCTTGAGTATCTCATCATCAGCAGGAATCTCAAAAATGGTTTCGAAGTCCACTTCGCTGTTCCGGGATATGTGAAGCAGTTGCTCCCAAAGACCTGCGACCTCATCGACATTGGTAATGAACTGGTAAAAGCGGTCCGCTTCCCCTACAAACTCAACGAACCCTTCGTTGCCCTGCAATTTTAGCTCTCGCCCGTCAATTTTCGTTCTAAATCAGGCCAACTTACGATGGTTCCCTGCCCCCCATTCTTCCTTGCTCTCACACCAGAGAGGGCGGATCTGTATATTGCATCATATTCCTCATCCGAAATGCGCTCCGGGCGAAGTGGCCTGATGGTCTTTTCCCTAAATTCTGATTGAGTATATTCGTCCATTTCAAATGCCTCTAATGACTCAGTTGCCTCGAGAATGCAGGTAAAGAATGCGCCGTTGGGAACGTCACGAATGGCAACCTGCTGTTGCCACCCAACCGGCACGACTTCCATGTCGTAAACGCACCTAAGAATTTCGGCGGTGCCTAAAGAGGAAAATGTGTCTGCGACCTGACTGAAGACTTGGGTAACATTAGCCATCCCTGGGAGGGCTCGGGACTCCATCCTGTTTCTGAAGTGCCTTGCCGCGGCCCTTCCTTCCTCCGTGACAGTAATGATGCCGAATCGTTCGACGGGGACATCCAAGTACCCCAGTTCGCTCAACTCTTCCCAAGTGGCATAAAGCTCTCGGGTGAAGGGTCCGTGAGTGTAGCGGTAAAAGCTGTAATTGAGGCCTTTCAGCCTCCTTTTCGAGGATTCGATTGCCGCCAAAAACAACAGCTTTGTGGTTTTCAGACGGTCACCGACGGCGCCTGAATCGTCGGCGCACATGTCTAAAAGTATCAGGGAAAGCAGTGTGTCGCTTTCCACTTCCTGGCGAGTTCGAGATAATCGCATCGGTCCCCCCCTCAGATCAGCCACATTTCAGTTGACAGGCTCTCTCTTTATGTCGATGGACCAAACACCCCAGTCTAATGAACGACTTATACCACTTTCTCTCAAACTATGGGACGGTGCAAGTCAATAGCCGGCGGGCTACTCTATACACCGCCAAGTAACTTTGGGAAACCACGGGCCTGGCTACTGGGAGGTGAGGCCTCCGTCGATGACCAGTTCGGCGCCGGTCATGAACGACGAATCGTCGGAAGCGAGGAAGAGGGCGCCGTTGGCGATGTCCTCAGGCGTGCCGATGCGCTTGAGAACTGTGCGCTCGATGGCCTCTTCGCGGCTGCCGGCGTCGGGCCAGACCTGGTCGCCCATGGGGGTGTCGATGGGGCCGGGGTGGATGGAGTTGGCCCGGATGTTCTCACGCCCGTACTGCACCGCTGTGGACTTGGTGAAGAGGCGGACAGCGCCCTTGGATGCGCTGTAGGCGGTGCTCGTACGGCTGCCGACGAGGCCGGCGGTGGAGGATATGTTGACGATCGAGCCGCCCCCAGCCTTTCGCATCTCGGGAATTGCCAGCTTGGTGCCCAGGAACACCCCCTTGGCGTTGATGTCGAGGACGGTGTCCCACTGCTCACCGGTGGTTTCCAGAACATGCCCGCCGCGCCAAATGGCCGCGTTGTTGACCAGCACGTCGAGCTTACCGTATGCGGCGACCGTGGCGTCTATTGCCTGCTGCCAGTCGTCCTGACTTGAAACGTCCAGATGGACAAAGGTGGCATCGCCGCCCAATTCGTTAATCTCGGCAGCAACGGCCATTCCGTCCGGGTCCAATACGTCGGCGATTACTACCCTGGCGCCTTCGCGAGCGAACAGCCGGGCTTCCGCCGCACCCTGCCCCCTGGCGCCGCCGGTAATGAGTGCAACCTTTCCTTCGAGTCGCATCTTCAACCTCGCTTTTAATACTTGCAAATCCAGAAACGGAAAATGCAATTCGAGAACGCGACCGAGTGTAGTGTCGAGCGCTTACCCCGGTCAATTTGGATGGTGTCACTCCGCATTTGCTCTGGCCCCGAACGATTGACAACCCGTATCTGGCACTAAATAATATACGCGTAACCCCGCCTGCGGGTTGGTGCGCTATGCGCCATGGCTTTGCGGGCTAGCATGTACCAACAGCCTACCTTATCAATGGAGGAGGAAACCATGGGCGACCAGGACATCGCATTGATGGCTCATCTGATGCGCCGCGCCGGATTCGGCGCCACCAGGGAGGAGCTGGAAGCCAGAGTAGCCAAAGGCTACGAGGCGAACGTCGAGGAACTGCTGAACCCTGATGTCCAGCCCTCGCTGGACCGCAACGAGATGATGCGGTACCACCCGTGGACGTGGCGGCCCGGCACCCTGCCAGGCATGGGCGCCGCCGAATGGCTGCACGACATGGTCAACACCACGCGCCCGCTGGAAGAGAAGATGGCCCTGTTCTGGCACGGCATCTTCGCCACCGGCGTCTCCAAAGTCGACCACTACGACGACGTGATGGACATGATCGTCAAGTTCCGCGAGAAGGGAATGGGCGACTTCCGTGAGCTGCTGGTCGAGATGGCCAAGGACCCGGCCATGATCTACTGGCTGGACAACTGCGAGAACCACGCCGATGCCGTAAATGAGAACTGGGGCCGCGAGCTTCTGGAACTCTTCACCATGGGCGTCGGCAACTACACCGAGGTTGATGTCCGGGAGTGCTCCCGCGCCTTCACCGGATGGACCATTGAGCCCAAGCTGCCGCGCGGGCCCATTGGTCGGCACGACTGGTTCTTCGAGTTTCGCGCTGAAGACCATGACGACACCGAGAAGACCTTCCTGGGGAATACCGGCAACTTCAACGGCGAGGACGTCGTTCGCTTGATCAGCGAGCATCCCGCCTCCGCCAACTTTGTCGCCCGCCACCTGTACAACTTCTTCGTGGCCGATGAAGCGCAGGTACCGGCGTGGTCGGTGACTCCTCCCAACGACCCGGAGGCAGTTGAGCTGCTGGCCAACACCCTGCGAGACAACAACTTCGAAATGCGCGCAGCGCTCCGCGTGCTGTTCAACTCCGACTTCTTCAAAGAAGCCCGCTTCGCCCGGCTGAAGAACCCGACCGAGGTCGTGGTCGGCACGCTGCGCATGGTGGGCGGCGCCGAGTTCCCGGCTCCGGGCATCGGCGACCTCTCCCGCCAGCCCAGCTACATGGGCCAGGACCTGCTCAATCCGCCCAGCGTGGAAGGCTGGCACACCGGCGCCGAGTGGATCAACAGTGGCTCCCTGATGCGCCGCGTCAACTTCACCGCAGAGTTGGTGGGTGATGTGTCCCGCCCGGGCATCCGCTACATGGTCAACCGCCTGCAGGCCAATGGTGTCAGCAGCGCGGCCCAGGCCGTTGACGGCTGCCTGGACCTGATGGGATCGCTGGAGGTCACCGACGAGAGCCGCGACGAGCTCATCGGCTTCGTCGGCGAGGGTGGCGACTTCTCCTGGGGCTCCGAGGCCGAAGTGGCAGAGTCCACCCGTCGGGTGTCGGAACTCCTGCAGCTGATCGTCTCCCTGCGTGAGTACCAGTACGCCTAATCGAGTTGGAACACGGGAGTGCGGACGACTTTTTCCGCACTCCGCATTTCTGGGGTTAACCAATAAGCAAGCCGGAATGACCGGCGGGAGGAAAAGCTGATATGACCAGCACCAAGAAAGACCCGGTCTTGGTAGTGTTCCAGCTAACCGGGGCGAATGACTACCTGAACACCATCATTCCCTACAGCGATCCGTTGTACCGGGACAGCCGTCCGGCTGTCGGGGTTGCCGAAGATCGCGTGATCAGAATCGATGACAAGATGGGCTTCCACCCGGAGATGGCTCCGCTGAAGCACGTCTATGACCGTGGCGACATGGCCGTCATCCACGGCATCGGCTATGCCAACTCCCCGCGCTCGCACTTCCGCTCGATGGACATCTGGCACACCTGCGAGCCGGACAAGCTGGGAACCGAGGGCTGGCTGGGCCGGGCTACCCGCGACATCGACCCCAACAAGGAAAACATCCTGACCACGGTCAGTTTCGGCCCGTCGCTGTTCCGCGCCCTGGCCCTGCCCGGCGTGCCGGTGGCAGTGGTCGACGACCTGGACAACTACGGCCTGCTGCCCAACATCGCAGGTGAGCAGCGCAACAAGGTGCTCGACCGGTTTGCCCGCATGTACTCGCCGGCCATCGGTACCGGCGCGGTCATGGACTACATGGGCCAGACCGGGTTGGACACCCTTGAGGGCGCCGACATCCTGAAGGAAGCCCCCAGGATGTACTCGTCGGACGTCGAGTACCCGGACACTTCCATCGCCAAGAAGCTGAAGGGCATCGCCCAGGTGCACATGGCGAACCTCGGCACCCGCGTCTTCTATGTTGACCACGGCAGCTTCGACAGCCACTCCAACCAGATCGGCATGCACGACAAGCTGTGGTACGACGTGTCCCACGCCATGGATGCGTTCCTTGACGACCTGAAGGAGCACAACGCCGACCAGGAAGTCGTGGTGTTGATGTTCACCGAGTTTGGCCGCCGCACCCACGACAACGGCTCCGGCACCGACCACGGCGCCGGCGGCGCGGCCTTCATGTTCGGCTCCGGCGTAAAGGGCGGCCAGTACAGCGAATTCCCGTCCCTGGAAGAGAAGGACCTGGAGCAGGGCGACGTCGTTCCCAACAACGACTTCCGCGGCCTGTACTCCACCGTTCTGGAAGACTGGATGGGGCTGGACTCCAAGCCGCTGGTGGGTGGACTCTTCGAGAAGCTGCCCATCCTGGCCTAGTCGGCCCCGCTCCGGCACGAAAGCGACGACAGGGGCGGGTTGTTACACCCGCCCCTGCGCTAACCAATGACCACCGTAATCGGGGAGGACTTTCAGAATGCTTACTGAAACAGTGGCGGGCCGCACTTTCGACTACAGCCACAACGTCGGGCGTGGCGCGCAGACCGGAATGGGCTTCAATTCCCCGGTCGCTATGACGATAGGGCCGAACGGAATGGTCTATGTTGCCAACAGGGGCAGCGAGTCCATCAGCAACGTTGGCTGGAACCGCACCGGTGTCGGCCAGCGTATCTCCAAGGTAAACCTCGGCAGTACCTGGGGCGAAGAAGAATACGTCGGCGAGTTCAGCCGCTACGGCAGCAATGACGGCCAGGTCATCTGGCCTGCGGGCATCGTGGCCGGCGATGACGGTCTCCTGTATGTCGCTGACGAGTGGCTCAACCGCGTCTCGGTGTTCGACGCCGAAGGCAATTACCAGCGCCACTTCTCAACGGTGCAGGAGGGTGAGTCCGAGGCGAACGGCAGCTGCGGAATCGCCATTTCCGCCGACCAGGTCCTGTTCGTAACCGATGGGCGCAGCCACCTGGTACGCAAGTTCACCACCGGTGGACAGTTCCTGGGGTCCTTCGGCAGCGAGGGATCCGGAGAGGGCGAGTTCAACTCACCCTGGGGCATAACCATCGACAATGACGGAAACGTCTACGTCGCAGACTCGGGCAATCACCGGGTGCAGAAGCTGACCCAGGACGGCCAGTTCCTGGCGCAGTTCGGCCGTCCCGGCACCAAGCGCGGCGAGCTGCACTACCCGTCGGACGTTGCCGTTGATCCCGAAGGCGACGTTTATATTTGCGACTGGAGTTCCAACCGCTGGGACCGGGGCCGTGTGCATATCTTCGAGGCAGACGGCAAGTTCCTGACCAGCCTTGTTGGTGACGCGCAGCAGCTGTCCCACTGGGCCCAGATGACAGTGGACGCCAATGCGGACTACGCCAAGCGCCGCCGTGAGGTCCGCACCACCGAGCCCGAATGGACCTTCGCGCAGCCCACAGCGGTAGAGTATGACGCTGTCAACAACCGGGTGATCGTGGCGGACACGCAGCGCAGCCGCATCCAGATCTACAACAAGCTGGGCCGCTACCTGATTCCCCAGCTCAACCTCTGATTCCGCGCTGCGGATAGTCAGACACGCAAAGGCCCGCCGGATTCCCGGCGGGCTTTTCTTTTTGAGAGAGGCGGGAGTTTCGCCTGTGGCAAGTCGCCTTAGGGCAAAGACTTCATGTGCTCTTCAAGCCAGGGAATCAGGTTTGCGAACCGGAACGAATTTGATTCGTACAATTCCATAAAGAAGGCGTAGGCAACATCCTTTCCACAGTCTATGTAAGATCCGTTCATTCGCAAAAATGCGTCCGTGATTACGAATGCAACACGCTTATTTCCATCGACGAATGGGTGATTTTGAGACAAACTCTCCATCAGAGCGGCTGCTTCCTCGATGAGGCTGTTGTAATACCCCATCTGAGGACGCCACACTGCAGATGCAAGGGCACCCTCATCGCGAAGGCCGTAGGCACCGCCCATCTCATCAATTAGCAGGTCGTGGACGGCGATGACTTCTTCGATGGTGGGAAACTCGTGGTTCACTGAGCCAGTAGCTCAAGCAGTTCCCGGTTCCGCTCCATGCTGGCCCGAGCGTGAGCCATAACTTCGGGGCGAACTTTCCTTTGGGAACGACCCTCGATGTATGCACGAAAAGCATCCTCAAGCACTGCCTGAAACTGCCGACCGTCGTCGGTGGCGATTTTCCGCAACTGTGCCAGCAAAGCAGGGTCGACTTGACTGGAGAATTTCTCGCGCTTTGCAGTTGTCATATCTGCCCTCTCAGGTACACTGTAGGCTGAGTTAACACCCTGACAGTCTATACCACCAAGGCATGGGTTATCAATGTCTATCCAGATGTTTCAAGACAAGTGACGGCTTATGGAACCTGACCGCGAACAACACTTCCTTCGAATGGCGGTGGAGCAGCCGGATATCCTGTGTGGCGATGCGCCGGACGAGATACTTGAAGCGTGCGGGGTTGAAGTCGAGCCGACGGACTTTCTGGAGCAGTACTTCGCAGCCGGCCACTCTGCATGGCTGGCCCACAAGCACGGAAGAAGCATCAACAAGCCGCAGATCTTGGTCGATCAGGCCATCTTGGTGCTGTACCGCAGGGCCTGCCTGCTCTACACCGACAAATTGATGGGGCAGGTCAGTGCCGATGCAGACAAGCTCTTCTTCTCCGACGAAGACCTCTACTAGTGCCAGGGATCAGGAGTGAAGCGGGTTTGATCTAGGACGGGGGATTACCGGGCGCCGGGCGAGGCATTCCCGCGGCGTAGTACAATCAATCAACTCAAAAACCAGTGAACTCAACAACACACCGGAGGGAGGATGCAGGGAAAGACTGCCATTGCCAACATTCTGAAGCAGGAAGGCGTGGAACTCGCCTTCTGCTTCCCCAATAACGCCCTGATCGACGCGATTGCCGCAGCTGGCATACGGCCGGTCATAGCTCGAATGGAACGCGGCGCGGTGAATATGGCCGACGCCTACAGCCGTATCAACAACGGGCACAAGACAGGCGTATGCATCGTTCAGGCTGGCCCAGGCATTGAGAACGCTTTCCCCGGCGTGGCCCAAGCCTACGCAGACAAAGTGCCAATCCTCATGCTGCCGGGCCACGAAGGGTCCAGCCGCACGACGATGACTTCGGATTTCTCTGCCACCCGCAACTACAGCGGGGTGACCAAGTGGGCCGGAATGATCAACTCGCCGGAGCGAATCCCGCAGATGCTGAGGCGGGCCTATACACAGCTTCGAGCCGGCGCTCTCGGCCCGGTGGTGCTTGAAACGCCGTTGGATGTGATGAACGGAGAGATCGACGAGTCGGAGTTCTTCTACATCCCGATCAGCAAGCGGCGCACCGCTGCCGACCCGGTGGATGCCGCGCGGGTTGCCCGGAGGTTGGTGGACGCCAATCGCCCGGTCGTCTACGCCGGACAGGGCGTGTTGTACGCCGAGGCAACGCCGGAGCTGGTGGAGCTGTCCGAACTGCTGAACGCTCCCGTAATGACGACGACGCTGGGCAAGAGCGGGTTTCCGGAGAACCATCCGCTTTCGCTGGGCACCGGCGGCAACACCGGAACGCGGGCCGTCGGCGAGTTCCTGCGCAAGTCCGACCTGGTCTTCGGGATTGGGACCAGTTTCAACAAGACGCTGGCCTCGGCTCCGGTTCCGGTGGGGAAGGCCGTGATCCAGTCCACGGTCGATGACCGGGACCTGAATGGCGAATACGGGCTTGAGGACATGCTGCTGGGAGACGCCAAGCTGGTGCTTCGACAGCTTATCGACGAGGTGAAGGACGTTCTGGGTGAGAATGGCCGACGTCCTTCGACGGGCTCAGGACAGTCGGAGACGGCGACGGAAATAGCCGCTATCAAGGCGGAGTGGCTGGCCGAGTGGATGCCGCGCCTCACCTCGGACGACATACCGATCAGCCCATACCGTGTTGTCTGGGAACTGAACAACGGGCTGGACAAGGCGAACAGCATCGTGACGCATGATTCGGGCAACCCACGGGACCAGATCGTGCCTTTCTATGAGGCCACGACGCCGCGAGGCTACCTGGGATGGGGCAACTCGACGCAGCTGGGAGCAGGGCTGGGGTATGCCATGGGGGCCAAGCTGGCCGCGCCGGAGAAGACGGTGGTCAACCTGATGGGCGACACCGCGGTAGGGATGTGCGGCACCGATTTCGAGACCGCCAGCCGCAACAAGATCGGGACCATCACGGTGATCATCAACAACGGCGCCATGGGCGGCTATGAAAAGAACATTCCCATAGCGGTGGAGAAATACGGCTCCAAGTTCCTGACCGGCGACTACACCAAGATGGCGGACAGCCTGGGCTGCCACGCGGAGACCATCACGCAGCCCGGCGACATCGCACCGGCGCTGGCCCGTGCCCAGGGGATCGCGTCGGGCGGCCAACCGGTGGTGCTGGAGATCATCACCAGGGAAGAACCGGTGTTTTCGCAGTATTACTAGGTCCGGCCTCCAAGTGATGAGAGGGATTCACCGGCATAACCCGGCTGATCATCAGCCAATTAAATGTACATCCCACCTTGGCTTTAGTTTAGGTCCGGCTCCCATGGAGATCGGGGTGAACGATTTTGTCATCAGCGACTCCGGGGTCAAGGTCTGGAGAACCCCGGAGTCCCATCCATTGCTAAAGCAGAGCGATACAACGCATCCGGCGTTCCAGGGCAAGCTGTCTGAAACCTATTCTAGGGGGAAAGTAAAGGGGCTGCCTAGAATTTGTAGCTTGAACTCCGAAGATGCGAGGACCTGGCACTACTTCAGTCCGTTGCTCTCTGATAACCAGAGAAAAGCGAGGAAATTGAAGCTTCTACTAGGCCTAGCATTTCCCGAATCACTATCAGCGCGAGCGTTGGAGAGTGTTCAGCGCGCCGGGCTTGAGTTTTGGCCCAAGGTCAATCCTCCTCCAAGCCGCCCGTTGAGGGAAGGTCAATCTGAGCCCGACCTGCTGATAACCCTGGGGGAGCAGGCCGTAGTGCTGGTAGAAGCGAAGTATCGCTCTGGCGTCAGTGAAAAGACCACCTACGACAAGACACGAGACCAAGTGATTCGCCTCCTTGACGTGGGTTCGTGGTACGCGAAAAAAAGGGAATGCGATTCCAGCTATGTAATTGTGCTCCAATACGGCGACGCTCGGACCAATGCTGAACAAGTCATTGGTCGATATGCCGGTAATCCAGAAGCCATCGAGAAGGCCTTGCACTACAGGGAGGACCTGAGCGAAGCGGACTTTCAGAGGCTGTCTCGCTCAGTGGCCTTTGTGCGCTGGCCCAACCCTCTGGATGCAGACGAATGACCCGCACGATAACGGACCCGGCAGCCGCCAACCTAGGGAGCCGCAAATGGCTGCAGGTGCTGGTGAACTGCCGGCCAGAGTTGCTGAGTGACGCGATCGCGCAGCGGCTGCCGGAGGTGCCGGAGGATATCGACTGGCGCTCACCGTGCTTGGATGACCACTACGCGGAGTACCGGGACCAGTCGTTTCTTGACCGCCTGGCCGATTCTGCGTATTTCCGTATTCCCGAGCGGCCTCAGCAGGACCTTGCCGACTTCTGGCCGCGGTTCGGTCCGCAGTGGGACGGTATGGCGGTCACAGACACGGGACAGATACTGCTGGTTGAGGCGAAGTCACACATCCCCGAGATGGTTATCTCCCCCGGCCAGGCAAGGGGGGAATCGGCCCGCCTGAAGATCCAGGAAAGCCTGGCGACGGTAAAGACGTTCGTGAAGTCCAGGGCTCCCGTGGACTGGTCGACCAGCTTCTACCAGTACGCCAACAGGCTGGCGCACCTGTACTGGATGCGGGAGTTGAACGGTCACGACGCCTACCTGGTGAACCTGTACTTCATCAACGACCGGGAGATGGACGGGCCGAGGTCAGTGGCCGAGTGGCAGGCCGCCATAGAGCTGCAGGATGTTTTTCTTGGGTTGAAACAGGGTTCCCAGGTTGGCTATGCCCTCGACCAGTGGGTTGGTGCCTTCTCCCTCAAGGTGTTCATCGACGTGAACGACATCCACGTTCACTATCCGCCGCCCATCTAGTTGCAATAGGAGTCGCGCAATGCCAGAGAAATTCAGCTACGAGGGCCTGCTCGCCGCCGGTGTGCCGGAGGTGACACCGGGGAAGCCCCGCCATGCCAAGTACGATTTTGCCGTGGCCTATCCGGACCCGGACACCCTTCCACTGGACGGGCTGGCGGACGCGGTGCGAAGTGTGCTGGCTCGCGAAGGCCGGGACCTGGCCTACTACACGGATCCGGCCGGATACCCGGAGCTGCGGCGGCTGGTGTCGGAACGGCTGGCCCGCAGCCGCAATATGCAGGTTGACCCCGATGGCCTGGTGCTGACCGGCGGCTCGGGGGAGGCCATTTCCATGGTGATCCAGGCCCTGACGGAACCTGGGGATACGGTGCTGACCGAGGAGTTCCTGTACCTTGGAACGCTTCGCTCGCTGCGCCGCTACAAGGGGAATGTGGTGGGCGTCAAGTGCGACGAGGACGGGATTATCCCTGAGGACCTGGACGCGACGATAGAGCGGCTCAAGGGCGAGGGGCGCAAGATCAAGTACCTGTACACCATCCCCACCTTCCAGAATCCGCTGGGCTGGACGATGACCCTGGAGCGGCGCAAGAAGGTGCTGGAGGTCACCCGGCAACACGGCGTCCCGGTGTTCGAGGACGACTGCTACATTGACCTGCGGTTCGAGGGGGAGGATGTTGCCTCGTTCCACTCGCTGGACGATACGGGGCAGGTGATCTATGTCGGTTCATTCTCCAAGACCATCGCCCCGGGGATGCGGATGGGCTATCTCGTGGCGCCGCCGGAGGTCGTCAGCCGGGCCTGGGCCTTCAAGATGGGAGGGGCAGTCAACCACTTCGCGGCTCTGACAATTGCCGAGTACATCAACCACGGTGACCTGGAAGGCCATGTGCGGGAGCAGAACGAGTCGCTTCGAGTCAAGAGGGACGCGATGCTGGCATCACTCGGGGAGAACTTCGGGGACGTGGCCACCTGGACCAAGCCGGAGGGTGGACTGTATGTCTGGCTGACCCTTCCGGAGGGCGCAGACCTCGACGCGATACAGGAGCAGTCTTTCCAGGAGGGCGTCGGCTACTACTCGGGCGTGCTGTTTTCGCCGGAAGGCCGGGGCCAGAACGCGGCCCGGCTGTGCTTCGGCTACCCGACGCCGGAGGAGAACTACGAGGGTGTGGCCGAACTGGCACGCATCCTGGAGCGGCACGGGGTGATCGGGTAGTACCGGAAGGAGGTCGGTTATGCCAGTTGACCCGAAGGAATACACCTACCTTTGGAAGGGCTGCATCGTGAGTAACCCGGAAATATTGGGCGGCAAACCCATCATAAAAGGAACTCGGCTGTCGGTGGAGTTTGTCACGGATCGGGTTTGTAGCATGCACCCGACCGTGGAAGCATTCTTGGAGGAGTACACCCAGGTTACTAGGGATGACGTAGACGCCTGCCTGGAATATGCCGCGACTGGAGCCAAACTATCCAACACTACTTGGGCAGAGCTTGACCAATTTATGAATGAAAAGGAGGAACACAGGAAGAAGAAGTGGCTGGAGGAGTGGGTTGCGAAAAATGCGTCTGCTGGCTGATGAGAATATAGACCAGTCGGCAGTAGTACAGTTGCGGTCAATGGGTCACGATGTATTCTACGCCAAGGAAAGCAGCCCTTCGGCAAACGACCCGTATCTACTGCGCCAAGCCACGCGAGACCGTCGCACTCTATTCACCTACGATACAGACTACGGCGAACTGGTACATCGTCATGGTGAGCCAACCCCATACGGGGTAATCCAGTTCCGCATTCACGACCAGGTGCAAGGAGAGACCAGAATCAACTTCATTGTTGGGGCAGTCACCATTTGGGAGCAGTGGCTCCGGGGGTTTGGACGATTCAGCTACGACATCCCGCTAGTATTACAACGACGGTATGAGGAGAAAGGCGGATTGTCCTCTCTTGGAGGGTCAAGTAACTGCTCCCTTCAGCTTTGGCAAAATTCATTTCAGTGTTCAAAACCGCCCCAAGGATTGACCTTCCTGGCAATGCGTCGTTGTAATACTAGTAGTCTGTCAGTGTTGAATTGATGACTATTTCACCATATCCTGTCATTCCGGCGAAAACCGGAATGGTGGTCTGCGGCTCAAATAGCCACAACTAACAAAAGTGGTGGGGGCTAGCCCCCGGCCAGTTCTTCCAGAGTTCCCTGCTCCCTTTCCGCGGTGCGGATACCGGTTGCGGGTTGGTCGCCGGGCTGGCGGGGTGGCAGGTCAGAGCCCTAGCGAGCCAGCAGTTGGGCAATGATGCGGATCTGTATCTTCGGGAAGTCCTGTTGCCACAGGTCCGAGGGGTAGAAACCGCCCGAGGCCTCCTAATCACGCATATCCTGGGTCGATTCCTCTAGGGAAATGAAAAGACCCATTGCCGCCTTCTTCCTTTCCACCACGCCCTTGAGGTCCCTTCTCTGGGGCGATGACACGCGCCCGCCTTGGACGACCATTATTACCTTGGCTACTGCAGGTAAGCTTCCAAGGAAGACTGATACTGCATACTGTTGACTGGACCGAGAACGCTCTACTCAAACTTGTTGAGGGCTCTATCTACTGAAGCGATTGTTCTATCAATATTTGCTGCCATAGTACGAACTTCCGCACTTCCCCTTGTTACTTCCCGATTTAGCCTACGTTCAATCCTAGGCAATCCATTCATGACGTCCGCCAATGATACAAACGAGTCTCGGCCATTTATGGCTATGGCCTTGAAGTTTCGTAGGTCTGAAATTTGCTCCTCAATATTTGAGTCCCTTAGTCCGGGCCCCTCAGCGTAGAAACCGAGTACAAATTCCAAGCTATCATCAATGTCCATCATTATGAGGGCATATTGGGAATTAGCCTCCGCTAGTCGCTTATTGAAGGACGCTATGCGTTCGGCAAGCCGACGGGAAACCCTCTGAGCAGCCACAGGTGAAGATGCATTGAGGTTGCTATTGATAGTGGTAAAATCGTTGTCTGCTACATGTACAGAATCTGTCATGCTCTGTAGATCAGTTGTTACTCCTTCAATGAGCGTGCCTAGCTGGTGGTATCCATTGGTAACATCAATTAAGTGATCAAGGAATCCTCGATCATCTTGGTCCGTTACTCCGCTTGCCCCCGCTTCCTCATTTTGGGTTTGTGGGTTAGATTTTTGCGCAGATACTTGAGGTCGGCTATGCACACTGTATTCTGAAGAGAAATCTGCGAGAGGGTTACCAAACTGTAGTTCACCAGCTAGAAATGCTTTGCCATCATTGGTTAGCCTCTCTCTTGCTGCGCCAATATTCGCAAAGTGTACATCGTATTCGATCAGCCTGTATGGTTTTAAATCAAACAGAACTTCTTCTATATTTTGCGTTAGCAGAATTACCGGCTTTCTCACTGCATGGGCGATGGCAAGTTCATAAAATACATTGGGGTTCAAATTCGTTAAGTCTGCAACAATCAGATCGCTATTAACGATTCCATCAAACACATCGCGGAGTATGTTCCTCTGGTTCTGAATATCGTCTGCACGTCTTACACTTAAGCCTGCTAACTCAAGGCTAGACTTTATGACTCCATCGTATATAGAGTCAAACTCTGAATCGAAAGGCATTAAAACGAATACGGAGGGCTTGTTTTCTGGTGTCATGTCGCCTCACTCAAAATTCATCGCCAGACTAGTAGGCAAACATCTTTGAAATGACGGATGGAATGACAGACTGCTCGGCGATTGTTTCCATAAGTCCGGTATGTCCGGGGAAAGGCCCTGTACCAATCAACCCATCATCACAAAGATTTCCGACCGCTAGTTGAACGGATGCGCCAACTCTACTGCTACTCCGGCTCCTCAGGGTTTTCCAGGTCGAGCATGGCCAGCAGGCGTCCGTAGCCGAGGAACATGCCCGTAATCATGCCGAGCTCGAAGATCTCGGGGTCCGTGAACTCTTGTCGGAGCTCGGCGAAGAACTCGTCATCGACGTTGTGGTGGTCCAGGGCCATACGCTCGGCGAAGCGGACGGCCAGCTTGTCGCGGTAGGGGAGGTCGGTGTCCTCGTAGTGGGTCAGGGAGGCCACCATCTCCTCAGTCATCCCCTGCTGCACCGCCGGCACAGCGCGACCGAGCTTTCAAGTGGCGCACTCGTTTAGCTCTGCGATCTTGAGGCGCACCAGCTCCTTGAGGCGGGCGTCCAGCAGGCCCGCCAGCTTGAGCGGCCCATAGAAGGCCCAGAAGGCCTCGTAGGCCTCGGGCAGATTGCCGGCGGCTTGGAATATGCGAGGGTTGAGCTTGTGCTCGGCGGCCGCTTTGGCGATCCTCTGCATTCCGGGCGTCAATTGCTCTGTCGGCACCAGCTTGATGCGAGCCATTTGCGCCCCCCGGGTTGTTAGAGTCGACGCGGGTTGAATTGCCGTAGGGGCGGGTTTCTAACCCGCCCCTACGCTGTTGCGAACACCGTTGTGTCCAGGTTGGCCGCTAGACCACCGGGCGGTCGGCGACTGCGGGGTCGACCTTGCGGCGAAGGAACTGGCCATCGCCCAGGGTGCCGTTGAAGTTGCCATCTTCGACCACCACCTTGCCGCGCAGTATGGTCGTGACCGGCCAGCCCTCAATCTCGGTACCAGCCCAGATGCTGTAGTCGGAGATGTGGAAGTCGTCCATGGTCAAGGCGCGCTTGATGCTGGGGTCAATCAGGCAGATGTCTGCGTCGCTGCCCGGCGCCAGCACGCCCTTGCGGGGGTAGAGGCCCATGATCTTGGCCGCGTTGGCCGAGGTTACGTCCACGAACCGCTGGAGCGTCATGCCCTGCTTGGAAACGCCCTCGCTGAAGGTGATGCCCATCCGGGCCTCGGCCCCGTTGTGGCCGCCGGTAACGTCGGAGATGGTGCGGCCCGATATCTTGGTCTCCCAAGACGTGCAGTATTCGTCGGTGGCCATGGTCTGCAGGCCGCCGTTGATGATGCCGTTCCAGAGCATCTTGCGGTCGTCTTCCGACTTCAACGAAGGATAGGTGTGGTATTTCATCCCGTTGTCTTCCTTGTAGTTTTCCTCGTTGAAGCAGCAGTAGTTGTGCAGCGTCTCGCCGTAGACCGGGCGGCCGTTGGCGCGGGCCTCCGCGATATTCTGCACGCCCTGCAAGGCGCTGACGTGAACGAAGTAGACGGGTGCGCCAGTCCACTCGGCCACCCTTAGAACGCGGCGGAAGGAAACGTCTTCCGACTCGGCGCTGTGCACCAGCGACATATTGTGCCACTCGGTGCGCTCCTCTCGTGTGAGCTTCTGGTACATGTGCTGCACCATGTCGTCGTCCTCGGCGTGGACCAGTAGCATGGCGCTCAGTCGCTGAATTTCCTCCATCAGGTCGTGGAGGTGGCCGGTGCCGACCATGCGTGGCTCTCCGGTGGTAGCGGGCGGCCGGATGTTGGTGGTGAATATCTTGAAGCTGGCGAAACCGTCCTCCACCGCCTCGTGGGCGGAGCCGATGATTTCCTGCGGAATCTGCCCCAGCAGCATCAGGTGGTGCGCGTAGTCTGCGTAGGAGTTGCCCTGCCAGACGCCGGTTCGCTCGGCGATGGCCTGGGGAATGTCAATGCCCGGGTACTGGATGGCGAAGTCCATCAGGGTGGTGGTGCCGCCGTACAGCGCGGCGCGGCTGACCTCAGGCGGCGGCGCGGTCGTGAGGTCGCCGTGGCCCATGATGGGCGCGGAGATGTGGGCGTGTGGTTCAATGCCGCCGGGGACGACCACCTTGCCCGAGGCGTCGATAATGCGTCCCGCTTCGTCCCCGAGGGTTCCGGGGGCGGCGATCGCCGCGATTCTTTCGCCCTGGACCGCGACATCCCATTCGCCCACACCCATGGGCGTAACTACCTGTCCGCCGCGGATGATCAAGTCCAGCATGAGAAAGCCCCCTGTTCCAGTCTGGCGCAACCGCCGATTTTTCACGGCAGTTTAGCACAAGGCCGAGGCCAGGGGGTGTCCTTGGTGGTGCTATCGCATTTGGCTGGCAGAGTGCCGTCATTTCCGCGAAAGCGGGAATCCGGGGTTTCTTACCTTCTAACCGCCCTTGGCCGCCAGTCTTGGCCGCCGGGGCGGATTGTGCTTCATTTGGCAACCGTCAGGCTAAGAAACTATCTCAAAATGGAGCCAGCACCCACTCCGTCATTCCTGCGAAAGCAGGAATCCAGTGGCCCACTTTGAAGTCCAGCGGATTCTCGGCCACACCACCCGTTGAATTTTGAGATAGTTTCTAAGTCTTTGGCCACTGGATTCCCACTTTCGCGGGAATGACGGGTTGATTTCGTTGCGTCACTTGCCTTGCGGCGCAAAATGCGATTGCTCTGCCGTCCTTGCGACGTGATGGCTGGGACGGGGATTTTCGTCGGGAAACCTGCTAATTCCCAGCAGCCGGCTGGGTTCCCGGGGCGGGTTGAGCTGGCGGCTCAGGGTCAGGCTGCGTCTGCGCTTCGGGCGGTAACTCTTCCTCCCAGTCGGGGAGCTGATGGTGGCGGGTGGTGGGAAGCAGGACGATGGAGAAGACTCCCACCAGGCTCAGGGCAAGGGACAATCCCATGGTGGCGTCGAAGCTGCCGGTCAAGTCGCGGAGGGCGCCGCCCATCAACGAGCCAGCGGCCATGCCCATGCCCGCGCCCATCATCTGCCAGCCGTAGGTCGTGCCGATGGGGGCGCTGCCGTAATACTGGCGGTTGATGATGGGGAAGGCGCTCATCTCACCACCGAAGCCGATGCCGAACAGTACCGAGAAGAGGTAGAAGTGCCACGGGTCAGTTGCGAAGAAGAGCATCGCGATGGGCAGTGTCTGCAGTGTGAAGCAGACGGCCATCACTCCCTTGCTGCCGACACGGTCGGCCATCACCGGGACAGCGAAGCGGGTGATGGTGCTGGTCACGGACAAGGTCACGAAGGCGCCTGCCGCCAGGCCCGCGGACACGCCCTCGGCCTCGGCGATGGCCACGAGGTAGACAAGCACAATGGCGTGGCCTGCGCAGCCCCAGAAGTGGATGCCGATGAGGTTCCAGAAGGCCAGGGTGCGCTGGGCCTGCTTGAAGAAGACCCTGGTGCGAATCTTGGCTACCTCGCGCACCTGCACGCGGCGGACTGGCTCGTTTTCTGAAGCGCCAAGAGGGCGCATGCCGACCTGGGCAGGCTCGTCGTAGAAGAGCCGTATGAGCGCAAGAATTGCCAGACCGCCGATGATGCCGGGAACCCAGAAGGCGGCCCGCAGTCCGTCCAGCTCACCGCCGAACAGCGAGTGGGTGAAGCCCGGCAGCCAGTCCAATATGCCGGGGCGGCTGTCGAACAGGGCGATGACCAGCAGCATGATGGGCACCGCCACGAGGGGTCCGACTCCTTGCGCGGACTGCAGCAAGCCCATGCCGGTGCCAAGATGCCGCTTGAACCACATGGTTACCGAGGCGGTGAGAGGCACCTGGAAGATTCCCATGGAGGCGCTGAGGATGATTCCGAAGAAGAGGTAGAACTGCCAGAGGCTGGTCATGAACCCGGTTAGCACCATGCCGGCAATGAAGAGGAATGCGCCGATGGTCATGGTGACGCGGGCGCCATAACGGTCGCCCAGCCATCCGGCCGACGGTCCCAACATTCCCGATACCACCCACTGCAGTGCGAACCCGAACCCCACCGCTCCGTAGCTCCAGCCAAAGGACTCCACCAGCCGGGGGATCAGGATGCTGGACGACGAGCGGAAGGAAGAGCTGAAGAGCCGCATGACGGCCGCGACGCCCACGATAATCCAAGCGTAGTGGACCTGTTGGCCTGCGATAGTAAAGTCGCCGGGCCGGAAGGAATAACTGGGGGAACTCTTCATCTGGACTAGCCTTTGGATGCCTTGCGATAGAGCGCTGACCGCGATTATAGCCTATGCCCGAAAAGGAGTGACCGGCAGGGGTTTTCAGGTGCAGGGCTATCGCATTTGGACCTCATGGCCAGCGACGTAACGAAATCAAACCGGCATTCCCGCGAAAGCGGGAATCCAGTGGCACTAAATCAAGCCTGACGGTTGCCGGACGAGGCACAATCCGCCCTAGTGACCAAGAGAGGTCAGAAGGACGGAAGCCCTGGCTTCCCGCTTTCGCGGGAGTGACGGATTGTATGATCCCAAATGCAATTGCACTGTTCGATGGTTCGGGGCCTTTTAGTTTTCTATGGCAACCTTGCGAGTCCGTTCGAGGTGAGCTTGTCGAACCATGAAGAGACGGCCCTTCGACGGTCTCAGGGCCAACGGGTATGGCGACAACTAAACGACCCTGTCCGATGGCGCAGGGTCTTTTAATTCTCCCTCCACCTTGTGGAGAAAGGTTGGGTTGGGTGACATCCTGCGGTTCGACTGCTTGCGACTTAACGAGGGAACGCTCTCACCCCTTCGGCAAGCTCAGGACAGGCCTAACCCTCTCCCGGGGGGAGAGGGAACAATTAAAAGGCCCTGCCCGATGGCGCTTGCGGAGTTGACAATTTGTGCCATTGGGATATACTGGGTTGTTACTCGTATATGCCTCGAAGAATGTCTTCATCCAAACGGCCCCGTACCCTGCCTCTATATTCGCTTGCTTTAGACCCTGGTCTCGCCGCGTCCTGAGACCTCCTGTCACTCGTCACAGCTACTCATGGCAAGGAGAAACGGAATGGCTTTGCCTCCTGTTCGTAATGGGCATTCGCTAAAACTACCGGATGTTCGCTCATATGCTCGAATCCCCCAGGTCCTGGAAGTCCCCAACCTGATCCAGAGCCAGATCCAGTCGTATGAATGGTTCAACGAGGAAGGTCTGGAGGATGTGTTCCGGGAAGTCTCGCCGATCCTGGACTACACCAGCAAGAAGTACGAGCTTCACTTCCAGGAACACGAGTTCCGCCCTCCCAAGTATTCTCCACAGGAGTGCAAGGAAAGGGAGATAACCTTCTCCCAGCCGCTCTATGTGAAGACCCGCCTGGTCATGAAGGAAACGGGTGAGATCAAAGAGCAGGAGATATTCATGGGGGACTTCCCCATGATGACCGACAACGGCACCTTCATCATCAACGGCGCCGAGCGCGTGGTCGTGAGCCAGCTGGTTCGTTCGCCGGGCATCTATTTCGTTTCCGAACGCAGCCCCAGCAGCCACCGGGGGCTGTGTATGGCCAAGCTGATCCCCTCGAGGGGGGCTTGGCTGGAGTTCGAAACCAGCAACAAGGATGTGCTGTCGGTAAAGGTCGACCGGAAGCGAAAGGTATCGGCCAGCACTTTCCTTCGGGCGCTTGGCGTTGCGTACGACGACCAGGTCACTGCGCTGGTCGAAGACATCGATGTGGACGAGACGCACCGGTACATGCAGGCCACGCTTCGGAGCGACCCTGCGAGCGACTCCGCAGGCGTCTCTTTCCGGGAGGAGGAGCTCCGCTCCCTGTGGGAGTGGCTCCACGAGGGCGAGGAGTTCGACAAGGAGGGGGCGCAGAGGATTGCGGCGGCACAGGTGGAGTTCTACCGGCGCCTGCGTCCCGGCGAGCCTCCCAGCCTGGAGAATTCCCGGAACCTGATCAACAACCTGTTCTTTGAGGCCAGGCGCTACGACCTTGGCCGGGTGGGACGCTACAAGTTCAATCGCAGGCTGGGGATACCTGAAAAGGTCGGCACGATGACCCTTTCCCGGAATGACATCATCGCTGTCATACGCATGATGATCGTCATCAACCAGGGAGAGGGGCAGGTCGACGACATTGACCATCTGGGCAACCGCCGGGTGCGTGCGGTCGGCGAACTGGTGCAGAACCAGGTCCGCGTCGGCCTGCTGCGCATGGAGCGGATGGTCAAGGAGAAAATGACGCTGGTCGATCCGGAGACTGCCGCGCCACAGGGCCTGGTCAACATCCGGCCGGTGGTGGCTGCGGTGCGCGAGTTCTTCGGAGGTTCGCAGCTTTCTCAGTTCATGGACCAGACGAATCCCTTGGCGGAACTGACCCACAAGCGCCGTCTCTCGGCGCTGGGCCCCGGTGGTCTGTCGCGGGAGCGGGCAGGCTTTGATGTGCGGGACGTGCACTTCTCGCACTACGGCCGCATCTGCCCCATCGAGACGCCGGAGGGACCCAACATCGGGCTGCTGAGTTCGCTGGCGTCGTATGCACGCGTCAACGAATTCGGCTTCATTGAGTCTCCCTACCGGGTTATAAGGCGGGAACTGGACAAGGACTCGCCTGACCTCAGGGGACGCATCGTATCCGAAGCGGTGGTCAACCCGGAGAACAATCACGTCATCGTGAACGAGGGTGTGAGCATTGGGGCCAACCGAATCAGCGCCATCAGGCGGCTGCCGGAAGGGACCAAGATCCAAGTTCGCCCCTTCGTGGTGGAGTCGATGAACGGAGGCGGCGCGGACAGTTCCATAGTCTGGCTGTCGGCGGACATAGAAGAGGAATACAAGATCGCGCAGGCCAACGCCAAGCTGGACGAACTGAACCAGTTTGTCGAGGACCGCATCGAGATACGGGTGGGCGACCAGTACACCCAGGGTTCACCCAGCGAAGCGCACCTCATGGATGTGTCGCCGATGCAGATCATGAGCGTGTCAGCGGCGCTGATCCCGTTCCTCGAGCATGACGACGCCAACCGGGCGCTGATGGGATCCAACATGCAGCGCCAGGCCGTTCCCCTGTTGCGGCCCCAAGCGCCGACGGTGGGGACCGGAATCGAGGACCGAGTTGCTCGTGACAGCGGGCAACTGGTCACCGCCCGCGTCAACGGCGTGGTTACCTCGGTGAACGGACGGAAAATTGTGGTTACAGACGTGGACGGAGAGGAGCACGTTCACCCGCTGATCAAGTTTTCCCGCACGAACCAGGGCACCTGTTTCGACCAGAGGCCGATTACCACACGAGGGGACTTGGTGCAGGTTGGGACGGTGCTGGCCGACAGCTCGTCGACCGAAAACGGGGAGCTGGCGTTGGGCCAGAACGTGCTGGTGGCCTTCATGTCATGGGAAGGTTACAACTACGAGGACGCCATAATCGTCAGCGAACGGCTGTACCGGGACGACTATTTCACCTCGATTCACATCGAGAGGCACGAAATGGAGGCCCGGGAAACCAAGCTGGGTCCCGAGGAGATCACCCGCGACATTCCCAATGTGGGCGAGGCGAGCCTGCGAGACCTGGACGAGCGGGGAATCATCCGCGTGGGCGCAGACGTAACGCCCGGCGATATTCTTGTTGGCAAGGTCACGCCGAAGGGCGAGACGGAGCTCACCGCAGAGGAGAAACTGCTCCGGGCAATATTCGGTGAGAAGTCGCGGGATGTAAAGGACACGTCTCTGCGGGTGCCTCACGGGGAGCGCGGCAAGGTTATCGACGTCAAGGTGCTGAGCCGCGAGAAGCGGGACGACCTGAACCCGGGTGTCAAGGAGGCTGTGCGAGTCTGGATCGCGCAGACCAGAAAGATCTCCGTTGGCGACAAAATGGCTGGACGCCACGGGAACAAGGGTGTTGTGGCCCGGATTCTGCCGGAAGAGGATATGCCGTACCTGGAAGACGGCACACCCGTGGACATCATCCTCAACCCGATCGGCGTGCCATCGCGGATGAACCTGGGGCAGGTACTTGAGACCCATCTGGGCCGGGCGGCGGACCAACTGGGATTCCAGGCGAAGACCCCGGTCTTCGACGGGGCCACCGACGCCGCGATCGAAGACTCACTGGCCCGAATCTGGTTCAGGGAGCAGGCCGGCGCAGCCAACAGCGAAAACGGCCACGAGGCCGGGGAAGAGAATGGGCACCGCAGTGACGGCACTCGCGAAGTTGACCAGGGACTGGTGAACCGCTGGCTGGTGGAACACGGGTGCAACCCGAGAGACATCTTTGACGAATCCAAGCTGGGCCTGGCGCGGGAGGCATGCCTGCGCCTGTGGCTCGAAAACGTTGCGGGCCGCGACACGACCGGCATGGGCTTCGATGAGATGCACCAGGAGGCTCTCGATGTGCACCGGCATCGGCTCATTGCGCCGCCCACCTTCGGCAAGTTCAAGCTGTTCGACGGCCGGACCGGCGAGGGGTTCGACCAACTGGTAACCGTTGGAAACATCTACATACTCAAGCTCATCCACCTTGTGGAAGACAAGATTCACGCGCGCTCGACGGGCCCGTACTCGATGATCACGCAGCAGCCGCTGGGAGGAAAGGCGCAATTCGGCGGCCAGCGGTTCGGCGAAATGGAAGTGTGGGCCCTGGAAGCTTACAGCGCAGCCTACAACCTGCAGGAGGTGCTCACCGTCAAGTCCGATGACGTCGCCGGGAGGGTGAAGACCTACGAGGCGGTCGTCAAGGGCGAACCGATTGGGCAGCCCGGAGTTCCTGAATCGTTCAACGTGCTGATGAAGGAGTTGCAGAGCCTGGGCCTTCGGGTTCAGCTGCTGAACGAAGAGAAGCGTCCGGCAGCCAGCCAGGACCTGGGACAGGAGATCGTCGGCGACACGGAGCTTTTCTCTCTGGAGACGATTTAACAATGGTAAGAATGGCAGACAGGACGGAGACCACAGCAACCGATTTCAACGCCATCCGAATTTCCATCGCCTCCCCGGAACAGATTCTCAGCTGGTCCCACGGAGAGGTTACGAAGCCGGAGACCATAAACTACCGGACGCTCAGGCCGGAGAAGGACGGGCTGTTCTGCGAGCGGCTGTTCGGTCCGACGAAGGACTGGGAGTGCTTCTGCGGCAAGTACAAGCGCATCCGATACCGGGGCGTGGTCTGTGATCGCTGTGGCGTGGAAGTCACGCGGGCGAAGGTAAGGCGGGAGAGGATGGGCCATATCCGGCTGGCAGCGCCGGTGGCCCACATCTGGTTCAGCAAGACCAATCCAAGCAGACTGGGACTGCTGCTGGACCTCTCTCCGAGAAACCTGGAGCGGGTGCTGTATTTCGCTCAGCACATCGTGATCTCCCTCGACGAAGAGGCCCGCAGGGATGCCATCGAAGCCGAGCAACTGAAGCATGAGCTGGAAGTCGAGCGGCGTCGCGGCAATGCAAACGACGAACTGCAAGAGCTGAACCAGATCCTCCTGAAGCTGACCGGAGGGAGGGTTCCGGAGACCAGCAATCCCGCAGTGGAGTTTGCGCCCGAGGGAGGCGAACCCATTGCCGAATTGATGGAAGTCCAGCAGCAGATCGATGCCATCAACAACCGTCTGAGCACCGAAGTAGGTGAGCTTTCCGCCCAGTTGAAGGTCACTCTGGACGAGCTGAATGACCTCCAGAAGATGAGGCTGCTGGCCGAATCACGCTACCGGGAGCTGAAGGACAGATATCCGGGCGTGTTCGAAGCCGGCATGGGTGCGGAGGCCATCCTGGCCATCCTGCGGGCGGTCAACTTGGAGGCGTTGCGGGACCAGCTCATCAATGACATGCAGTCAACTTCCGGACAGCGCCGTCAGAAGGCGATCAAGCGCCTGCGGGTGGTGGAAGCCTTCAGGCAGAGCGGAGGCCGGTCGGAATCCGGACTCGGTGAGGGAACCCGCGTTGAAGACATGATCCTCACCGTAATGCCGGTCCTGCCGCCGGAGTTGCGCCCGATGGTGCAGCTGGATGGCGGCCGATTTGCCACCAGCGACCTGAACGACCTCTACCGCAGGGTGATCAACCGGAACAACCGCCTGAAGAGGCTGATGACTCTAGGCGCACCGGAAATCATCATCCGCAACGAGAAGCGGATGCTGCAGGAAGCGGTGGACGCCCTCATCGACAACGGCCGCCGGGGGCGCCCCATACAGGGAAGCCACAATCACAAGCTGAAGAGCTTGTCGGATCTTTTGAGGGGCAAGCAGGGCCGATTCCGCCAGAACCTGCTGGGGAAGCGGGTGGACTACAGCGGCAGGTCCGTGATCGTGGTCGGGCCGGAACTCAAGATGAACGAGTGCGGCCTGCCGCGACGGATGGCCCTGGAGCTGTTCAAGCCGTTCGTGATGCACCGCCTGGTCATGCTGGGCATAGCTCCCAACATCAAGAACGCCAAGCGGATGGTGGAACGCGCCCGGGGCGAAGTGTGGGACATCCTGGAGGATGTGATCAAGAACCGCCCGGTGCTGCTCAACCGTGCGCCCACGCTGCACCGCCTGGGCATCCAGGCCTTCATGCCGGTGCTGATCGACGGGCACGCCATCCAGATCCATCCGCTGGTGTGTTCAGCCTTCAACGCCGACTTCGACGGGGACCAGATGGCGGTACACGTCCCGCTGTCGCGCATGGCGGTGCTGGAGGCCCAGGAAGCGATGCTGAGCACCCACAACATGCTGTCTCCGGCGTCGGGCGATCCCCTGGTGGCCCCCACGCTGGACATGGTGATGGGTTGCTACTACCTGACCGCGGTGGACACGCCGGAAGACCGCCCTGATGTGAAGGGCGCCGGGCGGAAGTTCGCCGATATCGGGGAGGCCAGGGATGCCTACGACGCAGGTGAAATTGACCTGCGGGCGTCGGTCTACGTCCGGCGCATACGTGGCGGCGATAACCGGGGCGGATACTACGAGACGACGCTGGGTCGCCTGGAGTTCAATGCGATCCTGCCCGACAAGTTCGTTTTCAACGAGAGCCTGCCGGAGGCGGTTCGCATCCAGAACAAGCTGATCGATCGCGGCGCCCTGAATGCGCTGACTGCCAGCCTGTACCGTCTTCTCAGCAACGACGAGACTGCGGAAGTGCTGGACAGCATCAAGAATCTGGGATTCCAGTACGCAACTTCTTCGGGTATCACCATCGCGATCAATGATATCCAGGTTTCGCCGCAGAAGGCGCGCGTGATGGTGGAAACGGAGGAGAGGGTCGACCAGTACAAGACAGAGTACGAAGAGGGGCTCATTTCCGAGGAGGAGCGCCACGCCAAGATCGTGGATGCCTGGAACCAGGCCTCCTTCGAGACCGCCGACCTGGTGGGGAACGACCTGACCAACTACGGCGGCATCGGCATCATGGCCCTCTCGGGCACCAAGGGCAATATCTCGCAGATCAACCAGATGGCTGGAATGCGAGGCCTGGTCCGCCGGGCGGGCAGCACGGAAGTAATCGAGCTGCCGGTGAAGTCGAACTTCCGCGAGGGTCTGACCGCCCTGGAGTACTTCCTTTCGACCCACGGAGCACGCAAGGGCCTCACCGACACGGCGCTGAACACGGCCAGCAGCGGCTACCTTACCCGCAGGCTGATCGATGTCGCTCAGGAGGTCATCATCCAGGGCGAGGACTGCGGCACGCTGGACGGCTGGACACCACAGAGGCCGGCCCCGCACAGCAACATAACGCTGCAGTACCGGGTCACCGGCCGGCTGGCTGCGGCCACTCTGGCCCACCCGGAGACCGGGGAGATCCTGGTGAACCGGAACGAGAGCATCACGCTGGGAAAGGCAGACCAGCTGGTGGAGGCCGGGATTACCGAGATCCTGGTACGCTCCCCCCTCACATGCGAGGCGACCCGAGGGGTGTGCCGGATGTGTTACGGCGACCTGGCTGCGACGGACCAGCCGGTGCTGGAAGGGCAGGCCGTGGGGATTATTGCGGCTCAGAGCATCGGTGAGCCCGGCACCCAGCTGACCATGCGCGTGTTCCATACGGGCGGCGTTCGGCGGAGGAACAGCGAACTGGACGAAGCGGTGCTCTCCCGGGCGAGGGAACTGCAGGCGGTGCCCGTGGAGATCCGCGAACAGCTGGCGGAGTTCCGACGGAACCTGCCTGCGGTAGGCAAGATCTGGGAAGAGAAGGAAGAGCTGAGTCTAAACGTCTCCAGCGACCGTCAGACCATGGCAACAAGGATGACCGAGTCGCTGGGTTACCTGGAGCAGACCAACGAGGCCCGTAACCAGAGGTCGCAGATCAACTGGGTCCGGGACGACCTCAGCCGGCTTGGAGAAGTAAGGTCCCTGTCTGAGGCACGGAACCTGGTATCCCAGATACAGAGGGACGTCAATATCCTCAACAGTGCGCTGGACTCCCAGTTGGGACCGGCAAGCCAGCGCCGGGACCAGCGCCGGGACACCATGAACCGGCTTCGGGACATGGCCAACGAGCTTCCCGACCAGACCGACAGGATCCTGGAAGGCGTGGCCCAAACTCCTGCCACAGAATTGGAGGAGGCAGTGCTGCGGGTGCGTCAGTACGCGACCGCAGTGGTACCGGAACTTCAAAAGGTGGTCGATGAAATTCGCCGAATTATCGCCGAGATCCCCGGTGCCGACGCCCGTCTACAAGGCAGACTGCTGGTGGTGATCGAACGGACTCTCGACGAGTTGCGGCGCTCGAGCGACCCCACGGAGTTGCAGGAAGCGGTGAGCCGCGCCAGCCGGACCGGCAGCACAGACGAGGACTATTTCCGAGTGGCCTTCGAGCTCAACCGGATTCTCGGCAGTTCGAACCGGCACAGCTATGACCTGCAGCGGGAGGCTGACGTAATCCGGCAGGACGTGGAGGCGCAAAACCTGGACATCACCGGCGGCCTGCCACAGGTGGAAGAGATATTTGAAGCCCGGGTGCCGAAGAGCGCAGCCATCCTGTCCGACATCGATGGCGAGGTCGAGTTGGAAAGCGACGAGGAAAACAACGTCCTCAGAGTGGTTTACCGTGAAGAGGTCCGCGAAGACTACCCGCTTTCCGAGGGCGCAACGGTAATTGTCGCTGATGGGGACCTGGTGGAGGTCGGGGCTATCCTGGCCGAGATACACCGGGTCGAGCAGTATGCCCTACCCGAGGGTGCGGAACTGCTGGTGGATGACGGAGAGGAAGTGACCGAAGGCATGGTACTGGCAACCCTGCCGGAGAATGCCGACTCCGATGAGGGCATTCCGGTCCCCACGGCCGCCGCCTCGGGCCGGGTGGACCTGTCGGGAGAAGGCATTGCGCTGATTTCCGAGGGCTCGGGAATCGGGGCGACCGTGAGCGGCAGGGTGGAAGTGGCAGACGGCTACGTTACCGTGGTGTGGGATGACATCGAGACCCGGGAGCACATTATTCCCGCATCTTCGTACCTGATGGTACGGGACGCCGACAAGATTAACGCGGGAGACCCCCTGACTTCAGGTCCGCTCAACCCCCATGATATCCTGCGGATCCGCGGAAAGGAGGCCCTGCAGTCCTACATAGTGGACCAGGTGCAGGCGGTGTACCAGTCGCAGGGTGTGACCATTCACGACAAGCATATTGAGATTATTCTGCGGCAGATGCTGCGCCGGGTGCAGGTCACTGAACCGGGAGACACGGAGCTGATCCCAGGGGAGGTGGTGGACAAGTTCGCGTTCCAGGAGCAGGTTGCCAAGGTGCTGGCAGAGGGCGGCGAGCCTGCGACCGCCGAACAGGTACTGCTGGGTGTTACCCGAGCGTCGCTGCGGACCGACAGCTTCCTGTCGGCGGCCTCATTCCAGGAGACGACCAGGGTCCTTACCGAGGCAGCCGTAAAGGGTCAGCAGGACTATCTGCTGGGCCTCAAGGAGAACGTCATCATCGGTAGGCTAATCCCGGCCCAGGTGGAAATCCCGGGTATGGATGAACTTCTGCGGCCGCAGCCGGCGTTGGATATGGGTGGCATCGCAGCGGGCGCTTGGTTGCGTGGCAATGCCGCTGCACCCGAGGAAGTCTTCGATGACATGGTCATTCCAGGTCTGGATGACGACTTCGATCGCTTGGCCCAGGCCGCTCGAACTTACGCAAAGGAAGGCGAAGACGAGGAGCTGGAAGACGACGCCTTGGATGACGATGACGACGACGAGGAAGAAGTCACTTCTGAAAATGAAACCCAGACTGTCGGGCTCGCCCAAGAAGAGGTGGGAGAATCCGAGAAAGAGCAGCCTTCCGAGGAGTAGTCCACAGCCGGGGCGGTAAGTCTCTGTCTTCCGCCCCGTCAATCTTATCAACGGCGCCTCAGCGCCAAGATTCCAGTCAGGACAGGAAATTGGCAGACAAACAGGCCAGAAATCATGGTGGGCTGGTCGTCGACTTGGCCCCGCGCCACACAGAAGGGTTGCGCCTGGCCAACCCGGTGATGATCGCCTCAGGCACACTGGGATATGACGGATATGGCCGGGGGGTCGTGGGCAACTATCCTCTCGACCAATTGGGAGCCGTCGTTCCCAAGACCGTCACCCGCTGGCCGAGGGATGGCAACCCGGAACCCCGTTGGTATCCGGAGTCGTACCGTGAGGCATGGGACACGGGTGACCACCTGTTTCTCAATGCCATAGGATTGATCAACCCTGGGATCGAAACGGCGGTCAGGGAATGGACGCCAGAGTGGTCGCTGTGGGGCGCCACAGTGCTGTTCAGCTTCGCCGCCCATAGCGTCGGCGAGTTCGGCGAAATGGCGGCAATGACCGGGGAAGCCAAAGGAATCAGCGGGCTGGAGCTGAACCTCTCTTGTCCCAACATCGAAAACGGGGCAATGTTCAGCTACAGCGCTGATCTCACCCACGATGCAGTGGCGGCGGTAAAGGCCAACACCGGACTGCCGGTGCTGGCCAAGCTATCGCCCAACGTGCCGGACATTACGGACATCGCCAGGGCGGCGGTGGACGGCGGGGCCGATGCCCTGACTATCTGCAACACGCTGCCGGCCATGCGCATTGATCTGGCAACTGGCAGGCCGGTGTTGGGGAACATAACCGGTGGGCTGTCAGGGATGGGTCTCCGGCCCGTATCCCTGGCCTTGGTCTACCAGGCAGCCCACGCTGTGGACGTTCCGATAGTTGGCGTGGGAGGAATTTTCGAAGCCGAACACGCTCTTGAGTACATCCTGGCCGGAGCCACGGCCGTACAGATTGGCAGCGCCAACCTGGTCAACCTCGGGGCTCCATGGCGGATACTGAACGGCCTGCGGGAATACATGAGCAAAAACGAAATCACCGGCTTGGAAGAATTGAGAGGAGCGGCGCAGCCCACGCTGGCCAGCATCGTCTGATTTTCCCTCCCTGTGGGGAGATGTTAGAGTAAGGGCGTATCGTTCCGCCCATTTTCTCCGGGCGGGGCTGACTCCCACCCGGATACTTTTTTTCAGGACAAGGTCTATGGTCACCGTTCTTCAGAAAATACTTGGAGACCCCAACGAAAAGGCCCTGAAGAAGCTGGTCTCCATCCGGGACGCGGTAAACCGGCTGGAGCGCCAGTTTGAACAACTCAGCGACGAACAGCTGCGAGCCAAGACCGGCGAGTTCCAGCAGAGGCTGCAGGGGCGCGAGCGCATTGATGACCTGCTGCCCGAAGCTTTTGCGACGGTGCGCGAAGCGGCTCGACGAACCTTGGCCCAGCGGCACTACGATGTGCAGCTGATCGGCGGCACCGCCCTCCACCAGGGCAAGATCGCGGAAATGAAGACCGGGGAAGGCAAGACCCTGGTGGCGACGCTCTCGGTGTACGCGAATGCTCTAACGGGGCGGGGCGTGCATGTCGTTACGGTCAATGACTACCTGGCCAGGCGCGACCCGGTGTGGATGGGTCCAGTGTATCACTCGCTGGGTCTCACCGTCGGGTGCCTGCAACACGACGCCGCGTACGTCTATGACCCCGAAATCGTCAACGGCAAGCTGCCGTACCTGCGGCCGGTGGCCCGCGAGGACGCCTACCTGGCCGACATCACCTACGGGACAAACAACGAGTTCGGCTTCGACCATCTCCGGGATAATATGGCGCTAACACTGGGTCGGAAAGTGCAGCGGGAGCTGCATTATGCGATCGTCGACGAGGTCGACAATATCCTGATCGACGAAGCACGAACGCCCCTCATCATCAGCGGTCCGGCTGAAGAGCCGGTCCAGCTGTACCAGAACTTTGCCCGCCTGGTGCCCCGTCTCGATCCAGCGGAAGACTACACCATTGATGATCGCACGCGGGCCATTTCTCTGACCCAAGAAGGCATAGCCAAGATGGAGAAGTGGACCAGCACATCCAATCTGTACGACCCAGAGAATTTCCACCTGGTCCACTACATGGAAAATGCCCTCACGGCCCATGTAATGAAACAGCGTGACAAGGACTACGTGGTCAGTGATGGCGACGTTGTCATTGTCGACGAGTTCACGGGGCGGCTGCAGCCGGGACGGCGCTGGTCCGACGGGCTGCACCAGGCTGTTGAGGCCAAGGAAGGTCTCAGGATACAGCGCGAGAGCATAACCTACGCCACCATTACGCTCCAGAACTATTTCCGCATGTACGAAAAGCTGGCGGGGATGACCGGTACCGCGGCCACGGAGTCCGAGGAGTTCTACAGGATCTATGGTCTGGAAGTTGTGGAGATACCCACAAACCTGCCCATGAAACGGGAGGACAACTCAGACCTTGTCTACCAGACCGGGGATGGCAAGTGGAAGGCAGTGGCTGAAAAGATCGTTGAGTTGCACGAGACTCAACAGCCGCTGCTCATCGGCACCACCTCCATCGAGGACTCTGAGTTTCTCAGCGAACGACTTCGCAAGCGCGGGGTTCCTCACCAGGTGCTTAACGCCAAGAACCACGAAGGAGAGGCCGAGGTAATTGCGCAAGCAGGCAGGCTTGGCGCCGTAACCGTCTCCACCAACATGGCGGGCCGGGGCACTGACATCGTGCTCGGTGGTGCCGATACATTGCGGGATGACTGGCGCGCCGAACACGACCGGGTGGTGGGACTGGGCGGGCTTCATGTTATCGGGACAGAACATCATGATGCCCGCCGCATCGACAACCAGTTGAGGGGACGTGCCGGGCGGCAGGGCGACCCGGGCAGCTCCCAGTTCTACGTGTCTCTGGAAGACGAGCTGATGCAACGCTTCGGCGGCGACCGCATCAAGACGGTGATGGGGTGGACCGGGCTGGAAGAGGATACCCCGGTCGAGAACAAGATAGTCACCAAGTCAATCAGCGGCGCCCAGGTGAAGGTCGAGGGCTACCACTTCGACATGCGAAAGCATCTACTGGAATTCGACGATGTGTTGAACAAGCAGCGCGAGGTGATCTACGGCGACCGTCACATGGCCCTGGGTGAAGGCGACCTGAGGGAAAAGACCCTGGGGATGCTGAGGCAGGAATATTCCCGCCTGATAGCCCAATTTCTGCCCGGTCGCCATTCCGACGACTGGAATGCCGGAGGGCTCATAGACGAACTGGGGCAGATTGGTCCGGTGCCCACTGAGCTGGATGACGAAGACAGGGTCTTCCAGTACAGCCTGGAGCAGATCGGGGGAATTCTCTCCGCTCACGCCGAGGCGATATATACTGCACGGGAAGAGGCCATCGGCTCTGATACGATGCGGCTTACCGAACGATTGCTGCTAATGCGGGCCATCGACTCCCACTGGGTGCAGCACCTGACGGCGATGGAGAACCTGCGGACGGGCATCGGGCTGCACGCATACGGCCAGCGGGACCCGCTGGTGATGTATCGCAGCGAAGGCCAGAAGATGTTCCACGACCTGCAATACCGCATCCAGCGGGATGTGGTGCGGACGCTGTTCCATGTTGCAGTCGACCCAGCCCAGGCGGCCGCCGAACTGAGTGGCAGCCGCAGTCGTGGGCGCGGTGCGGGTTCCGGGAGCCCCATGCAGGCAGTGGCGGGATCCAATCGCAACGCCCGGCCATC
Source organism: Dehalococcoidia bacterium (assembly GCA_965216065.1). Taxonomy (GTDB): domain Bacteria; phylum Chloroflexota; class Dehalococcoidia; order Lucifugimonadales; family UBA3495; genus VXOI01. Next base: position 236,275 of record CBDCFB010000002.1, read on the forward strand.
CGGGGACTCCAAGGTGGGACGGAACGCACCCTGCCCCTGCGGCAGCGGGCGCAAGTACAAGAGGTGCTGCGGAAAAGCGGCTTAAGCGAGGCTCCAAGTGCCTCGGCGATAGACCTTCTATGAGATAGTCAGCGTTCTTCGCGGCCTGGGATGGGAGTTGCATCTTTTTGCCGGAAGCCACGTTGATTGCCGCAGACCGGGTTTCCCTATGGTTGTGGTCCCACACATGAGAGGCGTATTGCGCCCTGGAACGGTCGCCAACATCCGGCGCCAGATGCTGCTTTCAAGCCGAGAGTTTGAGCAAATAGCGGACGAGGTGCTGTGATGTCGTTGCAAAAGTTTACAGTCTTCCTGATGCCGCAAGAAGACTGTTACCAGGTCATTGTGCCGCATTACCCCAACTGCACGACCGAAGGGGACACGGTGGAAGAGGCGTTGGCAAACGCTAAAGGTGCTATGGAGGGTTTGTTGTACGTGGAGTCGAAGTACGGAGGCGACAAAGTGGAGCCCTACGTGTTTGCTCCCCACGTAGTCGTCGCCGAGGTAGACGTCGAAGTCCCTGCGAGCCCGCTGGCAGAGCAGTCCACCGAGGCCAAATCGCCGGATTAAGCCGACAGGGTTACGGGCAGCACCTGCCCATCACTCGGGGCTGACTCATCAATCGGACAGGGACTTGCCGCCGAAGAGGCGTTTGAAGAACCCCAGGATCCCGCCCGAGGGGGGCGCCTGCTCCCGTCCGTGGTCGCCGTGCTCCATCGGCACCACTCCCTCTCCCGACAGCACGTGCCCGGGGTCCCGGTCGAAGGCGACCTTGCATCCAGGGCCGCAGAAGTAGTAGTTCGTTCCCTGGTACTCGCTCTGCCCGCCAGTCGGATTGGCTGTGTCAACCTCCATGAGGCATACCGGGTCTATTGCAGTGGCCATTTCGCGCACCTCGCATGCTGGAGTGGAAGACTAGAGTGCAGACCTGCGCAGCCGGAGGGAGTTGGTGATTACCGTGAAGGAGCTGAACGCCATCGCCACCCCTGCGAGCACGGGATTCAGGAATCCCTGCTGGCCGAAGAAGAACTCCAGGGAACCTGGCACGCCACCCAACGATTGAAACACCGGGTACAGCACGCCAGCTGCCACGGGCACCAGCAGAATGTTGTAGAAGAACGCCCAGAAAAGGTTCTGCTTGATGGTCCGTATGGTCTGTCGACTCAACTCGAGTGCGGTTGCTATGCTGCCCACGTCGCCGCGTATCAGGGTGATATCCGCCGATTCTGCGGCAATGTCCGCGCCCCCGCCCATGGCCAGCCCGACATCCGCCTGGGCCAGAGCCGGCGAGTCGTTGATACCGTCGCCGACCATCGCCACAATCCGGCCTTCCCGCTGCAGGTTGCGAACGATCTCGGCCTTGTCTTGGGGAAGCACCTCGGCCTCCACCCGGTCGATATCCAGCTGGCTGGCAATGGTGAAGGCCGTCGAAGCGTTATCACCAGTGAGCATCACCACAGACAGGCCCATATCGCGCAGCCTGGCCACACCTTCTCTGGCTTCCGGCTTCAACGAATCCGCCACCGCCAGGACTCCCCTCGCTTCATTTTCCGAGGCAAGGTACATGGTCGTCATGCCCTGCTGGGCCATCGTGTCAGCCTTGGCGCTGAGGCCGTCCAGCGCGATGCCGTTCTCTTCCATCAGCAGCCGGTTGCCCATGTGGACGGTCATTCCGTCGACCTGCGCGACTATGCCTTTGCCCGGGACATTCCGGAAGCCGGACATAGGTCTTAGAGGGAGTCCCCTTGCCTGGGCTTCCTGAACTATTGCTTCTGCCAGCGGATGCTCGGAGCCCCGTTCGACGGATGCCGCCAGGACGAGCAGTTCTTCCTCTCCGAATCCCATGGGAATCAGCCCCGTCACCACTGGTTTGCCGGTAGTCAATGTCCCTGTCTTGTCCAGGACAACCGTGTCGACCCTGTGGGCGGTTTCGAGAGCCGCGGCCTGCTTGACCAGCACGCCCTGCTCCGCCCCCTTGCCGACGCCCACGATGATCGCAGTGGGCGTGGCAAGACCGAGGGCGCAGGGGCAGGCGATGATCAGCACTGCAACGAACACCAGGATTGCAAAGGTCAGGGCTGGCGCAGGCCCGACAAACAGCCACAACACGAAGGAAGCCAGGGCAACCGCCACTATCGCGGGCACGAAGACTGCGGATACCTGGTCTGCCAGGCGTTGAATGGGCGCCCGGGACGCCTGAGCTTCTTCGACCAATCGGATGATCTGGGCGAGGGCGGTCTCTTCGCCCACCCTAGTGGCCCGGTAGTAGAGAACACCCTGCTGGTTCAGGGTCGCTCCGTAAAGAGAATCCCCCGGCGACTTTTCGACCGGCATGCTCTCGCCGGTCAGCATCGACTCGTTTACGGCGGACTGGCCTTCGGTAACTTCGCCGTCAACTGGAATGTTCTCGCCCGGCCTGACCAGCAGCAGGTCGCCGACCACAACCTGCTCCACGGGAATGGCCATCTCCCCATCGTCGCGCAATACTGTTGCGGTGCCGGGTCGAAGCTCGATAAGGCGGCGGATTGCCTCAGATGTCTGGCCCCGGGCCCGTGCCTCCAGATAGCGGCCGAAGAGCACCAGGGCAATGATCACCGAAGAGGTCTCAAAGAAGATCCTGCCATCGAGCCCTGCGTTCGCCAGCACCGAAGGGGCGAACTGCTCAAGCAGCACAACCGCGACGCTGTACCCGTAGGCGGTGCCTGTGCCGAGGGCGATGAGGGTATGCATGTTGGCCGCGCCGTGTCGCAGCGCATTGAATCCAGAGCGGTAGAACTGGGCCCCCGCCCAGAAGAGTACAGGCGTTGCCACCGCCCAAAGCAGGAAAGGGTAGAAGGCCAGTTCCATCCAGCCCTCGACCCACGGGAAGCCCCTGAAGCCTCCCAGGAAGAGCAGGATGGACCCGAAGGCAGCGATGGCGAGGCGGTTGCTGAATTCCCGCACCTCGTGGACTTTTGAAAGCCTTTCCAGTTCACGCTGCCGGTCGCCGGCGCTTTCCACGCGGTAGCCCGCCCCCTCGACGGCGCGCCGCAGGTCTTCCAGGCCCGTAAGGCCGGGCGCGTATTCCACGGTAGCCCGCTCCACACCCAGGCTGACGGTGGCCTTCGCGACTCCCGGAACGCCGCCAAGTGCCCGCTCAACGTGGTAGACGCAGGCGGCGCAGGTCATCCCCCCGATGTTCAGGGACGCCGAGACTGTTTCAGGTTCCCTAATCCCAGTAGCCATAGTCGCCAATTGGCGGGATGCTGCTCAGGCACCCCAGCCGGCTAGACGCCCTCAACAAAATAGAGATCGCCGGTTGAGGCCTTGAGCCGCATTTCCTTGAGGGGGGCATACTCGGTTGAGTTGTACCACGCCTTCGCCCTCTCGACGCTTTCGAACTGCAAGACCACGATGCGCACCGGATCGTACTCGCCTTCCATCTTCTCGGGGGTGCCCCCGCGCACGAGGTATGTGCCGCCGTACTGGGCGACGGTGTCGGGGACGCGTTTACCGTATTCGGCGAAAGCTTCCGGGTTGGTGATGCTGATGTTGCCGATCATGTATCCAGCCATGGGGCAATTTCCTCCAGAGCGGCGTGTTGCTGAGTCGAGGACATCAGCGTATCACCGCCGGGCGCGGCAATCAAACGGCCGTTCATCACGCGTGATGGGGGTATCGCATTTGGCTTGCAGAGCGCCGTCATTCCCGCGAAAGCGAGAATCCCCCAGGACTTCAATGCTTCCGACCGCCCTTGGCCGCCAGGGCGGATTGTGCATCATCCAGCAACCGTCGGGCCTAATTTTCGGCCACTGGATTCCCGCTTTCGCGGGAATGACGGATTGTGGGCCGCAGCAAGCTTTGAGGTAGTTTCTAAGAGGGCGTGTGACAAATTCTCCCCGTCCCCGCCGGAGTCGACTGGAATGGCATGGAATGTCTCTGCGACAAGGCGGGGACGCCCCCGCCCTACCCCTCCCCCGGAGGGAGAGGGGACTTGTCACACACCCTCTAGGCAAAGGGGAGCGGTGAAACCCCGCTCCCCTCGTTTGGGAGTAACGCCGTCAGCTACACGAACCGCGGTTGAACGTCGCGATGGAGGCCGAAGGCGTGCTTGCCGATCAGCTCCAGCGCGTCGAAGCCGCTGATGGGGTGCATGGTTCCGGCGCGCACGTCGCGGTAGTAGCGTTCCAGCGGCAGACGCCGGGCCAGCGCCGCGCCGCCCACCATGTCGACTGCCTTGTTCACCACGTCCTGCGCCGCCTTCATGCAGAAGTACTGCATCGACACCGCGTCGACAATGGTAGCGTCGTCACGGTTCTTCACGTCGACCAGCTTCTCGGCAACCTGCCGCTGGTAGGCCCAGCCGGCGTTGAGGGCGATGTCCATTTCGGCGGCCAGGAACTGGTGGCCCGGGTAGTAGCTCTCGGGATGCTTGAAGGGTATTCGGGTGCGGTCCCTGGTCTGGTTGATTGCGAAGTCGCGGGCCGCCTTGGCGATGCCCAGGTAGACTGAGCCGAAGGTGCCGCCGTGCCAGGTCCACAGGCCGCGGGCGTAGATGTCCCATTCCCACGGTTTATGCTTGAAAACGTGGTCCTCCTCTATGAACACGTTCTCCAGCCGCCAGCTATGGCTCTGGCTGGCCCTCATTCCCATCGTATCCCAGTCGTTGAGGCAGACCAGGCCTTCATGGTCGATAGGGAGGATGAAAATCAGGCCGACGTCCCCTTCCTCCGGGTCTTCGTAGATAGCGCTGCTGGCGAAGAGGTCGCCTGCTGGGCTGTTGGTGCCAAAGCCCTTGCGTCCGTTTATGCGAAAACCGTTGCCTTCTTTCACTGCCTTGACGGTGGTGTAGCCCATGCCGGTGATGCCCTTGAAGCTATCCACCTGCGGGTCGGTAATCGCGCCGAACACAATCAACTTCTCGTCGGCGATGCGAGTCAGGAGCTCGTCGACTTCAAAGCCGTCGGCCTTGAGGTCGGTCATCACGAAGGGCAGGCCGAAGTGCATATTTACGGCCAGGGCAGTTGCCCCACAGCCTTGGGCCAGCCGGTTCTGCGCGATGCAGATGTCCAACAGGTCGGCCCCTCCGCCGTTGCAGTCGGCCGGAATCGGCATGGCGGTGTAGCCCGACTCCTTCATCTCCGCGTAGTTCTCGAATGGAAACTCGCCTTTTAAGTCATACTCGGCAGCCCGTTCGGCGAACACATCGGCGTGCTTGGCTGCCAGATCGTACCATTTGCGCTGCGAGGGGGTTAGTTCCTGCACCATAAGCTCCTCCCAAATACGGACCGTGGGCTTAATTCGGCGGCGTTAGACCAGATGCCGCATTCTAGCGCAATGTGCAGAGGCATACAACGAAACTGGAGCGGGGCCCAGGGCAATCGCGTCTTGAATTCAGCAACTCAGCAGGTTGGGTCGGATGAGCCGACATTGCCGGTTTGCAGGGGCTGATTTTTTCGTTTCCCCGGTCATTTCTGGACATTTCGGGCTGGCCGCTGGTTCAAGAGACCCACAGGGATGTCAGTCGGGTTCTGTTTGCCATCCGTTATAAACATAGAACTAATGTTAGAGAAGGAGCGCCAGGTTTGGCAAGGAGCAAATGACAGCAAAATGAGATTCTAGCCTTCAAGACCAGATTGCCCTGGAGCGGGGCCCGGGATCCGGGCGGCAGGACAGCTTCCTTACTCGAGCCAGCGGTCGCAGGAGCTGGTCAGTTCCACGACTCTCCCTCCCGGGCTCCTGCTGATGCAGCCCGACTGCTCCAGGGCATCAGTAATGGCTCTCCCAAGGGCGCCACCCAGGTGCCAGCGGCGTTCCGTCCAGTCGAGGCAACAATAGGCTATCGGCTTGTCCGGTTTAGCCTGGGGAAGGGATACCCCCAAGTCCAATAGGGCTGCAGCGCCTTCTCCGGTCGGGCGAAGGTAGGTGCGGCGGGTGCCGGAGGCTGGCGACGTTTCTTCCAGCCAACCCCGGGAGAGGATCTGGTCCATCAGCGATACGCCGGCAACTCCGGCAAGATGGCCGTATCAAGTGCGGGCCCGGCGGAGCGGAGTATCCTTTCGCACCTCGCGGGCAGCCTGTAGGCTGAGGGGAGAGAGGGGATGATTCGAAAGCGCAGGGACCTCAATTGCCTGATTCGGCCCGTGGGTGTTTCGGCGTGTGTTCGGCACGGCTCATCCGCCACCGATCGCCGGGAGGAAGTGGACTTCGCTGGATTCCTGGACTCGCTCCAGCAGTCCGAGGAGGCTGGTCTCACCATCGACGACGACAGCAAGACCTGGGAGAAGGTCGTCCTCCTCCGTGTCCATCAGCAGGTCGCGGGAGCCGGGGTACTCGCGCTCCAGGCTGTTGATCACTTGGCGCACCGTGGCCCCCGTGACGACCACCTGCTGTTTGCCTCCGCAATGGGCCTGCATTCGCGGCGGGAGCCATACTTCCGGCATTGCCCTCATCCTGACCTTCGCCGTTGGATGGCAAAGGTATTCCTTCGCAAAGTTAGGAAACTAAAGTGGGGGTCTGGAAATTTCCAGACCCCCAACTCATCGTGGCTATTCAGGCTAGCTGCCGTTCTGGCCCCAGAGACCCTCCAGAACCTTGTCCGGCGACATGGGCAGCGAGTTCAGCCGCACGCCTATTGCGTCGTAGATGGCGTTGGAGACGGCGGCCAGCGGCGGCACCAGCGGTACCTCGCCAACCCCGCGCAGGCCGTAGGGATGGGCCGGGTTGGCGATCTCGACGATAACGGTGTCGATCATGGGCAGGTCGAGGCTGATGGGCATCCGGTAGTCGAGGAAGCTGCTGTTGAGCATCCCGCCCTGGTCGTCGAAGCGGTATTCCTCGTTGAGCGCCCAGCCGATGCCCTGCACGACGCCCCCCTGGATCTGGCCTTCGACGTAGCTGGGATGAATGGCCTTGCCGGCATCCTGGACGGCGGTATAGCGCAGCACGTCCACCTTACCGGTTTCGGTGTCCACTTCCACGTCAACGAGGTGGACGGCGATGGAGGGCCCGGCCCCGGGCGGGTTGACCCCGGCCCGGCCCACGATGGGGCCGCCGGTGCCGACGGCGCGGGCCGCAATCTGCTTGAAGGTCAGCCGCAGTTCGGAGTCGGAGGTGTGCTGCAACACACCGTCTGAGTACTCGACGTTCTCGACCGGAACGTCCCAGATGCGGGCGGCGCGCTCGCGCATCTGCCGCTTCACGTCCTGGCCGGCTTCGTAGGCAGCCCAGCCGGACTTGAAGGTGGCACTGCTGCCGCCGGTGTTGGAGGTGAAGCCGATGCTGTCGGTATCGCCGACCTGGGGCTTGATGTCCTCCATGGCAATGCCCAGAACCTCGGCAATGTGCTGCGAGACGGCGGCCCGGCTGCCGCCGATGTCGGGGGAGCCCTCGGTCAGGCTGACGGAGCCGTCGGAGTTGACCACGGCAAGGGCGCTGGCGGGGCCGGTGTTGTTGCCCCAGAAGCCGCTGGCCACTCCTCGCCCGCACTTGATGTGGCCGTTGGAGCCATCCGTCCTGTCTTCGATCGGCGAGCTGTAATGCGGGTGGTCCTTCAGGGCCTGCAGAGTCTCGATATATCCGACCTTCGGTGTCATCGGGCCCGTTACGCGGCGGACGCCTTCCTTGGAACTGTTGAGCAGGCGCAATTCCAGCGGGTCCATGCCCAGCTTTTCCGCGAGCTCGTCCAAGGCGGTCTCCATGCAGAAGGCCGAGGCCGGAGCGCCGGGAGCGCGATAGGCGGCGGACTTGGGCCGGTTGATCACCACGTCGTAGGCGACCAGGTGGGCGTTGGGGACATCGTACTGGCCCATCATGCACTGGGCGCCCGGAGAGACGGGCGACCCTGGGAAGGCGCCGGCTTCGTAGATGAGCGTGGACTCAGCGGCGACGAGCTTGCCTTCGTTGGTGGCGCCCAGCTTGACCTTGATCTTGGTGCCGGACGTGGGGCCGGTAGCCTCGAAGACTTCCTTGCGCGACATCTGCACCTTGACGGGGTGGCCGCTCTTGCGGGAAAGCAGGGCCGCCACCGGCTCGACGTACAGCACCGTCTTGGCCCCGAAGCCGCCGCCGATCTCCAGCGGGATGGCCTTCACGTCGGCCACCGGGATGCCCAGGAACCTGGCGGTGTGGTCGCGGACAGTGAACTGGCCCTGGCTGCTGGACCAGATGGTCAGCTTGCCGTCGGCGCCCCACTGGGCGGTGCCGGCGTGAGGTTCAATGTAGCCCTGATGCACGGGGACCGTTTCGGTTTCCTTCTCGATGATGATGTCGGCCTGCTTGAAGCCTTCCTCCACGTCACCGAGGCGGAACTCGAACTGGTTGGCGATGTTACTGCCGGCCCCATCATCACCCTCGTCCAGCAGTCCGCCGGGGCGCAGCGCCGGGTTTGACAGACTGGCGAGCCTCTCGTGGACAGCGGGGGCGTCCGGCTTCATGGCGTCGTCTGCGCTAAGGACGGGCGACAGTACTTCGTAGTCGACCTTGATCAGCTCCGAGGCCTTCTCGGCTACATGGGGACTGGCGGCGGCGACTGCCGCGATTGCGTGCCCCTTGTAGAGCGCCTTGCCGCGGGCGAGCACGTTCATGCTCAGGAACCCAAGGTTCTGGATGGCGCCCTCTGCGAGGTCGGCGAGTCGTCCGGAGGTTTGGGGCCAGTCGGCGGAAGTTACGACGGCGTGGACGCCGGGGTATGCCTCGGCCTCGCTGGTGTCTATGGACTTGATGACGGCGTGGGAGTGTGGGCTGCGCAGTATCTTGCCGTAGAGCAGACCAGGCAAGTTCTGATCGGCGCCGTACCGCGCCCGTCCGGTTACCTTTTCAGCGCCGTCCGGGCGAATAGGCCGTTTGCCGACCACGTTGAATTCTTCATTGGAAAGTACGATATTCGGCTTGTAATCCAGCATCTGCGTCTCCTGACAGTTACCGGTGTAAGGGGTTCAGGGCTACGACCATATAGTATCACAACACCTGCATCCTGAAACTCGCGGGCCGCCTGGCCGAGGCCCAGTGCGCCGGGTGGAGACCGCCCGGTCGTGGCCATTTGGAGGCTCTGCACTGAGGCCGAGTTCGGTAGATCGCTGCGGAAATTGATTGGGCGATCCTGGCAGCGGCGACCGGAGGACGACCGGGGTTGACAGGGGTTTCAATTCGGCCAACTGGCGCTTTGAGATTCCGAAGAAGATGCTGGCCCGGGGTCACGCGTGATCCTTTCCCAATGACCGGCGCTGTTCATTGGGCTGGGCAGGGCGGGGAAGCATCAACCCCTCGGGATAAGACCGAAAACGCTCAACCGCAGAAATTCATGGAACTCCCGAGAGGTCTGGAAATTACCACGACGCAGGGTGCAACCTGCGTCGCGATTCACGGGGTCATGGGGAGCCCAGCATCCAGCCGGCGGTATCTCAGAAGGAGCGTCGTCCGGCCCTGCCACGCCGCTACTTCCTGAGCACGTGGCGTTGGCGGCACCGCTGGCCGGGAAGACCGGGCCGGGGTTGGCCCGGACGACCGGGCCGGGGTACTACGGTTTCGCCATTCTGTAGCCGATGCCATGCTCCGTGAATATATACGTGGGTTGCCGGGCGTTGTCTCGCAGTTTCTGGCGCAGGGACTTTATGTAGGAGCGGAGCAACTGGGACTCCCCGGTATACTCAGGGCCCCAGACGCGCTGTAGCAATTCGTCCTGTGTCAGTATGCGTCCGGCGCTGGAAGAGAGTTCGAAGATGAGCTTGTATTCAGTTGCGGTGAGCTGTATCTGCTGGCCGGATACCGACACGGTCCGGCCCTCGTAGTTTATGGTCAGGTCTCTGGCAACGTAACCCTGGGGCGCCTCTGCCTGCCTGTAGGTTGTCCTGCTTCGCAAAGACGCATTGACTCTGGCAACCAGTTCTGTTGGAGAAAATGGGGCTGTTAAATATCCGTCGGCCCCCACGTTAAAGGCGCGCACAACGGTCTCCTCGTCCCCGCCCTCGCAGAGACAGAGGACGGGAATACCAAAGTCGGCGGAAATGCGCTGCAGTGACTCGAAAGATTCCCTATTCGGAGATGTCATGTCGAGGAAGACCAGATGAGGTTTTTCCTCAGCAATCAGACGGTCTACGTCGGTGAGGTCAAAGGTTGCGCTCGTTGAATGGCCGGCTCGAGTTAACGCGCGGCGCATGGCCCCGACCATCCTGGTTTCCTTTATAGCGATCAGGATACGGGAGTTGCCGTTCTGGGAAGCCTCGAACGTGCCGACCGGAAGCTGGTTTTCGGGGGCGGCTTCTGCCTCGACAGCCATGGGAATGGTGAAAGTGAAGGTGATCCCCCGTCCGTGGTTCCCTCGCTCCGCCCTGAGGCGGCCTCCATGTACCTCTACGATGCCCTTGCAAATCGCAAGAGCAAGGCCGTCTCCTCCAATTCCGGCAGAGGCGGTATCCTGAGGATGGTTCTTGGAGAGCTTCTGGAAAAGCTGGTGGGGCTCCGTGGAAATCAAGCGACCGCCATCTGTTGAAACGGAAATCGCCACGTAGACATCATCTCTGGAAGCGGTAACCGTGATGGCTGAATCCTCGGGAGAATGCTTGGAGGCGGTGCTCAGGAGGTTCTTCAAGACCTGGGAAACCCGTTGCCTGTCGGCGCTTATCTTCGGGATGTCAGGAGAGATGTCCCAGGTGAATGTGCTCAGGTTGCCGCGCCAGAATTCCTTGCTGGCGTCATCAATTACCTCCGCCACATTCACCGCTTCCAAGGCGACGGGCAGAGTGCCGGCCTCGATGTGAGTTAACTCGATGAGACTGTTGATCTGGCCTCGCATCAGGTCGGCCTGCTGGTCGATGATGCGCAGAAGCTGAAGCGGTTCGGTCTGATTTATGGGATCGGCGATCGAAAGCAAGGCCGACGTTGATCCCTTAATTGTGCTGAGCGGCGTCCGAAGCTCATGGCTGACCAGCCCGAGGAACTCAGAGCGAAGTCGCTCCAGTTCTTCAAGTGGCGCCAGATCCTGAAAAGCAACAACGACGGATGCGATACTGCCGTCATCCGAGGTAATAGGTGCCGCATTCACGAGGGTTGAGATGGACTTGCCGTCCGCCCGGTAAACAATGATCTCTTCGGCGCGTACAGTTTCGCCACTCTGGAGAACCCGCGCCATGGGGTCGCCCCCAAGTGGGATTTCGGTCCCGTCGGCACGGCAAAGAGTAACCAAGGTCGCGAACTGCTCCAAGCTAACTCGCTGGAAGGCAGTGTCTGGAGCACCCAGGTCTCCAATAATCCTGATGGCTTCGGCATTTATGGCGGTGACATCGGCAGTCAGAGCATCTATCACCATCACACCGACAGGGGAAATGTTGATTATGGCCTCCAGGTCATTTCTCGCTTGGCTTTCCTGTTCGTAGCGGCGGGTGTTGTAGATCGCGGCTGCCGCCTGGGAACTGAACAAGGTTATGATCTCTTCATCCTCGGCGGTAAAGTCCTCCCCACCTTCCTTTTCAGTCAAAAAGATATTCCCCACATGGACTTTGCGGTGGTATATGGGCATCCCGAGGAGGGTCTTCATCGGAGGATGATTTTCGGGGAAACCAACAGATCTCGGATGAGAGGCGATGTCCCGCAGCCTCAATGGCCACCTGAGTTCGCTCATGTAACCGAGAAGGCCGTAGCCAGCAGGGGGCTGGGGGATCCTGGCTGACTGCTCGTAAGTCATGCCAGAAGTGAATGAGTCTCTGACCTCGCCCGCCTCGGAGTATGTAAGCAGAACCCCATACTGGGCTCCAGTTAGCGCGCGAGCACTGTCGATGACCTCCTGGAGCACCGCACTGGTATCCAAGCTTTCACTTATGCGAAGGCTGGCTTCGCTCAGCTTCGAGAGGCGGTCCTTCAGAGATTTGTTTTCTCGCTTGAGCCTGTCGGTTTCAGACAACTCTTCTACTGGCGGCGTTAAGAGCATGGCAATCTCTCAATTGTACTTGTTACCCCAGATGGCTAGAGCAGGAGGCAGTCGTGGACGCAACCATGGTCCACCAAGCCAAACCAGCACCGTGGAACGCTCACGGAGGGAACGCTCACGGAGAGCGAAGATGGGCAGGACTACACCCGGCGTCTAAGAAGTTCCAGCCGGTACCAACGGGTGGCAATGCTACCATGTGACGATTCGGTTCACAATATTGTTGCACAAGTGTTTCAGTACTGTTACAAAGGTATCCCAAAACTTATGGCGGATTTCGTAAAATCCAATCCAGGCTGATGGTAGCTTACTGTAATTGAATGATACCTCCAAGCAACAGAGGGCTCCACAAGTTCTACGCAGAAAGCCAGTGTATTTCACAATATATTCACGATTGAGGCTTGGGCCTGTAGACTCGCGTCCTAGAATTAAAGAATTCGTACAAGTCCTGCCGGATACCGTCAGCAGGCCAGAAATTGTGAACAATTTGTGAGAATCTGGTTTTGACCGGATCATTCGACGGTTTTGGGAGATCATCAGGGGATTTCGCACCTTGTTCAGAGAGTCTGTCAGCCCTCTTGTATGGCAAGTTGGCCCAGCTGGATTGAAAGGCATTCGGTGACAATATGAATGGTGGCGCCGAAGATTTTTACGTTTTCAATTCGAATGTATTGTCATACCAACGAACCACGAGCGGGCGGAGAGCCGTTTCGGAAGGACAGCAGGTCTGACTGGTTGCATGGATATCGCTATCGCTCAGAGTTCAGAGTGAGGAAGGCTACGCAACTGCTCGCTTCTTGCCCCTTCTGTTAGAGCGGCAGTATTATGGTCAGGAAGGTCGACTAGTGATTCTGGATTTCGGTCCATACTTGGGAGGCGAAATGAGTACTTACACCAGGGGCAGAGAGCTGAAGGTGGTTCACGACGTGGCTTCGCCAGACACCACCGCCCAGACTCCAGGCATGATCCGCAAGCCCGGCATTGACAGCAACACCGCAGGGGCAGAGAAGATCTGGCTTGGTCACGTGGAATGCGTGCCGAACACCATGGGCCCGCCGCACAATCACGGTGAGGCCGAGACTGCGGCGTATGTGCTGAAAGGGCATATCCGGGTCTACTACGGGGAAGGCTTCAAGGAGTACATGGAAGCCGGACCAGGGGACTTCATATTTGTTCCGGCGCACTTCGACCACATCGAAGGCAACCCTTACGATGAACCGGCCGAGGCGGTGCTGTCGCGAGGTCCGGACAATATCGTGATCAACCTGGACGAGTAACCACCGGGCCCAATCGGTTCTCCACTTCGAGAGGTAGCAACGGGGCGCATGTAAGTGCGCCCCGTTCAGTTTCAGGCAACCTGCACTCAGGTCAGATTCCCAAAGCATGGGGCGCGGGGCCGCGCTATACTAGGCGTTTCAATCCCAGGCTTACTAAGGAAGGACTCCGTCCCTTTGCTAACTTCAGGCGCCAAACGAATACTGCAGATACCTCAGCGGGTGTTCTATGGCTGGTGGGTAGTTGCGATATCAGCCGCGGCTGATGCGTTGAAACACGGCACATTTAACCGCGGTTTCACCTTCTACGTTACCCCCCTCAGCAAGGAGTTGGGTGTAGGTGTGGCGGTCGTGTCCCTCGCCGAGATGCTGGGTCGGCTGGAGGGGGGGCTGCAGGGCCCGCTGATGGGGTGGCTCAACGACAAGTTCGGGCCACGGTTCATCATGGTACTGGGCGGCGGGACGTCTGGGTTGGGGTTCATACTGCTCGGCCTTACCAGCAACTACGTCTATTTCCTCCTGGTCTTTGTCGGGCTGCTTTCCCTGGGCTTTCGCGCCGGGTATAACAACGCCCTCATGCCGGCCATAAACCAGTGGTTCCGCAGACACAGAGCGCTGGCGATGGCTGTTGCCGGGATGGGGAGCCCTATCGGAGGCATAATGATTGCCCCGATGATGGGGCTGCTGGTGTACGAGATCGGATGGCGCAACGCGGCCTTCTTATCCGGCGCAGGGATACTGGTGATTGTTCTGCCCCTGGCGCTGTTCGTACAGCGTTCGCCGGAAGAGAAGGGGCTGTTGCCGGACGGGGCTAAACCAGCAACTGAGCCGCCCGGCCTGGCACAGGTGCCACGAACTGAGGTCCCAGTCTTCGAGTACCGCCCGCCGCCGGGCGATCCCGACTTCACGGCCAAGGAGGCGATGAAGACTCCCGCCTTCTGGTTGCTGGTGTGGGCAGTGGGGTTACGGAACACCGTGCATTCGGGAATGCAGTTCCTTCTGGCGCCGATCATCGTCTGGTTCCTGATGGGGTCGGGGCGTCCGGAGGACGACAGCGTGCGGCTGTCGGCGCTACTGGTGGGGCTGCTGTCGCTGAGCTCTCTGATCATGAACCCCATTGTCGGCTGGCTGGGCGACAACATGTCGAAGCAGAGGCTGAGCGCGGTGGCGATGCTGGGCGGGACGCTTTCGCTGGTGGTGGTGCTGAACCAGAGCGGGACGCTATGGCAGGCATGCCTGTTTGTGGTGCTGATTGCCGTGTCGGAGACGGCCAACCCCCTGGCCTGGGCCATCATGGGCGACTTCTTCGGCCGCCGAAGCTACGCCACACTTAGGGGCTGGCAGCACCTCCCGGACCAGATGATGTCCATGAGCACCCCGGTGTGGATGGGGCTCATCTATGACAGCACAGGCAGCTACTACTGGGCCCTGATGCCGCTGGCCGTGATCTATGGGATGGCGGCGGTCAGCTACTGGCTTATTCCGCGACCCAAGCCTCCCGTGAGGGTATCGGCCGCCCAGGGGGCCTAGTCTGCAAGGGCTTTCGTACCGAATTGCCAGGCCATAGTTATCCGGCTACAGCCTTGGCCAAACCTTCGACGGCTCCCTCCAGCACCCAGTCTTCAACGCAGTACGAAATGCGGAAATAGCCGGGTGTTCCGAAGCCACGGCCCGGCACAACCAGCACGTTCCACTGCAGAAGGTCCCGGGCAAAGACCACGTCGTCCTCCGTGGGCGCCTTGGGATAGAGGTAGAAAGCTCCCTCCGGCTTCACTGTGTCGTAGCCCATTTTCCTCAGGGCGGTGTACATAAAGTCGCGCTTCTTCTGGTAGTAGTCCGGGTCGATGCTCACCCCCTGCAGGCCGCGCACGACGTGTTGCATCAGCGCGGGGGCGTTTACAAAGCCCAGGGTACGATTGCAGAAGCTGAACCCGCCGGCCAGCTCTTCCTTATCCTGGTGGTTGGGGTTGATTGCGACGAAGCCGATTCGCTCGCCAGGGAGGGCGAGGTCCTTGGCGTGGGAAGTTACAATTACGGAGTTGTCGTAGGCAGGCAGAAGCTGTGGGAAGGTCATGCCGTCGAAGATGATGCGCTTATAGGGCTCGTCGCTTATCAGGAAAATCTCTGTACCGTGTTCCGACTGCTTTTGGTCCAGCAGTTGTGCAAGGCCCGAGATTTCTTCCGCCGAATAGACCACGCCGGAAGGGTTGTTGGGCGAGTTGACGATGATGGCGCGGGTGCGGGGAGTGATCGCCTGTTCGATGGCGGGTATGTCGAGGCGGAACTGATCTGTGGTGTTGACGACCACGGCAACGCCGTCGTGATTGTCTATGTAGTAGAGATACTCGAAGAAGTAGGGGGCGAGGATGATTACCTCGTCGCCAGGGTTAAGAATGGTCTTGAGCACTACATTGGCGGCAGCTGCGGCGCCGCAGGTCATGATGATCTCGTTCCCGGTGAAGGGGAGGCCTGTCTCTTCTGCCAGGGTATCGGCGACCGCCTGGCGCGTCTCCATGTAACCGGGGTTGGGCATGTAGCGGTGCATCCCGGCCATTGGCTGTTCGGCGAGACGCCGCAGTTCGTTTTTGAACTCGGCCGGGGGTTCGATAACGGGGTTGCCAAGGGACAGGTCGAAGACGTTTTCGGCGCCGATCTGGGCCTTGAGGGTGAGGCCCTCTTCAAAGACCCGGCGAATCCAACCCCCCTCTGCCATGAACTGCCGAATCTTCTGCGACACCGCCATAGGAAAGCCTCCGCTTGTACGAGTATGGCGGCGAGTGTAGCAATGGCTCGACAGGAGTGTCAAAAGACATTGCCAGCAAAGTTGAGCCGCTTCCTTGGAGTTCGGGCGGAGTTCGGGCGGAGTTCGGGCGCCTCAGGTCTTCAAATGTCGATGTCGATTCCTTTCGGGGCCTGGCACGGGCTGGGTACTTTCGCAGGAATAAGAGTTGCCGCCGGGCTGACGGATCAGGGGGCGTTGAGGGAACCGTCCGGTGCCTGTAACTCCTGAAAGGGGACGCCCCCGTCAAGCGAGAGGACTACTCTTCAGCCAAGACGAACTCGCTGGGCGATACTTCCGACATTCGCATTCCCATCGCGCGGCCGAAGCGGTAAACGAGGCTATATCTGACCGCCTCCTGGTCCACTTTTTCGCCCAGCAGCCTGGACATTGAGGTCACGGGGCGGTCCGCAATGCCGCAGGAAACGATGTGGCGGTACCAGGAAAGGTCGGTGTTGATGTTTACAGAGAAACCGTGGAAGGATACGCCGCGGCTGATCTTGACGCCGATGGCCGCAACCTTTCCGGCGGTGGTCCAGACACCGGTCAGTCCCTGCTCCGTGTGGGCGGGTATTCCGAAGTCTGCCAGTGTGTCCACGATGGTCTGTTCCAGTGTGCGGACGTATTTGAGCGGGCCACCGCTCCAGTCCCGAAGGTTGATGATGGGGTAGCCGACCAGCTGTCCGGGTCCGTGGTAGGTCACCTGTCCGCCACGGTCCGTATCGTGGACCGGGACGCCCGAGGCGGCAAGTTCATCTTCCGAGCTCAGCAGGTGTTCGGCTTGACTCAGGCGGCCCCGTGTATAGACGTGGGGGTGCTCCAGGATGAGCAGGGTATTGGGCGACTCACCATCGTGGACGAGGCCGACCAACGAGTCCTGAAGGGAGCGGGCAGAGAGGTACTCCACAGTCCCCAGCCAGGAAAACAGGCACAGAGATGGACCCTGCATAAGCTGAGGCCAGGGGCTAGTAGATGGAAGAGTCGGGGCCGAAGGACTCCAGCCGCGCCTTGACCGCCTCCAAGAATCCGCTGGCCTCGGCGCCGTCGTTGATGCGGTGATCGAAGGCAAGGCAGATGTTCATCATGGATCGGATGGCGATGGCGTCGTCGCGGACTACCGGCCGTTTCTCGATGCTCTCGGTCGTCATAATGCCGGCCTGGGGGTAGTTGATTATCGGGCCGGAGACCAGCGAGCCGCCAAGGGCACCCGTGTTGTTGAGAGTGAAGGTGCCGCCCTGCACATCGTCCAGGGCGAGGCGATTGGAGCGGGCGCGTTCGGTAATATCGGCGACGGCGTGGGCGAGGCCGGATATGGTCAGCCGGTCCGCGTTGTGGATCACAGGCACGATCAGCCCGTTGGGAGCGGCGACCGCCAGCCCAAGGTTGATGCGACGTTTCAGAACGATGGAGTCGCCGCCCCAGGTGGCATTCATCGTGGGAACCTGTCGCAACGCCTCCACCACCGCGCGGATGACGAAGGGCATGAAGGTGAGGGACACGCCTTCCTGCTGGTCGAAGCCCGACCGGACGCTCTGGCGCAGGGCAACGAGGCCGGTCACATCGACTTCCTTAACGCTCCAGGCATGGGGAATTTCGGTTACGCTGCGAACCATCGCCTCCGCGATCATGCGGCGCACGGGGGTGAGGGGCACGCGCTCTTCGTCGGGACCGGCCACTGCGGGAGCTGGTGTCCTGTCCGAAGCCAGCGGCGTTGTCTGAGCAGCGGCCAGAGCAGATGCTGGCGCTGGATGTGGTTCGGCTAAGAACCTCAGGACGTCGTCGCGGGTGATGCGGCCACCCATGCCGGTGCCCTGGATGAGGCCCAACTCTACGGAGTGTTCGCGGGCAAGGCGGCGGACGGCAGGCGACAGGCGCAGGCTGCCGTCTCTCGGGGAGGGCGCGACCTGGGCGGGCGCGACGGGAGATGCAGCGGGAACTGGTGCGGGGATTGCTGGAGCTGCAGGCGGGGCGTGCTGGACCCCAACGCCCACCATCGGCTCGGCGACTTCGACTGCGGCACCGCCTGTGGGGCCGACGGGGGTGATGTTGCGCATCAGGTAGCCGGTGGTGTCCACAGACGCCGCCAGAGCGGTAGTGGCCGCAGGAGCGGAGGCATGGGTTGCAGCCGGAGTGTCCGTTGATGGAGTTTCGCCGGGGTCGCCGACTTCGGCGATGGGGGCGCCCATCGGCAGGGTCTCACCCTCGGCGGCGAGTACCCGGAGCAGCTCACCCTCCACGGGGGAGGGCACCTCCATGGTTACCTTGTCGGTAATGACCTCCACCAGCGGTTCGTAGCGACGTACGGAGTCTCCGGGTTGCTTGAGCCATTTGCCAATGGTGCCTTCGACTACCGACTCGCCAACGTGGGGAAGTTCAATGGTTATGGCCAATTGCGCACCACTTGCCTGAATGAAATTCCCTCTTCCAAAGAGAGTGGATATCGGCTGTACAAAATCAGTATGCCGCCAAGCGTCGCAGGGCAGCGGCGATTTTCGTTGGGTCGGGGATGTAGGCGTCCTCGAGGGTCTGGGCGAAGGGCATGGTCGGGACGTCGGGGCCGCAGACGCGCACAATCGGGCCGTCGAGATATTCGAAGGCCTCGTCGGCCACCAAGGCAGCGATTTCAGCGCCGATGCCGCCGGTGATGTTGTCCTCGTGGGCAATCAGCAGCTTGCCGGTCTTGCGCACCGAGGTGAGTATCGTGTCCTTGTCCAGCGGTGAGAGAGTACGGAGGTCCACAACCTCGGCGTCAATGCCCTCAGCGGCGACCTCGTTGGCGGCCTCGAGGCAGTAGTGGAGGGTCAGGCCGTAGCTGACAATGGTCACAGTGCTGCCTGGCCTCTTGATGTCGGCTTGGCCGAGGGGCAGGGTGTACTCACCTTCCGGGACCTCGCCGCGAACGAGGCGATAGGTCTTCTTGTGCTCCAGGAAGACCACCGGGTTGTTGTCGCGGATGGCGGCCTTGAGCAGCCCCTTGGCGTCATAAGGGGTACAGGGCGTGACGACCTTGAGGCCGGGAGTGTGGAAGAAGTGGGTCTCGACGTTCTGGGAGTGGAACAGGCCTCCACGGATGCCGCCGCCGTAGGGGATGCGAACCGTCATCGGCACCTGCACCGCACCGTTCGTACCGTAGCAGGTGCGTGCGGCCTCGCCGATGAGCTGATTAATGGACGGCCAGACAAAGTCGGAGAACTGGATCTCGGGCATGGGCCGCTGGCCGCGGAAGGCGGCTCCCAGGGCGATGCCCACGATGGAGGCCTCGGCGAGCGGGGTGTCGATGATCCTGTCCTCGCCGAACTCCTCGAGCAGTCCCTGGGTGGCGAGGAAGACGCCGCCGCGCGCGCCCACGTCCTCGCCCATGACGAACACGGAGGGATCGCGGTGCATCTCCTCACGAATTGCTTCCCTTACGGCTTCGATAACGCTTTTGACGGCCACGGAATCAGACTCCTGATGCCGGGTAATCGGTCGGCAAACTGGCTGAATTGGGCTGGACTGTCCCGATAGTTCGTCCACTGCAAATGCGCGGACGAGCAAAAGGGCGCTTCAGGTTCGTCAACCTGAGTAGACCATGTGGTGCAGGGTAGAGACGTCCGGCGGGCTAGCGTTATCGGCGGCGTCGGTGGCAGCATCGACGGCGGCCAAGGCATTCTCGGCGGCTTCGTCGATCTGCTCCTGGGCCAGTATTCCCTGCTCCAGAAGCAGGTTGCCCAAGGTGACCACCGGGTCCCGCTGCTTTGCCTGATCCACTTCATCTGCCGGACGATAGCGCCGGTCGTCGTCGTCGGTGGTGTGCGACATGAAGCGCTCGACCCTCATCTCAAGCAGCACCGGCCCCTGGGTGCGGGCCGTGTTGATGGCCTCCCTGGTTGCCTCGTAGCAGGCGACGAAGTCCATTCCGTCGACGGTGAAACCGGGAAAACCATAGCCGGCGGCCCTGCTGGCCACCTCTTCGATGCCCATCTGCTTGCTCTGGGGCACGGATATGGCGTAGCGGTTGTTCTCGCAGATGAAGACAACGGGAAGGCTATGGACACCAGCGAAGTTCATTGCCTCGTGGGTCTCTCCCTGACTGGAGGCTCCGTCGCCGAAGTAGACGAGGGCGACAGTGGACTCGCCCCGCATCCTGCAAGCCATGGCATAGCCCACCGACTGCGTGAGCCCGGCGGCAACGACGTTGGAGATCTGGATAATCTTGCGGGGAAGGTCGGCGCCTTGGAGGGGGAACTGGCGACCATTACTGTAGGGGTCGCCCACCTTGCCCATGAAGGAGCGCATCACCTGTTCGGCGGTCAGGCCGGCGGCGAACTTGAGGGCGAGGTCGCGGTAGTAGGGGAAGAGAAAGCAGTCGCCGTCTTTTTCGGCGGCCAGCAGGCTGCCCAACTGCGCGGCCTCGTGGCCCTGACTGGAGGCGGCGATAGGGACCTTGCCCTGGCGGTTGAGGGCCCAGATTCGCTCGTCGATGGTGCGGCAGAAAACCATTCTGCGGTAGAAGTCGGAGAGGTCGTCGGGTGTCAGGTCTCCGGGCAAGGAACCGGCGGCATCGGCGACTGCCGTGCCCCCGTTGTTGCGGCCCTGAACCCGGCTACGAGGCTTTCGTGGCGGCATTGTTACTCCCGTGTCCCGTTCCCACAGGGCATGAAAACTGGGAAAATCGAGGGCGGAAATCCGACGCAATCAACGCAAACGGGGCCATGGTCCAGCCCCGTATACAACGAAGCCAATTATAGCTATCCAGACTGGGTGCCGCAAATCCGAACATCACGAACACGGGCAGAGTAGGGGATTTCCCATTTAGATAATCATTCAAAATGATATAGTCGTCAGCGGAGAGCCATCGCGGAATCCATCCCCGATGGGGCGGTTTTTCGTCGCCAGATACGGCCTTGATGCCGGTCTAATATTAATAAAAAAAGGGGCGAAGAATTCTTGGAATTCCTGAGGATATGTCCGTTGACAGGGCACAGCGGAAATTGCTAATTTGCCTGCGTTGCCCATGCGCTGCTACAGGGATTGTTAAGTTAAGCAAGGGCTGGTATCCCCGTTCTGAGGCGCCCGAGAGTCCAGCCCTCCGCCGGGCTCAACCAAAAACCGGTAACTTGCGCCCTGCCCGGAACGGTCGCAGCGCCTTCAGAGGCCAACCTTTTTTCTTAGCGGTCACTCGCCCGTAGGAGTTTGTTGCCTTTTTTCGGGCCGATTTGCACGAACTGAAGTGGGGTAGGAGGAGTGTTGGAAGGACTGAGAAACTCATCAGCCCGGGAAGTCTGGCGGGCGGTGCTGGGAGACCTGCAGTTGCAGGTACCACGTCCGACTTTCGAGACGTGGCTGAAGCCAACCGAAGGAGTGGCCGAGAACGGCGAGGTGTTCGTCGTCGAGGCGCCGACTCCCTTCGCGGTGGAATGGCTGGAGAGGAGGATGTTTCATTCTCTCCAGCGGACCCTGGAGAAGGTGGCGGGCCACCCTGTTCAACTGCAGCTCAGGGTGCGTTCCGAGGGAATTTCCTATGCCATGGAACGGGCGGAGCTGCCCGTAGGAGTTACTCCGGAGGCGAACCAGCCGCTATTCGAGTTTCGTTCGCTGAACCCCCGGTACACCTTCGGGTCGTTCGTTGTGGGCCCGTCCAACAGGCTGGCCTTCAGCGCGGCCCAGGCGGTGGCGGACTCTCCGGGAGTGGCCTACAACCCGCTGTTTCTCTACTCGGGGGCCGGACTTGGCAAGACGCACCTGTTGCAGGCCATCGGGCGAACCTGCGCCCAGCGCGGGCTGTCGGTTCTGTATGTAACATCCGAGCAGTTCACAAACGAGTTCATCACCGCGATCAGGCACCGCACCACCGAGGACTTCCGCAAACGGTACCGGTCGGTGCAGATGCTGCTGGTGGACGACGTTCAATTCCTGAGCGGCAAGGAGCAGACCCACGAGGGGTTCTTCCACACCTTCAATGACCTCCATAACTCCGGCAACCAGGTGGTGGTGTCGTCGGACCGGCCTCCGCGCGAACTGCCGCTGATGGAAGAGAGGCTACGCTCCCGGTTTGAATGGGGGTTGATTGCCGACATACAACCTCCTGACCTCGAGACCAGGATGGCAATACTGGCGAGCAAGGCGGATGAAATGCATGTCGGCCTGGATGACGCGGTTCTCGAGTTGATCGCCAAGAGGGTCCAGAGGAATGTGCGGGAACTGGAGGGGAGCCTGAACCGAATGGTGGCCTACGCCCAGCTGATGAACGTAGACATCACGCTGGATACGACGGAGCGCATCCTGAATGACGTCACTCCGGAGCAAACCCGCGCCTCCATTGACCCGCAGCGTATCCTGAGCGAGGTGGCGGACTACTTTGGCCTCAAGGTTGACGACCTGGTGGCGAGGAGCCGGAAGAAAACCATCTCCGTGCCCCGGCAGGTCGCGATGTACCTCCTGATTCACGAAATCGGGCTGCCACCGACCCAGGTTGGGCGAATGCTGGGTGGCAGGGACCACTCAACGGTGATTCACGGGGCGGGCAAGATCAACGGCGAAATGAATGAGGACAGCGAACTGCGGCACGATGTGCAGGCGATCAAGGAATCCATTTTCTCTTTCTGATAGCACTACATCTATCCTCGCACTATTTGATTTTGTAATCCCCCACCCGTTCAGGGTGGGGGAATTTCATTCGTGCCGCGGCGTCCGGTCTGCGCGCTGCCTGACTGTTGTGTAAAATGACGCCGTGATAACCCATGTCATCGTAAAAACCCACGAACTGGCCCTGAAGGGCAAGAACCGCCCCTGGTTCATGCGGCGTCTCACTGAGAACCTGCGCCGTGCCACGGAGGGTGCGGGCGTGTCCCGGGTCTGGCAGGGCCAGCTTATGGTCGGGCTTACTCTGGAAGAGGTAAGCCATTGGCCCGAAGTCAAGGAAAGGGTCCGGGACTGCTTCGGCGTCGCCAAGTTCTTTCTCGCCCATGAATTTCCGCAGGATCTGGCGTTGATCCAGGAAGCCCTGCCGAAAATGCTGGAGGGCCGGAAATTCCGGACATTTCGCATCGAGACCAATCGAGCCGACAAGCGATTCCCCATGACCTCACCCGAGGTGAACCGGCAACTGGGCAGGTTCGTGGAAGAAACGACGGGGGTAGGAGTTGACCTTTCGTACCCGGATCTGACGATCTACCTGGATATCCAGGCCAGGGGCATATTGCTCTATTTTGACGAAACTCCGGCCCACGGGGGCCTGCCGGTGGGGACCAGCGGGAAGGTGGCGGTGATGCTGTCGGGCGGCATAGACTCGCCGGTGGCATCCTGGCACATGATGAAGCGCGGGTGCCCGGCCGCGTACGTGCATTTTCACAGCTACCCGCTGGTCGACCGCTCTTCCATCGAAAAGGCCTCGGAACTTGTCCAGCACCTTACCCGGCACCAGCGACACTCCGACCTGTTTCTGGCGCCCCTGGCGGAGATACAGAAGCGGATCATCGTCGAAACACCGCCGTCCTATCGGGTGCTGCTCTACCGCCGGTTCATGATACGAATTACCGAGGCCCTGGCCCGGCAATACAGGGCCAAAGCTATCATCACAGGTGAGAGTTGCGGACAGGTAAGCTCTCAGACCCTGGACAACATCGCGGTGGTTGACGATGTGGCCCAGATGCCGGTCCTGCGACCTCTCATTGGGCTGAACAAGGAGGAGATCGTCGGGATGGCCCGGAATATCGGAACCTTTCCCATCTCCATCCAGCCGGACCAGGATTGCTGCTCGCTGTTCGTACCCAAGCGCCCGGAGACCCGCGGCCGCCTCGCCACAGTGGAGAGGCTGGAACAGGGATTGCCGGTAGAGGAATTGGTGGCCGAGGCACTTGCGGGGGTGGTGCGGGAGCGGATCCCTTCTCCTTACGAGACGGCGGGATAACCCGAAGGATGCCAGGAATGCCCAGCAGCCGGCCCAGGAACAAAGCACAGGACGGGCGGCTATTGGGCGAAGTCCTCAAGGGAGTCTCCAGGTCTTTCTACCTCAGCATTCGCGTCCTGCCTTCCGGTATGCGGGAACCGGTGGCGGTGGCCTACCTTCTGGCCAGAGCGGCGGACACAATCGCTGACACCCGTGCGCTCCCCCCATGTCAACGCCTGGAGAGCCTGCTGTCATTCCGCGCGCAGGTTGAAGGACCCGCCCGCCCCGATGTCATAGAAGGCATCGTCGCCAGGCTGCAGGGGAGAGGCGACGGGGTTTCCCCGTCTGAAACGGCGCTGATGGGCAGCCTCTTGCGGGTGTTCGAGCTGTTCGGGAGCCTTCCGGATGGAGACCGGGAGCAGGTGCGAAGGGTGGTTGTAACTCTGACCAGAGGCATGGAGCTGGACCTTACCACCTTCCCTGCGGAGGACTCAGGTCAAGTGGCGGCCCTCGAGTCGAGGGGAGACCTGGACCGTTACACCTACCTCGTGGCTGGTTGCGTGGGAGAATTCTGGACGCTGGTTGCCACGGCCCACGAGCCAAGGATGGCAAGATGGAACGCCGGGGACATGAGCGAACTGGGCGTCCGCTTCGGCAAGGCACTGCAACTGACCAACGTGCTTCGAGATGTTCCCCGGGACCTGAGAAACGGGCGGTGCTACCTGCCGAATGAGGACCTGGACAGGGCAGGATTGGGCCCCCGATGCCTTCTGGAGCCAGACAACTCCCCAGAGGCGTTCCAGGTGCTGAGGCCATGGATTCAGACCGCCCTAGAGCACTTTGAGGCCGCTGAGGCCTACCTGCTGGCGGTGCCGCGTCGCTGCCTGCGCCTTCGCCTGGCCGCGCTATGGCCGATCCTGCTTGGGCTGGCGACGCTGGCAATCCTGGCCCGCAACGACAGGTGGCTCGACCCGGCCCGGCCGTCCCGGGTCAGGCGACGGTGGGTCTACTGGATGATGGCCCGGTCGGTGCTGGCCGCGCCGTCAGACGTGCTGCTGCGATTCTGGATCCGAAACCTTCGCGGCAAGGTCGAAAAAGCCCTGAATGGAAGTTGAGACCCGAAGAGGCACACCCTGGGAGGTTCTGGCCGTATTCCTGCGGCTGGGACTGACCTCCTTTGGCGGACCTGTCGCACACCTGGGATATTTCAGAGAAGAGATCGTTGTCCGAAGGAAGTGGCTGGGCGAGGCGGCATACGCCGACCTGGTCGCCCTATGCCAGTTTCTTCCGGGTCCGGCCAGCAGCCAGGTGGGGATTGCGCTGGGCATGCGGCGCGCCGGCCTGGCCGGTGGCCTCGCCGCGTGGCTGGGATTCACAACTCCGTCTGCTGTTGCGCTGATCCTGTTCGCCTACGGCGTGGCCATGTTTGGCGATGTAGGGGATGCGGGGTGGCTGAACGGACTCAAGACGGCGGCCGTGGCTGTTGTGGCACTGGCTGTGTGGGGGATGGCCCGAAGCCTGTGTCCGGACCGCCCAAGGGCGGCGATGGCCATCGCCGCAACCATAGGGGTGCTGGCATGGCCCACCGGGTGGGGGCAACTGGTGGTGATAGCCGCTGCCGGGGCGATTGGATGGCGCTTCCTGCGAGCCGATCAGGAAAGCGCGGAGACGGAGCAGCAGTTCCGCATAAATCGGACGGTTGCCGTAGCATGCCTGGCCCTGTTCGGTGTTCTCCTGGTGGGGCTGCCGCTGCTGCAGCGTGCGGCATTTGTTGGTGAATTCGCTGACCTCATCCAGGTCTTTGACAGCTTCTACCGGGCGGGCTCGCTGGTTTTCGGTGGCGGCCACGTGGTGCTGCCACTTCTACGGGAACTGGTAGTTGCTCCGGGATGGGTGAGCGACGCGGAGTTCGTGGCCGGGTATGGAGCAGCGCAGGCCGTTCCGGGGCCGCTGTTCACCTTTTCCGCATATCTTGGCCTCTTTGTTGGTATGCCGTCAGGGTGGGTTGGGGGGCCGTTCGCCTTGGTCGCCATATTCCTGCCCTCGTTCCTGCTGGTCATCGGCGTGACGCCCTTCTGGGACCGGCTGCGGACCTGGGCCAGCTTCAGCGGCGCGCTGCGGGGGATTAACGCGGCGGTCGTCGGCTTGCTCCTGGCGGCGCTGTACGACCCGGTGTGGACCAGCGCGATTCACGGGCCCTATGACTTCGGCCTGTCGCTGGTGGCGTTGGGACTGCTGGCGATCTGGAAGTGGCCGCCCTGGCTGGTGGTGGTACTGGCGGCGCTGGCAGGACAGGGGCTGTCGGTGATCCCCTAGCCCGATTTTCCTTGACGCCCCAACGAATTCCTGTACGATACCGGCACTAGAGGCGGCAGATTTCAGGCCACAAGCGGCCAAATACGCAGGTGAGAGGAATGGCAAAATTCGTTCGCGTTTACACAGGGGACGACGGCAACTCGGTCATCGAAGAACGCGACTTTGAAATGCAGAGCTTCGTGGACACCGAGGGAGCCCACGGCCTCTCGACGGAATTGATAAAAACGCCGGGGATTTCGTTCAGGGTTTATGAGCCGGGGTATTTCCTGGACTTTCACACCGCGCCGCGGCGGCAGTACAGCATCACCCTGACGGGAGAGATCGAGGTGGGGACGCCGGACGGGACCATCAAGCACTATGGCGCGGGAACTGTGCTGATGGCAGAGGATATGACAGGTACGGGACACTCGACTCGTGTGGTGGGCACCGAGCCGCGCTTCGCCATCATCATCCCGCTGACCGACTAGAACTCCTGCAATTGGGCGGAGCAAGTCGGGCGTTCGGAGTCTGGCGGTAAGAGACTGCGGGTATCCTGAAGAGTCTCAAACTTGAAACTGGAAGGCGATTGTCATGAGCTCATACGCCAACCTGAACGGCGAGTTCAACCCGACCGTTCCCACTCGGGTCATTTTCGGGCAGGACAAGACCGCCACGCTGGGAGGAGAGGTCGCGGACCTGGGTGGCAAGCGGGTGCTCGTGCTTTCGGGAAGGACAGTGGCCGAGCAGACGGATGCAGTGCAGCGGACCAAGGACGCGCTGGGAGCATCGGCCGTGGGCGTCTACTCGGGGCTGACGCAAAGGGCGCCCCTGTCCTCGGCGGTCGAGGCGGCCAACCTGGCAGTGTCCCTGGAGGCAGACACCCTGGTGGGAGTGGGCGGAAGCACGATATCCGACGCCGCTCGCATGATAGCCGTGTTGATGGCTGAGGGGATCACCTCGGTGGACGAGTTGAGGCAGCAGGGGCATCGACAGGACATGATGCTTCGGCCCAACCTGGACGGGAAGGCGCTTCCACTCCAAGTGTCGATTCCGACCACCCTGTCGGCTGGCGAGTTCAACATGGGTGGCGGCAACGTGCTCGATGACGGCGAAGGCCACAAGATCAGGGTGGGACACCCGCGGCTGTACGCGGACCTTATCGTCCTGGACCCTGACATGACCTCCGGCACTCCGGACTGGCTCTGGCTTTCCACTGGCGTCAAGGCGATGGACCACTGCATAGAGCGGCTGTATAGCCGGGGGAACCAGCCAGCCATAGACGCTCCGGTGTTGTCGGCGGCAGAGATGCTTTTCACCGCGCTGCCGCGTTCCCGGCAGTCGGATGGAGACAGCGAAGCGCGGCTGCAGTGCCTCATGGCCGCCTGGATGTCGATGATGGGGGCGCCCAATTTTGCCGTCGGCCTCTCTCACGCAATTGGGCACATAGTGGGGGTCAAGTATTTCGTGGGCCACGGCTACACCTCGTGCGTCACCCAGCCGTACGTGATGGAATACAACCGGCCTGCATCTGCGGCCAAGCAGGCGCTGCTCGCCCGGGCCGCAGGCCATGACACCGCCGGCATGAGCGACGAGGCGGCGGCGGAACTGGCTGCAAGGACTGTGGACGGCTTTATACTTGGTTTGGGAATGCCGCACCGCCTCCGAGAGCTGGAAATCCCCGAAGAGGACCTGCAGGAGATCGCTGAGTTGGTGCTGACCGATCGCGGATGCCGGACCAACGCCGTCCCGGTCACCGAGACGGAGCAGGTGATGGAAGTGTTGCGGCGCGCTTTCTAAGAGTTTCCTCTCCCTTGAGGGAGAGGGTTAGGGTGAGGGTGAGGGAGAAGACGCACAGGCAAGCATTCTTACGATTGAGTCAGGAGCGATGAAAATGAAGTACGGGTTTACGCTGCCAGGCCGGGGCCCGCTGGCCACGCCTGAAACGCTGGGCCGAATCGCACGGGCGGGCGAGGACCTGGGCTACGATGCAGTGTTCACCGGCGACCACATCCTGGTACCGAGGAATATAGCCTCACCGTATCCCTACACGGAGAGCGGCGAGTTCCCGGGCAGTCCGTCGGGAGAGTCGATGGAGCAGCTGACGCTGTTGGCTTTCCTGGCAGGGCAGACATCCCGGATTCGCCTTGTCACCAGCGTGATCATTGTTCCGCACCGCAACCCGCTGGTGGCGGCCAAGGCGCTGGCGACGCTGGACGTTCTGTCGGGCGGACGGTTGGTGGTAGGAGTGGGGGTTGGATGGATGCGCGAGGAGTTCGAGGCGCTCGGCCTTCCACCGTTTGAGGAGCGCGGCGCCGTCACCGACGAGTACATACGGGCATTCAAGGAACTGTGGACCAGCGACGATCCGCACTTCGAAGGGAAGTATGTCAGTTTTGACAACATCAGTTTCCTGCCGAAGCCGGTACAGAAGCCGCATCCACCCATCTGGGTTGGGGGTGAGAGTCGCCCTGCGCTGCGACGGACCGCGGAACTGGCCGACGGTTGGTACCCGCTGGGTTCCAATCCCACATTCCCGATGGGAACGCCGCAGCAACTGGCGGCTGGGCTGGAAAGGCTGGCAACTTACGCGCGCCGATTTGATCGAGACCCATCGGAAATCGAGACCATCTACCGGACGCACCAGTTCGACCTGACCGACTCGGCGGCTGGAGAGGACCGGCTTTCTTTCGTAGGAAACGCTGAGCAGGTCGCCGGGGATATCAGGCAGTACCAGGAGATGGGGGTCGGCTCGATGGTGCTGGACTTCCTGCGCCAGACAGAAGACCTGGATGTGATGCTGGGACGGATGGAGCGGTTCGCCAACGACGTGTGGCCTCTCGTGTAGGTAACTTTTAAAGTGCTTCAGAGGCCGCAGGGACGCACAATCGTGCGCCCCTGCATTTTCCGAGGTGCAAGAATCCAACTGAGCGGGCAAGAGGTTAGCAGAAGTCGCGTTCGTACAACTCCCGCAGGTGCTGAAGGCGAGCTTCGGGAATGGGCGGCTGGTCAGCGCAGTGGGCGGTTTCCTCGGCCTCAGCGGCGTTCTTGACGCCTGGAACGGTGGTATCGATGTCCCTGTTCATAACGCTGAATACCATGGCGGCCTGGGACAGCGTTTCGATGGGACCTTCCAGGAGGAAGTCCAGCAACGCGGCCTTGCGCAGGTCGGCTTCCATAAGGGCGTCGCCTGGCGCGGGGGGCCTATCGAGTGCGGGCGTCAGGGCTCCGGCAGCGTGTGAGCGGATGCCGATGATTCCCATTCCCTGGCTCCTGGCCAAGGGGATGATCTGACCGTTGTCGAACACCTCCGCTCCCGGGGGCTTCGGCAGCTGTGCGGTGGTGTTGAGCAAGTTGTAGTAGGCAAGGACGGTATCGTACTCACCGCTGTTGATCAAACGGTGCATGGTGGGCACGTGGTGATCCATGGCGGAGAGGCCGATGAAGCGGGTCTTGCCTGCCGCCTGCATCTCCTTGTAGGCGTCAAGCACCGGGCCGAGTACATCGTCGCCTGACAGGGAATGGAGCACCTCGCCGCGTCGCTCGGTGAAACGGTTGTGGACGTGGAGCACATCGACGGAGTCGCGACGCAACCGGGAGAGGCTGGCGTCCACAGAGCGGCGGACGGCTCCGGAGACATCGTCCATCTCGTCGGCGCGCAGCCGGACCTTGGTTGCAACGAAGACCTCCTCGGAACGGCCCACCAGCGCCCTGCCGAGGGCTTCCTCAGCCGTGCCGTCCCCGTAGGCGGGAGCGACGTCGAAGAAGGTGATGCCCAGTTCCAGGGCGCGATGAACCGAGTGGATCGCCGCCTCTTCTGTGGTAGGCCCCCAGACCTGCCCGATGCCCCCGCCGCCGAAGCCCGCGCGCGAAACACGCAGTCCGGTTCGTCCCAGAGTACTGTATTCCATGACCAAACAACCCCCTCGGCAAATTGGCCGCTAGTGCGACACTTCGCCCTCGGCCAACTGGAAGAGGATGCCGTGCGAGCTGGCGGTGTCGATGTTCAGGTTGCGGTAGCCGAAGGGGCTTGCCGATGGTGCGTCGCCGCGCATTTCGTTGCCCTTGGCCTTGAGGTCGGCGAATACGTCGTCGATCCCGTCGACTCCCCAGGCCACGTGCATGACTCCGGGCCCGGTGGCCTGAAGCTGGCGGGCCATGGGCGTGTCTTCTCGCAGGGGCTCGAAGAAGTCCACGTAGGTCTCGCCGATTCGGTAGAGGATGGACTTGAAGCCGCGGTCTTCGAACTCGTCGCGGGACATGGGAGCAAGGGAGAAGTTCCGTTCGATGTAGCCGGCCATGTCGTCAATGCTTTCGACGACGAAGGTGATGTGGTGCACTTTATTCAACATAGGGCTTCCTCCGTAGCAGATAAGTTATCGCCTCCTGTGATGGCGACGGGTACTGCGGGCTGCTAGACTTGCCGCAAGCCTATTGGTTTTTGCGGATGCGCACAAGTCCCGTGTTCCGTGCCTCTCTCCGCCGGATCTGGTTCGCGAGGGAACATCCATGCCTACATTCACTACTGACGACGCAGTGAGTATCTACTATGAAGTTGCGGGCACCGGTTTCCCCCCCTCTTTGCCCACGAGTTCGCCGGGGACATATCGAGTTGGGAGCCGCAGGTCAACTTTTTTGCCCGGCGTTACCGGGTCATCACCTATTGCCACCGGGGCTATCCGCCATCCGGCGTGCCTGAAGACCCGGAAGCCTATTCCCAGGACCGCTTGGTGGCCGATGCAAAGGCCCTGCTGGATCATCTGGGGATCGGCCAGGCCTACATCTCGGGGCTTTCCATGGGAGCTGCCACCGCACTGAGCTTCGCCATCGCTCACCCGGAAATGACTCGAGCCCTGGTAGTAGCTTCAACCGGCACGGGCTCAACCGATCGCGAACTTCACCTCGAGGCCTGGCACCGGAATGTCGAAAGGCTGAAGTCAGAGGGAATCTCCGAATTCGCCGATGAATATGCGAACAGCCCGACGCGCGTTCAGTTCCGGCGCAAAGATCCGGTGGGGTGGGAGAAGTTCCGGGCCGGGCTGGCGGCACACTCAGCCCTGGGCTCCGCGCTCATCACCCAGGGCATTCAGTTGCGTCGTCCGACGGTCTTTCAGCTGGAAGAGGAAATGCGCCAACTGCCTGTTCCGGCGCTTCTCATGGTGGGGGACGAGGACGAGCCGTGCATCGAGCCGATGCTGTTCATGAAGCAGTGCATTCCCGGCAGCGGGTTGTTAATGTTTCCGCAAAGCGGCCATACGATCAATCTGGAAGAGCCGGCGCTTTTCAACGGCGCCGTCCTGGACTTCCTGACTGCGGTGGAATCCGGAAGCTGGGCGTCCCGAGGGTAGCGAGGCGGGCTATTCCTGCAATGCTTCGATGATTTTCCTCAGCTGAGTTTCGTCGTCGGCGCCGGACACGTCCATACCAAAGACCACTTCGTTCAGCAGGCCGTCGTAGCGTTCTTTGACTGCGGCTGCGACCTCGTCGTATTCCACTGCCACCGCGAAGCTGTCGAAGATGTCGTCGGTTATCAGTCCCGTCATGTCCTCCCACTGGCCCTTCAGCGACATTTCATGCAGCCTGACGCAAACGTCCTGGTATCCGTGGACTTCGAGCACCGGCATGTATGTTCGCGTCGAGGAATAGAAGGCGATCTGCCGCCGAACGGCGTACTTTCGTTCCTCGATGGCTGCCTTGTTGGGTCCGGTGATGATGAAGCCCGAGCCAGTCAGGTTGACGGCCGCGGCATCTCGTCCGCTCCGTCCGGCGCCGTCTGCGACGCTGGGCAGGATGCGCTGCTTCAGGTACTCCGGTGAGCACAGCGGGTGGAGGGACAGGCCGTCGCATACTTCGCCTGCCACCCGGCAGTTGTAGGTATTGACTGCACTTATGAATACCGGCGGGCTAGGCTGTTCGGACGGACCGGGGCTGAAGAACGGAGTCATCAGGGAAAAGTTGTAGTGTTCCCCGTGGTAAGCCAGCCGTGTCCCGTTCTGCCAGGAATTCCAGATGGCGTGAAGGGACTGCACATATTCCCGAATTCTCGGCCCGGGAGCTGCCCACTGGGCCGAGAACCGGCGCTCGATGTGCCCTTTGACCTGTGTCCCCAGCCCGAGGCGAAACCGCCCGTCGGAGAGATTCTGCAAGTCCATGGCGGCATAAGCGAAGACCATGGGAGAGCGGGGGAAGGCAATGGCGACCCGTGGCTCCAGCGTGACCCTTGAGGTGGTGGTCGCTGCCAGGGCCAGGGGCAACAGTGGGTCGTGCCCCGTTTCCTCGGTGCACAAGCCGTCATAGCCCATGCCTTCGGCCCAGCGCGCCTCCTCGGGAATGCCCTTGATGTTGCTGGTATTCAAGTGATGAAGCACCCGGAATCCCATCGCTTCCTCCATTTGCTGCCTCTTCCAAGCCTTCTAGGCCGGGGAAACCCATTTCCCCGACGCAGGAGAAGAGGACTATTGTTATTGGTCTAGGTCCGGAAGACTATCGGGCCGTGAATCCGCCGTCCACGACCAGTTCAGTGCCTGTGATGTAGGAGGCTTCGTCGGAAGCCAGGAACAGCACGGCGTTGGCGACCTCGATGGTGCGGCCTTCCCTCTGCATGGGAACGTCGTTGATCAGCCTCTCCCTTCGAGTGTCGCCCCGCTGAAAAGATGTCAGCATCGGAGGCATCATGCCGGGGTGTACAGAGTTGATGCGGATACCGTCCTTGGCGTGCTGAACGGCGGTTGCCTTGGTCAACAGCCGTACGGCGCCCTTGGAAGCGTTGTAGCCCGGGTGCACGGACTCCTGGCCCACTATGCCGGAGATGGATGAGATGTTGACGATGGAGCCGCCTCCCGCCTTCTGCATCTCTGTCACGGCGTGCTTGGTGCCCAGGAACACTCCGCGTGCGTTGATATCCAGCAGCCGGTCCCAGGCATCGGTGCTGCGGAAGTCGGTCTCCCCGCTGCCGCTGATGCCGGCATTGTTGACCAGCACGTCCAGCTTGCCAAACCGTCCGACCACCTCTCCTACTGCGGCTATCCAGGAGTCTTCGTCCGACACGTTCAGGTTGACGAACATGGCCTCGCCGCCAGCTTCGGCAATCTCGGCCTCAACCCTACGGCCGTCCTCTTCACGAATGTCTGCGATCGCTACCCTTGCGCCTTCGCGGGCGAACAACCTGCATTCATCGGCGCCCATGCCGTTGGCGCCTCCGGTAACCATCGCCACTTTACCTTCCAGCCTCATAATTGATTCATGACCTCCCCTTTTGTCTTCATGTTGGCCCGGGCATAGTTCCCGCTAGGATACTCCAATCGGGGCCCGTTCGCAGTATGCCTGTATTCCCGCGGGGTATAATCCGCTCAAGCTGGCCATTGCCGGCCGAAGCGGATTATCGTCATTTGCCCTTTGGTGGTGTCCAGGCATTTCTCTGACTGGTTGGCCTGGCATGAGAGGAATTCGGAGGGCAGGGTATCGCCTATGCCAATTGACTCCATGGAGGACTGTCATGAGACTGGAAAGCAAAGTGGCGCTTATCAGTGGTGGCGCCAGGGGTCAGGGTGCTGCGGAAGCGCGGCTCTTCGCCAGAGAGGGGGCGGCAGTGGTCATCGGAGATATCCGGGACGAAGACGGATTGAAGCTGGAAGCGGAGATCCGCGAGCTGGGCGGTCAGGCGACCTGTGTCCACCTGGATGTAACAGAGCAAGACCAATGGCAAAGCGCCGTCTCACAAGCGGTTGACCAGTACGGCAAGTTGGACATCCTTGTCAACAACGCAGGCATCACCGGGATGGAGGGTGGCGGCCTGACCAGCACAAAGATAGACGGAACTGATGCGGAGCTATGGGACCGGATCATGGCAGTGAACAGCAAGGGGGTCTTCCTGGGGACCCGCACTGCCATTCCTGCCATGCGGGTGGCCGGAGGAGGATCCATTATCAACATTTCTTCCATTGCGGGTATAGTGGCAATCGCCCCCGGCAACGGCCGTGCCGCTGCCTATGCCGCTTCAAAGGGTTCAGTGAGGTTGCTTACAAAGTCGACAGCGGTGCAGTACGGAACGGAGGGAATTCGGTGCAACTCGGTGCATCCGGGGTTCATCGAAACGCCAATGACCGAACCCTTCCTGTCGCAGCCCGGCGGCCGTGAGTGGGGAATTACTCAAGGCGCATTGAATCGTATCGGCACGGTGGACGACATAGCCAACGGAGTGCTCTTCCTGGCTTCGGATGAGTCGTCATTTATGACTGGCAGCGAGCTGGTGATAGACGGAGGTTGGACAGCCAAGTAGTAAACCAATAGTTGTGAAGTAGAGGTCTTGAATGCGACTGGAAGGGAAAGTGGCGCTAATCAGTGGAGGTGCAAGGGGGCAGGGATCTGCTGAAGCCCGGCTGTTCGCCCGTGAGGGCGCGGCCGTGGTAATAGGTGACATCCTGGACGAAGAGGGCCTGAAGCTGGAGGCGGAAATTCGCGAGCTGGGCGGACTGGCGACCTATGTCCACCTGGATGTTACTGAGCCGGGCCAGTGGGAGAGTGCCGTGTCTCGCGCAGTAGGCGAGTACGGGAAGCTGGACATTCTGGTCAACAATGCCGGAATTGGCAGCGTGTCGACGGGGGGGCTGGACGCCCCGAAAATCGATGGCACCTCGACGGATGTCTGGGACCGGATCATGGATGTGAACAGCAAGGGGGTGTTCCTCGGTACCAAGGCTGCCGTTCCTGCGATGCGAGCGGCGGGCGGTGGCTCCATCGTGAATATCTCCTCCATCGCCGCTTTGGTTGGCCTCTCCCCCGCGAGCGGCGCAGCAGCGGCATACGCTGCGTCCAAGGGTTCGGTACGGCTGCTCACCAAGTCGACCGCCGTGCAATATGGACGGGAAGGCATCAGGTGCAACTCCGTACATCCGGGTTTCATAGAGACGGCCATGACTGAACTGAGACTTTCGGTGCCAGGAGCCCGCGAACAGGCAATAGCCGAGACGCCGATTCGCCGGATTGGAACGGTGGACGACATTGCCAACGGGGTGCTATTTCTCGCATCCGACGAGTCGTCGTTCATGACGGGAAGCGAGCTGGTTCTGGACGGTGGTTGGACAGCCCAATAATCTCACACAAATTTTCACAAAAAAAGGGTAGCCAATCAGGTGCACTGTGCTAGACTGTGCGCCGTCCACTGAACAGGTTGGGGCGGACGAGGACAGTCCGCCCCAATGTTTCCCCCGCTTTCAGGAGCTCACCCTATGGAAACCAAAAAGGTAACAGTTGTCTTGTTTCCTGACGAAGATGGCGGATATACCGCTGTGATGCCTTATTTTTCCTGTCATCTGATGGAACACGGAGGTTGCTTAACGGCACAGGGATGGTCTCCCGAAGAGGCTTTGTCCGAAGCTCGCATTCTTGTCGAAAGGTACCTGTCGGAAGCAGGGGTAGATGGCCACTATCACTTGGAGCATGCGTGGCTTGATAGCGTTGAGGTCAGGGACCTGGAGGTGGAGGTGTAGAGGGACAGGGCAACCCTTTTCGTCCCTGACCGGCAGCAGCTTGCAAAAGAAAAAGGCCGGATCTTGGAGGTCCGGCTTCTTCTTTTGCCTTAACCGCTGAACAGTGGAAGGGAGGGTTGGTGTGTTCAAGAGTGGTTAACAGGTCCCCGGCAATGCCGGGGGAACGATGGATTTTCTCAGGGAACCCCTCCATCAGCTTGGGAGCGCTATTGCACTCAATCACAGGACCTTCGGGCATTTAGCCTTCGAGCCACTGGCTTTCTGGAGAGGAACACCCACCGATCGACCTGGGAGTTGGCCCCGACTCCACCCCGAGAACTCGGGGTAACAGCCAGAACCGTTTTCTCCTTAAAGGAGGTGATCCAGCCGCACCTTCCGGTACAGCTACCTTGTTACGACTTCGTCCCAGTCACCAAGCCCGACCTCGGCACCTGCCTCCCTTACGGGTTAGCTCAGCGACTTCAATCGTTCTCGGCTTCCATGACGTGACGGGCGGTGTGTACAAGGCCCGGGAACGTATTCACCGCAGTATGCTGACCTGCGGTTACTAGCGATTCCGCGTTCATGCAGGCGGGTTTCAGCCTG